>JAJXYF010000010.1:73858-254108 GCA_021780755.1 Deltaproteobacteria bacterium | reverse complement strand
CTTCGAGCAGTTCGCGCAGCAGATCCTCGTACGGCCAACCGGCGTCGCGAGCACGCCGGCATAGCCCGGGATAATCACGCACCACCGCGGCGAGCTTGAGTTCGCGGCAGTACTCCTGGATCACCGCCTCGCTCGCCGCGTTACTCATGGGCGGCTCCGTTCGCGAGCAACAGATGATCGTAATCAGAGGCTCGTCCGGCTTCGACCACGTAGGCGGCGAGCGCATCAGGAACCGCGCCGTTCTCGATCTGCGGTCCGGCCGCCGCGAGATCCGGTGCCTCGATACGATGCCGGTTGATGGCCGCTTCCAGCGCCAGGCGCACGCGATCTTCGCCGTGTTCGCAGACCGCGCCGAGCAGGCGCGCTAGCACGCGCGCCGCTTCCAGTTCGCCGTGCGTTCCGCATAACAGTCCCCCACAATCCGCTCCACGGCGCGCCCAACTCCGCGCTCAACTCCGGCGCGACCTGGCGCACCGCGTGCGGCTTGCGCGAAAGCTCGGGCAGATAATGCCGATAACGGACCTGGCGAGTTCCAAATCGCGCCCGCGGATGCGTCACGCTCTCGCCCATGCAGGTGATGCGGACGTCGTCCACGCCCAGGTATGCAGTCGCGCTCAAGCGCGCCCAGCGCGACGGCACTGAGTACCAAGCGCCCTCGATCCTGGCCATTGCGCGCGAGCCGATCTCGACTGGGATTGGCTTGCGCACCTCGAAGCTGGTGGCCGGAACCGGCAGCAGTTGCGCGCGTTCTTCCTCCCACAACTCGCTGCTCGATCTGCCGGCATCGTGCCGGGCCGCGAACGTCGCATCGAGGTCACCGAGTAGCTGGCGTGAGATCGCCTCGAGACTGTCGCCGCGCGGAATCGGCGTCAGATGCTCAAGCCGAATTGCCTTGCCGCGGCTTTCGACTCCACCCTTGTCGTCACCGATGCGCGCGAAGTCGGACTCGAACAGATAGTGACTGACCAGCGCGAGGAAGCGGCCCGTGAGTTCGCGCCGCGCGCCGACGATCTTGCGTACCGCGGCCGCGAGATTATCGTACACGCAGCGCTTCGCGACGCCGCCCAAGTGCGCAAACGCCCGCACGTGGCCGTCGAGAAAAGCCAGCTGATCGCAGCGCTCGTAGAGCCAGGCGAACTCGCGGCCCGAGTACATCAGCCGCATCAGGAACTCCCAGGCTTTGCGCCGCTCGCCGCCGACTTCGACCACCACCTCGAAGAAATCGATCTGCGCTTCGCCCGGGCGATTAATCAGCGGCACATAAACCTCGGCGCGTTGTCGCCGCCGCTCGCGCCAGTAGTCGCCGACCAGCGTCCTGCCGACTCGATGGCCTTCCGCCCTCAGCTGCCGATGAAGCCGCATCGCGGTGATGCGCTGCTTGCCGGTGGTTCGCGGCTCCCATTCCGCCACCAACTTCTCCAGCCGCGGCTTTACCGCTTCCCACACCGGCCGCTCGCGCGGTTGCCGAAAACTTCTAATCGGCTCGGGCTGATCCAGATACTTGGCTACCGTGTTGCGGCTTAACCCAAGTTCCCGCGCGACCCGCCGGATGCTCTGCCCCTCTTTCAGTACCTTGTGTCGCAGTACGTGCACCTGATCCATCTTCAGCATCCCCGTCCTCCGGCTTCCTGCCGGAGTCTATGGCCGGGGTGGCTCACTTTTAGAGCGGTAAACGGATCAGTTCTTTAGCGGCATCTCCAGCGCGACCTTCAGGCGTGCAAGATCTGTTTAGGGAACTTGAATTAGAGCTTTCGAATGGCATCAAGAAGAACGCGGGTGCCGCGGCAGTCATCTTCGTTGTAATCGAGGATACGTTGTCGAATCGCCGGGTCTCCGGTACCGAGCCACCGATCGAACCATTCGATGCTCGCGGCCCCGGAAGGGTGGGGATCACGCCAAGTGAAGCCGAGGTAGTTGGCGATGGTTTTGACCGAGAAGTCCCGCGTCGGCCACTCCGTCGCCCTCAGGACTACGTCGAAATAAAGGTCAACCGACCGCGCCGGGTCGAACAACGCCTCGATCTCCGCTTCAGTACAAACATGCGGATACTTCTTGCGGAGTTTCCGATAGATCGTCCGCTCGTACTTTGAATAGTAGTAGATGGCGCACGGCTGCGACGCCTGTATATAGCGCAGAGCCTCTGCAAACGCCCGTTCCTCCGCCTCTGGCCTGCGGTATCCGCGAAAAATGCGACGAAGCGTTCGCTTTCATTCGCCCCGTTCCGGCGCTCCACGAGCCCGTGCAGATAACAAAACATCGCGCATGGGGTCGACCTCGATGTCGAAGAACAACTCGACATCGGCGGCTGGCAGAGATACGGGCGCCCGAAGGTATGGCTTGCCGTTTTCTGCGGTCAGGAGCTTCGCGCGCGCGTGCAGTTTTTCGAGGGTCGCAGTGCCGATCCCGGCAAATACCGTCTTTCCTCCCACGATAAAATCGGCCGGGGCGACCTCCGCAAGTTCGCGGACCGAGCCTATGCGGCCGATCATGGCGTCGCGTTTCGAGCGACCCAGCTCGGGGATCAGCGTGAGATCGTTCGCTGCCTCAAGTCGCTTGATACATGCGGTGTACCACACACAGTTTTTGCAGGTGCCCGCGCTGGAGGTCGGCACTGTTTCGGTTGCGCGGCCCGCGATAGCTCGCGCATGGTCAAGGCACTCTTGGTAATCGTCCCAGAGCCGGCGCGCATTCTTCGTGTAGATTGCCATGAAGTCATAGGGGACTTCCTCGCCGTGGATATCCCAGACGAATCCGCGGCGGCCGACCGAGCGCCCAAGCCGCTCCAGGATGTCGGTGTATAGAGCGAGCTGCACGGCGTAGTGTTTCTTGGACCTGCCCTCACCCTCGTCGCTGCCCCCCTCCTCGCCGGCGCCAGATTTGATGTCGCCCGCAATGTACCCGGTCCTCCTTCCGCAACAGGTCGGGATCGCCAAGCAGGTCGCCGGCGGCGATGCGCCCGCCATGGATTAGAGGCTCGCCGCGGTCCGTCGCTTCAAAGGTGCGCCGCTCCTTCTCGACTCCTGCGTATATGGATAGATCGAGGAACGGCTCGCCGATACCTGCGACGACTTGCTCCTCGTGCGCCGAGCCACGTTCCCAGAGGAGCTGCACGAACGGGCTCGGCGTGTCGCGCTCGGCTGGGTTGGCAAATAAGTCCATAGCAACGCGATGCGGGCAAGCTACCAGGTCGTACAGCATTGAAGCGGTGACCGGACTCGCCGCGGGTATAGGGACACTTGCAGGAACCTCGCTTATCACAGCTTAAGGGCCTCACTGATTTCGTGCGGGCGCATCGCGATCGCATGGAGGTAGGCCGCCGCCGGCGCGTCCGGTTGCCGCCTCCCCTGCTCCCAGTTTCTCAGCGTCGGCAGAGGAATTCGATATTTCTGGGCGAATTCCTGTTGCGACAAATGCAGCTTGCGCCGGATCGCGCGCACATCGGGGACCTCGACCACATGAACCCGCGCGCTGCTCGCCCTGCCCTCGGCATGGTCTGCCGCTTCCCCCAAACTCTTAATCACGCCTTTGCTGAACTTGTCCATCTGACCGGATCGGTCCACATTCCCGTAACATACGCCATTGGCGCAGTTTAGCAAGGGAAGTACACAGTCACCCGGCGATCGGGGCCTGAGCGGTCCGAAAAGCCCAAGCCCCGATCCAATTCCAACCCTCGACTAAACTATTTGGCGGCCTTCTTCCTCGCAGTCTTCGCGGTCTTCTTGTCCTGCGAGGCCGAGGCATAACGCTTCTTGAAGCAAGCGCGGCAGCGGGCGTCGCGTCTCTTCTTGAAGGACGGTGCCAGGTCGTCGCTGCCGCAATATCGACAGACCAGCTTTTCCGTACTGGACGTCGATCGCGATGACCGCGGCGAGTCGTGCGGGGCTTTCGCGAGACGCGCGACGTTCAGCGCAGCTCCGACCGCCTTCTTTTTCGCAGACGCTACGGATTTGCCGCCCTGATTGACCAATGCGGTCGGCACAGATTCGTTATCAGTGTTCAAGTGAGATCTCCTTCTCGGGCAAGGGCTTGGTACCCCTGCCGTCGTGAACACTCATTGCTCTGTCGCCGCAACGATGGAAGCGATTCTGCGCATCCTTGGCGAAAGAAAGATCGTAAGGACGGCCGCAGGATACCCTGGCGGGGCGAATCATACCGATGCCGCCTGCCTTGCGGATGGACCTGCCAATTTCGCCCCCGGATAGGTTTCGCCAGATTCTTAGGAATAGCGCCGCAGGAGCCGCTCTCCGGGTCTATGCGCAAGCGCGAATCGCGCGCGCACGCGCGCTTTGCGAGCGATTCTCTAATTATTACGAAAAGCGGCGGACTGAATGGTGGAGCAAAAGGGATTTGAACTGGCGACCCCATGATGCGGTGGCGTGCGGGGGAATTGTCCGCAACTTTGGCGCGGTATTTGGGCCGAAAAACAGGCAGCCCACCGGCAATCGCTGCCTCGGCTTCTCAAGAATCTAGAAAACGGTCATCTATTCGGTTTTGTCAGGTCATATGGGAATCGAACAAATTGTCACTTGCCCGAAGTTCGCCGCGGCCTTGCACCAGATCAAGCGTCCTCAGCCGGCCCAGGGCCCCGTAGAGACGGGCCTGATCGGTGTTGATGACGCGGGGCTGCGGATGCGATGGATCGCTGAGAGCCTTGCGGAACAGGTGTTTGGCCGCCGCAGCATCGCGCAACGCCGACAGCAGGAAGTCGATGGTGACACCGGTGGAATCGATGACCCGGTAGAGGTAACACCAACGGCGCTGGACTCGAATATATGTCTCATCAACCCGCCAGGATTTTGTTGGTCGGCTTAATTTGTTGGTCGGCTTAAGATGACGGCGCAGTCGCATTTCCAATTCGGGACCGTAACGTTGCACCCAACGCCAGATCGTTGTGTGATCCGCCTCCAGACCGCGCTCGGCGAGCGACTCTTCGACCTCGCGCAGCGAGAGCGAGTATCGAAGATACCAGCGCACGGCACCAAGAATCAGCTCCGGCGACGTCTGCCGCCACTTGAAGATTGCTGGTCGGGTTGCATGCTTCACAATCTTCTTAGACTACCAGCCATCCCCGCCAAACTTGCAACACATCCGGTTCGCGGGCCGCGCCGGATCACGATGGCCGGCGACGAGGGCTACAACACTGCGGACAGGCTCCTATTGAGTCCCACATAATATACTTACAACGGAAATGCGCTGAGCACCTTCGTGCAGTTGAATCTATACGCCCAGCAACTGTCACTATATTAAGCGGACCTCAATAGTATCCGTTTCCTTGCTCTCTCATGGACAATTTTTCGCCGCTCGATAACCAGCAGCATCGGCAGCCTCTCGGCTTCGAAACTCGACGCGGTTGGCGGGCGACATAGTGTCGTAGCTCCCACATCCAGGCCATGCGTAGATTTTGCTCTTTCGGTTTCCGACGATTGAGCCGGACGACACGATGGGTTCCGGATGCGACTGCTTCTCCGGCGTAGTGTTCGAAGATGTCCCGAGAGGCCGCGATCGCTGAACACGCGCATTCCAATTCTGCTCGTACTGAGCAGCGAGCGAAGGGTCTCGAATTACTAGCAGGTTTTCTGCGTTCTTGTGCTCTGCACTCCAAGTAAAATTGAAACTACCGGTTATGACCATGTTACGATCGATTACCATCACCTTGCTGTGCGCAATTCCTGAAATCGTATCGACCCAAACTGCAACTCCCCCACTTGCCAGACGCTGAACTGCAAAAGCATCGCTCCGATCCTCGCGCAACTGACTTCGGTCGACGATCGCACGCACGTCCAAACCTCGATGCTTGGCGTCGATCAGCGCCGTCGTTATCTCCTTAGACGTTAATGCATAGGCCTGCACCAACACTGTCTTACGCGCCGCATCAATCTGCTGGACGATAGTTTCAGTCGGATCACAGCCGCCTTGTGGGGGTGGCGAGAAACACACTTGGAACTGTTGGCCACTCTCGTATGCCGATACCTGACCGACCAAAATCGCAATCAGCTGCGCGCACAACGCCAATTTCCTGACCTGATTGCGGAGCCCCTTCGCCTTCACTGCCCTGGCCGGATGTACTCACGAAAGTCTGGAAGGATCATTCTGAACTACGGATTAGCCTGTTTTGAAGTCGGGGGATTTTCAACAAAGTGCACGCGGATATCCACGCGGCGATTTCTTTGATTGTCTGAATGCTCTGAGTCCTTTGGATGAAGATCGCCCCCACCTACGGCCTCAAGCAATCTCTCACGGTGGTCGATCGTATCCTGTGTCACCCCGCTCACAGCATTGTCGATTAATTTCTGCTGGACACTCATCGCGCGCAAGCTTGAGAGCAGCAAATTCCAGTTATCTGCGCTCAGCTCAGATTGTTTGAATGGAGCGAGGGACAAACAATCGGAGGCGGATACTCTGTCAGCATAACCTTCAATTTCAACGCGCTGTAGCACTGAAGTCCGTTTCCATAATAGCTGAGCGAAATCGTCAATGCGCTTTTTGCCCTTATCCGTAAGCGACCAATCGCATTTCTTAAAGAGGAGATCGCTGTTGAAGCTGACATTCACCTCTGCGAACTGCGGTTCCAAATCGCAAACGCCAGACCTTTGCAAGACATCTAGATCATGTAGGAACTCCCCCAGCGCGGCAGGCCGTTCGTATGTACCTTTCTTCTCAGGCGCTTTTGGCCGAGGAATCGTGAGGAGAACCAAAAGCAGGAAGGCAAGCATCACATCGGCCACTACTACCCAGATTTCGCCGAATCCTCCCTCCGCGCGTCGGCGCATGACCGTTACCCTCGCCTACGTCGGAGCCAAGCAAGCAGACCGCGGCGCCCAGGCTCTGCTTTTGGAGAACGCGCCTCCTCCCTATTGGAGTCGGCTCTCTCATCGGGATTGTCCAACCTTCCGGACGCGTCGAGGGCAACGTGAAACGAGTTTCCCTCATTGTCACGGTCCAATTCGGGGCGGGCGGCCTCAAATGAAGCTGCTCCCGTTTCGACCGCGCGGGTATCCAAGCTAACGCTACCAGCAGCCTCTCCCACATTTTGACGCAAAGGTAGACCCTTTGAGTGATCTGAAGCTTTCAGCGGCTCATCAGGTCTCGCACTCCCTGTCGCGTTCACCGATTCTTCGCCGACTTCGACCATAGTCAGGTCGAGTGTCGGCATTTCGCTGGACAAGAAATGCCGCGACGAGTTCCCGGCCTCGCCACCATGCACAACACCCGACTGGCGTCCCTCATCGCTTGCTTGTGCACGAGGCATCTTAGTAGCACCCGATTTCTCCGCCTGCGGGAGTGGCGTCTGCTCGTCTTCGAACAACAATTTGTCAGTCGCTGACCCACTCAAACCCGCTCTACGTGATGCGTCCGTTTCGACCGACCTCGCCGCCCTCAAATCATCAGGTAATCTTGCGATCTGTGCACCTGTGCGCTGAGACTGAGCAGTCATCGCGATCCATTCAGATGCTCTGGTAAGGCTTAGCGATACCGTCACGAGTGATTCGCGCATTTGAGCGAACAGGGCACCTTCCTCCCGCTGAAAGGTTGTCAGCCATTTGTTTAACGCGGTGGCAAGGTCGCTTGGCAACGGCGTCACTGCGTCCTTCAGCGCGGACGCCGCGACGGTCACATCGCGCGTGCTCGAGAACAGTTCCTGCGCACCCTTTGCAAGTTGCTTGAGATGCTCGTCTATTGCCTCGACTGTCTGGCCAGCCTTGTTAAAAATTCCAGACTCCTGCTCCATTCGCTTAAGAACGCTTGCCTCAAGGCTCTCGAATTTTGACGCCATTGAATTCAGTGAGGCTGCGAGCGCCTCGCCCTGGCGTTCAACTTCGTTTCGTGCGCCTGTCAGCGTTAGCTCCATTCGCTCAACTCTTGAGCTGTTGTCGGTGAAAGCAGTCTTGAGATCGCCCAATGTCCGCTCGAACTCTGCAGAAACCTTGCTGAGCTCCCCTATAGAGCTTTCGTAGTAAGTCGAGGATTTCGCAATCGAGTTCGCGGAGGTCTTCATGGACCTAGCGCTGCTCGCCAATTCCTTGAGCGTTTCTGGATTAATTCCGCTCAGAACCTCACCCAGTTGTCCAACGGAGGACTGAGCGGACGATGCAAGATTCGTGAGAAGTTTCGCAGGTTCCGCTAAGGCAGACACCCATGCGTCTCTGACAGCGTCCAGCTTACGCTTGAGCTCCTCGAGGACGATGTCTCCAATTTTCGTAAGTGGACGAGGTAATGCAGGTATAAGGACTGAGCGACCGATATCCTCGACAGCGCTCAGCCAAGCCTCCTCGGCGCTCCTCAGCACGGGGACGGCACCCAGCAGGATCGTGGCGGCTCCAAAGATTCCGGCGAGAGTCCCTAAAAACGCGCCACTCAATTCAGAGCTGATTGATATCGACGAGACACCTCGCTGGATAGCAAGCAAAGGTCCTGCAAGACTGGCAAAGCCCAGAACGGTCCCTGCCAAACCGAATAAGACCGCCACCGATGCGAGGCTTCTGATCGCTGCTTCAATCCGTTCCTCCGCGTCAGCGATAAGATCAAAGCCCGCTCGCCAAGTTGCCTCCGGTTCGCTGCTTCCCGCCTGCCGGGCTCGATTCAGACGCTTCATCATCCGCAGAAACGAGGTCAGAGTTACAACCGTTTCAACTCGCTCCCAATTCGATTCGCTATCAGCGGAAGGCTCAATTGCCCTCAAGCGATTGGACGCGCGCCTCAGCTGATAAGATCGTGACAGGGACCAAGCCAAGCCCACGATCCCGACTGATAGAGCTAGAATCGCCGCATATCTCGTCTCGTCCGGCGCGCCAAGGAACATTTCCCAGATGAAATTCAAACGAGACTCTTATTTTGCATACTGTACAGTAAGAATCTCTGTCACATTTCGACCTTCAGAACCGTTCTGGCTGGCCAGCTCATCCCCTAGCAGACGGAGAAACATGTCCAGATTTACGGTCCGATCTAAGCTTTTGGGATTGCAATCGGTATCTGTGGACCACCGGGTCCACGGCTCTTCGCTCGGGCGTCCAGCGTGCCAGGAGGAATTTACTAGCAGCGAACGCCCAGCCCGCGACCTACTGAGATCGCCCTCGTACTGCACGCAAATGTCAAGGTAATTTCCTCGGAAAGAGCTACGATCGTTCACATTGTCAAGCTTCGACATCAGATGGACAGACGGATCATTCAGAACTATCTGTTGCTCGACGTTGATAAGGGGACTCACGTCGGATGGGGGTTCCCCTACTTCCACTACTGGCAATGCAAACCCGAGGACCGGTATCCGCGAAGCCGCGAACCCCCACCCCTCTTTAGCGTGCTGACTCACAGTCACTGTACAGATTCTGCCACTACTGTGCTCTACGTTACTGACAAGATCGCCATGCGCGCATGCCGCATTCTCGCTCGGCATCAATTCTTCCGGCCGCACAGCACGATCAACTTCCCAGCCGTGCCACCGCCCAGGAGCGGCTTCAATAGCCAGCGCTTCCAGCTTCCGCGTAACCGCAAAATCCAGAAGCGCCTTAACCACTTTTCTGCCCTGGCTGAGTGACGGAGAGCCGACCCAGACGTAGAACGGATGAAGCGGAAACGGCCCTTTCAGGATTTGTCCCCGGTGACAGCTCGGGCCGGGTTCCTCGACGTAGTACGGTCCAGCGTATGGAAGACGCACCCCTACGATCCAAAAGCCATTTCCGTGTCCAATGTAATCGGCAACACTGGCAGCTATACAAGCGGCGTCCGAACCTGCTCCGCAGGAAAGTGCGGAGTTACCGCCCGGACCAACCTTTTCGGGTTTCGACAGAGAAACAATCCCGTCGGTTAGGACAAGAATCTCGCCGGCATTCCATTTCGTGGCGTCGTCAAGCGCAGCTTTCAGATTCGTCTCGCGACCATTATAAAGCCTTGGATTGGCAAATTCCGCAAACTGTGCGACGTCTCGTGGGCTTCCGACCTTCTCGGCAACCTCTGCTAGCTCAAAACGATCGACATCAGCCCCAACGAGCACGTATTTTAAGTTCTCTAGGAGCTGTCCATACTCCTCTGCCTTCACGAATCCGCGCACGCTCATAGACGTATCGAGGTAGACTCTGGCCCGATTGGTCGACCGACCGAGTGTCCACGGTGGAGGGACTTGCCAGCGCGTTCCCGAGTCAGCGCTCACATCGGCTGTGCTTGCGCCTGTCTGTGCTAAGAGCGGACTGGGCATCATCGCAATCACTCCGAGCACAACCGTAGCTAACATTGCGTTTGCGAATTGGACCCTCAAGCTCCGCCTCCCCCAGCAGCTTCCCGGCTGATCAATCCTTTTTTCTTTACGCGCCAGGGTTCTCCCCGTTGATCTCGGATCGCCTCAGCCAAGCCGATCACATGTCGGCGCTGTAACACCCGCGTCCCGTCATATTCCCGGCATTCGAACCAATCCGATATAATTCCCGCTCCGATCACTGTATCGAGCGCGGGGAAAACCGCGCCGCATTTCTCGTCCATTCTGCTCACCACCGCGATAAGCCAAGAGCCCTCACTCTCAAGGAGCGGTTCTACCACAAAGCCGCCGCAACTCGTTCTGATCCATTCTTTCAAACCTGCAACTGACGCAATCGCACTAGTTCTTCCACCCTCATCCAGTAGCGTGAGGGTCCGCTCGCCAACGTCCGACGCCTTTGAAAACGATACCGGGCCTGAGTCGAGCCTACCCGCCTCCAAACTCGACTCTACCGGCTCCTTTCTCGCTTGTGGTGCGTCCAGGCCAGCTTTCTCTGAACTCTCCGGCTTAATCGCTGCAGTTGGTGCGAAAACATAGCCGCTCTTCTTGGTTTGTAGGGCCTCTGCAAGATCCTCCAGCTGAAGATGGTTCAGAAGGTTTATGATTTCGTTCAGCTTAGCAATCGTGACGTTTTCGTATCGTTCCAAGTGCTGGATTGCCGAATTCTCGCTCTCCATTCGGATCGACTGACTTTGTTCGAGGGAGCTAGCGCTTCGGTTCAAATCTTGCTTAGCGGGCCGTCGCAATGCGGCGATCCACCAAGCGAACAAAAAGCCGATTGCTAAGCTGACAACGCAAGATGCTCCGACCAAAACGATTCCATAGCGAGCCAGCTCCATGGGTTCTGTCACCCAAGCACTATAGCGGGAATTCGGTCCAAGCTCGGCGCCACACTTCACTGAGGAATTCTCCGAGCAAACTCACTTTTGGTCTGTCCGCCAGCGGCCACGCATTTCCATAGCTAGTCTGACCCTCCAGAATAAGCGCATCTTCGACTGTCGGCGCACTTCGGGCTTTCCTATATGGCTCAGACCTCAGAAGCCAATTTTTTACGTTAGTCCTTTTGTCCTCAGGCACTTCTTGCCAAAGATCCTCAAGCAGCGCGGCATACCCCGGATCTCCGGAGGCCTTGGGGCGCGCTTCCTTTCTCAACTCCCGCAGCGGTATCGTTGCTGCCAGTGCGTTCCCGTCGGCATTGAGTTTCATCCCCAGAAATGTCTCGCGGACGGCCTGATCCTCCGTTTCGTGTGCATAGCTTTCGACGGATTGAATGCTTTTTCTTGTCTTCAGGTTCAACGCACCGAGCACAACCGCAGTTTTCGGATCAACCTCCCCAAAAGGGGTTTGCACGACGGGTTGGGCGATCTTCACCCCCGTACTCTTCTCAATGGCGGCGCATATTTCCCTCAATCTGCGTTCCATGATCCCTCGCACATCGGAGGTTGGTTCGCCTAGCCTCAGCAGCTCCCAGCCTTGCCCGAGCAAGTAGAATCCGACCGTAATAGGAGCGGCCGTTTTGGCACCATCGCCCCGAAAGACGCGCGCGGAAACCACCCCTTCCAGAAGTCGCTTCACATACAGGGACACCCCGGCAATCAGCGCTTCCCAACGCCATTTCCGATCTTGATTGGGGGATTTACCGTCTCGAGATGCCTTTAAATCTGCCTTGTTCAGCTTCTCGAGCAGGCCTTCGATTCGTCCTTCGTGCAAATCGCATTCAAGTTGCTCTAGCTCAAGTGCGGCTTGATCTCCCGTTTTCGTTTCATTTGTCGATTCCGGTAGCAAGTATCGGCCGTAAGCCGTGACGATTGCGCGTAGGAAATCGCGTCCTCCATACACCAACGAGTCAGCGGCAACCACGGTTCCCGACGGCAATCCACACAGTTCCGATCCCGCTAACCCAACCAGCACTGCGACATCGAGGGTTCCGCCCCCCAAATCGAGTGTGACCTCAAAAGTGCTGTTCGGCTTTTGCAGCGAAGCGGCACCGGCCTCCGACTCACTGAACAGACTCAGGCTTTCCGGTGGAGAGACCGTCAACCCGGAGCCACAGAGAGACGTTATAAGACTCTTGATGATGTCATTATACATGGCCCTCTTGTTCAAGCTTTCAGTCTCAAAGGCCAAGGGATAGGTGGCTTTCAATGACCATTCGCTGACGCCCCCCCTGCACAGCTCCCACAGCGCTGGTATCAGTAGAGCCTCAACCAGTCTCTCCACGCTCTGCTTGGTTCGTGGATCAGCCCAATCGCGCCATTTCAGGCCGACTTGGACGCGCGATCCAGCCAAGTTGCCGCCGGATTGCCGCAGAATTGCTATTCCTTCCTTGCGAGGCGGGATGCATGCCTTTCCGTCCACGTGTTCGCGATCCGGCTCTGCCAGCAAAGCCGGAACAAAAGGCTGGCTACGTGCTTCCGGATACCACGAAAGTAGAACCGCCGCCGCACGTTCCAACTGACCACGTTCTATTGGAGAGTAGGTCACCCGACACGCGCGCTCTTGCAGCGCAATCTCTTCGATTCCAGATTGGAAGAACTGTGGTGATCTATCCGTCACCTTCCATAGCACTGCGGAATTACTGGTCCCGAAATCGATCACCACCTCCGCTCGCGCGCCGCTGCTGACTGAAATCCGTCCGCGATTCACCTTCATGAGACCCATTGCTCGATATGTGCCCTTCGTCACTTCGCCCAATTCGATGTATCGAACTTTGCTGCCCTCAGTGCGGTAGAGTCCTAGGAGCATTCGCGATTCCGATACGTCGTAGGCTCTGCTGTCCGATCTCTCACTAATAATCTTGAAACGCAACTTCTCGGACTGCGGAGCCGAGGCAACTACATAGTCGATTCCCCACGTATCGGCTTCTCGAGGTGGCCAAACTAAAATCGCCGAAGTCTCCCAAAGACTAGAACGAGGCCCGGAAGGGAATTTCCACTCAATATCCCCGGAATAAC
This sequence comes from Deltaproteobacteria bacterium, assembly GCA_021780755.1. Classification (GTDB taxonomy): domain Bacteria; phylum Desulfobacterota; class Binatia; order Binatales; family Binataceae; genus JADMIL01. The sequence continues at coordinate 240,908 of JAJXYF010000010.1, read as the reverse complement.
CATTGAGCGAGATGACCCAACGCTGATTCTGAACATCAGGCTCACAGCCCTTCACAAGAAATGCATACCCGGCCAGAACCGGAACATCTGCAGGCTCCGGTGCCGTCCTTCTTTCCAAACCGTCGGTCCCGACACCCTTCGATGGCCACGCGACGGCTCCTGGATTAAGCAGCACTTCGTCCAACCTGATCAGCTCCCCTTCCAACCGGATTCTCACCAGATTGAACTGATGCTCGACGAAGCGCTCCCCTATTTGCGACGGTCCAGTACGATTCTTGGGAAATGCACTCTCCTCATTCCAGATATAGAGTTTTTCACCGGCTCTATAACATCCGAGATCATCATACCCGACGGCGTCGCCGTCGCCGTTATTAGAGCGGATCGGTTCAGCCGGATGTTTTGGACATCGGATCTCGCATCCTCCGGCCGTCACCCGAACAGTTGTTGGGGTCCCCAAGCCTCTCGACGAATGATTGATCCAAAGTGTTCCTTCGCGCTGGCATTCTCGGCAATTCCATGAAACCGATCCGCTCCACGCCTCCAACTGCACTTGCGCGGCACCGGACTCCCCAATACTCATCGGCAGTTTGTTCGTCGGTAGAGTTTTTCCACCAAGGCTTGTCAGCTCGTTTCTCCAAGTTCCCAACGCATTGGCGAAATCACTCGCTCCTTGGCTACTTCCCCTCAGTGCGTCAGCTAGCCTCCCCAGATAGCCGGCCAAAGCGGCGCCGAGACCGGCATCCACTACGTTGCCTTCCTTATCCACCAAAGGCCGCCGCGAAAAAGGGCCGACAGCGTTACCAAGAGCGCGGAACAGGTCTTCCGGGGCGATTATGCCCGCCGGAAAAAATGGACAGCTTGCCGTGCTCCCTGCAACAACGCGATATTTCTTCAACTCAGGACGACTGGACTTCCAAACCGTGATCTTATGATCAGGGTCGTGAGCTGGCCGCAGCAGCACTCTCGCGAGCCGGCTAAACCCTTCCGCACCAGGTCGCAATGCGACCTCCTCGCCCTGCATCAGCCGAAGGAACTGGAGCAATACGAGTGCACGCAGAATCTTCGCTCCTTCCTTGCCTGAACTGCTCTTCTGATCCTCGAGCCGCCACTTCATGAAGTCTCGGGCTGCCCAGGGCGACGGTATACCTTCTGCTCTGAGCCGCTTTGGGGGCGCTAAATTTGCTCGGATATCCCCCTCGTTGAGCCTGAAGATACTCCCACTCTGCTGCCAATCGTTCGCACCCTCTTCGGCACGCGGGAGAAACACTATTCGTGTCATGTTCCGGCAGTGCCCCCCTTTTTCACTAGCTCCTTCACAAGATAGGATTTCAACTCTGAGAACATAGCTGCCGCGACTGCATCTCCCGTCTTGCGCTCAGTCTTGCCCTCGGCCCCAGCATCGCTAAGACGGTGAAGAAACTTACCGTCCCTAATCACACGTGCGACAAGATTGTGCTTTTGCGTCGGAAGACCAGCCCGACGTGCCGCGATCTTCCACCCTGTTTCGCCGATCCACTCCGAAACGATGAAAGGCCCGTTGGTTCTGCCGCTGCACACTTCGCTGAACCATTCTATTACGGTTTTCTCCTGCAACCCCAGATTCCGCAGTGTCTTCCGAAATTCGCCTAGTTCGCTACCCAGTCTTGCGGCGACGCGCCACACCTCTGATGGCACGGCAATGTCTTTAGAGTATCGACACTGCTCATCAAGAGTCTCGCAGAACACTGCCGCGATCGAAGCAGCCTGAAGCGCTTCCCGGAGTCGTACTCGTCTTTTCTCCTTCGCGTCGGTCAGCCCGGTTAGCGTAAGCCCGAGCGGATCTTCGTTGTCCTCAAATGCAAGAGCATATACTCCACGGTCCAACATCCTCCCCTGTGTCTCACTTTCGGCCAGTAGCTCCGCCGATAGCCATCCGCTGATTAGGTTCAGATAGTGAACCGCTTCTGGCTGATGATGAGGTCCGCTAGTCTTTCTGTCCGCGACGTCCTGAAGACCAATAAGAGCCACTCGATCTCCGAGCCTTGCGAGTTGCGAGCTGTACTGCTTCACCAGACAGGCCGAGTTGCGCTGCATAGCTTCAAACTCGATATCGCTTTGCTTCCTATCCGTCAGCCGAAACCACGGCAGCTGTACTACCAAAGAGATGTTGACCTTGGGGGCCTCGGGTGGCCGAGCCTGCTTCCAATTCATTACTTCTCCAGCGAGCACCGGAAGGACCCCAGGACCGGTGCCGCCAGCCGTCCCCCCGGCAAGAAGGACGAAGTGCTGTCCAGGAAGTTGTGTTTCCTCGTTTAATCTTTCCTCAAACTCCCTCCATGCTCCGATACTGACCGCGTCCGCAAACGCTATCGCGCCGATGCTTGGCTCACCATGGAAGCCGTCTACTATGGGTACCTGCTGTTGGCTTTCCGTGATGAGCAAGTCGAGCAAGTCGCAGGTCTCTGGAGCTAGAATATTCGACGAACTGAACAAGCTAGCAACAGTCTCATTCTGATAGTTGCGATCTATCACGCTCTGAAAAGTGACAGGATTCCCGTTACCTCCAATGCCCTGGATGAACTTTCCCAGTTCGCGTAGGCGGTGCGAGCGAGTGTCCGTTTGTCCCTTCGTTGTATCCGGATCGAAGCTGTCAGAATCAAACACGAAGACTTTCGGAATCTCGAAGTTCGTGACGTGGCAGAGCCGCAAGCACGCAAGAGCGATTTCTTGCCCAGTGCCGCCGATGGCCGCCAAAATTCTACTCATTGCCTACCTCTGCGCGTTCAACCACGAACGGCGACCCGCTCCTAATATGACAGTGCAGAAAGATACCCAGGCGGCCACCTCTATAGCTCTCGCATTCCAGAACTGTTCCGTCACCAAATTCCCAAAGGCGAAAATAGGACCCACTCCGAATTCTCCGGAATTTCCGATCGCCTGCTTTGCGCAATCTGGCGCAAAGTACGAGACCGCCCAAATTCCCAAAATTCCGAGCGCGCCCCCGCAGGAGACTGCGACAGCCCATCGCAGCCAATTCTGACCAAGAAACGTTTGCCTCTGAATCAGCAACCAATACAACAGTACTGCCACCGCGGACCCCGTCAACTCTGCGAAGGTCAGGGGCATCGCGAGCGCGTTACTAGCTTCTTGTTGCGCAGCGGGCAGGCACGGGCTGATTGATGGAACACTGGCGCTCAACACGAGGACTCCAGTCGCGCCGAGCAGAATCGCGAGCCCGAGTAAAAATATAGTCAGACTCTGATGTTCGTACAGACGGAAAAGTTTCAATCGGGTGAGCCCCCCGGCTCAAACCTAATGTACTATGTTGACCGCAAATAGCCCCTCAAACGCACGCATCTCACCTCCTCCGATCTCTTGGGCAGCCGGTTCAGCCTCTGTTCACAACCAGCCTAAATCCTGCTTCCCCAAGACCTCCTCCACAGGTCTAGACACTTTTGTAGTCCGTTTGCTGCCAGATTACGATAGGGCGCAATTGCGGCGAAGAAACCGTCCAGATGCTGACGACGCAACCGTACGGCTCTCCAGCGCTCCGAATACGTGTCTATGAAGCGAGGTTTCAAACCGCGTATCCGACCTCGATGACGCTGAAATCGCGCCTGGTAACGGCCACCAAAAGAACCGCAGATCCAACGCCGTTGAGACGGGGCCCCCTCAGGCGCCCGCGCACAAACACGTCCGAAGGACTGGCTGTGCTGCGCGAATCGAGCAATGTGTGTGTCAATGGAGCGATCGGATTTCCGCTCCAACGGAGGACCACACATGGACCTTGCAGCTGACCTGAGTGCGCCAAGATACGCGGAGGACCCCTTATGAAGCGGCGGTCGCCTGCTCTTGGCGGTGAGACGCTTGCCGCGGAAATTGCGAGCCTCGCGAAACTCGATATCGATGAACTCCGGGAGCGCTGGAAAGCCATTTGCGGAAAGGCGCCTTCCCGAGAAACCGGCCGCTCCTTTCTGACCCGAGCAATCGCCTGCCATCTGCAGGAGCGGGCTTACGGCGGAATCAAGCCCCCGACCTCCCGCCTGCTCGCCCGGGCGGCAGAAGAGAGAGCGACTGGATCATCGAAGAGGCCCCAGACGCGAATGGCGCAAACGGGAACCATCCTGATCCGCGAATGGCATGGTACCGCTCACCGGGTGACGATGCTCGACGACGGCGTGTCCTTCAAGGGGAAGCGTTACCGTTCGCTCTCCGAAGTCGCGCGCGAGATCACCGGCACTCGATGGTCCGGGCCGCGTTTCTTTGGACTACGATCGCAGGTTATGGAGAACAACCATGCAGCAAGGTAAGACACCGGTTCGCCGCTGCGCGATCTACACGCGCAAATCTTCCGAGGAAGGACTGGAACAGGATTTTAACTCGCTACATGCGCAGCGCGAGGCCTGCGAAGCGTTCATCAAGAGCCAGGCCGGTGAAGGATGGCGCCTGGTCAAAACTGCTTACGACGACGGCGGTCTGTCAGGCGGGACGATGGAACGACCGGCGCTCCAGCGTCTGCTCGCTGATATCAGTCAAGGGCTGATCGATGTCGTGGTGGTCTACAAGGTCGACCGCCTGACCCGCTCGCTCACCGACTTTGCCAAGATGGTCGAAGTGTTCGACGCGCGCGGTGTCTCATTCGTGGCCGTCACCCAGCAGTTCAATACGACGACCTCGATGGGACGCCTGACGCTCAATGTACTGCTGTCGTTCGCCCAGTTCGAGCGCGAGGTAACGGGCGAAAGAATTCGCGACAAGATCGCAGCCTCCAAGCAGAAGGGTATGTGGATGGGCGGTGTGGTGCCGATCGGTTACGACGCGATTGACCGGCGTCTTGTCGTGAATCAAGCGGAAGCCGAGACGGTGCGTGAGATCTTCCGGTGCTACCTGGAACTCGGGTCGGTCCGGCTCCTGATGGAGGATCTGAATCGCCGCTGCATCCGATCCAAAGCCCGGGTCGCAAGCAATGGCCGCAAGTCAGGCGGGAACCCGTTCTTCCGAGGAGCGCTCTATGGGACACTCTCCAATCCCATTTACATCGGCGAGATTCGCCACAAGGGCGTCCGCCACCCGGGGCTCCATGAGCCGATCGTGGATCGCGATCTATGGGACAGTACGCAGCTGATGCTGCGAAGCCACGCGGCGACACATGCGCCACGAGCAAGGAAATCAGCCCCAAGTCCGCTGACCGGTAAGCTGTTCGACCATAGCGGCCAGAGCCTGACGCCCAGTCACGCGGTCAAAGGCGAGCGGAGATATCGCTATTACGTCTCGCGCAATCTGATCAACGGAACATCGGATTCACGGCGGAGCAGTTGGCGCTTGCCAGCACCTGAGATCGAACGCGCCGCCGCGGCGGCGGTCTCCACGATGCTTGGTGATGAAGCCGCGATCGCAGACGCAGCGGTTGCAATCGATCTTGCCGAGCACCAACTGCCATCCCTGTTCTCACTCGCGGCGGCATGGATGAAGCGCCTGCAATCGGAGGTTGAAGTTGGTCCCGCCCTGAATGCACTGGTCGATCGTGTCGACCTCATCAACACAGGTATTCGCGTGTCCCTCAAACTGCCAACTTCCATCTCGGAAAAGCAGCTCGGTGCGAACCCCACTGCGCTCACGATCACGCGCGTCTTCCCGATGCAGATCAGGCGGCGCGGCTTCGAAATGCGACTGGTTCTCCAGGGCAGTCGCGCGCCAGCTCCACTGGCCGATCTCGCGCTCATCAAAGCGATCGCGCGGGGACGCCAATGGGCTGACGATTTGCTGAGCGGTCAAGTGGAATCGGTCGCAGCGCTCGCCAGGCGTGAAGGGGTGCTCCCGAACTACGTCCGCCGTCTGACTCGGCTGGCGTTCCTGTCGCCGAGGATTGTCGAGGCCATCGTCGGGGGTCACCAGCCGCCGGAGCTTACTGCGAAGGCTCTCACTGAACGGATCGAATTGCCGCTCCTTTGGAGCGAGCAGGAACGGGCGCTCGGAATCAACTAATCAGCGCTTGCCGGCTTTCTCACCGCTTCTTCCGCCTCAATTCCATTCCGCCCCCGGCCCAAACGGTCGCTCCGAATTTGCCAACAGAGATTCTCGCCGTGGATTGCGTGTCACCCGCTCGAAAGTGGTTTTCTCCGCGACCACACATTTGCAAATGACGCCGCTGGGGCGGGCTTTTCGGTGATTCGAGTGGAGTGTCGCCAGAGATAGGGACTCGGTGGCGGAGAGGGGGGGATTCGAACCCCCGAGACCCTTTCGAGTCTACACGCGTTCCAGGCGTGCGCGTTAAACCGGGCTCTGCCACCTCTCCGCGGCGAGCGGCCAGTATGCCATTTGGGCGCGCGCGTCCGCCAGAAGGTCCCATCGCAGCCGTTCATCGATGACATCGTCGCGAATGCAGCCCGCGTCGGTGGCGTAACCCGATGTAATCTCAGGGAAAATCGGAAGTCGGGGCGGCCGCCTTGAACGGCACGCCGGGCAGGCGGGCGGCGGGCGCGCCCGCGCGGGCGAAGAGCACCGCGACCGGGTCGCGGTAGATCAGCCGCCAGTCGGGTCGCGCGGAGACGGTGCGGTCGGCCGGCGAACCGGACGGCATCAAGACGTAGTCGTGTGGATAGCGGTCGAGCAGGCGGGCGCCGCCGGGCGCCCCGGCGAAGAAATCCACATACTGGTCGATCACCTGCGGCGGATAAACGAGATCAACGCGACCGTCAACGAAGATTCGCGAGGAGGGCGTGAGGTGAAAGATCGCATACTGGCCCCATTCGAAGCGCGCCAACAGGTTGCCGCCCAGTTGGTGCGAGCGCATGAATGCGATGGCGCCAACCGGGTAATTCATCGCCGCCGGTAGTCGTGGCGACAGCAGACCGCCTTTGCCCAGCGTCAACACCAGCGCGCCCGCGACGATCACGATTTGGCCGGCGCGGTTGAAATGGCCGGGTTCGGTGGCGGCAGGGGCGGGGGTGACCGCGGCGGGTCCAGGTTCTGCGATAGCTGAAGCGGGTGCGGAGGCGGCGCGCATTTTGATGCCGATCAGATGCAGATGACGTGCGAGCGGTGCGACCGCGGCGATGACCGCCAGCGGCATATTGCGCACGACGTCGAAGGCGGCGGCGCCCATCAGGGCCGCGATCGCAATCAGCGGGAGATCGCCGCCGCGCGCAGTGATGATAACGGCCAGTGCGAGGACGACAAGAATCGCGACCACCAGCGCGAAGAAGATGACGCCCGAATGGAGCCCGTGCGAATTCGCGAGGACAACGATCAACGGCTGCCAATCGACCATGGCCTTGCGTGTGAGCGGATCGTTGAGCGCGCCAAGAACGTGCGACCACGCATAGACGCCGTAGGGATTCGCCAGCGTAGCGACCGCGCCCGCGAGGGTGACGCCGAACAGACGGGTGCCGCGGCGAAATCCGCGCCTGCCGATCAGGTCCTCGGCCGACACGATAGTGGCATAGAGCGCCAGCACGGCAACGCCGATGACGAAACCACCGTGCAGATTGGCCCAGAGCGCGAAGACCGGAACAACGAGCCAGAGTGGTGCGCGGCGGCGGTAATTATCACGTGCCAGCAACGCCATGAGGGCGGCAAGGAAGATGTAGGTATAGAGCTGAGGGCGGAATTGCATCAACGGCATCAACGCGACGGCTGCGGTGACCAGCACGGCGGCCTGAAGGGGCGGTGCGGCGCCGGTCTCGGCCGCGGCCATCGCGAGCATGATGATGGTCAGTGCGGTGCAGGCGAACTTCCACAATTTCAGGCCAAGGATTCCGCAAGTGTCGTAGGTTCGCGCCATGATCACTTCGGCGAGCCATTCGTGAACCGCCCATGCATGCCCAGGCACCGAATAGTTGTAGGGGTCGTGGCTGACTGGCCCGACACGGAGAAAGAGCCGGCCGAACGCGATGTGTCCCCAGAGGTCGGTGTCAGCGACGCGGCCGGCGTCGGCGATCGCGACCGCGAGAAACACGAAGGCGGGCGCGTAGCGCAGCAGGGACGGTGCGGCGATCGGTTTCATCGGACGCATGCTCGAACGCTCGCACGTGGAGCCGATGCGCGCGTCATGGGAAGTAGGCGACCTCGGGCGCGTTGCCGGCGACGGGAACGCCGGCGATATGCGCGCCGGGCGAAGCAGTGCGCGCGAAGAGCGCGCTGCCGGCGTCGCGGTAGATCATTTTCCAATCGGCCTGCCGCGACATCAGATTATAGGCGCGGGAGGTGGGAGGAATAAGGACCAAGTCGTGCGGGTATGCGGTCAGGACGGCCGCTGCGCCGGGACGGTCGAAGTAGAAATCGATATAGCGATCGATCAGCGTGTATGGATAGACGGTGTCGTAGCGGCCGTCGATGAAGACCTTCGAGGCGGGGGCGGTGTGCCAGATCATATATTCGCCCCAGCCGAAATCGGCGAGGAGGTTACCGTGCAAATCATGCGCCCGCATAAAGGCGACGGCGCCCGACGGATACGGTTTATCCATCCGTAGGCGCGGCGAGAAGATGCCGCTATAGACGGCGAGTGCGGCCGCGATGCCACCGGCAAGCCACGGGCTGGTGGAAGAACGCGCGGACGGGGCGTCAAATTTCTCGCCGGTGGCGGCCTCGGCGCGCTCGCGCAGATGGGCGAACAGCAGCGACGAGTGGCGCGCGACCGGCAGCGCGCACGCGATGATCGCGAGCGGCAGATTGCGCACGGCGACGAAGGCGGCGACGCACATGACGACGGCGATGGCGATGAGTGGCGAATCGCCGCCGCGGCGTTCGAGGCCGACGGTCGAGACGAAGGCGAACATCAGGGCGACGGCGCAGAGCATATAGATGACGCCGGCGGGCTGCGCGCGCCACTGCCGGAGCATCGCGAAGAGCAGCGGCTGCCAGTCGGTAACGGCGATGCGGGTCATCGGATTGCGCAGGGCGTGGAGGACGGGGCTCCAGGTTTCGAGGCCATAGGGCGTGGCCATGGTGGCGATGAGCGCGGCAACGGCCAGGGCGGCAAGGCGCAAGGTGCGAGCGAGACCGGCGCCGCCGGCCAGATCGCCGATTGCGACGACACCGGCGTAGAGCGCAAGCGCGGCGATGCCCATGATGAAGCCGCCGTGGAGATTGGCCCAGAGCGCCATCATCGGGATGACCAGCCACAGCGGCGCATGGCCGCGATAATTATCGCGGGCGAGCAGCGCGATCATCGCGGCGAAGAGCATGAACGTGAAGAGCTGGGGGCGAAACTCCATCTGCGGCATCATCGCGATCGCGACAACGGTGAGCGTGTTGAGCTGCGCGGCGGGGGTGGCGCGGGTTTCGGCGAGGCCGGTCACGACCAGCAGCATGGTGGCGGCGGCACAGGCGAACTTCCACAGTTTGAGACCGACCACGCCGAAGGCGTTGTAGGCGGCTGCCATCACGACCTCGGTGAGCCATTCGTGGTTGCTCCACGGGCTACCATACATAGTGTAGGAATATGGGTCTTTAAGTACGAGATGGTGTAGGGCGATGACGGCCTGGCCGAAGCGAATGTGACCCCACAGATCGGTATCGGTGGTTTGACCGGAGTCGGCGATGACGATGATGAGTGCGACGAGGCCGGGCGCGTAGCGCAGGAGCGAGGCCGCGGGCGGGAGCGAGCGCGAATTGACGGCGGCGGTCATGGAAAATTACTGATGGGCGGCGGATTTCCCGTGAAGGGGACGCCGGGCATTTTCGCCGCGGCCGAATCCGCCCGCGCGAAAAGGACCCAGTGCGGATCGCGGTAGATGAGCGTCCAATCGGGCGCATGGCGCATAACGCCGAGCGCGGGACCGTTGGCCGACACCAGCACGAAGTCGTGAGGATAGGCTTGCAGGACGGCCAGCGCGTCGGGTCGCGCGTTGATGAAGTCGAGGTATTGATCGACGACCCGTTGCGGATAGACGGTATCATAGCGCCCGTCGATGAAGACGCGGGAGGCGGGCGCGAGGTGCCAAATCAGATATTCGCCGTTGCCGAAGGCGCTGAGGATGTTGCCACGGAGGTCGTGCCGGCGCATGAAGGCAGCAGCGCCGACGGGAGATTCGGCGCCGACGGAAATGTGGGTGGAGAAGATCCCGCTGACGAGCGCAAGGACGATCGCGATAGAGGCGACCAGCCATGGGTTGGAGCCCGGTCGATCGTCGGCAGACACAGCCGCCGCGACAGCGTCGTCGGCGCCGGTCGCCGGGGGGCCGGCGAGACCTTGCGCGAGTTGGCGATCGCGCCGGCGCGCAAAGAGCAACTCCACGTGACGGGCGAGCGGCGCCGCGCACGCGATCATCGCGAGCGGCATGTTCCGTACCGCTATGAAGGCGGCAACGCTCAAGATCGCCGCGATGGCAACGAGCGGAAGGTCGCCCGCCTGCGGTGTGCGGATGAAGACCAGCGCGAACGCGAACATCACGAGCGCCCCGCAGATAAAGAAGATGGTGTCGGCCGGATGCGTGCTCCATCCCAGGGCGATCGCGGAGAGCAGGGGCTGCCAGTCGGCGATGACGGGTTGGGTTGCGGAATGCTTGAGCGCGTTCAGCACGACGAGCCATGCGTTGATGCCATATGGCGAGATCAGCGTCGCCAGGGTTCCGGCGAGCGCGATCAGGCCGAGGCGGAGCGCGCGGCCGAGGCCGCGCCCGGCGAGCCAATCCCGCACGGCGACGACGCCGGCGTAGGTCGCGAGGGTCGCGATACCGATGATGAAGCCGCCGTGCAGATTGCCCCACAGCGCCATGATCGGAACCATCAACCAGAGCGGTGCGCGACCGCGATAATTGTCCCGCGTCAGCAACGCGAGCGTCGCGGCAAGGAGCATGAAGGTGAAGAGCTGCGGGCGGAACTGGTTTTGCGGAACCATCGCGAGTGCGGCGAGTCCGAGCGTATTCATCTGAATCGCGGGGGAAGCGCCGGTCTCCGCGAGTGCGAGCGCCATCAGCAAGATGGTCGCGGCGACGCAGGCGAACTTCCATAACTTGAGCCCGAAGACGCCGAGACTGTTGTAGGCGAGCGCCATGACTATTTCGGTGAGCCATTCGTGATTGCGCCAGACGCCGCCCGCCACGCTGTAGGAATATGTGTCACGGACGATCACGTGACCGCTGGCGAGCGCGGCCTGCCCAAAGCGCAGATGGCCCCACAGGTCGGGGTCCGGAAACTGCGCGGCGTCGGCAACCACGATCAGCAGGATCACGATCGCGGGCGCGTGGCGGAGCAGCGAGCGGCGCGGCGCCGCCGCGGTATCGGGCGCGCCATCAGGCGTCGCGGCCGCAGGCGTGTGGTAAGCCGGAATCGTCAAACGGATTCAGACGCGACCGGGAATCTCGATCTCCACCAGGACCATCGCGCACCTCCCCTCCGCGCCCACGATACCAAGATGTCATCGCTATGGCAGCACGTTGGGGGGGGGCGTGCGATGAGCGCAGGACGCGGCGCGAATCAGCGCGTGGCGGCGAAGCAGATGGTTTCGTTGACGGTGCGGACGCGTCCGCTCGCGTCGGCATAGGCACGCGCGCCGTCCGCGACCGCCGCGATAATTTTCGCCCGGACGTCGGCCGGCTGGTGATCGAGCAACATGCGGAACTGGGCCGAGACGTCGCAGCGGAATTGCACGAAATCGGCGGCTGAATCCATCTCGAACGTAACCGGAATACGCTCGACGGAAACGTCTTTGAAACCGGCCGCGGCGAGCGCGGCACGCATGATCGATTCATCGGCGAGGCGCAGCGGGCCGAGCGCGTCGGCGGGCGGCGGCGGAAGATTGGCGATGCGCCGCACCGCTTCGGCGCCGATGCTGATCATGGGAACCTTGTCGGCGGCGGCCCAAACTGAGGTCGCGAGGCGGCCGCCGATACGCAGGCGATCATGCATCGCACGCAACGCGCCCTTGACGTCGGGCATGAACATGAGGCCCCAGCGGCAGACGATCGCGTCGAAGTCGCGATCGTCGATGGCGAGGGCTTCGCCGTCGGTTTGGCGAAATTCAACGTTGGCGACGCCGAGTGCGGCGGCGCGCTCGCGCGCGATGGCGAGCATGCCGGCGGACTGATCGGTCGCGATGACGCGGCCGGTGGCTCCGGCGCTACGCGCGGCGGTGAGCGCGGGCTCGCCGTTGCCGGTCGCGACGTCAAGGACGCGGGAGCCGGCTTTGACGGCGGCCAATTCGACGAGGCGATCGCTGACGTGCTGCGCGGAACGCTCGAACACGGGCCACCATTTTTTCCAACCGGCCGCGGCGGCGTCCCAGTCGCGGCGCTGTTCGTCCTTCAACTGTTGCGGGTCAATTGTATTCTCGCTCATCCGGGCACCTGTATTGCTTGGCGAAATTCGCGCATCTAGTAACGTCCCCGTACCATGACCCCGCGCAGATTAGCCAGCGGACGCGGGTATTCGCGATCGAGCGTGGCGGCCATCGAGGGTGCGACACCCTGGTCGCCGATCAGAACCACGGGTGCAGGATCGGGGCCGATCGCGGCGGCGGGATGGGCCGTTGGTGTCGCGGAATCCGCTTGCAAGTAATAGCGAACGACGTTGACGGCATAGCCGGGAGCGACGGCCAGCGTGGCGTTGTTTAAGCTCGAAGAACTGGAAGTTGTCGAAGTGAATGAAGTTGCGGCGGCGCGCGCGGCCTCGCGCCATTGCGCGTCATGCGGTTTGCGATCCCATGCGACGACGTGACCAAGTGCGAGGGCCACCGTCAAACCGATCGCGGCGAGGCGGACGGAACGCGTGCGGAGTTCGGCGACGCCGATCGCAATCAGGATGAAGAATGGGACGAAGCATGAGATCAGGTAACGCTCGACGAAGGCCGGGCGAATCGCGTAGGAGACGAACATCAGGACGATCGGCGGTGTCCACATCCAAAGGAGCGCGAAGACGATCGCGTCGCGCCAGCGGGGCCATCCGCGGACCACAGCCCATATCGCGAGCGCGGCCATTACGGGGAACGCGACGCTGCCGGTGGCCTTGTTGAACAACGCAAAGGGCGCCCATGGCGGCGGGCGCTTGATCCAATCGATGGCGCCGATATCGGCGGCGTGGGCGGCACCGGAAATGATGGCGGGGGCAAGTGGCGCTAGCATCGCGGCCCCCGCGCCGAGGGCGAGCACGAGGGCAAGCGCGCGCCGCGCGCGCATCGCGGCGAAGTCGAAGCGATCGCGCGCGAGTACGCCGGCCAGCCATAGCCCCTCGCCGGTGAAGGCCAGCGCCGCCATCACATGCGCGGCAAGCGCGACCGCGGTGAAGATCGCGACCCCGGCGTAAGCGGCGAAACGTCCACGCCGCAGCGCGCGGAAAAAGCACCAGGTCTGCGCAACGACGGCCGCAATGACGATTGGGTACATCCGCACTTCGCGCGAATATTTGATGGTGACGAGGTTGACCGCGAAGATGAGTGCGGCGATCGCGGCGGCTTCATCATGCCGATGCGCATCGGGGCGTGTGCCGACGGCGGAATTGATGCCTGCGGCGAAAAGTTCCCGCGCGGTGCCGAAGACCAGCACAATCGCGAGCGTGCCGAGGGCCGCGGAGAGCATCCGCATCGTGGCGAGGCGGTCGCCGAACGCACGAATCCAGAGATGCAATGCGAGGTCATGGAGTCCGGCCTTGCCGGGATTGAGGGTGCTTTGGGCGAGGAGGACGGCGTGAACGGTCGGGGCGGAGGCGGCCGCCCAGGAGGCGCCTTCGTCGGCGGACATTTCGCGTCGGCCGAGATCGGCGAAGCGCAGACCGCCGCCGATGAGGAGCGCGAGGGCCAGTATCGCAAGGGTGCCGCAGCCGGGAGTCGGAAATTCGCGGGAATCGCGGCGCGAATCGGCGGAGATTTCCGGCGGGGCCGGAGCGTGACTCGGGCCAGCGTTCACAGACTTTTTTTCAGCTTCGGCGCGGGGCGAAAGCCGACCGTGCGAGCGGCCGGAATCGTCATCGCGGTTTTGGTGCGCGGATTGAATCCGGCGCGCGGCTTGCGGCGGCGGACGGAGAAGGTGCCGAAGCCGGGCATCCAGAAGCGCTTGTCCTTGCGAATCGCGCGGGCAATTTGATCGAAGGTCATTTCGACGGTCGTCGCGACGATCTTTTTCTGCTGGCGCGTGGCGCGAGCGAGCACTTCGATCAACTCCGCCTTGGTCATCTTGCGGGCCCTCCATCTGGAATCCGGGTACAAGGGCATGCCGACCAGCGCAAGCATTGGGCCAGACGCACGCGACGCGCCACACCGCGGGCTCAAGTCGCGGGGGCCGGAGATTGTTCGAGGATGCGCCAGAGCAGGCCCCAACGGACACCCTGGTCGCTCACCACAACCTCGGAGAGATGGAAATGGCCCATGATGCGCTCGAGGATGGCGGCGCCGGCGAAGATGACGTCGGCGCGCGCGGCTTCGAGGCCAGGCACGTGCTTGCGATCGGCCAGCGCCATCGCGCCAAACTTCGCGAGGGCGGCGAGCACATCGCCATGCGAGAGGTGATGGCCGTGAACGATTTTCGCGTCATAGGTGGCGAGCCCGAGCGCCACGGCACAGACGGTCGTGACGGTTCCCGCGATTCCGACCATCACGTCGGGCGTGAAATCCCAGGCGAGTTCCTGCAGCGCGTCGTTGACGACGAGGCGGAGGTCGGCGGCTTCGCGGGCGGTCGGAGGATCGTTGTGTACGATGCGCTCGGTCAGGCGCACCGAGCCGAGTCGCAGGCTTACCAGTTCGAGCTTGCGACCCGGCTCCGCGCGAATCAGTTCGGTCGAGCCGCCGCCGATATCCACGATGAGGATTTTGGCGGTAGGGTCGAGCGCGAGCCCTTTGACGACCGCGAGATAGGAAAGCTGGGCTTCGGTTTCCCCCGTGATGATCTCGAGATCGACACCGGCGCGCTCCTTGGCCTGGGCGAGAAAGTCCGCACCGTCCTTAGCGTCGCGCAACGCGGCGGTAGCGACACCGACGATTTTCTCGACGCCGAGCGCGCGCGCTCTTTGCGCGAATTCCGTGATCGCCGCGAGCGTTTGCGCCGCCGATTCGTGATCAAGCTGTCCGCTGGAATCGACTCCGCGGCCGAGCCGCGTGATCCGCGCGAGGTCCGCGATGACGTGAACGGCGCCGCTCGCTTCGCGCTCCGCGATCAGCATCAGTACGGTGTTGGTGCCGACGTCGAGTGTCGCCAGTTTCACGAATTCACCAGTACGGGAAGCCTATGCGGGCGCGTCCACGGCGGCAGCGGCGTTAGCGGAGGCGGACGTATCGAGTCCGTTGCGAACGATCCAATGGTCGAACGCGGCGATTGCGCGCGCGCCCATTTCGATTTTCTTTTCGCGTCCGCGCGCACGGCTCTTGAGGTCGGGCATCAAGCCGTAATTCGCGTTCATCGGTTGAAAATCCCGGCGGCCGGCGTCGGTGACGTAGGCGACCAGCGAGCCGAGTGCCGTCTCGGGCGGCGGCACCACCAATTCGGCCCCGGTCACCATCCGCGCGGCGTTGATGGCGGCGAGCATGCCGGCGGCGGCCGACTCGACGTAGCCTTCGACGCCGATCATCTGGCCGGCCAGAAAGAGGTCATCGCGCCCGCGAAACTGGAGGGTCGGGCGCAGCAGCCGCGGCGCATCTATAAAGGTATTGCGATGCAGCGAGCCGAGTCGCACGAACTCGGCCCGCTCGAGGCCGGGGATCATGCGCAGCACGCGGCGCTGCTCGGGATAGGTCATCTTGGTCTGGAAGCCGACCATGTTGAACAGGCGGCCGGCACCGTCGTCCTGACGTAATTGCACCACTGCGAACGGCCGCTCGCCGGTGCGCGGATGGGCCAGCCCGACCGGGCGCATCGGGCCGAACGCGAGCGTCATCGGACCACGGCGCGCGATCTCCTCGATCGGCATGCAGCCCTCGAAATAAATCTGCTTCTCAAAGGAATGGGCCGCGACTTTTTCAGCCGCCATCAGCGCGGCGACGAAGGCGGTGTAGCGGGCCTCATCGAGCGGACAATTGATGTAGTCCTCGCCGCCCTTGCCCCAGCGCGAGGCCATGAACGCGACGTTCATATCGATCGAGGCGGCGGCAACAATCGGTGCGATGGCGTCGTAGAAATAGAGATTGCGCTCGCCGACGATCTGATTGAGGGCGGCGCCGAACGCGGGACTGGTGAGCGGGCCGGTCGCGACGATGGTTGGCTCCGCCGGCATCGCGGTGGCCTCGGCGCGGACGATCTCGACCAGCGGATGGGCGGCTAGAGTCTCTGTGAGGATGCGCGCGAATTCCTCGCGGTCCACCGCCAGCGCCGACCCGGCGGGCACACGAACAGAATCGGCGGTCGCGATAATCAGCGAGCCCAGCCGCCGCATCTCCTCTTTCAGAACGCCGACCGCGGTCTCCATCGAATCGTTACGCAGCGAATTGGAACAGACCAACTCGCCGAACATGCCGGTCTGATGCGCCTCGGTCATCCGCACCGGACGCATCTCATGGAGCCGCACGCGCACGCCACGGCGGGCGATTTGCCATGCGGCTTCGCTGCCGGCCAAGCCGGCGCCGATTACGTTGATCAGGGCCTGGTTCATTTATGAACGCCGCACGCTCACGCCGCGGCGGATCTAAATCGTGACGGGTTTGCGCGGCGGTGTAAACCGCGTCCGCATTGGTACGATTTCGGCGCGCCGCGAATTAAGCCGGCAACCGGACCACAAAATAAATTATTGGCGGATGTCGATCCGGGATCGGGCCGTTCGACTAAGAGATGTAAGCGAGAAATCGACGCTCGAAGGAGGCTCCAATGCAGTACATGCTTTTGATTTACACCAACGAGAACGCCCAGATGCCGGCCGAGGAAAGGAACAAAATGTTCGCGGAATACGGCGCGTTCACCCAGGGCATTATCAAGTCGGGCAATTTCCAGGCCGGCGCCCCGCTGCAACCGACCAGCACCGCGACGACGGTGCGCGTACGCGACGGCAAGACGTTAACGGTTGACGGCCCGTTCGCGGAGACCAAGGAACATCTGGGCGGCTACTACCTGGTGGAGGCGGAGAACCTGGACCAGGCGGTGGCGATCGCGGCGCGGATTCCGGGCGCCCGGTTCGGTTCGATCGAAGTACGGCCCGTGATGAAGATGTGACAGGGCACTGATGGAATCGCGGCCGCCCGGTGGAGTAGCTTAACCCCGGGCGGCTTGCGATGGGCAACGCGGCACTCGAACAACTTTATCGCGAGGATTACGGCCGCATCGTCGCGGCGGTAATTCGGCTGGTGGGCGACTTCGACCTCGCCGAGGAGTCGATACACGACGCCTTTGCCGCGGCGCTCGAACAGTGGCCGCGCGAGGGCGTCCCGGCAAATCCGCGCGCGTGGATTATCGGCGCCGCCCGCCACAAGGCGATCGATCGCCTCCGCCGGCGCGGCCGCCTCGACGATAAACTTCGCGAAATTTCGGCGTTGTCGTCGCCGGAGGACCTCGGCGAAAGAACCGGCGATGACGCTGCCGCCGACCCGGTGCCCGACGATCGCCTGCGGTTGATCTTCACCTGCTGCCATCCGGCGCTCGCGCTCGAGGCCCAGGTGGCGCTGTCCTTGCGCACGTTGTGCGGCCTGACGACCGAGGAGATCGCGCGCGCTTTTATCGTACCGGCCGCGACCATGGCGCAACGGCTGGTGCGCGCCAAGCGCAAGATTCGGGCGGCGTGCATCCCATACGAAGTACCGCCCGACGAGTTGCTGCCCGACCGGCTCGAGGCCGTGATGGCGGTCATCTACCTGATTTTCAACGAGGGCTACTCGGCGACCTCCGGGGCGGCGCTGGTGCGGGGCGATTTGTGCACCGAGGCGATTCGCCTGGGACGCATTTTATGCGAACTGATTGCGGAAAATTCGGAAGCGCGCGGGCTGCTGGCACTGATGCTGCTGCATGACGCGCGGCGCGCCGCACGGCTCAACGCCGACGGCGACCTGGTGCTGCTCGAGGAGCAGGACCGTGCGCTCTGGAACCCGGCGCAGATTCGCGAGGGTCTGGCGCTGGCGACCTCCGCACTGAGTTCGGCGATACCGGGCCCATATACGATCCAGTGCGCGATCGCGGCGGCGCACGCACGGTCGGCGGTGGCGGGGAATACCGATTGGCGCGAGATCGCCGCGCTCTACACGGTACTCACCCGGATCCAGCCGTCGCCGGTGGTCGAACTGAATCGGGCGGTCGCGGTCGCGATGGCGGAAGGGCCGGAGTATGGGCTCGGCCTGATCAACGCGATCGAGGCGCAGGGCGAATTACGCGACTACCATCTCCTGTGGTCGGCGCGGGCCGACCTGCTGCGACGCCTCGGCCGCTGGCGTGAGGCGCGGGAAGCCTACGAGCATGCGCTCGCGTTGATCACCGACGAACCGCAACAGCGCTTTCTGCGGCGGCGATTGGCCGAGGTCAGTCAACACTGAGAACGGAAAGGGGAGAAGGAACGGGTTGAAACCTTTGAAAGGTTTCAAGCGGCCCAACAGACCTGACCTGATTTTTTGGACTGAGCTTCCCACGGTGAATAAATTTGTCCTCGTACGAGTCGAGGGGATTCAATCGCGACCTCCATTAACTCCGCAGCCAGGAGGCTACGCGATCGTGGGGGCCGGGGGCTCGTGAATCGCGGCCGGCGCGGGCGCGTCCGCGGGCGGCTGCTGATAACCGCATTCCTTGTTCGGGCATTGCCATCGAGTGCCGTCGCGCTTGGTGGTCTTTTCGACCAGGTAGGTCGAGCCGCAATCGGGACATGGGTGGAGGACGACACGATCCCAGCTCGCGAACTTGCACTTGGGATAGCGGCCGCAGCCGAAGAAGATCTTGCCGCGGCGGCTGCGCCGTTCGAGGATTACGCCCTCCTTGCAATCCGGACAGGCGACGCCAGTGCTGACCGGCTCGGCGCGGGTGCGCTTGATGCCGTCGCAATCGGGATAGCCGGAGCATCCGAGAAATTCACCGAAGCGCGAGCGTCGCCGCACCATCGGCTTGCCGCACTTTTCGCAGACCTCGTCGGTGGCGGCGGGCGCGGTGGATTCCTGCGGTATCACCTTGCCCTGATCGTCGCGTTTGAACTCGCTGGTGTTGGTGCACTTGGGGTAGTTGGAGCAGGCGAGGAATTCGCCGTTGCGGCCCCATTTGATGACCATCGTACCGCCGTCGAGTTCGCACTTGAGGTCGGTTTCGAGGCCCTTGCGCTTGACCTCGGGCATCAGCTTTTTGGCCGCGCCGAGGCGTTTCTCGAACGGGCCGTAGAAGCGCTTGAGGGTTTTGACCCAGTTCTCGCGCCCCTCTTCGACGCCGTCGAGTTCAAGCTCGAGCCCGGCGGTGAAGCCGACCTCCAGGATGTCGGGGAACGCGGTGACCAGGAGGTCGCAGACCACGCGGCCGAGCGAGGTCGGGCGGATGCGCTTGCTCTCGTCCTCCTCGACGTATTCGCGATTGAGGATGCTCGCCATGATCGAGGCGTAGGTCGAGGGGCGGCCGATGCCTTTGTCTTCGAGTTCCTTGATCAGGGTCGCCTGGGTAAAGCGCGGCGGCGGCTGCGTGAAGTGCTGTTCGAGGTCGAACCCGATGGCTTGCGGATCGGTCTTGGTCGGCGCCAACGGCTTGACCAGCGTGAGGCGCTCGCCCTCGGTCATGGCGGGGAGCGTCGCGACGTCGTCATCGTCGGCAGCCTCGTCCTGACCTTCGAGATAGACGCGCATGAAGCCGTCGAACTTCATCACCTGGCCACTGGCGCGAAAGAGCGCGGCGCCAGACTCGATGTCAACGGTGGTGCGGTCGTAAACCGCGGGGTTCATCTGGCTCGAGACGAAGCGGTTGTAAATCAGGGTGTAAAGGGCGAGTTCGTCCTTGGCGAGGTAGCGGGCGAGGGACTCGGGGTCGCGCGCGACCGAGGTCGGGCGAATCGCCTCATGGGCGTCCTGCGCGGACTTGCCGGAGCGATAGAAGTTGGGGCGGTCGGGCACGTATTGCTTGCCGTAACGGTCAGCGATATGGCCGCGCACCTCCGCCAGCGCGTCGTCGGAGACCCGTGGCGAATCGGTCCGCATATATGTGATGAGACCGGTGGCGCCCTCCTCGCCCAGTTCCATACCTTCGTAGAGGCGCTGCGCGACCTTCATCGTGCGCGAGGGCTGGAAGTAGAGCTTGCGCGAGGCCTCCTGCTGCAGGCGCGAGGTGATGAACGGGGGCGCGGCGCTGCGGCGGACCTCCTTGCGCTCGATCTTGCGGACGACGAAGGGCTTGCTCTCGCACTCGGCAACAATCTCGCGCGCCTCGGACTCAGGCAGCTTGTAAGCCTTATTGTCGATCCGATGGTCCTTGAAGCTGTAGATCCGGGCCTTGAAGGGCGGCGGATTTTTGGCCGCAAGATTGGCATCGAGCGTCCAGTATTCCTCGGGACGGAAGGCCTCGCGCTCCTTTTCGCGCTCGACGATGATTCTGAGCGCCACCGACTGCACGCGCCCCGCACTGATACCGCGCTTGACCTTCTCCCACAGTAGCGGGCTGACCTTGTAGCCGACCAGGCGGTCGAGTACGCGGCGCGCCTGCTGGGCGTCGAAGAGGTCGTGGTTCAAGTCGCTCGGATTGGCGATCGCGGCCTTGATCGCCTTTTCGGTGATCTCGTGCAGAAGCACCCGATGGACGGCGGCGCCGGTCTTGCCGAGGCGGTCGGCGATGTGCCACGCGATCGCCTCACCCTCACGGTCGGGGTCGGTCGCGAGATAGATGTTTTTCTTGTTCTTGGCGGCCGCCTTGATACCCTCGATGACTTTCGCCTTGCCGGCGATTACATGGTATTCGGGTTTGAAATCGTCCTTGACGTCGACGCCGAGTTTGCTTTTCGGCAGATCGACCACATGGCCGACCGAGGGCGTTACGATGAAATCCGCCCCGAGGTAGCGCTTGATAGTCTTCGCCTTGGCAGGCGATTCGACGATGATCAGGTTTTTTGCCAATCTTCAGCCCCTTTGCTCAAACCGTGCGGGTCGTCCTCCGTTTCTAGATCAACGAAAAGAGCTTGCCGGGATGTTGAGTGATGGCGCCGGTGAGTTCAAGCTCCAGCAGTAATTTAAGCACTGTTTGTACGTTGAGTCCCGATCCTTCGATGATTGAATCAACGTGGAGCTTTTCGGAGCCTTTTAGCTGGTTTAAGACGATATTAAGTTCATTTGGCGCGGGAATTGCTGAATCCGTAGCGTCTTTTTCCTCCATATCGGCCTCCGCGGGCGGCTCGGGCCGATGATGGGCAGACACCTGCCCCAGTTGTGGGGCCAGTTCCTCTAGCACGTCTTCCACACAGTCCACCAGCCGTGCGCCCTCCTTCAGAAGACGATTGCTGCCGCGGGTACGTCCGGTCAAGGGACTGCCGGGGACGGCGAAGACCTGGCGATCCTGTTCGAGCGCCATGCGGGCGGTGATCAACGAGCCGCTTTTCTCGGCGGCCTCGACGATAACGACGCCGAGGCACAGGCCGGAAATAAGGCGGTTGCGGGTCGGAAAGTTCTCGGCGATCGGTGGCGTACCGACCGGCAACTCCGAGATGATCGCCCCGCCGCCGTCGATAATCGCCGAGGCCAGTTTGCGATTTTCGGACGGGTAGGTGACGTCGATGCCGCAGCCCATTACGGCCACCGTATGGCCGCGGCCGTCGAGCGCCCCCTGATGCGCTTCGGAGTCGATGCCGCGCGCGAGGCCGCTGACAACGGTGAAGCCCTTGGCGGCGAGTTCGAGGCCGAGGCGCTGGGCCATCCGACGGCCCATTTCGCTGGCCGCGCGGGCACCGACCACGGCGATGCAATGGGAGTCGGCGGGCTTGAGGGCGCCACGGATAAAGAAATAAGGCGGAGGATCGGCGATATGGCGCAGATTGATCGGGTAGTCCGGGTCGCTCCAGCGAACGAGGCGTGCACCGAGGCGCGGCAATTCGCAAAGTTCCTTTTCGAGCGGATCGAAATCGGCAAAGGTGACGATATTGTGCGCGGTCGGCCGGGGGATGCCGGTCTGCACGAGTTCGTTTTCAGAGGCGCCGAAGATGCGCTCGGGCGACTGGAAGCGTTCGAGCAAGAGACGGGCAATGCGCGGGCCGACACCGCGCGCGCGTCTC
Source organism: Deltaproteobacteria bacterium (assembly GCA_021780755.1). Classification (GTDB taxonomy): domain Bacteria; phylum Desulfobacterota; class Binatia; order Binatales; family Binataceae; genus JADMIL01. The sequence goes on along the minus strand of JAJXYF010000010.1, from coordinate 218,873 downwards.
AAAGCCAGCCAATATGCGTCGGGAGTGGGTGCCATCGTTGAATGCGAGGGTCCGGGCGAGCGCCGGCCCGAAACGCCGGGCCGCTGCGTTCGTCTTAAGACGGGTTATATCATGGGCTATATCATGGTCACGATAGCATCGGTGGACGGGAACTGGCGTGTTTGCGCAATAAGTTGTGGACGGCGCACGCACGGCACGCTCGCGAAAGCAAATCGTGCTAATCTTGACCGGCAGGTTCGATTCGCATACTTAAAACGAAACTGCCTGATCGGGCCAAGCGGCTAGTCAATCTCTTGGAACTCAATAAATAGAGGATGATGGACCTGACCAACGAATCCATAGTGGGTGGTGGGGATCGTAGTGCGATAGATATGAGCAGGATGTCTGCGACCGAAAAGCAGATCTTGATCTTCAGCTTCTATCGCGACGCGGAACTGCGCGGCGCCCGTTTGCTCTTCAATATCATCGGCCATCTCAAAGACGGCGATTCCCAGTTGAAAATGACCAAGCACCTGTCGGACGAGACACGCCACGCATGGCTGTGGACCCGTCGAATCGCCGACCTGGGCGGGTCGCCGGTGTTCGTGAACGACGGCTACCAGCGGCGGCTGGGAATGCGCATCGGAGTGCCGCGGGGAATCGTCGAAGTGCTGGGGTTGACGGTGGTGGTCGAGGAGCGCGCGCAGAGCCGGTACATGGCGCATGCGGCGCTGCCGAACGTCGATGAAGCCACGCTCGAGGTGCTCAAGGCCGTGACCGAAGACGAGACCTGGCATCTGTCGTGGATCGAGAAGAAGATGCGGGAAATCGCGCGCGAGGAAGGGAGCGAAGGCAAGGCGGACGAAATCCTGAAGCGCTATCGCGAGATCGATCGCGAGGTTTACGCGACGCTCGCGCAGGACGAGGCGGCACTGCTGCGCGCATAGGAACGCGCAAGCAGAACCTCATTGCAAGATAACTTGTGGCTGAATTGGCCGCGCGTCACTCGAGGTGGCGCGCGGCTTTTTTATTTTTTGCCGTACTCGAGTCCATGCGGTCGCGGTTGTACGAAGAAAACCTCGCCGCTGATACTTTAGGCGGGCGGGGTTTTGCCGGCGGCGGTCAGCGCGTCGTTGAGCGCGCGGCGCATCGTCGCGGCGGCGGCCGCGGCCGCGACTCCGGGCGTCGAGTCGGAACCTTTGAGATAGGCGTACATGAGGCTGCGGCTGGCGTTGACGATGGTGCCGAGTCCGTCGGCGCGCGCGGTGATAATCGAGTCCTCGGCGCTGGCCCCTTGCGCGCCGTAGCCGGGCACCAGGATCAACGAGTCGGGCATCAGTTCACGCGCGCGCCGCGCATGTTCGGGATACGTCGCGCCGACCACGGCGCCGACCGGCGTGAAGCCCTCGGCGCCAATGAAATCACTGCCCCATCCGTGGACGCGTTCGGCGACTGCCTCCCAGAGCGGACGGTGCGGCGCCTCGAGGTCCTGGAATTCGCCTGACGAGGGATTCGAGGTCTTGACCAGTACGAACAGGCCGCGGCCAGTGCGCACGCGGGCGACGAACGGCGCGAGGGCGTCGCTGCCGAGGTACGGATTGACCGTGATCGCGTCGCAAGCGAAGTCGCCGTCACCGAGAAAGGCCTCGGCGTATGCGGCGGAGGTGGTGCCGATATCGCCGCGCTTGGCGTCGGCAATCGTGACCAGGCCGAGCGAGCGGGCGAGTTTGAGGACGTCGACCAGCGCGCGCATCCCGTCAAGGCCGCGGGCCTCGAAGAAGGCGAGTTGCGGCTTGATCGCGCCGATATGGGGCGCGCAGGCCTCGACGATCTCGCAGCAAAAGCGCGCGAGCGTATAACCGGGCGGGACGCCGGGTGCGGTTTTGGAATCGAGTTGCGGATCGACCCCGAGAATGGCGACCGTATGTTTCAACCGTTGCGCTGCGATCAGGCGTTCGACGAAATCCATCGGGGGTAATGATCGCACATTCGGCGGTGCGGACTCCAAGCCCGCGCGCGGATTTCAGGAATTTTTGCGGGACGATCGGTGAGACGCCGCGGATTTTGCGGGCGGCGCCAACGCGGCGGTTTTGCGCGCGCCGGCCTTCGTCGCGGAATTCTTGCGTGGCTTCGCCGTGACCTTGGACTTCGCTTTGGCCGCGGCGGTTTCGGCGGAGTCGCCCGGGGTGACGAGGGTCATGCTCTGCCAGAGATACCAGGCCGCGACCGAACGGTAGGGGCGCCAGCGCTCGCCGAATTCGCGGAGTTCTCTGGGGGGCGGCGGCGCGCTCATCGCATAGAGGCGGGCGACGGCGTTGCGCACGCCAAGGTCGTCCACCGGGAAAACGTCGGGGCGATGGAGATTGAACATCAGGAACATTTCGGCAGTCCAGCGCCCGATGCCGCGCACGCGGGTGAGGTCGGCGATGATGGCGTCGTCGTCCATGCCTGAGAAGCGATGGAAATTAAGCGTGCGATCGCGGACGTGGCCGGCGAGGTCGCGGATGTAGGCCATTTTGCCGCGGGAGAGTCCGGCCGCGCGGAGCGTTTCGTCGGAAGCGGCGAGGACGAGCGCGGGCGTCGGGAAACGGTTGCCGCCGACCGCCTTGACGAAACGATCGTGGATGGCCTGGGCGGCGCGGCCCGCGAGTTGCTGAAAGATGATCGCGCGCACCAGCGCCGGAAAGCGTTCGGGGCGGCGCGGGATCAGATAGGGGCCAACGCGATCGATAACGTCGCCGAGAACCGGATCGACGCGTTTGAGATGCGCGACGGCATCGTTGGCATAGGGCGGAGCTACATTGGGCATGAGGTTGGCCGACCGTAACTATTAGCTGGCGGGATGGGGTGAGAGCCAGACCTTTTCGAGGCGCGCGGGGCGCATCGGATTGAGCACGTAGCCGTGCACCCACGGCTGCTGAATTTCATAGGTAATCGGATAGTAGAGAAAGACCCACGGCGCATCGGCAACAATAATTCGTTCGGCCTCGCGATAGAGCGCGTAACGCCGGGCGAGATCGCTCAGCGGAGCGGCCTCGGCGAGCAACGCATCGACGCGCGGATCGCTGAAGAAGGTATCGTTGTTGGCGCCCCATTGATGGCGTGACAGCAGCACGTCGAGGAAGTTGGCCGGGTCGGGAAAATCCGCCTCCCATCCCATAAAAAAGAGCGGCACGGTCCTGGGTTGACGAACCGCTTCGAGGAACGGAGCGAAGGCGACCGCCTTCAAGCGGAGACGAACGCCGACGAGGTCGAGGTCCTGCTGAATCGATTGGCCGAGGATCATCATGGTCTGATCGGCGGGCATCCAGAGCGTCGCCGCGAAGCCGTGACCGAGACCGGCCTGCTCGAGCAATTCGCGCGCACGCGCCGGATCATACGGATAGCCGGAAAGGCCGGGAGCGTAGCCGGGCAGCCCCGGCGGCATCACCCCGTTGGCGACGATGCCGCGGCCGTTGAGCACAGCGATCAGCTTGGGCTTGTTGACCGCGTAGTTAAGCGCGCGGCGGACGCGTTCGTCGGTAAATGGCGGCATCTGGCAGTTCATGCCCATGTAGCGCGTGGTGACGGTGACGATCCTGAGCGTCAAATCGCGCAGGCGCGGGGTCTTCATCACGTACGGAAATACGGCGGGCGGTATATTCGAGACGTCGATTTCGCCGGCCTCAAATTTGAACCATTGGAGGTCCTCGCTGACGCCGATCGCTTCGACCACGGCGTCGAGGTGCGGGCTGCCCTTGACGAAGTAGCCGGGGTTTTTGACGAGGACGATACGCTGGCCGCCGATCCACTCCTTGAGCATGAAGGGGCCGCTGCCGACGACGTGACGCGAGAAATCGTCACCCCATTTTTCGACCGCCTCGCGCGGGACGGCAGCCGCAAACGGCATCGCGAGCTTTTGCAGGAAGATCGGATCGGGCACGATAAGATGAAACACCATCGTCCACGCATCGGGAGTTTCGATACCGGCGACGGACTTCGCGCGATGCGCGGCAAAGTCCTCGGCGCCGGCGATCGCGCGGTAGTATTCCATGCCCTTGGAGCGCGTCGCGGGATCGAGCACGCGCTCGATCGCGTACTTGAAGTCGGCGCTGGTGACGATGCGTCCGTTGGTAAAGCGCGCATCGCGGCGCAGATGGAACGTGAAGACGGTCGAGTCCGGCGAAGATTCCCAGGCGGTCGCGAGATCGGGCACGAGATCGACGCCGGCATCGCTGTAGCGGATCAGTGTGTCGAAGATCATCTGCTCGAACATCCAGGAATCGACATCGTAGCCGGCAGCGGGATCGAGGGTGGGAACATCGGAAATCGCCGCGAGCTTGAGGACCATCGCACCGGGCGGAAACTGGGGCGGCGGCGCGCCGGAGCGGCATCCGGGGAGTGCGATGAGTGCGGCGATGAGCGCAAGCGCGAATCGGCAGCGACGTATCGCCGCGGCACGAGTACTGATTGCGCGACCCTTGGCGGAGCGTGTGTGGCGCCGCGGATGCATATTCATAGAGCACTGGCGGCGCGGGCGCGGCGGCGCAGAAAGCCGTAGCCGAGGAGGTTGAAGCCGAGCACCGCGTAAAAGATCGCCAGGCCGGGAAAGATTGCGAGCCACGGCGCGACGCGGAAGTAGGTGGTCGCCTCCTCGATCATGCGGCCCCAGCTTGGCGTCGGCGGCGGCACGCCGAGCGTGAGGAAGGAGAGACCAGCGTCGAGCAGCAGCGTGCCGGAGGTACCGAGCACTGCCATCACGACGATTATCGGCATCACGTTCGGCATCACATGGCGCACGATGAGACGCGCGGACGGGGCGCCGAGCGCGCACGCCGCGACGACGAAGTCCCGCTGGGTCATCGAGAGCGCCTCGGCGCGGACAACGCGTGCGATCTGCGTCCACGAGACCAGTCCGATCACGAGCAGGATGCTGAGGATGCTCGGTTGCAGCACCGCGACGAAGGCCATCGCGAGCAGCAGCGCGGGCAGCGTGAGCATCACGTCGGTAAAGCGCATCAGGGCGAAGTCGAGAGCGCCGCCGAAGAAGCCGGCGGTGAGGCCGATAGTCACGCCGATCGTCATCGTGACGGCCATCGCGGCGACGCCGACCGTCAACGAGATGCGCGCGCCAAAGATGATGCGCGAAAGCACGTCGCGGCCGAGTTGATCGGTGCCCAGCGGATACATCCGTGAGGGCGCCGCGGGATCGCCGAAGGTATTGGCGACGGCGCGGGTTGGATCATAGGGCGCGAGCCACGGCGCGAGGATCGCGACGAGGACGAGGCTCAGCACCATCAGGGCGCCGACGGCCTCCATCGCGTTGGGCCGGAACTTCATCGCGCGCGCAGCCTCATCGGGTCACATTTGATCCGTCACAACTGTTGGCCGAGCCGGATGCGCGGATCGAGCCATGCGTAGAGCAGGTCAACGACGAGATTAGCGATTACGACGAGCGCGGCGGCGAACAGCACGGTGCCCATGACGAGCGGGATGTCGAGATTGAAGACCGCTTCGAAGGCGAGCCGGCCGAGACCCGGCCAGTCGAAGACCGTCTCGGTGAGCACGACGCCGGAGAGCAGACCGGCGAAGTCGAGACCAGCGAGTGTGACCAGCGGCAGCATCGCATTGGCCATCGCATGCTTGAACATCGCGGCGCGCAGGGAGAGACCCTTGCCGCGCGCGGTGCGGACGTATTCCTGATCCATCGCGTCGGCCAGGTTGGTCTGCAGGATGCGCGAGTAGTAGCCGGCGCTGCCGAGCGCGAGCGTAATCGCGGGCAGGACGAGACTCTTCGGGCCGTCGAAGCCGCCGAGCGGAAACCAATGGAGGTAGAGACCGCCGACGATCAGCAGGATGGTGCCGAGCCAGAAGACCGGAATCGAAACGAGGCCGAGCGAGAGCACCAGGAGGAGGTTATCGAGGGCGCGTTCGCGATGGGCGGCGGCGAGCATGCCCATCGGGATGCCGAGGGCGAGCGACAGGGCCATCGCGGCGAGCGCGAGAATCGCGGTTGCGGGGAAGCGGCTGATGATGAGGCCGGCGACCTCCTCGCGGCGGATGTAGGAGCGGCCGAGGTCGCCGTGTAACGCGCGATCGACATAGCGCGCGTATTGAATATAAATCGGCTGGTCGAGACCGAGTTCGGTGCGAATCGCGGCGAGCGTGGCGGGATCGGCCTTGGCGCCGGCCATCGCGACGGCAGGATCCGCGGGAATCACGAAGGCGATGACGAAGGTGATGAGCGAGGTGCCGAGCAGCACGGCGGCGCCGAAGACGATGCGGCGGATGACATAGGCGAGCATCGTGGGGCGCGTCGGCTAGCCGGCGAGGAGGCCGCGCGCGGCAAGCAGGCGGCGCAGATGCATTTCGGCGCGGGCACGATGGCGTTGGGCCGCGCCGGTGGAGGGCGCGTTCGCGTTCGACACCGCATCGTCATGAAGCGCGTCGCGATCGGCAGCGCTCAGATCGCCGAGCAGGCGTTCCATTTCATTCAGCGTCGCGGCGTCATCAGGGGCGGATGCATCCGCGCGCGCGGCGCCGGCACGATCGGCCGGCGCGTAACGCACCGCGGAATAATGCGCCATGAAGGCAGCGAGCGAGGAGTAGGTGCGCAACTTCATCCGGCGGGCACCGTGCCGATCGGGGCGATGAGAAGACCAATCACGTAGCCGATAGTTGCGGCGCTGAGCGCGATCGCGAGGAAGCGCAGACCGGCCAGCGACGGTTGGCGCGCGCCGCTCAAGTGGCCTTCGAAGATATAGCCGACGGCGAACAGCGTAATGGCGGTGGTGGCCAAACCCGCGATGAGTCCGGTGCGCACTGAGGCGATGAGGACGAACGGCAGCAGCGGCACCAGCGCGCCGACGAGGAACGCCACGCCCATCAGCAGGCCTTCAACTATCGCATTGCCAAAGGTCGTGGCGGTCATTCCGTAAATTTTTTCTTCCGCGGTCGAATACAGTGAGTTGGGCGACGAGCTCAACAACTTAACCACGCGGTAGCCGGTCTCGCGGCTGAGGCCCTCCTTGGCCAGCGCGTCAAGCAGGCTCTCCTGGACGACGTAGGGCTGGTCGGCGGATTCGCGGCGCACGCGGTCGAGTTCGCTGCGCAAGACGGCGGATTCGGCATGCCTGCCGAGATATGCCCCGGCGCCCATCGAGAGCGCGCCGGCGACGGTCGAGGCGAGCGCGGCCAGAATCACCTGGGAGCGGACGGAGACCGCGCCGCTCAAGCCGGCAAGTACCCCGGCGGTAGTCAGCACGCCGTCCTGGACCCCGAACACGATCTCGCGGATGTTGGCGAGCCGATCGAAGGTGCGCCGATTTTCTTCCGGGTTAGGAGCGGCCAAGGCAGTTTAATACTTCGCGTCAGTGGGGCCGAAATCATTGCCCGGTTCCCAATCCGCGGGGCACAGTTTGCCCGAGCGGAGCGCGCACACCACGCGCAGGGTTTCGCTGACGCTGCGGCCGACGTTGGTCGGACTCACGACCGCGTAAAGAATGGTGCGCTTTGCGTCAAGGATGAAGCTCGCCCGCAACGCCACATTTTGCTTTTCGTCGAAGATGCCGAAGGTGCGCGCGACCTTGCCGCCCTCGTCGGCGAGCAGCGGGTAGCCGATGCCGCCGAGTTCACGCGCCCAGCGCCGATGAGTCTCGGCGTCGTCAACGCTGATTCCAACGATGCTGGTCTGCTCGGCCTTGAAGGCGGCCTGCGCCTTGTGAAAGCCGATGACCTCGGTCGGGCAGATGAACGAGAAGTCGCGCGGGTAAAAGAACAGCACCACGATCTCGGAGCGGATGCTCGCGAGGCTGAGATGGGTCAGCTTGTCGTCGAGCGCGCACGGCAAGTCGAACGGCGGCGCGGGATCACCTGGCTTCAGCATTTTTCGGTCCGTGTCATGAGTATCAATCGCTAACAGGCTACGCGCTCAATCGAAGTCATGCCACGCTATCAATGGATCTCGGGTCATGCGCGTTGGCTACTCAATCTGATAGGTCAGTGAAACCGTGGCCGGCACCGAGACCTCGGCCGGCGATACCGGGGTTGCGCTATTCACGCTCATCGCGGAGGCCCGGAACATGACCGGCTGCGGACCGACGTTGCTCACGGTGGTCGCGTTGATGATCGGCCCGAGCTTGAGGCCGAGCGCGGCGGCGAGCGCCTGTGCCTGGGCCTGCGCGTCCTTCGCCGCCATCGTGATCGCCTCGTTACGCGCGTGGGTGTCGTCGCGCAGGTTGAAGTCGAGCGAGTTTACGCGATTGGCGCCGGCCGCGATCGCCGCGTCGATCAGCGGACCAACCAGGTCGAGTGCGCCGGTCTGCACCGTGATCGTATTCTGCGCCTGATACCCCGTGATGACCGGTTTCGCGTTGGGGCGGGACTCATTCTCATATTCGGGATAGAGCGAATAACCGCCGGTCCACGTCTTACCCTTGTCGCCGAGCTTGGCTTTGAGCGCCTCGCTGACCTTCTGCGCGAGAGCGCCGTTGCGACCGGCCGCGTCGGCCGCGGTGGACGCATGGGTTTCGATCGCGAGGCTTAGCACCGCAAGGTCGGGCGCCGCGTGCGCTTCGCCGTTGCCCGCCACCTGCATCGTGCGCTGATTCGCGCTCGCCCCGCTCTCGGCCACGGCGCCCGTCGGCATAGCGAATGCGATCGTTAGCAGCGCGAAGGCTGCGATTGCTGATCTCATCGACAATCTCCTGATCCCCGCCCGCTGACCGCCAAGCCGCATACGTAGTGTTGATATGCGCCGGCTCCGGCGCTTAAGCTCTGGGCGCGCAACCGCGCATTCAGATGATTGAACCGGGCGCTACGCGGCGCGTCAAGGAGCCCGGCCGATGCGTCCCGGCGCACGCCCGTATATGATTTGATTTTCGATTCGCAAAACTCACTTGGAAAAGCCGCTCGCATGACCGACAAGCCCGACGAGAAAAAAGTCACCCCGCGCAGCCAGGACTTCGCCGCCTGGTACAACGATCTGATCCTTCGCGCCGAACTCGCCGACTATTCGCCGGTGCGCGGATGTATCGTGTTTCGGCCCGACGGCTTCGCCATCTGGGAGGCGCTGCGCGACGAACTCGACCGGCGCATCAAGAAGACCGGAGCGCGCAACGCGTACTTTCCGCTCTTCATCCCGCAGAGCTTCCTGCACAAGGAGGCGCAGCACGTCGAGGGCTTTGCGCCCGAGGTCGCGGTCGTGACGCATGGGGGCGGCAAGGAACTCGAAGAGCCGCTGATCGTGCGGCCGACCTCCGAGACCATCATCAATCATATGTTCGCGCAGTGGATTCATTCGCATCGCGACCTGCCGCTGATGATCAACCAGTGGTGCAACGTGGTGCGCTGGGAAATGCGCACGCGAATCTTTTTGCGCACGACGGAGTTCCTATGGCAGGAGGGCCATACCGCGCATGCCATGCGGGCCGAGGCGGAGGCCGAGACGCTGACGATGCTCGAGGTCTATCGCAAGTTCGCCGAGGAAATCCTCGCGATACCGATCGTCGCGGGACGCAAAAGCGCCGCCGAGCGCTTCCCCGGCGCCGAGGAGACCTACACGATCGAGGGGCTGATGGGCGATGGACGCGCGCTACAATGCGGCACGTCGCATTTCCTTGGGCAGAACTTCGCGCGCGCCTTCGAGATTCGTTTTCTCGACGAGAAAAACGAACTGGTGCATCCGTGGCAGACGAGTTGGGGCGTCTCGACGCGGCTGCTCGGCGCGATCATCATGACCCACGGCGACGACCAGGGCTTGCGGCTGCCGCCGGCGGTCGCGTCAACGCAGGTGGTGATCGTGCCGATCTGGCGCAAGGCCGACGAGGGCGAGCGCGTGGTGACGGCCGCGCGATCGATCCTGCTCGCACTCGAGAACGCGGGCATCCGCGCGCGACTCGACGAACGCGACGGCGTCACCCCCGGCTTCAAGTTCAACGATTGGGAGATGCGCGGTGTGCCGCTGCGCGTCGAGATCGGCCCGCGCGACGTCGCTTCGGGAGAGGTCGTGCTCGCGCGCCGGGATATTCCGGGACCGGCGGGAAAATCGAAGGCGGCAATGAACGAAGTTGCGGTACGTGCGACCGCACTACTCAGCGAAATCCAGAAGAACATGCTCGTGCAGGCGCGCGCCGCGATGGACGCCAACACGCATCCGGTGATGAGCTACGATCAATTGCGGACCCAGATGGAAGGTGAAGGTGGCGGCGGTTTCGCCGACGTTTACTGGTGCGGCAATCCGGTCTGCGAGACGAAGATACGCGAGGAGACGCGCGCGACCTGCCGCGCGATTCCGCTCAACCAATCCCATCCGCCGGGCAAATGCGTCGTCTGCGGCGAGCCGGCGTCCGAGCGCGCGCTGTTCGCGAAAGCTTATTGAGGGGGGTTAATTCCGAGTGGCCAGCTTCGCTTCCAACACCGCGAGGCGCTCGCGAATCTCGAGGACTTCGTCCACACGCTTGTTGGAGTAGGCGAATCCCTGGCGCATCTCACCGCGCAGCGAATCCATTTCGTTGCGCAGCGAGCCCATCTCACCGCGTAAGGATCCCATCTCTCCACGTAGCGAGTCCATCTCGTTGCGAACCGAGGCGAACCCTTCCTCCATCCGCTTCTCCAGCGAGCCCACCTCGCTGCGGACGGACGCAAACCCTGCATCCATCCGCTTTTCTAAGGAGCCCATCTCATTGCGAATGGAAACGAACCCCTCGTCAGTGCGTCTTTCCAGCGAATGTATCTGAGTCTTGAGCCCGGCGATTTCCCCGTTTATCCGTTCCAACTGCGGCGCGATGATATCCTGGAAGGCCTGCTTGATGGTCTCGTATGTGCCTTTGAGCGCCATGGCTCTTCCATTGTAGTCCAGCGGCTGAGGTTGGCGCCATCGGTTACGCGAACTTGTACGCGATCTTCATCGCGTGGCGCACGTCGGCCATCGTCGATTGCGCGAGTGCACGGCCCGTCCGCGTCCCCTCCATGATGATCTCGTACACGCGCTTCGGATTCGCCGCCAATTGCTCGCGCCGTTCGCGAATCGGTGAGAGAAAGGAGTCGAGCGCCTCGAATAGCCGCTGCTTCACCTCGACGTCGCCGACCGTCCCCTTGCGATAACGCTCCTTCAAATCCTCGACTTCGGCTTGGTCCGGATTGAAGACGTCGTGATAGGTGAAAACCGGATTGCCCTCGACGGTGCCGGGGTCAGTCGGATGAATCCGTTTGGGATCGGTGAACATCGACATTACACGCTTGCGCACCTGCTCGGGCGGGTCGCCCAGGCAGATGCAGTTGCCGACCGACTTCGACATCTTGGCGCCGCCGTCGGTGCCCGGCAGCCGCGCCACCGCCCCGAGCATCGCACGCGGCTCGATCAGCACCTTGCCGTAGAGCCGGTTGAAGCGGCGCACGATTTCGCGGGTCTGCTCGATCATCGGGAGCTGGTCTTCGCCGACGGGAACCAGGTCGGCCTTGAAAATCGCGATGTCGGCAGCCTGCGAAATCGGATAGGACCAGAACCCGACCGGCACGCCCTTGACGAAATTGCGCTGCTTGATCTCCTCCTTCACCGTCGGGTTGCGCTCGAGCGTCGCTACCGTCACCAGGTTCATGAAGTAGATCGTCAGTTCGGTCAGCTCCGGGACCATCGATTGCACGACGATCCTGACCTTCTCCGGATCGAGCCCGACCGCCAGGTAGTCGAGCGCGACTTCGAGGATGTTCGCTTCGAGCTTTTCCGGATGCTCAAAGTTGTCGGTCAGCGCCTGCACGTCGGCGATCAGGACGTAGGTGTCGTACTCGTCCTGCAACCGCACGCGGTTCTGCAGCGAGCCTACAAAATGGCCGAGATGGAGCGGGCCGGTCGGCCGGTCGCCGGTCAATATTCGCTTGATCATCAGTCGTCGGAATTCAGAAGTTCATGGAGTTGGCGCAGGTCCGCCGCGATGTCGGCCATCTCGGGCCCCGGTTCGGTCTCGAGGCACATCGGGATGCCGGCAAAGCGCGGATCGTTGACGAGGCGGCGGAACGGGTCGATGCCCAGATAGCCCTTGCCGATATGTTGATGGCGATCGACGCGCGAATGGAACGGCTTGAGCGAGTCGTTCATGTGAAACGCGACCAGCCGATCGAGTCCGACCTGCTCGTCGAGTTCCGCAAACGTACGCTCGTAGCCCTCCGCCGTGCGCAAATCGTAGCCCGCCGCAAACGCGTGCTCGGTGTCGAAGCACAGCCGCAGCCGTTCGTTTTCATTGGTCGCGTCGAAAATCTGGCCCATCTGTTCGAACCGGTAGCCCAGGTTGCTGCCCTGCCCCGCCGTGATTTCCAGTGCGACCTCGACCTTGAATCCCGCGCAGGCCTTGTGCGCTTCGCTGATCGATTTCGCGATCGTCCGGATGCCCGCCTCTTCGCCCGCCCCGACATGCGCCCCCGGATGCGCGATCAGAAACGGTACCCCAAGCAGCTCGCAGCGCTCGAGTTCGTCGATAAAGCCGGCGACCGATTTCTTGCGCATCGCTTCGTCGGGTGCGCCCATGTTGATGAGGTAAGAGTCGTGCGCGATTACCATCTTGATGCCGGTCTCACCGAGCACCCGCTTGAAGGCCTCGACCTCCTCCTTCGCGTAGGGCTTCGAGACCCATTGGCGCGACGACTTGGTAAAGATCTGAACGCATTCGCAGCCGGTGTCGCGGGCCCGGATCAGCGCCTCGCTGACGCCGCCCGCAATCGACATATGCGCGCCGAGCAACGGCCGTTTCATACCCGCCGCGCGGGTCGCGCCCGCCGCGGCTTTCGCTTCAACTTTCGATGCCATCGGATGATTACCGCCGTCGCTTTTTTGGCCGATTGCAATTTTATACGAAAGGCCGTGCAATGCGAGCGGCCCCGCTCCGCCTCACCCCTGTGCTTGCGGGGGCGCTGACGCGCCGGTATTCGTTGCACGTGGGAATTATCCAATCGTCGGTGCTGATCGCGTGCGCCGCCCTTGCCGCATCGTGCGCGCCCGCCGCGCCGCAGATTCCCATCACAACGCCGGTGAACGTCTCCCGCGTGATCTCCGAGAATATTCCGCCGCGGCCTTCCGATTGCGCGATCGAAACGCTCACCGCGATGCCGTCGCAACTCTGTCGCGAACTCGGCGCGATCCAGGTTCCCGGCGGAGATTTGAATCGTCACGACACCCGCTTGATGATCGATCAGAACGCCTGCGCGATGGGTGCGGACGCAATCGTCCTCAGCTCCACGAACTCCCGCGGCGCCCCGCTCGAGGTCACCGCAATCGCTTACGCGAGCAATCTCGCGACCCGCGCCGCGCAGGCATCCTCCGCCTCGACCGACAACGGCGCTTCCGAAGATGACTCGCGCCGCCCGATGGCGCAACCCCCGCAAGCGCAGTCACTGCCGCCGGCCCCCGCCGATGAGTCGTCGTCGAGTCCCGATTCCTCACAACCAGGCTCCGCCTCCGCACCGATGACCGAGCAACAGATCGGTCCGGCCGAGGCACCTTCGCCAACCCCGGCAGCCGCTCCATCCGCGGCGCCCGCCGCTCTGCTTTCAGCCACGCCGGCGCCCATTGCGAACGCGACTCCGAGCGCGCGTCCCGCGCCGACGCCTACAGCCGCGCCGACGGCAACTTCAACGCCTTCGCAGACCGCGACACCATCGGAAACTGCATCGCCTGGTCCAACTCCAACCGCGACGGAGTCGCCAACGCCAGCGCCGCTTCCGTCCGCGACTCCATCGCCGTCGCCAACCGCTACGGCGATGCCAACCCCGGCGCCGACGCCGGTGGAAATTCCATCGCCGATCGCGAGTCCGACAGCGTCCGAGACACCGTCTTCGCCCGCCGAAGAATCGTCACCAGAGGAAACGCCGACGCCGACCGTCGCCGCGACGCCTTCGCCGATCGCGAGCGCAACTCCAACCGCAAGCCCATCGGCATCATTGAGGGGCGATGCGGGCGCGCGTGCGATACCCTTGTCGCTTTTCAAGGTCGTCCCTGAAGACGTTTCGGATACCAACGAGGCTCCCGATTCCGTCGGCCCGCCGGAAAGTTCTCCGGCGCCAGCCGCTGCGGCAACGGGCGGCTCGTCACAAACCGTCGCCATACCCTCCGCCACTCCGGCGCCGTCAACGACGCCGACCGCGAACCCATCGCCCGCAACGGCCCCGACCGTGACGCCAGCGCCATCCATCGATGCGACCCCGTAACGCACCGCTGAGGCCGCCTCGCTCCCACGCGCTCGTCATCATGGCGAAGGCGCCGGTGGCCGGCGCAGTCAAGAGCCGACTGGTCCCACCGCTCACGCACGCGGAGGCGGCCGAGTTGAACCGATGCTTTATTCGCGACGTATGCGCATCAATCAAGGCCGCCGTGGCGATCGTCGCGGCCGAATCGGACGCGCGCGTGGCCGGCCTGGTCGCGTATGCGCCGCTCGGAATGGAAGCGAGCTTCGACGGCCTGCTGCCCGCGTCATTCAATTTGATCGCGCAGCGTGGCGACGGCCTCACCGAGCGGCTGATCAATGTCGCGGACGACCTCTTCAAAGCCGGTTACGAATCGGTCTCGCTGATGAACTCCGACAGCCCGACGATTCCCGCGTCGATCCTCGCCGGCGCCGTGACCAGTCTCGTGCGGCCGGGTGACCGGATCGCGATCGCCGGCGCCGACGACGGCGGCTACTGCCTCATCGGCCTCAAGCATCCGCATTGGCGAATCTTCGAGGACATCGCGTGGAGCACCGCCGCCGTCTTCGCACAGACGCTTGAGCGGGCGGCCGAACTCGGCGTGGAAGTCGCGCCGATGGCGACCTGGTACGACGTGGATGACGCGGCGTCCCTGCGCCGCCTCATTGCCGAACTGTTCGGCGATCGATTAGCGACTCAAAAGCCGCCCCCATCGGCAACTGATTTGAAAGGGTTCGCCGCGCCCGTGACTCGCGCCTGGCTTTCAATCGCGCTCGCCGGCGGCCTCGCCGACCGCCCTGGAATGACCTCTTAAAGAACTCGCGGTGGCTTTCCGCGAGGCAGGAATTTACCACGAAGTTTCAGCAAAGATGTTTCACGTGAAACATTTTCGCCGTGCTTACGCTTCTGTCCCGAAGCCCAGCGGACGGTGCGTTGCCCGCCGCCATGGCGCGTGATAATCCGGAAGCGCGGTGGCGGCGAACGAACCTATAAAGACGATCGGGATGGTGGTCAGGCAGGACCGCCCCGCCAAGGCAATGGCGCTTGCGGTGCAGCTATGCGCATGGATGCGCGGCCATGCACTCGCGCCGATCGCCGCCGCTGAGATCGCCTTGGCGATCGGCGCCGACCCGGTGTCCCGTGAGGACCTGCCGCGGCGCGCCGATCTGATGGTGGTGCTGGGCGGCGACGGCACGCTGCTCGGCGTCGCGCGCGAAATCGGCGAGCTGGAAAAACCGATCCTCGGCATTAACCTCGGTGGGCTGGGCTTTTTGACCGAAGTCAGCATCGACGAGGCGCTGCCGATGCTGGCACGAATCGTCGAGGGCGATTACGCGGTTGACGGGCGGATCATGCTCCACGCCGCGGTGCATCGCGACGGCACCGGCGCGGTCGAGGAATTCTCCGCGCTCAACGACGTGGTGATCGTCAAGCGCACGGTGGGCCGCATGCTCGAACTCGCCGTCATCGCCAACCACATCCCGTTTTGCACTTATCGCGCCGACGGGCTGATCGTCGCGACGCCGACCGGGTCCACCGCCTACGCGCTGAGTGCCGGCGGCCCGATCGTCTATCCCAGCCTGCGCGTGATCGTGCTCGCGCCCATCTGTCCGCATACGCTCAGCAACCGGCCCGTCCTGCTGCCCGATTCCTTCGAGCTCAAGATTCGCGTGAAGGCCGACGACCAGGGCGCGATGCTGACGTGCGACGGCCAGGAATCCGCGGCGCTCGGACCGACCGACACGATTCTGATCACGCGCGGCAAATTTACCGTCCGGCTGATTCGTTCCACCCATCCCTCATTCGAGATCTGGCGCGACAAGCTCCACTGGGGCTAACGGGCGACTGGCAGGATGCTCACCGAACTGCGCATCCGCAACTTCGCCGTGATCGAAGAGGCCGCGCTCTCGTTCGGGGCGGGCCTCAACGTGCTGACCGGCGAGACCGGCGCGGGCAAGACGATCGTGATGAGCGCGCTCGGGCTGCTGCTGGGCGGCCGCGCGTCGCCCGACGTGATCCGCGCCGGCGCGAAGGAGGCGGTGATCGAGGGCGTCTTCGAACTCGAGGGCGAAGCGTCGTTGCCGGAGGCCGCGGAATGGCTCAGCGAGGAGAATCCGCGCGAACTGCTGATTCGCCGGGTGATCGCGGAGGGCGGACGATCGCGCGTCACGATTAACGATTCGCTGGCGACGGTGAACAGCCTCGCGCGGATCGGCGCGGCCCTGGTTCAGATTTACGGCCAACACGAGCAGCAGTCGCTGGCCCTGCGCGAGAACCATCAGCAGATTCTCGATCGCCACGCCGCGCTCGCGGCGGAACTGGCAGCGTACCTGGCGAATTACGAACAGGCGCGCGCAATCCGCGCACGCATCGCCGATCTTGAACGGCGCGAACGCGAACGGACGGAACTGCTGGAGATTGCGCGCTTTCGCGCCGCCGAACTCGAGCGCGCGGCGCTGGTCGCGGGCGAGGACGACGAACTCGCCGCGAACCGCGCGGTGTTGGCCAACGCGACACGATTGGCCGAGGCCGCCGGTGAAGCCGAGCAATCGCTATACGGCGGCGACGGTGCGGCGATCGACGCGATTGCGCGGGCCAGCGCGCGCCTGACCGACGCCGTCGCGATCGATCCCAAGCTCAACGGAGCGCTCGAATTGATCGCGAGCGCGCGCGCCGACCTGGAAGAGGCCGCGCGTGAGCTGGCCGCCTATGCCGCGCGAATCGAGGCCGACCCCAAGCGCCTCGAAGAGGTCGAGAACCGCCTGCAGGAATTGACCCGGCTGAAGCGCAAATACGGCGGCTCGATCGAGTCCGCGCTCGAAACGCTCGATCGATCGCGGCGCGAAATCGCCGAGCTCGAAGGCGTCGCCGAAAGCCGCGCCGCCGCCGAGGCTGAGTTGGCCCGCGCGTTGGGCGACCTGCTGGCGCGGGCGCGCGTGCTCCATCAGAAGCGCGCGCATGACGCGGCCGTGCTCAAGCGCCGCATGGAGGCCGAGCTCAAGACGCTCGGCATGCGTAGTGCGATTTTCGAGGCGCGGCTCACCGCGATCGCGGCCGACGGCGCCGCGTTGGTGCACGACGGCATCGCGCTGAGTGCGGCCGGCTTCGATGCGGTCGAGTTCTACCTCTCGCCCAACCTCGGGCAGCCACCGTTGCCGTTGGCCAAGGTCGCCTCGGGCGGCGAGCTCTCGCGCGTGATGCTCGCGCTGAAGCGTCTCGAGGCTCAACAGCGCGGTGTCGCCACGATCATCTTCGACGAAGTTGACGCCGGCATCGGAGGTGCGGTCGGCGAGATCGTCGGGCGCAAGCTCAAGCAGCTCGCGCGGTTCCATCAGATACTCTGCGTCACGCATCTCGCCCAGATCGCGGCATTCGCCGATCGCCACTTCGCGGTCGAGAAGGAAGAGCGGCGCGGCGCCACCCGCAGCAGCGCAGCCGCCTTGAGCGACCCCGATCGGCCCGCCGAGATCGCGCGGATGCTGGGTGGCGCCGAGACCAGCGACAAATTCGTGCGGGCAGCGCGCGAGCTGCTCGAACGCGCGCGCGAGTAGGCGATTCGCTTCCTGCGTTCCATCAATAGCGCGCAATCCTTGACCGTTTCATAGATGGCGGGCTAAGGCTGTGCGCGTAACTTTTGGTTTTGTCTTTGCGTCCCGCGTCTGCCGCGCGACGCCCCGAGCCTGGAGGAACCGATGGGAGCGCTCACGGACAAGTACTGTATCGTCGGCGTCGGCGAGACCCCGCACATGCGGCCGTCCAACCGCACCACGCTGTCGATGGCTTGCGAGGCGGTCACCAAAGCGCTCGCCGATGCGGGCCTGAAACCCGGCGACGTTGACGGCATGACCAGCTATCAGGCCGGCGACTCGACCACCTCGCCGCACGTCGCGACCGCACTCGGAATGCGACTCAATTACGCGGTCGATATCCTCGGTGGCGGTTCCAGCGGCGAGGCCCTGGTCGCTCACGCGATCGGGCTAATCGAGGCGGGCTACTGCAAGACCATGGTGATTTTCCGCTCGATGAACGGGCGCTCGGGACGTCGCATGGGCGGACAGACCCCGGGCGGCCCGGTTCCGGTGGCAAATGCCGAAGGCGACGCGCAATTCAACATGGGCTGGGGCTGGACGACGCCGGCGCAGCGCTTCGGCATGAGCGCGATGCGCTACCTGCACGATACCGGGTGCACTACCAAGGCGTTCGCGGAAATCGCGGTGGCGCATCGCTACCACGCGACACTAAATCCCAAGGCGATCCATCGGAGTCCGATTACGATCGAGGACCATCAGCGCTCACGCTGGATCGTCAAGCCGTTTCGCCTGCTCGATTGTTGCCAGGAGACCGATGTCTCAGTCGCGATAATAGTCACTTCCCGCGAGCGGGCTTATGACCTGCGGCATCCGCCGGTATTTATCATGGGCGGATACGCGCGCACGTTGACCGACAGTCCGCAGTGGAACTATTCGCGCGAAAGTCTCCATTACGTGGCGGGTAACTATGGCTGGAAGCGCGCCTTCGGCATGGCGGGCATTACTCACAAGGATGTCGATTTCGTCTCATGCTATGACGCCTTCACTTTCACGACGCTGATCCAGCTTGAAGCCAACGGCTTCTGCGGCCGGGGTGAAGCGGGCGAATTCGTCAAGGGCGGACGGCTGCAAATTGACCATGAGCTGCCGAGCAACCTGTCGGGCGGCCATCTCTCGGAAGGCTATACGCACGGCGTGCAGATGGTAATCGAAAACATACGCCAACTGCGACATCGCGCGGACGACGCCTGTCCCGGATGGGCCGAAGGGAAACATACCTACGACCGCAAGGCCGGATGCCGCCAGTTGCGCAAGGCCGATCTGTGCTGCGGCATGGGCTGGGGCTGGGAAAACATGGCGAGCTGCCTGATCCTGCGCGGGATGGCGGCCTAGGGTCGCATGAGCCGGAATAACGCGCCGAGCGCGCGCGTATTACTATTCGAGGAATACTCAGATGCCCGGACCGATTGACTATAGCAAGCTGCGCATCCTGCCGGACTTCGATACCGCCGAATGGTGGGCGGGGACCAAGGCGCGCAAGTACCTGGTGCGGCAATGCAAGGCCTGTGGTCACAAATGGTTTCCGCCGATTTTCCCAGCGTGCGCCAAATGCGCCTCGCTGGACGTGGCGTGGTTCGAAGCGAGCGGCAAGGGCAAAGTCTATAGCTATGTGGTAGTGGTGCAGCCGATCGTCGGTGCGTTTATCGGCGCGGTCCCATACGTCGTCGCGATTATCGAACTCGACGATTGCAAGGAGGCCGACGGCACCGTCACGCGCGTCGCCGGAGTGATGCTCGACGAGGAATCCGAAGTCGCGATCGGACTGCCTTGCGAGGTCGTTTACGAGGAGACCAACGACCCCAAAATCGTGATGCCGCGCTGGAAGATCAATGGTACAGCCGCCAACGCCTGGAGGTTCACCGAGTAGCCGGCGTCATGATGCACGCCGCCCTTCATCTGCTCTGGTGGCTAATCGTAGGCCACGCCCTGGCCGACTTCGTGCTTCAATCGGGCGCGATGGCGATCGGCAAGAGCCGCCATCATCAGGGCGCGCCCGGCGAGCCGCCGTGGTACTACTGGCTGACCTCTCACGCGCTGATGCATGGCGGCGTGGTTGGCTTGATAACCGGATCCGCCGGGCTCGGCGTGGCCGAATTCGTGGTGCACTGGCTAATCGATTTCGGCAAATGCGAACATTTTTACGGGTTCAATACCGACCAGTTCTTCCATCTGGTGTGCAAGCTCATCTGGATTTCGACCATGGTCGGCATCATCTGAGAATCTCAGTTGATTCCGCGCGGTCCAGCCACCTTCTCGCCAATTATTCGCCATTTTCGTCTGGTGCGTTGACTACTCAGGCGCACGCCCGTGACAATAATGCTTATAGTTAGTCAGATGGGCGCTGCGGAACCGCTAAGATGCGCGCCTGTCAGGGAGTGGTTGCCCGTGAGCGTTCTCGCCATTGTTCCGACTGGCCTGCCCGATTTTGAAAGCGGCAAACGGCTGCTGGCGCGCGTGCTACGCAAGCGCGATACGCCGGAGCCGGTTGCCGCGTGGCGTTCGGTGCCCGAGCAGGCACTCGCGGTGCTGACCGCCGCGGAGCGCCAGTCATACATCGATGCGCTGCTGCCCCTGATGCGCACCGGCCGCACGATCGATAGGCGCCGCCTGCGCCGCCTCTATCAGTTGTTTGCGTTCCTCGAACTGGCACCAGCGGGCCGGCTCGAAGCGATCGCGGCATTGCATACCAGGCTGCGGCTGGAACCACGCGAGCTGCCTTACTTTGAAAATCGCGAGGTGCGGCGATCGCTGCTGACCGAAGCGGTCGCGATGGCGGGCAAGTCGCCGGCCCGGGAGGCGAAGGAATATCTGGCGCGCCTGCACATTCATCTAGGAGTGAAGGGGGACGACGGGAACCACTGGGTGCAATTTTTTGAATCGCTGACGGACCTGGAAAATCGCGTGGCGTCCTCGCTCGGAAAGCGCGGCCACCTGGTGCGGCTTGATGATCGCAAGCTCGAAATTTTCAAGAAGGCGGTCGCGTCGATCGGCATTCCCGCGGCGGTGATCTTTCCGCTCGGGACGATCGGACTGTCGGTCGAGGGCATCACGACCGGACTGGTCGCGCTCGGCGGCGGGTTCGTGCTGCCGGCGGGCGCCGCGATGGTGACGGGTCTGGGCGTGGCGGTCGCGCTCGGCGTGACCAGCAAGAAGATTCTCGATCTGGTATGGCCGACGGCCGACGCCGATCGCGCGTCGATCGATATCGAGAAGCTCAACAGCGACGCGGCGCGGATTCGCGACGCGCTCGACGACGCGGTAGCGGGCGGCGGCAATTGCGCGAAGGTGGAAGCGGCGCGCGCCGAGATCGCACGCATCATCCAGGAAATCGTGCCGCTCGACGCCAACGCTCGAGTGCGGCTGGAGGCAGCATTCGCTCACGCACGAAGGCTCGGCGAGCGTTACCTAGAGTATCTCGGTCACGATCGCGCGGCGCTCGAGCGCGATAATCATCTGGGCGCCGACGAGCTTGCGAGCTTGCTGGAGCTGGACGCGCCGGTCATCCGATCCTGATTCGAAATGAGTTACTACGTTTACCAGAACTGGACGGTGAAGAAGGCCCGAATCCATCGATCAGACTGTCCCCATTGCAACCAAGGTACGGGCACCCATTCCGGCGCTTCGAAAAGGAACGGCCGGTGGCACGGGCCGTTTTCTACGATCGGAGCAGCAACATCGACAGCGAACGAAACCGGCGAACCTATATCGTACTGCCAACATTGTAAACCGCACGGGCTCTAGCTCGCATCGATAACGGGCGGGCTGATTGCTGCACCTTGCGCGGACTATACACACTCGCGTGGATCTGCGGGCGGCGCGGGACACGGCCAAAAGGCTCGTTCGGCGCCGCCCGCAAATTTTTTCAGACGCCGGCGAGCTTGCGCGCATAGGCCGCGACCGACTTAAAGTCGTACTCGCGGTATGCCTGCAATTTCTCCGCTTCGAAGCCGCCCTCGGCGTGCACGGCCAGCACTTCCTGGTAGCCGCCGAAGTCCGATGACGTCAGATCGCCCACCAGATTGATCAGTCGCAGGCGCTTGTCGGCGTCAAAACCCTTGGCGCCGCCCATGTACTTCATCACGTAGGCGCGCGTCGCCTCACTGGTCATGTCCTCGGCCGCCGGCGCGGTAACGAGCAATCCGCCGGCGAGGTCCTGAACGATCTGCACGGCCTGATGATAGTTGTGCGCGAAGTGATATTTGGCGACGTTGGTGATCAGAGTATTGGGCACGGCGTAGCCTTCCTCGATAGTGCAGGTCGCCGCCGCATGCTCGATCAATCCACGCACGGTGGTGTGATAGGCCGCCAGATGGGTGAGTTTGTCGCGCACGTGCGCCGCCTTGCTGACCCCGTTGGCCTCGGCGACGGCGAAGGCCGCCCCCGCCATCAGTTCGAGCAGCGGCAGCTTGTACGAGACCGCGGTGAAGCGATGGTAGCGCACGAAGGTCAGCGCGAGCAGGCCGGCGAACTCGATTTCCCCGTTCAGGAAGATGCGCTCGTTGGGCACGAAGACATCGTCGAAGACGGTCAGCGTTTCCATCATCTTGTGGCGCGCGCTGATGGGATGTTCGTAGGGATCTTTCTTGCTACTGCCGTGCGGACTCGCAATGAGTTTCAAGCCCGGCGTATTGATCGGCAACGCGAAGGCCACCGCGTAGGCCTTGTCCTCGGCGCGCATCGCGCGCGTCGGCAGCACGATGACCTCGTCGGTGTTGGTCGAAACCGAAGTGTGGACTTTCGCGCCGCGCACGACGATGCCGTCGGGACGCTCCTCGACCACGCGCACGTAGTAGTCCGGATGGTCCTGGGCGGTGGGTCCAAGCGAGCGGTCGCCCTTGACGTCGGTCTGCGCGACCGCGACGGCGAGATCGTGATCGCGGCAATGGCGATGGTACTTCTGAATGCGCTCGCGATATTGCGGCTTGCCCGCCGCCGCGAGTTTCTCGCCGATCAGATGGAGCGCGATCAGCGCGTCACTGCCGATCTCCTTGATCAGCACGACCAGTGTCGCCCCTTCGCGCGTGGAGGCCGCGATCAGTTCGCTGCGCTTGAGCAGGTCGGCACCGTTGCGCGGCAGATGGAAGTAGCGGCTGTAGGGCTGGCCGCCCTCGTTGATGACGGCGAGGTCGCGATACTTGGGATCCTCGGCCATGCGATAGTCGATGCAGGCGTGCTCGACGGCGATGCCGATCACCGGATGCGTGGTAACATCCTCCACCTTCTCGCCGCGGAAATAGACCGCGCGGCCATCGCGCATCGCTTGCTTGTATTGTTCCGGCGTCCTGAGTCCCATCTTGGTTTCCTCTGGTCTTTGGTCTTGCGAATTCGCCCCGCTATGATTGCGGCGCGGCGCGTGCCCGAGCCCACGCAACGGTCGCTCGCGCGATCCAGTGAGTCGGCCGGGCTGAGCCCGGCACGTCAATATAGAAGGCGGCGGCAGGCGCTGTCCAACCGTGCCCGCGATCCCGCATAATTGCGCGAACGAACCGGGGAGACATCGAAATGGCGATAGGTGAGGCAACGCGAAAACTTTTCGATCTGAACGGCCGGGTGGCGGTGGTTACCGGGGGCAATCGGGGACTCGGCCACGCGATCGCGATCGCGCTGGCGCAGGCCGGGGCGGCGGTCGCGATCATGGCGCGCGACGAGGCGAAGAATCGCGAGGCGCTGGCCGATTTGCGCGCGGTCGGCGGCCCTGCGCTCGCGCTCAAGGTCGATCTGATGGCGCGCGCCGGCTTGAAGCCCGCGATGGACGAGGTCGAGCGCGTGCTCGGCCCGGTCGATATCCTGGTCAACAACGCGGCCTTCGCGATCCTGAAGGGCGTGCTCGATCAGACCGCTGAGGAATGGGACCAGGTGATGGCGACGAACCTCAACGCCTGCTTCCTGCTCTCGCAGATCGCGGCGCGGTCGATGGTGGCCGGCAAGCGGGGCGGCAAAATAATCAACGTCAGCAGCATCGCCGGGAATTTCGGATCGCCGGTGTTCCCGTCGTACGCGGTGGCCAAGGGCGGATTACAGCAGCTCACGCGATGCCTAGCGATCGAACTCGCGCCGCACAATATCCAGGTCAATTCGCTGCTACCGGGATGGTTCTCGACCGACATGACCGACTGGATTCGCAACTGGCCCGAATGGAAGGAAGGACTCCAGGAGATGATCCAGCGCACACCGCGTGGACGCTTCGGCGAGCCGCGGGAACTGGCCGGATCGGCGGTCTTTCTGGCATCGAGCGCCTCGGATCACATGACCGGGGCCGAACTGGTGATCGACGGCGGCTTCTCGGTGCGTTAGGTATCATCGCGAAGGCATGGCTGCGCGAAAGACCAAATCACGGGCGCCCACGGCGACTCCGCGGCACGCGGATCTGGCGATCCCGGAACTAAAGCCGCTGCGAATTCTGGTCGCCGGCGAAATCATTCTCGACCGCTACCTGTGGGGCGACGTCGCGCGCATCTCCCCCGAGGCGCCGATACCGATTCTGCAAGTCCATCGGCGCGAGGAAAAGCCCGGCAACGCCGGCTTCGTGATGGCGAGTCTGCGGGCGCTCGGTGCGCGGCCCAGTGCGCTCAGCGTGATTGGCGCCGACCGCAACGGCGCGATGCTGCGCGAGATGTTCCGCGACCTCGGCATCGGCACGCGCTCGCTGGTGATCGATCCCGACCGCCCGACCATCGTCAAGGAACGCTTGCTCGGTTCGGTGCAATCGGCCAACCGCGCCACGCAGCAGTTGCTGCGCGTGGACGAGGAGGACCCGCGCCCGCTCTCACCCGTCCGCGAACGGGCGTTGAAGGCGCGCATCGCCGACGAACTGAAACGCGCCGACGGCGTGCTGGTTTCCGACATCAACAAAGGACTGCTCACGCCCGGCCTGTTACGCGCGCTGATCGACGGCGCGAACCGCCGCGGTATCCCAATCGTGATCGACCCGCGCCTGAGCGATGATTTTTCGATTTACCGCGGCGCCACGGCGCTCACGCCGAATCGCTTCGAGACCGAGACCGCGACGGGCATACGCCTGAGCGATCGCGCCGCGTGGCGCGCGGCCGCCGAGACCCTGGTGGAGCGGCTCGAGCTCAAGGCCTGCCTGATCACGCTCGATCGCGACGGCATGTACCTGGCCGAACGCGGCGGCGCCGACACCTACATTCCAACCACGCCGCGCGAGGTTTACGACGTTACCGGCGCGGGCGACGTCGTCCTGACCTTTTTCGGCCTGATGGCAACGGCCGGACTCACTTTTTCGTCGGCCGCGGCGATCGCCAATCTGGCGGCCGGGATCGAGGTCGGGCGTATCGGCACCGAGATAATTTCGCGCGAGGACATGGCGGTGGCGCTCGCCCCCGCAGCCAACGGTTACGAGCGCAAGATTCTCTCGCACGACGAATTGATAATTGCGCTCGATCGCGATCGGCGCGCCGGCCGGCGGATCGTCTTCACCAACGGATGCTTCGATCTGATGCACGCCGGCCATCTGCAACTGCTCGGCTTCGCGCACGCGCAGGGCGACGTGCTGGTGGTCGGTCTCAACAGCGATCGCAGTGTGCGTGCGATCAAGGGCGCCGACCGTCCGATCAATCACGCCGGCGATCGCGCACGGATGCTCGCGGCGCTCGAACTGGTCGATTACGTTTTGGTCTTCGACGAGAACCGGGCGGACCGGGTGATCCGCACCGTGCGTCCCGACGTCCTGGTCAAGGGCGAGGATTATCGCGGGCAGGTTGTCGATGGCCAGAAGTTCATCGAATCCTACGGCGGAACGGTCGTGCTGGCGCCATTGCTTGAAGGCCATAGCACGACGGCAACCGTGGCGCGGATGCGCGATACCGGCGCGGCGGCCAACCATTTGCGATCGCGCCGTGCGCCGAGATCGATCCGCCCGCGCTAGCCGCGGCGCCGCAGACGCCGCATCGCGTAATCGACAAAACGCTTGAGCTCCGGCTCGTTGGTCACATACGCCAGTCCCAGGTAGGTCGCGCCATAAACGACGATCACCGCGAGCGCCGCGAGCCGCGGCTCGCGATGCGGTAACGAATATTTCAGGGCGTTACCGGCAACCGCGGCCGTCAGCGCCATCGCCCACAGCCGCATCAGATAGCGACGCTCGATCCCGGTCCATCCGAGCAGCCGGTTGAGACTCAGACGCAACATCACGAACTCGACCCACGCGGCAACACCAGCCGACGCCGTGAGGCCAACGACGCCCCAGCGTTGATCGAGACCGATCAGATGCGGCAGCGGAATCGCGCAGAGATATCCCAGCACCAGCGTCAGCGTGACGCGCACCAGCGCGAAGCGAAACGGTGTGCGCGGATTGGAGAGCGCATAAAAGGCCGAAATATAGAGCCGCGCGGTCGTCCCCGCGAGCATCCCGACCGACACGCCGGCGACCGTCGCCCACACGTAAATAGCATCGCGATGGGTGAAGGCGCCCGATTGGAACAGCAGGGTGACGATCGCGTCGCCGATGAGCAGGAATGCGACTGAGGACGGCACCACCAAAAACGCGATCTGACGCAGGCCCGCATTGAGCCGCGCGCGCAACGCCTCATAGACGCTGGCGTTGGTGGCGACGGTTGCGCGCGACATCGAGGGCAGCTCCGCCGCCGCGACCGAGAGGCCAAAGAGGCTGACCGGCAGGAAGTAGAGAATCTGCGCGTAGTTGATCGCCGCGACCGCGCCGGTCGGCAGCAGGCTCGCGAGCAGGTTGTCAACGTAGCCGCTGACCTGCCCAACGCCGCGTCCGACGATCACCGGCAACAGGTTGCGAAAGACCGTGCGCAAGGCGTCGCGCACGCGATCGAAATGCAACCGCAGGCGTCCGAGCAGCGGCAGCGTCTGCGGCAATTGCACGACGATTTGCAGCGCCGCGCCAGCCACCGACGCGAAGGCGAGGTGGATCGCGAGCCGGTCCTGCGTGCTGCGCGGCCCATACCAGATCAATGCCCCGATCATCACCACGTTCCACGCGACCGGCGCCGCATATGACGCGAAAAACCGATGATGGCTGTTGAGCACGCCCAGGCACCACGCCGACATCACCAGCAAGCCCGCGCCCGGAAAAAGAATCCGCACGAGGCGGATCGTCAGGTCGCGCTTGTCGCCATGGAAGCCCGGCGCGATTACGTCGATCAGATACGGGGCGGCGAACACGCCCAGCATCACGAAGAGCGCAATCGCCAGCGCGAGCATCGCGCCGACCGCCCACGCCAGCAGGTCCGCGCTCTCCTCGTCGCCCTCGCCCAGCAGCCGGCTATAGACCGGGATGAATGAGGCCGACAGGACGCCCTCGCCGAACAGATTTTGCAGGATGTTCGGAATGCGAAAGCCGGCCTTGAAGGCGTCGGCCGCCGCGGAGTTGCCAAGATAATGGGCGAAGATACTTTCGCGGATCAGGCCCGCGATGCGGCTGAGCAGGATACCTGCCGCCACCAGCCCCGCAAGATTCGAGCTGTAGCGAACCGCGCCCGACTGCCGGCCCGGCGGCGCGGCAGGCGCGGGCTCGGGCGCGACCGGCGGCTCTTCGTGATAGGTAGCGACTTTGGAAAGGTCCCCTCTGTAAATTCGCGGCAAGTATAGCCGCACGCCCGCGGGTGTTATAGCCACACCCTGCGGCGCATGGCACGCGCGATCGGCCCGACGTGATATATTAGCCAGGTTGCCTGAGCCGTCCGATGAGTTTCTCGCTCTATATCCATATTCCGTGGTGCCACTCGAAATGCCCGTACTGCGATTTCAATTCGCATGCGGCGGCGGTGTGGCCGGAGGATGAATACGTCCGCGCGCTGATCGCCGAGATGGAGCGGCGGGCGGCCGAACCGACGTGGCACGGCAATCCGTTGCGCACGATCTTCTTTGGCGGCGGCACGCCATCGCTGTTCGATCCGCGATCGATTGGCCGCATCCTTGATTCAGCGCAGCGCCGGTTCGGCTTCGAGCCGGACATCGAAATCACGCTCGAGGGCAATCCGGGAACGGTCGATTTCTCCAAGCTGGTCGGGATGCGTGCGGCGGGCGTCAACCGAATCAGCTTCGGCGCACAGTCGTTCAATCCCGTAATTCTGAAATTTCTCGGCCGTATCCATAGCGCCGACCAAACTCGTGAGGCGGCCCGCGAGGCCCGTCGCGCGGGCTTCGAGCGCCTCAACCTCGACCTTATTTTCGCCGTTCCCGGGCAGACCGGCGACGACGTGCGCGGCGATATCGCCGAGGCGATCGCGCTCGGTCCCGACCATATCTCGGCCTACAACCTGACCTTCGAGGAGGGCACCGCGTTCTTCACCGAGATGAAGCGCGGACGCATCATGCCGCTGCCCAACGACGATCAGGCCGCCATGTACGCGCTGGTGCGCGACGAACTTCCGCGCCGCGGCTATCCGATGTACGAGATCTCGAATTACGCGCAGTCCGGCCACGAAGCGCGCCACAATCTGACTTACTGGCGCGGCCAGAGCTATCTAGGTATCGGTGCGGGCGCCCACAGCTTCGCGCGCGACGGCGCCGGCGGACGGCGATGGTGGAACGAGCGGATGCCCGCGCGCTACAGCGCCGCGGCGCTCGCCGGCGGTCTCGCGGAGGCGGGTGCGGAAACCGTCGATGCGGAGATTGCGGCCGGGGAATTCGTCTTTCTTAATCTGCGCTTGCGCGAAGGTTTCGATCTATCGGATTTCGAGCTGCGGTTCGGCGTCAGCTTCGACACACACTTCGGGGCGCGGACCGTGAGCCTCTTCGACGCCGGCCTGCTGCTGCGTGAAGACGGGCGCGTCCGCCTGAGCGAGCGCGGCCTCGAACTCGCCGATTCGATCTTCGCCGAATTCGTCTGAAGCGCTCAGGCGAGCGACGTTTGCAGCGCTTGCGCGATCTTTCCCGGCGTGGCCAGGCGGATGAACGCGCCTAGGCGGGGGCCGCGCTCCTGTCCCATCAGCATGCGATAGATCACCGGGAAGATCTTGCCGGGCTTGTCGTAATTGGCGCGACCGATATCGTAGATCGCCTTTTCGATCTCTTCGGCCGCCGCGCCGCTATTCGCCTCGAGCCAGCTTGCGAGCGTTAGCAGTTGTGCGCGTTCGCTCTCGCTCGGGGCATAGGGCTGCTTGGCCGGCTCGATAAAGTCGCGATAAAAGTTCAGCGCGCATTCCATCAGGTTGCGTGCGAGCGCCTCGGTCTGGGCGTCGCCGGCAATTCCGGAATCGTAATTGACCAGATAATTCCAGATAAGGTCGCGGTCGGCCGTGCCCAGCGCCGGCACCAGGTTCATAATCAGGCTGAAGGTGACGGACGAATTGAAGCATCGCGCGCTGTCGCGCTGCAGCACGAACTCGAGCGGCGAATTGCGGCGCGCCGCCGGTTCGGCCGTGCTCCATTCGCGTAGCGCGTCGAGGTATTCATCGACGTATTGCGGAATCGCCTCGAGGAACAATTTGCGCGCGCGGCGCGGATTCAGCATGAGAAAATACTTGAGCACCTCGATCGGCGCGTAGCGCCGCCACTGTTCGACGCCCACCCCGCGTCCGACCGACTTCGAGACCTTGTGGCCCTCTTCGTCCAGATACATCTCGAAGGCGAAGCCGAGCGGCGACCGCCCGCCGAGCAGCTTTACGATCTGGCCCGAGAGCCGCGCCGAGTCGATGAGGTCTTTGCCGTAGAGTTCGTAATCGACCTTGAGCACGTACCAGCGCAGCGCCCAATCGACCTTCCATTGCACCTTGGCGCGCCCGCCCAGGATGTTCTGCTCGCCGCGAAAGCCGCATCCGTGGGCGCCGCCGAAACTGCGCTCGCAGGAGAATTCGACCGCGCCGCGCTCCGGATGGTACGCGGTCACCAGCGTCGAGTTCACCTGCCCGCAAGCCGGGCACAGCGGCATCACCGGCGACCATCCGGCCCGATTTTCCTCGCGCAGCGTAGGCGCGACGATGCGAATGATCTCCTGATGTTTCGCGAGCACCAGTTTGAGGGCCTCGTCGAATGCCCCGTTGCCGTACACGTCGCTCGAGCGCATCAGTTCATACTCAACCTCGACCGGGGCCAGGAACGATCCCAGCAGCGAGACCATGTGCGAGGCGAAACTGTCGTGGCAGTCGCCAAACGGGTCGGGGATACGCGAGACCGGCTTGCCCAGATGAGGCGCGAAGGCCTCGCGATTCGGAATGTTCTCGGGGACCTTGCGCAGGCCGTCCATGTCGTCGATAAAGACCACGAAGCGCTGGGGCCGCGCGGGCGATAGCAGTCCAAAGGCATGGCGTACGTAGGCCGGCCGCAAAACCTCGCCCATCGTTCCGAGATGCGGCAGTCCTGATGGACCGAAGCCGCTCTGGAACACCGCCGGGCGCGCGGGCTCATAGCCGCCGACGCGCTCGGCCAGGCGGCGCGCCTCCTCGTAAGGCCAGAGGTCGAGTTCGTTCGAGTTTTGCGGGGCCGATGCCATGCGGTTCCTATTCCTTGCCCTTGAGTACGCGCGCGACCGCCTCACGGACCCATGGGTCGATTTGCAGGTCGCGGGTCTTTTCCGAGGCCAAGCGCAGCTTAATCCCGCAATTGGCGCAAATATATGCGGTCTCGGCGAAGCCCGCGCGGTCCTCGACCGTCATCCGGAGCAGCCATTCGGTGGTTGGCCGGCGGCAGATTTCGCATTTTTCTTCGTTCATCATTCGTTCATCAGAGGTCGGTCTTGCGCGCCCGCGCCGGTCTGCCTCGGCTGACTACCCCCGGATTGCTTCGACTTCCGACGCTATGTTAAAGCCGATCCAATGGAGCAAAGCCGAGCGTTCGGGCATCCCACCCGTCGCGCCGTCCTGCCAGCCCTACTTTAGAAGTACGGGGCCGCCGCCGCTAGCGGCAATGTCAGAGCAAGTCCGCGGGTGGAAACATCTCGCCGCGCGGGCTGATTCTATGGATCAAACCTTCACCAGGCAAAAAATCCGCGAACTCCGAGCGTTGGTTGACGAGGGCGATCGCGTCGCGATCGTGCTTCAGGATGACCCCGACCCGGACGCGATGTCGAGCGCGATCGCCTTGCGCGCGCTGCTCGGACGCAACAAGTTGACCACTCCGATCTTTGCCTTCAAGCCGGTCACGCGGCCCGAAAACCGCACCATGATGCATCTGCTGGAGATTGAAATCGCGCCGGCCGCGACCGAGGAACTGCGGGAATTCCAACGCATCGCGATGGTTGACGTGGAGCCGCCCTACTTCGGCGATCGTATTCCCCGCGCCGATATCGTCATCGACCACCATCCGGGCTACGAAGCCGGCTTGGCGCCGTTCGAGGACGTGCGGGTCGACTACGGAGCCACCGCGACGATTATGACTGAGTACTTCATCGGGGCCGACGAGCGCATCAGCGAACGGATCGCGACCGCCCTGCTCTACGGTATCCGCAGCGATACGCTCGCGCTATCGCGGCGGGTAACGGAAAACGATATCGAGGCCTTCACCCATCTCTATCCGCTCGCCAACTACAATCTGCTGCGCCAGATCGATCGCCCCGAGTTGCCGGTGAGCTTCGCCCGTATCCTGTCGCGTGCGATGGGCCGGCTGGTTCTGCGCGACGGCCTCATTGCGCTGCATCTCGGGCCGGTCGAACGCGACGACCTGATCGTGCAGATGGCCGACTTCTGCCTGCAGTTCGAGGGCGTCGAATGGGTCGCGGTCGCCGGCAAGCTCGGCCCCAACCTGGTGATCGCGGTGCGCAATCATGGCATCGGCCGCGGAAACGCGGGCGATACCGTCAAGCGTTTGTTCGGCGATATCGGCAGCGCTGGCGGCCATCGCAATATGGCCAAGGCGGTGATTCCACTCAAAGCATGGCGCCTGCGCGAAGGCAGCACGCGCGACAACCTCGTCGAGCCGCGCCTGCGCGAACTTTTCACGGCCGGACTGATCGGCGAAGACGAACCCGCCGAGCCGCGTGCCGGTCGCAATGGCACATAGCCGCCATCAAAGCTTTGCCGCCGGCGCTTACTTTCCGCGTTGATTCGGAGTGTGGAAGGATGTGGCGGCTCACACCCGCCGCAAGTTTACCCGTCGCCCGCTTCCATTTATCGTTGTGGCTGTGAATGCACTGGAAGCCACGCTCGAAATCAAGAACCGCCTCGGACTTCATCTGCGCGCCGCCTCGACACTTGCCGACACCGTCAAGAAGTTTAACTCGACCGTAACGCTGGGCAGCGGCAAGCATGCGGTCAATGCCCGCAGCGTCACCAATTTGATCATGCTCGGCGCCGGCCAGGGCACCCGACTCAAGGTCAAGGTCGAAGGGCCGGACGCGCAAGCCGCCCTGAGCGCCATCAAGGAACTATTCGAACAGCGTTTTAATGAAGAATAAATTATAGTGACTCGCAGAACCGCCATCAGGAATCTTAACGCACCGCGCGGATCCGGTTGCTGGTTGCGCAGCCTTGACTGGTGAGTTCGGCTGGCGAGGTCGGCTAGTGTAATCTTGACCAGAGTATTACGGTTAGTTATATCAGAGCGATCGATACTTTAGCCGTGCGATCCGTATTTCAGCCGCGATCGATTAGGGACGAACCGAAACTTTGCCCCAAGACTGCTCCGCGCACCGACCGTCCAGCGAATCGCGATATCGTTTGATTCACAGTTCACCGCACTGCGCCGGGGCGATGTTTCGTCGGGGCGCGACGCATTAAGCCGTATTTCCAAGGAGCCGCCGTTCATGCCGATAAAAGATTTCCTGTTTACTTCGGAGTCAGTCTCCGAAGGCCATCCGGACAAGATGTGCGATCAGATTTCCGACGCCGTCCTCGACGCGTTGATCGCCGAGGATCCCCATTCGCGCGTCGCCTTGGAGACCTTGGTGAAGACCGGCCTGATCGTGCTCGCGGGCGAGATTACCTCGAAACACAGCCCTGACTTCATCAAGATCGCGCGCAAGACCGCGACCGATATCGGCTACGACAACGACGAGGTCGGCTTCAACGGCAATATGTGCGCCGTACTGACGGCGATCGAGCCGCAATCGCCCGACATTTCGCAGGGCGTCACCGAGGGCCAGGGCCTGTTCAAGGAGCAAGGCGCCGGCGACCAGGGTCTGATGTTCGGCTTCGCCTGCGACGAAACGCCCGAGCTGATGCCGCTGCCGATCGCGCTGGCCCATCGCCTGATGGAAAACCTGACGCGCCTGCGCAAGGAAAAGAAGCTCGACTTCCTGCGCCCTGACGGCAAGAGCCAGGTGACCGTGCGCTACGTCAATGGGCGTCCGGTCGGCGTCAACACGGTGGTCATCTCGACTCAGCACAGCCCCGCCGTCGGTTACGCGACGATCCGCGAGGCGATTATCGAGGAGCTGATTAAAAAGACCATTCCCGAGCAGTACCTCGACAAATCAACGATTATCCATGTCAACCCGACCGGCAGTTTCGTCGTGGGCGGGCCACATGGCGACTGCGGACTGACCGGCCGCAAGATTATCGTTGACACCTACGGCGGTTATGGCCGTCATGGCGGCGGCGCGTTCTCGGGCAAGGACCCGAGCAAGGTCGATCGCTCGGCTTGCTACATGGCGCGCCACGTGGCCAAGAATGTCGTCGCCGCGGGACTCGCGGCAAAATGTGAAATCCAGGTCGCCTACGCGATCGGCGTCGCCGAGCCGGTCTCGATCCTGATCGACACCTTCGACACCGGCGTCGTCCCCGACCATAAGCTCTCGTCAACGCTGCGCGAGCTTTTCGATTTCCGCCCGGCCGGGATTATCAAGACGCTCGATCTCAAGCGGCCGATCTACCAGGAGACGGCCGCCTACGGACATTTCGGGCGTCCGGCGAGTCACGGCCTCTTCCCGTGGGAGAGCGTCGATATGATTAACGCGCTGCAAAGTGCGT
The DNA here is from genome assembly GCA_021780755.1 of Deltaproteobacteria bacterium. Classification (GTDB taxonomy): domain Bacteria; phylum Desulfobacterota; class Binatia; order Binatales; family Binataceae; genus JADMIL01. Next base: position 185,317 of record JAJXYF010000010.1, on the reverse strand, counting down.
TTGGAGTGGGCGGCGGCCGCTGAGTGATCCACGCGGGGCTTGGATTAGAATAAATACCCGACCGGCCCCCGATTAGGTGGGCTAGCCCTGCCGCGCAATTCGCGGCGGAAAATTGTCGGTTCGGGATGTTCGTCACTGACACAGGATTATCGTCACCAGGAGGATTCTTATGCCCAAGTCCAAGGGCAACGGGCACGACGTTCGCGACCTCGCGCTGGCCGAGAATGGCCGCAAACGAATCGAATGGGCCGACCGGCAGATGCCCGTGCTGCGGATCATCCGCGAACGCTTCGCCAAGGAACTGCCGCTCAAGGGGCAGCGCCTCGGCGCGTGCCTGCACATCACCTGCGAAACCGCCAATCTGCTGCGCGCGCTCAAGGCCGGCGGCGCGGAGGTCTTCTGCTGCGCGAGCAATCCGCTCTCGACCCAGGACGACGTGGCTGCGGCGCTGGTGGCCGAGTACGACATCCCGGCGTATGCGATTCACGACGAGGATCGCGACACCTATTACAGCCATCTGCGTGCGGTGATTCAGCGCCATCCGACGATCACGATGGACGACGGCGCCGACCTCGTCAGCATGCTGCATACCGAGTTCCTCGCGCAGGCGACCGAAGTCCGCGCGAGCATGGAGGAGACCACCACCGGCGTGATCCGCTTGCGCGCGATGTCCCAGGACGGCGCGCTCAAGATTCCGGTGGTCGCGGTCAACGACGCCCAGACCAAGCATCTGTTCGATAACCGCTACGGCACCGGGCAGTCCACCATGGACGGCGTCATCCGCGCGACCGGCGTGCTGATCGCGGGCTCGATTGTGGTGGTCGCGGGCTACGGCTGGTGCGGACGCGGCATCGCGTCGCGCGCGCGCGGCCTCGGCGCCGACGTCATCGTGACCGAAGTCGATCCGGTGCGCGCGCTGGAAGCCGCGATGGACGGGCTGCGCGTGATGCCGATGGTCGAGGCGGCGAAGGTGGGCGACATCTTCATCACTGCGACCGGCGACCGCTCGGTGCTCAACCCGTCGCATTTCAGCCTGATGAAGGACGGCGCGATCCTGTGCAACTCGGGCCATTTCGACGTCGAGATCGACATCGCCTATCTCAACGACTCGGCCAAGCAGATCAATCGCAACGTCACCAATCACGTCGACGGGTACCTGCTCGGCAACGGGCACACGCTGTACATTCTGGGCCAGGGCCGGCTGGTCAATCTGGCGTGCGCCGAGGGTCATCCCGCGCAGGTGATGGATATGAGCTTTGCGACGCAGGCGCTCGCCGCGCGCTGGACCGCGACCATCGATCCGCTGCCGATAGCGGTGCACAACGTACCGCAGGCGATCGACGACGAAGTCGCGAGCCTGAAGCTCGCCGCGATGGGCATCAAAATCGACGTGCTCTCGGCGGAGCAGAAGAAGTATCTGACGAGCTGGGAAACCGGCACCTGATCCGGGTCGGCGCTTCCGGCCTTCACCATCGTTAAACACGGGGCGCACCCGCATTACATTGATGCTAACGAACGGGTTGGATTTGAGCGAAAAGGAGGTCCGCAGAGGGCCGTGCGGCGGCACTAAGACGGCTCGAAGGCCTCAAGGGCGTAAAGGCCCACACGGCGGCGAACCACGGAAGAACGCAGCAAAAGCAGTAGTAAAGCAGCATGACCATGGTAGGCGAAACGCTCCAGCCAAACTTGTTGATCCCAAAATATTGCAGTATCTTCCGGGGCGCACAGTGACTAAACTGTAACCATGGGGGTAGAAAGCAATGCCTGAATTGCAAACCCCGCAACGGAGTGCGCTTGACGCCCTCAAGGGGCTTGAACAATCGCCCACGTCCCCGTGCTCTCGAGCACTCGAACGTGCTCGTCAGATTGCACTTTTAATTGATAGCGAACGGTCGCCCGCTCCGTTCGTATTTCCCACGGAAATTGGTGGTGTTCAGTTCGAGTGGAAAGGCACAAGTAGAGAACTCGATCTGGAAATTCTGCCAGACAGCGAACACCTTGCCTATTTGACCATCATTGATGGTAAACCGAGCACTGAGGGCGAGATTGCAGAGGATTATGAGCGGCATGTAATCGCGCTCCTAAACTGGATGCGCTGGCGTTAACATCACTGTTACGGCTTTATCGGTACCTTAACCCAAGTCGCTGCACGCGCCATTCTGGCCGCCGAGCCGCTAGAGATGCGTGAACCTGGGGCGTCTTTTTTATACACGCAAATATGTCCGGTTGGCGGTTCGTCGTATTCCACAATGCAGCCCGCATCGCGAATAGCTTGAATGCTGACCTGAACCAACCCGTCCATTGGGTAGCCGTTCAAGACTTCGGACTCAGTTACCTTGTCGCATCGAAACACTGACAGGGCTTTCGTCCGAAAGGCTCCATCCGAAATGACCGGTTTGCCTGTCATGTCAAAATCCAAATATGCAGCCTGTATGCGCCGGTAAACGACTACAGAGCCGAGAATGGACGGATCGTCGGTCATCGCCTCAAACTGCTCCCGCAGCCAACCCTTTTCGATTTGTCCTAGTTGCCTTCATCTTCGTCAGCCCCCATAGCGGTGGCTCTCAAGCCGATCAGCGTCTTGACATATTGACTGATTGCGTCCCAGCGCTTCTGTGTGATTTCTGTTGGCAAATAGAGGACTGCGGCAATCCCAAGAATATCCAAGGGAATCTTGAAAGTTCCTTCGGGTGCTTGGAAATCCTCATCTCCGTTTTCAGAGACAGCCGAGGGCGCGGCGCTGCGCTGCTTGTTCGCCCGCTTCGAACCTGTCCCGCGAGCAATGCGCTGCCGAATTTTAAGGAGCGGTGAAAATTGCACACCGGCTTCTTTCAGTACCATCAGGTAGAAACGGATGCATTTTTCGACGGTATCTCCTTCGACGCCGCCTGCTTCGCGGAACCTTTCTTTCAGTTGCGCAGAGGTGGCAGTAGCGATGTCGAGGTCTCCTATTATCGGCCGATAAGGCGCCGCGATCAGCGCGGTCAACTCCTCTTTCCATTTCTGAGTTTTATAGGCGATGACCATCCGCCTAAGCGATTCGTTGACCGCGCCGTCGGTCTTTATCAGTCCGAGAAACTTGAGCGCCGAAAGAAGCTGAGTTTGCGTGGAGCCAGACAAGTGTCGCAACACGCTCGAGTCGATACGCGTAGGTGTCACAGTGCCTTTGAGCCTCTCCAGAAAGGCTTCAAAGGTTTGATATGGTACATAGGGCGGAGCTTGTTTGTTCTCCGGCTGTTTTTCTTCACTCGGCGGCTCTGTTGCCATCGCTCGGCCTCTCTTATTTTGATCCATTTCGGTAATACCGTAACGCTGACGATATTAAATTACAGGAAGTCTACTGTGTCAAGAATTACGGCAACCGAAAATTGTGATTGGAGCGAGAGCGTGCGAGCTTACGGTAATGAGCAGCCGGAACGATTAGCTGCTCTCGAGTCCGATTCTTCCGGCGGATCACAACCCGGGCCTGTAGGGAGCGGATGAATTTACTTTCGATGACGAGCTCGTGAGCTCTGACAGGCTTATGAATCGATGATGTCCGCCCGCTATTATTTTTGAAACGACGTAGTCCCGCGAATGCCCACCGACGCTATCCGAAAATCACACGGCGACGGTGACTTTGTTGCGGCGGCGGAAGATCTCGCCCGCCGCGAAGCAGCACAGGATTAGCCCGACCGCGATGAAGAAGCGGGGCTGCGTCGGATGCCACAGCGCGTCGCCGAGCATCGCAAATAGAATCGTACCGGGAAGGATGCCGATCGCGCTCGCCCAGAAGTAATCACGAAATTCGATCGGCGACGCGCCGGCCAGCAGATTGAGCGCGTTGTACGGAATCACCGGAACGATGCGCAGGTACAGAATGATGTAGAAGCCATTGCGCGCCAAGCGCCCCATCAGGGTCTGGAAGCGCTCACCAACAAATTTCTGGACGAAAGAGCGGCCGAGAAAGCGCCCCGCGCCGAACGCAATCAACGCGCCCAGGTCCGATCCGATAACCGACCACAGCGCACCCCAAAACGCGCCGAACGCGAGTCCCCCCGCGATCGTCATCACCGCGCCGGGCACCAGGAACGAAGGCCCCAGCGCGAAGAGCAGGATGAAGGCGATCGGTCCCCACGCACCCCACCGAGTCACTTCGACCTTGACCAGGCGCGGATTTTCGAACCATTCGGCGTGGGTCGCCAGCAAGTAGATCGATCCGCCCACCAGCAATAACAGGATCGAAATCCTGAGCAGGTTCAGAAGCGTCGAATTGCCATCGGCCGATTTGCCCGGTGGCACGGTTATTTCTTTGACTGCGGCCATTGGTGCGGTGGTGTAATGATACGGAGCGGTCAGATCTGTGACAAGGCACTTCGCGCGAATGGACCCAACCGCGCGAATATTAAGCCGTGCGTCGTGCCGACCTGGCTTCAATGGACGAAATAGCCGCCAATGGGGTTTTCGGCGCGAGAGCCTGATTTCGCGTTTGTCATGGCGCGCGGAATGCGACTAGATTCGGCCTCAGAATCCTATTGCGCCATTGGTCGCAATTCACAGAGGAACCTCCCGATGCAGGAGTTGAAGGAAAAGGTCGCGCTAATTACCGGCGGCGGCTACGGAATCGGCAAGGAAATCGCCCTGCTCTACGCCCAGCATGGAATGAAGATCGCGCTCGCGGCGCGCTCCGAAGGTCCGCTCAACGAAACCCGCGCGGCGGTCGAGAAACTCGGCGTCCGCGCCATCGCGATTCGCGCCGACGTCGCGAAGGAAGCCGATTGCGCGCGCATGGTCGATGAAACCGTCAAAGCGTTCGGTCGCGTCGATATCCTGGTGAACAACGCGGGCATCGCGGGACCGACCAAGCGCAGCACCGAGATGGCGCTGGCGGAATGGCAGGAAGTCCTCGACATCAACCTGACCGGCGCGTGGCTCGCGTCGCGCGCCGCGATCCCCTCGATGGTCAAACAGCACGCGGGCAACATCCTGATGATCTCGTCGGGCGCGGGCCGGCGCGGCTATCCGTTGCGCTCGCCCTATGCCGCCTCCAAGTGGGCGATGATCGGGTTGACGCAGACCCTCGCCGGCGAATGGGGCAGCGACGGCATCCGCGTTAACTGTATATGCCCCGGCGCGGTCGAGGGCGACCGCATCGAACGCGTGATTCGCGCGCGCGCCGAGGCGATGGGCGTGCCCTACGATCAAATCAAGAAGGGGTTCACTTCGACCGCCGCATTGCAGCGGATGGTCACCGAGCACGAGGTGGCGCGCGTCGCGACCTTCCTCGTGAGCGACCTGTCATCGGGGGTGACCGGACAGACCATCAACGTGGACGCCGGCAGCATTATGAACTGAACGGTCCGCGCGTGCTGATTGCGCATTCAGCGTGAGATGTCGTGGTCGCGAACGACCGCTTCGAAGCCGATCTGCGCCAGCCGATCGCGCAATTCGCGCGCGAGCACCGGTGACCGATGGCGTCCGCCGGTGCATCCGAGTCCGATCGTCAGGTAGCTTTTGCCCTCTCGCCGATAGAGCGGCAGCAGGAATTCCAGGAGGCGTCCAATCTCGTCGATGAAGCGCCGCGCCTCCGGCTGCGCCATCACGTATTCGCCGACGCGCGCGTCGAGTCCAGTCAGCGGGCGCAACTCCGCCACGAAAAACGGATTGGGGATGAAGCGCACGTCGAGCACCAAATCGAGGCCTACCGGCTGTCCGTATTTGTAGCCGAACGAGACCAGCGCGATCGCCATCCGCGTGCCATCTGCGGCCCGCAGCACCGCCGCGGTCATCACTTCGCGCAGTTCGTGTACCGTGAGTGTGGTGGTGTCGATGATGCGGGTGGCCCGCTCGCGCATCTCGGCCAGTGCCAGGCGCTCGAGCCGGATACTGTCGGCGACGCTTGCTCCGTTCTCGGCCATCGGATGGGGCCGGCGGCTCTCCGAGTAGCGGCGCGCCAGTACTTCGTCGGAGGCGTCGAGAAAAATTATGTCGGGGCTGAAACCGTCGCGCTCGAGCTCGTCGAGCACCTGTGGCCATTGGGGAAAGAAAATGCGCTCGCGGGCGTCGATGCCGAGCGCGACGTTGGCGATGGCGGGTTTGCGTTCGCGCGCCAGTTTGACCACGGTCGGCGCCAGCGCGACCGGCAGATTATCAACGCAATAGAAGCCCAGATCCTCGAGCACGCGCATCGCGGAAACGCGCCCCGATCCGGAGACCCCGGTTACGATGATCAGGCGGGGCTCGTGATGCGTCTGGTTTGCGCCGGGACTCATCGCGGAATTTAGGCCTCCCGTTCGCGACGGCCGTTCGATCGCGCCCGCCCGTCGCGGCGTGCGTTCAGTAGCGCCCGTCCTCCTCGACGATCAGACCATAGATCGCGCCGGCGTCGGGCGCGGCGAGCAGCCGCTCGCGGAAGGCTGCGTCCTTGAGCAGGCGCGATACCCGTGCGAGCGCCTTCAAGTGCAGGCTGGTCGAATCCTCGGGCGCGATCAGGACGAAAAAGAGGTGCGTCGGCCCCCCGTCGAGGGATTCGAAATCGACCTCCGCGGTGTGGCGCCCGAACGCTCCGACGATCTTCGTCGCGCCGCGGATCTTGCCGTGCGGAATCGCGATGCCGTCGCCGATCGCGGTCGATCCCAGCCGCTCGCGTTCGGCCAGCACCGCCGCCAGATCGTCAACATTGATATCCTTGAACTTGGCCGCGAGACATTGCGCCAGCTCGCGCAAAATTTCGGCCTTGGTGGTGCCGTGCAAATCCGGCAACACCAGGTCCGGTGTCAGAATTTCAGTGATTTTCATCGGCTCAGACGCGGCTTGTACCGCTGTTCGGCGTTTGTTCCTCGGCGGCGCTGAGAACCTCTCCGGTTGACAGCGCGCGCACCTTCTTGTCTTTGGCTTTACCCTGCTGGCTCTTCAACTGGCGTCCCACCTTGTCCGCCAGCAAATCGATGACGGCATAGAGGTCCTTGGTCTCCTCCTGCGCGGTGACCGCCAGACGTCCGGACTTTAGCGTAACTTCCCCATGTTGCCGATATTTGTCGATGGTGAGAATCAAATGCGCCTGGCACGCCCGCTTGAGGAATTTCGCCAGATGCGAAAACTTCCGCTCCGCGTAGGTCCGGATCGCCGCGCTCGGTTCGACATGGCGAAAAGTTACGGTCACCGCCACTGTTGGAACCTGCGCCTTGCGCAAGGTCCGTGACGTCGCACTCGCCGCCGCCACCCGCGTTTTCTTTCCCACTTTGGTCTTGGTCATTCGCCTACACCCCGTACTCTAGATGAGGCTAGCCGAGCCGCTTGCGGCGGCCCGAAGGCAGGATCCCCAGCGCCTGCCGGTACTTGGCCACGGTGCGCCGGGCAATATCGATTTGATCGACGCGCAGGATGTCGGCGAGGGCCTGGTCGGACAGTGGATCGCCCTGCTTTTCGCCGGTCACCAGTGCGCGAATCTTTTCTTTCACGGTCTCGGCGCTGACGTCCCCGCCGTCGGTCCCCTTGACCCCCGAGGTGAAAAAGAACTTGAGCTCATGGATACCCTGCGGCGTGTGCGCGTACTTATTCGCGGTCGCACGGCTGATGGTGGACTCGTGCATGCCGATGTCCTCGGCCACGTCCTTCAAGACCAGCGGCTTCAACTGGCCGATGCCGTGCTCGAAAAACGCGCGCTGAAACTTCACAATCGAATTGGCGACCTTGAAGATGGTTTGCTGGCGCTGAAAGATAGACTTCACCAGCCAGCGCGCCGAGCGCAGCCGCTCCTGCAGGTACTCCTTGGTCTCGGCCCCGGCCGACGCGTCGTTGAGCACCCGCTGATAGTAATTTGCCAGACGCAGACGGGGCACCGCGCTCTCGTTCAGCGTCACCATGAACTCGTCGCCGATCTTCTGGATGTACACGTCGGGCACGATATAGGCCGGTTCCTGCCCGCCGTAATCCCGCCCCGGCTTCGGCTCCAGCAGCCCGATCACTTTCGCCGCCTCGCCCACCATCTCGAGCGATATGCCGAGCGCTTTGGCGATTTCGTTGTAGCGATGTTTCTCGAGCAGGCCCAGATGGTTGAGCACGATACGCGCGGCGAGCGACTCTTCCATCCCGAGGTTGGTCAGTTGCGCGTAGAGACACTCGCGCAAGTCGCGCGCGCCTACGCCCGGCGGATCGAGCCGCTGCACGCGCTTCAACACGCGCTCGACCCGCGCCACATCGCATTCGAGCTGCGCCGCCAGCTCTTCGAGCGGCGTCTCGAGATAACCGTCGTCGCTCAGGTTGTAGATGATCGTCGCGCCGACGCGCTGATCGGTCTCGTCGAGGTTCGACAGCCTAAGCTGCCACATCAGATGGTCTTCGAGCGAGGTCTTACGGGTGAGCGTGTTTTCGAGCGTCTGGCGGCGGTCGTCGTCGGAATCCGGGGCCTCGCCGTCCTGCCAGTTGTTGGAATAATTTTCGAGGTATTCGCGCCAGTCGAGCTTCTCCAGATTGTTCAGCTCGCGCAACTCGACGGCGGCGTCGGGCGCCTCGGTCGCGAGCATTTCGGCCGGCCGATCTTCGGTCACCGGCTCCCAGTCGCTCTCGCCGATAGTCCCCGCGCCGTCCCCCTCGGGCTCGGGCTGCAACGGTTCGGGCTCGGCGCCGGCCTCGGAGGTCTCGTTGGTCTCGCTGTTGGCGGCCGCCTCCGCCACGCTCTGGTCAAGCGGCTCGAGCATCGGATTGGAGTCGAGTTCGCTCTGGACGACGGCCTCCAACTCCGGCAGCGACAGTTGCAGGATCTTGATCGCCTGCTGCAACTGCGGCGTCATCACCAGTTGCTGGCGGAGCCGCAGGTCCTGTCCGAGTTTTACTTCGAGCGCCATCTACTCCAACGCCGCTTACTCACCGGCGCCCGCTGGAACGGGCGTAGTCGCCGACGCTTCGCTATTATTCGGTTTTTTCGACTCGCGAGGGAAGATCACCGCCTTCGGATCGGTTACCTCGCTGGTGTTGGTCTGCAGGAAGACCGTGATCTTGGTGCCCGCGATTTGATCGTTACCGTCATGCACCACCGGGCTTCCGGTCAGCACCAGCGTATGCACGGTCTGGTCGAGCACCGCGTGGTCGCCGGTCGCCCAGCGCTGGCCCTGGCTCATGCGCACGTTGCCGTCGGCGATCATTTGCTGAATCTGGCTGTCCTTGTTCATCTGCACGTGCAGGGTGTTGGAGGACAGTTCGTTGCCCGACTGCACGGCGTGCACGTGACCCGAGAAAATCACCACGCTCTTCTTGTAGTCGAACGACATGGTGTCGGACTTGATGTTGATCGGGCCGTGATTTGAATTGTTCTCGAAGCCCCCGAAGGGTGAGCTGTCGGCCGCATTGTCCGCGGCGGCGCCTTTGGTGTCGCGGCCAATCGAGGCGGTTTTGACGCGACTCGCACTCGTCGGTTTACCGAGCGGAAAAAGGGCCGGTGGGGCCATCGGGGCGGCGGGTGCCGACGAGGATATCGTGCTCGGAGCGGGCGGCAGGACCTCGCCCGAAGGCGGCGGCATCTCAACCGCCGGGGCGCGCGTTGCCGCCGCGTCCTGCGCAAACGCGGGCATCACCCACCCACCGCGCACCTGCGGAATCGCAGCTATCGCCCATACTGCCGCCGTCGCTATCAACACCTTGCGCTTCATTGCTTCAGGAGACCTTGGCGTTACCGCCTTTGGGTTTCGGTACAATCTGGGTGCTCACTTCGTTTAGCAATTCGAAGGTTTCGGTCTTTGGATGGCCGGTCAAACCAACGCCGGTGACGGTCAGCCCCTGCCCTTCTATCTTCACCGCGCCCGGCGCCTGCAAACGGTCATCGTCGGGGGTAAATTCCGCCTGATCGGTGGTGACGGTGTAATCGCCGTAAACCGCCACGATCCCGCCATCGAGCGCCGCCCGCTTCACGTGATTTCCATCCAGCGTAATCACCGCCCGCGGCGCCGTCAGCTTCACGTGCTTGCCGTCCTCCGTCGTCAACGACACCGTCGCCTCCTTAAGCGTCACGCTGGTCTTGTCGTTGGAGTAACTCGCGTCCTTGGCGGCCAACACCCATTGGTTGGTCTCTCCCTTCATCTGCGTCCAATGGAAATTTCGCGCATGCAGCAGAGAAGTCGGCAGCAGTCCGGCGGCCGAGACCAGTTTGCGCCCCGAAGTACGGTGCTTCACGACCCAGATAGTAACGATCAAAATCGCGCCCAGCGCGATGCTGCCGAAGAGCGCGAGCGCCTTGGCGATCCGCCTTGGGCTCATCAGCGTGTCCCGTCCGATTGAAGGCTATCAAGCGACATTTTTAGAGTAAACCGGTGGTGAGATGGGCTGCGGGACCGCCGCGGACTTCTTACGATACGCCCGCGCGCACGCTACGACAACGCCGGCCGCCGCGTCAGCCGCGCGCCACGCTTTCGCGCGCCAACTCGTCGATTCGCCGCAAGTCACTGAGCAACGCCGCCAAATGTGCCAGCGGATAGGAGTTCGGTCCGTCGCTCAACGCGTGGTCGGGGTCTTCGTGTACTTCCATGAACACCGCGTCGATCCCGACTGCCGCCGCCGCCCGCGCCAGCGGCGCGACAAATTCGCGCTGGCCGCCCGATCGCTCACCGCCCGCTCCCGCGCCTGGCAACTGCACCGAATGGGTCGCATCGAAGACCACCGGGTAACCCAGCCCGCGCATGATCACCAGCGATCGCATGTCGGAGACGAGATTGTTGTAACCAAACGAAAAGCCGCGCTCGGTCAGAATCAGCCGCCGATTTCCCGCTTCCTCCGCCTTGCCGACGACCGCTTTCATGTCCCACGGCGCGAGGAACTGCCCCTTCTTCAAATTGACTACACGGCCAGTCCGCGCCGCCGCGAACACCAGGTCGGTCTGGCGCGAGAGCAGCGCCGGGATCTGCAGGATGTCAACGACTTCGGCCGCCGCCGCCGCCTGATCCGGCTCGTGGATATCGGTCAGCACGGCCATCCCGGTTTCGCGCTTGACCCGTTCGAGCACGCGCAGGCCGGCCTCCAGGCCAGGTCCGCGAAATGAACCGTGGCTGGTGCGATTGGCCTTGTCGAACGACGACTTGAACACGATCGGCACGCCGGTCGCCCGCGCAATCGCCGCCAGCCGCTCGGCATGGCGCAGCGACGACTCGGCGCTCTCGATCACGCAGGGTCCCGCTATCGCGACCAGGCGTGGCCCGCCGAAGACCACGCCGCCCGCGTCCACCGCCGTCACCTTCATGAAACCGATCGCAACTCCCGTACCTTCGACCGTTCCGGCGTCATCGCCGAGCGCCGATGCACCGCCGCGCGAATCAGTCCGCGAAACAGCGGATGACAATCCAGCGGACGCGACTTCAGCTCCGGATGAAACTGGCAGCCGAGAAACCACGGATGCGTCGGCAGCTCCATAATCTCGACCAGCGAATCGTCGGGCGAGGTGCCGGTCGCCTTGAAGCCCGCCTTCTCGAGCGCCGCGCGGTAGTGATTGTTCACTTCATAGCGATGGCGATGACGCTCGGCGATCGGGTTGCGCCGGTAGAGCGACGCCGCCAGCGACCCCGGCCGCACCGCGCAGGGATACGCACCCAAGCGCATCGTACCGCCCAGGTTCGCGACACCCTTTTGTTGATCCATCATGTGGATCACCGGGTCGGGCGTCTTCGCGTCGAACTCCTGCGAATTGGCCCGCTTGATTCCCAGCACGTGGCGCGCGTGCTCAATCACCATCACCTGCAGGCCCAGGCAAATTCCGAGAATCGGCACGCCGCTTTCCCGCGCATAGCGCACCGCATTGATCTTGCCCTCGATTCCGCGCTCGCCGAAGCCACCCGGAATAATGATCGCGTGCGCGTTGGCGAGCCGCTTGGCCGGGTCGCCTTTTTCGAGTTCTTCGGCGTCCACGTAATCGATCTCGACCTTGGCCTCGTTGGCGATCGCCCCGTGCGCGATCGCTTCGTGCAGGCTCTTGTACGAATCGACCAGGTTCACGTACTTGCCGACCACCGCGATATTCACCGTGACCTTGGGGTTCTGCGCGGTCTTCACCAAACGGCGCCACTTGGTCAAATTGGGCTGTCCGGTCCAGATATTGAGCTTCTGGACCACCCGCTCATCGAAACCCTCTTCATGAAACTTGATCGGGACTTCGTAGATGGTCTTCACATCGACCGCCGCGATTACGCAGTTCTCCTCGACGTTGCAAAAATGCGCGATCTTGGCGCGAAAGCGCTGCTCCAGCGGACGATCGCAGCGGCATAGCAGGATGTCCGGCTGGATGCCGAGTCCGGTCAGTTCCTTCACGCTGTGTTGCGTCGGCTTGGTCTTGAGTTCGCCGGCCGCCGGGATAAACGGCACCAGCGTCAGATGAACGTAGAGCACGTTCTCGCGCCCCAGATCCCAGCGAAATTGCCGCACCGCCTCCAGGAACGGCAGGCTCTCGATATCGCCCACCGTGCCGCCGACCTCGACGATACAGATGTCGCTGCCCTCGGCCGCAAGCTGAATCCGCCGCTTGATCTCGTCGGTGATATGCGGAATCACCTGCACCGTCGCGCCCAGGTAATCGCCGTGGCGTTCCTTCTGGATCACCGTGTCGTAAATCTGACCCGTGGTGCAGTTGTTGCGCCGCCCCATCGTGGTCTGCACAAAGCGTTCGTAATGGCCCAGGTCAAGATCGGTCTCGGCGCCGTCGTCGGTGACGAATACCTCGCCATGCTGCAGCGGGCTCATCGTGCCCGGATCGATATTGATGTAGGGATCCATCTTGAGCAGCGTCACCTTGAGCCCGCGCGCCTCCAGCAGCGCCCCGAGCGACGCCGCCGCCAGCCCCTTGCCCAATGAAGACACCACGCCGCCGCTCACGAAGATAAACTTGGTCTTGCCACGTTCCACGCTAGATCCCCTCCCCGGCTACTTGTTAACCGCCGCCGCCTGGTTGGCCCGCATCAAGTCGTCGGGCGTATCCACTTCCATCGATGGCGCCACCGACGCCACCACCCGAATCCGATAACCACGCTCGAGCGCGCGCAGTTGTTCGAGCTTTTCAATCTGTTCGAGCACACCCGGCTCCAGCGCGGCAAAGCGCAGCAGGAAATCGCGGCGATAGCCGTACACGCCGATATGGCGACGGGCCACCGCCGGTACCCCGCCGTCGCGGGCAAACGGAATCGGGCTGCGCGAGAAATAAATCGCGTCGCCGCGCCCGTCGCACACTACCTTTACCTTGTTCGGATTATACCATTCCTCGCGGTCGGTGATCGGCGTCGCCAGCGTCGCCATCGCGAGCGCCGGCTCCGCTTGCATCGGCGCCACCAATGCGTCCAGGTCCTCCGGCGCGATAAACGGCTGATCGCCCTGTACATTCAGGTAGATCTCGGCGTTGATCCGCGCCGCTACTTCCGCGATTCGATCGGTACCGCTCTGATGCGTGCTGGCAGTCATCTCGGCCTCACCGCCCGCCGCGCGCACCGCGTGTGCGATCCGCTCGTCGTCGGTCGCCACGATCACCCGCGCGAGTGACCGCGCGCGGCGTGTCTGCCGCCACACCCGCACGATCATCGGCACCCCGCCGATTTCCGCCAGCGCCTTGCCGGGCAGCCGCGACGAGTCATAGCGCGCCGGGATGACGGCGATTACCGGCACCGCGACCACGACCTCGTGATTTTTCTGATGGAACCTGACTGAAGGGGCACGTTAAACGGTAACCGCCGCGCCGCGGCGTTGTCAATTCACCGCCGCGCGATCATTTCACAAGCAGTACACCAGCGCGCCGATCGGCACCCACGCGCTCCTCACCGTTTTTGGCATGACTTGGCCACTCACCCGAGCATCGCGAACGTCAATCACTGAAAAAAGGCTTGCATAGCCATCCCGCGTAACGCAGGATTCCAGCGGGCGCTTCGGCTTATAACCATGACCATGAACTTCTACCTGATAGCGGCAGCGATCGGCGCCGCACTAATCGTGGCGTGGATCGGATGGCTACTGGCCGTGCGCGCCTTTTTGCGCGCGGCGAAATCCACCCCCGGCGCGCTGCTCTCGGTGCTCCAGGTGGTCGTCGTGCTCGCCATGATGCTGACCGCGTATCGCGTTTCCGAATGGTACTTTCGGGTGCTCGGCATCAATGCGGCCGACGCGCCCGCCCTGATGGTGAAGTTCCGCCGGATCTGGATCATCATCTGGGCGCTTGGGATGGCGGCCAGCATCCAGCTATTTATCGATATCCGCCGCATGAGCACACCGGCGGCGCCGTCGGTTCGCCGGCCCCCCCCGGCCGCCGCGCGCCGCCGCCCGCGCCGCTAGAGCTCGCAGACCTTGACTGACACGGGATGATCAGTAAGCATCCCGCGACCGCTCGCACCAATCGAAAAGGGAGACCCTTCCTGCCTATGAACTTCGCCAAATACCTGACCTCGTTCGCCGCCGTCGCGATGATCATTGGTGGCGTCGCCTGCACCACTCCGGCCTTCGCGCAGGACCAGTCCGCGTCGCCCGCACCGGCTCCGTCAACCGCAGCGCCCTCGCAAAAGCAACTCGACATCGCCGCCGCCCGCGCCCAGCGCAAAGCGGTGATCGGCCAGAACATGAATCTGACCGACGACGAGAGCAAGGCCTTCTGGCCGCTCTACGACGAGTACGAAGGCAAGATGGACAAGATCGAGGACCGTCACATTCGCGAGATCAAGGAATTCGCCAAGCGCTTCCAGAACCTGAGCAACGCCGACGCGCGCAAGAAACTCAACGAAGTGATGGCGATCGCACAAGCCCGCCTGAACGTGCAAAACGCCTACATTCCGAAGTTTCGCGCGATCATGGATGACATCAAGGTCACCCGCTTTTTCCAGATCGACAACAAACTTCGCGCGCTGGTGCAGTGTCAGATAGCGCAGATCGTGCCTTTGGCGCAGCCAGCCGGCGGCAGGTAAGCGCGCTCGACGAGTCGATTGTAGTTTGGGACGGGCGGATGAGGCACGCGGCGCGTGCCTCATCCGCCCGTTCGACGATGGAACTAGCGCGGGCAGGTTCCCGTTCACACGAGTGAAAGGGAACCTGCCCGCGCCACACGCAGGAACCACACGACGCAAGACCGCCCGCGCCACATCCGCGGCGCGGGCGGTCTTGCGTCGTGTGGTTCCGTGGCCGCCGCTATTTCGCGGCCCGGCGCACGCGGCTCCGCCGCATCCGCCGCAGCCGCGACTTGGCCTGGCATGGATCGGTTCGGCGTTTGCGCGCGAGCTTGCGAAGGCGGCGATTCCGTTGTCGAGCACCCGGTGTCATCTGTTCTCCTGTAGCGAATCATTCATGATTGTACTTCTATCCGTATTTTCGACTGATGGTAACGGCACCGAGCTCAAAATCTGCCCTGTGCCGACCGCCACCGGCGATACCACGTCCACCTTGGTCATCACTTCGTCGCCTTCGTGCACGATAACCTGCCCGAGCGGCGCGCCCAGCGCAATCGGGCCGCTCACCACCGGCGGCACGCTGTATTCCAGCTTCAGATCGGAAACCTCGCTCTTGCGCAGCACCAGCGCCAAATCGGTCTCTGGCACCGGCTGAATCAAAGGCCCCTGCTCAACCTGCACGTGTACCGGCAGCGCTTCGCCGCGCTTGAACAACTGGACCTTGGCGAAATTGTTGAAGCCCCAGTCGAGCAGCTTTTGCGTCTGGATGAAACGCTGGGGATTCGACGGCGCCCCCAGTATAACCGAAATCAGCCGCATGTCGCCCCGTCGCGCGGTCGCCGTCAGGTTGAATCCTGCCTCCGTCGTAAAGCCGGTCTTGAGCCCGTCGCAACCTTCATAATGACCCACCAGATGATTGGTGTTGTGCAGCACCACCGCACCGCCGTCGAACAGCGCCGTCCGCATCGCCGACCATTGCAGAAGGTTGGTCGTATGAATCAGCGCGCGCGCGACGATCGCCAGATCCATCGGCGTCGTCCGATCCACGTCGTGGTTCGGCGTCGGCGGCAAGCCGTCAACCGTCTGGTATGCCGTGTCCGTCATGCCGAGGCTCTGCGCCTTCGCATTCATCATACGGACTGCACCTTCGACCGATCCGCCTACCGCCTGGGCCACCGCTACGGCGGCGTCGTTGGCCGACTTGATCAGCGCCGCCTTCATCAACTCGCCCAATGGATAGACGTCGCCCGCGTGCAGTCCCAGCCGCGACCCGTGCGTCGAGGCCGACAGCTCTGAAATCCGCACCGGGGTAGTGTAAGAAATCCGCCGGGCCTCGATCTGGTCATACGCCACCAGCAACAGCGTCATCTTCGCCATCGACGCCGGCGGCCAGATCAGGTTCGGGTTATTGGCGTAAAGTACGCGTCCGGTGTCGGCATCTTCGAGCAGCGCCGCATGATACATCACCACCGGTCCGGCCGCGTGCCGGCGATGCCTATGATGATGGGAGTGGCGCGCCTGCGTCGCATGAGTCGTTGCCATCGCGTTGGCTCCATCGGCCAGCACGACCACCGCAACCACCGTAAGAATCCACATCAACCGGTACCACCTGCACATCCCCTCAACCTCCACCATGGTCCTCTTCAGTTCTCCCGCCGGGCGAATTCCCTCGAATCGCATAGTCACGGCCCGTGAGCGAATCCCGTCATCCGCTGCGGTCCCTTGATCTCGCCGCGCTCCACCTGATCCAGAATCACCAGGTTGGCCCGCGCTGGCGAATACTCGGGATTGGAATCCGCGAGGTCGGTCCACTCCTCATGCGCACGTTGGTAGTTACCCTCTTCCGCGTAAATCACACCGAGCTGATTGCGGGCGTCCAACTGATTCGGATCCAGCCGCAGCGACAGCAGGAGTTCCTGCTCCGCTTGCGGATAAAGGCCGATCCGTTCGTAAGCCAGCGCGAGATTGAAATGCGTCTCCGGATGATACGGGCCGAGCAACGTCGCCAAGCGCAAGACTGCCGTCGCGTTATCGAGCCGCGCACCATCCAGGTAGAGCAGTCCCATGTTAAGAAATAACTGCCAGTCGCTGAGGCCGAGTTCAACTGCCTTTTGATAATCGGCAAGCTCCGCGCGATGGTCGCCGGTGACGCCGTAGGCAAATCCCAGATGGTAATATGCAAGGGCGTTGTTCGGATGTGCCTTGATGACTATCTCGTGGCGCCGGATGGCCTGCGGGTAGTCTTCCATCCCAAGGTAGTAATCCGCCAACGGATCGCACACCTGGTCGGAATTCGCCGCGGCGTTCGCTTCGGCGCACGCCTGCGGTGCCCATTGAATTACAAGGGCAATAGCAAGCGCGATAATCAGTCGGAACCCGTGGCTGGGAAACAATTGAATATAGTTCCCGTCCACGCATACGGGCGTGCGGGATAACCCGGATGCTATCAGCATCGCCGCGATATAAAAAGCACGCGACGCCCCCGGCGCACCGCGTGCTCTCATTAATTGTTAAATGACGCCCGTCAGGAGGCGACCCTACCGCTCCTCGCGGTCAAATCGCAGCCTGATCGGGCGCCCTTCTCGCGCCCCTTATGAATGGCGCGAGCCGCTTAGGACGCTGCGGGTGCAGGCGCCGGAGCTTCCGGTGATGCCTCAGGCGAGCTCATCGCCGCTGCCTTGTGATGATGATGGTGATGACGGACGTGATGATGCTTCTTGTGGGCCATGGGGCTCGCTTCCGGAGCAGCGGGCGACGCCTCAGGCGCGGCCATCGACGCTTCCGGGGCCGCCGCTGCAGGCGACGCATCCTGTGCGAACGCCGGCATTGCCAAAGCGCCCACAAACAGCGCCGCAGTCAAAATTGAAACAGTACGCTTCATGTCCTTCTTCTCCTTTTCGGTTCCTTAACGGTCCGTTCTCGGACCATTCCTCTCTTACGTTCATGCTAACGCCGTGCCATCCGGGGCTCGGAGTAAAACCCAACAAGAATACGGAGAATTTGCGCCGCACGCCAGCACCTCGATAGACCATTTTGCGTGCTGATATACGCTTTGCGTTGTCCCTGCCCCAATTTGCGTCGATTCGCCCACCGCCAACCCGTCCCCCGCCGTCAAAGGCCGCGCGCCCTAACTTTCCGTCTTCTCGCCGCGTCGCGCCGCCTTCAAATCCCGGTACAGCAGGAACATCTCCTTGAACGCCCGTACCACCACCAGCGGACTATTTCCGGTCTGCTGGCCCGCCACGCGCGGCAAATGCGTTACGTCAACCTGGCAGATTCGCGCATTGCGCCCCGCCAGCCGCGCCATCAGTTCAGTCGTAATCATCGCGCTGTTCGAATGCAGTGTGATGCCCTCGACGGCCGCGCGCCGAAACAGCTTGAATCCGCAATCCATGTCGCTGATCCGCAGGCCGAACAGCAGGCGCGACAGCGTCGTCCACGCCTTCCCGTTGATCCGGCGCATCAGATTGTCCGCCCTCCGCGCGCGCCGACCGATCACCACGTCGCAGTCGCCAATTCGCGCGGTGAGCTTCGACATCTCGGCTGGATCGAACTGACCGTCGCCGTCCGACAGCAACAGATAGGGCTGCGTGCCGCTGCGCAATCCCGAGTACACGGCGCCGCCGTAACCGAGGTTCTTCGGATGATGAATCACCAGGACTCGCGGATCTTCCGCCGCCAGCCGATCCGCGATTTCGCCCGTGCGATCGCGGCTGCCGTCATCCACCACTACCACTTCGAATTTCTCCGCCACCCGCGGCAGCTCGGCGAGAAAGCCCTTCACCACGCGCTCGACGTTGCCGTCCTCATTATGCGAGGGCAAAAAGACCGTCAGCCCCGGCAGCCGCGCCGGCGCCTTCATCGCACGGCTCCCGGCGTCTGGACGCTTGACCGCGAGGGCACTTTCCAATGTCGCGGCGTGAGCGCCGTGCTCCTGATCGATCTCAAAATGTATTTCGGAAGACTCGCTTGCGATGGATGCCACGATGAACTATCGGGATAAGAATCGGAACATCCGATCGTCAGTCGCCCAGCGCCCGGTAGCCGCCGCGAAAAAACAGCAGCGGTTTCCCTTCGCGAATTTCGGCCTGCTGGATTTCACCCAGGTAAATCGAATGGTCGCCGCCCTCATAGGCCGCGTACAACGTGCATTCGATAAACGCCAGCGCCCCTTCGAGAATCGGCGCTCCGTTGGCCCCGACCCGATAGGCCACGCCCTCGAATTTGTTCCCGCCGCTGACCGCGAATTTGCGCGAAAGTCCCTCCTGGTCGTCCGCCAGGATATTGACCGTGAAGACCCGGCTCTCCTCGAACGCCGGCCAACTCTCCGCCTTCTTGTCCACTGAAATCAGCAGCAGCGGCGGCTCCAGCGACACCGAGGTAAAGGCATTCGCCGTCAGCCCGTGCATCTGGCCGGCCTTGTTGAGCGTGGTGATGATCGTCACGCCCGTTGCGAAATGCCCCATCACCTGGCGCAGTTGGTTTTTTTCGATCGGCATCGTGCTCTCCCGCGCGCGGATGCTATCAAATGGTTTTGGCGGGCGTCAAATTAGCCCCTGCCGTTTCGCCCGCCTTCATCTCGTCACGTCCATCCCGTGCGATCGCGCGCAATCACCTTGCGTCCGCCCAGGTACACGTAGTCGAGATCGAGCGACGTGAGCGGGCGATCGCCCGCGCCGATTCGCACCCCCACCGGCTCGGCAATAAAAATCGTATGGTCTCCGGCGAGGCAACTCGCGCTCACCCGCGCCTCGATCGAGACCATCGCGATTTTGAGCCAGGGCACTTTGAGCGCCGGTGACAATTCGTAGTCGAGGCCCTCGAGGTTGTCCGCGCGCCGCGCCCGCGCCGAATAAAAGTAGTCCTCCAACTCCTTGCCGCGCCGGCCCACAATGTTCATTCCGAACACGCCCGCGCGCACGATGAGCGCCCGCGAGAAATGGTCATTATCGACCGCCGCGCTGAACAGCGGCGGCACCCCGGAAACTTGCGTCACCCACGACGAAGACATCCCGTGATGATGCGCGCCGTCGGCCACGGTCAGCACGTAGATGCCGGTCGTCAACGCCGCCAACGCCTGCGCCAGGTCGCTTTCCATCTGATCCGCGCCTCGCTGATAGTGAAAAATAAACTCACGCGAAAGCCTAGTAGCAATTGACCGACGGGCCAAGCCTTCTCACAATGATCATCGCGGCAAAGGCAGGTAGATGTGGGTATGGGCAGGCTTTCTCGATTGACGATCGCATTTTTGACGATCGCGCTTACCGCTTCGCCGATCCAGGCGGCCGCCCAGACCACCGTCGCGTTACCGGCCGCCGCGCCGGCTCCCACGGCCGCCGCCACTCCCGCGGCCGCGCAAACGCCCTCAATCGACCATGTCTTCTATGGGCGTCTGCCGCACGCAGCTCCGGCGTCATCGCCGGTCGCCGCGACGGCACCGACTCCCGGCGCGCCCGCCGCCTCCCCAGTAGCCGCTGCCGCGACTCGCGTAGCCACACCCACCGCCCTCGCCGCGATCATCCCGCCGGCGCCTCCGGCGGCGGCTGCCGCGCCGGCGATACCGGCTCCCACGAGCGCCGCGACGCCGGTGGGAGCCGGTATCGCCGGACATCCGCCCGAGCTGCCCGCCGACGGACTGCATCTCTACCTCAACGACCCCGTGTCGGTGCGGCTCGATCCTTTCAATTGGTCAGTCACCGCTATCAAGTCGCACCATCAGATAGCGGTCTTCTATCGCGGCCACCTCTACCAGAACTATCACGCGGTCTTCGGCCGCAGCCGTTTCGCCGGGCCCAAGCAATTTGAGGGCGACCGCCGCACTCCCGAGGGCAACTACCTCATTGTCTCGAAGCACCGCAGCGCGCGCTTCCGGTGGTTCCTCAAAATCAACTATCCAAACGCCGTCGATCAGGCCAATTTCGCCCTGATGCGCTCAGACGGCGACCTTCCCCGCGGCATCGGCGAGGGTGGCAGCGTCGGCATCCACGGCACCGACCTGCCGATCCTCAACGTCGGCAATATCGACTGGACCACCGGATGCATCTCGATCGACAACGAGGACATCAGCCAGCTCGCGCGGCTGCTCCCGATCGGCACACTCGTCGTCATCAAGCCCTAAGACGCCAGAAGCAGGGGAGAGTTGTCGAGGAACTCGAAACTTCTAGTTTCTTTCTGAAACCTCATCGAGGTTTTAAAAAATTGCAGTTTCGAGTTCCTCAACAACTCTCTCTCTTCGCTCGCTTTCGCATCCGGCGCCGCTAATGTTAGGGAAGGGGTTGGGCTTTAGGTCAACGGGAGGAAATTTACATGGAAGTTAGCGCACCGGTCGGCGAATTCTCTTTCACCAAACTCGAACGGGTCATCTTCGGCCCCGGCAAGGTCGAAGCGCTGGGTAAGGAACTCGAGCGCCGCAAGCTTGGCCGCGCGGTGGTCGTCACTGGCAAGACGCTCGGCAAATCCAAACTGCTCGACCGCGTGACCGCCGCGATGGGCTCGCGATGTGCCGCAGTTTACAAGGGCGCCGCCCAGCACGTCCCCGCTCATACGGTGCGCGAATTGACCGCCCAGATGAAGCGCGTGGACGCCGACTGTGTCATCAGCTTCGGCGGCGGCAGCCCGATCGATACCGCCAAAGTCGCCGCCGCTTCGATTCTCTCCAATCGCGACGCAACCTCGTCGGCCAGCGGCATCGACTTTTCCGGCGGTCTCTCCGGCGGCGACGGCCGCGACGTGATTCACCTTGCCGTCCCAACCACGCTCTCGGCCGGCGAGTACACCCCGGTCGGCGGCGTCACCGACGAATCGACCCTCATCAAGGGTGGCGTGGTCGATCCGCGTTTGCAGCCGCGCACCGTCATCAACGATCCCGCGCTGAGTGTCGAAACCCCCGATTGGCTATGGATCGCCACCGGGATGCGCGCGCTCGACCATGCGGTGGAGGCCATCTACTCGATCCGCCATCAGATGCTCACCGACGCCCTCGCCGCCAAATCGATCGCATTGCTGATTGAGCATCTGCCCGCGTCGATCAAGACCGCCGGCGACGTGTCGCTCGCCCATCGCGGCAACTGCCAGATGGCCGCGTGGTTCTCAATCTTCGGCGGCATGAACACGCGCTTCGGCGTCTCGCACGCTCTCGGCCACCAGATCGGCCCCAAATGGGACGTGCCGCACGGCGTCACCTCGTGCATCACGATGCCGCATGTGATGCGCTTCATGGCCGACATCGCGCCGCAGCGCTTCGGCCCGATCGCGGAGGGTCTCGGCGTCAAGTTTGATCTCGCCAACGCACGTGCGGCTGCGCTCGAATGCGCCGATCGGGTACAGAAGTTCATCGCGCAGTTCGACGTTCCGCATACGCTCAAGGACGCGGGCGTCAAACGCAACGAAATCCCGGAGATCGCCGAACCGGTGCATTCCGAGATCGAACACGCGAAGGTCGTCGATCGCCCGGTCAACCGCGAGGAGATCGTAGCCCTGCTCGAATCCGCCTACCAATAGCCACTCGTGGCGAATAGCTATTCGTGTGAATAGCTATTCGCAGTGCGGCCCGCTCCCGCTTTGAGAGCGGCGACATCGACGATCCTGCAACCTGGAAGGGGACAGATGAGCAAGCACGTTCCGTTACCGAAAGCCGTTCAGGTTGCGGTCTTCCACCGCGATCTCTGGCTCTGCCGTTGGTGCAAAAGACCTGTCATCTTCGCACCGGTGATGAAGTATCTGAAGCGTGAACTCGGAGAGTCCGGCGTCGTCGGTCCACAGCCCGCTTACTACCACGCGCACTGGACGCGCGAGGGTGCGCCGCTTCTCGATGAATTAGGCGCGGTGATCGACCACGTCGAGGCCGTTGCGAAAGGTGGATTGAACGACCTGGATAATCTCGCGACGGCCTGCAACAAATGCAACGCCCGGAAGAGCGACGCCGCTCAGCACGAAGTCATGAAGAAACTAAAACCCAAGCCAATTAAAGGAAAATATGGAGAGCCCCAAAACTGGGATGGGTTGTCTAGTCTGTTTGTAATGCTCGCGCGCCGCGCTCCTGCCACACTGACGGATACGGAAAGAAACTGGTTGATCGCGCTCACCGCGGAGTGCCAGTAACCTTGCCGCGCCGCGTCACAAGACTGAGCCAAATTTCCGCTCAGCGGTTGTAGATACCGAGCCAGCGGCGCCGATCCTCGACCATCGGACGCTGCCGTTTCATCAGCGCGTACGCTTCATCGATCGTCATCGCGCGCCGCCGATGAAGAAACCAGGCGACCGTCAGCGGCGCGCGCTCGCAGCCCTCCTCGCAGTGCACCAGCACGCGCAAGTCAAGGCGCAGCGCATGGTCGATCAGCGACGCCGTGCTCTCGAGCGTCGCCACGCCGTTTTTCAGAAACGGCAACCACACCGCGTGCGCCGGCTCGGCCTCGAGCCAGTCCGGCAAGACCGAAATGATCATCCCATGGAACTTCTGCGCGTCCTGCAGATCGCCCACGTAAAGATTCGTAATGATCTCACTCGCGCCCCATTGCCCGTCGCCCACGCCGCACCTCGCGCGGCACAGCGTAACCGATTTCGCGGCCGCGCGCGCGTGCATCAATAGTCAGTTCAGGCGTCGGACTCGCGATCGAAATAGCCCACCCCGTCCTCGAGTCGGAACATTCCGCTCAGCCGCCGCAGGCTCTGGTCGCCGCCCGGTGCCGCGCCCGCGAAGAAACCGACCTTGTTCGAGTCCGGATAGACCCCCACGTCGGGCTCGATCATGGTCGAGAAGCACAGATACTTAAGCGGTTGGTCGGAGCAATTGCGCAGCCGGTGCGCATACTCGCTGCCACGCGGCAGCGCCGCGAAATCACCCGCCCGCATCCGCACCTCCGCCGCCCCGACGCTGAGCATGCCCTCGCCCTCCAGCACGTAAATCGCCTCCTCATTCGCGCAATGGTAATGGCGTGGAAAGGCCGACGCGCCCGGATCGAGTTCATACAGGCTCGCGCCAAGTTGACGCATCCCCGCCGCGGCGGTAAACGATACGCGTCGATAGCGGAACTGGCCCTGCGCCGCTTCCGTCCACGCGATTTCCTCCCGATGCACTACGTTGGCCGGCTTCATGGCTTCCCCTCCATCGCGGATTTATCTTGATTAAACAGTATATATCTTGATTTCAAATCGACAATCAAGGGTAGAGATGGCCTTGCCGGCGCTCCAGGCGGCGTCCGTGACGCTGGCGCCGAACGGGCACCCGACGTAGGGTCGTATGAAGAGGGAACCGACCGCCATGTCCGACCGCGACGCAATACTCAACGCCAACCGCGCCTTCTATCGCGCCTTCGAAAGTCTCGACCTCGCCCAGATGGAGCGCGTATGGCTGCGCGATCAGCGTATCGCCTGCGTACATCCGGGATGGCGCCGGCTGACCGGATGGGGGCCGGTGATGACGAGTTGGGAACGGATCTTTCAGGGCGCCTTCGAGATGAAGTTCGAGTTGCGCGACGAGGCGGTGACGGTGAACGGCGACCTGGCGGTGGTGTTGGTCGAGGAGAACCTGACGCAGCGCGGGTACGACGGCGGATCGCTATCGCAGGTGCTCGCCACCAACGTGTTCGAGCGGGCGGGCGGCGAATGGCTGATGATACTGCATCATGGCTCGCCGATCATGGCGCCGCCCGATGATGAACCACCGCTCCAATAGCGCGGGCGCCTTCAAAACCTTGATCTGGAAATGAAAAACGGCGGGATGCCATTCAGAGCGTCCCGCCGTTTTGATGATGCGCGCCGCTGACGATTTCGAAGTGATCGTTCGAGTCAGGTCTGGCCGTGCATCGCGCGCGTGAGAATCGCCGCGATCTCAGGGCGGGTATATTCGGGCGGCGGCGCCTGACCGGCGCGCAGCATCTCACGCACCTTGGTGCCGGACAGCAGCAGGCGATCGGCGTCGGTATGCGGGCAGGTCTTGAAGGACGCCATCCCGCCGCATTTGCCGCAATAAAAGGTGTTCTCGAAATTCAGTGTGGTGATGCCGATCTCTCCGGGCGCGTAGCGATCGAAGATCTTCTGCGCGTCGTAGGTACCGTAGTAGGTGCCGACGCCGGCGTGGTCGCGGCCGACGATGAAGTGGGTGCATCCGTAGTTGCGCCGGATGATGGCGTGCAGGATGGCCTCGCGCGGACCGCCGTAGCGCATGTGCGCGGGCATCACGGTGAGCAGCGCACGATTCTTCGGATAGTAGAGTTCGAGCAGTACCTTGTAGGTTTCCATCCGAACCGCCGCGGGAACGTCATCGCCCTTGGTCTCTCCGACCAGCGGATGGAGCAGCAGGCCGTCGCAGATTTCGAGGGCGGCCTTCTGGATGTATTCGTGGGCGCGATGGGTCGGGTTGCGGGTCTGGAAGGCGACGATTTTGCGCCATCCGAGTTCGCGAAACTTCGCGCGGGTCTCGCGCGGGTCAAGCCGGTATTCAAGGAACGTGCGGCCGGGGATATCGGCGAACAGGATGACCTTGCCAGCGAGGCAGAAGGGTGGCGTCGAAGTGACGTTTTTGGCGCCGGGATGGGCGTCATCGGCGGTGCCGAAGACTGCCTGCGCCTCCTTCTGACGATCGACTTTATAGATCTCGGCGAGTTTCAGGATGGCGATACGCACGCCGGACTCCGTCGCTAGCGCCACATCCTGGCCGGGCGCGACCGAATGCGCGGCGGCCTCGTCAACCCCGAGCGTGATCGGAATCGACCACGGGATGCCGGAGGCCAAGCGCAGATCGTCGCGGCTGCGGAGGTAATCGGCCTCGCCCATGAAACCGGTGAGCGGTGAGAACGCGCCGGATGAAAGCATCTCGAGGTCGGCGATTTCACGCGCTCCGAGCGTCACGACCGGGAGCTTTTCGGCATGGGCACGAAGGGCGGCATGCTCAGCGGCGGGCGCCTTCAAGTCCACGAGATCACCATTGCCGTGCGCGGAAATCGGATCATTAGCAACGCTGCTCATCGTGCGCCTCCACTGGGGAAAATAAATTTCTGTGCTTCGAGAGCGGCGAGCAGGCGCGCGAGGCTTTGCTCTTTGGTCTCGGTCTCGGAATTAAGAATGATTTCAGGATTGAGCGGCTCCTCGTAGGGATCGGAGACGCCGGTGAAATTCTTGATCTCGCCCGCCAGTGCTTTTTTGTAGAGGCCCTTGACGTCGCGCTCGGCGAGCGTGGGGATGGGGCAATGGACGAAGGCCTCGAAGAAGCGGTCGTGTATCCCGCGGACCTCGTCGCGAATTTCGCGGTACGGAGAAATCGCCGCGGAGATCGCGATGACGCCATTGCGCGCGAGCAGCCGGCAGACCCATCCGATGCGACGGATGTTGGTATCGCGATCCTCTTTGGAAAAACCGAGGCCCTTGGAGAGGTTGGTGCGAACTTCGTCGCCGTCGAGGATTTCGACGCGATGACCGCGTCCACGGAGTTCCTCGGCGACCAGATTGGCCAGCGTTGACTTGCCGGCGCCCGAAAGACCGGTGAACCACAGGGTAAAACCTTCGCTCATGTGATGAATAGTCGCTCCGAGATAGATTACTTTGTTGGTCTTATAAGTTATATATATTCCGCAGCGAAGGCAACCGTAAGCGCCGCTAATTCGAGTCGCGATCGGAAGAGGCCGTTTCGGAAGGCGCTAGATTCAGATGAATTCTGAGGGCCGCGGGCGAGGCAAAGAGGTCGGTGGCGCCGGCTGCGATGAGGAGGTCGCGAGCGGACTCAGTAGTGGCAATCCCATAGAAGCCGAGTCCAGCGGCGCGGGCCGCTTCGAAGTCAGCAATGCTGTCGCCGACGAATACCGCGTCGGCCGCGGGGACGGTGGCGACCGCGATCGCGTGGGCGACCATTTCGGGCGAAGGTTTCAGCGCGAGCAGGCCGTCGCGGCCGACGATCGCGCGGACGAGATTGCCGGCGCGGTGGCGCTCGAGCCAATGCGCGACGGTGCGCGACGAGTTCGAGGTCACGATGATCGCGACGGCACCGCGAACGGCGATCGCCTTGAGTAGATCGATCGCGCCCGGAGTCGGCGCGGCGCGGTCGGCGCCGATGAGTTCATGGCGCTCGATTATTTCGGAGGCGCGACGCAAGAGCGCTTCGGCGTCAGAGGGTGGCCGCGCGATGTGCGTCGTCTGCGGCGTGCGCAGCCATTGCGAATGCAGCGCGGCATAGAGCGGAAGATTGCCCCTGGGAATCTCGGCGAAGATTTCCTCGTTGACGCCCCGAGCGCGCAGCCAGGCCTCGAGTTCGCGGCGGCTGCCGGGCCAATCGACTTCGCGTTCGAGGGCGGCGAGGGTGTTGTCGAAATCGAATAGCCAAAGTTTCGCGTGAGGATTCGGCGGGATCATCACGACCTTCCTGCCGCCTGGATGGCCGAACAGGTACAGTTCGAGCCCGGCGCCGAATCGATGATATGGGCGGAGGTTTCGTAGCCGCGGAACTCTATCAGCGAAGGCTTTGGCGCGGGGACGAAGCGGGCGAGAAGTTTGATCGCTTCTAGCGCCGCGAGACTCGCGACGAAGCCGGCGTTATCGGCGCGCGCACCAACGGGGCCGAGCAGATCGCCGGCGCTGGTACATTGCGGACATGGCGGACATCGCGGGATCACCGCGATTCTCGGAGGCATGTCGAGGCGGGCGAGGATTATTCCGAAATGGTCCGCGCCGTTGGTGCGCCGATCGCAGAGCGTGCGAGCTTGATCCAGCATAGCTTCATCATTTGCGAGGATGAGCGCCAGATCGAATTCGGCAAATCCGCGGGATTCGGAGACCACGCGCACAATGGAATCGGGATTGAGGTCGCGCATGCGAGCGATGAGGTTGGCGCTTGCGGCGCGATCGAGATCCGCGCGCAGATCGAGGTGTCCGACGCCGGCGCCGGCCAGATACGCGAGCACGCCAGTGTCCGCATAATCTCCAAGCAATAAAACGCGCGCCGCGAGGAGTCGTTCCTGCGCGATACCGCCGAAATCCTTGACGATAAGCTGACGGCTGTAGCGTTCGATTTGACGATTGGTCAACGCCACGGGATTGAATCGGCGCGGGGATCGCGCTGCGCGCGCTACTCGATGACGTTCTTCTCGATCGGCTCGACGGTAACGCCGGTCGCCCGCAGCCATGCGATGGCGCGTTCGATCTGATCGTTAGTGCCTTCGAATTCGACTGCGACCAGGCCCATATCCTCAGACACACTGGCGCCACGGATATTGAAAACCAGGTCGAACTTCTTGACCAACTGGTAAAGAATGGGCTCCCGGATGAGGGCGCGCGGGTAGCTCAGGTAGTAACGTTCGCGGATACGTTCCATTTACGAACCAGGCGCTGCAGACGTTCGCGGCGCCATTCCTGCCATCCGATCCAGAGATTGGTGGAGAGATATTTTTCGCCGAAGTCGGAGAAAATCGTGACGACGGTGCCCTCGCGGAGCGAACTTGCGAGCTTGAGCGCCGCGACCATCGCGGCCCCCGACGACTGGCCGACCAGCAGGCCCTCGAACTCGCCGAGCGCATAGACCATTTCGTAGGCGTCTTCGGTGCTGACCTGCATTTTGTCGTCGAGTTCGCTCTCGTGGTAGATGCCGGGGACGATCGAGGTGGCCATGTGTTTGAGGCCTTCGAGGCCGTGCATCGCGTCGTCGGGTTCGACCGCGATGACCTTGACGCCGGGGTTGCGCGACTTGAGGAAGCGGCCGGTGCCCATGATGGTGCCACTGGTGCCGATGCCGGCGACGAAGTGGGTAACCGCGCCCTCAGTCTGGCGCCAGATTTCGGGACCGGTGGTCTCGAAATGGGCGAGCGGGTTGGCCTCGTTGTTATATTGATCGGGCTTGAAGTAGCGATCGGGATCGGCGTCGATAATCTTGCGGCACAGCACGATCGCGCCGTCGGAGCCTTCGAGCGGATCGGAGTAAATAGGCTTGGCGCCGAAGGCCTCGATAATTTTCTTGCGCTCGCGGCTGACGTTGGAGGCCATCACGAGCTCGACCGGATAACCGAGCGCGGCCCCGACCATCGCGAGCGCGATGCCGGTGTTGCCGGAGGTCGAATCGAGGATGACCTTGCCGGGGCGCAGTTCGCCGCGGGCGAGGCCGAGTTCGATCATCTTGCGCGCGGCGCGATCTTTCACCGAGCCGCCGGGGTTAAAGCCCTCGAGCTTGGCGAAGATGCGCACGCCCGGGCGCAGCAGGCCCTCAGTCAGCCGAGTGATCTCGAGCAGCGGCGTATTGCCGATGAGATCGAGCACGCTGAGGGCGCGCGCGACCGGCACGATCTCGGGACTAACGTCCGCCCGCGATCGCCGGGACGATTGAGATATCGTCGCCATCCTTGACCTTGGAGCTGAGCTGGTTGAGGAAGCGGATGTCGTCGCCGTTCAGATAGACGTTGACGAAGCGGCGCAGTTCGCCGTTGTCGTCGAGCAGGCGCTCGCGCATTCCGGGGTGGCGGCGATCGAGGTCGTCGAGGACGGCCTTGATGGAATCGCCATCGGCGGTAACTTCGTCAACGCCCGCGGTAAAGCGGCGCAGCGGGGTCGGTACTCTAACCTTAACAGCCATGTCGAGGATCAAACCTCCTGAAAAAATCGCCAAGGCGAACTTCGATGATTATGCCAGGGACGCGGCGCCCGCAAGGTCATGCCGCGCCGGCCAACGCGCGGCGCGTGCCGCCGAGCCGCTCGTAAAGCGCGTCGAATTCACGCAGGCGCGCCTCGATTATAAACGGTTGTTCGATTGACTGTGCCACCGCCTCGACCGTTTTGTAGCCGTTTCCGGTGATCGATACCACCACGCTCTCGTCGGGCTTGATGCGCTTTTGCGCGATCAGCTTGATGGTGACGGCGAGCGTGGTGCCGCCCGCGGGCTCCGCAAAAATGCCCTCGGTGGCGGCTAGCAGTTTGATCGCGTCGATGATCTCGGGGTCGGTCGCGACATCGCCCCATCCCCCGGACTCGCGCACCGCCTTGAGGACATAGTAGCCGTCGGCCGGATTGCCAATCGCGATCGACTTGGCGATGGTGTCGGGCTTGACCGGTGTAATCAGATCGGTGCCCTTGTGCAGCGCGTGGATGACGGGAGCGGAGCCGGCCGCCTGCGCGCAATGGATTTTGAACTCGCTCTCGCGGAGCAGCCCGACCTCTTTGAATTCCTTGAAGCCCTTGGCGACCTTGGGCAGGATGGTGCCGCCGGCGGTCGGTACCACGATATGATCGGGCGTGCGCCATCCGAGCTGCTCGGCGACTTCGAAGCCAAAGGTCTTGGCGCCTTCGGTATAATATGGGCGAAGGTTGATATTCACGAAGGCCCAGCCGTACTTGTCGGCGATTTCGCTGCACAGCCGGTTGACGTCGTCGTAGTTGCCGCGAATCGTGATGACGCGCGCGCCGTAGATGGTCGAGCCGACGACCTTACCAGTCTCGACGCCTTCGGGCATGAAGATGACGCAGTTGAGTCCGGCGCGTGCGGCATGGGCGGCGACCGCCGTCGCGAGGTTCCCGGTCGAGGCGCAGGAGACAGTCGTGAAGCCGAATTCGCGCGCCTTGCTGATCGCGACCGAAACCACGCGGTCTTTGTACGAGAGCGTCGGATGGTTGACGGTGTCGTCCTTGATATAGAGCTTCTTGATGCCGAGTTCGGCGCCTAGGCGCTCGGCCTTGAGCAATGGCGTAAAGCCCGAATACGGACCGATCTGGGGTTCGCCCTCGACCGGCAGCAGTTCGCGATAGCGCCAGAGGTTGTGCGGACGGCGCTCGATGATCGCGCGCGAGATCGCGGCACGGATCTTCGCGTAGTCGTAACCGACTTCGAGCGGACCGAAGCAGGTTTCGCATACATGGAGCGGGCTGATCGGGTATTCCTGGCCGCACTCACGACATTTCAGATTGGTAACGTAACTCATCGCATCCTCGTTATCTGGCCGGCGACGCAGCGCATCCGGCCGTAGCCTTTGATTCGGCGGAGCCACATCGGCATCCGATCCGCGCCGCTATTGGAGTCAGGCGAACACGCCCGCTCTGAGAGCCATCGAGCGTCAACATGGTGCCCGCGAGCGCGGGCATTCGACCGTTCACGAAACTGAGCGCCTCGACGGCCTGCGCCGCGCCAATCGCGGCCGCCACCGGCCCGATAATCCCGGCCTCGCGGCAACTCGCGACGTCGGCCTCGTCGGGGGGTTCTTCAAAGAGGCAGCGCAGGCAAGCGGTACTGCCGGGGAGTATCGTCATCGCCTGTCCCGCGAGGCCCAGCACGCCGCCATAGACGAACGACACGCCGAGATCGACGCAGACATCGTTGATAAGAAACTTGGTCGCGGGGCTGTCGGTCGCGTCGATCACGAAATCGAAACGCGCGATGATTTCGGCGGCGTTGGCGGCGTCGAGGCTCAACAGCATCGGTTCAACCTTCGCGCGCGGGAGGATTACGGCGAGGTGGCGGGCGGCGGCGACAACCTTGGCAGTGCCGAGATTCGATTCGCCGAAAATGACCTGGCGCGGCAGATTCGAGAGGTCGATAAGGTCGGGATCGATCAGGCCAAGGTCGGCAAATCCCGCACGCGCGAGGGCGCAGGCGGCGGGCACTCCGAGACCGCCGACACCCACAATCAAGATTCGCTTGCTCGCCAACACGCTTATAGCCGCTCCGATTCGGCGGCTTTCCAGATGGTTCGATGACGGGGGATCAAAAAACCCTCGTCCGGCGATAAGACGAGGGTACTTCTACTCTCGCCTTATCTACCAAGGCTCCCGAAAACTTCAGGAACCCCGCAGGAGTTAGCACCAGCATCATAAAGAGACCGGTTGCTGCGGCATCGTCGGGCCAGTCCCTCCGCCGCTCTGGATAAGGCCGCAAATACTAGCGCTTAGGTTGATACAAGCATCGCCGTATGTCAATCCGCCGACCAGGCGGTCAGTAAGGTCTCCAAGCCGGCCTGAACTTCGTGCGCTGCGCCGCGCGCGATAATCCTTGCGGGACGCGTGGGGTCGGTGCTTTAAAGAGGGCTGCACGCGAACAAAACATTTGCGTATGGCGGCGCACCGGCGCGGCGTGCATGGACGCTTGCGCGAGGATTCGCCGTTACTCATCACCTGGAGGCCGAACATGCGAGTTGGATTTATTGGATTGGGCAACATGGGCGGGCCGATGGCGCTCAACATGATCAAGGCGGGTCACACCTTGGTCGTGAACGACATCCGGCGCACGATGGCCGAAGCGCATCTGGCGGGCGGCGCGCAATGGGCCGACACGCCGGCGGAGGTTGCGGCAAGGAGCGAACTGGTGGTGACCTCGTTGCCGGGACCGAAGGAGGTCGAGGCCGTCGCGCTGGGCGCCAATGGCATCCTCAGCGGAATTCAAGCGGGCGGCGTGTACGCCGACCTTTCGACCAACTCGCCAACCGTCATCCGGCGCATCAATGAGGCGTTCAAGGCCAAGGGCATCGCGATGCTCGACGCTCCGGTCAGCGGCGGAATCCCCGGGGCGCGCAATGCGACGCTGGCCGTGATGGTCGGGGGCGACCCGGCGGTTTACGAAAAGATCAAACCGGCGCTGGATGCGATCGGCGACAAGGTCTCGTATATCGGCGCGATCGGCGCCGGCGCGGTCGCCAAACTGGTGCACAACATGATCGCAATCTGCTCGACGCAACTGCTGGTCGAGGCGTTCACGATGGGCGTGAAGGCGGGAGTCTCGCCGGAAGCTCTGCTCAAGGCGGTCTCCGACGGCGCTTATGGTCAGGGCATGATCCTGAAGGGCGCGTTGCCGAAGATGGTCTTCCGGGGCAATTTCGATCGCGTGACTTTCGCGCTCAAGCTCGCGCGCAAAGACCTCGGGCTCGCGACCGAAGTTGGCCGCGAACTTAACGTGCCGATGCCGATCGCGACGATCGTCGAGCAGGACTTTCTCGCAGCGATGGCGCACGGCTTGGGCGACAAGGATTCGACCGCGGTGGTCACGGTGCAGGAGGATCGCGCGGGCGTTAAGGTACGTACCTGAGCGCAATCGCATTAGTCACTTGCACTACTCATTCACTCGGTAATTTGCTTCGAAGGAGATATTAAGATGGCAGACGACCTCGCGAAAAAGGGCCTTGAAGTCCGCACGAAATTGTTCGGCGAAAAAGCGGCGGTAGCCGGCAATGAATTCCTGAAATCGTTCGACGAAGGCTTCGCCGCCTTCCTCAACGATCAACTCTTCGGCGGCATCTGGGGACGGCCCGGGCTCGAAACCAAAATACGCTCAATGATCACGATGACCGCGCTGATGGCGCTCGGACGCGGACCTGAGTTGCGTCTGCACATGCGCGGCGCGCTCAATATCGGCGTGACCCAACAGGAAATCAAGGAGATGATCATACATATCTCGCAATATAGCGGCGTGCCGACCGCGGTCGAGGCGATTCGCGCGTTTCGCGAGGTGACCGAACCAAAGAAGTCCTGAGCAAACTGTCAGAACCCATTCGCGGAGTGACTACCGGACGCTGCATTTGCACGAGCCGGCTGTGGTGACGACCATGAAAATCGGAATGCTCGCGGTAGTGAATGAGTATAGCGTCGATCCCGCGACCCTCGCGCGCAAGGCCGAGGCGCTCGGCTTCGAATCGTTATGGCTGCCGGATCATCCGGTGATGCCGGTGCATACGACCACGCCACTGCCCGAAACGCCGCCGGGCAAGGGCGAGATCCCAGACCATTACTCGCGAATGTGCGATCCCTTCGTCGCGATGGCGATGGCGGCGGCGGCAACCACGCGCCTTAACGTCGCGACCGGGGTCTGCCTGGTGCCGGAGCGCAATCCGATCCTGACCGCGAACGAAGTCGCGACGCTCGATCATTTCTCGGGCGGTCGCGTGCTGTTCGGCATCGGCGCCGGTTGGCTCAAAGAGGAATCGGAACTGCTGGGGGCGGATTTTCCGCATCGCTGGACGCAGACCAAAGAGTACATCGCGGCCATGCGTGAGCTGTGGACCAAGGAAGAAGCGTCGTTCGAGGGCAAATACGTAAAGTTCCCACCTGTACGGCTCTATCCCAAGCCGGCGCGCAGAGGCGGACCGCCGGTACTGATTGGCAGCAAGGACAAGAATGCGCTGCGGTGGGTCGCGCAATGGGGCGACGGCTGGTGCCCAATACTACTTTCGCCCGATCAGATGAAAGTTGAACTGGGCAAACTACGTGACGAATGCACGAAGGCTGGCCGCGACTATTCAACGCTCGATCTCACTATCATGCGTGCGCTGCGCGGGAATCGCGCCGAAGTGCAGGCGGGCCTCCGCCAATACGAAGACCTCGGAATCCATCGGTTCGTGCTGATGATGATCGCGAACCGGCTCGGCCCCGACAATTACGCGACGGAACTGGAACGGCAGGCCGCACTCTACGTTTGAGGTTGATGCTCGCTGTCCTGACAAGGATTGCAAGTAGCTAATTGTCCATTACTAATTTGGCCGCCACAAACGGCCGGAGAAATCGTAGATGCCACTCGATCCTGACATGAAGGCGCTGCTCGACCAGATGGCGGCGGCAAAGCTGCCGTCTTTCCATCAGATGACGCCACAAGCCGCGCGCGAGCAGATGGCGCGGCGGACGGCGAGCGGCGATCCGGTACCGGTCGCGCGTGTTGAAGACCACAGGGTTGCGGGGCCGAATGGCGACATTCCTATACGCATCTATACACCGAACGGCAACGGACCGTTCGGCGTGTTGGTCTATTTTCATGGCGGTGGATGGGTGGTCGGCAGCATCGAAATGACCGACCAGCCGTGCCGGATGATCACCAACGCGGCCGGCTGCGTGACAGTTTCGGTCGACTACCGCCTCGCACCCGAGCATAAGTTTCCGGCGGGACCCGAGGATTGCTACGCGGCAACCAAGTGGGTGGCGGAGAATGCGGCAGCGATTGGCTGCGACGCCAAACGAATCGCGGTCGGCGGTACCAGCGCCGGCGCGACCCTTGCGGCGGCCACCGCGTTGATGGCCCACGATCGCGGCGGACCCAGGATCGCCTATCAGCTACTGGTCTATCCGGCGACGCGGCGCGAACTGGATACACCGTCGCATAGTCAATTCGCGAACGATGGATACTACGTTCTGTCGCGCGCCGATATGGAATGGTTCTGGGCGCACTATCTCGCGAGCGAACTCGACGCGCGTAATCCCTACGCATGTCCGGCGCGGGCAAAGACGCTGGCCGGCCTACCGCCGGCTCTGGTGATTACGGCGGAGTACGATCCGCTGCGCGACGAGGGCGAAGCCTTTGCGGCGCGCCTGCGCGAGGAAGGTGTCGCGACCGTGCTCAAGCGCTACGACGGCGTAACGCACGGCTTCTTCGGGATGCCCACCTTGGTTGAGAAGTCGCGGCGCGCGATCGCGGAGGCCAGCGCGGCCTTGCGCAGCGCGATCGGCCAGCTCTAGTCCATCGCGCGCGAAGGCTTCTGCCCCATGATATAGCCGCCAAGGTCGGTCGAATCCTTCACCTCGGAGACCGCCGCATACAAGCCGCTCGGCTTGATCGGCTCATGATGATCTTCGATCGGCGCGAGGCGATCGTTTTCCGGTTCGGTCGCCTCGGCGAGCTTCGTGTCGGGACGCCATTCCTCATTGGCGCCGCCGCGCACCATCGTGGCGACGAAGTCGTAGCGCTGCCAGTAGATAGTGCGTTGCGGCACGCCCGCGGGATCGCTCACCAGGTGTTCGTAGGTCCACTTTTCATTGTAGTGGATGCCGAATTCTTCCAGTTGCACCGGACTGTTAAGACTTCCCGCGGTGCGATCCGGCGTGCCGAGCGTCGCGACTACAGTATTGCGGGTAACTCGCGTGCTCATACGTCGAAGCTCTCCGGAAAAGGGCATTTTTTGGCCTCGATGTGGGCCTCGTAGTCGGCGCGGAATTGTTTGAGAAAGGCGCGCGATGCCCATGAAGCGCCATCGGCCAGCGCGCAGATGCATTTGCCGTCCATGAAATTGAAAGTATCGGCCAGCGTGTCGAGGTCCTGCGGACGACCCTCGCCCGCCTCGATGCGCTTGAGGGTGCGATAAGTCCAGCCGGTGCCCTCGCGGCATTGCGTACACTGACCGCAGGATTCGTGCTCGAAGAAGCGCGCGATCACCAGCGCCGCACGCACCATGCACGAACGATCGTCCATCACGATCGCGCCGGCGGTGCCGAGCAGCGAGCCGACGGTCTTGAGCGATTCGTGATCGACCGCGACGTCGATTTGATCGCCGCGCAACACCGGCATCGAGAGTCCGCCGGGGATGACGGCCTTGACGGTGCGGCCGTCTTCAAGCCCACCGCCGTATTTGTAAATGAGGTCGCGCAGCTTTACGCCCAGCGGCATCTCGTAGATGCCCGGACGTTTGACGTGTCCGCTCACGCCGAACAGCGTATTGCCCGAACTATTGGGCATCCCGATGCTCTTATACCAGTCGGCACCGCGCATGATGATCACGGGCGCGTGGGAGCAGGTCTCGATATTTTCGACAGTGGTCGGGCGCTGCCAGAGTCCGCGCACCGCGGGAAAGGGCGGGCGTTTGCGCGGCTGGCCTTTTTTGCCCTCCATCGATTCGAGCATCCCGCTTTCTTCGCCGCAGATGTAGGCGCCGGCGCCAGGTTGAATGTGGATATCGAAGCGGCGGTTGAAGCCGAGCGCATTCTCACCGAGGATGCCCGCGGCGTAGGCCTCGCCAATGGCGGCGCGCATGATGCGATAGGCCTCGACGTACTCGCCGCGGATATAGATGAAGGCGGCGTTGGCCTGAATCGCCATCGCGGCAATCATGATGCCCTCAATCGGCAAGTGCGGATTGCGCTCCATGATCTGCCGGTCTTTGAAGGTACCTGGTTCGCTTTCGTCGGCGTTGACGGCTAGGTAACGCGGACCACCGTCGGGCGGCGGCATAAAGGTCCACTTGAGGCCGGTGGCGAAGCCGGCGCCGCCGCGTCCGCGCAGGCCGGCGTCCTTGACCGTCGCGGCGATGTCCTTGGGTTCCATCGTGCCGGCCTTGACCACCGCCTGATAGCCGCCACTTTGTTTATATTCTTCTACAGTAAGGCGCCTCTGGCCATTGGGCGGAAGCAGGTAGCCCTCGACCCCCTCGGCAATCTGCGAGATCAGCGGAGTTGGCGGATGCGCTCCGATCGCGGCCTCCGGCGAAGTGAGCATCGACGCCAGGTAGTCCGGCGTCGCTCGCTCGACGTAGAGATTTCGATTGACCTGCAGCACTGGTGCGGTGCCGCACGAGCCGAGACATTCGACCTCGACGATCGCGAAGCGGCCGTCGGCGGTGGCGGTGCCGGATTTGGTGCCGAGCCGTTTTTCGGCCTCGCGCACCAGGCCACGCGCGCCGTTGAGGCAGCACGGCAGTCCGGTGCAAACCTGGACTACGGCCGCAGCCTTCGGCTGATTGTACAGCGAGTAGAACGAAGCGACCTCGGCAACCTCGCCCGCGCGCATGCCGAAATGCTCGCCGACCTCGGCGAACACTTCCTTGCCGAGCGCGCCGGCTTCGTCGCGCGCCGCGTGGAGCGCATAGAGCAGGGCGCCGCGGGCGTTGGGATAATGCGCGATTTCCGCGCGGATTTTTTCGTGCGTCGCAGCCGACAGAACCATTACGTCACCGATCGCATTCGCCGCCAATCATATTGATCATCCCGAAGGTCGGCACCACGTCGGCGAGCTGCCCACCGGTAATCATCTTTGAAAGCGGAGACATGTTGGAAAAGCTGGGAGCGCGGCAACGGCATTTCCACGGCTTGCCGGTGCCGTCGCTAACGATGTAGAAGCCCAATTCGCCGTTGGCCGCCTCGACCGCATGATAGACCTCGCCCACCGGCGCCATGCCGCCTTCGGTGACGAGTTTGAACTGATCGATCAGCTCCTCCATGCGGTTGAAGACACGGCCCTTGGCCGGCCAGCGGACGCGCGGGTCGTCGGCATTAACCGGGCCGCCCGGCAGTTTGTCGAAGCACTGCACGATCATGCTGCGGCTCTGCGGGATTTCCGCCATACGCACCAGGTAACGGTCGAAGTTATCGCTATGCTCACCGACTGGAACCTCGAAATCGAGATCGCCATACACCAGGTACGGATGCACCCGGCGAATGTCGTAAGGCACGCCGCCCGCGCGGAGCATCGGGCCGGTCACGCCCCACGCGACCAGGTCCTTGGGCGACAGATATCCGGTGCCCTCCATGCGGCGGCGGAATACCGGGTTGTTGGTAAGCAGCTTGTTCGCGTCTTCGACCAGCGTGAGCGCTTTGTCGATACGCTCGATCGCAAACTCACGAAAGCCTTCCGGCATGTCGGCGGAGACGCCACCAATGCGCACGAAGTTGGTGGTGACGCGCGCACCGCACAACGCATCGACCAGATCGAGCATCAACTCGCGTCCCTCGATCAGGTAAAGCATCGGGGTGAACGCCGCGAGTTCCATGGCGGAGGCGCCGATGCAAAGCATGTGGTCGGCGAGCCGCGACAACTCACCGCCGATCACGCGCAGGTAATCGCAGCGCGGCGGCGTCACGATCCCGAACAGCTTCTCGACCGCCATGCAGTAGCCGACGTTATTGAGAATCGGCGAGCTGTAATTCAGGCGGTCGGTGTACGGGATATTCTGATAGTAGTAGCCGGTCTCGCACTCCTTCTCGAAGCCGCGATGCAGATAGCCGACCTCGACCTCAGACCACACCACCTGCTCGCCCTCGAGGTCGAGCGTGATCTTGACGGTGCCGTGCGTCGCCGGATGCGACGGGCCGAACTGCAGCCGCATCGGCGGCGTATGCAGCTCTTCCATCGCGCGGGCGTTGCTGCCGTTAGTGGGGGCGGCGGGGTTCTTTTGCTCCGGGTCCGACATATTCCTGAATCGGCTGTTCGCCGTGTTTGGCGTAATCCTTTCTGAGCGGATGTCCGACGAATTCTTCGTACAGGTAGATGCGGCGCAGGTCGGGGTGTCCCTCGAACCGAATACCGTACATGTCATAAGTCTCGCGTTCCAGCCAATTGGCCCCCGGCCATAATGACGTGACGCTCGGAATCGTGGGATCGTCCTCGGGCACGCGGCACTTCACCCGCAGAACGTGCAGATGGGCGGTCGAAGTCAGATGATAGACCACGGCGAAGCGCGGATTCGGCCCGCGCGGCGGCAACACCAATTCGTGACGGCGCTGCGGCTGCCGGCGCATCGACGCGCGATTCTGGTCCCACACCTGCAAGTTGGTCTCGAAATCGTCGGGCTGTCCGAGATAGTCAATCGCGGTGACATCGAGCAGCAGATCGAACGCGAGCTCGGGATCGTCGCGCAGCATGCGCGCGGCTTCGAGGATATTCTCGCGCGCGACGTTGATACGATCGTCGCCCTGCGCGCTCTTGTGCTCAAGCACGATGGCGCCGAGGCGATCGATCACTTTCCGCAAGAGGGGCGGGAGCGCGGGCGCGGCCGGCTTTTCGCCGTTGTTATCAGCGGTCATAGTTGCGGCGGAGATAATCGGTTCGGGTCTTGAGTTGATTGACGGGCACCAACAGGTCCTGCTTATGCCAGAGCGATCCGCGGCGCGAATAGCTCGCGATCTCGATCTGCCGGCTCATCACGATCGCCTCCTCGGGGCAGGCTTCCTCGCACAAGCCGCAGAACATACAGCGGGCCATGTCGATATCGAAAATTTGCGGATAGCGCTCGACCTCGTCGGTGGTCTCGGCCGGATAGATCGTGATGCAGGTAGTAGGGCAGGCCCATTCGCACAGCCCGCACGCGACGCAGCGCTCCTTGCCGTTGTCCATCTGCACGAGGACCGGCATTCCGCGCAATGCCGGCGGCTGTACCAGCCGCTGCTCGGGGAAATGAATCGCGAAGTCCTGCCGGCCCCGTGCGAACCGCGAAAGATTGCGCAGGAAATGGCGAGTCGAAACCCACAGCCCCGAAAGAATCGCGAGCAGCGGATTCGCGTTCGACATCGATTGCGCGGGGCGCCTTACCTTTACTACCTGAACAGCCATCCGGCCCAGTCTAGCGCGAATTCCGCGGGCGTAAACCCTCTGGACCGCGATTCGATGCTCCCATCCAATTTTTCGATCAACGGCCGACCGCGTGCGCAGCCTGCCCGGCGGCCGGTGCGGCCGCGGCAACGGGCCGCCAATGCCCGCGGACCGCAAGCTGCGACAGCAGAAAAATGCCCGTGCCGGCGACCGTCACCCACATCCATTTGTCCCAACCGTAATGTGCCGCCACCCACAATAGCAGCGGTCCCGAGAAGGCAATCCAGGTGCGATAGATCATCTGAAAAAACGACCATCCGGTAGCCTGCAACGCCGGCGATAGATCCTCGAGGTATTCCGAGAAAAATGCGCACCACGGTATGTATGCCGACGCCAGCACAGCGCCCAGTATCAGCGTAATCGCGCCCAGCGCTCGCGGCGATAGCGGCGGAAAGAAATTGCGCACCCACCACAGCAGCAACAGTAGCCCCACTCCGGTCAGTATGATCGTGATCGGCTTGCGCACGCGGAGCCAGTCGGAAAATAGTCCGGCCGGCACCAGCATAATCAGGTTGATCAGCCAGAAATTCGCGGTGGCGCTCGCCGCCTGCGCCGGCGTGTAATGGTAGGCTTGCGTGAACATCAGGGGGCCGAAAGTCTGAATCGTAATCGCCGTAGTCAAAAAGGCGACTGCTCCGATGACCAAGGCCCACGACTCCCAGCGCCCGAGCAACATTTTGAACGCGGCCATAGCAGTGCCGGGAACCTGCGACACCGGCTCGCCCGATTCGTAGGCGGAGCCTTCGGCCTCGCTGTCCATCACCATCAGACGCAGGTTGGGCGAAAGGTCTTTGAGGCAGAAGAACACCACGATATAGAGCACGACCGCGACCGAGCCCATAATCAGGATTTGCGATTGCCAGGTGTGGAAAATCGGCAGGGTCCAGGCCGGCACTTCATTCCACAGCCACAGGCATGCGACCGCGCCGAGCGTCAGCAAGCCGAAGGCCGCGCCGCGACTCACCCGCGGCGACATATCGCGCGTCAGGCCGCCGAGCGCTCCCCACGACAGTCCCGCCACCAGGTTCATCAGACCGCGCACGATCACGAACGACCAGAAACCGGTCATCAGGAGGTTGCAGAAGGTGAGGATGATCATCGCCGCGAGACAGGCGTCAATTACCACCACGCGCCCATGCCGATCGGCAAGCGGCCCGCCATACATTGCGGAGAAGGCCGACAAAAAGACCGCGGCGGTCAGGAACCAGCCGAATTGTTCCTGTGTGAAGTGCAGCGCCGGCAGCCATAGTGGCAGGAGCGCGGAAAAGCCGAACTCATAGAATGAGATGATGGTGGCCATCACGGTGAGCAGCAACATCCACCAACGGCGGAATCCCGTCGGATAAACGTCGAGCGTCCGATGTTCGGCGAAATAAGCCTTTATTCCACCGGTGCGGGCTTGCGGTGCGTTTGCCATTTGAGCTGGTCCCCTTGTGTTAGCTCGAGCAAATTCACTGGCATCCACCGCCAGGCGAACGCCTTCAGCCCGTTGGATGGGGATGTGCCCGGCGGACTTCCCCATGGCCGCCGAATCCATCCATCGAGACACGCCCGACCTTACCGTCGGCGTGCCATCCGGCTATGACCCCTCACCGCGATAATGTCAAGAGATGGCGGTTTCAGCGCCCGCCCGGCGTCCCCAGGGCCGCGCCATTCGGCCCGATTTCGTCGAGCTTGAGCCCGGCGAACGGACTGCCGTCACGCGTCATCGCGGCCCACACCTCGCCCAGCTCAAAGCGGTCGCGGCGCGAACTGACCAGGTTTAGGATACTCGTAAAGATCTCGCCGTCCCCGACCCATCCGGGTGGCGATTCCAGCGCGCGCTGAATCCGTTGCACACGGCCCGCATGGTTGGTGAAGGTGCCGTCCTTTTCCGCAAACGTCGTGGTCGGCAGAACCACCGCCGCGCGGCCGAATTGCGGGCGCAGCTTCAGGTCCTGCACGATTAACAAATCAATCTTCGCGAGGATCGCGGCGAGCCGCTCGGGCGCGACCGCGTCGAGCATATCGTCGCCGCAGATATACAGCGCCTTGATCTCGCCGGCCTCGCAAGCCCGCAGCATTTCGCCGAGCCCGTCGTCCGCGCCCTTGACCAGGCCGAGTTCGCGCACGCCGCGCGCG
The DNA here is from genome assembly GCA_021780755.1 of Deltaproteobacteria bacterium. Taxonomy (GTDB): domain Bacteria; phylum Desulfobacterota; class Binatia; order Binatales; family Binataceae; genus JADMIL01. The sequence goes on along the minus strand of JAJXYF010000010.1, from coordinate 143,314 downwards.
TTGGCGGCCTTCTCGGCTTTGATCAGAAAATCATCGTGACGGCCGCGCCGCACCGCCATCGCGACCCGCCCCGCGCCGATCGCGCTCAGCAGTTCGCCAAAGCGATAGTTTTCCTCATTCGTCAGATGCGGCGACACGATCGCGCCGAAAGCCTTGGCGCCGTTGCGTTTGATGAAATCGGCGATTGACGACGCGGCGCGCTCAAGCGCACTCTGCCACCCGGTCTCGACCAGACCGGCATCGCCCGCGACTTGCGGCGCGAGCAGCCGCGCGGGGTCATCGATGAACTTGTAGTTGAGCCGGCCCACATCGCACATCCAGGTGTCGTTCACGTCATCGTTGCGCCGCGGGATGAGCCGCCAGATCTGCCGGCGTGCCGACGACACCATGATGTTGCAGCCGTTCGAGCACGACGGGCATACGCTCGCCGTCTCCTCGAGGAACCACACGCGCATCTTGTGATGGAAATCCTTGGTCTCGAGCGCGCCCACCGGGCAGACGTCCGCCACACACATCGAATAGTCATTATCGACGCGCCGGTCATAGATATCCAGCACCGAATGGTCGCCGATACCGTACACCGCGAGCTCGCCGGTCTTGCTGATTTCACGGCAAAAGCGCACACAGCGCCGGCACAGGATGCAGCGTTCCTGGTCGAGCAGAATTTGCTCGCCGATATCAAGGCGCTTGCCATGCTTGCGCCGCGGCTCGACCGTGCGCGCCTGTCCGCTGCCAAAGCGCATCGCGAAATTCTGCAGCCAGCATTCGCCCGCCTTGTCGCAGATCGGGCAATCCAGCGGATGGTTCAACAGCAGCAGTTCGAGCACTCCGCGCCGGGTGCTCTGCACCTCGGGGTCGAGCGTGTTGACCACCATCCCGTCGCGCACCTGCGTGTTGCACGAGATCTGGAGTTTCGGCATGCCTTCAATTTTGACCTGGCATAGCCTGCAACTGCCGTCGATGCTGAGCTTCGGGTGATAGCAGTAATGCGGAATGTCCATCTCCGCATCAAGCATCACCTGCAGCAGCGTGGCGCCTTCGGGCGCTTCGATTACGCGATTATCGATCGTGACCTTGACGGTCTTCTGAGGGCTACTCAAGTTTGCGTCCGCTTCCGTGTAGTTGCAGGCCCGGCCACGGCTGGCCGGGACGTTCCGTCTGTACCCGATGTTGCAGCTTGATCAATCCGTCGATGACCGCCTCCGGCCGCGGCGGGCATCCCGGAATATACAGATGCACCGGCACGATCCGATCGATTCCCTGTAGCACCGCGTAGTTGTCGTAGGGGCCGCCCGAACTGGTGCATGCACCGAACGAGACCACCCACTTGGGCTCAGCCATCTGCTCATAGACGCGGCGCAGGATCGGCGCCTGCCGCTGCGTAATTGTACCAACCACGAACAGCAGATCGGCCTGGCGCGGAGTGAATCGCGGCAGCGCCGCGCCGAAGCGATCGAGATCGTAACGCGGGCCGGCCACCGAGAAATATTCCATTCCACAGCACGCGGTCACGAACGGATAGGGGAAAAACGAATACTTGCGCGCCCAGTTGATCGCGTCCTGCAGTTTGGTCGCGACGAAGCTTTCGGGAAATGCGCTGCCATCGTCCACCGCGCCGTTGCGCGATCCCGATCCGTTTACCAGAAAGCTCTCCAGCCTTCGATTACCAGGCATTAGGCCACAACTCCTTGCGAATCCGTTGGAACCGCCCCCGCGTTCCGAACGACCACCCGGTGGGGCGGAAAATTGACGCTTAGTCTCATACTGATCGATTCCCGAAACAAGCGAAAGAGCGGGGAAAAGCATCGTCGGAACGCGAACGAAAAAGTTGCGACCGGACCGACCGCGGCTGACAGTCGCCGCGCTTACGACTCGACCTCGAAGTCGCCGCCCGCGACTTGCAGGAAGGCCTTGAAGCGCCGCTTCAGCCGGCTTTCGATCTGGCGCACGCGTTCGCGGCTGATACCGAATTTGACGCCGACTTCCTGCAGCGTCGGCGGATCCTCGGAGAGCAGCCGGCGGCGAAAGATCTCCAGCTCCTTGCCCTCGAGCGTACCCGCGAACTCCTCAACTTTCTCGTGCGCGAAGTCGCGCCATTCGGCGCGCGCCGTCACCTCCTCGGGGTTAAATGACGTGTCGGGCAGCGCATCCATCAGGCTGGTGTTCTCGTCGTCGTCGCTGGCCGGTTGATCGAGCGAGACCTCGCTTTGCGCCATGCGCTCCTGCATCTCGCGCACCTCGCTTTCCTTCACGCCCATGCGCTGCGCGAGCAGCTTGGGCTGCGCGCTGAAGCCCTCGGCCTCGAGCCGCTCGCTCTCTTTGCGCAAGTTGAAAAAGAGCTTGCGCTGCGCCTGCGTCGTGCCGATTTTCACCAACCGCCAGTTATTGATCAGGTAGCGGTAGATATACGCGCGCACCCACCAGACCGCATACGAGGGGAAGCGAATCCCGACTTCGGGATTGAAATGCTTGACCGCCTCCATCAGGCCGATATTGCCCTCCTGGATCAGGTCGAGCAGGTTGCGCGTCGCGCGGGCAAACTCGTTGGCGATCTTTACCACCAGCCGCAGATTCGCGGTGACCAGCCGGTAGGCGTCGTCGGGCTCATGGAACTTCGCGTAGCGTTTGGAGATTACCGTCTCTTCCTCGCGCGAGAGCAGCGGGAAGCGTCGGATTTCCGCCAGATAGCGGCTCAGCGGATCGAACGGTACCAGCGATCCGCCGTCGGCGCCGACGCTGCCGTCAGCCATCGCGCCGTCGATTCCTGGCAATGCTATCGGATGAGCGTCATCGCCGGTCGCTTCGCCGTGCTCAGCATTGATTTCCGCGTCTTCGTGTGCGAACTCGGCCGGCTCGAAATCCCGCGTTGGCGCCGTCGCGACCGCTTCGGCGGACGAATCTTCGACTCCCGCCCGCTCGCCAGTGGACGAATCCGATGCGAGATCCTCGCCGATTATCTCAGCATGGGCCTCGATCGCGTCGTTTTCGAGCGGCTCGATCGGGACCGCAACGTCATGCGGATGGCTGCGGTGAGCAGCTACCGCTTTGCGGGGTTTCGGAGCTTTCCCAGTTTTGCGCGGCACTTACGAAATCCAAATGGCCGGCCGCAACTCAGCCGGGCCGTCATCAGGCTCTAATTGCCGCGCGGATGCGTGGCGGCGACAAACTCCTGCGAGGGGCCGGCCGGTGATTCCTACCGGCGCGCTACTTGCTTTCGGGTTCGACCAGCGAGACTTTCCGGGCGGCGATCTCGCGCAGGGCGGTTACGACTTCCTTGTTGTCCGACTCGACCAGCGGCCGCGCGCCCTTCAGTAGTTGCTTGGCACGGCGCGCGGCACCGAGGACCAGTTCGAATCGATTCGGAATGTTTTCGAGGCAATCTTCTACAGTTATTCGAGCCATCGTAGTCTGATTTTCCGGCCCTGCGCCGCCATTGTCAACGAAGAGGCCAACGCCACTTGCGGCGAGCGAATGGCGAAACTGTCACTTTACAAGCGCAAATTCGCATACTGCGCCAGGAATACGGCTTGGCTATTTTTCAGCCGGCAGGCCGCCGCGGCTCCATTCCGCGTATGAGCCGTCGAAGAGCCTCACGTCGTAACCCAGCTCCTTGAGCGCCAAATATCCGACCGCCGCGCGCGGTCCGCTGCGGCAATAGGTGATTATTCGATCGCCACGCCTGACCCCCGCACCGCTAAGCATCCCTTCGATTTTCTCTGCTGGCGCAATTATCCGCTCAGGCGGACTCGCGAAATCGCGCCACACCAGGTTGACCGCACCCGGTATGTGGCCGGGCGCATCGTCGCCCATCGTGCGCTCGCCGCTGAATTCCTCTGGGCTGCGCAGATCGAGCAGTTTCAGCCCAGCGCCGTCGCGGACCTCCGCCAACGTCGCACGAATCGCCGGATTCTCGCGCGCGATGAACGCGACCGGCTTTGCCGTCACCGGCTTGTAACGGACTTCCCGGCCCTGCTCCTTCCAGTGTTCATAGAAGCAATCGAGCACGAGCACGTCGCTGCGACCCAGGTACTCGAGCGTCCACGCGAGCATCGCGGCGTTCTGCCCTTCGGGGGAATCGTACAGTACCGGGGTGGCCGCATCGCCGAGGCCCTTGCCGCCGATAAATTCCGCCAGGGCCGCAGGCGCGAGCAATCTACCGTCGGCGCCGAACGCCTGGTACATCGGGAGATTGATCGCGCCCGGCAGATGGCCCAACAAGTACTTCATCGGGCGGCGTGGATCGACCACGACAATTTCCTTGGACTCGATTCGCCCGGCGACCCATTCGGCGCTAACCAGCTTCGCCATTTTTTCCTACAACCCTGACACCGGCAGATTCCATTGCACCTTCCATCAATCGAACGGCGCGGGCTTGGCGCACCGACGGCATGGAATGCCGCGCTAAACTTTCTCGAAGTCCGTGATGATCTCAGTTGGACGCGCGACGGTCTGCGTGACCGGCGAACCATCGATCGCGGCCTTCCAGATTTCGCGCAGGGTCTTTTCGTCGGCATCGGCGCGCACGAAGCATTTCGCCTTGACCGAGGGATACGCGGGATTGCCCTCGGGCGCGTGGCCGGCCCACTTGAGGATGTTCTCGAAATTCCCTTCGAGCGCGATTTCGAGGTCATGCACCTTGACCCCGCGCTTGGTCGCGTTGAGCACGTAGCCGACCGTCAGGCAGCTCCCCATCGCCGAGAGCAACTGCTCGTGCGCGCTCGCCGCCGAGTCGCTCGCATCGAGCCCGTCGGGCTCGTCCATCGCGACAATATGCTTGCGCATGTACGCCTTGGCCTTGAAGCCACCCTGCCACACCACGCGTGATTTCCACGGCCCGGTGACCGCTTTCAGCACTTCGGGATCGTCACGCATCGCGTCGAGAATCGAGTTGATCTTTTCAACCCGCAGTCCGTTGAGTTCTTTTTCCGCCATCGTCACTGCTCCTTGAGCTTGCTCAAACTGTTAATGCCCTCAGGCGTATTCGCGACGCAGAATCTCCGCCGCTTCCGAGATCGCCTGGAGCTTGCGATAGGCGATCTCGGGCGTGTTCACACAGCGCTCGGCAAAGGTGCCGAAGCCGCAATCGGGATTGAGATAAATCTTGTCGGGATCAAAGTATTTCAGCACGTCCTTGACGCGACCGACGATTTGCTTCGGATCCTCGATCGTGTCAGTGCGCGGATTCGCCACGCCCAGCCCGATCTCCTTCTCGTTACGATACTCCTTGAAGACCTCGATTTCGCCCGCGCGCGGCGTCGCCATTTCCAGCACCAGCTGATCGACGTTCATGCGCATCAGCCACGGCAGCAGCGGCCCGTAATTCCCCTTGAGCAGCACATCTTCCTTGCGGCTCCAGTTCCCGCGGCAGACGTGCACGCCGAACTTCACCCCGTCGATACCGTCAACCACCTCGTTGACCAGGCGTACGGCGAATTCGAGTTCGCTGGTCGGATCGCTGCGCGATCCCAGCGCCGCGCACATGAAGGTCTGCTCGGCCTCGTCGCCATAGACGACCTGCGAAATCGAAGGTTCGTCGAGCTGGATAAAATCGATGCCCATTTTCTTGAGCGCCAGCACTTCGCGCCGGAGAATCCGTACGACGTCCTTGGCGAGGTCCTCGCGACTCGGATAGGTCTTGTCCGAAAGGCCCTCGAACCAGCTCGAACGCGTCAGCAGGTACGGCCCTGGAATCGGCATCTTGGTCTGCCGCTTGGTATGAGCCAGCAGAAATTGCGCCTCGTCGAGCGAGATTCCTTCCTCGCGTTCGTGCACGCGGTCGATCGCGATCGGACTCTTGATCGCGAAGGCCGGCACGTCCAACCCGCGCAGAATCTCCTCGAAGCCGGCTCGATCCTTGATGTAATCGAGCAACTGCGAGAGCTTCATCAAGCGCATCCCGGATAGCTTCTCGACCACAAACGAGTAGAAGTTGTCGCGCCGGGTCTCGCCGTCGCTGACGATATCGACGCCGGCGTCCTCCTGGTACTTGATCGCGGCGAGCACCGCGTCATCGGCGATACGGTTGAATTCCTCTGCGGTTATCTCGTCCGCCTGGCGCCGGCGCAACGCCGCTATGAGCCATTCCGGGCGCGTCCATGAACCGACCGTGGTAACCGGAAAGAGTTTTGCTTGTGCCATCTGCGAACCTCACCAATCGTTAATGTCGGCCTACTTTTGCAACGCCCGCCGAAAAATCGCAAGCGGAACATGACTCGCCGAGTGATCTATTTAGTTGACCTGCTTGAAAATGTTAGCCGTGCTGGATTTCGCCGGCGTCCGTTCGGTCACCACCCGCCGATCGATCTCAATCGGCCTCGGCGTCGTGCCCGAAAAGCCAGGCGTTGAGCGTGGAGGTGCCTGCGACCGCCGTCGCGAAAGCCGCATCGCGCCGCCGCTGCTCCTCGCCGTCCCGCAGATGGTATCTAACACCGTTGGCGCGCGAACCGTTCTGGACGCGCGTTGCGCGTGGCAGGCGTTTGTCCTGATAGCGGGTCAGCGCGCCTTCGATTGAAATCTCGCCAGCCTGCGCGCGCGCCAGGCATCGGGCGATGACCGCTGCGTCCTCGATCGCTTGCGCGGCGCCCTGCGCCATAAACGGCAACATCGCGTGCGCCGCGTCGCCGAGCAGCGCAACGCGTCCGGCGGTCCAGCGCTCAAGCGGATCGCGGTCGTAAAGCGCCCATCGATTGGTCGCGGTGGCGGCGGCGATTATCGCGCGAACCTGTGGATGCCATCCATCGAATTCCTCGAGCGCATCGGCGACCGCGCCCTTTGCCGTCCACGACTCGATGCGCCAGTCGCCACCCGGCACAATCGCGACGAAATTCACATAGCGCCGCCCGCTGACGAAATAATGCACGAAGTGCCGATCCGGCCCGAGCCATCCGGTGGCGTTGGTTTCGAGCCCGTGCCGCGCCAAGCGCGTGGCCGGAACCAGTCCTCGATAAGCGATGCTGCCGGAAAAAAGCGGGGCCTCGTCGCCGACAATCTCCCGGCGGATCATGCTGTGAATCCCGTCGGCGCCGATTACGACGTCACCCCTGGCAGTCACGCCGTTGTAAAAGCGTACGGCGACGCTATCGCTCACCGACTCGAGCCCGACACACTGATGGCCCAGATGAACGATTTCCTGGGGCACCGCCGACGCCAGTGCCGTGAGCAGGTCCGCGCGATGGAAATGATAATAGGGCGCGCCGAAAATCCGCTCACATTCGTCGCCAAGCGGTGCGCGCGAGAGCACCCGGCCGTCGTCCCACCGGCGAAACTGACCAGCGATCGGCCGCACTCCGTCACGCCGCAGCGCGTCGTCAAGCCCGAGCCGAAGGAGAACCCGCGTGGCGTTGGGGCTTAGCTGAATTCCCGCGCCAACCTCGCGCAGCTCACGCGCCTGCTCATAAATGACGGTGTCGAGGCCGGCGCGGCGCAGGGTGAGCGCGGCGGTCAGGCCGCCGATCCCCGCGCCGATGACGATCACACGCATCGCGATGCCGCCGCTGTAGTCGTCGCGACTGACCCCGGGACGCGCGTCAGCGCCGTGGCTGCACCGGCGGGGTGGTCTCGCTCAGGCGCGCCGTCACTTCCGCATCGGTCATGCTGTAGATCTTCTCGCGGCCGGGCGGGAAGTTCATCGGCGGATGCTTCAGATCGACCGGCGGATTGGGCACCGCGCCGCCTTTGGATTCGAAGGCCGGCGGATTCTTGTAGCGCTTCAAATCCGACGGGCTGATCCCCGCAAGCTTCACCACCTCCGGATCGATCCACGCCTCGGCGTCGATCGGCACGCCCTCCGAAGTCGAGAACTCGAGCATGATGCCCTCCGGTGCCGACAGATAGATCGACTTGCAGAAGCCATGATCGAGCGGACCCATCACCCAATGACCGTGCGAGCGCACGCGATCACGAATCGCCAGCAGGTCGGCCTCGGTGTCAACGTTGAGCGCCAGATGCTGCATCACGCCCGCCGCCACCGGCGCCGCCGTCCAGCTCGGATGCGACACACCGATCATCGGCTGAATCTCACCGATTTCCGGCGATTGCACGAACGCGATCGAGCTGTTGCCCATCCGGACGAAGCCGTGGAAGGTCCGGTCCACGCCATGCATCCAGTAGAGCGCGCACAGATCCATTCCGACCACCTGGGTGTAGAACTCGATCTGGCCCTTGATGTCCTTGGTGCAAATCGCGAGGTGGTGAACTCCATTCGGTAAGCCCATTGCGGAATCCTCCTGCTCAAGCGGGGGCGACGGTTTTAGATTCCGTGCCACCGCGAAAAAGTTGCGGCGTCATCAGCGATCATGTGCGCGCGGCCATGCTTATTCTTATCGCGCTCCCACCGATGAAGCGCAAGCGTGGGCGGCGAGAGCGGGGAGATTCGTTGAGGAACGCGGAATCCATGCTTGCTTTGGCCACCTACCCGCGCATCGCGAGCTTCAGTCGGCGAAAAAAGAAAAATGCCCGGCTCCATCGAGGAACCGGGCATTCTGAAATCGATCGTGAACTGCGTTTACTTGTTGGGCTGTGGCGTCATGCGCAGGTAAGGCTTGATTTCCTTCCAGCCCTTCGGAAACTTCTGCTTCATCACGGCGGGATCGGTCAGCGACGGTACGATCACGACGTCGTCGCCATCCTTCCAGTTCCCCGGCGTCGCCACCGAATGGTTGTCGGTGAGCTGCAGCGAATCGATCACGCGCAGGATCTCGTCGAAGTTGCGGCCCGCGCTCTGCGGATAGGTAATCATCAGCCGCACTTTTTTCTTCGGATCAATCACGAATACCGAGCGCACGGTGGTGGTATCGCTCAAGTCCGGATGGATCATGTCGTAGAGCGTCGAGACCTTCTTGTCCGCGTCGCCCAGGATCGGGAAGTTCAGCTTGGTGTGCTGCGTCTCCTCGATATCGGCCGCCCAGCCCTTGTGCGACTTGACGTCGTCAACGCTGACCGCGATCGCTTTCACGTTGCGCTTGTCAAATTCCGGCTTGAGCTTCGCCACCAGCCCGAGTTCGGTGGTGCAGACCGGCGTGAAATCCTTTGGATGGGAAAACAGGACCACCCACTTGTCCCCAATCCATTCGTGGAACTTGATCGTCCCTTCGGTCGATTCCTGCGTGAAATCCGGAGCGGTGCTCCCAAGATGAATAGCCATAACCTTTCCTCCAAAGACTTGCGGTCTTGAATCTCGCTCTCTAGCCGGGTGGTAACTTGCGGCTCGTTTGTGTCTCGCCGAGTCGCCGACAGCGCAATAGATTAGTTAGTTAGTCTGCTTAATCATATTGTGATTTGCAAGGATGTTAACCCAACCGGATCCATTTGCCCCCTGAAAATCCCGCTTCCAACCCTGGATTCGTAAATCCCATCGTCATCAGGATATAGCTTAATCACGATTGCCCGCGTCCACAGTGGATGAGCACGAATTATTTGCGTATTCGCGCGAGGTCGGGCGCGCGCTTTTCCAGAAACGCGCTGACATATTCGCGATGTTCCGGGCTGCTGTAGCAGCGCTCGAGCGCGAAGCCCTCGTACTCCATCGCGCTCTCGAGCGAGCCGGTCAACCCCTGCTGCACCGCGCGGCGGGTGAGCGCCAGCGAGAGCGGCGACCCGAGGATGATCTCGGCCGCGATTTCACGCGCCTTGGTGAGTATCGCGTCCGCGGGTACGACCGTGCTCACCAGGCCCATTTGCAGACATTCGGCGGCGCTGTAATGGCGCCCGGTCAACATCACCTCGGCCGCGCGCGACGCCCCGATCAGCCGCGGCAACAGATACGACGACCCGAGTTCGGGCATCAGGCCGACGCGAGAGAAGATAAAGCCGATTTTCGCGGTGTCGGCCATGATCCGAATGTCGCAGGGCAGCGTCATGGTAGCGCCGATGCCGAGCGCGATACCGTTGATCGCGGCGATTGACGGCTTGCCCAGCGTACGCATCAGTTGCGGATAATCGGTCATCCCGCCGCGCCGCTCGGAGTTGCCCGAGTCGCCCTCGGCGCGCGCTTTGATATTGTCGGCAAAGCCGCTGATATCAGCCCCGGCGCAAAACGCGCGGCCCGCGCCAGTCAGGATAATCACGCGGACGTCGCGATCGTCGTCGGCCCGGCACATCGCATCGACGATTTCGCGGCCCATCGTCGCCGTATAGGCGTTGAGCTTGGCGGGCCGGTTAAGCGTCACCGTAGCTATTTCGGCGGCGACTTCGTAGAGAATCGTTTCGTAGGCCATGGCGAAGTTCTCCCGAGTTTCAAGCGCCCGCGGTCCGGCACTCCGGTCAGTTGCCGGGCGCGCCGTCGCGCGAATAGCGGCGGCGACGGTCAGCGTTTCTTCTTCTTGTGCGTGCGAGCCTCGCGAGTTCGTGCCTTGAGGACCTTTTCGCGGCGTTTGCGCCGGCGTTTGATTTCACGTTGCCGTTCTGAAGCCATCGTGGACTGTATTTTCTCCCGTCGTGATCGCGATTGCGCCCGTGCATCCCGCAGCGCCGGCGCCCGCTCCAACACTTATCCCGCGTATCATAGAACCCGCGAGCCTGCGGCGCCAGCGCCTGGACCGCTGACGCCCGCGCGCCAGCCCCGCCTGCGGCGCACCTTCAGAATCGGTGCCCGGCCGCTCCCCACCGCGCGCGCCGCTACGGCAATCGTGATGCCATCCTTGAAAGCGTGGAGCATAGCGCGTTAGAAGCAACGCTGAAGCAGTCATTCGCCGCCGAGCCTAAGGAGTCCGACGATGGGTACGAAGATCGTAATCGAGAAAAACATCGACATCCCGATGCGCGACGGCGTGGTGCTGCGCGGCGACCTCTACCGCCCCGACGGCGCCGAGAAATATCCGGTCCTGCTCAACCGCACGCCGTACGACAAATCCTTTCCGCTAATCTCGGCGCTCACGCTCGACGCCATCCGCGCGGCCCAGCGTGGCTACAACGTGGTCTTCGTCGATTGCCGCGGATGTTTCGCGTCGGAAGGCACCTTCAACTGCTTCACCGACGAGGCGCGTGACGGTTTCGATACCATCGAGCATCTGGCGCGCCAGCCGTGGGCCGACGGCAAGGTCGGGATGTTCGGGGCGTCGTACATGGGCGCCACCCAATGGCTCGCGGCGACGCAAAATCCGCCGAGTCTGAAGGCGATCGCGCCGTCGATTACGGCAAGCGATTATCATGACGGCTGGACCTATCAGGGCGGTGCGTTCTCGCTCTTCTTCAATGTGAGCTGGCCGATGATCACGATCGGGCTGTCGCGCCTGATGCGCGAGCGCGAAGCCAATCCCGAGGCAGCCAAGGAACTCAACCTCGTGATGTCGTCGATCGACAGTATGCGCGAACGGATGGACTTCCTGCCGCTCAAGGAGTTCCCGCTATTTCGCAGCGGCGCGCCCTACTTCCGCGATTGGCTCGATCATCCGAACTACGACGACTACTGGCGCAAGCTCTGCATCGAGGAGAATCACGCGAAGATCGACGTCCCGGCGCTCAATTTCGGTGGCTGGTACGACATCTTTCAGGGCGGCACGATTCGCAACTACCTGGGCATGAAGGCGCGCGGGGCGACCGACGCGTCCCGCCGGCAGCGTCTGATGATGGGCCCGTGGAACCATGCGCTGCCGCTGCCGAGTCTCGTCGGCCAGGTCGATATGGGCTTTCGGGCCGGCGCGGCCTCGGCCGATCTCGACGGAGTGCAGCTCGAGTTCTTCGACCATTGGCTCAAAGGCAAGAGCAACGGCGCGGCCGACGGCGCGCCGGTCAAAATTTACGTCATGGGCCTCAACCAATGGCGCGAAGAAAAAGAATGGCCGCTGCCGGGCACCGAATGGCGCCGGTATTTCCTGCATAGCCGCGGACGCGCCAACAGCGCCTATGGCGACGGCGCGCTCTCGCCCGAAGCGCCCGGCGCCGAGCCCCCCGACTCCTATCTCTACAATCCGCTCAATCCGGTGCAGACCATGGGTGGCGGCCTCTGCTGCTACCCGAACTCGCAGCCGGGCGGTGCCTTCGATCAGGCGTCCGTCGAGCATCGCGGCGACGTGCTGGTCTATTCGACCGAACCGCTGGCCGAGGACCTCGAAGTCACCGGCCCCATCAAACTGACGCTCTATGCGTCGTCGTCGGCGCCCGACACCGACTTCACCGCCAAGCTGGTGGACGTGGGCTCATGTGGCTTCGCGCGCAACCTGACCGACGGCATCATCCGGGCGCGCGTGCGCGAGTCGCAGGCAAGCCCGTCGCTGATCACGCCCGGCAAGGTCTATGAGTTCAATATCGACATGTGGTCAACCTCGAACCTCTTCAAGGCGGGCCATCGGATTCGGCTCGAGGTGAGTTCGAGTAACTTCCCGCGCTTCGATCGCAATCCCAACACCGGGCACGACTTGTTCACCGACGCCGAGACCCGGCCGGCCTTGCAAACCGTGATGCATGAGCGGAACTTCGCGTCGCATCTGACGCTGCCGGTAATCCCGGCCCGCCGGTAGGTTCGTTTTGAAGCTCCCTGCTTGTCCAAGAAGAGGGGAAGGGCGAGGTCTCTTTACTCTTGGTCTTGGTCTGGAAGTGCGTGACGAAGTGAAGCGGCTATTGCGTGAGGTACTGGCGCAGCCATGAGCGCCGATCGCGCACGATCGGACGCTTGCGCTTGAGCAGGTCGTAGGCCGTGTCGAGCGACATCTCGCGCCGGCGGTTGAGAAACCATGCGATCGTGAGCGGCGCGCGCTCACTGCCCGCGCCACAATGGACCAGCACGCGGCGATCGCTCGCCAGCCCGTGGTCGATTATCGAGGCAGTGATATCAAGAGTGCCGATGTCGAATGGCATCCAGACCGCGTTGGACGGCTCGTCGATCGGTTTTTCGTCGAGCACGCAGATAATCAGCCCGTCAAACGCTTGAGCGTCGCGCAGGTCACCCACGAACAGGTTATCGATTATTTCGGTCATCGCGCCCGCCCCCCCCATACTGACCGCAAGCCTGCAGCATACTCCAAAATGCGCCTAAATGGAATAAAAATATACACTATGTGAAACACGGCGGGTACAGGCCCGACCCGTCGGGCGCGCAGTTTTGACCGGGGCCGTGCATTCGACGCTCGATCGCGCTACGAATTGGAGCACGACCTTAATCGATTTCGGGAGGGATTAACAAATATGGGTGCGGAAAAAAACGCCGAACTGATCACGAAAACATGGCAGGACGTAGTCGCCGGTAACGTTGAGGCGGCGGCGGCCAACATGTCGGACGAAGTCAGCTGGATGATTGCGGGAAACCTGCCCGGCGTCTCCGGAGTGAAGAAGGGAAAGGCGGCCGTCAAGGAGTTCGTGGGCGGGATCCGCAAGGCCTTTCCGCAGGGACTCAATAGCCAGATCAGCAAGGTTCACAGCGCCGGCGACACGGTAATCGTCGAATTGACCAATACCGGCAAGGCCTTCAACGGCCGGGACTATCGCAACGAGTATTGCTTCGTTTTCGAGGTCGAAGGTGGCAAGATTCGGCGCATTCGCGAATACGTTGACATGCTCACAGTCAAAGAAACCCTGATGTAGTCGATCAGGCCGCGCGGCGCGGGGCGCCGGTCGCCTCGCGCCGGCGCATCCGCCACCAGTACACCGGCGCACCGCTCAACGCGATCAGCAATCCGGGCCAGGTATAGGCGGGCTTCATCACGAGCAGGTCGGCCATCAGGGCGACCGCGGCGACGATATAGGCGGCGGGAACGAACGGATAACCCCACGCGCGATAGGGGCGCGGCAGCTCGGGACGGCGCACCCGCAGGACAAAGACCGCGCCGACCGTCAGCACATAGAAGAGCAACTGCGCGAAGATTACATAGTCGAGCAACTCCGAGTAGGTGCCCGAGAGCGCGAGCATCGCGGCCCATCCACCTTGCATCACCAGGGCCGCGGCGGGCACCGACGCGCGGTTGAGTCTGCCCGCCGAAGCGAAGAAGACGCCGTCGCGGGCCATCGCGAAAACCACTCGTGCGCCGGTCAGGATTAAGCCGTTGGCGCAGCCGAAGGTCGAGACCATCACGAGCATCGCAGTGATTGCGGCGCCCGCGTGTCCCGCGACGATTTGCATCGCGGCGGCGGCCACCCGATCACTTTGCGCCCCTGCGATACCTCGTCCGAAGACGCTGGTGGCGGCGTTGGAACCCATCGCGGGAAGCTCAAACAGGTAGGCGACGTTGGTCAGCAGGTAGAGCGCGATTACGACGCCGGTGCCGAGCGCGAGCGCACGCGGCAGATTGCGCTCGGGGTTGCGCACTTCGGCGGCGGTGAAGGTAATGCCAGCCCACGCATCGGCGGAAAAGAGCCCACCGACCATCGCGGAGCCGAACGCCGCGACCAACCCGAGCGATAGCGGCCGTGCACCAAGGAAGGCCTCCACGCTACCGAAGTTCGCATGGACGGCAATCGCGTTCGGCGCGATCACACATCCGATCGCGACTATCACGATTAGCGCGAGCACCTTGGCGCTGGTGAAGACGTTCTGCACCAGCCGGCCGGTGTTCAGACCGCGCAGATTAACGGCGGTGAGAACCGTAATGACGGCGATCGCGCCGATCCGCTCTCCGGAAAGACCGACGCTGCCAACCCCGAGCCAAACCTGTGAGCCCAGGCCCGGGAAGATCACACCGGCAAAACGCGCGAAGGCGACCGCGACGGCGGCAATTGTGCCGGTCTGAATTACCAGCAGCAGCGTCCAGCCAAAGGCGAAGGCCCACACGCCGCCATAGGCTTCCCGCAGATAGACATATTGTCCACCCGCGTGCGGCATCATCGCGGCCAACTCGCCGTAAGCAAGTGCACCCGCGACCGTCATCAGGCCGCTCAGAATCCAGACTGCCAGCAGGCCCACAGGAGAACCGGTCTGGCGCATGATGTCGGCCGAAACAATAAAGATGCCGGAGCCGATCATCGATCCCGCCACGATTGTCGCGGAATCGAAAAGGGAGAGTCCGCGCCTTAGCTCGCCCGATTCCGTCATCGAGATTCTCCGGCGGCGCCCCGCGTGACGGTGCGCAAAGACCCGGCGATCACGGCCACCACCAATGCGGATCGTAAGAATTTGTCGGTTAAGGTCGCTGACTCAAACCGAATCCGGGAGCTGCCGCGGACACCGAAGCGGAGAGCGTCGAAATTCAATGTTGCGCGGGAAATTGCGCCTCGCCGCCGCGAGAGAGATGGGCCGGCCCGCCCACAGGACACTGTCGCCTGCGCGCTGGGCGAGTTGACCAGCGCGCAGGGACAGGACGGAAAATGGTGAAAATCAGCCTCAGGACGCCGCAGGCGAGGCCATCGGGCTACCCGCGTCGCTGGCAGCGGGGCTCGCCTCGGGGCTTGCCGCAGCACCCGTATCCGGGGAGGCAGCGGCCGGGCTCGCTTCCGCCGAAGCCTCAGGGGCCGGGGTCTCCTCCGACTTGGTGCAAGCCGTGGCTGCGAAGAGCATCGAGAAAAGGGCCAAAATGAGGAATTTTCGCATTACTGCCTCCTTCTTCTTTCATAGGGCGCGGGCCAAGCGCTCAGCGTTTAAGACGGCGCTAAGAATACTGTAGCTATCGGACGTTGACAAGGCTCGGCGCGCATAGCGTTTTAATCCCAGCTAATATTCGGCCAAAGCAAATTATTTTTTGCTTGATGCAATTACTCTGTGTACTATTGCGATAATTAGAAACGTGCCCTGAGGAGGAATGTGGACGTGGCGGTGGTGAGAGCATTTATTCCTTCCGGTCGGATTTCCAATCACATGCGGGGGCAGGTGATCGAGCACGAACTCGATATGAATCGCATCGGTTCGCGGCCCTCGCCGACGGTCTCAAAGTTGCGCGGATGGATCCGGTGGCTGATGCCGGGCGCCCATCCGGTGGGCGCGCCAATGCGCTCGGTCGATCGCGAGCTCGAGGACGTTTGGCCCTCGGGGAGTCGTCAGACCTGATCGCGGCCTCGACGTAGCGCCGCGCAAAGGAGCGGACGCGATGGCGGGAATCGCGCGAATTTCCAGTGGCGCGCCGTGGGAGCCGATCTTCGGCTACTCGCGCGCGGTCAAAGCCGGCGGATGGCTGGCGGTGTCCGGGACCACATCATTTGACGAAAACGGCCGCATCCTCGGTCGAAATCAAATGTATGTGCAGGCGCGCCAGGCCCTCGCGAACATCGCGGCAGCGCTGCAGCGCGCCGGCATGTCGCTCGCCGAGGTCGTGCGCACTCGCGTATTCATCACCGATATGCAGCGTTTTGCCGAGGTCGCCCGCGCACACCTTGAAGCCTTTGGCGACCATCCGCCCGCCTCCACGGTGGTCGAGATTCGGCGGCTCGTCAATCCCGACATGATGATCGAAATCGAGGCCGACGCGTACTTGGCGCCAGAACTGGGAGCGGTTGAAGTTATTGAAGATGCGATCGAAATCGTGGCGATTCCGGTTGCGCCACGCGCCGCGCCACGGCTCGGCCAGCGGATGAAGACGACCTCAGTGGCAAAGGCGAAGTCGCATGCGCGGGCAAAAGTCGTCGCCAAACCTCAACGGACAACGAAATCCAGGCTGGCCAAAGCCACGATGACCGCCAAGCCGGCGCAGGCCGCGAAAAAAACGGCGGCTAAGCCGCCGCGCAAACCCACCGGCAAGCGGCGCTAGCGCAGCATCGCGGTGGTCTTCAACGCCGGCCGTCCGGCCGCCGCCGCAAACGCGCTCGCCGACGCGCCCATGTAAGGTTGCGGGAAAATACCAATCAGGACCGTTCCGGCGACACCCGCCACAATACTCAGTAGCAACGCGGGCCGCGCTCCAATTCGCTTGACATCAATCTCATTACCCTCGCGCGCGTACATCTCGACGATAACGCGCGTGTAGTAGTAAACCGAGATCGCGCTGTTGAGCGCCGCTATAATCACCAGCCAGACCAGCCCCGCGTTGAGCGCCGCCGAGAATAGATAGAACTTGCCGACGAATCCGGCCAGCGGCGGTACACCGGCGAGCGAGAGCATGAAGATCGCCATCGCCGCGGCGAGTCCCGGATGAGTACGGGCGAGGCCGCGAAAATCGCTGATTCGATCGCGTGCTTCGCCGGCGCGTTCAAGCGCGATCACGACCGCGAACGCTCCAAGCGTGGTAAATGAGTACCCGAGCAGGTAGTAGAGAATCGCGCCGCCCGCCTGATGCGACGAGGCCGCCGCCATCCCGAGAATAATGTAACCGGCGTGCGCGATCGCCGAGTAGGCGAGCATCCGCTTGATGTTGCTTTGCACCAGTGCGATCAAGTTGCCAACCGACATAGTCAGTACCGCGAGCACCCACAACACCGCCGACCACTGCGCACTGACGGGGCCCAGATGGACGAGGAAAATGCGCAGGAAGCCGGCGAACGCGGCGACCTTGACGCCAACCGCCATGAACGCCGTCACCGGTGTCGGCGCACCCTCGTAGGCGTCCGGCGTCCACATGTGAAATGGCACCGCGGCAACCTTGAAGCCGAAGCCGATCAGCATCATGCCCAGGCCCATCAGCAACAAGGGATTCGACGCCATGTCGGTCGCGACCGCGGCCCGCACCGGGTCGAGCCGAATGGTGCCGGTGGCGCCGTACACCAGCGCGATGCCATAGAGCAGGAAGCCGGTCGAGAATGCGCCGAGCAGAAAATACTTGAGCGCGGCCTCACTGGATCGCGGGTCGCGGCGCAGGAATCCGACCAGTGCGTAAACGGCGATCGACATGGTTTCGAGGCCGAGAAATATGATGATGAGATCGCCGGCGGTCGCCATCAGCATCATGCCGAGTGCGGCAAACAGTATCAGCGAATAGTATTCGGCGCCGGCGATACGTTCGTCGGCAACGTAGTCGAGCGACATCCCGATAGTCACCGCGGTCGCCACCAGAATGACTAGTTCGAAAAAGCCTGAGTAGTCATCCAGGGCCAGCGCGCCGCCGAAGGAGAGCGTATTTTCGCCGAGCGTGAAGAGTGTCAGGACAAAGGCCGCCAGCACCGTCATCAGCGCGATCAGCCCGAGGCCCGCGCTGTCCTCGTCGTCAATGCCGGGACCGACGAGCATGATGACCATCGCACCGAGCGTGACCGCAATGAGCGGCAGAATCGGCAGCCAGGCGAAGTTAACCGCGGCAAGCGTGAATTGATTCATTTGTCGGCAAGGTTCCGCACGGGCGCGGCCAGCGCCGCGATAGTCCGGGTATGCTCAGCATCGAGGCGCGCCTGCGCGGCCCCGACGCGGTCGAGTAGTAAGTTGAGCGACGGCTCCATCCGGCTCAGCAGCGGCCGGGGGTACAGCCCCATCAGCAGCATCAGCGCGATCAGCGGGACCATCACGGCGATTTCGCGCTTGCTCAAGTCTTTGATCGTCTGGTTGACCGCCTTCGTGATCGGCCCCCACATCACACGCTCATAGGCCCACATCATGTACAGCGCGCCGAGCACGACACCGAGGACCGCGACTTCCGCCGCCCGCTGCGATTTCAGGAAGGTGCCGAGCAGAATCAGGAACTCGCCGACGAAGCCATTGAGACCCGGCAACCCGATCGACGAGAGCATCACCACCATGAAGACCACCGCAAACATCGGCACGGTTTTCCACAAGCCGCCGAACTCGGAAACGTCGCGCGTATGTCGTCGCACGTAAATCATCCCGACCAGCAGGAAGAGCGCCCCGGTTGAGACACCGTGGTTGAGCATCTGGTAAACCGCGCCATCTAGGCCCTGCGGATTGAGCGCGAAGATGCCGAGCATCACGAAGCCGAGATGGCTCACCGACGAGTACGCGACGATGCGTTTCAGGTCCGGCTGCACCATCGCAACCAACGCGCCGTAAATAATTCCGATCACTGCGAGCGCCATGAAGATCGGGGTTGCCTCGATTGCGACCTCGGGGAACAGCGGAATCGCAAAGCGGAGAAAGCCATAGGCGCCCATCTTGAGCATCACCGCCGCCAGCATCACGGAGCCCGCCGTCGGCGCCTCGGTGTGCGCGTCGGGCAGCCAGGTGTGCACCGGCCACATCGGCACTTTGATCGCAAAAGCGATAGCAAAGCCGGCGAACAGCCAGCGCGCTTCGGCTTGGCTAAGCGGCACTCGATAAAGATCCGGCAGGTCGAAAGTGAGATGGCCGAGCTGTGCGCGCGCCGCGCCGACCAGGTACAGAATCGCGACCAGCATCAGCAGCGACCCGAGCATCGTGAAGAGCACGAACTTGAAGGTCGCGTAAATCTTGCGCCCGTGGCCCCAGATGCCGATCATCAGGTACATCGGCACCAGCATCACTTCCCAAAATACATAGAAAAGGAACAGATCGATCGCGAGCAGCGCGCCGATCAGTCCGGTTTCGAGCACCAGCATCATGAAACAGAATTCGCGCGGGCGTGTCTCGATATCGCCGCCGCCGGAATATAGTAATGACAGCGAGATCAGCAGCGTGGTCAGGATCACCAGGAACAGGCTGATGCCGTCCATGCCCATGTGATAGGAAATCCCGAACTGCGGAATCCACGAATAGCGTTCGACGAACTGGTAGCTCGCCTGATGCGGATCGAAGACGGCGAACAGGTAGAGACTAATCGCCAGCGGGATCAGCGAAAACACGAACGCCGATCGCCAGATCGATTCCTCGTCGCTCTGCATCAGTACGCCAAACGCTCCCAGGAGCGGAACGAAAGTCAGCGCGGTAAGCCAGAAGCCGCCCATCAGCGCATCACCAGGTAAACGTAATATCCCGCGACCGCAACGGCGCCGATCAGGTACACCAAGGCGTAATGCTGCACGTTGCCGGTTTCGATTTTGCGCGTCGCCTCACCGCCGCCTTCGACCGCGCTGCCACTGCCATTGACTATTCCATCGATGAGGTCGTGGTCGACGCCGTCACTGAGTATATGGGTTGACGTCCAGAAGAGCGGGCGCGAAATCAGCAGGTCGTAAATTTCGTCGATATAGTATTTGCGCCACAGCAATTCACGCAGGCCGCGGAACCTTTCGGCGATGCGCTCGGGCAACTCGGGATGCTGAATGTAGAGCATCCACGCCAGGAAAATACCGATCAGACCCGCCACCAGCGCGATCAGGCTGAGGGTCGTGCTCGCCGAGAACCGGTGAACATCGATCACCACCTCGGGCATCGCGAACGGGCCGCGAGGTGCAAAAATAGGCGCGAGAAAACGCTTGAAGGCATCGCCCCACAGCAGCCATTCGGGCAATCCGGCCCAGCCGCCGATAATCGAAAGCGCCGCCAGCACGATCAGCGGTATCGCCATTACCGGCGGCGATTCATGCACGTGATGTTCCTTCTCGGGCTCCAACCGCGACGTCCCGTGAAAGGTCATGAAGATCAGCCGAAACATGTAAAAACTCGTGATGCCGGCGGTGACCACTCCGATCAGCCACAGCCAGGTATGCCCGCTGGCAAAAGCGCCCTCGAGAATCAGGTCCTTGGAGAAATAGCCGGAGAACGGCGGTATGGCGCTGATCGCGAGCGTTCCGATCAGCATGGTGGCGTATGTGATTGGCAGCTTGCTTTTGAGCCCGCCCATCCTGTTCATGTCCTGCTCGCCATGGAGCGCGTGGATCACGGAACCCGAGCAGAGGAACAGGAGTCCCTTGAAGAAGGCGTGCGTCATCAGATGAAAAACGCCCGCGGAAAACGCGCCGACGCCGACCCCGAGCATCATGTAACCAATCTGACTGATGGTCGAATACGCAAGCACGCGTTTGATATCGGATTGGACGATCGCAACGGTGGCGGCGAAAAATGCGGTCACCGCTCCGACCGTCGCTACCACCTCCATCGCCGTCGGCGCGAGCAGATAGAGGAAGTTGAGCCGCGCGATCATGTACACGCCGGCGGTGACCATGGTCGCGGCATGGATCAACGCGCTGACCGGCGTCGGACCGACCATCGCGTCGGGCAGCCATACGTAGAGCGGGATCTGCGCGGACTTTCCGGTCGCGCCGAAAAACAGCAACAGTGCCGCCGCCAGCGCGACCGGCCGCAGCAGGACGGTGTGATGACTCATCGCGGTGAAATTCAGCGTCCATACACCATGCTGCGCCAGCGCCGCGACGATTGTGAAGATTCCGAGCAGGAAGCCCAGGTCACCGATGCGATTGACGATGAAGGCCTTGCGTCCGTTGTAGGCATACTGCGCGTTGTCGAACCAGAAGGCGATCAACAGGTACGAGCAAAGCCCCACACCTTCCCAGCCGATGAACATCTGGAGCAGGTTGTCCGCCAGCACCAGCACCAGCATCGAGAACGCGAACAGGTTGAGGTAGGTGAAATAGCGCGCGTAATCCTCGTCCTCGGCCATGTAGCCCGCCGAGTACAGATGGATCAGCGCACCGACGCCGGTGACCACCAACGTCATCACGGCCGATAGCGCGTCAATCTTGAGCCCGAATTCGACGTGAAAGGATCCCGCCTCGATCCACGGCCACAACGCGCATTGCAGCGACGCGCCCGGCGGCAATCCGATCAGCGTGACGAAGGCCCACACGGTCACGGCGAAGGCGAGAAAAATCACGCCGGCGCCGACGAAATTGACCGCCGCGCGGCCCGCACGCCGTCCCCAGAACAGGTTGAACAGCACGCCGAGCGCCGGAAACAGCAGGATTAGCCCGAGGGCCGGAAAGTCTTGGGTCATCATCAGCCAGCGATTACCAGTTTTTCACCAGCGCAGCAGGTTGAGTTCATCGGCGTTGACGGTGTCGCGATTGCGAAACATCGAAATTATAATCGCGAGGCCCACCGCGGCCTCGGCCGCCGCCACCGTCATCACGAAAAATACGATCACCTGCCCGTCCATCGAGCCGATTCGCCGTCCCAGCGCGACCAGCGCGAGGTTGACCGCGTTGAGCATCAATTCGATCGCCAGGAACATCACGATCACATTGCGGCGAATCAGTACGCCGGCCACTCCGACCGCGAACAGGATTGCGCTCAACGCCAGGTAGTAGCTGATCGGCGTCATGGTCAGGCGCTCTTCCGGTGCGCCGCTGGATCGGACGCGGACGACGCCGGCGTGCTCACGTCGCGCGATAGCGCCGGCGTCACCAGCACCAATGGCGCCGAGACCTTTCGCGCGAGCGCAATCGCACCGACAATCGCGGCCAGCAACAGCACCGAGGTTACTTCGAAGGCGACCAGATAATCCGAAAAAAGTGACCGCGCGAGCGCCGCGACCGTGCCGAAATCGGCGGGTAGCGTGCGAATCTCGCGAATCTTCGGCGCGTGTACAATGATCGCCGCGAATTCAGCCGCCAGCGCCGCCGCCGCGATCGATCCGAACAGCTTCAGCCCCAGATGGCGCCCCGCCCCCGGATCCGCCTGAATGTTCAAGAGCCAGATAACAAACAGGAACAGCACCATGATCGCGCCGACATAAACGATGATTTGCAGGAAGCCGAGCGTCACCGCGTCCAGGCCCATGAAGAGGACGCCGAGGTCTATCAGCACCAGCGCCAGCGCGAGGACGCAATGGACCGGATTGCGCTGCATGATAACGCCGAAGCCCGCGATGATCGCGAACGCGGCAAGGAACATGAAGATCCCGATCGGCATCGTCATTTCCCTCCCGCGACAACCACCACGAAGGCGGTCACGACCAGGTTGAGCAAGCCGAGCGGCACCAGCCCCTTCCATCCGAGTCGCATCAATTGATCATAGCGAAAGCGTGGCAGGGTCCATCGAATCAATATCTGGAAGCAGCAGAAAATGACCACTTTGACCCAGAAAGCGACGAATTCGAGCATCGCCACGACCAGATTCGGCAGCCCCAGGTGCCCGCCGCCCGGAAAATGAAAGCCATCGCGCGCGAGCCACGGCACCTGCCATCCGCCGAAAAAGAACGTCACGATCAGTACCGAGACCAGCAACACCTCGGCGAAGTCGGTCATCATGAAGACCGCCTGCTTGCCGCCCGAGTACTCGGTGAAGTAGCCGGCCACCAGTTCGGATTCGCCCTCGGGCAAGTCGAAAGGTACGCGCTTGGATTCGGCCATCCCGGCGATCAGCAGGATTATGAATGAGACCGGCTGCAGCAGAATCCCCCATCGCGGCAGGAAACCGAACCACACGCCGCCCTGCAATCGGCACATCTGCTGGAGGTCGAGCGTGCCGTAACTGACCACCACCGCGATGATCGCGAGACTCATCGCGATTTCGTAGGAAATCATCTGCGCACTCGCGCGAATGCCGCCGAGCAGCGCCCAGCGATTGTTCGACGCCCATCCGCCGAGCGCGATGCCATAAACGCCGATGCCGATGGTCGCCAGCAGGTACAACGCCGCGACGTTGAGGTTGGCCGGCTGCAAATCGATGGTGTGCGATCCGATTTGCAGGACATCCCCCATCGGCGCCACCGCGAAGGTTATCAGCACCGGAAACAGCGCCAGAAACGGCGCGAGCCAATGCAGGAAGCGATCGGCGCCGTCGGGCACGAAGTCTTCCTTCGTAAACATCTTGATCGGATCGGCCAGCACCGTATTGATGATGCCGAAGTTGGGCATTCCAAAGCGCTTGCCGATACCGAAAATATCCGCGCGGTTCGCCCCGACTCGGTCCTGGATCAGCGCCGCGCCTTTGCGCTCGAACCACAACATCATCGTCGTCAGGCCGAGCACCAGCAGGACCATTACGATCGCCTTCACGGCGCCAATCACCAGTTCAATCGTCACGGCTTCAAGACTCGTCTGGATGAATGTTCAAGAGAGTCGCGGCGGTGCGCACGGTCGGCCCTGCGAGTATCGCGACGGTTCAATCGTCCGCCACCGCACACTCCCGCGCTGCCGCCGGAGGACATCAATGCGCTGTTGCGGCGCATCGCCCAACGGCCCGCGAATTCACGGTTATCTGGTAACGCCGCCGGAAAGTTTGTCGGAGCCGGAGCGGCGGAGGTTTCGGACACTATATGCGAACCTTAAGCGCCAACAATTTTGCGGCGCCAATCTTTTCAGTTTTAGAAATCCTATCTTAGGTAACCTAAATTCCCGGCGCGCGCCAGAGTCTTACCTCTCGCGCGGCGTCCGTGCAACAAACTTGCGGCTGGCCGTGGGACTGGGCTATCTTCCCGCAGCCGCGACGAGCGCCATGCCAGAGCGGTTGTGGAGAGCGGTCAAAGTTCGCTAGAGCCTTGAAGTGTATGGCGTAGCGTTTGGGTCACCAATGGCGGCGCTGGCTCCCGCTGGCGGATGAGGTACGCGCCAAAGTTTGTTACGGGCAGGTTATCGGTGGAACATCCTTTTTTTTGGACCAGCCGGAGAGGGAGGCCGTGCTTGCGATGCGCGTAATCGCCGGCCATGCCCACGGGCGCCGTATCAGTGCGCCGCGCGGCCTCGAGACGCGGCCCGCGACCGCGCGCATACGCTCGTCGATCTTCTCGCGCATCGACGCCCGCTTCGACCTGACCGGTGCGCGCGTGCTCGATCTGTTCGCTGGCAGCGGCTCGCTCGGCCTGGAGGCGCTGTCGCGCGGCGCTGCCCATGTGACCTTCGTCGATTCGTCGCGCGCCGCTGCCGCCGCGATCGCGAAGAACCTCGGCATCTTCGGCTTCGCCAACGCGGCGCGAATGCTGACCGCTGACGTGATGCGCGCGTTGGCCGACCTCGGTGCTGCGCGCGAACGCTTCGACCTGGCATTCGTCGATGCGCCCTACGCCAACGATCTCAGCGCCGCAGTACTTGCGGCGTTGGTCGAAAAGGAGTTGATCGTTCCGCACGGCTGGGTGGTCGTGCGCCAGGCCGGGCGCGCACCGGCGCTGGCGCCGGCGGGACTGGAACGTGTAAATGAGGCAACCCTCGGCGATCATCGCATCGCCCTTTACCGGCGCTTTGAACAGCCGCCGAAATGAGTGGAACGGGTCGGCATGTACAACAAACCCAAGGAACACACCAAGTCGATCGCCATCTATCCCGGCAGCTTCGACCCGATCCACAACGGCCACGTCGATATCATTCGCCGCAGCGTGATGATCTTCGATGAGGTTATCGTCGCCGTGGCCTACAATCCGCACAAGGACTCCGCGCTGTTCACGCCCGACGAGCGCGTCGAGATGATCCGCGACTGCATCAAGGACCTCGAGCCGCGCGCACGCGTCGATAAGTTCAGCGGCCTCTCGGTCGATTATGCCGAACGCATCGGCGCCGGCGTCATCATCCGCAGCCTCCGCGCCGTCACCGATTTCGACTACGAGCTGCAGATGGCGCAGATGAACAAGCAGATGATCGGCACCATCGAGACGGTCTTTCTGTTCGCCAACCCGAAGCTCTTTTTCACCGCCTCACGCCTCATCAAGGAGGTCGCCGGCTACGGCAAACGGCTGCCTGAACTGGTGCCCGAAAACGTGATGAACCGCCTGCGCGTGAAGCTCAAGCTCGACTGAAATATTCCGGTCTCGCAGGCCGTCCTGGCGCGGAAAGCCTCATCGAGTCTCGCCGCGAGGTTTCGCCCGACACGCGTGACCGCTAAAATCGTCCGCTGAGGCGCCCTTCGCATACCGGCGCCGGAAGTGGAGCCAAATGATCAAGCTCAACCGCCGTATCGCCGCGCTCAAGCCCTCCGCCACGATGGCCGCCGAAACCCGCGCCACTGAACTCAAGGCCGCCGGCGTTGACGTCATCTCGCTCGCCGCCGGTGAGCCTGACTTCGACACTCCCGAACGCATCAAGAACGCCGCCCGCCGCGCGCTCGACGCCGGCCAGACCAAGTACACTCCGGTCGCCGGCACCCGCGACTTGAAAGAAGCGATCAAGCTCAAGCTCAAGCGCGAGAACGGGCTCGACTACGACATCACCGAGATCATGGCGTCAGCCGGCGGCAAACAAGCCGAGGCCAACATCATCGCCGCACTCTTCGACGAGGGCGACGAGGTCATCATCCCGACGCCTGCCTGGGTCAGCTTCGTCGCGATGGTGAACCTTGCCGGCGCCGAGGCCAGGCTCGTCGAATGTCCCGAGGATGCCGGCTTCATCCTCGACCCCGATCGCCTGCGCCGCGCGATCACCCCGCGCACCCGCGGCATCATCCTGAACTCGCCCTCGAATCCGACCGGCGCCGTGTACTCGCCCAGCCAACTCGGCGAGCTTGCGAAAATCCTGCTCGAGGCCGACCTGTGGGTGCTCTCCGACGACGTTTACGAGCATATCGTTTACGATGGCGCGGTGCCCCACATCTTCCAGATCGAGCCGCGGCTCAAGGCCAAGGGCTTCGCGCTCAACTCGCTGTCGAAAGCCTACGCGATGACCGGATGGCGCATCGGATTCGCCGCCGGCCCAAAAGAGGTAATCGCCGCCGCCTCGCGCCTGCAGGGCCAAAACAGCGGCAACCCCAATTCGATCACACAGGCGGCCGCGATCGAAGCGCTGACCGGTCCGCAGGACGAGATCAAAACGATGATGGCGGAGTTCCGCCGCCGCCGCGAGCTGGTGGTCGAGCGCGTGCGCAAGCTGCCCGGCTTCAAACTGCCAAACGTGCCGAGCGGCGCCTTCTATGCTTTCCCGAATATTTCCGAACTGATCGGAATGAGCCTGGCCGGCAAGACCATCGACGACGGCAATTCATTTGCCGATCTGGTCCTGAGCGAGGCCCATGTCGCGCTGGTCGGCGGCAACGATTTCGGCGCCCCGCATCACGTGCGGCTTTCCTACGCGACCTCGATCGAGAACCTCAACGCGGCCTTCGATCGGATTGCCGCGATGCTCACGAAGCTCAAACGCTAAGCCGCCCGCGCGCCCACGCAAACGAAGGAACGCCGCGAACGGGTTTCCCGCTCGCGGCGTTTCACTTTCGTAATTACTACCGCTTACGCGCTTGGTGCGAACCGGCGAACCAATCGCGGCGCGTTACTTTGGCTCTTCCTTCGGCGGCGACGGGACCAGCCACCACGCTCCTGTCAGCGGACCGATCAGCCCCAACGTGGCATTGGGCTTCAGCTCCGACGCTACCTGCTGGCTGGTCTCGATTTCCGCGCCCGCATCCTTGAGCGACTTCAGCGCATGGTCACGCCACTCGTCCGAGGCCCCCGCAACCGCGTCGCTCACCACCGTCACCTTGTAGCCCAGCCGCAATGCCGTCGTCACGCTCGCGAGCACCGATCGTTCAACATAGGCGCCGCCGACTATCAGGCGTCCCACGTTCTGCTCGTTGAGCCACGGCTCGAGCGCCGAATTGCTAAATGCGTCGCGATGATGTTTGGCAAAATTAGGCCCCGCAAATACGTTGGCACTCTCGTCCAGTTGCGAGCCCGCCCACAGCCGCGGCGTCGCCTGATTGCGATAATGATTGCTGACCAACGCGAAGGGGCTCGCTTCATCACTGACATAAAATACGCCAACCGCGTTCTTGCGCGCCGCATCGACCATCGCATCGGTCGCCTCGATCATCGGCGCGACCTGATCCTGCGCGACCGGTAGCCGCCCATTCGCTGCCAGGTAGTCGCCTTGGTAGCCAATCAGCATCAGCGCCGTGTTGCCGCCCCGCGCCTTCGCCGGTTGCCCTTCGCATCCGCACACCATGAATATCGCGGCGATCGCCACTGACAGCGTCAACCGGGATCCAACACGAGCCATTTACTCCAATCCTCCTGAAATCTTGCGGCGAACAACATCTCGGCCGCTAACCGCCCCGTAGCTTACGTTGCTAGCGGCCTGCGGGCAACGCAAAGCGCACTCGGCTCGCACGCCGCCCTGATGTAACCTTGCCGCCTATATGGCCCACAATCGCCGCCCCATTCTGAAACTTGGCGTCGTCGATATCGGCGTCGAGAGCGCCGCCCTTCCCAACGGCATCACCGTCGATCTCGCCGTCATCCGCCATCCCGGCGCGAGCGCGATCGTCGCGCTCGACGCCGACGGCAAAATCCCTCTGCTCAGGCAGTACCGTCACGCCGTCGGCGGCTGGCTCAAGGAGATCCCCGCCGGTTGCATCAACGCGGGCGAGACGCCGCGCGACTGTGCCGAGCGCGAACTGCGCGAGGAGGCGGGACTCGTCGCACGCCAATGGGATCGGCTCGGCCAAATTGTCACGATTCCGAGCTTCTGCGACGAACGCATCACGCTCTACCTCGCGCGCGATCTGACCGCCGCCGATCGCGAGCTCGATCATGATGAGGTGATCGACGTTGAGCGCGTTCCGTTGGAAGAGGCGATGACGATGATCAGTCGCGGCGAGATCTTTGACGCCAAAACCATCGCCGCGCTCCATCTCGCTCGCGAATTCCTGCGCGACCCTCAATAGGCGCAGGAATCTGCTTCGCGTAACTGTCCACTGGTCGGCGCACGCGCGATCCTATCCGTCGATGTCGCGATTATTTTCGCTTGGCGCGCCCGCTCTCGTCACAAGCCGTCGCGCGCCTCGCGGTATGCTTGCGTTAGCGCTGGGATTCGTCCTCTTTCAGCATATCGACGAATTCACTCATCGGCATCGCCTCCGAAACCTCAATCGTAAAGAGCCCTTCGGCGAGCATTGTGGTCATCGCGCGCTGCATCGCGGTACCGCTCGGATACTCCGCAATCACCACAAAATCGAAACGTCCGAATGTTGCGTAGGCGCCAATCAGTTTGCCGCCGTTGGCCTCGCGAATCTTCGTCGCGCGCTCCATCACGCTCGAAAACTCCTTGAGACTCTGATGGCCCTTTTCGGTGCGCCTGGCGCCCACGATATAAATCGGCATGACCACTCCTGCGCGATGCGAGCGAATCTCGGCCAGTCACCCCACCGCGCCAGCGATTAGATGATCATACGCATCCGGGAGCTGCGACGAAACGGTGAGCCGCGATGAGCGCGTGAGGAGTAGCGACGGAACGCCCGTGCAAGACCGCTTTCCGGCCGTGGCCCACCAATGCCAAAAAATTAGCGGCGTGCGATCGCCAGGGCGTCAGATATCTGGCGACGGATCATTCTCCATCGCTGTCGCCCGCCACTTCGCACACCGATCACCGCGCCCGTAGCCGACCTTCGTTAAGAAATGCCGACCCGCCCCCGCTACGCTAGTTCTGCACGGTGACTTCGGTCGGGAACAGAAAGGTCGTGCTGCCGTCGTCGAACTGTACCAGCAACATGTGCCGGCCAAGGTTATCGACTTCGCGCACGATTAATGGCTGCTCCGTGAAGCGATTGCGCCCTTGATTATCGCGCACCGCGCGCAGCAACCGACAATGACGACCAACCAGTGATTCAGGGCTAATTGTTTCCATAGTCCAACCGCCTTTCCCACCCAACCAGCGAATTCAGACCTGCTGCCAACCACCCGTCCACTATATTCTTAGCAAGTCGCGGGCCGAATAGTTAGACGCTATTTGCTACCTTCTCCGGTACTCGATCGGCGCTCCCCGCTACCGTGAACATTACCCCTTTCCATTTTGCATGAATTTCTCCGCATAAAACGAATCTCGCCCGTGCTATCGCACCTCCGGTCTGGTACACGATTACATACGAGGGCCACACGAATACGGATGATCGCCGGAGACAATGCCGTTTCTCCCTCGATTTTCGCCGTCAGAATGGATGATGCGCATGACCACATGGTATCCGCTGATAATGGGCCGCGAAGCGATGGTCGCCACCGAGCATTACTTGTCGGCTGCGGCCGGCGCCCGCATTTTCGCAAAAGGCGGCAACGCGATTGATGCCGCTGTCGCCGCCACCCTCGTCGAAGGCGTCGTCAATCCGCACATGCATACCATTGGTGGCGAAGCTCCGATGCTCATTTATTTGGCAAATGCGCACCGCGTAGTCGCGATCAACGGCAACATGACCGCACCCGCAAGCGCCACCATCGATCGTTATCGGGCCCTCGGCCTTAAGCTCATCCCGCCCGAAGGCCTGCTCGCCGCCGGCGTCCCCGCCGCCTTCGACGCGCTCGCGGTCGCCCTGCGTGAATTCGGTACGATGTCGCTCGGCGAAGTCGCCGCGGCTGCGATGGCGCTCTGCGAGGACGGCATCCCGATGCATCCGGGGCTGGCCGGCGACGGCGAAACTCCGCAGGACCTGTCGGGTCTGATCGGGACCGCGTCGATTCGCTTCAACGCGAAGAAATTTCGCGAAAAATGGCCGACCAGCGCCGCCATCTACATGCCCGGCGGCGAACTGCCGCATACCGGCGACCTCATCCGCAATCCCGCGCTGGCAAATTTCTTTCACCGTCTGCTCGACGCCGAGGCCGCCACACGCAATCGCGGACGCGAGTCCGCCATCGACGCCGCGCGCGACCGCTTCTATCGCGGCGATATCGCCTGCGACATCGTCAACTGGTCCGACGCCAATGGCGGCCTGCTCGCGGCCAGCGACCTCGCCGCCTTCACCACCAAAATCGAGGCGCCGGTCAGCGCCGCTTACCGCGGCGTCACCGTCCACAAATGCCAACCGTGGTCGCAAGGCCCGGTCTTCCTCCAGCAACTACGCCTGCTCGAAGGCTTCGATCTCGCCGCGATGGGCCACAACTCCGCCGACTACATCCATCACCTGGTCGAGGCCGCGAAACTCGCCTTCGCCGACCGCGAGCAATATTACGCCGACCCCGAATTCACGCCGGTGCCGCTCGAGGGCCTGCTCTCGCAACGCTATTCCGACCTGCGCCGCACGCTGATCGATCCGCGACGCGCCTCAATGGAGCAGAGCCCCGGCGATCCGCGCGCAATGCGCCCGCTACTCAACACTAACGGCGCCGACGCGCGCTCATGGGGCCCCGGCACCATCCACGTCACCGCCGCCGACGGCCATGGCAACATGATCGCGGTCACCGCCAGCGGCGGATGGATTCCCAGCTCCCCCGTCATCGACACGCTCGGCTTTCCGCTCGGCTCGCGGATGCAAACCTTTTTTCTCGACGAACATCACGCCAACGCCCTGCAACCCGGCAAGCGCCCGCGCACGACCCTCACCCCCTCGCTTGCCACCCGCAATGGCGATCCGTTTCTATCTTTCGGCACGCCTGGCGGCGATCAGCAGGATCAATGGACCCTGCAATTCTTCCTCAACCTCATCGATTTCGGCATGGACGTGCAGGAGGCGATCGAGGCGCCACGCTTCTCGACCGCGCATTTCCCCTCGACCTTTTATCCGCACAACGCGCGCCCCGGCGTGCTCCGCGTCGAGGATCGCATCGGCGAAGATGTACGCGCCGATTTGACTGCTCGTGGCCATCTGGTCGAAGCCCGCCCGCCCTGGTGCGAGGGCCATGTGCTCGGCATCCGCTTCGATCCGGCGCGCCGCTTGCTTCAGGGGGGCGCCGATCCGCGCGGCCAGATGGCCGTGGTGATGCCCGCGCAAGCCATCGGATGGTAGTCATGATCGAGACTCGCGATGCGCGTTCCTCAATCATTGAAATCATACGCGCCGGAGCGCGTGAGCGTTTTATCGCGCAGGAGAAATTGATTTGAAGCTGCCCGTAATTGCGATCGGAATCCTGGCTATCGTCGGCGTCGTGAAATCGGCTTTCGCCGCCGATTCCTCATCCACTTCGCCCGCTTCCATCTCGATAGACCCGGCAAAAATCGTCGATCTCACCTATCCTTTCGACGCGACCACAATTTACTGGCCCACCGAACATCCCTTTACCCATGAGTTCGAGCATGCCGGCATCGAGGAACCCGGCGGCTATTTCTATTCGGCCGCGAAATACGCCGCTCCCGAACACGGCGGTACTCACATGGACGCCCCGGTGCATTTCAATCGCGCGGGCATGACGGTTGATCAGGTTCCCCTCACCGCGATGATCGGCCCTGCCGTCGTCATCGATTACTCCGCGCGCGCCGCCAACGACCGCGACACGATGCTCACGGTTGACGACATCAATCGCTGGGAGGCCGCCCACGGCCAGATTCCGGACGGCGCAATCGTCGTCGCGCGCTCCGGATGGGGCCGTTTCTGGCCCGATAAGAAACGCTACCTAGGCACCGATCTCCCTGGCGACGTCCCCCACCTCCGCTTCCCGGGCTATTCGGCCGCGGCCGTGGATTTTCTGCTCCAGCATCGCAACGTCATCGCGATCGTGACCGACACGGCGAGTATCGACCCGGGTAATTCCAAGGATTTCCCCGTGCATCGCCATTGGCTCGGTGCCAACAAACCCGCCTTCGAGAACCTCGCTCACGCCGATAAGCTGCCGCCGACCGGTGCGATGCTCTTCTGCATTCCAATGAAAATCGGCAAGGGCACTGGCGCCCCCACTCGAATCTTCGCTGTCGTGCCCTGACCGTCGCCGCGCCGCGCTCGGCCTTCGCCTCCATTCGCTTCATTCATTCCCCCTATCGAGAGCCAGAATGCTCCTCATGGATGATTGTACGAAAGAGTCGATTACCATGACCAAATCGATCCCGAATCTTAGCTATTTTTAGCTAATAGATGTTATGTAGCTATTAACTATCTATTCAGGGGCGGCATGGAATCTGCTGTCTTGTCTCCGCGTGGGCACTAAGTGGGGAGGATCGGTCCAATGCGAATCAACTGGATTGCAACGAGCGCCTTCGTCATCGCGATTGCAGCGCTCCCGGCGGTCGCCTCGGCACAATTTACCGAGACTCAAAAGGGTACCGGGGTCGGCGTACTGCTTGGCGCGGGCACCGGGGCGATCGTCGGCGCCGCTGTCCATCATCCTGTGGCTGGCACTCTTATCGGGGCGGGCGTCGGCGGCGTGGGCGGCTATGCGGTCGGGCATGAGCTTCAGCAACAGCAAGACATGAACTACGAAAACCGGCAGGCGATCTATTCGCAACAGCGGCAGATTGAACATCAGCGCCGGGAAATCCAGCAGTTGCAGCAGGTTCAGAGTACTGAGTAGCGGAAGCTTTCCATTCTGGAGGGAGGACGGAATTTTGCACGCACTCGCCGCACCACGCAGCGAAATCCATCAAGTTGCAAAAGTCCGGCGAGACCGAATGAGCTGGTGGCGCGCGGGTAATTGGAGACGGTTGCGGAAAGTTGGAAACTATTCGCGCGCTGAGCCGTATATTAAATGGAAACAGCCCATCAAAGCTGTCCATAATGCGTTCGAGGCCATGGGGATGAGGAACGTGAGAACGACTGAACAGGAGGTAAATTTTATGCGCAAAGGTTGGATTGCGACCGCCGGAATTGCATTAGCGGTTGTGCTCTTCCTTGGCGGATGTTCGGGACAACCGCTCACTGATCGTGAGATGGGTACGGGCGGTGGCGCACTGCTCGGCGCCGGCACCGGAGCGATAATCGGTGCGGCCGTCGGCCATCCCGCCGCTGGCGCGTTAATCGGTGGCGGTCTCGGCGGGGTTGGCGGCTATGCGGTCGGCAACGAGATGCAGAACCAGCAGGTGCAGAACGACCAGACCCAGAGCCAGATTCAGCAGCAGCAGGGCGAGATCGAAACCCAGCGCCGGCAAATCGAAAGTCTGCAAAGCCAGCAGAACACCGAATGATCTGACGTGATTTACGCTTAGCGGCGGGGACGCCCAATTCGCGGGCGTCCCCGTTTTTCTGTTTCACCGACCGACGAGGTTTTCACAGAGCTAAGGACGCCCTCGTCCCTGCCGACAATCGAGCAACACGAACGTGACCACCGGCGGCATGGAATGCCGTGCAACCTCATCGAGGTTCAGTGAAACCATAAGTTTTGGATCTTCATTAATTTCTCTCCGCGCGCTACGCCGGATGGCAGAGTTTACATGCGCGCATTCCCACCCCCTGCGCATGCGCCGAGTCCGTAAAGATAATCCATTTCTTGCGCTCGGCCCGGCGCACCGCCGCGCAGGTCGGCCGGCAGAAAATTCGCGATTGCCAATGTCCATAGACCGCATGCGGCCCGACGCGATCGCCGCGGTCCACCGCGAAGCCCTCCGCCCGCAACAATTTGAGCTTGCGCTCTACGCCCCCGCCGTAATTTCCGATCGTGCCGTCCGATTTGATCACGCGATGGCACGGGACGTAAATCGGCAGTGGATTGGTCGCCATCGTGGTGCCGATCGCGCGCTGGCTCGACGGCGATCCGATCGCGGCGGCGAGTCCCTGGTAGGTGACGACCGAACCGGGCGGCACCGTACGCAAGCGCGTCAGCGCGCGCCGCTGGAAAGCGCTCGCCACCAGGCTCAAATCAATCGGCCGACGCGCAGTCGCGTCGCCCTCGCCGGCCAGATGCGCTTCGATCTCGACGCCAATCCGTACCGCCGCGGAGGGGTCTTCGACCAGATCGAACTTCTGCTTCAAGGCCGCAATAACCTTCTTGCCGTCGTTGGTGTCCAGGTAAGTGAGCGCGACCAGTCCGCGTGGACTCTCCGCGGCAAGCAAACGCCCGAGGCGCGATTCAATAATTCCAAGTCGCGCGACCGGCCGCCGAATTGGCGCGAGCGCTCGCGCCAGCCGCTGCCGCGCGATCAGCAGGATATTTTCGATCGCCGCGTCCGATGCCTGGTCCGATGCGGGATCGAATTCATCGGGATTTCGCAGATTCTTCATCGCCTATAACTCCGCCGCAACTTTCAGTTTCTTGAGCGCCTGATACACGCCGGCGCGGGCGCTCTCCGCCGAGCAGCCAAGCGCCGTCGCGATTTCCGCGTACTCGAGTCCGCCGAATTTGCGCATGACCAGGGCTTCGCGCTGATTGTGCGGCAGTTGCGAAATCGCCGCCTTCAAATTAAGCACGCCATCGTGCGCTCCGTTCGAACTCCCCGCCACTTGCGCCAAATCGAGCTCTTCGTCTCCGATCACACGCGCCCGCCGCATCCGATCGCGCGCCCGGTTCAGGCACAAATTCGTCGCGATTCGATACAGCCATGGCCGCAGGCCCGCCGCCGATTCGAGCTTCGGCCACGCCCGATAGGCGCGCAGCCAGGTCTCCTGGAATAGATCGAGCGCATCGTCCTGATCGCGCGTCGTGCGCAACAGAAAACGCATCAACTCGCGCTCGTGGCGCGCTACCGCGTCGTCGAAGGACGGCGGCAGTTCGAATGTCGTCGGCGTTTTCATTTCGATGGGTGGCGGCCTCCGGATTCCGCGGCCGTTCGCGCCGCCTGTCCGAATCAATAGGTCCTCCATGTTTGCTAGGCAACCTCTTGGAAGGCCGCCCCGTCCTTGTCCTCGGCAAGCCGCGGCTCGGATGCGACCCGCGGATCTCGCCCCGCCGGACCAGTCCGCCATACGTACCAGTCCACCACCGCCAGGACGGCGGTAACCGCCACTCCGATAGCCATAGTCGCGAATGATGGAAACATCGTCGGTGACCTCCCGACTGGCTATAACCCCGACTCCATCCGAAATGTGAAAATACCTCGAAGTCGAGTTGCCGGGCGGGTCGGGTGGGCGCCAAAGCATCGCCCGTAGGTTGGCCTGCGCGGCGTCGCCCAGGCGGGCGCGCTTCGCGTACTCGCAACGCGGCTCAGGCCGGCGCGAGATTGAAGATACGCGCCGCGTTCGCCACAATCCGCGCCGCCAACGCGTCGCGATCGCAATTGCGCAGCCGCGCGAGAACATCGAAGGTCCGGGCGATGAACGCGGGTTCGTTCACTTTGCCGCGATACGGCTCCGGCGCGAGATACGGCGCGTCGGTCTCGGCCAGCAGACGCTCGGCGGGAACGACCGGTACCGCTTCGCGCAGGGTCGCGGCACTCTTGAAGGTCACGATCCCCGAAAACGAAATGTAAAAGCCGATCGCGAGGAACTCGCGCGCCGCCGCCGCGTCCCCGGTAAAGCAATGGATCACACCGCCGCGCGGCGGCATCCCGACTTCGCGCACGATCGCCGCCAGCCGCGCTTCGGCGTCGCGGCAATGAATCACGATCGGACGATTCACCTCATGCGCAAGTTCGAGCTGACGGCGCAGCGCCGTCTCCTGCGCCTCGATCGGCGAATGCATGTAATGAAAATCCAGCCCGCTCTCGCCAATCGCGACGACGCGCGACGATTGCGCAAGGTCGCGCAGTTGCGCGATACGCTCGTCGTCGCAATCCTTCGCGTCATGCGGATGCACCCCCACGGCCGCATATACGTCCGCATTGCGTTCGGCGATCGCCACGGTCTCGCGATCGCATTCGATCGACCCGATCGCACCGACCGCGACCATCATGCGCAACCCGGCTGTCCGCGCGCGATCGAGGATCGCTTCGAGGTCAACGCGCAGCTTCGGGTCCGCCAGATGGCAGTGCGTATCGACTAAATTTGATTGCGGGTTCAATTGCGGATTCAGTTCGCGATTGGCTACGCGACTCGATCGGGACTCCGTGCGGAAGTCAGCTTGCCGCCAATTTCTCGCGGCGCGGAAACAACGGCACCGGCGCGTTCACCTGATGCCCCGGCTTCAACCCTTCGCCGTAAGGTGCGCGCTTAGTCGCGTCGTCAACGACGTTAAGCAGATCGAAGATTTTTCCCGCGGTCACGGGCATAAACGGTTCGAGGGCGTCGGCGACCACGCGGATCGCCTCGAGCAGGTTGGCCAGAATCTGCGCGACCTGTGGCAGCTTTGCGGGATCCTTCGCGAGACTGAACGGCGCGGTTTCGACGATATATTTGTTGGCGACATCCAGCCCCGCCCAAATCTTTTCCAACGCTCTTTTGAAGTCGAGTTCCTTGGTCACATCGTCGTTTACTCGTTCGGTCAGTTCGAGCAAATCGGACCATGCAATTTTTTTGGTCAGGAACAGACTTAGGTCAGGAATTTCCGGTGACTCCGAAACCTTGCCATTGAAATAGCGCTGCGCCATCGCGAGCACGCGGCTCACGACGTTGCCGAGATCGTTGGCCAGGTCCGCGTTGTAACGCTCGGTCAGCCGCTCCTCGGAAAAATCACCGTCGAGTCCATAGACCACTTCGCGCATCACGAAGTAGCGCAGCACGTCGGGCCCGAAGGCCTTTTCGTAACTGACCGGATCGCGCACGTTGCCGGAGCTTTTCGACATCCGCGAGCCGCCGAAATTCAGCCATCCGTGCACGTTCAGGCTCCTGAACAGCGGCAGCCCCGCCGCCAGCAAAATCGCCGGCCAATAGACCGCGTGGGTCTTCAGAATGTCCTTGCCGATGAAATGCTCGGTAGTGGGCCACCACTCGCGCATGAAAACGTCGAGGCCAAGCCGGCTCGCCGGCTCGCTCACGTACGCCCAGAATGCGTCGTACCAAACGTAGGTCACGTACTGGTCGTCGAACGGCAGCTCGATTCCCCAATCCATCCGCGCCTTGGGCCGCGAAATGCACAGGTCGCTCAGCGGTTCGCCAAGCATGTTGAGTGCCTCGTTCTTGTAGCGCTCGGGACGGATCAGGATTTCATCGCGCTTGATTTTCTCGATCACCTGCTCGCGAAACTGATCGATCTTGAGGAAGTAGTTACTCTCTTTGATCAACTCGACCGGCGCGTTGTGCGTCGGGCACAGGTTGCCCGGCTGCTGCAATTCCTTTTCGGTGTAGAAGCGCTCGCAGCCGACACAGTAGAGACCCTCGTACTCCTTGAATTCGATATTGCCCTTCGCCTGCGTCTCGACGAGCATCCGCTGGACGAATTTCTCATGCACCGCGTCGGTGGTCCGCACCCAATAGTCCAGATCGACGTTGAGCCCTTTGAACGCGTCGCGAAACAGCACCGACATCTTGTCGGTGTACGCCTTGGGCGCGAGTCCCTCGGCCATCGCGGCGCGCCGGATTTTGTCGCCATGCTCATCCGTCCCGCTCAGGAACGACACGTTTTCGCGCCCGCGCCTGCGCCGCTGGCATCGCGCAAAGACATCGGCCGCCAACGCCTCGTATGCACTGCCGACGTGCGGTGTGCCGTTGCTGTAGAAGATCGCGGTCGTGATATGGATACGTTCGGACATCTTCAGATTGTAGTGAGGTTCTTCCTGAACTTCGCGCTTGAGTTCCCGATGCGCCGCGCGCCGGATCGGATTCAGAGTTTCGCCGGCCGCGCGTCAACCAAATCCTGGAGCGTCGCCTCGACTACGCCGCCATCTTCCTCGCGCTGGATCAGCACCGTCTGCTTCAGGATGTTCTGGCGCACGACTTTGCCGTTGCCCTGCACCGATTCGACGCGCTTGCCGAGATTCGGCAGCGCGCGCCTCAGTTCGACGTAGGTCGCGTACTCGTAGCGCAGGCAGCACTTGAGCCGTCCGCACATCCCGGCCAGCCGCGACGGATTCAGCGCCAGCCCCTGGTCGCGCGCCATCTTGACCGTCACCGCCTCGAAATCGCG
This sequence comes from Deltaproteobacteria bacterium, assembly GCA_021780755.1. GTDB lineage: Bacteria > Desulfobacterota > Binatia > Binatales > Binataceae > JADMIL01. The sequence continues at coordinate 105,221 of JAJXYF010000010.1, read as the reverse complement.
CAGCCACGACGAGCAGCACAGCTCGCGTCCGCATGGCCCGATACCGCCGGTCACCTTGCTCTCGTCGCGCGCGCCAATCTGCTTCATCTCGACCCGCACGCGCAGCGCGTTCGCGAGGTCGCGCACCAGGTCGCGGAAATCGACACGGTTCTCGGCGGTGAAATAAAATATCGCCTTGCGCCCGTCGTAGGTGTAATCCACCGTCACCAGCTTCATCGGCAGGTCGCGTTCGCGAATCCGCGTGACGCATAGCCGCTGCGCATGCTGTTCGCGGGTGAGCGTATCCTCCTCGACCCGGAAGTCGCTGTCCTGCGCCAGGCGCACCACCGGGCGCATCGCCGAGAGGTCCAAGGTCCGCGCCGGCTCATGCGGTTCGATTTCGATCGTGCCGAGGCGGGTGCCGGCCTCGCCTTCGACGAGCACGCGATCGCCGCGCCTAAGCGTCAGTCCGCCCGCGAGATAGTTGTAGAGATGGCCCGCGTGCTGCAGGCTGACGGCGACAATCTTGGGCTCGTCCGCATTGGTCTCGAAGGGATCGATATCGCCGGCCACTATTCTCCCCGCAGCGCGCGTCCCGCGCCGATCCAGAATTGCTCGGCCTGGAGCCTCGAATTCGCCATCTCGTCAACCGCCACCGCAGCCGCCAATGCGCTAACTGCGACCTGCGCGAGTGCGGCGGCGTCGCTGCGCCCGGCAATCTCCGCCATCGCCGCGGCGGCTTCCGGAGCCGACGCTATCAGCTCAGACCCGAGCAGCTTGGAGCATAGCATTTCCTCCAGCAGCCGCGCGATTAGCTCGAAATTTTCGACCGCCTGATCGCGCGCGCCAAAGAGCTCCTGCGCCAGACTCTGCGCGCCCGCGAAATCGAGCGTCCGCGCCCGCGCCAGCGCTTCGATCAATTCCTTGACCGGCGGCTCCTCACCCTGCGCCAGCGCCAACGCGCGTGAAATACTCCCGCGCGCCAGCGGGGCGATCGCCTTGGCCCGCTCCGGCTCGATCTTCGCCCGCGACACCAGCACCCCGGCGATTTCGGCTGCGCTCAGCGGACCGAAGCGCACCGGCCGCAAACGCGATCGCACCGTATCGAGCAACGCGCGCTCGCTGCTCGTCACCAGGATCATCATGGTATGGCCGGGCGGCTCCTCGAGCGTCTTCAGCAGGGCGTTTTGCGCCGGCAGATTCAGCGTTTCGGCGTCATCGACAATCGCGATTCGCCGCGGACCGCGCGACGGACGCACGCCGAGGCGCTCGATCAAATCGCGCACTTGCTCGATCAAGAGATCGCTGCGATTAGGCTGACGCGCAACGTAAACGAAATCCGGATGGACGCCGAGCGCGATCTGTACGCACCCCGCGCAACAGTCGCAGCGCGGCGAAGCTGCCGCCGACGCGGCGCCGCGCCCGCGCCCCGCCGCGGGTGCCGCCACGCGCACCGGACAATTCGCTGGATTGCAGCAGAACCGCGCGCCCGGCGATCGCTCGCACAACAGATAATGCGCCACACCGCGCGCCACGATCGCTTTGCCGACCCCGCGCGGACCCGCGAACAGGTAGGCATGCGACGGGCGGCGCGCAAGCTCCGCCTGAAGCCCGTCGATCACCGCGCGATTCCCGGCCACGCCCGCAAATGGCATCAGCGTGTCACCAAAGCAAGGATCGCGGCGGCAATGCGTGCGGTGATTTCGTCCATCGGACGGGTCGCGTCGATCGTGATCACCCGCCCGGGCTCGTCGCGCGCGATCTTCAGAAAACCCTCGCGCACCCGCCGATGAAACTCAACCTGCTCGCCCTCGAAGCGATCGGGGCCGCGCACGTCGCCGCGGACCCGCGCGCGCGTCCGCTCCAATCCGGTCTCGACCGCGAGATCGAGCACGATCGTCAGGTCCGGCCGCGCGCCGTCGCTTGCCAGCCGGTTCAATTCGTCGAGCAGCTTCAGATCGAGTCCACGGCCGTAGCCCTGGTAGGCGATGGTCGAATCAGAGTAGCGATCGGAAAGTACGATTTCGCCGGCCGCCAACGCCGGTTTGAGCTTCTCGCGCACATGCTGCGCGCGATCGGCGAGCACCAGCAGCAACTCGGCGGCGGCGTGCAGCGAGACCGCCGGATCAAGAAAAATCGCGCGAATCGCTTCGCCCGCGCGGGTTCCCCCCGGCTCGCGGGTCACCGTCACGCGATAACCCGCGGCACGCAGCGCGTCGGCCACCAGCGCCGTCTGCGTGGTCTTGCCCGAGCCTTCGACGCCCTCGAGCGTGATGAAAAACCCTTTGCCCATTAGCTGGTCGCTATAGTGCCCGTCATCACGAAAAATACCAACGGATCAGATGCGGCTGAAAGAGTGCGTAAAACGCCGCCGCCAACGCCAGGAACGGTCCGAACGGCACCTCCATGCGCAACAGCGAAGGCTCGCCACCGGCCATCTCGGGAGACGGAAGATCGCCGCGCCGCACACCCGTCACCTCCGCAATCGCCGTCGGCACCGTCTCCTCGGGCGCGGCCGGCGCACCGCCCGCCAGCGCAAACACCACCCCGCCGATCGCACCCAGGATCGATCCGCCCAGCAACGTAAACACCATGCCCGGCCAGCCCAGGAACGCACCCACCATCCCGATCAGAAACACGTCGCCCAGCCCGACGCCCTCCATCCGGCGCACCAGCAGGTAAACCTCACCGGTGAGAAACAGGAAACCCGCGCCGCCGATCGCGCCGATCAGCGACTGCTCGAGTCCCACCTCCGGAATCAGCAGCCACGCCGCGAGTATCCCGATCGGAATTCCCGCGAAGGTGATCAGGTTCGGGATCACCCGCCAGTCGTAATCGATAATCGCGACCACATAGAGCGCCGCGCAGAAGACGAAGCGCGCGATCGCATCGCCCAGCCCGTACCACATAAATAGATACGCCGCCGCCACCGCGAGCGTGAGTTCAGTCAGGAAATAACGGAACGGAATCGCGCCGCCGCACATCAGGCAGCGCCCGCGCAGGCCGATATAGGCGAGCATCGGGATATTCGCCCACGCCGGAATCGGCCGATTGCACCGCGGGCAATACGACCGCGGCGTCACGATCGAAATCTCGCGCGGCAACCGGTACGCCACCACGTTGACGAAGCTGCCGGCGCACGCTCCGAACACGAAAGCAAAGAGCGCACCCAGCCCGCGCGGTATCTCCATCAACGAATCGCCTCTCTCTTCCCCGCTTCCACTTGCCTGACCGCCACGGCCTCAAGCTTACGTTCGTGCCGCAAATGGTTCCATCACAACGTCAACGCAACCACCGATTTCCGCGGTCCGGCACCGAGGCTTCGAGCCAACCCACGCCGTCATCGTACCCGTCCGTTATTTCTGGCAGCGCGGACAATAAAAGCTCGATCGCTGGCCGATTACCACGGCACGGATCGGCGTCGCGCACTCCACGCATGGCTGGCCTTCGCGATCATAGACGCGCAGCTTGCTGGCGAAGCGGCCGGGCTGTCCTTGCGAATCGCGATAGCTGCGAAAGGTGGTGCCGCGGCTGCCGATCGCCTCGCGCAGAACCTCGGCCGTGATCGTCGCGATCCGCGCGAGCTCCGCGCGCGTCACCCGGCCCGCCCGTCGCGACGGCCGCACCCGCGCACGAAACAGAATCTCCGACGCGTAGATATTGCCGACCCCCGCCACGATACCCTGGTCCATCAGCAGGTTTTTGATCGCGCCGCGACGTCCCCGCGACACCCGCCACAAATATTCGCCGTTAAAGTCTTTCGCGAATGGTTCGGGGCCGAGGCCTTTCAATTCGACGATCGATTCGACCCCGGCGTGCGCGACCAGCTTCAGCAGACCGAAGCGGCGCGGGTCGTTGTAAACCAGGCGGCTGCCGTCATCGAAGGTGAACTCGACGTGATCGTGACGCGCATCGAACGCCGCGTCGTCGAAATCGCCGCGCCGATGGGTCAGGCTGCCCGACATCCCGAGATGAACCATCATCAGATGATCGCCGCTCAGCTCGATCATCAGGTATTTTGCGCGCCGTCCGATCCCCTCGATCGTGCGCCCCGCGATCGCCCGCGCCAAATCCGGCGTGACCATGCGGCGCAAGCGCGCCTCTTTCACCTTCGCCGCGACGACCGTGCGGCCAACCGCGGATCGCACCAGGATTCGCCGCAGCGACTCGACCTCGGGCAGCTCAGGCATCGCGATCGTCCACGGTTTGCGAATCCAGCTTGAGCGCACGGGCGAGTCGCACGAAATCGCCCACCGTGAGCGTCGCCGCGCGCGCCGCCGGATCGATCACGGCCCTTTTGAACAGGTCTTCCAGCGCCCCCGGTTCGAGCGCGAGCGCCCGCCCAACCGCGTTGCGCAGCGTCTTGCGCGGCGCCGAAAACGCCGCTCGCACCGTCGCCAGCACGCCACCCTCCTCTCGCGGCGCAAACGGCATCGGCCGGCGCGGCGCGAACGTCAGGACCTCGGCGTCAACCTTGGGCCTGGGATGGAAGCTGCCGGCCGCGACGCGAAAATGCCCTTCGATTTCCCAATACATCGCGGTGTACACGCTGAGCGCGCCGTAGTTGCCGGCGCCTGTCCGCGACCGAATCCGTTCGGCGACTTCGCGCTGAAACATCAAGACCATCCGCGCGATCCGCGCCTGCATCGCGCACAGCCGCTCGAGAATTGCCGCGGCAACATTGAAAGGCAGATTCGCGACGACCCGCAGCGGCGCATCATGCGGAATTTCGTAAACGCCCCGAACGAGCGCATCGTGCGGCGCGAAAACGGGAAAATCCTGCGGCGCGAGAGCGAGAAAATCCCGATTGATTACGACCACGCGCGCGTCCGCCGCAAAGCGTTCAGTTAATTGCGACGCCAGCCGCTGGTCCAATTCGATCAGCGTCATGCGGCGCACCGGACGTTCGGCGATTCGTTCGCTCAGGATGCCGAGGCCGGGACCGATCTCGATAACGTCGTCACCGCTCGCGATCTCCGCCGCCTCGACGATCCGATCGGCGACGCGCGGCTGCACCAGGAAGTTCTGTCCCTTCGACTTGTGCGGGCGCACTCCCGCCACCGCCAGCGCGCCCGACGGTCGCAACCTGCCGCCGCGCTCCGATGCGTTTGCGCCACCGTCCAATTCGCGCGCGCGCGTCACAATGCGAGGTTGGCCTCGGCGTCGATCGTCAGCGGGTCGCGCTCCCCGCGCAGCAGACGGTAGCTCCCCGCCAGCGCGATCATCGCCGCATTGTCGGTGCAATATTTGAACGATGGCGCGACCAGCCGCCGTCCGTCAGCCTCGGCCGCCGCCGCCAATCGCTCGCGCAGGCGCGAGTTTGCCGCCACTCCGCCGGTCAGCGCGATCGTCGAGGCGTCCAGGTCACGCGCCGCCGCCATCGTCGGCCGAATCAGCATCTCGACCACCGCCTCCTGAAAGCTCGCGGCGAGATCCGCGGCCGCCGTCGCCACGCCCGCCGGGCTCGCGAGGTAGAGCGCCACCGCCGTCTTGACCCCGCTGAAGCTGAAGTCAAGCGGCGCACCCTTCACCCGCGCGCGCGTGATCTTCACCCGATCGCGAGCGCCTTCGCGCGACATCTCATCGATAATCTTTCCGCCCGGGTAGCCCAGCCCCATCAACTTCGCGACCTTGTCGAAGGCTTCGCCCGCCGCGTCGTCGCGCGTCGATCCCAGCCGCCGATAACGCCCGAAATCCTCGACCGCGAAGATCGCCGTATGGCCGCCCGAGACCACCAGCGCCAGATACGGCATCGCGACTTCGTGCTCGATCAGCGGCGCCAGCAGATGGCCCTCGAGATGGTTCACGCCGACCAGCGCGATTCCCGCCCCTTGCGCCAATCCCTTCGCGCACATGAGCCCGACCAGCAGCGAACCGACCAGCCCCGGTCCGCGCGTCACCGCGACGCCCTCAATGTCGCCAAGCGTACATCCAGCGCCCGCGAGCGCCCGCTCGATCACCGGCAAAATCGTTATCACGTGATTGCGCGACGCGAGTTCGGGCACGATACCGCCGTACGCGCGATGAATATCGTCCTGGTTCGCGACCGCGCTGGCGCGCACCGTCGCCACCCCGGGGCGATCGGTTTCGATCACCGCCGCCGCGGCGTCATCACATGACGATTCGATTCCAAGAATGAGCATAATCGTGTGCGGATACGGCCTTTACACTAGCGGCAGACCGCGCCGATGTTAATCCGGCTGATCGGCAGCCGAGGGACTCTTTTGCCAATCGTCCGCGGGTGCCGCAGGTGCTGGCGGCGGCGGTGGCGGAGCTTCCGCCGGCGCGGGTCCGGCTGCGCTGCGCTCGGGCGGAGGCGGCGCCTCGCCGCTTGCTGTACCGGTCGGCGCCGACGCATCCGCGGTGGCAGTACCCGGCAGATATCCCGCCAGCCGAGAATATCCGACGCGTGCCCTCAAATTGTTGGGCGCCGATCCCAAGGCCCGTCGGTAGGCCAGTGCCGCGTTGCTCATCTGGCCGAGTTCCTCATCGCACGCACCCTCGAAGCCCACCGTCTCACCGAGCCAATCCGGCCGCGCCGCAAAGCCTATCTCGGCCCGCTCGAAAAACGTCAGCGCCTGTGCGTAATTTCCGCGCGCTATATAGGCGCGTCCCAGGTAAAAATATTCGAACGGATTGCCCGGATCGATCGAGACCGCGTGGCTGAGCTCGCGCAGCGCGGCATCGACGTTACCCGCCGCCAGCTCTACCCGCGCCTGCTCCGTGACCCGCAGCGCCGCCGCCCGCGCCGGCGTGTCCGCCTGCTTGAACTCGCCGTCTAACGAGATCGACGACAGGTCGGGACCGCTCTGGATCGCACTCAGGTCGAGCGCTGGCGGCGGACCGAGGTCCGCACGCTGCTCTCCCCCACCGCCCGCGACCCCCGTCGCCATACCGGTCATCACCGCGCCCGCGCCGTTACTCGCGTCGGTCGCCGATGCGCGCTGCGCGCTCGCCACAGTCGCGACCGGCGCTGCCGGTCGCGACTGTGGCTGCGTGCCCGCGGGCGTCGCCGCACTCCTCGCGCTTGCGCCGTCGCTCGCCGATGCGCCTGCCGATGACGCGCCAGTCGCCGATTGCGACGCGCCATTCGGCGCCGCCGACGCCGAATTTCCCGCTGCCGGCGGCGTACTCGCCGCCGGTACCCGCTCCCAATCCGCCGATGGCCCGGGGTTGCTCCCCGACGCGTCGCCGCCGAGCGCCGGCGCGCCCGGATTCTCCGCCGCCGGTACGCTCTCCTCGTCGAGATGCACGATCACCACGCGCCCCGCCACGGCAGCAGGGGACGGTATCGCGATACCGTCCCCTGCTGCCGCAAAGCCGCCCGCCGCCGCCCACGCACGCTCCGTGCGCAGGCCGGCGACGCCGGCCGCGGGCGCTCCGCTCGCGGCGTGTACGCCGCCAGCGCTCCCCCACAACGCGCCTAACGTCAGCATCATCGCGCTCGCAAACGAAAAGCCTCGTCGCGTCGATTTGGTACTCATTCGATTCACTGAATTATATGCGCGCGCGGGCCATCCACGCACCCACTTCAATCGTTCGGCGCACCCACCTCGTCCGGCGCCGGCTCCCAGTTCGCACCCGCGCTCGCACCTGCGTCCTCGCCGGTGGCCGCGGCCGGCGTCGTCGCGCCTGCCGATGTATGGAACGGGCACGCCTGGGTGGGCACCATGTCCTTCGGGAATACGCCCTGGATTGTCACCGGGCAATACGGCCCCGCCAGGTATCCCGTCAGCGGATCGATGTTGGCCAGCGCCACTCCCGGCGGTATTCCGAAATCGAGTGCCGGGCGCGGCGCCGTCGCCGCCTTCATGAACTCCGTCCACGCCGGCAGCGAGGCTTCCGCGCCGGTCAGTCCCACGGCTTCTTTTTGATCGAAGCCCGTCCACACCACGGCAAGCAGGTTTGGCGTGAAACCGGCGAACCACGCATCGACCGAATCGTTGGTAGTACCGGTCTTGCCGGCCGCCGGCCGCGTAAAGCCCAGCTTGCGCGCGCCCGCGCCAGTGCCGTGATTGACCACCTGCTCGAGCATGAAGTCCATCATATAGGCTAGTTCGGGCGACAGCACCTGCTCGGCCTTTAGTTCATGGCCTTCGATCACCTGGCTCTTCTGATCGACCACCGCGGTTACCGCATAGGGCGGCGTGTCGAGCCCCTCGTTGGCCAGAATCGCATAGGCGTTGGCGATCTGCATCGGCGTCACTTCGATTCCGCCCAGCACGATCGACGGATACGGCGGCAGGTCGCCGAAGCCCAGCTTCGACGCCATCGCACGCACCCGATCCAGTCCGATCGCGTTGGCCAGCCGCGAGGTCGCCGAATTGAGCGACTCCTCGAGCGCGAATTCCAGCGTGACCCGCCCGAAATAGCGATTCTTGAAATTCCTCGGCGTCCAACTGGTCTCGCCCACCTGCCAGGTAAACGGGGTGTCCTCTATATAGGTCGTCGGCAGGAAATGTTCGGGACCGCCTTCGAGCGTCTCTTCGAGCGCTGCCAGATAGGTCACCGGCTTGAACGCCGACCCCGGCTGTCGCTTCGATTGGGTCACCCGGTTGAATTGCGATTCACGATAGTCGCGGCCCCCGGTCATCGCGCGAATCTTGCCCGTTTGCGGTTCGATCGCGACCAGGCATGACTGTAGCTCTTGGCCCTTTTCCTTGCGCCGCAGCGACGCGTGTTGCGCCACCAGCCGCAGCAAATTGCCGTCGATCGCGCGGTCCGCTTCCTTCTGCATGTGGACGTCGAGCGTCGTGAAGATGCGCAATCCTTCGCCCGTGAGCACCGACGGCGGATAGCGTTCGGCCAGTTCGTGTTTGACGTAATCGACAAAGTACGGCGCGTCGTTGGTCTCGCTAAACGGCTCGCGCGCGCGGATCGGCTCGGTCACCGCCAGATCGTAGGCCGCCTTGCTCACGTAGCCGTCCTGCAGCATCGACGACAAGACCTCGTTGCGCCGCACGCTCGCGGCATTCGAATGGCGCATCGGATTATAGCGGTTGGGCGATCGAATCATCCCCGCGATCGTCGCCATCTCCGCAATCGTCAGGTCACGCGGCTCCTTGGAAAAGAAAAACTCCGAGGCCTCCCAAATCCCGTAGATGCCCTCCTGTCCGCGCTGCCCCAGGTAGATATCGTTAATGTAATTTTCCAGAATCTCGTCCTTGGAATACTGCCGCTCCGCGATATACGCCATCAGCGCTTCCTTGACCTTGCGATGCCAGTCGCGCTTGCTGGTCAGGAAGAAGTTCTTCATCAATTGCTGCGTCAGCGTCGATCCGCCCTGCACCACGTGTCCCGCGCTGAAATCGATCCAGCCCGCCTTCAGCGTGCGCATCACGTCGATCCCATGATGTTCGTAAAAGCGATGGTCCTCGGCGGCCAGGATCGCATCCACGAACGCCGGCGGGATGTCGCTCAGCGGCACCAGCCGCCGCTGCTCCCAATCGCCCTGGAAAATCGCCCCGAGCAGCTCCGGCTCCAGCTCGATCGAGTACACCGGTTGACGTGACGCCTCGTCGTCGATCGACGTGATGGTGCCGTCCTGCGCCAGTTTGAGCCCGACCAGTTCACCGGGGAAATCCTTGAACGGGTAAGAAAAGCTGTGCAGGAAGATCAGCAGCTTGCCGTGCTTCTGATCGTAACAGTAAACGCCCCGCCCGTTGACCTCTGCCGCCGTGCCGACCCGATGATAATTGAGCCGCGCGATCCGCTCGAAAAAACCGACATCGTCCAGCCGCTGCCCCGGGTAGATCGTCACCGAGTCCGAGTAGATGCGCGAGGGGATCGTCCACCGCTTGCCCGAAAAGCGCGCGATCACTTCCTGTTGGAGCGAGCTGTAATAGCTCATGAACTCATATACCACTGGCGCGATCGCAAACAGCGCGATCGCGCTCAACCCCAGCAGCCCCACCTTTATCGCTCGCTTCACTCCCATCGCCTGTCGCGCCAATCGCCGCCCTCCCCTTCTTCTGATTCAGGGAAAGCGCAGGTCACTCAAATCGTCCGCTCTCTCCATTCCCGCCCGACTTGGCCGTCGCCCCGAGCATCGGCAGGCGGGAAAGACTCCCCCATCAGCCTGCGGTCGCGGAGCCTGGGCAAGGTCGTTCGCGGCTGATTTGGTGTGTATATTCAGCTGGTCTCGGAAGCGCAGGCAGTGGCGGCGGGGCTTGGCCTGCCGCAGGGCGCGCCGCGCTCAGAATGACGGAGCTGAGGTCGACGATCGTTAGGCAACGCTCTCCTTGTTCGGGACGCTCGCAAAGCTCGGTAGGCGGCTATGTCCCGCCAACCCCCGAAATCGCTCACGCTCTGCGCGCCCGCGATTGGGCCGAGCATCGCGAACGTCCATCGGTGAAATCAGCCCCGCCCTTTGGCCCTTTCAACGTACTTCATCCGCAATTCGTAGAGAATCGCCTCGATTAGCTGCGCCTCGTCACGATCCAGGTTGCCCCGCGTCTTCAGCTCCAGCATCCCGATAATATCGATTAGCTGTTGCGCCCCGACCAGGTCCCGCTCCGGCTTTCCGGTCTGCGGATCGGGAATATCGCCGAGCAGCATCAGCGCCTGCGTCGAGAGCCCCACCAGGAACGTGCCGAAGGTCATCTCAGCCGCCGCGTCGCCCGGTCCATGAGGGGCGTGCGCGGCGTTCGGATCGTGGTCCGCAAAATGGTCGTGCCCCGGATCGTGCACATGACCCGCGTGGGCGTGCGGCGCGTCAGCCGCGGTCGGTCGCGACGCGGTCGGCGGCGGCTCTGGAGCGCTCGCTGGGGACGGCGCTTCCTCGCCCCCCTGGAACTCCGGTTTCAGGTCGCCCTCGGACGAAAACCGCCGGCGATCGTTGACCTTGAAAGCTTTGGGCTTTTCTTCTTCGCGTTCCATCATCACCTACCCGCTATGTGCCATCTGCTCGAGGCGCCGAATCCGCTCCTCGATCGGCGGATGGGTTGAAAAGAGCCGCGACATCCCCTCGGCGCTCAAGGGATTGACGATAAACATATGCGCCGTAGCTGGCGTCGCGTCCTGCATCGGCATCCGCTCGTTGGCCGATTCCAGCTTGCGCAGCGCGTTGGCCAGCAACAGCGGATTGTGCGTCAGATGGGCCCCGCTGGCGTCCGCCTGGTATTCGCGCGTGCGCGAGATCGCGAGCTGAATCATGGTCGCCGCAATCGGCGCCAGAATCGCCGTCGCCAGCAGCGTGATCAGCCCGCCGCCGCCCCGATCGTTCTCATCGCGTCCGCCGAAGCCGCCTAACAGCGCTCCCCAACGCGCCATCGACGCCACCATCATGATCACGCCCGCCAGCGTCGCCGCCATCGAGCTAATCAAAATGTCGCGATTGATCACGTGCGACAGCTCATGCCCAATCACGCCCTTCAATTCTTCGCGCGTGCAAATCCGCATGATTCCGCGCGTCACCGCCACCGCCGCATGCTTGGGGTTGCGCCCGGTCGCAAACGCGTTGGGCGTGTCGCTGTCGATCAGATAGAGCTTCGGCATCGGGATATTCGCCGAGTGGGCCAACTCGTTGACGATCCCGTAGAGGTCCGGCGCACTGGCCGCGTCCAGCGGCTGCGCACCGTATGCCCGCAGCACCATCTTGTCGGAGAACCAGTAGCTGAAGAAATTCATTCCGATCGCGAATACAAATGCGATCTCCAGGCCGCCGCGACCGCCCATCATCCCGCCGATCAACATTATCAGGCCGGTCAAGGCACCCAGCAGCAGCGTCGTTTTGATCATACTCGACATGGTTCTATCTTACTCTCTGGTGTTGGCTCTCGGACGGATTCCGCTCTCGTCGCGGCGCGACTAATCGTCCGGGTGTGTCTTTCCTATTCAAGATTAATCTATCCGACAAACGCCTGTTCGGCACGCACTCCTACCATTATTGTAACCATCGCACCGCTCGCGGGAACCGTCCTTTTCAGAATTATTCGCCCTCGCACTGAAACGGTTTTCACAGGGCCGAGCTCGCATTTATGTGGCGGGAAGTCTGAAACCTCGTCAGGTTTCAGCGAGAAAATTCCAATTTTGCGTTCCTTGACAATTGGCTACATGCCGAGCGCTGCCGCGACCTCCGCCGGCGCGAGTGCGCTCAACGGCTCCCGGCGCATCACCGTCGTGCGCCCCAGCGGTCGCCAGCGCTCGGGGTCGGTCGGCCCGAAGATCGCGACTCCGCGCGCTCCGGCCGCCGCCGCCAAATGTGACGCGCCCGAATCATTGCCGACGAAACAGCCCGCCAGTCGCGCCAGCGCCGCGACTTCCGCCAACTCGATATTCGCGACTACCGGCAATGCGCGCGCGGTAAATATCGGCTCAAGCCCCGCCTCCGCCGGCCCAAGAACCACCAGTGGGCGCATCCGCCGCGCCAGCATTTCCGCCAGCGCCACAAAATTCTGCGCCGGCCAGTTCTTCGCGATACTCCCGCTCCCCGGCAGTATCAGCGCGTAATTTCCAACGTAGAGACCCAGCCCCGCCAGCCGATCCTCCGCCATATCAAGGTCCTCGCGGTGAAGTTCAAACGAACAATCGAGCCTCGCCGCCTCTTCTTCGCTGACCGTCACATCGATTTCACGCAGATAGCCCGCCGCGACGTGTCCCGCGGCCGGTGGCCGGAAGGGAAAATGGCTCGCACGACCGCTGCTGGCCGCGTCGAGAGCGGCTATGAAATGCTCATCGTCAGAGGCAAAAAACGAACAGACTTGAGCAAACGATCCAAAGAACGCCCGCGCTTCGACCGCGATCGGCCCGGCACCCGCCGCGAACAATTGAGCGACCTCGCGCCGGTCTATCGAATGCCCATGAGCGACGCCGAGCCGCCCGGTCGCGAAGCGTGCCAACTCCGCCCGCGCCATCAACTCGAGCGGCGCTCCATCGTGCCGTTTCGCCAGCGCTTGCAGCGTCGGAATCAGACAAATCAGGTCGCCGAGCGCCCCCGGGAAGATCACCAGAATCGATTTCGACCGGATCGCTTTCCCTACGCTGTACCCCGAAATTTCGGTAGCCGTCGGCATCAGCGTCGATTCTACCACCGCCGACAGCTTGCGCCGCCAGGATTTAGTCACGTAATTTGACGTGCGATCCGCTCGCGGCTGTCCAAACTCAATCGAAACCCGCTAAACTGCCCCTATGCCGATCAGCGTTGCACGCTCGCCATTGGAGCTCATTGGCCATACGCCAGTGGTCCGCCTCAACCGCATCCCAGGCAAGGACGACGCCGAGATTTGGGCCAAGCTGGAGAACTACAACCCCGGCGGCAGCGTCAAGGATCGCATCTGCCTGGCGATGATCGAGCGGGCCGAGCGCGACGGCCGCATCAAGCCCGGCGACACGATCGTCGAGCCGACCTCGGGCAACACCGGCATCGGCCTGGCGCTGGTCTGTGCGGTCAAGGGTTATAAACTTACCTTGACGATGCCCGATACCATGAGCGAGGAGCGGCGCTCGCTGCTGGCGGCCTATGGCGCGACGTTGGTACTCACGCCCGACACGCGCGGGATGCATGGCGCGATCGCCAAGGCCGAGGAGTTGGTGCGCAACAATCCTGGCTACTTCATGCCGCAGCAGTTCAGCAATCCGGCCAATCCCGAGATTCACTACAAGACCACCGGGCCGGAACTGGTCGAACAGCTCGATCGCATCGATGCATTCGTGGCCGGTGTCGGCACCGGCGGAACGGTCAGCGGCACGGGTCGCTACCTGCGCGAGAAATTGGCCAACCGCCCGGTAATCGTTGCCGTCGAGCCGAAAAATTCTGCGGTGCTCGAGGGCGGAGAAGCGGGCTTCCACAAAATCCAGGGAATCGGGGCCGGCTTCATCCCGGCGAACCTCGACACCACCGTGTACGACGAAGTGATCGCCGTCAGCGACGAGGACGCAACTCTTTTCTCGCGGCGTATCGCGCGCGAGGAGGGTCTGCTGGTGGGCATTTCCTCCGGCGCGAATTGTTGCGCGGCACTCCAGATTGCCAAGCGCCTGGGCCGCGGCAAACTGGTCGTCGTGGTCTTCTGCGACACCGGCGAGCGTTATCTGACCACCGATCTGTTTCAGGCCGAAGGTATCTGACGCGGGCGCCGGCCGCCTCCTGATCGGAGTTCCGCCGGACCGCGCCGATTTCGAACTAATGAATTCACTCGAAACAAAACTCAAAGCACTGCGGGCGCTGTTCCTTCCAATGCGCTCCGTGATGGTCGCGTTTTCGGGCGGTGTCGATTCGACCTTCGTACTCAAGGTCGCCCACGACACCATCGGCGACCGCGTGCTCGCGCTGACCACGACCTCGCCCACGATGCCCGACGACGATCGCCGCTCCGCGCTCGAAATGGCGCAATTAATCGGCGCGCGCCATCTCGTCGTGTCCTCCAACGAACTCGAAATTCCGGGCTACGCGCGCAACCCGATCGACCGCTGCTACCTCTGCAAGCACAACCTCTTCACGGTATGCGAAGCCAAGGCGCACGAACTCGCGATCGATGAAATCGTGGACGGCCTCAACCTCGACGACCTCCACGACTACCGCCCCGGCATCAAGGCGGCCGCCGAAAAGCGCGTGCGGCATCCGCTGGTCGAAGCCGCAATGTCAAAGGCGGACATCCGCGAACTATCGCGTGCGATGGGACTGCCGACGTGGGACCGCCCCGCCTCGCCCTGCCTTTCGTCGCGCTTTCCCTATGGCACTGAGATCACGCCGGAGGGCTTGCGGATGGTCGAGCGGGGCGAGCAACTGCTCCATGCGATGGGCTTTCGCGTCGCGCGTGTGCGCTATCACGGCATCGTCGCGCGGCTCGAAGTCGAGGCCGGCGAGATCGCGCGGCTGCTCGAACCTGACACGCGGGCGCGGATCGATAGCGAGTTGAAACAATTGGGCTTTCGCTTCGTCACGGTCGATTTGAAGGGCTTTCGCTCCGGCTCCCTCAACGAAGGCCTTGGCACCGCTGCGGGAACACCGTCCACTCATTGAGTCGAGCGTGCGGCCATCGCCGCGCAACGATCCGGAATCATGGACGTGACGAACTGGCGCACACGGGCGTCGCGTCTCGCGCGGCGCGTTACGCGGGGCGCGTTACGCGGGGACTCGATTCCGCCAAATGCACCTTATTGGTGGGGATACTCGGTGACGATATGCAGCGGGTCACGCTCGCCGCCTGCGAGCAGGGTTACGCGGCTTCGCCGGGCCGGGATCAAGGTCCGCGACCATCGCGGTGAGGCTCGCGGCCAGAGCGGGCGCGGCTGATTCGTGCTTGAAAAAGACGTAAATCTCTTCCGCCGAATTGGCGAGCGCGCGAATCCGCGCGGCCCAAAGCTCGAGTCCGGCATCGTCGTAAGTCTCATTGCGCAGCCGCAGGTACGTATGCGGCGCGGTGGCTTCGATCGGGCTCGAGAACTTTTCACTCTCGGCGATACATAGCGCGGCGTGATTCTCCCGCAAAATCCCCATCACGCGATCGTCGAACCACGATCGATTGCGAAACTCGAAGACGGCGCGCACCCGGCCGCCGATTTCGCCCAGAAAATCGATGAGCAAATTATCGTCACGAGAGAGATCGGGGGGCAACTGAAACAGCACCGGCCCGCGGCGCTCGCCCAGCGCTTCGGTGATTCCGATAAAATAGTTGAGCGGTTCCTTGATCCCGCGCAGACGCTGAAAATGGGTGATACGCTGCGAGGCCTTCAACGCGAAGCGAAAATCCGCCGGCGTCTTCCGCGCCCACCCTTCGAGCATCGGCGCCTTCGGCATCCGCCGAAACGTGTAATTGATTTCGACCGTGGGCAGCCGCTCGGCATAGTAGGCAAGCATCTCCGCGCCCGGCAGCTTCTCCGGATAGAAATGCCCCAGCCATTCCTTGTAGCTGAAGCCCGAGGCGCCGATACGGATTTTCATGCCGGTCTCCGTCGATCCGCTCGACCGTGCGCGACCACTTGGGGGGAACTTAGCGAATTGGATTTGCGGCGAGTAGTTCCGCCAGGCGCAGGTCCGCGGCGGTCGTGATTTTGAAATTCAACGTGGAGCCGTCCACCACCGCGACCGTTGCCCCGAGCCGTTCGACCAGGTCGGCATCGTCGGTCGCCACGGTCGAATCAAGCGCGGCGCGCTCGTGCGCACGCATCAGCAGGCCGCGGCGAAAGGCCTGCGGCGTCTGCGCCTGCCACAGTCCCTCGCGCGCGACCGTCGCTATGATCGAGCGGTCTTTATCGCCGCGATGGCCGGCGACTTCCCCGACGCGCTTGAGCGTGTCGGCCAACGGCGTCGCCGCGATCGCACCGCCCACGCGCTCCGCCGCCGCGAGCGTCGCTGCGAACATCGCGGGCGTCGCGAACGGACGCGCGGCGTCGTGCACCACCACCAGTTCGGCCTCGACACTGGTCATCCCGAGCGCAATCCGCACCGAGTCCTGCCGCTCGGCGCCGCCCGGCGTGATCTTTACTGGAATTTCGAGGCCGGCCGCATGCACTTGTGAGCGCGCCCGCGACTCCATCGCGGGCGGCACCGTGATAACCGCTTCTTCGATCGCCGCGACCGCGCCGATCGTCCGCAGCGAGTACCACAGCAGCGCATTTCCTCCGAGTTCGACGAACGCCTTGGGCACGTCGAAACCGAGGCGCGTGCCGCTACCGGCGGCCACGATAATCGCCGTCGCTTTCACACGCTAAGAATGGGGAGAGTTGTTGGAGGAACTCGAAATGGTGATTTTTCCAGAAACTGAAACCTCATAGAGGTTCAGAAAACTTTAAGTTTTACGCTCCTCGACAACTCTCCTCTCTCCATTCCATCTCCCCCGGTCTCCTAGTTGGCGAAAATCGTCTTGAGCTCTTCCATGATCTTCTCTTCCGGATGCGCCTTGGCGATCGACAGCTCCTTCACCAGCAGACTGCGCGCCGTATCGAGCATCTTGCGCTCACCGAACGAAAGTTCCTTGTCGCCCTTCAGCACCAGCAGGTCGCGCAGCACTTTGGCGATTTCGAGCGGCGATCCGGTTTTGATCTTTTCCGTATATTCGCGATACCGCCGGTTCCACGTCTGCGAGTCGCCCTCGACCTTGCGTTCGCGCAAAATCTTATAGATCTTCGTCACCATGTCCTTGCCGATGACGCGCCGCAACCCCACCGCCTCAACGTTTTCAGTCGGTATCATGATCGTCATCTTTTCCGTGCCAAGGATCCGCAGCATATAAAAGCGCCGCTCGGTACCAGAAATGACCTTGCTCTGAATGTCCTCGATAACCGCGACTCCATGAGCAGGATAAACGACCTTCTCACCCTTTTTGAACGACAGATTCATTTGTGATGGCGTTTCGTTGCGAGCCTCCAATTTCGGAGCGTTGCCGGTCGAATGCGGTCGATTACGCTTCCGATTAGCCCGAACTGCTTGGCAATTATTACATAATATTAGCCTGTTTGTAACCCTGGGCTTATGGAGTTTTTCAGAACAGCGTTCATAAGAGACCCTTGCAATGCTATTCGAGCTTCCGTTCCATCACGATCGCGTCTTCACCAGGCCCATAATAATTCTTTCTCAAACGTCGTTCTTCAAAATCGAATTTCCGATACAGGCTCCGCGCCGCCACGTTCGAGCGCCTGACTTCCAGGCTGATCACCAAGGCCTTGCGCGCTTTGGCTTCCGCCAATGCATTGGTCATCATCCGCTCCGCGATACCCTTGCGGCGCATCCCCGGATGTACCGCGACGTTCAGAATGTGACATTCGTCGGTCACCAGCCAGCGGCATAGAAAACCTGCCAACCGCTCCTCGCCGTCGGCGCTCTGGCTCGCCACGATCATGCGCGAAAAGGGTAGCGAAAGCTCCCGCACGAAGGAGTCGAGACTCCACGGATTATCGAAGGCAAGCCGTTCGATTTCGACGATTCCGGGCAGGTCGCGCCGGGTCGCATCGCGGATTTTCATCGATTATGCCGGCCGGTTCGCCGCGCGGTCATCACGCCCGGGGCCTTTCGAGACGCACTCGTAGTCACCAACGCCCACTCACGACGGGCGGTGCGGATCCGCTGATAGCTTGCCAATTCACAGCAAAAATCGCGCTTTTCGCCACGATAATCGCGCACTCTTTTCAATGTCAACCGGCGGTCGTGAAGTGCGCCAGCAGGTCGCCTGCGGCACTAATTCGATCTTGCTTCACGCAAATTGATTTGCAAGGATGACAAGGTTTCGTGCGATCTTTTCGCTCATACCCTGGATAGTCATTGCGGCGAAGTCCGGTGGCTGGACTGGAATCAGAGGAGGTGCGTTAGCATGGTGAAGAATTTGGTGAAGGCGACAGTAGTCGTGATGATGGTGGCGTTCGCGGCTGCCTGCTCCGATAGCGCCACAATCAGCGCGGCGCGGCAAAAGGCCGAGTCCGACGCGAGCAGCGCGAGTGCGGCGGCACAAAGCGCCGAAGCAGCGGCGCAGCAGGCCCAGGCGGCTTCGCAGCGCGCCGACGCGGGGGCTACCGACGCGGCAGATTCCGCGCGCCGGGCTGACGACGCGGTGGCACGCCTCGAGGCGGCCTTCTCGAGTTCGGTCACGAAGTAATATTGCGCAAAGTTGGTCTCTCGGCGCGGTGGGTGGCGCGAGCGCTTCCCGCCGCGCCTGCGTCTGGAGCGGGGGGCCGGTTTAGCTGATCAGGTGAAGGGCTTTACCCGCAGGGGCCGTCTGATTGAATCGTAAGGCGGCGCGTAGTCTGATCGACGCGGCGGTCGCCCGCATCCAGCGGCGGCCGGTGCTCAGGGCTTCCGCGCCGCTGCCGCCTGCAGTTCCGTGCGAACGTGCTCGCGTGCGGTGTCGTCGCGCTCAATCTTCTGCTCCAGGTCGCGGAACTCGGCCACCGTGAGACCCTCTTTGGCGGCGGCGGCGTCAATCGTCAGACTGCGGTTGCGCTGCATATCGGTGTACACCGCCACGTATTTCTCGACCTGATCCGGCGGAACTTCGGAGTCGGTGTCATCGTCGCTATTCTGAGCGAGCCCCGGAGCCGAGGGAATACCGGCTTGCGCGGCGCGCGCCCGCGGCATTGCTGATTCGGACGCGTAGGATTTCCGATCGACGGCGCACTCCGCGCTAACGCCGGCGATGATGATCGCCACGCCGACGCCAATCGTCGCGGCGATCATCACATAAGGCGAAGGACCAGACCGGCGGTTTTTGTGCACAATGATGCCTCCGGCAACTATCCTGACACCCGGAGAGATTGGCGAAAAGGGATCGGCGCCTATTGCATTGCGTCGACCGATGCTTAAGTTCAAACCGGCTCGGCTCCGCGAGAGCGTGCTCCTGCGGGCCGGTCCAACGTTCTAAAATTCTTTGGATGGAGATAGCGCTCAATGCCAGCGAAGGTGGTTGAACTACACGAACGCGCCCGTGCCGGAATCGTCAAAGGTGCTACCCTGGTGGCGGAAGCCGCCCGCGTCACGCTCGGTCCCAAGGGCCGCAATGTCCTCATCGAAAAAAGCTTTGGCGCTCCGCTGGTCACCAAGGACGGCGTCACCGTGGTCAAGGAGATCGAACTCGAGGACCGCTTCGAGAACATCGGCGCGAAGCTGATTCGCGAAGTCGCCCAGAAGACCAACGACGTCGCCGGCGATGGCACCACCACCGCTACCCTGCTCGCGCGCGCGATCGTGCGCGAAGGGATCAAACTGCTGGCGGCCGGCATCCCCGCGATGGAACTCAAGCGTGGCATCGACGCGGCCGTCAAAGCCGCCGTCGGCGCCATTAAGGAAATGTCGCGGCCGATCAAAGACCGCACCCGTATGCAGCAGGTCGCCACTATCGCCTCCAACGGCGATACCGAGATCGGCAAAATCCTCGCCGACGCGATGGACAAGGTCGGCAAGGAAGGCGTCATCACCGTCGAAGAGGCGCGCGGCCTCGACACCACGCTCGACCTCGTCGAGGGCATGCGCTTCGACCGCGGCTACCTGTCACCCTACTTCATCACCAACCCCGAGCGCCTGACCGTCGAGATCGAAGAGCCGCTGGTGCTCTTTCACGAAAAGAAAATTTCCAACCTGCGTGAGATGGTTCCGCTGCTCGAGCGCGTCGTCCAGGCCGGACGCCCGCTGTTGATCATCGCCGAGGACGTCGAAAGCGAAGCCCTCGCCACGCTGGTCGTCAATAAGCTGCGCGGCACGTTGCGCGTCACCGCCGTCAAGGCCCCAGGCTTCGGCGATCGGCGCAAGGAAAATCTGCAAGACATGGCGATCCTGACGGGCGGCGAAGTCATCGCCGAAGAACTCGGCGGCAAGCTCGAAAACGTGCAGTTGAGCCAGCTCGGCAAATGCCGCCGCGTGATCATCGACAAGGACAACACCACGATCGTCGGCGGCTCCGGCAAGAAATCCGAGATCAACGGGCGCATTGAACAGATCCGCGCACAGATCGAAGGCACCACTTCCGACTACGATCGCGAAAAGCTGCAGGAACGCCTCGCCAAGCTTACCGGCGGGGTCGCCGTCATTCGCGTCGGCGCGGCCACCGAAGTCGAACTCAAAGAAAAGAAGATGCGCGTGGACGACGCCGTGCATGCGGTCCGCGCGGCCGCCGAAGAAGGCGTCGTCGCCGGCGGCGGCGTCGCGCTGGTCCGCGCGATCAAGACAGTCGCGGCGCTGCGGCTTAACCATGAGCGCAAGGCCGGCGCCGAATGTGTCGAGCGCGCGATGTCGGAGCCGCTCAAGCAAATCGTCTTCAACGCGGGACTCGAACCCAGCGTGGTTTTCAACCAGGTCGCCGAGGGCAAGGGCGATTACGGCTACAACGCCGCCACCGATGAATACGAAGACCTCGTCAAAGCCGGCGTGATCGATCCCGCCAAGGTCGTCCGCACCGCGCTCGAAAATGCCGCCAGCGCCGCCTCGCTCCTGCTCACCACCGAAGCCGCTATCGCCGAATTGCCGCGCAAGCCGATGGCCGCGCCCGCGATGCCTCACGGCGGCGGAATGGGCGGTATGGGAGGAATGGGCGGTATGGGAGGAATGGGTGGCATGGGGGGAATGGGTGGCATGGGGGGAATGGGCGATGACTTCGGCGGCGACGATTTCTAACTGCCCGCTCATCGGCCAAACGACAAATTAGACAGATTGACTCCCGGTCGGTTTGCGTATGAGAATTGTAGGGTTGTCCAACCACAGTGGATGATCCGTAATTGCGGGACTAATGACCATGCGATATGCTGGTTGGCTAAGTGTGGCTGGATAAAGGGATTTGGGTTCAGATGCGGTATCAAGTCGGAGGCCGCGACACTGCCCATAAAACTTCAAGGAGGAAAAGGATGGACGGGTTGATCACGAAAACTTCTAAGATGGTAGGGGTCGCGGCGGTGTCGCTTCTGGCGCTCTCGTTGATGGCGGGTTGCGGCATGAACAAGGATGTCGAAGCGGCGCAGGCGGCGGCCACTCAGGCCGATCAGTCTGCTTCGCGCGCTGAAGCGGCGAGCCAGCAAGCCCAGCAGGCGGCGGCTTCTGCGCAGGCTTCTGCCAGCAAGGTCGAGCAGTCGGCGGCTGACGCGAAAGCGGCTGCCGATCGCGCTGAAGCGATTGCGGCCAAGACCGATACCGGCGGCGGCCATACTCATTGGCATCATCACCATTACACCGTTCGTCACCGCCACCATCATCATCATGCGGCTGCGGCGGCTGCTCCCGAGGCGGCTGCTCCTGCGGCGCCCGCTCCGGATACGAGCGCGCCTAGCGCTCCTGCTCCGGCCCCTGCCGCGTCATGATCGCGACGCGAAACTGATTGACGCGAAAAAGGGCATCCCAACCGGGATGCCCTTTTTCTTTGTCTCAGCTCCGCGAGCGTCAAGCCCTGAAATAAACGACCACCTTTAATGACTCTGGTTTCTGCGCCTGTTCGTAGGCTTGATTGATTTGCGCGAGCGGAAATTGATGGGTGACGAGTTCGCGCGCGTTGATCACGCCGTTACGCACCAAGTCCAGCGCCTCGCGCGTATCGTCGGGACCGCATGAATAGCTCGGCACCAGGCGGGTCTCGTTGAAATAGAGATCGTGCGGCTTGACCAGCATTTCCTCGTCCGGCGGCGTCGCGGTGAACTGCACGACGGTGGCGCCTTTGCCGGCCGCCGCGATTCCCGTCGTGATCGCGCGCGAGCTGCCCGGCCCAACGATCACCACGTCCGCCATCGCGCCACGGGTCACTTCGCGCACCTGCTCGACCAGGTCATCGCCGGCGACCACTAGTCCGAAATCCGCGCCCAACTCGCGCGCGCGATTCGCCCGCCGCTCGAACAGGTCGGCGCCGATCACGGTGCCGGCCCCCAGATGGCGCGCGAGCTTCACATGCATCATGCCCATGATGCCGAGCCCGATTATCAGCACCGATTCTCCGCGCTTCAGCCCCGATCGGCGCAGCGACTTGACCACGCACGCGGCCGGCTCCACCAGCACGCCGTCAGCGTCGGCAACCGAATCGGGCAGCTTCAACGTATCGCGCTGATTCGCCGCGCTGACCAGGAAATACTCGGCCATCCCGCCGGGCGTGATATTGGTCGCGCGCCAAGTAGCGCATTGCACGTACTCGCCGCGCCGGCACGCCGCACAATCGAAGCACGGCGCATGATGATGTACGAAAACCCGGTCACCGCGCCGAAATTCACTCACCTCGGCGCCGATCTCCTCGACCACGCCAACCGGTTCATGTCCGAGCACCAGCGGCGCCTTGCGGCGGATGTACCACGGCATGATGTCGCCCGAGCAGATCCCGCAGGCGCTCACGCGCACCAGCATATCGGTCGGGCCCACCTCGGGACGGGCGCTCTGTTCCACCCGGATATCGCCGAAATCGTAAAGACGCGCGACTTGCATTGCCACGGATGAACTTTGTGGGCCGCCGCGCGCGATGTCAACCGCCGCTCAAGCGGATATCAGGCACGGCTCGGATTAGCCGCGCCGATAGCGGCCGCGTCCAATGGAAGGCGTGACAGAAGTTCGAGGAGCGCAAAACATTTAGTTTCTTTCTGAAATCTCACCAGGTTTCAGACTTCCCGTTTGACGGGAACCGCCTTGCGCCAGGGGGCGGGAAACTCACCGGTCTTGAGAAAGCGGAGGTAGTCGTCGAGGATCTCGGCGTGATCGAAGGCGAGTGACGCGGGCGGCGCGGTGGCCGCGAAAAGCCCGATCTCCCTGGCGTCGTCGCGCGCCTTGGGCGTACCGCGGCCGCGTCCGATATAGACCACCGAGACCGCTTGCCCGCGCGGATCGCGATCGGGCCGCGAATAGACTCCGAGCAACGCGCGCAATTCGACTTCGAGCGAAGTCTCCTCCAGCGCCTCGCGCACGGCAGCGTGCTCAACGGTCTCGCCGACATCGACGAAACCTCCGGGAAACGCCCATCCGAACGGGAAATTCTTGCGCTCGATGAAGACGATACGATCGCCTACTTCAGCGATGATGTCGGCGGCGATCGGTGGACATATTGGGCGCGGCATCGGCCAACTGTACCACGGTCAACGATACGAGGCATCGCGACCTTCGCATGCGCCGCCAGCGGTTACGAGGCTGCCCGCCCGAGCAATCGCGAGCGTCAATCAGTGAAACAACTCAACGCGACAGGAAGACCGGGCACGGCGCGTTGCGCAGTACGTACTCGGTGTTCGAACCCAGCACCATCTCGATAATCCGGCTATGGCCGTACGCGCCGATAAACAGCAGGTCGGCGGCAAATTCCTTGACCGATCCGATAATCCCCTCATGCGCGTGGCCCTGCACGAGCTTGAACTCGGCGCGAATCGAGTAGGGTTCCAGGTAGCTGCGCGCCTGGTCGAGGGTACGTTCGCCGAGCTTCAAATCACGCGCGACCGTGATCACCACCAGCGGGATGTCGAGCGTCGCGACGAAGTCGGCCGCCGCGCGCATCGCACGCGAGGCGCGATCGCTGCCGTCGTAGGCCAGCAGCGCGCGCGAGATCTCGTGAAAGCGTATCGGCGAGACCAGCATCGGCCGCGGCGATTTGCGCGCGACGCTCTCGGTGGTCGATCCCAGCAGGCCGGTCGAAAAGCGCTCGTTCACTCCGCGATGTCCAATCATCAGCAGGTCGGCCGCCTTCGCCCGCTCGCATAGCTGGTTGGGCACCACGCCCATGTCGAGTACGGTTTCGGCCGGGATATTCTCGCGCCGCGCGGCCTGCGCGAAATCTTCCAGCACCGCCTTGCCGCGCGTGTTCAGAATCTCGCGCATCTTCGACGAGAAATCGAGATAGGGTTCAAGTCCGAGCGAACCTGATATATCATGGAAAAAGGAGCCTTCGATCGACACAATATCGACCACGTGCACCCCAATCAGCGTCGCGCCAAGGCGGCGCGCAAGATGAAAGGCGTAGGCTTGCGCGGTGCGCGAATGTTCGGAAGTGTCGATGCCGACCAGGATTCGTTTGATCATCGGCCGGGGCCTCCGTTCTGTGATCCGCGATATCAGGCCCGCACGGCCCTCTCAAGTGGGGGTGCCCGGCTTAACCAGCGAATATCTTGCGCCGTGGGTACTGACTGAAATGAGCGATAACAAATCAACCCGCCTGATGCGACTGATCGACGAATTGGCCGAAGCCGCCAAGCGCGTCGGCCTCGAAGTGCGCCGCGAGAAGATTCTGCGCGAGGTCGGCTACCGCGCCCGCGGCGGCGCCTGCCGCTTGCGCGATCAGGACCTCCTCATCCTCGACCGTGAGCAGGCCCCCGCCGATCAGATCGAAGTCCTAGCCGAGGCCTTGCGCGGCCGCGACCTCGAGCAGGTCTATCTGTCGCCGGCCGCGCGCCGGATGCTTCAGACCGGCCCCGAATAGGGATTGACGGATTTCGCGATGCCGCGCGCCGAAAATGCTGACGAGGAGGTCCGCCCCGCCCCCGAGCGCCGCCGCCGTCCGACCGCCGACGATCGGATGCTCACCTTCCATTCCCGGCTGCGCGAGCGCGGTCTCAAATCCACCGGCCAGCGCGACGATATCGCGCGCGTCTTCTTCGAGTTGAGAAGGCACATCAGCGCGGAAGAACTTTACGCCGAGGTCAAAAAGGTCAACCCGCACGTCGGCTACGCGACGATTTACCGCACGCTCAAGCTATTGAAGGAATGTGACCTGCTCTTCGAGCGCCACTTCGACGAGGGCCAGGCGCGCTACGAGGTCGCCGGGGAACATCATCACGACCACTTCATCTGCGACCGCTGCGGCAAGATAATCGAGTTCGAAAACGACGATCTCGAGCGCATGCAGCGGGCCATCGCACAGAAGATGGGCGTCCTCCTGACCCATCACAAGATGGAACTCTACGGGCTGTGCGCGGACTGCCGCACCCGCCAGTAGTTTTCCCGCTTACCGCGACAGAATCACTTCGCGCCGCACCGCGTGCGCGTCGATTTCGACTTCCAGGCCGGTCACCGGCGGCCGCGCGTAATACCAGTTGATGCCGAGCCGCGCTGCGGCGCCAAGTGCCGGCAGCAGCATCGGCGCGAACGTGTGATGGACTTCGTGGACGGTGTAGAGATTGACCGTGGTTGCGAGGTCCCAGCCAGCGCCCAGCTCGCGCAAATGCCCCGTCAGACCCTCGATCACGCATTCGAGCTTGCGCCGAAGCCCCTCCGCTGACGTATCGCCGGCCGAAACCAGCTCGCGCTTGCCGCCCTCACCCACCCGCATTTCCGCCGCGCCCGACAGCACGAAAGTTGCCGACCGGCTGCCAGCCTCATCTGATTTCTGGGTGTAATAGAAGCCCGCCAGCATCGCCTCGGCCACCGGATTCACCTCCAGCGCGACGTTAGTGCGCGCGACCGATTGGCGCCGTCGATCTCCAGCCCCCACGATTGCAGCCGCTCGATATACGGGCGATTGAACTCCTCGAACCCCTTCGGCGTCAGCGGCGCCGGTATCCGCAGATGCATCGCGCACAGCGCCTCGATGGGCCGACGGTTCTCCTTCAGATGACGCTCGACCAACTCGAATCCCTGCGCGAGCGGCATCAACGGCACGATCGCCGCGTGCACGATTTCGAAGCCGGGCAGCGCCGCGCATCCCGAGGAGAACGGTCCGCCGCCACGGATAAAGTTGTAGTTGCCCTTGACGTTCTCGATCAGCATTTGCGCCTCCCTGATACTCGTCCCCGTCCGCGGCGCGGGATTCCTCAACCTAGTCCACTTGTGACGCCAATGTGAATTGCGGTCGCACCGAAAATCGCCGCCTGCGGGACCGCCGCTTTCATGGACAGTCGCCGCGAGACCTTAGTATGATGCGGCGTTGGCCTGACCGCAGCGCGCACTTGGGGAGATCCGTATGGAGCAGCAGGCACTCATGTTGAAGGGCTATCACGTCCTCGACTTCACTCATTTCGTCGCAGGCCCGACCTGCACACGAATCATGGCCGAGCTCGGCGCCGACGTCATCAAGGTCGAACGCTCGCTCGAAGGTGACCATGTCCGTCAGCTCGGCATCATGAAAGACGGCATGAGCACCTACTATTTCCAGCACAGCCACAGCAAACGCAGCCTCGGCATTGACCTGCGCAATCCGCGCGCGAAGGAACTCATCCTCGCGATGATCCCGAAGATCGACGTCGTCGTCGAGAATTTCGCCCCCGGCGTCATCGCGAGCATGGGCTTCGGCTACGAGGCCCTCAAAAAGATTAATCCCAAGATTGTCATGTGCTCGATTTCGGCGACCGGGCAGACCGGGCCGTTGAGCAATCGCCCCGGCTACGATTTCATCGGCGCCGCGTTCGCCGGCGTCACCGACCTGCTCGGCGAGGCCGATCGTCCGCCGATCGTGCCCACGATGGCCATCGGCGACGTCTCGACCGGGGTCGCCGCCGCGATGGCCGTCGGCTACGCCCTGCTCAGCGCCGAGCGCAACGGCGTCGGCCAGTACCTCGACGCCTCCCTGCTCGATACCTATTTCCACATGCATGAACTCGCGGTGCCGGTGCTTTCGCAGCGTCGCGATACCTGGAAGCCTCGGCGCAACGGCTCGCAGCATCCAGCCGGCAGCCCCACCGGCGTCTTCAAGGCCAACGGCGGCTACATCATGTTGCTCGTCCAGCAGCATGAATTCGCCCGGCTGGCGCGTGCGATGGGGCAGCCTGAACTCGCCACCGATCCGCGCTTTTCAAGCAACGGCCGGCGCGTGCGCAACAACGCCGTGCTCAAGGAAATGATCGAAAACTGGCTCGCGACATTCCCCGACCGCGACTCGGCCGTCGCCGCCCTGGACAAGGAACGCGTACCCTGCGGCCCCGTGCTCTCGCTCGAAGAGGCCGTCGATCATCCGCATCTGCGGGAGCGCAAGACCGTGCGCAAGGCGAGTGATCCGCGCCTCGGTGACTTCGATCTGCCCGCGATGCCGGTGAAGTTTTCCGCGTGGCCCGATCGCACCGACTTGAAGGCGTCGCTGGTCGGCCAGGACAACGAGGCCGTTCTCACCGAGATGCTCGGATTGTCGTCGGCGGAAATCGCGGATCTCTATGCCGCCAGGGTTTTGATTAAGGCGCCGGCCGAGGCCGCGCAAACCGCCGCCGCGTCCTGACCGTGCACAGGCGCTTTTTCCAGCTCGCGGAGAACTCGCTTTCGCGCGCTCAACCATTGCCGGGACTTTAACGGGCCGCGGCATAACTATCCTGCCGGCGGACGCGACCGTAAGGCGCTCACCGCCGCGCTCTAAACGGAGGACCATCGACAGATGGCAGAATGGACCGAGGAAATCACCCATATCGCGGGGACTGACCTCGCGATCGTCAAGGGCGGCAAAGGCAAGCCCCTGCTCATCCTGCACGAGGAACTGGGACATCCCGGATGGATGTCGTATCACCAGGAGCTCGCCAAGGACCGCACCCTAATCATTCCGATTCAGCCCGGCTACGGCAAATCGCCACGCGTCGAGCAGATTCGCAACGTCCACGAACTCGGCCTCTTCTACAACTGGGTCCTCAACGAGATGAATCTGGCGCCGATCGACGTCATCGGCTTTTCGATCGGCGGATGGACCGCGGCCGAGATGGCCACCGCCAATAGCAAGATCTTCCGCAAGATGATGCTGGTGGCGCCCTCCGGCATCAAACCGGCCGAAGGCGAAATCCTCGACATCTTCGCCGTCACCATCGGCACCCAGCTCAACGCGACCGTCCACGACGCCGCCGCGGCCCCCGAGTTCCGCAAGCTCTATGGCGGCGAGCGCACGCCCGAGCAGTTCGAGGCCTTCGAGGAGGCCCGCACCGAGAGCGCGCGCATCGCCTGGGATCCCATCTTGCACAACCCGAGCCTCCCCTACTTCCTGCAGGGCGTCAGAGGATTGCCGACCCATATCGTCTGGGGCCGCGAGGACGCCACCGTCCCGGTCACCGCCGCCGATTCCTACCAGGTGGCGTTAAAAAATACCGATGTCAAACTGACCATTTTCGATCACTGCGGCCATCGCCCCGAGATCGAAAAGTCGGCGGAATTCGTCAAGCTGGTGCGGGAGTTCCTGGCCTAGGCCGGACCCGAGCGCAAAGGAGAATAGCGATGCACATCATGTATTTCACGGAACGCCCGTACCGCGACGTTCCCGAAGACGAAGTCATCAAGAACCGCAGTTTCTTCGGCGTCCCCAACCGCTTCTATGACGCCCAGGTCGGCGCGCGCCTCTATAACGAATATCTCGACGAAGACGTTTACGCCGAGGAAGTCGGCTTCGACGCCATCATGCTCAACGAGCATCACGGCAATCCGTTCTGCATGGGCGCTGTGATGAACGTGGAAGCGGCAATCCTCGCGCGCATCACCAAGAAAGTACGCATCGTGCTCCTCGGTAATCCGCTGCCGGTGGTCAAGAACCCGGTTCGGCTGGCCGAGGAACTCGCGGAAATCGATCTCATCTCGAAGGGACGGCTGGTTCCCGGATGGGTGCGCGGCGCCGGCAGCGAGCAGATCTTCAACCAGGCCAATCCCGCCTACAACCGCGAATACTTCAACGAGGCGCACGACCTCGTGCTCGCGTGCTGGACCAAGCCCGGTCCGTTCCGATGGGAAGGCAAGCACTTCAATTTCCGTTACGTCAATCCGTGGGCGCTGCCCTATCAGAAGCCCCGTCCGCCGATCTGGATTCCGGGCGTGATCAGCGCCGAGACCGTGGTCTGGTGCGCGAAGCACCGCTATCCGTACATCGGGCTGGGCACCGCGCTCCAATCCACCGTCGAATTGTGGAACCTCTACGGCCAGACCGCTGCCGACGAGGGCTACATGGCCGGCACCGAGAACTTCGGCTACCTGCAGCAGATTCACGTCGCCGAAACCGAGGAAGAAGCGCAAAAGCAGGGCCGCGCCGCGATGTTCGGTGGTGGTGCGGCGAATTTCTCGCGCCCCGAGCACACCCTACCGCCGGGCTATAATTCAAAGGAAGCGACGCGCCGCCTCGCCAAGCAGGCCACCGACTACGGCTTTCTGGGCATCACTTCCGAGAAGCTCAAGGAATCGCAGCGCGGCGACTTGCGCCACATCGGCATCCCCAAGCAAAACGGCGACACGCGCGACAAGCTGCGCAAGGGTGAAATCAGCGTCGAGGAAGCCAAGAAGAAAATCTACGCCAACTACCAGAAGGCGCAGGACGGCCTGCAGATCATCATCGGCACGCCCAAGACTGTCATCCCCAAGCTCAAGCTGATCATGGAAGTGCTGCGGCCGGGCGTCTTCGGACTGTTCCAGGCGCAAGGGCCGCTCACCACGCAGCAGCGCCTCACCAGCATCCGCCTGATGGGTCAGGAAGTGCTGCCCGCCATGCGTGAAATCGCCAAGGGCCTCGGCATCGTCGATCCCTTCGAGCGCGAACCCGGCTCGCGTCCGTACACTTCGGGTACGCAGTACGACTCGCTGGTCGATCTCGAGGCGCTCAAGCGCGCGCCCAAACGCGACGAATCGGTGCGGGTATGACGGCGCGTCTTGCGCACAGGTATAACTCGGCAGCCTTCCAGGAGATAACGATATGATCCTGATGTATTTTACGGAGCGGCCCTATCGGGACGTGCCCGAAGATGAAGTAATCAAGAATCGCGGCTTTTTCGGCGTTCCCAATCGCTTTTTCGACCGCGAAGTCGGCGCGCGCCTCTACAACGAATATCTCGACGAGATGGTCTATGCCGAGGATGTCGGCTTCGACGCCATCATGCTCAACGAACATCACGGCACGCCCTTTTGCATGGGCGCCGTGATGAACGTCGAGGCTTCGATCCTCGCCCGCATCACCAAGCGCGCGCGCATCGTGTTGCTCGGCAATCCGCTGCCGACCTTCAAAAACCCACTGCGCATCGCCGAGGAATTGGCCACCATCGATTGTATCTCGCACGGCCGCCTCGTCCCCGGATGGGTCCGTGGCGCCGGCAGCGAACAGATCTTCAACCAGGCCAATCCCGCCTACAACCGCGAGCGCTTCGAGGAAGCCCACGATCTGATTCTGGCGGCCTGGACGCGTCCCGGTCCGTTCCGATGGGAGGGCAAGCACTTCAACTACCGCTATGTGAATCCGTGGGTGACGCCCTTCCAGAAACCACATCCTCCCATCATGATTCCGGGCGTGCTCAGCCCCGAAACGGTCGTCTGGTGCGCGCAGCATCGCTATCCGTACCTCGGACTCGGCACCGCGCTCTCGGCGACCGCCGAGCTGTGGAACATCTACGGCGACACCGCAGCCAAGGAAGGTTACGTCGCGGGCTCGGAGAACTTTGGCTACCTGCAGCACGTTTTCGTCGCCGAAACCGAGGAGAAGGCGCAGGAACTCGGCAAAGCCCATCTGTTCGGCGGCGGCCAGGGAGCCTTCTCGCGGCCCGAGCACACGCTTCCTCCCGGCTATAATTCCAAGGAAGCCACCAAGCGTCTCGCCCGCACGATGACGGCGGGTTCCGGCGGCTTTCTCGGCGTCAGCGCCGAGCAGCTCGGGCGCGCAAAATCAAACGAGGATCAGCCGGCAAACCTCCAGGCCGTCGCCGACAGCACGCGCCGCCGGCTGGCTCGCGGCGAGGCCACCATCGACGAAGCCAAGGCCGCTATCTACAAGAGCTACCAGAAGGCGCAAGACGGTCTGCAGATAATCACCGGCACGCCCAAGACCGTCATCCCCAAGCTGCGCAGAATTCTCGAAGTGCTGCGGCCGGGCACCTTCGGCGTCTTTCAGAGCCAGGGCCCGGTGAGCTTCGAGGATCGCATGACGAGCATCCGCCTGCTCGGGCAGGAAGTGCTGCCCGCGGTGCGCGAAATCGGCAAAGAACTGGGTATTCAGGATCCCTTCGAACGCCAACCCGGTTCGCGTCCCTATACGACCGGCACGCAGCGCGACCAGTTGGTCTCGCTCGACGCGTTGCGGGCGAACGCCTAAGCGCAACTACGCACGGGAGCAGGCGCGCGCCGCGAAAGCGGCGCGCGCCTGCTCTCTGACTC
>JAJXYF010000010.1:0-73848 GCA_021780755.1 Deltaproteobacteria bacterium | reverse complement strand
GGGGCGGCGGGCGGTGAGAATCACCGCCCGCCGCCCCGGCTTTTCGCGGAGGTATCGAGGCGGCACTCCGCGGCGCCTCGATACCTCCGCGACCTATCGGGGGTACTGACTTCAGTCAGTACCCCCGATCCCCGTCCGGGCGGCGGCACCGCGCTCGCGCGGCGCCGCCGCCCGGACTACAATGCACCGCGGCAACCACCGATCGAGGATGCCACGTCGAATAGCTATTCCAGTCGAGGCTTTCCCATGTCAGAGACCGGCAGCGCCACCGTTAATCAACCCACACGTCCCGGCTCGCTCGCCGTATGGATGCAGGCGAGCCGCGCATGGACGCTCGGAATGCCCTTCATGTGCGTCTCGGTGGGCACCTTCACCGCGCTTTATACCACCGGCCAGTTCTCGCCCTGGAAGTATCTGCTGGCGGCGGTTGCCGCGATGGCGTTGCAGGCCGGCGCCAACATGGTCAATGACTATTACGACTTCGTCAGTGGCACCGACTCGCCCGACTGGCAATCGCCCGAAAACTTTGGCCCGGGACTGGTGATTCAGCGCGGCTTCCTCAAACCCGAGGAAGTTTTCCGCGGCGGCCTGTTCTCATTCGTCATCGGTATCGCGCTCGGCCTCGTGCTGGTTTACCTTTGCGGATGGCCAGTGCTGGTACTCGGCCTGATCGGCGTCTTCGGATCCTATTTCTATACCGGTGCGCCGCTCACCCTCGCCTACCGCGGTCTCGGCGACTTCATGGTCTTCGCCCTGATGGGCCCCGGCTACGTGATGGGTGCCTACTACGTGCAGGCGCTGCATTTCTCGTGGAGCGCGTTCGTCGCCTCGATTCCCATCGGCTTGCTCTGCTCGGGCGTGCTGCAGGCCAACAATCTGCGCGATATCGATAACGACGCCGCCCACGGCAAGCGCACGATGGCGGTGATTATCGGCCGCATCGCCGCGGTAAAGGAGCTACGCCTCTCCAACCTTTTCGCCTATCTGGTCGTTCTGTTCGGCGTGCTCGCCGGTCTCTTCCCATGGCTCGCACTTGTCGTCGGCATAACCATTCCGCACGCGCGCGAAGAAGTTCGTCTGGTGTCGGAAGGTCCCGATGCCGAACGGCATAACCGCGCGATGGCACTGTCGGGACAGTTGCAATTCGAGTTCGGCGCCGTCCTCGTGTTGGCCTTCCTCCTCGCCCATCTACTCTGAATCCTGGCCCGCCGCCGGGCGAACGAAGTCATCGCGATTAGCTTTCTCGCTCGTCGCAAGACTTGCCACCTACTCGAGCAGCGCGAGCGGCAACCATGATGAGGTCTTCACAGGGCGAAGCCCGCATCTTTACAAATGGGAAGTCTGAAACCTCTATGAGGTTTCAAAAAGTAACTACAGTTTTTCCGCGCCTTCGGCCAGCGCCTTATCCAGCGCTCCGATATTGATGTCGTGGCCGTCGGCCATCACGCGCAAAAATGCCCGCAACCGCGCATCCGCGATCGTGCCGATTTGCTCGCCGATCTTGCGCACCACCCAGCGTTGCCCGCGATTGAGCAGTTCCAGCTTGCCCTTCAAGTTGTCCACCGCGCGCACCTTTTCGACAAAATCGCCGGTCTTGGTGGACGGCGCACCACCGAGTCGCCGCACATGCGCCGCCAGTTCTCCCGCGTAGTAACCCTCGTCGTGGCCGACCTTCTTGAGCAGTTCGCGCAGCTCCAGCGACTGGGCCTGATCGGTCAATTCGTGCAGCACCCGCCCGCCCGCGCGCTCCGCCTCGCCCAATGAATTCAGAAAACTCTCCAGTTCGGTATCCATCTTCGTACTCCTCGCGAAACAGCCCGCGTGCGATCCTGCTACCGTCCACGCAAGCGGGATTTCGAATTCACATCACCGGCACCACCGGACAATAGACTTGCCCTATCTCCGCACGCTGCATCAGCGCCTGGCGCACCATCCAGAGCAGCGGCTCGAGCGCGCGCGGCGGCTGCCATTGTGACGCTGTGCCATAGATCTGCCCGCTCAGCAGCTTGCCGAATATTGACGGCTGCTCGGGCAGCTCCTCGATCTGCACGCGCTCGTTCGGATCGAGCTTGGCCAGCTTCTTCACCTGATCGATCGCGTCGCCGAGGCCACCCATCTTGTCCACCAGGTTCGCCTTCAGCGCCTGCTCGCCGGTCCACACCCGCCCTTGCGCCACGTCGTTGACTCGCGCGACCGTCATGTGGCGCTGCTTCGCCACCAGTTGCAGGAAATATTGGTAGGTGCCGCCGAGCAACTGATCGCGAAAGATCTGCTCCTGCGCCGGCGTGAAGTCGCTGAATGAATCGAACATCAACGCGTTCGCCCCCCGCGTCACCGCGTCGCTCGCGATTCCCAACGCGCTCGCCGCTCCCGCCAGGTTGAACTTGCCGCCGAGCACCCCGATCGAACCGGTGATCGTCCCCGGATCCGAAATTATTGCCGCCGCCGGCGTTGACACCCAGTAGCCCCCCGACGCCGCATAGCCCGACATGCTCACGACCACCGGCTTCTTCGCCGCCGTCAGCTCGACCGCCCGCCTGATCAGCTCGGATGCGATCACCGATCCGCCCGGCGAATCGATGCGAAACACCACCCCGCGCACGCCGTCGTCTTCGCGCGCGTCCTTGAACGCCTCCACCATGTCGTCCGATCCCATCGCGGTCGAGCCCGGCGAGAGGATCGGATCGAAGCCGCCCGCGCCGCGCTGAATCGCACCCACTCCGTAAATCACCGCGATCTTGTCGCGGCCCCCCAAGCGCAGGCCGCCCGCACCCGCATACGAGGTGTAATCGACCACCTCATGCTTCTCACCGCGATAGTTCTTCACCCGGTCGTCGAACTGGTCCTCGTACTCGAGGCGATCGAGCAAATGCGCCTGCAGCCCGGCACTTGCCGTCAGCGGTGCGCGATCGACGATCAACCGCATCTGCTCGGGCGCCAGGTGACGCTGGGCCGCCGACTGCGCGATGATCTGATCGAACATGCTCCCCGCCAGCGCCTCGTCTTCCTCCCGCTGCGCCGGCGTGTAGCCCTTCTCCGTGAAGATGTTCGCCGCGCTCTTGTACTTGCCGATCGACGCGAAGTTCGGATTCACCTTGATCCAGTCGAGCAGCCCCCGCGCGAACATCTCGCGCATCCCCACGCCCAGGATGTTCAGCTCGCCCTGCGGCATCATCGAGACTTCGTCCGCCGAACTCGCCACCAGGTACGGCAGATTGCCGAAGCCACCCTCGCCCGCCGTCTCCATATACGCAACGGTCCATTTTCCGTGGCTGCGAAATTCCTTGATCATCGCGCACAGTTCCTGGGCCTGCGCCAGTTCCATCTCGGGGTCCACTATCTTGATCGACAGCCCAACGAAGCGATTATCAGTCTCCCCCGCCTTCAACGCCTGCCTGATTACGCTGAGCGCCGTCTCATCCGATTTCAGAATCCCGAGCGGATTGGTGTCCCCGCGCTCGGCCACCTGCCCATCGAGTTGCACCTCCAGCACCGATCCCGGCTTGTAGCGATGCGATACGTACTGGCTGACGATCACAATCGCGAACAGCACCGCCAACATCAGCACCATCCTCAAAATCCATCGCAGCAATCTCTTCAGCATGCCCACCCTCGCACTCCGCGGCCGATCGATCGGCGGTCGGGAAAATGAAATTCACGGCCGCGCCCCGCACTCGCGCACGGGCTGACCGATTGCGGTTGAAAGCCGCGCCAAATACCCAAATGATACCCAACCATAACAGCCGGGATTCGGCCAGTCGCGAATTCTCGTCCGGACGGACCGATGCGCCTATCAACGATGACTTCCATCATTCGCCTTATCCGCCCCGCTCAGCGGCCCTCGTGAAACGCACCGGCGCCACCACCACCCCGGCCGCTCCCGCCGATCGCGCAACGCTGCTGTGCGAACGCCCGATGGGCGCCATCCACTATCGCATCATCGCGCTCTGCTTCGCCGCCTGGATCTTCGATTTCTACGACCTCATCCTCTACTCCTTCATGGTCGTGCCGATCGCCCGCGACCTCCACCTGAGCCAGACCCAATCTTCCCTCACGCTCGGTCTCGCGCTCGCGACGACCGCGCTCGGCGGCGTCGTCTTCGGCTTCGTCGGCGATCGCTTCGGACGCAAGCCGACCATCATCATCGCCGTGTTGATCTATGGCGTCGGCACCACGCTCTGCGCCGCCTCCCACTCGCTCCCGCAACTGCTCGTGTTCAGATCGTTTACCGGTCTCGGGATCGGCGGCGAATGGGCGGCCGGGCAGAGCATGGTCGCCGAAACCGTACCGCCCGCCCGCCGCGCGCGCTACGCCGCCTATGTTCAGGTTGGCGCTCCGCTCGGTGCGATGCTCGCGGCGGCGGTCGGCGGCCATCTCGAGCCCCTCATCGGATGGCGCAACGTCTTTCTGCTCTCCTCCGCGCCCTCCTTCCTCGTCGCCGCTATCGTCTGGCGATGGCTCCCCGAGAGCGACGTGTGGCTGCGCAACGGCTCGTCCTCTCCGGCCGCGCCGCGCCGCGTCTTCGGCGCCGCTTCGCTCGACGCTCTGCGCCCCTACCGCCGCATTATCGCCCTGCTCTTTGTCGTGCTGCTGGTGAACTCCGCCGCCTACTGGTTCACCTACACCTGGATGCCCAGTTACCTGCGCATCGCGCGCAAGCTCTCTCCGCAAGCGAGCGGCAATCTGATGGTCTGGATGCAAGCCGGCGCGATCGTCGGATATTCCGCCTTCGGTGCGCTCGCCGATCGCTTCGGCCGGCGGCCGGTCTTTTCGCTCTACGCCTCGTTGATGGCGATCGGGCTGCTGCCCGCGACGCTCCTTTGGAACTGGGCCTCGGCCACCCACGGCCTCATTCGCGCCGCTTTGATTGTCGCCGGCTTCGGCACCGGCATCTGGGCCGGCGCCGGCCCGATGATCTCCGAATTGCTCCCCACCAGCGTGCGCAACACCGCCCTCGGCCTGCTCCTCAACGTCACCCGCGGCATCCAGTTCTTCACGCCGCTGATCATAACCGCGCTGAGTCCGGTGCTCGGCTTCGGACCCACCCTCGCGATCGGAGCGCTCTTTTCCGCCATCGGCGCCGCGATGGTCTGGCTCCTGCCCGAAACCCGTGGCCGCCACATCACCGATCTCGATCCCGCCTGATGATTCCCCGCGTGCGGGCGGCTAGCGGGCCGGCGTCACCGTCACCGCCGAATCGTCCAGGTACTCGCGTCCGCCATAGCGCGTGAGCCTCAGCGTCGTCGTCACGCGTGAGGTCTTCAGTCGCAGCGTCGTCCGCGCGATAACCGGTTCCCCACACATTCGCGGGTCCGCGCGACCACGGCGGCTGACCAGCGCCTCGCGCAGCACTCGCCCCGTCACGCCTTCGACCGGCGCCTGCCTGAGGATTTCGGCCGCCGTCGGCGCGATGTCGGCATTACCGGTCGGCGCCGTATCGATCAGCCCGCGGTGAAAGTCGGGGCCGATCGCGGCGGCGAAGTTATGCAGCTCCCGCGCCCCCGCCGCACCATGCATGCCCATTCCGCTCGTAAACCCGTTCGCGTCCGCGTAAACCACGCCTGGCACCGGATGCACCAGCGCGCTCGAATGATTCGTTTGCGCCTCAGGTCCGTTGGGCCCCATCGTGTCTCCCGGATGCACCGGCCCGGTCAGCTCGCTGTTATCGACGTCGGAAAGCTCGCGAAAAGAAATAATCAGGTCCGGTGCGCGCGCGTTGTTCCCCAGGCCGAAGGCGGATTCGTCGAAGGTGCCCGCGATCGATCCGTCATAGCCATGCCCGCGCGGATGACCCGAGGGTCCCCCGACCGTCGCATCGCGCGCGAAGATCGGCCCGACCCATTCCTGCGCCGCCGTATATTCGACGATCCGCCGCAGCACTTCGCGGCGCGCCCCCGCGCGCGGGAAATCGCTCCGCGAAACATAGACCGAGTCGCTGCCGCCGCCGTCGGCGACGACGATATCGGTGCTCTTCACCGATTTCTTCAATCCTGCCGCCACCAACAGCCGCGCCAGCGGAACCATCGCCTTAATCGTCGCGAAGCCATGATCGGAAACCACCACCAGGTCGGTCCGATCGGCGATCCCCAGCGCCCCAATCGCCGCGCGCAGCGCGGCCAGGTTCGCGTCGCACGCGTGCAGCGCATCCCGCGCCGGCTGCGTTCCCAGCCCGGCCATGTGCTGCGTCAGATCGGGATTATGCTGCCAGAAAACGATCAGCGCCGGCTGGCCGGCCGCCGATGCGGCCCGCGCCGCCGGCAGCGCCTGATCGGTCGCGAGTTTCGCGAACCACCCGTCCCGCGCGATCACAGAGCCGTAGTCGCCGCGCTTCATCGGCGGTGCTTGCGCTAATTCCGCCGCGCTCGCTTGCGGCGCGGCCAGGTCGTCGGCCACAAACAGGTAGTTTCGCGGGCCTTTTCCGTTGCTCTCCTTTTTGACAAAATTATCGTCAAAAAGTAGTGTCGGGCCTGCCTTGCCGATTACCGCAACGTAGCCGCCCGCCGCCTCCACTTCCTGCGCCGTCGTCCGCAGACCGATCAGCCGCCCGTCGAACGCCGGCGATTCGTTCAGCTCGGCCAGGTACCGCGAATTTTCCAGGTTGAGCGGATCGCCGAGGAGCACGCCGATCTGCGGTATCGCAGCCGCGCGAGCCATGCCGAGCACCGGCGCCAGATACATCGCGTCGCCATAAATTCCCGATCCGCCGGGCGCCGCCCCGGTCGCGAGTCCCGCCGCATTGACCATCGTCAACGTCGGATAGATCGAATGATGTCGTGCAAAGCGCACGCCCGCCTGCTCCAGCGCGAACAGATTTGGCGTGTTGACGGCATCCACCAGGTCCGGCCGCAGCCCGTCCCACACCATCAGTACGAAAATCCTGCCGCGCGCCGGGACCGCCCTCGCACCCGCCTCCTTCGCGCCGGCCCGCGCCGCTAGCGCCAGGCTCGCGACCACCGCTATCACCGCAATGGCCGCCACCAGCGCGGCCTTCCGCGGCCTCATCGCGATACTCGCCCGCGCGCACGCCGCCGCCCGCCACCGTCGATATTTCATCGTGAGGTCAATTACGCAGGCCCGCCGATGGAGTCAATCGCGGCGCGGTTAATTCCCGATGCGCGCGCCGGCACTTGCGCGTCCGCGGCGGCGCCTCGCTCCGCGTGGCGCTGATTCACCTGATTGATGACGCTTCGGCCGCGCTCGTCCCGAGGTCGGAATCAGCCCATCAGATGCTCGACGAACCAATCGCGCGCCGCGCCGCTCGCACGCTCGAAATCATTCACGTACGCGTCGAAGTGGCCGCCCTTCAATACCAGGATGTGCTTGGGTTCGAGCGCTTCGTTGTAGGCCCTGAAGGCCTCGTCGGCCACCGCCAGATGATCGTTGTCCGCAATCACCATCAGGAGCGGCGTCGGGCTGATCCGCGAAACGTAGTCGCGCGGCTCATATTCGCCGAGCATCTCGACCGTGCGCAACGTCACTTCGTTGCGCCACGTACTCGCCCGGCTGCGGCCGGTCTCGGTAAACCATTGCCACGAATCCGCCGTGGGCAGCGCCGCCGGCGCCATCGGATCCTCGGCCACCACCGGCATCATCGCCGGCGCCATGCCCTTGAACCGCGCCTCGCGATCGGCGTCGAATTGCGCGCGTACCGACGCCATCATGTCGGCCCGGATCAGCCGCTTCAGATTGCGCGATCCGCTCACCAGCGGCACCTGCGAAACCACGCATTTCACCCGCCGATCGATCGCGCCGACCACCAGCACGTGACCGCCGCTGTAGCTCGATCCCCACACTCCGATGCGGTCCGCGTCGATCTCCGCGCGTCCCGACGCCCACGTGATCGCGTGGCGATAGTCCCGCACCTGCTGCCACGGATCGATCTCCTGGCGCGGCTCCCCATCGCTCGCCCCGAAGTTGCGATTGTCGTACACCACCGCGGCCATTCCCGCCCGGCTGAAAGCCTCGCCAAACCGATCGAGATACATCTCCTTGACCGCCGAGAAGCCGTGCGCCATCACCACCGCCGGCACGCGTCCCTTCGCTCCGTCAGGCAGATAAAGCCATCCGCGCAGTTTCGTTCCTTCGGCGTTGATCTCTATGTCTCGGCGCATCCCCTTGCCTCCGCGCGCGATGATAGTCCAATCGCCCCGGTGCGGAAAGCGCCGGGCGTCGCCCGCCCGCGATCGCGCCTCAAAAAAAAACGCGGCGGACGCTCGATGCGCCCGCCGCGAATTCTGGTTCGGCTCGTTTTAGAGCAGGTTGAAGTTGTACTGGAACTGTGCCGTCAACAGACTCTGGCCCTTCAGGAGGCCACCGCTCATTTGTTCGTGGCTATCGCCGCCGAGTACTTCGATCGCCTGCAGCTTCATGAAGTACTTCTTGGTCCATGGCGGATTCAGCACCACCGACGGGAACAGCAGTGTGGTACGTCCCTTGGGATTGAAGACCATCGTCCACGCCGGCTGGATATCTTCCCACAGCCAGCCCGTACCGATGTTGAACAAGGCCGACACGTTGTTCTTGATGTTCGTTTCGCTCTCGATGCCGCCGCCGGTCCAGGGGCCGAACGTCTCGAACATGCTCTGCGACGAATCCAAACAGATTTCGTCATAGAGTTCGACGTTCGCCGACAGGTTGCCGGTGCTGGTCAGCCAAGGCGCATACGCCTGGTCGATGTCCAGCGCCAACATCCAGCTCGCCATATCGGTGTAGCGCACGCCGTTGGGATTGCCGACCGGATCGAAGCTGAGCACCGCTTCATGGTTGGTGTACACGCCTTCCGCGCGGCCCACGACCGGCAGATATTCAGACACGCTCGAAGGCATCGGAAGCGGCATATCGCCGGTCACGCCGACCTTCTGAATCGGAACGAACTTGTTGCGGAACGACATCGTGTACTGCTGCCAGAAGGTGTTCGGATACAGGTTCCACGAGTTGAAGTAGAAGGCCGTCATCTCCGCTCCGCCCACCAGCGTGTGCAGGCGAAGGCCTTCTTCCCAGTTCCCGACCGTAGAGGCCGGGATCTTCCACTGGCCCACATCGAGACCGTTCCCGCTGCAGTTTTTCTGCAGGCCCTTCGGAACCGGGTTGAACGGCTGGGCACCCGAGCCCAGGTTGGTGCAATAGAAGAACATGTTGGAGAGCGGCGCACCGATCAGGCGGCTGTTTTGCATAGGTTGCCCATACGGCGGCAGGGTCGAACCAAAAACAGCCGTTCTTCCCGGATAAAAGGCCCCGGTGGCGAGGTGACCACTGAAGCGGCCGGGCGGGTCGAAGCCCACTCCCCCAGGAAACCCGTTGTTGACGGTCCCCGCGTTGACGTTGCACTCACCGTCGTAGCGATGGTCCGCGTAGTCGCAGCTATTCCACATCGGCTGCAGGCGCGGCAGCAGGATGCCCTCGACGAAGTTCGACGAGAGCGGTCCCCATTCCGGCAGGTTCAGAATCGGATGGATCATCCACTGCGGAATACGCGACTGCTCGAGGTTGGCAAAGCCGAACGCCCAGGTCGTATCCTGCGGATTGACCACGTCACCCACGCGGAACGCCAGCGACTGACCCCACACCACGATCTGGTTGCCGACATAGGTGGTCAGTGGCCCGGTCTTGTTTTGCCACCAAGCGTCGCGGACCGTGTACTGATTGTAAAACTCGTTCGCGTACTTGCCGAGGCCATTGGCGCTGTTGAACGCATACGGCGGCTCGTACACAAACCATTCGCGCATGAACAAGCTGTTGTTCTCGTTGATGCGCAGGTTTTCGTCCACCTGCAGCCAAGTGCGCGACGTCGCCAGGTTATTGCGGCTGGTGGTGAAGTCCCGCAGCGCCGACGGGTTCTGCCACATGCCGAAGGTCTGGCTCAAGAATCCCGACACATGTAAGCCGCTCAACCAGGATTCCTCGGGCGCCGCGCCGCCTGCCGGCCCATCGGGCAGTACCGATGCGGTCGCTCCGGTTACGTTCAAGCCCCCCGGCTGCGCCGACAGATCGCCGGCCATTGATTTCCCGGCGCAGAGTCCGACGATCGCCAGCGCCAACCCCAGCGCCACGATCTTTCTCATGACTCCCCCGGACGAACACCCCACGTGCACTTCAGTCTCCATCCAAATTCCTCCCTGCCTGACTGACACTGGAACCTCTTGGAGAGAGCGACACTCGGTCCCCAGTTTGATGATTCGAGCCCCCTGAACCGATTGGACTCCGACTGTACCCTTGTGTAGCCGACTGCGTCGTTCGTTTTTAGGCGATCGAAATACGGTTGCTGGGTCGATTCCCGATTGCGCTTCGGATTCGCTTGGTCCGGCCGGACCACCCCCTCCAGCCGTGCGGGCTGGTCTGAATTGATAATGTCGGCCGTTCTCTGCTTGAAGATCAGAACCTGAACGATTTGAACAGAACCTGATCGCACCTTGCAGCCAAACTAATCCGCGCCGCGGAAACTACTTCGCTCCGCACCTCCTCCGCCTAACCTCGCAAACGACTTCCCCACTCCATCTCGCAACCTGTGCTCGCGCGGTCCGCAGACTGACCCGCACGCCTTACGGTTACGCTCCCGAACCTGCGCATGACAGTTGATTTCATGCTTGGGCGCAAGCGCGTCAGCCTATGTAGCAAAGATTAATCACGAGATCAAATGTCCTTCACATAACCGCAATCTTGTGCTTCCCGCCATTTCAATACCCTTCCGTCCCCGCCCCTCCGCCATCTGCTAACTGTATTGTGCTATGCCGTGCCATGTGGACGAATCACCGCCCACCCGCGTGCACCCGCCCGACTCTTTTGTTAGCTTTCCGCTGGTGCTCGCAGTGGGAGGTGGATGTAGGTGCGTATCGTTCTCATCGGACAGGCGGCCTTTGCCGAGAAAGCCCTCGAAGCGCTCCACGCCGGCGGTCATCAGATCGCGCACGTCTTCGCCCCGGCCGACGTGCCCGGCGCCCGGCCCGATCCGCTCAAGACCAAGGCCCTCGAACTCGGCCTGCCGCTCAGCCAGCCCGCCTCCTTCCGCGGCGATCGCGAGTTCGATCAGGTCCGCGCGCTCGACGCCGACCTCGCCATCATGGCCTTCGTCACGCTCATCGTGCCCGAGCGGATTCTTTACGCCCCGCGCTTCAAGACCATCTGCTTCCATCCGTCGCTGCTCCCGCGCCATCGCGGCGCCAGCGCGATCAACTGGGCCATTATCGAGGGCGACGCCGAGACCGGCGTCACCTGGTTTTGGCCCGACCGCGGCATCGACACCGGCCCCATCCTGATCCAGCGCCGCGTCCCGATCGGTTCCGCCGATACCACCGGCTCGCTTTATTTCAACTCGCTCTTTCCGCTCGGCATTGAAACGATGCTCCAGGCCGTTGACCTGATCGCCGCCGGCAACGCTCCCGCTACCCCGCAGGACGAGGCGCTGGCCACCTACGAGGCCCCTTGTCGCGACGAGCACGCCGCCATCGATTTCAACCGGCCCGCGCGCGCCGTCCACGATCTCGTCCGCGGATGCGATCCGCAGCCCGGCGCCTTCGCGAGCCTCGCCGGCCGCCGCCTCCGCCTCTACGACGCCATGCTCAAAGCCGGCGGCGGCGATACCGCTGCTCCCGGCACCGTCGTCAACATCGATCGCGACGGGATGCGCATCGCGCTCCACGACGCTTCGATCCTCGTGCGCCGCGCCCGCTTCGATCCCAGTCCGAAAAAAGTCGCCCCCGCCGACCTCGCCGCTGCCGGCGAAATCGCCGTCGGCGCCCGGCTCGAATAGCTTGCGCCCCGCCGCTCGGATCCTCTGATGCGCCTCTGCGTCGGCACCTCCAAGGGCATCGTGATGCTCGACCCGGACCGCATCGGGCCGCCCTTGATGGCGCTCGCCGATCCGCCCTCGGTCTGGTGTATCGCCCAGGATTCCGCCGACCCCGGCGTCCTCTACGCCGGCTCCGTTAATAATGTGCACGCCGGCAGCGCCCGGGGCCGCGGCTCACTCGCCCGCTCCGACGACGGCGGCCGTAATTGGCGCGACATCACCCCCGGCGCCGTCCGCGACGAGGAAATCTGGTCGATCGCCGCGCCCTCCGACGGCCCCGGCGAGGTCTTCATCGGCACTTCGCACGCGCGCATCCTGCGCAGTCTCGACCACGGCCACTCATTCCACGAATGCGCCGCCTTCCTCAAAATCCCCGGCCGCG
This sequence comes from Deltaproteobacteria bacterium, assembly GCA_021780755.1. Taxonomy (GTDB): domain Bacteria; phylum Desulfobacterota; class Binatia; order Binatales; family Binataceae; genus JADMIL01. The sequence goes on along the minus strand of JAJXYF010000010.1, from coordinate 61,681 downwards.
AGCGCTGGGGCTTTCCGCCCCCGCCGCACATCCCCCACGTCAGGTCGATCGCCTTCGATCGCTCCAACGCGCTCGTCATCTACGTGGGCGTCGAGGAGGGCGGCATCTATCGCTCGCCCGATCGCGGCCGCAGCTTCGAGCCGCTCAACCGTGGCGTCTATTCCGATATTCATTGCGTGGCCCCCGATCCCGCCGATTCCAGGCGCCTCTTCGTCACTACCGGCCGCGGCTTCTATGCTTCCCCGGACGCCGGCGCTTCATGGAAATACTTGAAGGGACTCAGCCGCTCGTACACCGTCCCCCTGCTCGTCGCCGATAATGCCATCTTTATCGCCGCCGCCGCCGGGCCGCCCCCGCTGTGGCCGATGAACTCCGACGGTGCCGACGCCCTGCTCTTCCAGAGCGCCGACCACGGTCGCAGCTTCTCCCCAATGATCCATGCCGACGGCCTCGTCCATCCCTCGCGCGGCATGGCGATGCGCTTGCTGACGAATCCCGCCAACCACGATGAATTCTTCGGCGTCCTCACCGACGGCTCGGTCATCCGCGGCGATCGCGTCACCGGCATCATCCAGACCGTCGCCGAAAAGCTCCCGCCCGCCTTCGACTTCGCCATAATTCCCTGACGCTTTACGCACCCTGTCCGCATACTTCGGGATGACGGACTTGGCCGCTTACCCAGCATCGCGAGCGTCAATGGTGATGAAGTCGATGCCAGCGCGCGATCGTTCATTCGGTTACGCCCGAACGCGCCTGCCAGCTCCTTCGGTGTCAGGAATCCCGCGAGAATCGATGAAAGCCGATCAGACTCTTGAGGTTCTGAACTCTGAATCTCGGGCATTTGAGTGATGCCTCCTTCACGTGATGAGGAGACCGCCCACGCCCCACTGCCACACCTATCCAAGCGACTCAGAGGGCAACTCCGGTGCCCGACGGGCGCGGACCAGGACGGTCGATCAGAACCGCCGGTGCCAGCGTTCCGAAGTCTTTCGGCGCAAGATCTCCGTGACAGAGCAGATCGCTCGCTGACTGGGCGATTGGCCGGGCTTACAAGGACGACGAGTCGCGCCTGGCGCGCGGTGCGGCACTCTTTGACGATCTGTACGCGGCATATATGCGGAAAGCGTGATGAGCGGTTTCATGTCTCCGACTCAACTGTTTGAGCGATACTCGTTATCGTGATACGAGATCGAACTTCGATGGCGATAAACGACGATAACACCGAACAGGAAGACCGGCAGCTGTACGCGGGGCTGATCCGTCTGCATGTGCTTCATCACGCCGCGGAGGGGCCGATCTTCGGGCTCGGCATCATCGAGGAGCTGGGGCGGCACGGCTACAGGCTCAGCGGCGGCAGCCTCTATCCGATGCTTCATGCAATGGAACGCAAGGGTTACTTGGGTTCCATGGAAGAGCGTCAGGGCAGATGGTCGCGTCGTGTGTACCGGGCGACGCCCTTGGGCAAAAAGGTGCTGAGCGAGGCGAAAGAGAAGGTTCGCGAGCTTTTTGCCGAACTCTTCGAAAAAAAGACGCGTTCGGGCAGAAGCAAGGCGCGCCGATGAAGATGAAAGCTTGCCTGGTCGTGGTCGGGCTCACGTTGCTGGGCTTTGGCCGCGGCTTGGCTGCGGAGACCGGGATGCTTTTGGCATCGCCGTTAACCCTGAGCCAAGCGGTCAAGTATGCGCTGGCGCATCAACCCAGTCTGAGCGCTCAGGAGGCGATCGAAGAACAAGCAATTGCGGGTGTGGAAAGCGCTAGGGCCGGATACGTCCAGCAGATGGACGTGGCCGAATCGGTGAATTGGGGGCAAGCCGCACACAACCCGGTGGGCCTGTACTTGCCGCTTCCGGGCTTCCCGGCGTTCGAAGGGCCGCGCACCAGTGGCAGCTTTGGTCCCGGCGCTTGGAACGGTGGGACCAGCGCTTTTGTATCCGAAGACATCGCCGCACTGATCCGGCAAATGGCGGTGGTCGATTCCGCGCTCGCGCAGCGCGCGCAACAAAGTGCGGCGACTGACGAGCAGAGACTGCTGGTCGCCTTCGGTGCGGCGCAGGCCTTTCTGAACGAAATCTCGGCTATTCAAACCGCTAAGGCGGCGCGCGCAGGGGTAATGCGTGATGAGGTGTTCGTAACCTCGGTCAAGGGAGTGGTCGGCAGCGGACTTAGACCCGGAGCCGATCTGGCGCGTGCTCAGGCTGAACTCGCCCTGGCGCGAAATCTGGAGCTACAGGCGGAACAGAATCAGCAGGTGACTTACGCGGCGCTGGCGCAGACCTTGGGTGCAATCGACATGCCGAAGGTGGAGCTCTCAACCGGCAAACTGCTCGAAACCACCACCCAGGAGCGCTGGCCATCTGGACCCTCGCCCTCTGACCCGTTGCTGCGCGAGTCGTCCGCCGGAATCAGCTCGGCCGAGCATCTGGAGCGCGCGGCAAAGCTTGAGTATCTGCCACGGTTCAATGTCATAGCAGGGGTTTTCGGACGTGGCAGCGGCTTCAATTATGGCGGTTCGCCTGTATCGCCTGGGAGTGGGACGCTGCCGAGTAGCTACAACTTCGCGGCGGGCGTGGTTGTGACGATTCCAATCGAACAGATCCTCGGCGCACGAGCCGATATGGACGCGTCGCGGGCCAGCCTCAAGCTGGCTCAGTCTCAGTATCGGGAAACCGCGCTTCAGCTTCAGACTCAATTCGACAGCGCGCGCGCCATTCTGGATACCACCGGGCGCATCGCCGCCAACACGGTGGTCGAGCTTGATGCTGCCGGCGCCAGCCAGCGTCAGAACATTGCGCGCTATCGCGCCGGGCTGGCCACAGCAGTGGACGTAGCCACTGCCAACCAGGTGCTGAATCAGGCTGAAATCGACAACTCGGTGGCAAAGGTCAACGTCTGGCGGGCATTCTTGCTGGTGTGGCGCGCCGCGGGCGACCTCGATCCATTTTTCTCTGCCTACACGCATGCAGAGCAGGGTAGTCGCTGATCATGTGGTTAATACGTTTGGCACTGCGTCGGCCGACCAGCGTAATGATCGCCATTGTTGCGGTTCTGCTTGGCGCGTGGCTCTCGATTCGCAGCGCGCCGGCCGACATTTTTCCATCGCTCGGCATACCGGTGATTTACGTGGTGCAACCGTACGGTGGGATGGCGCCGAGCCAGATGGAGAGCCAGTTCGTTACCTACTACGAGTATCATTTTCTTTATATCGCGGGACTCGACCACATCGAGTCGCAATCGATTCAGGGAGCTGCGCTGCTCAAGCTCTATTTCCAGCCGGGAACCGACATCGCGCAATCCGTGGCGCAGGTGACGGCGATGACTTTTCGCGCCACCTCGTTCATGCCGCCAGGCACACTTCCGGCGTTCATACTCAGATTCGATGCCGGTTCCATCCCGGCTGGGCAACTGGTCTTCTCCAGCGACACTCAAAGCGAATCAGAAATCCAAGACGCGGCGCTCTATCGGGTCCGGCCGATGCTCGGCACATTGCCGGGCGTATCCGCGCCGCCCCCTTTTGGGGGCAAGGTGCGGACGATCGTGGTCGATCTCGATCCCGACCGCCTGCGCTCCTACGGCATCTCGCCTTTCGATGTTGTGCAGGCGGTACTCAACTCCAATCTCACTCTGCCGTCCGGCAATGCTCAGGTCGGCGATTTCAGCGCGATCGTTCACACCAACGCGATGGCCGACCGGGTCAGCCAGCTCGGCGACGTTGCACTCCGTCTGGGCGCGGGCCCCACGGTTTTCATTCGCGACCTGGGACAGGTCTACGACGGCAGTGACATTGTAACGCAGGTCGCTCTGATCAACGGCCACCCGACGGTTTACATGCCGGTCATCAAACGGGCGGACGCCTCGACGCTCAATGTCGTGAACGTGGTCAAGGCCGCGCTGCCCCGGATGCAGGCCATGCTACCCGTCGGCATGAGGGTCAACTTTGAGTTCGACCAGTCAGTGTACGTGACGAGCGCGATCCGCGATCTGCTCCTCGAAGGCGCGATCGGCGCACTCCTCACCGGTCTAATGGTGCTGCTGTTCCTGGCGGACTGGCGCTCGGCTGGGATCGTTATCATTACGATCCCACTTTCGATCCTGAGCGCATTCATCGCGCTTCGGGTCGGTGGCGAAACGGTCAATATCATGACCTTGGGCGGGCTTGCGCTGGCGGTGGGTATTTTGGTCGATGAAGCGACCGTGGCGATCGAGAACATTCACACCCATTTGGCGCATGGCAAGAGTGTTGCGCGCGCGGTGGCCGACGGCATGGCGGAAGTCATCGAGCCGCGATTCATCGCGGTGGTGTGCATAATCGCAGTGTTTACACCTTCGTTCTTTATGGCCGGGATCGGCCGGGCTTTGTTTCCCCCGCTTGCGCTTGCCGTCGCTTTCTCAATGATTGCCTCGTACCTGGTCTCAAACACGGTGCTTCCGGTTCTCTCCGTCTGGTTTCTTGAAAGTGAGCATCGCGATCCTCATAGCGGTCAGGTTCGCGAGTCGTGCTTCGATCGGTTTCGCAGCCGGTATCGCTCCGTGGTTGAGCGTACGCTCGGACTTCGCTGGCCAGTCCTTGGAATTTACGTGGTGGTGGTCGGGCTGCTGCTGGTCGCCGCCGAGAGCCTTGGGACCCAGCTTTTTCCGCGCCTGGATACCGGACAGTTTCAACTTCGTATCCACGCTCCCGCAGGGACCGATCTAGCCCATACTCAGGAAATCGTGCGCGCGGTTGAAAAAGAAATCGGCGAGGAAGTTGGAGCTGGCAACGCTCCTTTGACGCTTGCGACGATCGGAGTCCCGAACTGGCAGTATCCCATCGATTTGATCTTCCTATGGAATAGCGGACCGCAAGACGCCGTCTTGCAGGTAGCCCTGAGCAACGCTCGCCGCCCACCGCTGCCGGATGTGGAAGAACGCCTGCGCAAGAAGTTCGCCCACGACTTCCCCGATGTACGCTTCTCGTTCGAGGCGGGTGATATCGTGTCGCAGATTCTCAACTACGGCTCTCCCACGCCGGTGGAAGTTACTGTGTGGGGCAAGAATTTCGACCTGATCTTGCCATATGCGACGCGCTTGCGCGCAGCACTCGAACGAGTTCCCGAACTGCGCGACGTGCAGTTGGCCGAATCGCTCGATTACCCGACACTTAACGTAGACATCAATCGTGTCCTCGCCGGGCAACTCGGTGTTACGGTGAGTCAGGTCGCCGGATCGGTGGTTGACGCGACCGCGACCAGCGTGCTGATTAGCCGCAATTACTGGGTTGACCCCCAAAGCGGAATTCCTTACCCGATAGAAGTTCGCGTTCCGGCCAACGACTTGGCGGTCCCCGGCTCGCTGCGTCATCTGCCAGTGATGCCGATCGGTGCGACCCGCCCACTGGTCTCAGACGTTGCCACGGTCTCGCCCGGCACGACCATGGGTCAAATCGATCATCTCAACAACCAGCGCAGTCTTAACATAGTGGCGAACATCAGCGGCGACGACTATGGCCGGGCGGCAAAGGACATCGATCAAGCCATCAGCTCGCTGGGTGCGCCGCCGCAGGGGGTCACGGTTGAAAGCCGCGGACAGCTGGTTCAGATGGCGAGCACGCTCGGCGGCCTTAGAGTCGGACTCTTGCTCGCGATTGTCGTGGTTGTGCTCATTCTCGCGGCCAACTTCGAATCGGTACGGGACGCCATTGTCGTACTTTCTTCAGTACCCGCGGTTCTCGCCGGTGTGGTTCTGATCCTTCTGATCACTCGCAACACGCTCAACGTCGAGTCCTTCATGGGTGCCATCATGGCAGTCGGCGTAGCGGTCGCGAATGCCGTCTTGCTCGTCACGTTCGCCTGGCAACAGCGACGGGCGGGAGACCGCCCAGCGGCCGCCATCGCGGAAGCGGCGGAACGCCGGCTCCGTCCGATCCTGATGACTACGCTGGCGATGGTCGCCGGCATGATTCCGATGGCCATCGGCATCGGGGGCGGCGCGACCCAAACCGCGCCGCTGGGAGTGGCCGTCATCGGCGGGCTGCTGGCCTCGCTGTTTGCAACTCTTTTGGTTCTGCCGGTGGTGTTCGATGTGCTGACCCCCGACCGGCCAGCCCGCTCAAATTCTCTCGACCCCTACGATCGCGAAAGCGTCCACTTCGAACAGCAATGAGGATTCGTATTCGCAACATTCAGCGTCGGGCTCAGCGGCATGCACTGAGCGAATTCGGCTCAGCAAGTGTGGCTTGGCTCGCATTGGTGCTGATCGTGATCATTGCCGCGTGTGATTCCGCGCCAACCTCCAGTCCTAAAGCTCCCGCTACGGCGACGGCAGCTCCGCAAGTTCAGGTTGTCGCGGTGATATCGCGTAAGCTCTCAGCTATCGATCGGCTGCCGGCGGAACTGGCACCTTGGGAACAGGTCGCCATCTATCCCAAGGTGCAGGGATACGTGGAAGAGATACAGGTGGATCGCGGCTCAATGGTGCGTCGCGGGCAGCTTCTGGTGCGATTGTCCGCGCCTGAGCTGCTCGCGCAGACGGCGCAAGCCGAAGCCACCATGGCCGGGGATGAAGCCACTTACCGCAGATTGGTCAAGGCGTCGGAGACTCCAGGGGCGACCTCGGAGAACGAGGTCGAGCTCGCTAAGCAAGCGTACAAGGCCGACCTCGACCGCGTGCGCCAACTGAAGACTCTAGCCGGATACCTGGAGATTACCGCGTCTTTTGACGGCATTATTAGTGAGCGCAACGTTCACCCGGGCGCTCTGGTCGGTCCGCCGAGTGAGCCCCTCACCGCTGCAGTGCCGCTGTTGCGGCTCAAGCAGATCTCGCACCTCAGACTAGTCGTTCCGGTCCCTCAAGCTGACGCCGACGCCGTAGCGGCGGGCGCAAAGGTCCAATTCGAGGTCAACGCTTGGCCAGGAAGATCCTTCACCGCCGCCATAAGCCGCATCTCGCATTCGGTTGACCCGGCCACTCGCACCATGCCGGTCGAAGCGGACTACTACCAAGAGCAGGACGTGCTGGACCCTGGAATGTTCGTCGAGGTTCTCTGGCCGGTGCGCGAGACTACGCCAACGCTGTTCGTCCCCCCAAGCACAATCATTCAAACCGGCGGGCGCGTCTCCGTGGAAATCGTTGAACAGGGTCTAGTTAAACAGGTCGCAGTCAGCCCCGGTCGAAGCATGGACGATTTGGTTCAGGTCTTCGGCAATCTCAAGGTGGGAGATGAAGTTGTCGCACGACCATCAGCGGACTTGACGAATGGAACCCCTGTCCACGCGATTTTTAAACCCTCGTAGAGTACTTCTCTACTTTTCAATCTCCTCGGTCGAGACGATCGGCGGGCGCCCCACCAATGCCGCGTTCATTTCATCTTTAGAATGGCCATCTCGGACCTCATTCAGAGGCGTTCGGGGAGTTCGTTGACCATCTACGACGCGTGTCGTAAGTTAGTCGAATGAAGCGCATGCGTCTGCCAGGCGGTGATTTAGAGTATGCGGTGCTGGAAAAGGTCTGGGACCTGGGCACGGCGACTGCGCGTGATATTCACTCACTGGTTGGCGAGCCTGCGGGACTGGTCTATACCACTACTGCCAAGGTTCTGGATCGCCTGCACGAGAAGGGCCTGGTGACCCGCGAGCGAAAGGGCAAGGCCTTCAGCTACCGCGCCAGAATCGCGCGCAAGGTCGTCGATCACGCACGAGCGCGCACGGCGCTGAGCCGGCTCCTTGGCGCGCGGCCGCATACAGCCGTAGCGGCTTTGGTCGAAGCGGTTGAATCGATCGACCCCCGGCTACTCGACGAACTCGAACGGGCGGTGGCCGCCCGCCGGAGGTCGAAACATGGAACGTGAATGTTTTCTGACCGTCCTGATCGCACTTCTGAGTGGAATCGCTTTACTCGCGTGCGGATGGTGGCCCGCCGGACAAACCAGCCAAGGCAGCGCCCGCTGCCTGGAGCATCTCATGTGGCGGCGGATTTGGTGGACGTTCGTGCCAGCGCTGATCGTTGCGGCATGGCTATGCGGGTGGGCGCTGGTCGAGCCGGACCCGGTTCCTGAGCGGGTGCCGTCGGCGGTTCTGCTATTGAGCGTTCCTTTCCTGCTGCTCTTCACGAGAGCCGCGATTCGGGCGGGATGGTCGCTGTTTCGGGATGATGGCGATCCGGGCACAGCGACGGTTGGCCTGCTCAAACCATGGATTGTGTTTTCCCCGCATCTGGCCAAAGCATTGGATGATCGTGCGATCGAGGCCGCGCTTGAGCACGAGCGCGCGCACGCACGGCATCGCGATCCGTTGCGTATCTGGCTGGCGCAACTGGCGACGGATCTGCAATGGCCATGGCCTCAGGCACAGGAGCGATTTCGCGCATGGATTGTCGCCTTGGAACTGGCGCGCGATGAAGAGGCGCGGGCCGCGGGCGCTGATGGTTCTGACCTGGCCTCGGCGATTCTGGCCGCGGCGCGGTTGCGCCAGCACGCGATTGTGTCGCCGGTTGCGGCGCTCATCGGGCAAGAGTCGGTCCTCAAGCAACGGATCGCGTGCCTGCTTAACCCGCTCGAGGATCAGGCGGAGGAAATCCGAGCCCGGTGGCCACAGCCTTGGATTCTGGCGCCGGTTCTCTTGACGGCCGTTATGCTTGGCTCGGCGTTCGGAGAAATCGTCGTCCGGACTCTGCTCCAGATCGCGGCGTGAGTTGAGGCGCGGACAATTCACCCGGGGCGGTTTCGTGCGCGCGCGAGTTCGATGCGTCGACAGACAATAGTGAGATTCGCCGCGACCGCGCTGGTGGCGGGCATATTCTGCGGATGCGCCACGTATCAGCCTGAGCCGCTCGTCCCGGCCGAGATCGCGCGGCAGTTCGAGCGCCGTGCTCTCGCGAATCCGGGGCTGTGCGCTTACCTCGATACCAATGCCGCGGCGAAGCCGTCCGCCTGCCCGCCGCCGGATTGGAATCTCGAAACCCTTACCCTTGCGGGCTTCTACTTCAGTCCCGACATGGCGGTGGCTGCGGCGCAAGTTCGAACCGCCGAGGCTGCGATCGTGACCGCGGGAGCAAGGCCGAATCCGGTGGTTGGACTCGGTCCCCAATATGACCTACGCAGCAGCCCGAGCTTCGCGCCGTGGGCGATCGGAGCTTTCTCGCTCGATCTGCCGATCGAAACCGCGGGAAAGCGCGGCTACCGAATCGCTCAGGCGGAACGCTTGGCCGATGCGGCGCGGCTGGCCGCCGGTGAAACCGCGTGGACGGTTCGAAGCCGGATTCGCGCGGCGCTGCTGCGGTATCTGCTTGATACGCGCCGTAGCGATCTGGCGGCGCAAGAGCAGGACGCGCTGGCGCTGACTTCGGCGTTCGTCGCCGCGAGAGTCAAAGCCGGCGAGGCCTCGCAGCCCGAACTCGACCTGGCGCTGAGCGGTCTCCAGAATGCGCGGCTGAAGACCGCCGAGGCGCAAGCGCGCGTGCCTGCGGATCGCAACGCACTGGCGGCGGCGATCGGGCTGCCCGTCGAGGCGCTCGATGGCGCGAAGCTCGCATGGACCGCGCTTGACCGTCCGCCTGACGAGCAATCCCTCGCGCCCGATACGGTTCAGCGCCTGGCGTTGCTCGACCGAATCGATCTGCGGCGCAAGCTCGCCCAATACGCCGCATCCGACGAGGCGCTCAAGCTCGAAATCGCCAAGCAATATCCCGACCTCCATCTGGCCGGCGGTTATTCGTGGGAAGGCGGGGAGAATATTTTCGAGCTGGGACCTTCGGTGGCGCTGCCCATTTTCAATCAGAACCAAGGGCCGATAGCGGGGGCGGAGGCGCGGCGTAAGGAGGTCGCCGCGCAATTCCTCGCGATGCAGGCCGGGATTATCGCCGAAGCGCGCACCGCCCTCATCAACTATCGTGGGACGCTGGCCGCGCTCGACGCCGCACGGAGCGCCGCGAAGTATCAGGCGCAACGCTACGAGCAAGCATCGCGCGCGACGGCGGTCGGTGAAAGCGACGCTATCACTCTGGCGGCTACCCGGCTGCAGAATTTAGCGGCGCAACAGACGCTGCTTCAGACCCTGACCGGCGCGCAGAGTGCGCTCGGCGCGCTGGAAAATTCCATGCAACGGCCGCTCGACCACGGCGACGCCAGCTCGTTCACGTTTCCACCACCTGCCGACACTGAGGTGAAAGTGAGTGAACACTAATCGGTCTCGACTGATCGCGCTCGGGGTCGCGGCGCTCGCCGTGATCGTCGTGCTGGTGTGGTTGTTCGGTGCAGGCAACCGCGACGAAGGCGATGAGGAAGATCAGGTCACGGCGGCCACGCCCAGTCTGTCGCACAGCGCAAACGGTGACGTGATCGTCACGCTCAGCCGCGAGCAGCAAGCGCATATCGGTATAAAGACTGAGGTGCTCGCGCCCATAACGCGCGTGCGTGAAGTGACGGCCTACGGTGTCATTCTCGATCCGGCTCCGCTCGCCGCGCTCGATGCGCAATTGGTCGCGGCCCGAGCCACGCTCGACGCGTCACAGGCGGAATACGCGCGCGCCAAGCTGCTTCATTCCGAGAAGCAGAATATCTCGCTCAAGGACTTTCAGACCGCGCAGGCCAGATTTCAATCCGACTGGGCGCAGTTCAATTTGCTTGGCCAGCGTCTGGCGGACGAATGGGGCGGCGCAGTCGCGGCGATGGCGCCCGCGGCACGCGCGGAACTTGTCAACGCGTTGATCAAGCGCGCGGCGGCGATAGTTCGAGTAGCGGTTCCTGCAGGCGAGTCACTCGCGAATTTGCCGGCGCAAGGAGAGACAACGGTATTGGGTGACTCCCGTCCGCTGGCCGCGCAATCGATCTGGTACGCGCCTACAGTGGACCCGAATCTTCAAGGCCAGGGCTTCATGCTGCGCGTCGAGGCGCAGGGTTTTCCGCTTCGTCCCGGCGCCGCAGTTACGGCGCGCCTGGAGTCTTCCGCCGCCTCGGAGCGCGGCGTCGTGGTGCCGAGCGCCGCGGTGGTCCGAACGGGAGACGCCGCTTTTGCCTACGTGCAAATCGCGCCGACCAGGTTCGAGCGGCGTGCGATCCCGATCCGCGCTCCGGTTGGGAAGGGATGGTTTGTAAGCGGCGGTTTCGCCGCGGGAGATCGAGTCGTCGTCACCGGTGCGCAGGCGCTGCTATCCGAAGAATTCAAGTCTCAAATCCAGGTGCAGGACTAGCGCGGAGATGCTCAAGGCGATCGTCGAATTCTCGTTGCGCTTGCGCGGCGTCGTGATCGCGCTCGCCTGTGTGATCGTGCTCTACGGCCTCTATGTGACCGAGCATGCCAAGCTCGGCGTGTTTCCCGAGTTCGCTCCTCCGCAAGTGGCGGTCCAGACCGAGGCGCCGGGATTCTCGCCCGAGCAAGTCGAAACTCTAATCACGCAGCGGATCGAAAACGCGCTGGTCGGCACCGTCGGCCTACAATCGATCCGTTCGCAGTCGATCCAGGGCCTTTCGGTGGTGACGGTAATCTTCCGGGACGGGACCGACATTTACCGGGCGCGGCAGATGGTGGGTGAGCGCCTTCTGGAGATCACGAGCCAGATGCCCCAGGGTGTGGCCGCGCCCACGATGGCGCCGCTGACCTCCGCGACCGCCGTGATAATGGATATTGGCCTGACTTCCCCAACACGCTCGCTGATGGACCTTCGTACCTTCGCCGACTGGACGCTCCAGCCGAGCCTGCTCGCCGTGCCGGGAGTCGCCCACATCTCGATATACGGCGGTGACGAACGCGAGCTCCAGATACAGGTCAACCCGGCGCGAATGCTCGAATACCGGCTGGGAATCACCGACCTTCTGGCCGCCGGCCGCGCTTCGACCGGCGTTCGCGGCTCCGGCTTCATCGAAACCGCGAATCAGCGCATCGTGATTCATAGCGAAGGTCAGTCGATCACACCGGACCAATTGGGCGGCTCCGTAATCGCGTATCAGGATGGAGCAAGCGTTCGGCTGAGCGACGTGGCGAGCGTGCGATGGGCGCCTGCTCCGCCGATCGGCGGAGCATCGATCATGGGCAAGCCCGGCGTGATCGTTCAGGTATCGATCCAATACGGGGCGAACGCGCTCGATGTCACGCAGGGCGTTGACCGTGCCTTGAGTGACCTTGCGCCGGTCTTCAAGAGTGAGGGTATCGCCGTCAGTCCTGCCCTGTTCCGCGCGGCGAGTTTCGTCGAAACCACGATTAGCAACGTCCGCTTTTCACTGATGCTCGGCGGCCTGCTGGTGGCGATCGTTCTCGCGCTCTTTCTGTACAATCTCCGGACCGCCTTTATTTCCCTGACCGCGATTCCGCTCTCGCTGCTGATCGCGATCATCGTCCTGCAGCGCATCGGCGTGACGCTCAACACGCTGACGCTCGGCGGACTCGCGATTGCGATCGGCGAAGTGGTCGATGACGCGATAATCGATGTCGAAAATGTCTTCCGCCGGCTCAACGAAAATCGCTCGCTTGGAAGTCCGCGAGGGGCACTGGAAGTCATTCTGCAAGCGTCGCTCGAAGTGCGCAGCGCCGTGGTCTATGCGACCTTCATTGTCGCGCTGGTCTTCCTGCCCGTGCTGACGATGTCGGGGGTGCAGGGGCGCATCTTCGCACCGCTCGGATGGGCGTACATCCTGGCGATCATGGCGTCGCTCGCGGTCGCGCTGACCGTCACGCCGGCACTGTGTCTGACGATGCTGCCGAACGCCAAAGCCGCGGCCGAGACCGCCTTCGTGCGCCGGCTGAAAGCGGCGCATCGGCGAATGCTCGTGCGGGCGTCCGAGAATCCCGATCTGGTGATTGGCGGCGCGGCCATCCTCTGCCTGCTCGCGATCGGCGCGTTGCCATTCTTCGGCGGGAGTTTTCTGCCCGAGCTGCAGGAGCGCAGCTTCGTGCTGCACATGGTCGCGGTGCCGGGAACTTCGCTTGGCGAGTCGATGCGCGCGGGAACGGAAGTGACGCGCGCGTTGCTGCGAAATCCCCGCGTGGAGAGCGTCGCCCAGAGAATCGGCCGCGCCGAGCTTGGCGAGGATACGCTCGGGCCGCACGAGAGCGAGTTCGACGTGAGACTGAAGCCGCTCACCGGCGAAAGCGTCGGCAACATCGAGAACGATCTCAAGAAAACACTGGCAAGCTTCCCCGGCTATGAGTTCTCGATGAACTCCTTTCTCACCGAACGGATCCAGGAGACTCTTTCGGGCGAGCAGGCGGACGTGGTCGTGAAAATCTTCGGCAACGACCTCGATGTGCTTGATCGCGAGGCGAGCCGGGTCGCCGCGGTGCTTTCGCGGATTCGAGGTGCAACCGGCGTCAGCGTGCAGTCGCCCGGCGGGATGCCGCAGATGGTTGTGCGGCTCGATCCTGCCAAGCTGACGCAATTCGGGTTCCGCGCGGTGGACGTTCTTGACGCGCTCCGGACCGCCTACCAGGGTTCCGACGTTGCCCAGGTTTACGATGGCAACCGGTTCTTCGATGTCGCCGTGATACTGGACCCCAAAGACCGGCGGCGGCCCGAGAGCGTCCGAGATCTGATGCTGCGCAACGCCGAAGGCCAACTCCTGCCGCTTAGCGAATTGGCTTCCGTGGCCCTCGCGCCGGGACGCTATGCGATATTGCACGACGGCGCGCGCCGCGTTCAGGTGGTGACGTGCAATGTCCAAGGCGGCGATCTCACATCTTTTGTCGCAGCCGCCGAGCGCGAAATACGCCGGCAGCTCACGCTCGCGAGTGGCACCTATATCGAGTTCAGCGGCGCGGCCGAGGCCCGCGCGCAATCCGAACATGAGATTCTGGTGAACTCTCTGATCGCGGCCGTCGTGATCGTGTGTCTGCTCTTTATCGCGTTTGGCAATGTCAGGAATCTGATGCTGGTGCTGGTGAATGTTCCCTTCGCGTTCGTCGGAGGCGTGCTCGCCGCGCTCGTCACCGGGGGATGGCTGTCGCTGGGCTCGCTGGTCGGGTTCGTCACGCTGTTCGGTATCACGATGCGCAATTCGATCATGATGATCTCGCATTTCGAGCATCTGGTCTCGGTCGAGGGAGTGACGTGGGGTCCGGCGGCGGCGCTGCGCGGCGCCTCGGAGCGCCTGGTTCCGATTCTGATGACCGCGATCGTCACCGCGCTCGGACTGTTGCCACTCGCGCTCGGCGCCGGCGCGCCGGGCCGCGAGATCGAAGGCCCGATGGCAATAATCATCCTGGGCGGGCTCTTCACCTCGACCATGCTCAACCTGCTGGTGCTTCCGACCTTGGCATTGCGCTACGGAAATTTCGGACCGGCTCGATGATCGCCACGCTTGAGGCCTTGCTCGCTCACGCCGGGATTTGGGCGTTGGTGGCGATCTTCCTCGTGATCATGCTGGAGTCCTCAGCCTTCCTTGGTCTTCTGTTTCCAGGCGAGATGGCCGCGTTGATTGCCGGCGCGCTGTCCGCGACCGGCACATTTTCACCGTCGCTCGCATTCGTGAGCGTCGCCGGTGCCGCAATCGCAGGAGATCTCGGTGGCTACGCCCTCGGACGCTATCGCGGCCAAGCCGTGCTGACGCGGTGGTCGTTCGCGCATCGCCAGTATGAACGGCATCGCCTGCGAATCGAGTCCTACTTCGAGCGCTGGGGCAGCGCTACGGTGCTCGCCGCCCGCTTCGTCGCCGTGGGCCGCGCCTTCGCTCCGTTTGCCGCCGGTTTGTCCGAGATGCCTGCGCACCGGTTCATGCCGATAGCAGTAGTTTCCGGTCTGCTGTGGGGCGGCGTACTCGTCGGTCTGGGATTTCTGCTGGGCTCGAAGTGGCGAATCGTCGAGACATGGATGCGGTCGCTCGGCGCCGGAATCCTCATCGTGTTTGCATTCACCGTCGCGATGGTTGCGCTGTGGCGATGGACTATAGCGCGGCAGGACCAACTCGCCGCCGCCTGGCAGCGCCGCGCCCAGCGCTACGGCATCGATCTCGGCCCGTTGGTGGAGTTCGTTCGCGCTCGCCTCTCGCCCACCGGTTACCTCGGCCTCCACTTCACGGCCGGCCTGCTCGCGATCGGAGCGATGGCGTGGCTGTTGGGCGGCGTCACGCAGGATATTTTCGCGCAGGATCCGCTGGTTCACGTCGACCGGATGGTCGCCTCGGTTATCGCAAATCACCGCACCGCCGATCTCGACGCTTTTATGTTTGTGCCGGATTTTCTGGGCAACTCGTGGTGGCTGATGTTCGTGGTTGCGGGCGCCGCACTTGCATCGGCACTGATTGGCGACTTGACTCTCGCGCTCACTGCCGGAGCGATTCTGGCTGGCGCGTATGCATTAGCTTATGGCCTGCAAATGCTCTTATCCGGGCTCTCGCCTCACGTGCCGCCGGCGAATTTGGTTCATGGCTTCCAGGGCTTTCCGAGCATCACCCTTACCGCAGTGACGGCGGCATATGGGATCGCAGCCTACGCAGTGGCGGCACATACACGGAGTTGGCGGATGCAGACGCTCGCGGTAGTAATTGCGCTGTACGTCGTTGTGCTGGTCGGGCTGGGTGGGCTTTATGCCGGGCGTCTTCTGAGCGCTACTATCGGCGGCCTCGCCCTCGGCGGCTGCTGGCTGGCGATTTGCATCACCGGGAACGTTACCTACGGCAGGTTACGACGCTACCGGAACTGAAAATGCCGGAAGGCTCCGATAGCCGCGGTAATGGCCACGCCCGACAAGGGTTTGCGGGTTCAGTACGCGCGCGATCGTGCAGCGCCGAAACAGCGCACCCGAACGGCAGCTCGGGCACAGCGCGGGTTTAGTAAGGAAGGGTAGGTCAGCGAAAGAGACAATCTTGATTTCGACGTAGCCGAACATGTCCTCAACAATTATGGCCCAGCGCAGCACCGCGTTGCTGGTCAGCTCGGTACCGTTATCGCTGACGATGGTGCAAGCTTAAAGCCGGATCGAAGCCTCGCCGCTGCAAAGCGCTGCCGTCTCATCCGAGCGAGCGACTCACAGCGGAGCGTCGCGTCAGGTGTGATTGACCGGCTAATCGGACTTCGGGCGGCGGAGTTGGTGATAGTTCGCGTTACGGAGAGACGGAGGGATCCAGTTCCGCTGGACGTAACAGGTTATCGTTAGGATCGCACACAACCCTCGGAGGTTGCGGTTCATGTTGGCTGTCGCAACTGGACCTCGTTTGACATTGGTTGTGGGCGGCGATAGATGTGCTGATGGAAAAATTTGTTGATCGCTTTGGGTGCCCATCGGGGCATAAAAGGGAAGCCGGTTAGAAGCCGGCGCGGTCCCGCCACTGTATGTGGGAAGCCGCCTTTCTTTAGAGCCACTCAAGTTCATTTGAGCTTGGGGAAGGTTGGAAGGTGGCGATGAGGGTTCGAAGACCCTCGGAAACCACGAGCCAGGAGACCTACCCGAAGTGATCGGACGCATAACTCCGCGTGGAAACGGAGAGTCCGATGCCTTCGAGTCCGTCGCATCGTGACCCTCTTTCCATTCGGAACGAGGGTTTTTTGATGCCTTCATTTTCAATTGACGGCGTCGAGGTTGAGTCGCGGAACGCAACCTCACGCGGACGTCTCCGAGCGTAGCGCGATGCCGCGCACGGGGATCCTCATTGTCGGCCACGGAAGCCGCGAGCAGGCCTCGAATCTGGAATTCGAGCAGCTCGTCGCGCAAGTTCGAGCACAACTGCCTGAATTTGACGTCCAGCATTCATATGTCGAACTTGCGGCGCCGTCGCTTGCCGATGGGCTCGACGCGATGGCGCGGTGCAACGATCGGGTTGTTGTAATTCCGTGTTTTCTGTTCACTGCGGGCCACGTAAAGAACGACATTCCTCTCGCGCTCGCGACTGCGCGAACAAGGTTCCCCAGAGTGCGGTTCGAAGCCGGTCGTGTCCTTGGGGTCCATCCTGCGATGGCGGAGCTGGTATTCCGGCGCGCGTCCGAGGCGTGCGGCACTGAAGATGATGCGAAGCGAACGGCGGTCGTGGTGGTCGGGCGCGGCGCCAGCGACCCCGATGCCAATGGCGATTTCTGCAAACTGGTGAGGCTGTTCGGAGAAGGGCGCGGCTTCGGGTGGGTAGTGCCCAGTTTCATCGGGATTACTAGGCCACTTTTCGAGGAAACGATCGAACTGATTTCCCGCGCGCGTCCGGAACGTATTCTGGTCGTTCCCTACCTTCTATTTGGCGGACGACTGGTTGCCCGGCTCGAGGAGCAAATCCGCGAGTTTGGAAATCGCTATCCGTGGATCAAAACAAGGCTAGCCGCGCACCTTGGCGTCCATCCAAAGCTGTTCGAAGTAATCGATGATCGGATTCAGGAAGCGCTGGGCGGGCAGGCTCCGCTCCCATGCGACAACTGTCAGTATCGTGTCCCGGTAGGCGCGATCGCGGAAAACGTTGGCGGGCTGCGCGCTCTGCTGTGGAGTGCGCGTCACATGGAGACGCATTCGCAAGCGATGCCGCACCTGCACGCGCATCAGGGGATGCGCAAGCACGTGCTGGTGTGCGGGAACGTTGATTGCGCCTCGCGCGGCAGTATCGCGCTGATTGCCGGACTGCGCAGAGCGCTCAAACGAATCGGGCGCGAGCGTGAAATCAAAATTACGAAAACTTCCTGCATGGGTCGATGCGGTGAAGGACCCACGGTTACCGTGTATCCGGACGGTGTCTGGTACAGAGGCGTGAACCCGGCTGACGCGAACGAACTGGTCGATCAGCATCTGGTGCGCGATCGGCTGGTGGCTCGGCTGATCGACGGGATCATGCAGTGAGAGAGAGGATCAAATGGCTTGTCACGAAATAGCGGCGCTGCGACTGGGACTGATGCGAGTGCTCGGTCTGAAAGACGAAGCGGCGAGGCAGCATGAGCTTGCGGAGTTAGGCGACGGAGCCAGCGAACCGGGGCCGATTCAGTCGATGTGCGATCCGCGGGACCTGCAAAGCCTCAGGCGCTTTTATGAGGCCGCCGTCTCGATGCTGGAGGAACGCGTGGCGGCGACGCGGCCTGAGGACACGAAGCTGCCGTACTTGAGAAGCCTGGTAATCCTGACGAAGAAGGTCGAGTTGGATCTTGCGAATCAGATCGAGAATTTGACCCGACTCTTCAGCGACCTCGAACAGATGCATGACTTCGTACACGAGATTTATCCGGCGGATTGAACATGGCGCAGCCTAGAGTCGCACGATTAATAAAGGCGGAACGTCTCGGGCCCGAGGCGAGACTGCTGACGTTTACGCTGGCGGAGGGCGAGATCGGTTTCGCGGGCGGCCAGTACATCATCGTTAATACGGGGATCGAGCTTGCCGGTGGCAAGCTCGCCAAGCGAGCGTATTCCATTCTCTCCAGCGATGGCGACCAGCGCGAGTTTCAGATTGCGGTTCGACGCGTCGGCGAAGGCCCAGGCTCGAACTTCATGCATCGGATCGAAGTCGGCGCGGAACTGACGTTCAGCGGGCCGTGGGGCAAGTTCGTCTCCAACGGCGAATCGGCGGGCCCGCGGCTGGTATTCGCAACCGACACCGGCATCACGGCGGCGCTCGGTCTGCTTCAAGGCCTTGGCTCGCGTCCGCTGGCGGATGCCACAAACGCAGTCTGGTGCGTCGAGTCAGACGACTATTTCCTGCCGCCTTCGTTCGTGCGGAGCGTGCTCAGCGGGCGCTACCAAAACATCGGAGTTGCTGCGGCTCGCGAGGTAGGGGACGCGACGCGGGTCGGTAGTGCGCTCGCGATGCTGGAGCGTTCGCTCGAATCGATTCTGCCGTCCACTGCGTTTCTCGCCGGTGACGGTGCTGTGATTTATCCGCTGCGTGACAGGCTCGTCTCGGCGGGCATGCAAAAAGAGAACATCCACCTGGAGGCGTTCTTCAACAATCCGGAGCGCAAAGTGCAGCCCTGAGATGACGGCTGAATCATGGCAGAGGGCAATGTACCGCCGCGAAATCGCAAGGGGCTGCGCACCGGCTTCACCACCGGCGCGTGCGCCGCGGCGGCAGCCAAGGCGGCTGCGCGTTGTCTTGTAAGGAATACGGTGCTCACGGAAATCGAAACCACGCTGCCGAATCGAATGACGGTTACGTTTCCGCTCAAGCGTTGCGAACTGACGCCGACCGGGGCGATCTGCAGCGTGATCAAGGACGCGGGCGATGATCCGGACTGCACTCATGGCGCGGAGTTAGTGGCCGAGGTCACGCTCCATTCCGAACCGGCGGTCGAGATCCGCGGCGGTGAGGGTGTTGCGACGGTGACGAAGCCGGGACTTGGCCTCGAGGTCGGGGCGCCCGCGGTGAATCCGGTTCCGCGCCGCAACATCACGGAAATGGTCGAGCAGGAACTCGCGGGAAGCAAGTATCGCGGAGCGATTGTGACTATCAGCGTGCCGGGCGGCGAGGAGATGGCAAAGGAAACGATCAACGCACGGCTCGGCCTGATCGGTGGTATCTCGATCCTTGGCACGACCGGAATCGTCCGGCCCTACTCGACCGCTGCGTTCAAGGCGAGCGTGATTCAGGCGATCGATGTCGCCTGCGAGCGCGGTCTTGGCGAGCTGGTTCTGACGACCGGAGGAAAGTCGGAAGCCTTCGCGATGAAGCTTTTGCCTCATCTGCCCGAAGACGCGTTCATCCAGATGGGCGATTTTGTCGGAACCGCGCTGAAGCATTGCGCGCGTCGTCACATTCGGTGCGCCGTCATCGTCGGCATGATCGGGAAACTTTCGAAGATGGCGGATGGTCGGATGCAGACGCACGCGGCCGGCTCTGAAGTGAACATGGAACTACTCGCAAGCCTCGCGGCGGAACTGGGCGCCAGTGAGGAGTTGCGTGCCCGGATTCGCCAGGCGAATACCGCACGCCACGTGCTGGAGCTCTGCTCGGCGGAGAATATAGGAATCGCATCACTCGTCTGTCGCAGAGTAGTGGAACACGGGACGCAGCATGCCGGTGGAAAGCTGGCGGTGCACGCCTGCCTCCTTGACTTCAACGGCAGACTGCTCGGCCATTACCCGCCGCATGCGATTCAATCGGAGCAAAACTGATGAGCGACATGCGCCAGATGACGGCGAAAGGCCGCAGTATCGAGGACGGAAGCTTCGCAATTATCGATAGTGAGGCCGGGCCGCATCAGTTTAGCCCCGCTGAATGGCAGATTGTTCGCCGCGTCATTCATGCAACGGCGGATTTCGAATTCAAGGAGCTGACGCGGTTTCATCCGGACGCCGTGCGAACGGGCATCGATGCGTTGCGGCGCGGATGCCCGATCGTGGTGGATGTCAAAATGATTACCGCCGGACTGAACGAGGATCGGCTGAGGGCCTACGGTTGCTCGACGCATTGCTTCATCTCCGATGACGATGTGATCGCCGCCGCCAAAGCCGCAAACAGCACGCGCGCGATTGAAGCGATGCGAAAGGCGCATCGAAACAGCCTTCTGGACGGCGCAATTGTCGCGATCGGCAACGCACCGACTGCGCTGCTCGAAACCGTCCGCCTGGTCGAAGAAACAGGTGCGCGCCCGGCGCTGGTGATCGGCGTGCCGGTTGGGTTCGTTTCGGCCGCCGAATCAAAGGAGGCGGCGCTGCGCATTCCAACGCCGTACATCGTGGCGCGCGGACGGAAGGGCGGGAGCACGATCGCGGTCGCGATAATTCACGCACTGCTGCTGCTTTCCACCGAGACGCCCGCATGAGCCGTCCGCGTGCGATAACCCTCATCGGGATCGGTGACGACGGTTGCGGCGGACTTTCCAGTCGCGCGGTGAGCGCCGTCGCGGCGGCGCAGGTTCTCGCGGGCGGCGAACGTCATCTCGCTTTTTTTCCGCAGTTTCGCGGCACGCGGATCGTGTTCAAGGATGGCCTCGCGCAGGCACTGGAGCGCATCGCCGAAGCCGCCGACGAGCATAACGTCTGCATCCTTGCGTCCGGCGATCCGATGTTCTTTGGGGTGGGCGCGTTGGTGATCAAGCGGCTGGGCGCGGAGCACGTGGAAGTCGTCCCGCATCCGAGTTCGATCCAGTGGGCGTTCGCCCGCGCCGGTCTCAAATGGGATGACGCCGCGTTCATCTCGCTGCATGGTCGCAGTCGCGAGGGTTTTCTGACGCGGCTCAGGATCTGCGGGAAAGTGGGTGTTCTCACTGACCCCGAGAATTCGCCGGCACGGCTGGCGGCGCTGATGCTCGAACATGGCGAAACCGAATGGAAGACGTGGGTCTGCGAAAATCTGGCCGGACCCGATGAACGGGTGCGAACGTTTTCAATTCAGGAGCTGGCGTCATGCGCGGACATCGGACCGCTCAACGTGATGATTCTGGTGCGCACGGATCAGTCTTGGCAGGCGCCGCCGGCGATTCCGTTCATCCATGAAGATGAATTTGCCAAGCGGATGCCGAAGAAGGGCTTGATCACGAAACGCGAAGTGCGGCTGCTCTCGCTGGCATCGATGCGTATCCGGCCGGATAGCGTGGTGTGGGATATCGGCGCGGGATCCGGATCGATATCGATCGAAGCCGCGATGCTGGCGCCGCTCGGGCGCGTTTACGCGGTCGAGGTTGATCCCGAGGGCGTCGAAATCTGCCACGAGAATCTGCGCACCCACGCGATCGACAACGTGCGCGTGATCGCGGGCCGCGCCCCCGAGGCGCTTTCCGATCTCGAAACGCCGGACGCGGTGTTCGTCGGTGGCAGCAAGGGCAGCATGGACGAGATCGTTGACGTGGCGCTCGAACGGCTGCGGCCGGGTGGACGGCTGGTAGTCAACGCGATCACCCTGGAGAACTCGAGCGAGGTTTACGGAGCTCTGCGCCGACGCGGAATCGTGCCCGATGTCACGCTGCTGCAGATTTCGCGCGCCGAACCACTCGCTCGCTACCTGCGCTTCGAGGCACTCAATCCAATCCAGATCTTCGCGGCCGAAAAACCAGCCGCCGGAGGTAAGGCCGAATGAATTACGGAACGCTCTACGGAGTCGGCGTCGGCCCGGGCGCTCCGGACCTGATGACTCTGCGCGCGGTCGAAACGCTCAAGCGCGCTGAAGTACTGGCACTCCCCAGAAGTTCCGACTACGGCGCTTCAATGGCGTGGAAGATAATCGAACCCGTCATCGGAAAGGTGCCGGGACAGGAGCGCCTGTTCCTGACCTTCCCGATGAGCAAGGAGCCATCGCGTCTGCGCAGCGCGTGGGACGCCGCATTTTCGAAAATTGGGGAACATCTCGAACGCGGTCGCTCGGTTGCTTTCGCGACGGAAGGCGATCCGTCCCTCTACAGCACGTTCGGGTACCTCCAGCGGGAAGCAGCGCAGCGCTGGCCCGGAATTCGCGTGGAAGTAGTGCCAGGAGTCTCGTCGATCATGGCGGTGCCCGCGATCACCGGCACACCGCTCGCCGACGGTCTCGAACGAATCGCGATAATTCCCGCGAATTACGGCGTGGATGATCTCGTCGCCACTCTGAACGCCTTCGACACCACGATCTTGATGAAGATTGGTTCCGAGATGCCGAAAGTCGTCGCCGCTCTGGAGCGGACCGGACTTATTGAAAAGGCCGTGTTCGTGGCCAAGGCAACGATGCGCGAGCAGAGAATCGTCAGAGACGTTCGTGAAGTGCGCAGTGAGCGTGGTGACTGTTTCGCGATGGTCGTAGTCACGCGCAAAGAACGCAGCGGCGTCCTGGCGGGCTATGTTTCGCCTGCGGCCGAGCTGGCGAAGGTTGAGGCGTGATGGGCGAGCGTAAACCATTCGCAGTCTATGCGATCACGCGGCATGGGCTCGGGATCGCCGCGCGCCTGGCAGGAACGCTCGGCGATGCTGACGTCTACGTTTCGGAAAAACTTCTCGGCGCGGCGCAGGCGATCCCGGAACTGTCACGCGCGCTCACGCTCAAATTGCCTATGGGGCCGGTGCTAGGCGAGACCTTCACCGCTTACGACTGTCAGGTCTTCGTTATCAGTGTCGGCGCGGTGGTGAGGATGATCGCCCCGTTGCTCAAGGACAAGAAGGTCGACCCGGCCGTGGTCTGCGTCGATGACGCCGCGCGCTTCGCGATCTGCGTGCTCTCGGGTCACGTTGGGCGCGGCAACTTCTTTACCGATCGCGTTGCCAAGATTCTCGGATCGCAATCCGTCGTGACCACCGCCTCCGACGCGATCGGCACCCTCACCGTCGATATTCTCGGTCGCGAATTCGGCTGGAAGCTCGACGATCCGGACCGCAACGTAACGCGCGGATGCGCCGCGGTTGTGAATGCCGCGCCGGTTCTGTTCGTGCAGGAGGCGGGCGAGCCTAACTGGTGGCCGCTCGACAAGCCATTGCCGCCGGGCGTGCGTTACACCACTTCACTCGACGGAGTCGATGCGCGCGCGTTCGAGATTCTGCTGATCGCGACGGATCGCGAGATCAAGGAATCGCACCCGGAGCATTGGGCCAACACCGTGATCTATCGGCCCAAGAGCCTCGTGCTCGGAATCGGCTGTGATAAGGGAACCTCATCGGAACTGATCGAGCGGGGAATGCTGAGCGTGCTCGCGCGCAATCATCTGTCGCCCAAGTCGGTAAAGGCGCTCGCTACGATCGACAAGAAGAAGGGAGAGCCGGCAATCCTGGCGCTCGCGGAGCGCTTCGGATGGCCGCTCAAAATCTATACCGCCGAAGAACTGGACCCGGTACCTGGAATCGAAAATCCGTCGGAGACGGTGAAGCGTTACGTCGGGACGCGCGGTGTGGCTGAGCCTGCGGCACTTCTGTGCGCAGGCGCCAAGCGGCTACTTGTTCCCAAGCAGGCCTATACCGAGCCCGGTGCGGGACGTTCGATGACGCTGGCGGTTGCGCGGGTGCCATTCAGTAAACGAGTTGCGGAGGAGGTCGCCGATGTCTGACGCGAAGGGCGTTCTTTACGTCGTGGGAATCGGTCCCGGCGCGCACGATCACGTAACGCCGGCCGCGACCCGCGCGATCGCGGATGCCGAGCTCGTGGTCGGTTACACCACCTACATCAAGCTGGTCAGCGAACTGATTCGCGGCAAGGAAATCGTCCGCACCGGGATGACCGAAGAGATTGGACGGGCGCGGACCGCGGTGGAACGCGCGCGCGACGGCGCCAAGGTCGCACTGATTTCGTCTGGCGACGCGGGCGTCTACGGAATGGCCGGACTGGTCTTCCAGGTGCTCCGGGACCTCGGATGGAAGCGCGGCAATTCGCCCAAGCTTCATATTATCCCCGGCGTCACCGCGCTTAGTTCATGCGCCTCGCTGATGGGCGCTCCGCTGGTTCATGACTTCTGCGCGATTTCGCTTTCAGACCTGCTGACGCCGTGGCCGGTAATAACGCGCCGAATCGAGGCCGCCGCACAAGCTGACTTCGTGATCGGCCTTTACAATCCGGCCAGCGGCAGGCGAACGCGCCAGATCGTTGAGGCGCAATCGATCATCAGGAAGTACCGCGACGGTGCAACTCCGGTAGCGCTCGTGAAGAGTGCCTACCGAAAAATGCAGCATGCGGTTTTGACTGACGTCGATCACTTTCTCGACTACGAAATCGGGATGCTCACCACGGTGCTGGTCGGTTCGAGTAACACCTACGTCTTCGAGGGCTACATGGTCACGCCCCGGGGCTACACCAACAAGTACACCACCGAAGGCGAAGTGCTTCCCGGTCAACGCCCGGGCTATTCGCTGGTGTTGGCCGGATCGCCGGAACCGGCGGGGAGAGAATGATGGCGCGCGTGGGACGGCTTGCGGGCGCGCTTCTGGCCGAGACCGGGGACGAGTTTTTTCTGATCGGGAATACGAAGGAGCCGTGCGACTTCGAGGCCGCGGGCTTCGAGTCGCCGGGTGAAATAGACGCGCTCGAACGCCGCTACATCAGGCTCGCGCCGCGGCGCGCAGTCGAGCTTGCCGCACCTTACTTGAGGCTCGATCTGGAGGGCGAAGCGCTTGCCAGGCTGCTCGCGGAGCGACTGCTGATCGAACGCAACGCGTCAGTCAGTGACCGCCTGTGGCGATTGCTGATCGATCCAAGCGGACAAGAGGAACTCTCCGAGGACGAAGCGGTGAACGTGCGCTGGCTCGCCGAAATTCCCGCGCCCATCTGGGAGATCGTTCGCGATACCGTGCTTCGCTGCCTGTGAGGAGACTGATGAAGGTTTACATCATCGGAGCGGGTCCCGGCGATCCCAAGCTGCTCACGTTGCGCGCGGCGGAGTTGATTTCGTCGTGCCCGGTGGTGCTCTACACCGGCTCGCTGGTTCCGCGTGAAGCAATCGCGATGGCGCGGGCCGACGCCAAAGTTCTCGATTCCTCCGGTATGACGCTCGATGAGATTATCGACGTGATCGTCGCCGCGCGGGATGCCAATCAAGATGTTGCGCGGGTGCATACCGGCGACCCGTCGGTATTCGGTTCGACCGCCGAACAGATGCGCCGGCTCGATCACCTCGGAATTCCATTCGAAATTATTCCGGGCGTTTCATCCTTTACCGCGGCTGCCGCGGCATTGGGTCGAGAACTAACTCTTCCCGAGCTAAGCCAGACGGTGATTTTGACGCGCGCCGAGGGACGCACGCCGATGCCGGATCGGGAGAAACTTGGCGATCTCGCACGGCATCGGGCTACCCTCGCACTCTTTCTCAGCATTACTCTGCTTAGAGAAGTCGCCGATTCATTGATGCCTGAGTACGGCTCCGACTGCCCGGTCGCGGTGGTTCACAAGGCCTCCTGTCCGGACCAGAAAATCGTGCTCGGAACGCTCGGCGATATTCATACTCGGGTTCGGGAGGTCGGAATAAAAAGTCAGTCGATGATTATCGTGGGCCGTGTGCTCACTTCGAACGACTTCGCAAACTCACGGTTGTACGCACCTGACTTCAGCCATCGCTTTCGCAGGGCGAAGGTCAAGGCGCCATCGACGGAACGCGAATGATGACGGGACAAGGCATCGTATATCTGGTTGGAGCGGGGCCGGGAGATCCGAAGCTGCTGACGATCCGCGCGCTTGAACTCATGCGCGTGGCGGAAGTGGTCGCGTACGACGAACTGGTGCCGTCGCAAATACTGTCAATGGTTCCCGCACAAGCCGAATTGCTCGCCGTCGGACGGCGTCACGGGCATGGCAAGACGGGATATCGATTGCATCCAATGGTTCTTGAGCGCGCGCGGGCCGGACGGATCGTGGTGCGGCTCAAATCTGGTGATCCATTGATCTTCGGACGCGGCGCGGAAGAAGCCGAGGAACTGGCGGAGGCGGGAATACCCTTTGAAATCGTGCCGGGTGTGTCGGCCGCTCTGGGTGCCGCCGCATACGCCGGGATTCCACTCACCGATCGCCGCTATGCGTCACAGGTCACGCTCGCGACCGGTCACTGTGCGGAAGGGGAGGTGGGCAATTCGCGCGAGACGCTGGTTCTCTACATGGCAGCTCATCGGCTTGCGGAGAATCTCCAGCAGCTAATCGCCCAAGGGCGTGCGCCATCGACGCCCGCGGCATACGTCGCGGCGGCAACCACTCCTGAACAGCGCGTGATTTCGGGGACGCTTGCGGATCTTGCATCCCGGATCCCGAGTGACCACCGATCGGATCCCGCGTTGGTCATCGTTGGCGATGTCGTCGCGCTGCGCGAACGGATCCAATGGTTCGAGCGGATGCCGCTTAGGAGCCGGCGGGTGCTCGTCGGTCGCGCACGGCCCGGCCGCTCGAAGATCGCTTCGCAGCTACGCGCACTCGGCGCACAGGTAATGGAAAGTCCGAGCGTCTCGGTCAAGGAATTGGATGATTACTCCGCCCTCGATCTGGCGCTGGTGCAACTCGACCGCTTTGACGGAATTGTGTTCGGCTGTGCCGCAGGCGTCGATGCGGTCGCACGCCGGCTTAACCTCCTGAATCTGAAATTGGATCGCCCAGCCGGGATTGCCGTCATAGCGGTTGGTGAGGAAGCGACTGAGACGATGGAAAGAACCGGTCGCTCGCCGACGCTGCGGCTCAATGGCGCTTGTCACGACGCCCTGGCCGGGAGCGCGCCAGACCTGACGAGGAAGCACTTGCTGCTAATTGTTGCGGCCCAAGGCCGGCCCAACCTGCAGGCTGAACTCGAAGCGCTTGGTGCGACGGTCGAAGCGGTGTCGGCCTATCGGTACGCGTATGAATTCGCGCAGCTCAACGAATGTTTGCCTGAATTGATTGTACTTCCCAGTTCTAGCGCCGCGGGTTTGGTGCTGACCGGGGAAGCGAAAACGTCACTGATTGGTATTCCGATGCTCGCGATTGGTCCTGCCACAGAAGCCGCCGCTCGCGATCATCGCGCAACCAATGTGGCTCAATGCCCGACGGACAACATCGAGTCCGCGGTCTCTAGCGCGATCGAGATGCTTGGCAGGCGCAAACCTTCCGATCGCAAAACACTGCAACGTGAGGACGGCATACCTGCATGGAACCGGTGAACGTATTTCCGTCCGCGTGGCGACGAGGCGTCTATGAAGCGATAGCACGCCGCCGGGACGTCCGATCGTTCAGATCGGATCCGGTTGCTCCGGAAACGCTGGCGCGGATTTTGTCCGCCGCACATCAGGCAGGTTCCGTTGGCTTCTCTCAACCGTGGAACTTTATCGTCATCGACGATCTTGAGCTGCGGAAAAAGATTCGCGCTCATGTCGAAGCGGAACGGCTGCGTGCTGCCCAGACCTTCCATCGAGAACGACGCGAACAATACCTCTCGTTCAAACTGGAAGGCATTCTCGACGCACCCCTGAACATTTGCGTCACCTGTGACCGAAGGCGCTTTGGCCCGGCTGTGCTGGGACGCAACACGATGCGCGACACGGACCTTTACAGCACGTGCGCCGCAATACAGAACCTGTGGCTTGCGGGGCGCGGGCGGAAGGGCTTGGCGTGGGCTGGGTGAGCCTTCTTCAACCCGACGCGTTACGGGAGATGCTTGGAATCCCGATTGACGTGGTGGTTGTCGGGTATCTATGCCTTGGGTTCCCTGAGGAGTTCCCGAAGCGGCCGATGCTCGAGACTGCTGGGTGGCTGCCGCGACTTCCACTGACGGAACTAGTCTTTAGGAATCATTGGAACGAGGCACCTTCGCCGGAGTTGTCGAGAGTTCTCGGCATTGTCGACGGCGAAGCGATGCGTGGCAACTGCGAGCCCCTTTTGAACTGCGAGCCCCTTTTGAAGGGGCCAGCGCAGGGACGCGAGCGATGATCACGCTCCGAAGGCAAGGAACTGACTAGGGCGTAATCTCCGATGGCTAATTCCATCACCATGCCACGACTGGTTGTAGCCGGTACCGCAAGCGGGATCGGCAAAACCAGTGTGATGGTCGGTCTGACTCGCGCATTGCGCGAGCGAGGTCTCAAAGTCGCAGTCTTCAAATGCGGCCCCGACTACCTCGATCCTACCTATCATGTGCGAGCTGCGGGCAGCACTTGTCATAACCTCGACGGCTGGATGATGGGCCGGGACGCAGTGATTGGTACTTTCGCCCGCGCGTGCGAGGGAGCTGACATCGCCCTCGTCGAAGGTGTGATGGGCCTTTTCGATGGAGCCTCGCCTGCCACGGAAGAGGGCTCCACGGCGGAGATCGCAAAGTGGCTTGATGCGCCGGTGATGCTGGTCATCGATGTTTCGGGGATGGCGCGCACGGTGGCTGCGATTGCGCGCGGAGTTGCCGTGTTCGACCCCGAATTACGGCTGGCGGGAATCTTCTGCAATCGGGTGGGGAGCCGAGGCCACCTCGACATCTTGCGCAGAGCCTTGAGTGATCCACCTGTATTGGGAGGGTTGCCCAACGAACCCGCATTGACCCTTCCCGAGCGGCACCTGGGACTGCGTACCGCCGACGAACAGGCCGTGCCCGACTCAATCCTGTCCGAGTTGGGAAGAGTAACTGGGGAATGGTGCGATCTAGACGCAATTCTTACTGTCGCGCGTGCTGCTCCCCCTGTGTCGTGTCAACTGTCTGCGAAAGCCGAAGCAGCGTCATCATCATCGCGATGTAGAATTGGTGTCGCCTTCGACGAGGCCTTCCACTTTTACTACGAATACAATCTCCACCTCCTCAAGAGTCTGGGCGCGGAACTCGTGTACTTTTCGCCGATCTCCGATCCAGGCTTGCCAGACGTGAACGGTCTCTATATCGGCGGTGGCTATCCTGAGATTCACGCTCGAGCTCTCTCTGCGAATGTTTCGATGCGCGAGCAGATTAGTGCATTCGCCACGGATGGTGGAACCATATACGCCGAATGCGGCGGACTGATGTACCTATGCGACGCGATCGAAACTCTGGACGGACAACGCTATCCGATGGCTGGAGTGATCCCAGCGCATGCGGTGATGCACGAGCGGCTGCAGGCGCTTGGATACGTTGAGGTCGAGACGCAAGCGGCGTCGGCGCTCGGCCCGGCAGGACTTCGATTTCGTGGCCATCAATTCCGCTATTCCGAACTACAGCCGCTGAAGGATCGGATCGACTGTGCATACCGGGTGGTTCGTCGTCGCGACGGGCAGGTCGTGCCGGAAGGCTACACTGTCAAAAACACTTTGGCGTCATACGTCCACGCTCATTGGGCGTCGAACCCAACGATCGCAGAGAGGTTGGTCGACGCGTATGTCGCCGGACGCGGAACACCAGCGAAATGCGCGAATGAATGACTATTCGTGGAAATGTATCGAGTCTTAGAGCAAACGGTTTGCAAATGGAGGAAATTGAAATGGCACACTTTGAGTCCGAGATCCTAACTGTTGATGGGAGCATGACGCGCGAGGTCGTTGGTACCAGGTTGGTATCAGCAAGGATCATTTCCGCCGTTGTGGCGATTGCGCTTGGCATGACCATCCTTTCCGTGGTCGGTTTTGCGCCGAATGATTTCGTCCACGCAGCCGCCCATGACGTGCGCCACTCGGCAGGTTTCCCTTGCCACTGAGATGACCATGTTGTCCAGAACGCTTTACGCAGCGCTTGTCGCGGGGGCCGTAGCGGGTGTCCTTCTATTCGTACTTCAAAGTTGGACGACGCTGCCTCTGATACATCAGGCTGAAAGATACGAAACAGCCCAAGCGCCTGTGCATCCGCATTCGCATGCGAACGAACCTTCGGACAGTCAGCTTGTTCGTGCCGCGTACACCACCATGGGTGATGTACTTGTCGGGATTGGCTTTGCGATGCTGCTGGCCGCCATGTATGCGCTCAGTGGAAAGTCCGGCCTGGTGCCAGGGCTTCTATGGGGACTGGCTGGCTTTGCAACATTTCATTTAGGCCCGGCGTTGGTTGTTCCGCCGTCAATTCCCGCACTGGTACTGGCTCCGTTGTCGATCCGACAGGCTGCATGGTTGATCGCCGCTTTCTGCACCGGTCTGGGGCTTGCTATTTTCGCGTTTAGGCCGAAGGCCGCGAAGGTGGGTGGCCTCCTGCTTTTGTTTCTACCAACCGTGTTTTTTCGCTTTCTGTTTTCGGTGTCTGGAAACGATATTCCTTCCCCTGCGCTTTACGCACTTGAGCGCCTTTTCACCGTGTACGTACTCGGAGACTTTCTGCTGTTCTGGCTGGTTCTCGGTGCGCTGTCAGGACGGCTGTTTGAACAATCTGCGGACTTTCACAGCGACGCGGGGTTGACGTGAGATCCTCCAAGCACCCGAAAGGCCTGCTGTTGATCAACACCGGCGATGGCAAAGGAAAAACCACCGCTGCGATTGGCACTGCCTTTCGCGCGCTTGGCCACGGCATGCGGGTCGGCATGATCCAGTTCATCAAGGGCAAGTGGAAGACCGGCGAACGCAAACTGGGAGAGCGGACGCCGAATTTGACGTGGCTTACGATGGGGCATGGATTCACCTGGGAAAGCCTCGACCTGGATCGTGATCGGACAGCCGCCCGAGCCGCGTGGAGCACCGCCAGCGCCTGGCTTCAGGAAGACAGTTACGACCTGGTGATCCTGGATGAGATTACCTACGTCATCAACTACGGCTTCGTTCCGCTCGACGAGGTACTCTCGGCATTGCAGGCCCGGCGCGCCGATCTTCACGTCATTCTCACCGGGCGCGACGCGCCTGCGGAACTAAGCGCGATCGCGGATGTGGTCACCGAGATGCAGGCGGTCAAGCATCCGTACCGCGATGGCGTGTCGGCGCAGCAGGGAATCGAATTCTGATGCGCGCCAAGACCCTGATGGTGATGGGAACCGCGTCGGACGTCGGCAAAAGTGTCGTCGTGACCGCGCTGTGCCGGGCCTTCGCGCGCAACGGTGTCCGCGTCGCGCCCTTCAAGTCGCAGAACATGTCGAACAATGCCGCGGTCTGCCCGGGAGGCGGTGAGATCGGCCGTGCGCAGGCGGTGCAGGCCGAGGCGTGTGGCCTGGAGCCGAGCGTCGAGATGAATCCCGTGCTGTTGAAGCCCGAGAGTGAGTCGGGATGCCAGGTCGTGATCCGTGGACGGCCTCGCTTTCACATGAAGGCGCGCGAGCATGAGCGCTATCGAGCAGAGGCATGGCCCGAGATCGTCAGGAGCTACGAGGCGCTTGCGGAGAATTTCGATCTGATCGTGATCGAAGGCGCCGGCGGGTCGCGGATCTGAAGCGGCGGGATATCGAGGAACTTCACCAATCGATGAAGGATTCGCCCTATTGGGCGAATCGAGTGCGTTCGCCCGCGAATGTCGTCTAATCCATACCGACCGAAGAGGTGAAGTATGCGGAAACCGACGGGCAATAGTGGTTTGCCCCGTGGGCCGCGAGGGTCGGGCGTGGCGGGACTGTTCAGCGTCCCGAGGCTGGAGGAGTTGGTGGCTGACCCCGAGCAATTCGGGGTGCTCGATGCGCACACGACACGGGTTTTGAAGACGCAGGCGATCACTGCACTCATCCTGCTCCACAGCCGCGATCTCGATGCCGCGCGCGCCGAGACCGTTGTTCACACGCAGCAGCGTCGAGACAGGCTGCTAGATGTGATCCAGGCAGCAGAAAAGCTCGGCGTCAAACCCGACTGGCTGTACCGTCATCACCCGAATCTTCCCTTCAGAGTGCGGCACGGCAAACTACTACGCTTTTCGGAACTCGGCATCGAAGACTACATCCGCAAACGGAGCGGTTAAAAGATCGAACGCCCTGTCGTTGACACGGCGCTGATCAAACCATTGATCTATAGTGTGAAAGCGACGCACGAACGGCGCGCAACGGTCGCGCCGCTCGTGCGTCGGCGCGATCGCTGGACTCAACCGGGCGGTCGCCCAAGGAAGCCGTGCGTCCAGAAGCATTTTCGAAGAGCAAGAAAGCGAAGCCATGAGAGGGATGGGCCGAATCTTCAAACGCGGCTCCGTCTATTGGATCGCGTACAGCTATCGGAACAAGGAATACCGAGAAAGCTCGCAGTCGGAGAGCGAGAACCAGGCGCGCAAGCTGCTTAAGAAACGGATCGGCGAAGCCGGTATGGGTCAATTCCTCGGACCGAACGAGGAGAGAGTTACGTTCGAGGACATGGCCGACGCACTTCTGACCGATTACGAGATCAACAAGTTACGGTCGATCCGCTCGCTGAAACTTTCGATTAAGCACCTGAAGGCGCGCTTCGGCCTAGGGTGGTGTCGGTCAACTGGTGGAAAAGCGCTCAGCATCAGTAATGCGGTCGAATTGAGCAGTTGAACTATCAAGTTGTTACTATGCCGCCTCCGGTTGTTCGTTGATGATGGCTAAGTCGTGCCAGCCGACAAGGCGGCGCAGAGTACCCTGGCCGCTGCGCAGGAGGCCGAAAAGCAAGAGTAGCACCGCCACCTCGCTGGGGAGCGAAGCTTGAGTCTTGGTCCGTCGGCGGAATTCCTCGTTGATTCGCTCCAGCGCGTTGGTGGTGCGCAGCGCCTTCCATTGCGAAGGCGGAAACGCGGTAAAGGTGAAGAGATCGTCGCCGGCTTCCTCGAAACTGGCGCTGACGGTCTTGCAACG
The DNA here is from genome assembly GCA_021780755.1 of Deltaproteobacteria bacterium. Classification (GTDB taxonomy): domain Bacteria; phylum Desulfobacterota; class Binatia; order Binatales; family Binataceae; genus JADMIL01. Next base: position 28,831 of record JAJXYF010000010.1, on the reverse strand, counting down.
CAGCTTCCACTTGCGGGCAAAACCAACCCGCGCGTGCTCGACGGCCTCGCGACTCTCGGCATAGATCATTCGCCGATAGTCCTCTGCGAGTTCCTCGCGCAGATGGGCCGGGGCCTTGGCGAGCAGGTTCCACAGCTTATGGTTGGTACAGCGTTGAATCGCGATCTGCGGCCATTGCACTTTAAGCGCCGCGGCCAGTCCTGGATTGCCATCGATCACCGCCAGCAGCGGCGCACCGAGCTTGCGCGCGCCCAGCAAGCGCACCGCATCGAGCCATGCCTCCGCGCTCTCAACCCCTGCCAGGCGCAGGTCGAGCACCTCTCGGCGGCCATCGACGCAAACCCCCAACGTAACCAGCACCGGCACGCGCACACGCTTTTTCCCGATCCTCATCCGCGGATACCAGCCGTCGAGAAACAGATAGCGGATCTTCAGCTCGCCGAGATCCCGTTGTGTCCACGCCGCGAAGTCCTCGCGTAAGCGCCCGACCAGACGCGATACGGCATCCTTTGACAACGGCGCACCACGTAACAAGGGGGCCAATGCTTCGCGCAGTCGCCGCGTGTTGGTGCCACTGAGGTACACTCCGAGGATCGCCTCATCGACTCGCTCGGTGCGCCGCTGATAGCGCGGAATGATTCGGCTGCGCCACTCACGGCGCCGACCATCCTCACCCTCAAGGCGCGCCCGCGGCATGGCGATGGTGGTGGGGCCAAGACTGGTGGTTAGCGTTCGCGAGCGCTTGCCATGCCGATACCCGACCCGAACCGGGCCGCTGCGCTGCGATCGGGCCGCACCCAGCGCGGCCACCAATTCCTCCTCGATGATCCCTTCGATGGTGGTGCGGATCCGCTCCCGCAGCAACTCCTCGAGCGCGCCTTTCCCTTGCCACCCACTACTGCTATCGCTTTCCATGGCGTCATCCTCCGGCACCCGCCTCCCAGCGGGCGCGAGTTGTGGCTCAACTCGCCGGATCTTGACGCCTTTTCACTTTTCTACCAACTTCGCGACACTACCGGGGTAACATGACCTGCGTGCGCTGTCGCGCACGCAGGTCATGTTACCCCCGCCGGAAAACAACGGGCTTGACTTCCTCGATGCTTACAAGAGCGAGATTCCGTCATGGGCTTGGGTCGTGGACAAGTCCACTATGCCTGCAGACTTGCTCGGTGCGGCTTATGCCCCCTGAGTCCATAAGAACCACCGTTCGGCCCGCCAGCAAAAAGCGGGTTATGTCAGACGCTGCTGCATTCAACGTGTCCGGAGGTACGGGACATAGATCGTATGTCGGATGTTCAACAACTCGAATGAACCGATCCGAGTGCCAGCGATCTAGCCATTCCTGAAATGAGATACGCTCCCGACATTCTTCGGCCGCGTCCCAAGCACCGTAGAACGAGTAGAACGAAAATTCGCTTTTGCCATTCTCTCCCGGTTTTCGCCCTAGTAGAGAAACTATGACCGTCTTCCTTTTGCCCGGAAGCCCTTGAACCCATTTGTGCACAAGAGCATCTGGCACTTCTGGAATGGGCCGACCCTTTCGATCGAGTTTAGATCTCCCGGGTCTGGCGCAGGTGAAAAGCGCAATGCCATCTCGTGAGGACTTGGGTCTCCATCGCCTGAGTCTGAACGGTTCCATCTCTTCCCCCAGCACGCGCCTTCTCTGCCCCCCTTGGCGGTCCGGTGATTGCGGAGCGTGCAGCAAACCGGTCATTTGACGGGCAGCCGAACCGCGTTCGGGCGTCGACCCCCGGCCCGCAGTGAAGCGGGCCGGGGTCTTTGCCTGGGAGTTTCAGTTCGATTGCAAACTCTCGTCTGAGTCGAGATAGTGGTCTTCGTGCTCAGGTGAGATTCCCTCGTCGTGTCCGTCAGCGTCGTGGGCAACGACGACGTCCTGGGCGGCTCCGTGCAGGCGCTTGAAAGTTCGGCTCCACACGATCAACTCTTCGTCGATCTTATCGAGCGTTTCGCGCCAAGCGCTGGCGGAACTTGGATCAGCTCCTTGAGTTTCGACAACAGGACGACCGTCATCTCCAATCACTGCGCTGATAGCCTCGAATGCCTGTTGCAGTCGGTCGATCGCTAGACTGAAGTCACTCAACCGGTTTTGGTGGAGTTCCAATGGAGTATTACCCGGACGAGGGGAGCGAGCCTTCCCCGCTGCAGGAAATTCGCCGCGCAGATATACGTCGTTGATCTTCTGATCGATCCCGTCGGCCTGTTTCTTCACCTGACCATTTTCATCCACCGCTCTAAGCGGCAGTTCTGCGGCGAAATCGTCAAGCGCTTGAGAGAGCTGGTACGTGCCCTGAACGTTGCGCCGCATTGCATCCAGTACTTCCCCAGGGGTACGTCGGTCGGGTTGCTCATTGCTACGGCTTCCGCGGTCCGCATTCAGACGCCCCGAGACGACCAGAGCGTATGCGCCACGAACTGCCAGTTCCAACGAATCTGTTCGCCGACCGCTTCGGGCGGCCGGGCAAGGGTAACGACAAGGGCAAGGTCGAAGGGCTGGTCGGCTATGCGCGGCGTAACTTTATGGTGCCGGTCCCGCATGCGGCCAGCTTTGCTGAGTTCAATGAGTACTTGCTGGAGCGCTGCCGGCATCGGTTCAACGACCGGCTGCGTGGTCACACCGAGACCATTGGCGAGCGGCTGGGGCGCGACCGGACCGCCTTGCTGCCGCTGCCACCTGCGCCCTACGAGGCCTGCGAGAAGATCGCCGCCCGAGTCAACTCATTGTCGCTGGTGCGCTATCGCGGCAACGACTACTCGGTGCCGACCGCCTATGGCCACCGCGAAGTGCTGGTCCGCGGTTACGTGCATGAGGTGGCGATCGCCTGCGGGGGCGCAGAGATCGCGCGTCATCCGCGATCCTACGAGAAGGAAGACTTCGTCTTCAACCCGTTGCACTACCTGGCGCTGCTGGAAGACAAGATCGGCGCGCTGGACCAGGCCGCGCCCCTGGCCGGCTGGGAGCTGCCCGAAGAGTTCGCGACGCTGTGCCGGCTGCTCGATGCGCGCATGGGCAAGCCCGGCAAGCGCGAGCTCGTCCAGGTTCCTGCGCCTGCTGGAGGTGTTTCGCCCTGACGACGTATCGGCCCGCCGACACCACCGAAGCCTGACGACCAAGCGTAATCAGGCCCCCGCGCGGGGGCCTGATTACGCTTCCCACTGATGTATTTTTACTCCGGCCAGGTGATGTAGTTTTAGTCCGGCGTTGACACGACTGAGCGCCCAAAGAAAGATGCTCCGAGGCTGGCGAAGAATTGACCAGCGCAGACGAAAATCTTTCAGCTTTCGATCAAAAAGAGCCGCAAGGTTCGTCGTTGAAGCGCAAATCCCGCCGCATGCGCCGGATTTACAGGCTCCCGATGCGCCGGCGGCCACACACACGATTGTTGCCGCCGCACACCGGGTTTAAGCGGCGCTTCACGGCATGCAAACGTCTTTCCCCTGCCGCAGGCAGGCTACCAGCGGCGTGAGCGTCGGAGTGGCGGCGCCAACGATTTCATTCACGCCGTCCTGATAGTTGTTTGCGATCCAGATATTGCCGCCAGCATCGACGGCAATTGAGAATTCGCCGAGACGTGTTGGCCACGGTCCGAGATTTAATCCCAAATCGTAAGAACTCGCCGCGGTCAGCTCGCTTACGCTATCATCGACGGAGTTGGTGACCCAGACGTTGCTGCCGGCATCGACAGCGATCGAATTCGGACTGCTGAACAACGCGCCCGGATTTCCAGTATTCCCATTGTTGAAGTTGGCGCCGGCGCAACTCGACGTCGTGCATCCAGCGGGTAATTCGCTCACGCTGTTGCTGTTCAGATTGGCCGCCATGATATCACCCGCGCCGTTAACCACTATCTCGATCGGGTTCCCGAATCCAGCGCCGGGACTGCCGGTGTTGGAATTGTTGAAGTTGACGCCCGTGCAGCTTGCGTTGGAGCATCCGGCCAGCAGCTCGCTGACGCTGTCGCCACTGTAATTCGCCACCCACAAATTGCCGAGTTCATCGGGCGTTGCGGAAAATGGCCCACTGAAACCCGCGCCCGGAGTGCCGGTGTTGGAATTGGTGAAGTTGACGCCCGTACAGCTTGCATTCGAGCATCCAGCCTGCAATTCGCTGACGCTGTCGCCGGAGAAATTCGTAATCCACAGATTGCCTGCGGAGTCTAATTCGATTGAACTGGGGCCGTTGAAGGCGGCGCCGGCCGGAGCGAAATTCAAGCCGCTTGCGTACCCGCTGGCGTTGGTCAGTTCACTAACGCTGTTGCCTTTGGAATTCACCACCCAAACGTTGCCCGCCGTGTCGATCGCCAGCCACGTCGGGAAGTTCAGGCGGGCGCCGGCTGGGGCGAAGTTCAGTCCCGTCGTATAACCGCTGGCGCCGGTCAATTCGCTCATGCTGTTGCCGGCCGCATTCGCCACCCAGACATTGCCGGCTCCATCCACCGCGATCGAGTAAGGCGAATTGAAGGCCGCCGCCGCCGGCACATAGTTCAAAGCCAGCGACCAACTTGACGGTTCGACCGCAAGCGCCGGTGAGAAAGGAGCGCTAACCGGTTCCAGCGCGAACAAGTCGGCGACATTGTTCGCGGGGTTGCGCGCGATATCAACTGCCGCCTGCAGGGTGGTCGTCGGCGCAGTGCCGCCTGACGGCGTCGCCGCGGTGAACAGATTTTGGCATTCCGTGGAATTGACACCAGACGAATCCACGCAACTTGCAAGGATGTTCGCCAGCGAATACAGCGACTGCGTCGGCGAAATCACTCCTGGCGGAAAGGAAACCGGCGCCAGCCCCGTCGCGGGGTCCACGAAATTCGTCGCCGCGATTGTCGCGGCCGCATTATTCAGTCCCGTTTGATTGGTTGAAGAAGTCCCGACCGTCTGTCCGGATGAATCGAGGAACTGATCGAGCGTCCAAACCGTCGCGACCGTGGTCGCCTCGTTAACCATCGCCTCATGCAAGAAACTGCCGCAAGTCCCGACCGCTGAAATCAATCCAATCGCGGCGTTGGCGCCGCTTTGTCCCTTGGACGTGCCTCCTGTCGCCACCAGGTAAATTTGTTGCGAATATCCGCCGCTCTGGCAGGTGAAGGCGGGAATATCGAAGGCGCCTTTAGTGTCAGAGGTCGTCTGCGCAAGCTGAAACGCTCCCGCGCCGTAACCGGTCGCACCCGCTTGATAGAGCGTGATTTGAGCGCCGCTGATCGGTTCGCCCACCGTAAGGGAGCCACCGTAAACGTGACCAGCAATTCCCGGTCCCGGAGTGGGAGTCGGCGTCGGCGTGACTCCCCCGGAACTAGAGTCGCCGCCGCAACCGCAAAGCGCGCAGAAGCTCAACAGCAGTGTGAAAGTCAGAAAGAGTTGGACATTAGCTTTGCGGATGATGCGGAGGACAATTGCGGTTTTCACTCTCTAAGTCCTTCTGGCGCGGTGAATCTCTTGAAATCTGACGGACTTCAATATTATTTTCATCAACCCAACGCAACTCAAAGGAATCTTTATAAATGACGATTGTCGAGAAAGCTCAGACTCCCCCGGTGATGTCTAAAGGATTCTTAGTCGTCATTTTAAGTCTGTTGCTATCAAGTTTTGCTATTTTACCCAGATCCGCGATAGCCGCGACCTGCACCGGCGGGACCATATCGCCGAACACCTACACTCCAGGAACGACTCCCGCCGACCTCGTCGTCTCGGGGACGTGCACAGTGCAAGGCTCAAACACTGATACGCCAGCTACGTATTATTTTCACACCGTAAATGTCGTCAATGGTGGAAGTTTGATATTTACTGACGCCAATACCGAATTTTACGCCGAAAACATTTTGATCGAAAATCAAGGCAAATTACTCGCAGGCCTGCCGGCCGCGCCGATTGGAACGGTCGCGACCAGCAACGAAGTGACGATCCATCTGTGGGGTGCGCCCTCCGACCCCGGCGCCTTGTGCAACTCGACCAACTGCGGCATCCCGAGTTCCCCTTGGGGCGACAATACCGCGAGCACTTTGAATCCCGGCGCCTGCAAGCCATTTACCTTTCCAACTGGACAGACCGACTGCTTCTACAACTACGAGACGCTCGATAAAGCGGACGGAACGGCGCCCGCCTATTTCGGCCACAAGGTCCTGAGCGTGTCCTACGGCGGCACTTTACAGCTTTATGGCAAGACCGGCGCGACCTATAACGACGCTTCGCTTACCGGATGTGCCGATTCCGCAAACAAACCTGCATCTTGCACGGGGACAAGCTGGGTTCGGCTGGCTCAAGATGCGTTGCCTGGCGATATGAAAATCGTCGTCAATGGACAGGTGGATTGGCAGGACCAAAACCAGATCGTCATCACCACGACCGACTATCTGCCTTCGCATTCGGAGTTGCTGCAAATCAGCGGCGCGCCGAGTTACAACGAGAGCGCAAATACTACGACGATTAACCTTGTCAGTGCGGTTCAGAATCCGCACAACGGCCAGTTATTCGACCTGTCGAGCACATCATTTCCCGGAATTGACAAGCTAACGAACTTTCCGACGTCGGGCGATATGCGCGCCGCCGTCGGCCTGTTGTCGCGCAACATACGGATAATCTCTGACGGCGACACGCCCGGGTCGGCTTTTGCCGTCAATCCGGGAAATCCCGACAACTACTTCGGCGGCCATACCATCGTGCGCCAGGGCTTCACGTCCGTGCAGGTCCAGGGCGTCGAATTCTACCAGCTCGGCCAGGGCGGCAGCATCATGCACTACCCTGTCCATTTCCACATGGTCCGGGCAACGCCCACGAATTCTCCAACCTTCGTAAAAGATAGCTCGGTCTGGGATTCGATGACGCGCTGGATCGTCCTGCATGCGACGCAGGGCGTCATGCTCGCGCGTAACATTGGCTATTTATCGATCGGCCACGGCTATTACCTCGAGGACGGCACCGAAACCGGCAATCAGCTTTACGCCAATCTTGGCGTTTTCGCGCGCGCCGCGGTGGCCAATTCATCCGGCGGGACCGCGGCGGATACGAATCCGCAAAATCCGCGCATGGCGCCCGGCATCCTGACGGCCACGGCTCCTGTGGATGATAAATGCAAAAATAACGTTCAATTCTGTCCAAGCGGGTACAACGACCTTTCGCACTACTCGGACTCGGATAATCCGTCGGTCTTCTGGATCATGAACGGCATGAACGATTTCGAGTACAACATGGCCGCCGGCGCGGGCACTTGCGGCGCATGCTACTGGTTCGTGCCTGGCGCGATTAGTGGCCCCTCGCAATACGAAAAGTGGTATGGCTACGCCGGCGAACAATTGTCGCTTGGACGAGCGGGGACCACTCCACTTGAAACCTTCGTCGGCAATACTTGCACCACCGCCATGGAAAGTTTCGTGGAAGTCGGCGCAATCAATGCCTGCAACGGCGTTAATCAGAACGATACGTCGCGGTTAAAAAACAAAAACACCACGCTGGTAATGTTGCCCTCGCCGTCCGCGCCGCCGCAAAGCGACGCCAATTATTACCCGCAAATCACCGGTCTGCGGTACCCCACGCGATGCTCCGCTGCCGACAATGGCACGGCCAATGCCGAATGTTCCACGGTTCCGACCTGCGCCGCCGGCAATGAAGCCAATTGCGACGTGGTGGTGCTGGACAAGTTCACGACCTCGTTCAACTGGGCGCAAACCAATTTTGCGGCGATCTGGCTGAGATCGCTTTGGTCGCTGACGGTCGATAACGTCGTCAGCGATCCGCAGAATGCGGGAGTCAATTTCGTCACCAGCGGCGGCTACGACACTTCGTCGGTATTTCCAGGATATTGGGGATTGATGCGCCAGACCGCGCTGATTGGCAGCTCGCAATGGAAGAATCCAAAATACACCGACGGTCTCGCGAATAATCCCTACGCATCGAACGCGGGGCCGTTCAATCCGTTTTCGGCGAAGATCGGAACCAAAGATGTTACTGGCCTGAAATGCGCGGCCGATCCAAATTCCGCCGGGGTTAACAACGCATATTGCTTGTCGCAGAATGATCAAGTGAGCTTTCAGGTTTCCAACTTCGGCGGCTTTCAGCGGTTGTTCAGCGTATATGATGGTCCGATTTTCCAGGACACCAACGCCTATCTCAATATTCATCCCACCTTCCTTACCTCCGACGGAACGATCAATGGCGAAATCCTGAAAACCCCGTCCGGCCCCTGTGAGGCGAATCCAGACGTCGGAAGACCCTGCGATCGGGCAGGCTTCATCAGCGGCGGCGTCACCGGCATTCGCGCTTATCGCCTGAACAACAAGAAATTATGTTTCGAGCCAAACGCGGCGATTGGGTGGAAACAGCCTAATGGATTCTATTATGCTCCCGCCTTTCATTCGTACAACCTCTTCTTCAGCGGCGTTGACATCCGCCATTTTGTCACTGAACCGCTGTTTAAACCCGACCTCTTCAGCTTCAAGACCGACGAAGGTGAGGCCAAGAAGGAATACTGCAACTGGGACCCGGGCATGTTCCAGGGTTTTACCGATATCGATCGCGAGACCGTGCTGAACGACGACGATGGTTCGTTGACCGGCCTGAGCAGCCCGATCAGCGCGGCGCCCAGCCCTGTTCCCACCCCATCGATAAATGACACCATCTCGGTCAACAAAGAAACCTTCTTCAACGCGCCGACCGAGGCCTGGGAATGCGCTTCCGATTATCCGATCAACGCGCAAGGCGATGCCAAGTGCCTGCCTGCGACGGCGAAGACCAGCCCTTACGAATATGTCAGTACGGTGGTCTATCCGGAATGCGCCAAAACCGTGCCGGATGTAAAAGGTTTGAGATTTTGTGCCGATAAAAATTGGGGCAGTTCCTGCACCACATCCCCGCCGGACAATGGTTGTATGGGCGTGCCGATCTATCGGCAACTGCTTGTTTCAGGAGAAAAGCAGGATCCCATCAAACAAATGAAACGAATGATGGGTCAGGATAATTTCCAGCGCAGCGCCCTGACCGCGAATCATGGCGTCTATTATATCGACACCACGATCTCGAAGAAGACGCAGCAAGACCACCAGTTCCTCAGCGTCAATACTCTCACTGGCGGAAATCTGTATGACCTGTTCTTTCTCTTCACAAAAAGAGACACATTCCAGACCTATATATTATTCATCGGAAAGGGATTGCCCGCGGATTGGGACAAGCAAGGGAATGTGAACCCCGGCTACGAGGGCCTGACCCTGCCGTTTCAGTTCTCCGGCGCCGGCTCCGACGGTAGCAGCGGCGCGTGGAGCAGCAATTACGATCCGTCCACGGGCTACCTTACGCTGAAGTTCGATGCGTCGAAAATCGCCACCCAGTATGCTTTAAGCGCCACGGTTCCGAACAGTAAACCGCCTGTGACGCTGGGCAAAAAAGTTTGCCAGCCTGCGACGATGTGCACGTGGAACAGCGGCGCCAACCAATGCCAGTGCAATACAAGCGGTCCTTACGCTTCCATTTGTTCGCAAATGAATACGGCCAAACAGACCGTATGCGACTGGTCGGTGAAGGATCTCGACTGTCCGGCGGCGGGATGCCCGGCCTTTCAGATCAAGTTTCCGCCCGCATGCACCGACGGTCAGACGGAGGGTTGCTTCGTCGCCGACGATAAAAATCATCGACCAGAGGCGGGGGAATTTAATTTTACTAACGACCCTTACTGGAACGTAAACTTCAATCTCGAAAGCGCTTCGGTCGCCGGGCAGCAATGCACGTATACGAAGCAACCGACGACGTCTACCCAATGCCCCCTGCCATGAGTTAAATTCGGCGCGAGCGCGCCGGCGATTCAATTCGCCGCGCGCTCGCACCGCTCATCTGATCACAATCTCGCGGCAAACCTTCGCAGCCGCATGGCGATGCGGCGCCATGCTATTGGGCTGACCGGTAGTCGCGCAGCGTGTCGCCTTTGTATTCTTCGCGGAAGACGCCGTGGCGTGCCCCCCGATGTAGGCGCGTTTATGAGTAGAGTCCGGAGTTGATGTTTTGCCCCAGGCGGGGCGGTGGAGCAAGGGGGGCGGGCCGCGGAGCCCTGAGCTTGCTCAGGCGGACCGTCCCCTCGCCGGCTGTCGTATTCGGCTGGGGCCAAAGCACCCAGACTGCTGTGTGGCCGGAGCTGGTTATAGTCTCGGCGCCAGGCTTCGATCAGTTGCCGGGCTTCGGTGAGCCCGAAGAAAAAATGTTCATTGAGGCACTCGTCGCGCAGTTTGCTGTTGAAGCTCTCGATGAAGGCATTCTGCACCGGCTTGCCGGGTTGGATGTAGTGCCACGAGACCCGCTCGGCGGCCCAGCGCAGCACCGCGTTGCTGGTCAGTTCGGTGCCGTTATCGCTGACGATGGTTTGGGGCCAGCCGCGCTGGTTGACCACCTGTTCCAACTCCCGCGCCACACGCGCACCGCCCAGGGAAGTATCGACCACCGCCGCGAGACACTCGCGACTGAAGTCGTCCAGTACGCACAGCACCCGGAAGCGGCGGCCGTCGGCCAAGGTGTCGGAAACAAAATCCAGCGCTTCATCGTTGGCCCGCCGCCGCTGATAACGCAGCGTCGAATGGCCGATGCCCACCAGCCTGCAGGCGCGCCGTTGGCTCAGTCCGTGGCTTTCCATCAGCCGGCCAACCGTTAAGCGCCGCACCGCAGGCGTCAGCCGTTTTTTCCCAGGATGTCCTTCAGCGCTGCGTTATCCAGCATCGCCTCGGCCAACAGCTTCTTGAGCCGGCGGTTCTCATCCTCCAGCGACTTCAGTCGCCGCGCCTCCGAGACCTCCAGCCCACCGTACTTCGCCTTCCACTTGTAGAAGGTTGCGTCCGAGATCCCGTGCCGCCGACATACATCTGGCGTCTTCGCGCCCGCTTCCTGTTCCCGCAGGATTCCGATGATTTGTTCTTCGCTGAACCGACTCCCTTTCATTGCCGTCTCCTTTTCAGTCGACGGACTCTACCTCTGAGTTTTCGGGGTGCAGGCCACTACCGTGTTGGCCTCAGAAAAACCATTGATTTTGCTGGATTTTTTGGAGCCACCCGTCGGATTCGAACCGACGACCTGCTGATTACGAATCAGCTGCTCTACCAACTGAGCTAGGGTGGCGTCCCGCGCGCTTTCGTGAACCCTTTTCGATAGCACGAACCAGATTCCCGCGAAAGCCAGCCCCCGGGGAGCACTGGCTTGCGGCGGCGGCACCTCTGACCGCTCAAGCGCAGCCGCCACCAGCGGGCCACTACCCACCGCTTGCCCGCGTAGCGCGCCGTATCCTCGATGCGCGCGCCGCTCACCTGCGCAATTCGTAGAGCGCCGAAAACGCGTCCTTCACCGGCAGCCGCACGAATCGCCCGAATCCCGCCTCCGCCGCCAGTTCGCGCGCCTTCTCCTCGCCCATCAGCGCGCCGATTCCCGCTCCCCCATGCGCCAGCGACACCGTCATGCAGTACAGCGTACTCGCCGCATACATCATCCGCCCGATCGGATTGATGTTCTCCTCGGGACGCGCCGACACGTTCATCTCGACCATCAAAAATGCGCCGTCCGGCTTGAGCGCCCCGCGAATCGACTTCAACAGTCCCACCGGATCCACCGAATCGTGGATGACGTCGAAGCACGAAATGAAGTCGAACTTTTCCGCCGGCAGTTTGGTGCAATCGACCACGTCAAATTCGACCCGCTCCGCGACCCCTGCCGCGCGCGCGTTGGCCCGCGCCCGTTCGACCGATCCCTGATGCGCGTCGTAGCCGTGGAACCGCGACTTCGGGAACGCCGTCGCTAGCGCGATCACCCCGCGCCCGCTCCCACAGCCAACGTCCAGCGCCAACGCGCCCTCTTTCAGCCGCGCCTCGACCGCGGGCATCGCCGGTATCCATTTGCGCACCAGTTGATGCCGGTAGATCGGCGCCGACCCGCGCTCGATCGCCTCGAATACCTCCGGCGGGTACTCGCTCTGCGGCAACCCCTTGCCAGTACGAAACGACTCCATCAGCTTCGGCGCCATCGAGACCTCCGGCACGATCATCTGCATGAATCCGCCCATGAAAAACTGCGAGTCCTCCTCGGCCAGGATCATCGCGTGCTCCGGTGACATCGCATAACGCATAGTAGCAGGATCGTACTCGATGTACTTGGCGGCGGTCATCGCCCCGAGCCATTCGCGCAGGTAGCGATCGTTCAGCCCGGTGCGCTGCGCCAGCTCGGCCACCGTCACCGCCCCGGCCCCCGCCAGCGCCTTGAAAATCCCCAGCCGGTCGCCGATATAGGTGAGCGCCCCCTGCATCGCCGCCCCCAGGTCGTTCGTCATCACGCCGGCAAACGCCTTCACCTTGTTCCAGTCAACCGTCTTCTGTTCTTCAGCCATGGCGAAATATTCTCCCGTGCGCGGCGTGCGCGAAGATCCGGCCGCAATCCTGTTCTAGCGACAACCGCCAGATTTCTCCAGCCGCCGCGATTCCCCCGACGCGATAGTGCCCGGATTTTTTCGCAAGCGGAGCGTGGGCGGCCACGACCGCAATCGGAAAAGCAATTTCACCGGCAATTGCCCTTCGTTCGAGGCTGGTTCCGGTGACGAAGAACAAACGATCGCCCCGGCAGTCCGCCACGTGCCCAGGTGGCGAACTGCCGGAACCCTTGGAGCGGCTACCCTGATCCTACGGCCCTACGCACGCGTAGGGTCCCGCGGCTGGCGCGATGGTAGTTGAGCCGATCCCGCCAAGTTGACAACAGTTAGAGTTGGGTGAAACAGGGTTCGCCCATCCATCGCTGGTGACGACGAACGTTTGTTCGCACGAGCAGTACGGGGAGCCATTGGTGGTCGCGCATCCGGGATCATCGGCAGACAAGGTGTAAGTCGTCCCCTCAGTTAGCGGATAGAGTGGCGTGAGACTGGGTATTGGCGCGACGCTGGGCGAGAGGGTTACCGTAACGCCCGGCGGCGAGTTGATTTGAAAGAACTGGCTCGGGACTGACGAGGGTGGCGGCCAGTCCGGCGTGTCCGGTGCGTTGACCGGACATAAATTCGTCGGCGCGTTGGTCGCCGCCCGATGCGGGAACGGCGCGGCGGGCAGCGGCGTTGCCCCTTCGAGCGCGGTCGTCACCGAGGTGTCGTCGGACGCGTAGGCGAGCACGTTGAGGCCGTCCGGGTAAGCCTCGGTGTAGTCCGTAGCGCCGCCGGCTCCTCCATAGGGCGTACAGTCGGACGCGGTCCCGGGTTGATACAACTTCTTTTTCACATGAACGGTGTAGAGTTCACATCCAGGGCCCGGACAGGAGTAAAAATTCTCCTTGGCGCAGGCCGGGTCGCTGGTCGCCTTGCTCCCGCTGCAACTACCCAGCGGTGAGGTATATGGACCGCCGGCGTTGGGTTGCTCCTGAACCATGTCGATGAAGAGCAGGCCCGAAGTAGCATCGTAATAGTAGCAATCCCCATTGGGGCAGACTGACTGGTCATCGAGCTGACTTATCGATGCGACCGGCGCCAATGGCATCTTTGTATTCGAGATGATTGGCGCGCCCTCTGAAAGATAATAATAGGGCGCGGAAGGACACAGCGACTTGAGGTTGGTGAATGCGTTGCAGGCCAGTGCTGTATAGTACGGTTCCAGCGAGCTAATCAGTGCGTCGGGGCCGGCAAAGGATTTGCTACCCTTGTAAACGGTGAAGGCGCTGGCCGGCGGAGGTGCGCTAGCGCCCTCGTTCTTGTAGCAAATACCGATTCGCGCGTGGAACGGCTCGGCGGACGAAATGCCGCCCGGCAGGCTCGCGTCCCCGTACATCAGCGAGACGAAGTTCGGCATCCCGTATTGCGCCCCCACCGTATAGCCCAGACCGTTGACCAACTTGGGCTCGTAGATCCCCTGTCCGTTACGGCCGCTCAGCGCCACACAGGCGTGACCGAGGACACCGGCTAACTTCGCATCCGCGCTGCCCCCGCAATTAATCGGGTAGGTTGCGCCGCCGTTGGTGATGGTTTGATCGGTGAACTGGATCTGTCCCGCGCCGGTGTTATCGGGATAATCGATCTGGTCCTTGTTAAACACCATCACGTTGTCGTTGCCGCCGCTGGTCAGGGCCTCGAACTCCAGTGTCGCATAGTCGTATGGACTGATTAGCGAGGTCGGACGCCCTTCCAGTGCGAGGTCCTGTGCGCCAGTTGACAGGCATTCGTCAACCGTGCCGGGTCCGGACAGAAAGGGCAGGTTGTTGAGCGAAATAGGTGAGACGCCGGGTACCGGTGTGCTCCCGCCGCCGGGCGGCAAGATCTCGAGGCCGCTCAGGCTGGCGTCGTGATCGAGGATGACGGTGAACTTGTCGCCGTCGCGGAAATTGGCGCCTCCGCTGGGTGCGCAGGTGTTCTCCACGCTTTGCGTGTAGATCTCATGGCGCAGATCGACATTATCGTAGCTCAGGTTTTCCGTGTACTGCGTCGGTGGGTAGCTGTTGACGTTGGACTGAAACCAGCCCATCGCGGCGTCGCCTTCATACTGAAAATTCACCTGCGGATCGCAGGTCATCTTTTGGCCGGCCCACGACGACTCGTAGTAATTGAGAAACGTCTGATCGGACAACGTAAGCAGTGAACTGGGGTCGGCCTTGAAGTTGACGAATTTGGTCTTCTCGATTCGCGCGGGGCCGTCGTAGAACATCACGCCGGCGATGTTCCACTTGGGATCGGGATAGCCGTTGCCCTGGTTCGCGATCGATTCGTAGCAGCCGGCGACGCCTCCGAATCCGCCGTTCTGACCGTTGTAAGGACACGGTCCGAATCGATTCGGGTTGTTGGCGCTGACGCCGACCACGATGGCGTCGTTGAGCCGGCTCCATTCGCCCGGGGGCGAGCCTTCGGTGCCGCCGCTGGAGACCAGCGACACCCCATCGCGATTCATGGCGAGATGGGCGCGCTCCAGGTTGTACCAGCTTGCGCGGACCCAGATTCCGCGATTGCGATCGCGCGTTGCGGTAAGGTCGTCGAATTCGGTGATCGCGTCACACGCGCCCTTCTGACCCACATTGTTTCCGCCGAGGCAGGTCGTCTGCGGGATGTAGCCATAAGCACCGGTCACGCCGATGTCTTCCGCCGTATCGAAGCCCGTATAGCATCCATGCGCCCGATTCGATTTGAAGTTGCCCTTGGGCAGCGGCACCTGGGCGATCGCGGTGCTCGCGGGTAGCATCCAGAATCCCCGGCCCTGATCCTGGCATCCCGCGATCGAGTTGCCCACGAATTTATTGCCTCCGGGATTAGTGATCCAGAAGCCGGAAGCGGTGTACGAACTGCCCAAAACACTGCTCGTTTGGTCGGTGAAGGGAATGTTGAACCCGTTGTATCCGTTTGCGCTCGCCAGGTAATCGCCGCTCCAGAAGGCGGCTAGCGCACCCGGGTTGCCCGTGATGTTAAACCCATTGCTCATCGCGCCGATGCCGAGGTTGTCGATGAAGGTGTTGCCGGTTTCGTTGCCGGTCTCCGTATAGAAGAGGTGATCGACGATCCGGGCGCACACGTTATTGCTGATGGTCACATTGTTGGTGTCGTGCAGGGTTATGCAGTGGTTGTAACCGTGATGGATGCTGTTGCTGTCAACCAGTGTATTGGCGCCCGCGTTGGCCGCCTTATGAAAATGAATCGGATAGCTGCCGAGCTGAGCCTTGCCGAATTTCTCGAGTTCAACGCCCTGGATCTGCACCGCGTTGTAGCCCTTCATGATGCGGATTTCGCCACCGTTGAAAGGATTGCCGGGCGCGATCGTGGAGGTGAGCTTGACGTTGCGGCTGATCAGGCCAACTTCGGCCCGTTCGTCAACGCCGTAGTTCTGACTGGACCCATCAGTGAAGGCATTGGCGCCCACGTCAGGCGCCGGGCCGCCGAAATGGTAGTTAACCAGCGGTGTGGTCGAATCAAGCGTGATCGTGCAGGGTCCGGTGGCCGGGCCGGTGCAGCTTACGCCGTTAATCTGCACGAACTCGGCGCCGTCGGGCGAAAAGTCCGTACCCGCTACCACAATCCATTGGCCCGTTTGCCAGTCCACGTAATCCGCCACTTGTAGGGTCAATGCGCCGTCGCCGCCGACCGGGCTGCCGACTCCCATTCCAGTGCCATAGAGGTCCGGCGGCCCTGCCGGAGCGGCAAGATAGGTCCAACTGGGCGCCTGCGGATTCGCGCCCACCGCCGGGGTTGTCGCCGCGACGCCGGTCGCGCCGTATAGCTGCAACGTGCCGCCCTGATTGACCGTAATTCCCTTAATCAGACCCACCCGTTTAAACGCGGGCGTCGGATCGACGAAGTTGACTTCGGCCACGTCGCTTTTGTTAGTGAGGCCGATTGGGCATTGGGAGTTGCCAACCTGGAATGTTCCGCCGTTGTTGATCACGATCGCCGAGGCGTCGAGCTCGTAACCCGGGTCGTAGGGAAACACCAGTTGACCGCCAGTGTTGATCGTGATTTTGCGGAAGGCATTTGCGCCCATGAACGACTGATCGACGTAAACGTCGGGGCCGCACCCGCCGGCACCGATAGTTACGTTTTGTGCGTGTTTCGCACCGCGTTGGCAACTTGAAAGCGCGACCGCGTTCGTCGTCGGCGGGTTGAACGCATTCGAACACAAGCTCGGAGGTGTCGGATGTCCCTTCTCTCCGGCTCCCGCCTCTGTGCCGGAGATTGCCAACAGCATCAGGCCAAGCATCAGCGCCATTAAAGGCAAAGTCTTCCAGGCACCTGCTAGTTTTTTAGCCGTGCAACAGTCTCGTTTTCGATGCATGGTTAAACCCTCCCCCTCCACCCAAACAGCGTCTGGAAATGTATAAACATTAAAGATAGGAAAAATTTATGTCAAGTAATAATATACTAAAGATAAAGATGTTATTTAGTGTATTAACATCTAATAGCTATATATTAGCTATTAAACATAAATAATACTGATAATATGAGACAGAAGGTGAGCGTGGCATCTCACGATACCTTTGCAAGTTCGAGCAGTCACCCTGAGCGATAGCGAAGCAGACTCGCGGCGCTCACCGTGACGCCCTGGCCGTGCCGAACTCCGCTGCTCGCCGGATGGAGCGGAGACCCGCACTGTTCGACTGGATTTCTGGCGATGAACGCAGGCGCTGCCGCGCTGCCGCTTTTTACGCGATGGTGTCTTTCGTCAACCTTCGCCTGCGGAAGAGAGCCTCGGCTTCGGCCGTGTGAAGGTCGGTGCTACGCGCCGAACGCGGCCCTGTCGTCGGTCGTCGCGCTCTCGCATTGTCCGATTTTCTATTCGTCCGATTTGGCCGGGGCCGCGAACATCTCCTGCTGTTCGCCGCCCGCCCGGCCCCCATCGTCGATCTCGTCGGGCGCAAAGAGCCCCGCACGTTCGACGAACGGCCTGAATTTTTCGTACAGGTCCGCAAGCTTGGCCAAATAGTATTCGACGTTCTCGTCGGGATTCGCCGCGTCGTACTCCGACGCCATCTTGGCCGCGGCGTTCACCTTCACCTTCGCGCCACGCCCGCCCACGTAGTACGAAATCTGGTCGCCGCTCAGATACGGCCGCGCCGCCTTCAGCGCCAGTTCATAGGCCGCCGACACGTTGCGCCGCCCGCCCCCGATTTTTTCGCGATACAACTCCGGCGAGTCCTGCAGCGTCTCGGTCTTCATCAGCTCCCGAATTCCAATCCCGTGGCGCTCCAGACGCCCGCGCCAGTCCGCGTACAGCCGCGGAATTTCCTCGCGCCGATCCTCCAGCAGCAGCCGGAACAACTCCTCCATGAAGCGCCGCTGAAAGCGCTCCAGCCCCCGCGACTTGAGCCCCGACCCCCGTATCGTCATTTCGCCGCGATCGTCGATCAGCACATAATTCTTCATTTTGTAGCTGAACATCGCCGGATAGCGTCCGTCGATCTCGAGCCGGATCCCCGCCGGCAGGCTCTCCCCGATCTCGTCGAGCAGCGCCTGCGCCGCCGCCTCGTCCGCGATCGCGAACGACGCCACGAAGTAGATGCCGTCGGTATCGACCTCGATCACCCGCGCCGCCCGCGCCTCCAGTTCATCGACCGCCCGTTTGATCAGCTCGCGCCCGCGCCGCGTCACCACGTTGGCCGCCGCGAAATCGTTGAAATGACCGAGCGAAAAACCCAGGTAGCCGTAGAACGAATTGATCAGGATCTTGAAGGTCTGCTGCAACGCCTCCAGGTCGCGCCGCTCGGCCCCGGTCAGTTCGCGCACCGCCGCCTTCGCCTGCACCCGAAAACTGCGGAGGTCCTCCAGCAGCTTCAAAAACACCCCCAGCCGATCCGCCGCCGGCCGATGCGGCCCCTCGATCATCAGCGACGGATAGAGCGAGGTGACGTCGCAATGCAGCACATTGCGCGCGACCCCGCAGCGCCGCACTTCCGTATAGCCGCCCGCCACTTCGGTCGGCGCCCCCGGCGCGGGTATCGAATGACCCGCCGCGACATACGCGCGCATCAGCAGCGCGTCGATCTTCGTCGCGTTGCCGCGCAGCACCGCGTTCTGAAACGAATACGGAAAGATCTGCGCCTGCACGAAATAGCTCGGCGCCAGCACCGCCGACAGCGCCCCCGCCTCACGCACGTCATCGAGCGCGTACGCAAAAAGTTCGCCGGGTCGCTCCGCGAAATGCTCACTCACTCGCGCGGCGTCCAGATACACCCGGCCCGCCCGCGCCAGCCCGAAATGCACCGCGAGGTCCTTCAGCCCGAAACTCTCCAGCGCCCGGCTCGCGATATCGTAATGCTGCGCGAGGATCCACGTGTCGATAATGCTGCGCCCGTAAATGTCGTAGCGCCGAAACGCGATCGACCGCTCCGCGATCTGCATCCGCGACGCCCGGCCGCGCAACCCGCTGCCGTCGCGTCCCAGCGCCAGCCTGATCCCATGGCGCCGCGCGCGCTCCTCCAGGTACTCCAGGTCGAAGCGAAACAGGTTGTGCCCCTCGATCACGTCGGGGTCGCGCTCGCGCACCACCCGCACCATCTCCGCCAGCATCGCCCGCTCGTCCATCGCGTCGCCGCGCAGCACCTGCTCGAAGCCGTCGGTGTCGCTGAGCGCGATCGCGATCACCCGGTCGCCCTCCCGCGCCGCCGTCGGAAACTCGAAGCCCGCGCTGATGTAGGTCTCGATATCCAGTTGCATGCGCCGCAAATCGCCGAATTGCAGCCCCATGAAAAACGTCGTTCCGCTCAGCATCAGGTGCTGCTCGATCGGATCGGTCAGCGCGAACCACGGCGCGTCGGGCGCTCCGCCGGCCTTCCCGCTGACCCTGCGTAGATGACGCCGCGCCGCCTCCAGCACCTCCAGGTTGTCGAACCTCACCGCGTGCCGAAAGCGAAAGTCACCCGCCAGCTCGACCACCTCGTGCGCGCCGCGAAATCCTGCCATTAGCGCCCGATCGTCGATCAGCACGAACAGCTTTATCGGCCGCCGCTCACGTGCGATCGCTCCGTCGCGCCGCTTGAAGATCTCCACCTCGCCCTTCGACGCGACCTCGACCGCGACCACCCCCGCCTCCGCCGGATCGCCGAACAGCAGCCGGTTGCCGTAAAACTGCGCCGAGATTTCCTGGTAGCGACTCATCCCCGGGGATTTCCCTCAACGCTGACTATCTCGATTCCACGCTCGCGCACGCCTCAAAACAGGTCCAGCAGCCCGAGTCCCGCGAGGAAGCTCGCGTACGCGATTCCGCCGATCATCAGCGTCGGCGTGCCGAGTTCCCCGTCGCGGACGTTCACAAACAGAATCGCACTCGAAACCAGCCCGACCGCCCCCGCCAGTAATTCCGCCGGCGTCAGATGCCACGACGAAAACGCGAGCCCAATCGCCACCGGGATACACGCCTGAAAAACCATCGCCCCCGTGATATTGGCGACCGCCAGATGGTCCTTGCCCTGCCGGATCCAGACCACCGAGTTGTACTTCTCCGGCAGCTCGGTCGCGAGCGGACTCAGGATCAACGAAAGCACGCCGGGGTTCAGCTTCGCATGATGGGAAAACAGCACGATCTGATCGACGAACTCGTTCGCGCCGATCAGGATCGCGATCACCCCGGCCGCTACTTGCAATGAGGTAACGCGAAACCGCGGCGCCTGTGGCTTGCCGCCAAAGATGCGCTCGAAGTAAAGCCCGGTCTCCAGCTCGACGCCATCGGCGCGCGGCAGTCGCAGCATCACGATACTGTAGGCCGCATATATAATGAGCAGGCCGACCGCCCCCGCCCGGCGGGCGAACAAGCCCAAATCGCAAACCCCCAGCGCCACCAGCAGCGCGAAGACCGGCAGAAACAACCCGAGGTCGCGCCGCACGTCCGCCGGCGCTATCCTCATCGCGATTCGTACCCGCCGCCGCCGAAACGCGATCGCTGCCACCCCCATCACGAACAGCGCCAGCGTCCCCAGCATCATCGGCGCCCCAACAATCGCGCCGACCCCCACCGCACTATGCGCCGCCGGGTCGTCGCGGCCGGTCAGCAGCGCCACCGCCGGTATAAAGGTCTCGGGCAGCGCGGTCCCGACCGCCGCCAACAGGCTGCCGACCGCCGCCTCCGAAATCTTCAGCCGATGGCCCGCCCACTCCACCCCGTTGGTGAACATCTCGGAGCCCGCCAGGATGATCGCGAAGCTGAGCGCCAGTATAAGAATGTGCGGTAACAAGTTTCAGGTTCCAATTCCGCAGCCTACACCACCCGAGCGCCGCGCGAAATTCACCCACTGTCGTCCCGCGCCACCCCACCAACGCCCGATCCGGCAGGCGAACTTTTCGCCAGCCCTTCGCCGGACGCTCCCCAACGCAAATTCCCCTGGCGACCAACGCACTCTTTCGGCGTATGATCATCGCTGTCGGCGCCGCTCGATATCCCCCGCCGCAAAGGAAACCCCCACTACCGCGATTTCGTTGTTATATTGCACTTGCCGGGCACGTGAACGCCCGATTTTGCGCGAGGCCGGCTTGCGATAGCCGTCCACGCTGATTATATTCAAGCGCTTTGGCACTTTTCACTCGCTTCTGCTATGGGTTCGCATCGGCGCGCTATGCGATCCCGTTTCGCCAATTCGCCGCGGCACATTTTCGTCGCCGCCGCGCCATACCGCGCATGGATCGGTCCGCAATGGCTGGCCAGGACGGACGCCTAAAAGCATGAAACAAAAGTACGAAGGTAAAGATTTGCAGGGGCTGGTCGATCTCGGTCGCGAACAGGGCTACCTCACGTTCGACCAGGTCAACGATTTCCTGCCGCAGGACGTCGCCTCACCCACCGATCTTCGCGCCGCACTCGAGAGCTTCGAGGACATGGACATCAAGGTCCTCGACGAGGTCCCGACCGCCGGCGCTGACGACGACGGCGACGCCGAGGTCAAGGAAGAGCCCGAGGAGGCCGCCGAGACTCCCGTCGTCGCCGATTCGCTCAGCGAGTCCTCCGACCCCGTCCGCCTCTACCTCAAAGAGATGGGCAACTTCCAACTGCTCTCGCGCGAGCAGGAGGTCGAGATCGCCAAGCGCATCGAGGCCGGCGAGTTCGAGGTCGAGGACGAGGTCCTGCGCTCCCCCGTCACCCTCGATTTCCTGATCGAGGTCGGTGACCGCATCGAGGCCGGCGAGACCGATCTGCGCGAGAGCGGCATCTTCGAGCAAAACGAGGAGCCTTCCAACGATCCCGACGAAGAGCGCGGCCCCGAGGCCGACGAGAAGCAGCTTAAAAAGCTCTTCACCGCCGTCAAGAAACTCAAGGCGCTGCGCGACAAGGTCGAAGAAACCGAAGAGAAGATCAGGGAAAAGCCCAAGGGCCCCAACCGCGCCAAGCTCGACAAGCAGTTCCTCAAGCTCAAGGACAGTATCAAGGAAGAGCTCGCCGGCCTCGACCTTTCGCGCCACGTCCACGAAGCCGTCATCGGTGAGATGCGCCGGCTGCTCAGGGAAGCGCGCGAATCCCAGCGCCGCGTTCAGCGCTACGAGGACGCCACCGGCCGCACCCGCACGCAACTCATCCGCGAGGCCGCCGAGGTTGACGATCGCCGCCACGTGCTCAAGGTCAACGGCACCCGTGAGAACCTCGTCGATATCGCCGCGCGCATCAAGGAAGCGCAAAAGATCATTCGCGAGGTCGAACGGCGGGTCAAAGTTCCGACCGACGAATTCGCCCGCTCGATCGAAACCATCGCGTCGGGCCAGGACAAGAGCCGCCGCGCCAAAAAGGAACTGACCGAGGCCAACCTGCGCCTCGTCGTCAGCCTCGCCAAGCGCTACACCAATCGCGGCCTCGGCTTTCTCGACCTCATCCAGGAGGGCAACATCGGCCTGATGCGCGCGGTGGACAAGTTCGAGTACCAGCGCGGCTACAAGTTCTCGACCTACGCCACCTGGTGGATCCGCCAATCGATGTCGCGCGCGATCGCCGACCAGGGCCGCACCATCCGCATCCCGGTCCACATGGTCGAGACCATCAACAAGCTGCTCCGCGTCACCCGGCTGCTGGTCCAGCGCCTCGGGCGCGAACCGGGCCCGGAAGAGATCGCCGAACAGATGGAGATGCCGCTCGACAAGGTCCAGAAGGTCCTCAAGATCGTCAAGGAGCCGATTTCCCTCGAGACTCCGATTGGCGACGAGGAAGAGAGCTCGCTCGGCGATTTCGTCGAGGACGAGTTGGCGCCGTCGCCGGTCGAGGCCGCCATCCAGGGCAACTTGGGCGAGCAGACCCGCAAGGTGCTGGCCACGCTGACCCCGCGCGAGGAGCAAATTCTCCGAATGCGTTTCGGCATCGGCCAGAAGACCGACTACACGCTCGAAGAGGTCGGCAAGCAGTTCGCCGTGACCCGCGAGCGCATCCGGCAAATCGAGGCCAAGGCGTTGCGCAAGTTGCGCCAGACCGGGCGCTCGCGCAACCTCGAAGGCTTCATGGAACGCGGCGAAACCTAACCGCGTGCGGTGTCCTGATTTATGATGGGGGCAGATACATGCGTATCCGCCCCCCTTTTTGTATCTGAATTACAAGGTTAAGTGCGGGATCCCCGCCTCAGCCCCGACGTCACCTTGTTCGCCGTGGCAAGGTGCGGCTTCCCCGCCCCACCCTGCTGGCGTTGACACGAGGCGAAACGGATTCCTAATGTTGGACTAGTTGGGAGAATGGGACGTGGCGCATAAGAGGCGGGACCCGGCTATAACTTCGCGAATAATGTCCGCGGTCCGCTCTCGTGACACAAAGCCTGAGAGGACTTTGCGAAAGGCCCTGCACGCTGCCGGTCTCCGTTTTCGTGTTTGCGTCAATCATCTTCCCGGTCGCCCCGACATCTATTTTCCAAAGATAGGTTTAGCGGTCTTTGTTGATGGTGACTTCTGGCACGGCAACTCGTGGCGCGCGCGTGGATTCAAATCGCTCGCTAGCCAATTTCAGGCGGCCCGGAACACGGAATTCTGGTCCAGAAAAATAACAAATAATATCGCGCGGGACCGACACGTTGACGCCGAGCTAGGCGCGTTGGGTTTGCGTTCTCTCCGGCTGTGGGAGAGCGAGGTACTGACCGATCTCGGAGCCTGCTTGCGGCGGATAAAGGCGGCGACCGCGCACGCCGGGGAACGTCGCGACCGCCTTACCTCAATCGAAGCATTTAGCGGAGTTGGCGGACTGGCCTTGGGAATGGCGGGAGGCGGATTCGAGCACCTCGCCATAATCGAGTGGGATAAACATGCCTGCGCGACGATCCGGTCAAATCGTGACCGGATGCCACTGGTGTCACTTTGGCCCGTCTTTGAAACTGACATACGCGATTTTGACTTTAAGCCCTATGCCGACCGCATTACGATGTTGGCAGCCGGAGTTCCTTGCCAACCCTTCAGCCTGGGTGGCAAGCATCGGGGTGACCGCGACAACCGAAATATGTTTCCCGAATTGCTTAGAGCAGTTCGAGAGATACGCCCAAAGCTTGTTGTCGTCGAAAACGTGAAGGGCCTACTCCGCCAAAGTTTCCGAGAATACTTCGACTATGTTTTGCTCCAACTTCGGTTACCGGAAGTTCGCCTTAAACCGGAAGAATCTTGGCGTGAGCACAAGGCAAGACTGGAGCGAGAATCGAGCACTGGGCGGTTTGCCGACCTTTCATATGAGGTCAATTTCCAACTCGTGAATTGCGCCAATTTTGGCGTTCCGCAACTGCGCGAGCGTGTATTCGTGGTTGCGGTACGGAGCGATCTCGCGGTCGAATGGCAGCCGCTTGTTCCGACTCACACGGAGGCGGCGCTTCTCTATGCGCAATGGGTTGACCGGTCCTACTGGCACGAACATCAGATGAAAGCACCAGAGGTTCCGGCGCGATTGAAGAAATTAATTCACACGATGGAGGTGGATGCGTTACCACCAACCACGCCGAGGTGGCGAACTGTTCGTGACGCCCTTAGAGGACTTCCGCCACCGGCTAATTACCAGGCTAGTCTTCAAGTCGCGAATCACATTGGAAATCCCGGCGCACGCGCATATCCAGGACACACTGGCAGTCCCTATGATTGGCCCGCAAAGACATTGAAAGCAGGAGTGCATGGTGTGCCTGGCGGCGAAAACATGCTCCGGTATCCGAACGGGCGAGTTAGGTATTTCACTGCTCGAGAGGCGGCGCGAATTCAGACATTCCCCGATGATTACATAATTAGTGGAGCATGGGGTGAATGCATGCGACAAATTGGCAATGCCGTCCCTGTCAGGGTTGCGCAGGTTATTGCCGAGCGAGCGTATAAGTTGATTGAGGTAGCCGAGTCGAAGCTAGCAAATTCTCGCCTCGAAATGGTTGTCTCCCACCGGCCAACGGCAGGCTAACGAACGGTCAAGCAAATTGGGAATTCCCTTCCGGCCGCCGCCACACCATTTCGACCCTGACGACAAGCGGTCGTATTTGCTCATGGTATTCACGCGGACGCCCTATGTCCCGTTTGCGGTACCAGACGAACGTGCTGGCTTGAAGATATACCCCTTTCCTTTATCTCCAGGCATATACGCTCTCTACAGAAACGAAAGGCCGCTTGCCGAGATTCTGAAACCAACTGAGCGAAGAGATCCGTTCGATCAGAGTATCCTCGCTAAGCTGAAGTTTGATCTCGTCTACGTTGGTAAAACATCAGGCGAGACCGGAACGTTGAAGGGGCGTTTAGGGACGCACTACAACAAGATTAATCGGCGTCAGAATATCTCGGTTGACGAAATAGTTTGTCGCTACCTCGAGATTAAGCACGACGGCAAACAGCCGGCGAAGATGTTTCACGTGAAACATCTTCGCCTCTTCTTCGTGTAGAGATTTCCTACTGACTTTCGACGAAACCCTTTGCGCGCCTGGCAAAAGCGAAGTCAGGCCCCGTATCGCCGATACGCCCAGCCCGCGCGACCGCCCCGCACCGCCTACTTGATCGCCTTGACCGTGCGCAGATGCCCAATCTCGGCTTGAGTGAAACCGTTCGCAAGCAGCACGTCCTCCGTATGCTCACCGACCAGCGGCGGCCGCGTTATCCGTCCCGGCGTATCGCTCAGTTTCACTCCGAGTCCGGTCGTCTTGAATTCGCCCAGCGCCGGATGCGCCATCTTCACCAGCATCTCGCGCGCCGCCGCCTGCGGATGCTGAAACATCTCCTCGATCGTCAGGATCGGCCCCGACGGAATCCCCGCCTCGTTGAACAGATCCATCCAATGTTGCGCCGGATGCGCCCCCAGCGCCGCGTTGATCTCCGCCGTCAGTGCGTCACGATTCTTGATCCGCCGCCCGAGCTTGTTGAAGCGATCGTCCTCGGCGAGTTCCGCGCGTCCGATCACTTTAACGAACGTCCGCCACATCGCCTCGTTCCCGACCGCGATATTGAACGGCCGGTCCGCCGCCACGAATACGCCGTGCGGCGACGACAGCGGATGATGGTTGCCGGCGGGCCCCGGCGTCTTGCCGGTGTCGAAGTAGATTCCCGCCGACCAACTGAGCGTGCTGACGATCGCCTCCAGCAACGAAGTCTCGACCCGCTGGCCGCGGCCCGTGCGATGGCGCGCTTCGAGCGCGAGCAAAATCCCCTGCGCCGCATAGATCCCGCCGAGCAGATCGCAGATCGCGATACCCACCCGCGTCGGCCCGCTCGCCGCCGTGCCGGTCACGCTCATCAGCCCGGAAAAGCCCTGCGCGATCTGATCGAAGCCCGGATAGTCGCGCAGCGGACCGCTCGCGCCGAAGCCCGAAATGCTGCATGCGATAATCCGCGGGTTGCGCGCCGCGATCTGTTCGTAGCCGAGCCCGATCGCTTCCATCACGCCCGGCCGGAAGTTGTCGATCACCACGTCGGCGCCGTCGATCAGCCGTTGCAGCGCCGCGCGCCCCTCCGGCGCCTTGGTCGAAATCTGCACGCTCTTCTTCGAGCGGTTGGTGCTCAGAAAGAAGTAGGTGTCCTTGCCGCTCTCGTCGCCCATCTCGCCGCGCGCGCCCGCGACCGGTTCGACCTTGAGAATCTCGGCGCCGTAATCGCCGAGGATCTGCGTGCAAAACGGCCCCGCGAGATAGCGTGTGAAATCGACGACCTTGATTCCTGCAAGCGGTGGACTGTCGGGCATGACTGGCTACTCCTGCGATTGCTGCTGGTCTTTTAACGCTAACGGTCCAGAGGTTCGTTGTTCCCGGGGCGGCGCGTCCGCAGTCTTGGTCATCGGGCGATGAAACGATGCGCGCCCGTGCCCGTCTATATAACTGACTATGCGAATCGCCACTGGCATCGCCGCGCCTTCGCCATCTATAGTTACATCGTCCGGAGTCAATCGATCCCCCGCCATCATGTCGATACTCGGCAAACGCTTCTGGCGCATCTTCCTGCTCGTACTGATCGTCGCGTTGCCGCTCTATTACTTCACGCGCGACGGCTCGTCCGCCCCGAGGTATGTAACGGCGCCCGTCACCCGCGGCGCGATCGTGCGATCGGTCATCGCGACCGGCACCGTCAATCCGGTTACCACCGTCCAGGTCGGCTCCTACGTCTCCGGTCCGATCTCCGCGATCTACGCCGATTTCAACGCTCCCGTCAAAGCCGGGCAACTGATTGCGAAGATCGATCCGCGTCAGTTCCAGGTCAAGGTTGACGAAAGCGCCGCCGCCCTCGCCAACGCCAAGGCGCTACTCGGCAAGGACCAGGCCGACATGGCCTATAAGCAGATCACCTACGTGCGCAACCAGCGCCTGTTCGCGGCCGACGCGGTCTCCAACGACACCGTCGATAGCGCGCGCAGCGCCTATTTGCAGGCGCGCGCCCAGGTCGGCGTCGATCGCGCCAACATCCAGCAGCAGCAGGCCAACCTGCGCGACG
Organism: Deltaproteobacteria bacterium; assembly: GCA_021780755.1. Classification (GTDB taxonomy): domain Bacteria; phylum Desulfobacterota; class Binatia; order Binatales; family Binataceae; genus JADMIL01. Next base: position 1,542 of record JAJXYF010000010.1, on the reverse strand, counting down.
CCCAGGTGCAACTCAACTACACCAACATCATCTCGCCGGTGGACGGCACGATCGTCTCGCGCAACGTTGACGTCGGCCAGACCGTCGCCTCCAGCTTCCAGACGCCGACGCTCTTTCTGATCGCCAAAGACCTGACCAAGATGCAGGTCGATACCAACGTCAGCGAGTCCGACATCGGCGATATCCGCTCGGGGCAGACCGCCGCCTTCACGGTTGACGCGTTCCCCGGACGCGAGTTCAAGGCCGTGGTCGGCCAGGTCCGCCAGGCGCCCATCACCGTGCAAAACGTGGTCACCTACGACGTCGTGGTCGAGGTCGCCAATCCCGAATTGCTGCTCAAGCCCGGGATGACCGCCAACGTGACCGTCGTCACCGCCGCACGCGACAACGTGCTGCGCATGCCGCTGCAGGCGCTGCGCTTCTCGCCCAAGGACCATCGCGCCGCCGCCACGACATCTGATGCGCCGCCGACCCATCGGCAGCCCTCCGATCAGGCCCGCGTATGGGTTGACGATGGCGGAACGCTCAAGCCGATGACCGTCACGCGCGGTCTCGACGATGGCAACAACGTCGAGCTTGTGTCCGGCGACCTCAAGGACGGCGACCTGGTCGTGACCGACCAGGTGCGCACGGGGAGCGCCGACGCGGGAGGAAGCTCGCCACTTAGAATGTCGCGTTTCTGATTGCGCGGCCGGTCCGTCATCAAGGCATATCTTTGCGGTTTGTGACTGAGGTTTGTCCCGCGCGATGCCAGTTATCGAAATCATCGACCTGTTCAAGATTTATCAATTGGGCGAGGTCGAAGTACGCGCACTCAACGGCGTCACCCTCACGATCGAACGCGGCGAATTCGTCGCGGTGATGGGTTCGTCGGGGTCGGGCAAATCCACCCTGATGAACGTAATCGGATGCCTCGATCGGCCGACCAGTGGGCGCTATCTGCTGCAGGGCGTTGATGTTGCCTCCCTCACGGAGCCGCAACTTGCCCTGGTGCGCAGCCGCCAGATCGGCTTCATCTTCCAGAACTTCAATCTGCTCTCGCGGACCAGCGCGCTCGAGAACGTCGAGCTGCCGCTTTTCTATTCGGGCGTCGAGCATGCGGGCGAGGACCATCGCGCGGCGAGACTGCTCGAGATGCTCGGGCTAAAGGGTCGCGAGCAGAACCATACCAACCAGCTTTCCGGCGGCCAGCAGCAGCGGGTCGCGATCGCGCGGGCGCTGATCAACCAGCCGACGATCCTGCTGGCCGACGAGCCGACCGGCAATCTGGACTCGAAGAATTCGGCGGAGATTATGGAGATCATCCGCCGGCTCAATCGCGAAAACGGCATCACGGTTCTGGTCGTCACGCACGATCCCGAGGTCGCCGCTTATGTTGATCGGATCGTTACGTTTCGCGACGGCGTGATCATTTCCGATGAGCGCAAGCGGGCGCGTCCGCCGGACGCAGCCGTCCCGCGCTCATCGGAAACGCCGGACGCCACGCCGGCACCGGGGACCGCCGGCGGAGTGGCGGCGCGCCGCGGCGCGCCCCCGTCGCCC
>JAJXYF010000001.1 GCA_021780755.1 Deltaproteobacteria bacterium | reverse complement strand
TCCGACTTGAGGAAAAAACTCATGCGCTACATCCGCCATTACAACAAGGCACCCCGGACCGTGAAATGGAAATACGCCGATCCGTCGCGCCACATCAGTACACAATCAGTTGGTACAGGCCACTAGTGACGCTTCCGCCGGTAGTGCCTCACGCGCGCGTGCGTATGCAAAGGAAGCGGACCATGCGTCACTTGGCGTCACTCGGAAGATGGCGAAGCGATTGAAGACAGATTCCCCGCCCTCGCGCTCGCACTCTCCTCCCGGCCGCGTCGTGCCGCGACCCACATCCCCGATAGGTGGGATTGTACCGCCCCGAGCGCGCTGCCGGTGCTGGCGGCTTGCGCATCGGGCGGCCTGCCTTTCGACGGAAAAATATCCTCGCTCGTGGTCTTCAGGCCGAAGGCGAAAGATGGCAAGCCCGGTCGTTCAGTCGTGGTTTGGGATCTGAGGTGCCGCAGTATGACATTCGTCGCGCGCGAGTCCAGACGTGTCCGCGCTACGGGGATGCCCGCGGTTCAAGCTCCCGACGAGTTCGCAGTCGAGTTCCCGACCGAGCCGAAGATCTCGTACCGTCCGCACGTCGCGTCGGATTGTGGGCCGGTCATCGCCGCGTATTCGGTCGCCGAGACGAAATCGAGTCCCCACATGACCGAATTGCTCGGCAATCAGAATCTCGAGCAAGTCAAATCGGCGTCGACGGGGACCTCGTCAATCTCACGGTGCGAGGTACGGGAACGGGCACCTTTGTCGTTCCCGACCGACAGTTTGATCCCTGGACGATCCCGAAAGTTTTCGATGAACTCGATTCGAAGAGCAGCAGCGCCGCGCACTGACCTATGTCCTGCGGCACCGCGGTCCAAGTATTCCTGGAAGCCCCGCGAGTCGCGCGTCCGGCTGCCAGCACAATCGTACGGGTCACTCCGGACGGCGGATGCCGGATCGGGAAGCGCTATTCGCCTCGTATGAGGAGCGGCGCCCGTATTGGCACGGCGCCGGCCCAGCCGGTCACTCCGGAGGTGGGCTTGAAGCTTGCACTGATGACCGCCATTGACGAGGGGATCGGACGGCGTTACCGCACGCTGAAGGAAGCGGCGCACATCGCCAATGTCAGCCGTGAGCTCCTTTCCCGTGTCCGCCATGGTGACCATCGTCGCTGTTCAATCGCGTCCCTGCTAAGCATTGCCGATCGACTTAAAATTCATATCAAGATCGACGTCGAGCTTATCTAGATGTCGAAACGTGGCGGCAATAACTGCCACAAAATTGCCGAATTAGAGCTGGAAAAGTTTCCCTAATGATTTCGACATAAACGGAACCAAGTGTGCCATGGTCGGGATCGGGTCTGGCGAGCGTGATCGGGACGAAGCAAAGGCGACAACAGAAGACGCGCACGCATTCGATATCAGGCTGCTGAAGAAGAACGGCATGTTGGCCCCAGGCAATTCGTTTGATTGCACATGGATATTGGGCGACTGGATCACGCTCCGAATTGGCGTTGAAGTGGAACAACATCTTCTGGTCATCAAGGACATCGTTACGTCGATCGCCGGACGGCCATCGTCCCGCCGTGTTGTGGACCAAGCCGTCCCTTTTGCAGCGACGCCCTGCGCGTATGGGGGCTTCCGACGGTGGTTTCGCTGCCAGAAATGCAGGCGCCGGGTTGCCGTGATCTATTTCCGTGGCGACTCACTTGCTTGCCGTCATTGTCACGAGCTCGTTTACCCGTCTCAGCGCCAACGGGGTGGTGACCGCGCGCGTGATCGAGCGCAAAAAATACGAATGCGGTTGGGAGGCAGCGCGAATCTTCTCCTTCCTTTCCCAGAGAAGCCGAAATGGATGCGATGGAGAAACTATGAGCGCCTACGAGTCTTGGAGCTAGAGAACCATAGCTACAATTTGGAGTGCTTGGCAGCGTGGATTACGAGACGCCGGCGATCACAAGAGAAACGGGCTTGAGAATGCGCGGAGTTTGCTCGCCTGCCACTTCGATTTCGATCTCGCGGGCGGGCTGCGTATAAAGATGGCGTGAAGTCGTTGCTGCGAAACAGCAAAACGACTACAACTAGCGTGTACGAGGCTGCCACGAGAACCAATTATCATCACAATATTGCGAAATTGTTGACAAAGTACACAAACAAGGTGTAATGTGCGTCATCGCCATGTGGTGGAGAAGCGGTCGATATGGCAACCGGCAACCTCGTTGGAATCGCGGAAGTGGCTGATCTTGCAGGCGTTACGAAGCAGGCGGTCAGCAACTGGCGTCTGCGCTACGATCACTTCCCGCGCCCGATCCAGAACCTCCAGAGCGGACCGGTCTGGGATCGCGAACAGGTCTCGGACTGGGTGAAGGGCTTCCGTGGCGAGGAAACCCACGTGCTCAGCTTCATCAACCTCAAGGGCGGCGTGGGCAAGACGACGACAGCGGTGGCGGTCGCCGAGATGCTCGCGCAGGAGCAGCGCAAGCACGTCCTTCTCATCGACCTCGATCCGCAGACCAACGCCACTGTCACGCTGATCTCGGAAGAGCAGTGGGCGGAGATGGACAAGGACGGGCGCACCATCGCCCAGTTATTCGAGGATCGGCTCAACCCCCAGAACGCGCCCAAGTTCGACATCGAGAAGGCGATCGCCCGCCGTGTGTCGACGATCAATGACGGCATCGCGCGGCTGGACCTGCTGCCCTCGAGCATCCGCCTGATCGACCTACAGGACCGGATCCCAATGATCGCGCTGTCCGGAAACTTCACGGCGAACCCGCTCGAGATCTTGCGCAGCGCGCTTCAGCCAGTTATCGACCGCTACGACTACATCATTATCGACTGCCCGCCGAGCCTCGGCACCGTCACCAAGAACGGCCTTCGCATCTCGACCGGTTACGTGATCCCGACCATTCCCGACATTGTTTCGACCTGGGGCATCTATCAGATCGTGGACAACGTCGCCCGGTTCGCCGCGGACATCGGCCGCGCAATCCCGGCGTTAGGCATCGTGGCCACCAAGGTGCAGGTCAACAACCTGCATGCCCGCGTCATCGAGGATCTTCGCGCGCAGCGGCTTGGGCGGTTCGGCGAGGATGGCACGCTCCCGCAGCCCCCGTTGCTCACCAACACGATTCCCCAAACGGCGGCCGTCGCACGCGGCGCCGACGTGGACGCTGACATCCGGACTTTCAAGGGGAAATACGGCAACGCTTACGATGCGCTCCACGGCATCACTCAGGAGCTGATGCAGATATGCGAAGCCAAAAAGCGTTAATCGCATTGCTCCGGGGCCTGGTGGAACTGCTCGCGGATGAGTCTGAGCGCAACTCTGCGTTCGCCGAGCGGCTGGACAGCCTTCTGTCATCGCTCCCGGAGTCGCGCCGCCCGACCGCCGCGAAGCGAGCGGCGCGCGATACGCGCACGACACTGCCGGACGTGCACGCCGAGTGGATCGCCCGCGGCGAAACCGACTTCCGCCTGTGGCTGCGCGATCAGCCGATTCCAACGATCCGCGCGCTTATCCGCGCCCAGGACATCGATCCAGCGCGCCGCACAAACAAATGGAAGGACGCGGAAAAGCTTGCGGACTTCGTCGCTGAGGGCCTGCGCGCGCGTCTCTCTCGAGGCTCCGCATTCATCAGTACCACGGGCGCGGAGCGGCGCGGCGAATGAGATTCATTCTCCAACGCCATGAGGCCCATCGCTGGCGCACGGCGAACATACCGCGCGACAAGACTGCGGCGCAGGACCACGAGAACTACATCCTGTCACTGATGCTCTACAGCCGCGTCTGCGACCAGTGTCCGAAGTTCGACGTAGCTATCGCCAATGTTGTGGGGCCGCTGGCATGACAGCCGACCAATACGTTGAGTCGGTCCTCGCCAAGTACGAAGTCGCGCGCGGTCCGACTTCCCCCGCGGAGCGGCGTGGTGCAGTCGTATCCAGACCCGTTCGCACATGGGCTGGCCACGCGGGCGTGATTGCAGCAGTGGCGTCTCGGCTGTTGCCGCTACGGTCCCGCATGTTCAACTGGGGTAGGGCAGTCGCTTCGTCTCCGCAGCCTGACGCGTATCTCCAGACCTTGTGGCCGCCGGTTTTCAGGAGATGATGCCGACATTTGCGCCCACGGATGCGGGCAGGGGCGATGCGGTGTCGGGCGTCAGCTGGGCTGACACGGCCAGCGGAAAACTGAGGGTACCAATGTTGCGCCAGCTTTTCGGAACCCGCAACGGCAGTAGAAGCGCTGGGGCAGGATTCCGAAGGGCGGTCTACAGAAGAGGCGCACCTGGGGTGTCAGCACGGCTGAAAGGCGGGTACCCCGTGTGTCGGTGCGGGCAGTTTCCCCGCCGTCGACCAAGTCTTGCGTGAGGGCATCGATCGCGCGGCCGTAGATAAACCTAGCAGACCACGAACTACGCGGTCGATCCTCCTTCTCGGTGGTCACGAAGGCCGTGTTCCCGCTGCGAGCGGTCGGCTGGCCGTCGCAACGCATCTTCAAGATGATCGAGCAGATCTATGATCGGCGCGAGCTGCTTTAGCCGATCCAGCGTGTCATCGCTGGACGGCTGGCCAAGCACTGCGTGCGCGACGAGCTCGGGAGCCGGCGGGGCGAGTGCGAGAGCATGACGACCAACCTCCCGGAGCGCGTTCGTAGCGCCTCGCACACGCTCCTGTAGTGACGCCAATGCGGTATGCGCATTACCTGACGTGAAATCGCCCAGAGGGGCGCCCAGCAGGAGAGCAACGATGATTGCGGCGATTACGCTGACGTTTACGTCGAGGCCTGCGACGTATTGGAAGAGTTCCTCGAACTCGGTGACAAGACCCGCCTGCGTCAGAAGATCGAGCGCGCCTGCGATGTCTAATCGTGAAGAATCCGCGTCGAGGAGTTCGAGCAGGCGGCGATATGGCTCCGGTAGGTCAAGGGGCGGTGTACGTCGCTGGGGTTCGATGTCAGAGAGAGCGAGATCTTTCATGTCCTCGACGTCGAAACTCGGCGAGTAGTGCACACTCGACGTCGCCACATAATTCAAGCTAGGCGACATGACCACGCTGCCAACGCCGCCCCAGCCGGCGGCCAGGGTTTGCGGGACCTTGCGCAGCGCCGGGATGTCGAGTGCCTTCTCATCTTCTGCCCGGGGTGCGACAACCAGCCAGTTGGTCCATGGGCTTACGAGCCGGTAACGGAGCGCCGTCTGCAAGCCTGTGACCTCATCCGCCGCCTTCAGTCGCGCGGCCGCGGCGACACGGGCTACCGTGGACAAGCCGTCCAGGGATGAGGCAGGCGGCGCCGATGGAAGCGCCAATTCTTGGCGAACCGTCTCCCCTTTGTCCGTCTCGACCTCGAGAATCACACTACCGCTTGCGTTCGACCGATCGAAGGATGCACAGGCGACCACCGTGTCACCTTCGAAAACCGCGTCGATCTGGGCCGGGGAGATATCCGCGGCGCCATCGGGCCAGTGAACCGCGACACGCTTGGCGCGCGGCGCGCGCATGCGTTCGAAGTGACGGACGACGCGGTCCGCCATGCCCTCGCGGGGTGCGACGAACTCGCATTCGCCGCCGGTTCCGGCCGCGAGCGCGCGAACGAAAGCCTCCGAGACCGCACTGCCGACACCCACGGTGAAGATCCGGTGGCCCGACTTCTTAGCCTCGTCGACAACGGTCTCCCAATCGGAGACTTCTCCGTCCGTCACCAGAAAGATGTCGGTCGATTCGGTGCGCCCGAGGGCGGTGTAGGTCTCCCGTAACGCTTTGGCAATCTCCGTGCCGCCCATATTGGCGTCCAGGGCCTGCGCAAACCGCCGCGCCTTGGTGAGGTTGGTCTTGTTGCAGAGGAGAAGGTGACTCGACATGGCGTTGGTCGAATTGCCGAACGCAATCAGTGTCACTTGATCCTCCGGCTGCAGGCTTTCGAGGATGCTGTCCAGCGCTTGCTTCGCCTGCTCCATCGAATCGCCTTGCATGGATCCGGAGCAGTCTATGACGATGGCCAGGGCGAGCGGGCGCGGTTGCTGCAGGCCCGGGAAGAACGGCTGGAAGCTCGCGATCGCCGTCATGCCTTCGCCGTCCTGCCCGCACAGCACGAAGCTTCGCGTTGCTTGCGGCGCCTTCACGTTCAGGATGAAGTCGCGGTCCATGACGGCCTTCGGCTGCTGCAGGGACAGCACAGCCGTCTCCGGCGACTTGACCAGTTCGACGGTATGGGACGGGCAAACGAACTGCGCGTCACGCAGCGCACCGAGTACCTCGACGCGCAGCGAGAATTGGTTCTCGACCGTGAGGGATGCTTCCGGCGCCTGGTGGGGCAGGTGGGGCGAGTCGCCGAAGCGCGGCGCGATCGTGGTCGGCAGGAAGAACCGCAGCCGATCGCCTACCCATCGATAGAGGACGGCGTAGCGGAAGGTGATCTTCGCCTTCTCCTGCGGGAGAAGGTTGCCGACGCTCATCGTGTAGATGCCCGGCTCGATGGCCTCCAACATCACGGCCGCATCTCCTGTCTCGACCGCGTCTTCGTACTTCTCCTCGGCGGACTTCTTCTCGACGACGACGCCTTTGAGAACGCGACCGCCGATTTCGACTTCGAACTCGAGGAGCACCGCATCGAGCGGCAGCGGGAAGGTGTAGACCGCCTCGATGTTCGTGGGCTCGTCGTTGCGGTAGGTCTGTGAGACCGTGACCTCGGCGAGCAGATCCTGCAGAACCGCCGCGACGGCGACGTCGCACAGGGCGACACGTTCGCCGTCCACGCCGGTAAGGGCCGATGCCAGATTGTTCATTTTTTTCCCTCGCTTTCGTGAATCTCCGCATAGGCCTGCGTCACGGCGCGGAAGAAGGTCCGCGCCTGCTCCGGCGTCAGGCCGGCGCGGCTGGGCTCCAGTGTGAGTTCGACGCCGTCGGCGACGACCAGGTGACTCCAAACCTCCACCGTCCCCGGGCGTCGCGGTGTCGGGGGCAGTGGGCCGGTGGCCTGCTGCCGAAGTATTTCGCCGATCCGCTCCAAGGACAGCCCGGCGAGTTGCCACTTCCGAACGAGCAGGAGTTGCTCGACGTGGCGTTGGGTGTAGTAGGCGCCCTTGCCCACGCCCTGCGGGCGATCGATTAACCCGCACTGAATGTAGTAACGGACCGTGCGGCGTGGCAGCTCGGCCAGCGCAGCGATTTCGTCGAGCGTGAACGTTTGCGTGGCAGTCATGACAGTAATACTATACAGTACAACTGTATTATACAAGGGAGGGCGGTATTTGGATGGCTTCAAGCGCAGAGACGCCTAGGCTCGCCGCTTAATCCTCAAGATGTTTATTCCGTCGGCAACATTGCCGGCTGGATACGAAATCATATGAGCGCGCTAGGCAGACCGAGCGATCTCTACCTGCGAACCATGAACCTGGAGGAGGCTACAGGGGCTGTATTTCGCTTCGGCGCGAAGGGGTCCCATGCCAGCCGAACGTTGATGTTCCCGGAGCTGACAGCCGCACTTGCCGCGATGCCGGCGTACGGCTCCGGAACCGCCAGGGGCTGCGGAGCCTCGCGCACCAAGCGCCGCTTGGGCTTGATCCGCAGGTTCAGCTCCAGCGGCCTGTAAATGCAGTAAACGCGCTTGTGGTTCCATCCGTAGCCTTTCACGTGACGCAGCACTCGCGTGCGCTTGCGTATCGCAGAGGCGCGAGACTTGCGACTTGTTTACCCATCGCAGCGCCAACGGGTAGGCGACCGTGCGCGCGATCAAGCACAAAAAATTCGATTGCGATTGGGCGGCAGCGCGAATCTATTCCTTCCCTTCCCAGCGAAACCGAAATGGATGTGGTGGAGAACCTATACTCGCCTACACGTTCTGGAACTCGAGAGCAATTGCTACAGCCTGGAGTGCCTGGTAGCGCGGTTGGTGGGGTCCCAGGAATCACCTAACGCAGGGGCTCGAGAAGTTGGAGGCGCTGCTCGCAGCGAAAACGCTCTCAGGGCGACGGGTTCGATGGGAAAGAATCGTCCACGTTCCAGCCTTGCTTTATAAGTGCTTCACGCATGGCCGCGGTAAGGGGGCGAGCCAACACCGCATCTTCGATTGGCCAGTAATAAGTTTCCGTCAACTCCTCGAGCGTGGCACTCGCGAAATGGCAGTACCTGATGTATCTGCGTCGCCATTCTGCAATTTGCGGGTCGGCTTGAGCGGGGGAAATTCTTTTGAGGCGTACCAACCCCATGAGTATGCGAATCTCAATCGGTGCTAAGTGAACGCCTAAGAGGGCCTGGTAATAGCGTTCACCGATCGGCGTATGCCGTAGTTCCCGCATGAAATAGCGGAAGTCGCGATCTTTCAGCAATTCCTCCATTCTTCCCATACGAATACAATACGTTCGGCTGAAGAGATTTGTCCACACGGCCTGGAATGGTCCTCGCACCGAAATAACTGAACTGTCTGAAATCGAAAGGGATTCGATGGCACTCAAGAAGTCCGACCTCTACGCCTCCCTCTGGGCCTCCTGCGACGAATTGCGCGGCGGCATGGATGCCAGCCAGTACAAGGACTATGTCCTGTTCATGCTGTTCATCAAGTACATCAGCGACAAGTACGGCAACAGCAGCGAGTTCGCGCCGCCGGTCACGATCCCGAAGGGTTCGAGTTTCAGCGACATGATCGCTCTGAAGGGCAAGAGCGACATCGGCGACAAGATCAACACCCAGATCATCCAGCCACTGATTGATGCCAACACGCGGCTTGCCCGCAGCGACTTCCCCGACTTCAACGACCCGAACAAGCTCGGCGAAGGCCAGGCGATGGTGGATCGCCTGACGAACCTGATCGGGATCTTTCAGAAGCCCGATCTCGACTTTTCACAGAATCGGGCCGAACACGACGACATTCTTGGGGACGCCTACGAGTACCTGATGCGGCACTTCGCCACCGAGAGTGGCAAAAGCAAGGGACAGTTCTACACGCCCTCCGAGGTGAGCCGCGTCATCGCCAAGGTGATCGGGATCTCGCCGCAGAACACCAAGGCGGCCACCACCGCTTATGACCCCACCTGCGGCTCAGGGTCGCTCCTGCTCAAGGTGGCCGCCGAGGCCGGCAAGCACATCACGCTCGAGGGGCAGGAGAAGGACGTGACGACGGCGGGTCTCGCCCGTATGAACATGATCCTGCACGACTTCCCCACGGCCAATATCCTGTCGGGGAATACGCTCGCGGCGCCGAAGTTCAAGGACGGCGAGAACCTTCGCACCTACGACTACGTGGTGGCGAATCCGCCGTTTTCCGACAAGACCTGGACTACCGGCCTCACCCCGGCCAATGACCCCTTCCAGCGCTTCTCCTGGGGCGAACCGCCGGCCAAGCAGGGCGATTATGCCTACCTGCTGCACATCATCCGTTCGATGAAAAGTGTCGGGAAAGCGGCCTGCATCTTGCCCCACGGCGTGCTCTTTCGCGGCAATGCCGAGGCCGTGATCCGCCAGCAGCTCGTGCGCTCGGGCATCCTCAAGGGGATCATCGGGCTGCCTGCCAACCTCTTCTACGGTACCGGCATCCCGGCCTGCATCGTGGTGCTCGACAAGGAGAATGCTGCGGCGCGTAAGGGCGTGTTCCTGATCGACGCCAGCCGTGGCTTCATCAAGGACGGCAATAAGAACCGTCTGCGCGAACAGGACATTCATCGAATCGTCGATACCTTCACCAGGCAGGTCGACGTTCCCCGCTATGCCCGCATCGTGCCGTTCGACGAGATCGCCGACCCGAAGAACGACTACAACCTCAATCTGCCGCGCTACATCGATTCGACCACCCCGGAGGACCTGCAGGACATCGATGGCCACCTACGTGGCGGCATCCCGGAGCGCGACCTCGACGCACTCGCCGCCTATTGGGGGGTGATACCCGGCGTGCGCGGCATGCTGTTCGAGTCAGCCGGCCGTCCCGGTTACACACGACTCAAACTGCCGATCACCGAAGTGAAGGCCGCCATCCTCGGCCACACCGAGTTCGTTGCCTTCCAAAAGACGGCCATCCGGCAATTCGACAATTGGCGCAAGACCGCTACCCAGCGCCTCACCGCCTTCGGAAAGGACGGTCACCCGAAGGCTCTGATCGAGGCCCTCGCCGAGGAACTGCTGGCGGCGTTCCGTTCGGCGCCGCTGCTCGATGCCTACGACGTATACCAGCACCTGATGGACTACTGGGCCGAGACGATGCAGGACGATACCTACCTGATCGCCGCGGACGGGTGGGTGGCGAAGCCGGTCCGGATCGTGGAGACGGATAAGAAGGGAAAACGCAAGGACAAGGGCTGGGCCTGCGACCTGGTCCCGAAACCGCTGATCGTCGCGCGTTACTTCGCCAAGGAGCAGGCCGCGCTCGAGGCGAAGCAGGCGGAGCTCGAAACCGACACAGCCGGCCTTGTCGAGCTGGAGGAGGAGCACGGTGGTGAGGAGGGTTTCTTGGGCTCGCTCGATAAGATCGCCAAGGCTGAGGTCAGCGCCCGCTTGAAAGAGATCAGGGGCGACAAGGAGGCGAAGGACGAGGCGGCGGTGCTCATGCGCTGGCTGGCGCTCTCCGAGAGCGAGACCGCGCTCAAACGCGCCGTGAAGGACCAGGACGCGGCACTCGACAAGCTCGCCTACGACAAGTATCCGAAGCTCACCGAAGCCGAAATCAAGACGCTGGTGGTGGACGACAAATGGATGGCGCGCCTATCCGCTGCCGTGCAGGGTGAGATGGCTCGCGTCTCGCAGACCCTCACAGGCCGTATCCGCGAGTTGGCCGAACGCTACGCCACGCCGCTACCGCAGCTCACCGAGGATGTGGCGACGCTTGCCGCGCGGGTGGAGGAGCATCTCAGGCGGATGGGGGTGTCATGGAAGTGAGGTCCGGGTACAAACAATCGGAGGTGGGGGTCATTCCGGAAGATTGGCGAACTGTCGCTGCTACCGACATCGTCGATCCGAACGCGCCGATCTGCTACGGCGTTGTGCAGGTCGGCCGTGATGTGGACAGCGGTGTCCCAATCGTTGCGATCAAGTTCGTAAAAGAGATCGGATCGGCACCTCTGCATCGCACGGCAAGAGATCTCGAGTGGCCCTATGCAAGAAGCCGCGTGAAGTCAGGCGATGTTCTGATTTCGATCAAGGGCACTATCGGTCGTGTTGGCCTTGTTCCAGATGGTTTTGAAGGGAACATTAGCCGTGAGCTGGCGAGGTTGAGGCCCCGTCGCGAGTACTGCGGCGAGTACATCGCTTACCAGCTTGAAGGCGACTCCACTCAGGCACGAATCTCAAGAGCGGTTGTGGGCACAACGCGGCTCGAGTTCTCGATCGCAACGCTTCGCCAGTTCGAACTGCCCGTTCCACCGTCCTATTCCGAACAACGCGCCATCGCGACGGCGTTAAGCGATGTGGATGGGCTGCTGGATGGGCTGGACCGGCTCATCGCCAAGAAGCGAGACATCAAGCAGGCAGCCATGCAGCAGTTGCTTACTGGGAAGACGAGACTGGAGGGATTCCATGGGGAGTGGGAAGTGAAGCGGATTGCGGACATTGCAGCTCCGTCCTCCGAGAAGAACCTGACCGGAGAGAGACTTCCCGTGCTCACTTGTTCCAAGCACCTCGGATTCATGGACTCGCTAGCCTTCTTCAAAAATCAAGTGTTCAGCAAAGACCTTAGCAGCTACAAGATAATCCGGCGAGATGATATCGGTTACCCCGCAAATCACGTAGAAGAAGGCTCCATCGGTCTCCAGAGTCTCTATGACGTGGGTCTGGTCAGTCCAATTTACGTTGTGTTCAAGGTTTCCCCAGATGTGAATTGCGTCTTTTTGCACCGTCTCCTTAAACTTGATTCCTACCGGCAGCGATTCAAGACCGCTACGACTTCATCAGTAGATAGACGCGGAAGTCTTCGTTGGCCAGCGTTCTCCACAATTACCGTCGCACTGCCGCCGACCAATACCGAACAAGCCGCCATCGCCACCGTACTCTCCGACATTGACGCCGAGTTGTCGGCACTCGAAGCCCGCCGCGACAAGACCCGCGCGCTCATGCAGGGGATGATGCAGGAGTTGCTCACTGGAAGGACTCGTCTCATATGAGCACTACCCTAATCGCAGAAGACATCTGGCCGCTATTGACAAAGGCGGTCAGTGGCTCAAAACAGCATTGTGCCGTTGCGGTGGCGTATTTCGGCGCGGGCGCAAGCAAAATGCTGCCGCTTCCCACGAACAGCCGCCTGGTGGTGGATGCCAGCGAGCGGGCGGTCGCGTCGGGGCAGACGTGCCCGGCAGAGCTTGTAAGACTCGTGAAGAAAGGGGTTAAGGCGTTCAGTGTCCCAAATCTGCACGCCAAGGTATTCGTCGTAGGCCATGCCGCATATATCGGATCGGCAAACGTCTCAAGCCGCTCGGCGTCGCAACTTGTGGAAGCCGTCGTTCGCACGACCGAGCCGGGGGCCGTACGGGCCGCGCGGCGGTTCGTCCGCGAGCATTGCCTGCACGAACTCACTCCAAGCGTCCTGGCACGTCTAAGCAGGCTATACCGCCCGCCCCAAGTGCCCGGTGGGAAGCGAGGGGCGAGAACCATCAAGGACACGTCGCGTCGCCCAACGCTCCCCAGACTGCTGATCGCGCAGTTGCAGTTGGAGGACTGGTCAGAAAAGGATTGGGCGTTGCACGATACGGCACTGACCGTGGCCAAGAAGCGCCGAGAGCATCCACGCAGCTTTGAGCTCGATAGCTTCCGACAAACCGGCCGATGCGCCTACCAACGCGGCGACGTCGTCATCCAGGTCATCGACGAGGGCGGTGGCAGCGTGCTCGTGACTCCGCCCGGCAACGTGCTGCACGTCCGCACCCGTCGCGACGGGAAGCGGCAGGTTTCATTCGTTTACCTGGAACACCCGGCCCGCCGAAGAAGGCAAGTCAAGGTAATGGCACGAGCCTTGGGCCGCGGCGCGCTGAAGCGATTGCGTCGCGATGGTGTGGTTCGGGACACAGCTTTCGCCCGGGCGCTGTTAAACGTTTGGTCTTGACCATATGAAAATCTCCACCATCCTCGACCACATCGACGGATCGTCCGAGACACCCGAAGAAGTCGCGCTGTGCGCGGTGCTCGCTGCCGATATTCCTGATCTGTATTTGCACTGCTTTGGGTTTCGTTTTTTCGATGGAGCCTCAGTCTAAAGCAGGGGATGATGCGGGATCTGCTCACCGGAAGAACGCGACTGCTGTAAACACGAGCGAGTTTTGAGGTACACGGGTGTTAAAATCAGATCAAAGAATTGGCGCGTTAAGCACATTCTTGCAACAGCTCGACAAGCTAGACGCTGGACGAAAGCCGCTGCGCTACTTCCGAGGGCACTCAAATCGGAGCTTTTCGCTCAAGCCTTCGATATTCCGCAATTCTGGGTGGATTGCGAACGAAGCGACCATGCTGAAAGAGTTGATACTTCGATGCCCGAACGATTTCGTAGGTGGCCTGACCACATTTCAGTGCCTGGTGAGAATGCAGCACTACGGTCTGCCGACTCGATTGCTTGATATCACAAGTAACCCATTAGTAGCGCTATATTTCGCGTGTGTTTCAGAAGACGAAGACGAGGAAGACGGGGAAGTGCTCGTCTTCGAGTACGAAGTGGATGCTGTTAAGTATTTCGACAGTGACACGGTGAGTGTCATTGCCAATTTGAGCCGCAGACCTGCGGATTTCACGGTTCCAGGTCCAGTGGATGGTGAGCAGGCCGATTTAGAAGGAGCGATTCGGAAATTCAATTCGGACGATTCTATAAAGCTGCTTCTTCACGATATCGGGACCGATAAGCCGCACTTTTTACCGAAGATTCGACGCGAAGACTTGGAACGAGTTGTATGCGTAAAGCCACGTTTGGAAAATCCGAGGATCATTCGACAGGACGGGGCGTTCTTGCTATTCGGATGCAAAGCGGTCAAAAGTGAACCGGCAAGTCTCGAAGATTCGGCGATAGTTGCGAGGCTAACCATCAACCGCGACGAGAAGCAGAATCTGCTAGATCAACTGCGTACGCTTGGCATTACTCGAGCGACGATGTACCCGGAGATTGAACGTGTCGCTATGTACATAAAACACTTGTACACCGTCCCAAGTATTGACTTCACCAAACTGAATCCCACTCAGAGGAGTGTGTTGAGCATACTGCAGGACGGGCTCGAATACTCAGTTCGTGAAGTAGCAACTGCTGTAGGTGTCACGCCTGAATCGGCAAGGCGAGGTATCTCGAATTTGCAAAGGATGGGGGCGGTTGAGCTGGTTGGCAGCGGCAGGGAGCGACGGTGGAGGCGGGTCAAGAAGCTCGAGATTATCAAAACGGTAAAGAAGATCGACGAAAATGCGAGTCCTCGGGGGCCTGGTGCCTGAGCAGCCCCGCTCCGAGCGCCGCACGCAGAACCGCGTCGTCGCGCTGTTCACCGACAAGGCGCAGTCGGATTGCCTCGGCTATCACTACTTGGGCGACTGGCACCAGCGCGAGAACAACCGCTCCATCGAGACGGCGATCCTACGCGACAATCTCGCGGCCCGCGGTTACTCCGCCGCCCACATAGCCGCTGCGCTGCAGAAGCTGGAAACCGCTGCCGACTCGACCGGCATCAACCTATATCAGGCCAATTTACGCACCTACCAGCTCCTGCGCTACGGCGTGCCGGTGCAGATCGCCGCCGGGCAGGCGCACGAAACGGTCCACCTGATCGATTGGGAGCACCCCGAGAAGAACGACTTCGGCCTTGCCGAGGAGGTGACGCTCAAGGGCGGCTACGAGCGTCGGCCGGACCTTGTGCTCTACCTCAACGGTCTCGCCGTCGCGGTGATCGAGCTCAAGCGCAGCTCGGTTGAGATCGGTGGCGGCGTACGCCAGCTCATTACCAACCAGGAAGAAATCTTCAACCAGAAATTCTTCAGCACCGTGCAGCTCGTCCTGGCAGGCAGCGATTCGCAGGGCCTGCGCTACGGCACGACGGGTACGCGGGAGCAGTTCTTCGTGCAGTGGAAAGACGAGGCCGCGGATGGCGCGGCGCCCGATGCCGGGGCGCTGCTCGACCGGCCGCTGGCACAACTCTGCAACAAGGTCCGACTGCTCGACCTCATTCGCAATTTCATGATCTTCGATGCCGGCCAGAAGAAAGTGCCGCGGCCTCACCAATTCTTCGCCGTGAAGGCCGCGCAGGAGCGCATAGCGCGGCGCGAGGGGGGCGTCATATGGCACACCCAGGGGAGTGGCAAGAGCATCCTGATGGTGCTCGTCGCCAAGTGGTTGCTCGAATTTGATCCCGAGGCGCGCATCCTCGTCGTCACCGACCGTGATGAGCTGGACAAGCAAATCGAGGGGGTGATGAAGAACGCCGGTGTCATCGGCGCCGACTCGCTTTCGCCTCGGATCACCTCGCGGTCGGAGTTCGTGGAAAAACTCAGGAGCCCCACGCCGCGCCTCCTGTGTGCGCTCGTCCACAAGTTCGATGTTGCCGACCTCAAGGGCGATCCTCCGCCGGTGGCGGGGCGCTTCTACGTATTCGTGGATGAATGCCACCGTACCCAGGGCGGCGACATGAACCGCCAGATGAGGCGCTGGCTCGCGGGCGCAATCTTCATCGGCTTCACGGGCACACCGCTCCTGCGCCGCGACAAGCCGATGACCCGGGACGTGTTTGGCACCTATATCCACACCTACAAGTTCCACGAAGGCGTGGCGGACGGCGTCATCCTGGACCTCAAGTACGAGGCCCGCGATGTGCCGCAGCGCCTAACCTCTCAGGCGGCTGTCGATGCGTGGTTCGAGCAGAAGACCAAGGGACTCAACAACTTCCAGAAGTCTGTTGTTCGCAAGACCTGGGCGACACTCGAGAAACTGATGAGCGCCGGCGAGCGCAAGCGACGCATCATCGCCGCCGTCATCGACGATTTCACCCAGAAACCGCGGCTGAACAACGACCGCGGCACGGCGATTCTGGTGGCGGCCTCGATCTATGATGCCTGCCATTACTTCTGCCTACTTCAGAACACGATCTTCGGCCCCTATTGCGGGATCATCACGTCCTACGAACCAAACCATAACGCGATTTCGCGGGAACCAGCCAACAGCGATGAGCGGTATAAGTTCGACACGTACACCGAATACGTCCTAAAGACCGGCCAGACCACCAAGCAGTACGAGGATGAGGCCAAGCGCCGCTTCATCGAGGAACCGGCGAATCTGAAGCTCCTGATTGTGGTCAGCAAGCTGCTGACGGGCTTCGACGCGCCGAGCTGCACCTATATCTACCTCGACAACGAGTTGCGCGACCACAACCTGTTCCAGGCGATTTGCCGTACCAACCGGCTAGACGGGTACGACAAAGACTACGGCTACATCGTGGATTTCAAAGAGCTGTTCGGCCAGGTGCAGGAAGCCGTCGCCGTCTATAGCTCCGACGAGCTGGACACGGACAAGGGTAATGGTGGCGAAAACAACGTCCACCTCAAGAACTGGCTGGAAGAAGGCCGCAAGAAGCTCGAGGAGGCCCGTGAGGCTCTACGTTACCTGTGCGAGCCGGTGCAGCTTCCGCGGGAGGTGGAGCAGTTCCTGCGCTACTTCTGCGGTGACGCGTGCAATCCTGAAGCTCTGAACGAGACGGAGGCGCTACGGATCTCGTACTACAAGGCCGTTGCCGTCTTAGTGCGAAACTTCGCCGACCTTGCTCAGAACTTGACCGAAGCGGGGTATTCGGACGCGAAGGCTGCGGCACTGCAGAAGGAGATCACGTTCCACAGCGAGATCCGGTCTGCGATCAAGAAGCATTCGGGAGAGGAACTCGACATCAAACCTTATGAGGCGGATATGCGCCACCTCATCAACACCTACATCCAGGCCGATCCGGCGGCCGATTTGGGGCGGTTGGACGACGTTCCACTGACCGAGCTCATCGTCGAGACCGGGATCCACGACGCCATAGCCCGCAAGTTGAATGAGAAAGGCAAGCTTTCGCGGAATGCCATCGCGGAAGGCATCATCAATAACGTCCGCAAGACGATCATCCGCGAGCAGCTTACCGATCCGCGGTTCTACGATCAGATGTCGAAGCTCCTCGAGGACCTAATCAAACAAAGTCGGGCGGATACGGCGGCCTACGAGGCGTTTCTACGCAAGGCCGAGGACCTGGTCAGGCGCCTCGCCGCGAAAGAGCCACAGGACGGCGTGCCGGCGGCGCTGCATGGCAATCGAGAGGCGACGGTTATCTACAACAACCTGCCGCGGATCCTCGCGGTGCGTTCGGCTGCGCGGGGGGCTGAACCGAAGCCAGACGACGTTGACGAGCGGATCAACTTGGCCCTGGAGATCGACCGCACTATGCGCGAACGGGCCCCTGCGGGCTGGAAAGGGGATCAGGCGCGCGAGGCGCAGGTGCTGAACGCGCTGTTTCCGCTGCTCGGTCGTGACCGCGAGGCCACCCTGGCGCTCTTCGAGTTGGTCAAGAACCAGCCGGGGTATCAGTGACAGAGACGATACGGTTGGGCGATATCGCCATTAAGCTCACACGCAAGGCGGTGAAACACGTGCACCTGTCCGTGCATCCGCCGCGGGGCCGCGTTAGCCTCGTCGCACCAACCGACACCCGGATCGAGGTGGCCAGGGCCTACGCGATCTCGAAGATCGGCTGGATTCGTGATCAGCGGGCGAAGCTGCGAGGTCAGGCACGGGAGACTCCGCGGCGGTTTGTCACCCGGGAGACCCATTACCTTTGGGGTCGGCGCTATCTGCTATCCGTACTCGAGAAGGACGCGAAGCCGTCGGTGCGTATCGGTCATCGCACAATCACGCTTACCGTGCGTCCTGGCAGCAGCAGGGCGAAGCGTGCAGAGGTCATGCACGAATGGCACCGCGCGCTGCTGCACGAAGTCATGCCCAGGCTGATCGAGAAGTGGGAGGCGAAGCTCGGCGTCAAGGTATCCGGCTACTTTCTCCAACGTATGAAGACCAAGTGGGGAGGATGCAATCCTCGCGCTGCCAACATCCGCCTAAATACGGAACTGGTGAAGAAACCGAAAGATCTTCTGGAGTATGTGATCGTCCACGAAATGCTGCACCTCGTGGAGCCCACGCACAGCGAGCGATTCGTCGTGCTGATGACTGAGCACTACCCGGGATGGCGAGTCGCGCGAGCCGAACTGAATGAGCTACCACTTGCAACAGAAGCACGACGGGGATAAGCCGACGCGTACTACCCGCGTTCAAGCGAACGCAAGGTCGCGACACGGGCAGCGCGATTCGCGCGAATACGTCATCCTCATATGTTCCACTCAATCTCCTCAATCTCGAGTCGTAATGAATGGTCCGAACGGCGCCCGGTTTAGGCGCGGGCTCGCGGCGCATCGCAGCGACGCTCTCCTGAACGGCCATGGACGCCAGATGCAGTCACCACCGCGCGAGCGCTCGGGCCTTGCCATTGCGGCTTACAATCCCCGCGTTGCGGTGGGCCTGAGGTGAGCCATGAGGATGGTTAGAATGTCTTTCCACCTGCGTCTCGGGGCCGGTGCTTTTGCGGGGTCACCCAGGATCGTCGGTCCGCTCTTCCATCGCTTTGTGCCGAACGGACAAAGCGACGCCGTGTTTCTGACGTCAGATGGTGACCCCCACCAAGTTCGTATCTGGTTTGAGCGCGCCGCCAAGATGGAACAAGGATTTCTTCAGTGGGAGCGGAATGGAGCGCAATTCGATGAAGCTATCATGCGGCGGCAGGCTAAGCTCGAAGGCGGCCCGCTTCGGGGCGACATGCTGATGCCCGATGTTTCCGACGAGGAGATGGTATCGCTATTGCGCAATCCGAAGGCACTGAATGAGCCATTCGGCCAAGATGCGGGGGATGATCCAATCTATGTGGCACTCGGCAAACGCGTGATTGAGGCGTTGCAGCCGCGTCTGACGAACTTCATCAGCACGCTGCGCAACCAGTACGGCCAGTATTGGCTTGAAGAGCTTCCAGCGTGGGATTCTCGACGGCACACCCTAGGAACCTACTGCAGCTCTGTGCTATCGGTCGTATGGTGGAACGAGAACACTCAGGACTGGCGTCGATTCTTGCCGACAAACTCGGGCGCGACCATCACGCCGGAGAAGCCTCCGGGTCGCGGCTTTGGGGAATATCTCACCGAAGAGGACTGGCGACGCTTTCAGCGGACACGTTTCCTTACCGATGTGTCGACTGAAGTGCAGCTTTTGGGTAATGCGACTCGGGCGCTCGATTTCGGCGAATATCGGCAAGCTTTCATCGAGGTGATGTCAGCGCTCGAACTCGTCGTCGCTCGTCGGCTTACCTCCAGCAGTGAGATGGCGAAGCGGGCGGTTCAGAGCTTCATGAGTCGGGAGACGAAAAAGGCGCAGGTCGCCGTAGTCCTGCTGGCCACCGGCGCATGTAGCGTCGAGATCGAGGAAGCTCTCAAAGCGCTCAAGGTTCGCAATCGAGTCGCCCACGAGGGGTATCTGCCGGCGGCTGCCGAGGCGACCGCGCTGCGGAACGTCATGAAAACGATTCAAAGGCTGGCCGGCCTAGAGGAGATTAAAAGTCCCGCGCTCACATCCTTCAACATGTTGTCACCGCCGCCGCACGATTCATGACGAGACCGACGCGCCCGGCTCTCTTTCGAGGAGATTTAACGATCTCTGAGACTGGCAGCGGATAAATTCCGCCAGGGATCCGGCCGCGATCCACGGGCTTGCTATGAACTCGGACCGGTAGAATCGCGCCGAAGCTATGCTAAAGACCGCCGGTCGCCTCTGGTACATCTGGCAGTTTCAGCCCGCAGGCGCTCGGCGACTCGCGGATCGATTGGCGCGTACCTACCTTACTGTAGGCCGTCGACCCATGTTGGTGGAGCAAATAGGCTCGCTGATACCTCCCGTGGAGTAAGGCGGTAAGGTAAACAAGACCCTCCCTCCCAGATATCGCTCACATGGACTTACTGTGGACTTATCGCGAGGACGGTGACGTTTCGTTCGCGGTAAAATACGCGTAACTAATTGATTGTATTGGTCGGGGTGACAGGATTTGAACCTGCGACTCCTACGTCCCGAACGTAGTGCTCTACCAGGCTGAGCTACACCCCGAAATCGATTCGAACCCTCAACTCGTGCGTGCGACCGCAAACCGGGCGAGT
>JAJXYF010000023.1 GCA_021780755.1 Deltaproteobacteria bacterium | reverse complement strand
CCGCAAGCTCATGCGCTACATCCGTCACTACAACCGCGCTCCCAAGCCCATCAAGTGGACCTATCGTGACCCTTCACACCGCATCAGCCTTAATACCAATTTCTCTGTTACAGGCCACTAGTTCATCTTCGCGAACGACTTTACGATGCGGCGGACCGAAGTCGAGTAATCCTCGTTAACCGCATTCGGCACGATGATCGGAAGCTCGGCGCCGTGTTTGCGATACTGTTCCAGACGCTCGAAGCATCGCGACTCGGGGCCGACCAGCGCCAGCGAATCGATCATTGGCTCAGTGATCGCAGCCGCCATCGCAGTGGCATCATGACGCTTGGCCGCCTCCATGATCGCATTCGCGGCGGCCTCGAAGCCGCTGCGCGCGATCAAGCGATTATAGAAAGGCAGCGCGCCGTAAAAGGCGAGTCCGCGCTGGGCCGCGGCATACGCGACCTTGAGATCGCTATGCAGAAAGACTGGTAGTCCGACCGTTGCGGCGATCTCAGTCGGCATACGACCGTGTGCCTTTGCTGCTTCGTGTGCGACGTCGATCGCTTTGCGCATCCGCTCCGGCGTGCAGAGGTAGAGCATCAGGCCGTCAGCGAGTTCGCCGCCGAGACGTGCGGTTTCCAGCGCGAGCGCCGCATAGTAGATGGGGATGGGCCGTTTTGGCTGGCGGAATTTCATCCCAAACATAGCGGTTTCGCCACTGAGCGTCGCGCGGATAATGGTCGTGTCGCGGCGCAGGCGATCGCGCGCGTTGCCCATATCGATGCCACGAGCTTCAAGGGCGGGACGGTGGCTGACGCCCAGGCCGAGGATCAAGCGGCCGTTGGAAGCGTCCTGCACCATCTCGGCGGCGGCGGCGCATAGCGTGGGCTCGCGCAAATAGATATTGACGATCCAGGTCCCGATCGCGACACGCTTGGTAACTCCGGCAACGGCGTAGGAACACATCAGGGCGTCGTTGTTAGCCTCGGGTATGAAGACGCCCCCGAAGCCCGCGTCTTCGACTTCACGCGCGAGCTGAAGGAACTCCGCATGAGGAATCCCGGACATCGGAGAAAGGGAAAATCCGCATCGTGCCATGGTGCTTTCCTTTCGCGATTTAGTATTGCGACACCAGAAAGGACAACTAGCGAACTGGAGTCGCGGCTCCGTATCCTATAGCGCACACGGTGGATTGGAGGTTAGCGCCGGTCGGTTGACATTTCGCGCGCATCAACTAGAAGAATGGTTGAACCAATGAAATCCGAAAGCGGCACGATTGCAGTAATCAGAGATGGAGCTGGCGCTGCGCAGCCGCATCGCGTCGCGGTCAGCGAATCACTCGCGCGCGCGAGCTTTCGGCCCATCCGCGGGGTGCGGGCCTTCGAGGAAATCGCCGGTCAGATCAGGCGAGAGTTGACCGAGCGCCGGTTGCGTCCGGGAGATCGCCTGCCGGCCGAGCGGCTGTTGGCGGCGCAGTTCGGCGTCTCGCGCAACACGCTCCGTGAGGCTTTACGCTCGCTCGAGAACTCCGGATTGCTGCGACTGCGCAAGGGCGCGGCCGGGGGCGCCTTTGTGAGTGAAGGCAATGGTCACGCGGTTGTCACGGGGCTTCACGACATGTTTCGGCTTGGCTCGATCCAGCCGGAAGAGCTGACTGAGGCGCGCGTGCTGATTGAATCGATTGCCGTGCGCATGGCTTGCGAGCGCGCGACGGCCGACGACATTGCGGCGCTCAAGCAGAATATCGCCGCTGCGGAACGCGCAGTGCGGGAGCGAGTGGACTTTTACGACCTGGCGGCGATTCATCTGGAATTCCATCGCATACTCGCCCTCGCGACGCACAACCCGGTAATGGTTATCGTGATGCAGGCGCTAATCGACGTTATGCAGCACTTCATTCGAACGATTGGTCAAAGCAAAGCTGCCTGGGTGCTGCCGGCGCGCCGCCGTTTCATCAAGCACCTCGAGGCGGGCGACGTCGATGCAGCGATGGCGGAGATGAAACAGCAGCTCGAACGTTTGAACGGCCACTATCTGTCATTGATGATGCAGCGGGGGAACCAGGCCGCAAACGGATAGTCAGTCCATCTGGCGCGGAGCCGCATCCCTTATCATTCAGCAGATTGGCTTGCTTCGAGCTGTACTACGTCAATGACTCATACCAGCCAAACAGGAGGGCACGGACGTGAGTGATATTCTCGTGGTCGGAATAACTCACTATCCGCCACTGGCCGGCAAAGACGAAGTAATGTCGTGGATTCTGAAGAGGATGCTGCAGAATCCGAATCTCGCGGAAAAATATCGACAGG
The DNA here is from genome assembly GCA_021780755.1 of Deltaproteobacteria bacterium. Taxonomy (GTDB): domain Bacteria; phylum Desulfobacterota; class Binatia; order Binatales; family Binataceae; genus JADMIL01. The sequence goes on along the minus strand of JAJXYF010000023.1, from coordinate 17,967 downwards.
TGACGGGATGGCCGGCAGGAATGCGTGCGGAATGGGCCGATGACGAAGGGGTAAGTGCGGCACGCAATCATCGCAATCGGCTGGTAAGTGCGCTACGGACGACGCGCAAACAAATAGACGCGTTCCATCCGGATTTTATCCTGATATGGGGCGACGATCAGTATGAAAACTTTCGCGAAGACGTAGTGCCGCCCTATTGTGTTTATGCGCACGAATCATTTGAATTCGGTCCACCCGCAAACAATGTATGGAATGAGCCAGCGAACAAACAATTCCAGGTGTCGGGCAATGTGGCCGCGGCGAAGTACCTGACTACCAAGCTGATCGAAGCCGGATACGATACAGCGTATTCTTACAAACCACTGCATCATCCGCTGGGGCATGCGTTTGCGAATGCGGTGCTCTATCTGGACTACGACCGCAAGGGCTTTTCGCATCCGATCATACCATTTACGATCAACTGTTATGGGAAGCGCGTGATCGCGCAGCGTGGCGGTCTGCCGATGTTCGAGAACCCGCCCACCGAAGCGCAACTCGATCCTCCGGCACCAACACCGCAACGGCTGTTCGACCTCGGCGCGGCAACGGCGCGGATACTTGCCGAGGGCCCATGGCGCGTCGTCCTGATGGCGTCGTCGGGCTGGTCGCACGCGTTCCTGACGGCAAAGAATAATTTTCTTTATCCTGACACTCCCGCCGATCGAATGCTGTTCGAGGCGTTGCGATCGGGTACCTACGACACGTGGCGGAACTATCCCGCGGCTTCAGTGGAAGAGAGTGGTCAGCAGGAAATTCTCAACTGGATGTGTCTGGCGGGTGCGCTGGCCGAGCTCAAGCGCAAGCCGGCGAACGCCGAATTCATCGACACCTGGATTTTCAATTCATCGAAATGCTTCCTAACGGCGCCGCCGGCGCGCTGAGTCAATGGCTACGCCTCTCCGGAGAAAAGATGAAACTGAAGGGGAAGGTCGGATTGGTAACGGGCACCAGCCCGAACATAGGCGGCGGCATCGCCGAAACCCTTGCGGCGGAAGGCGCCTCGGTCGTGTGTGTCGATTCGCGGGCGGAGAACGCTGCCGACTGCGCACGCTACATCAATAGTACTAACGCACGCGCGATCGCGGTGACCTGCGACGTTACCGATGAAAACCAGGTAGCCGCCGCGGTGATAGCAGCGCGCGAGGCATTCGGTGGAATCGACGTTTTGGTGAACAGCGCCGCCTTTTTCAACAAAAAGGGCGTCATCGATATGACGCTCGAAGAATGGCGGCGCCAGCTCGCGGTCATACTTACCGGCACCTTTTTGTTTACCAAGAGCGTCGCGAAGCTGATGATCGAGCAGCAGCGAAAGGGCAGCATCATTAATATCATCTCGACTGCGGGGCATCAGGGCGAGCCTGACAATATCGCCTACTGCACCGGCAAGGGCGGTCTTCTGAACTTCACGCGATCGGCCGCCATGGAACTCGTCAGGCATGGGATTCGGGTCAACAGCCTAACGCCGACCGCCACGGATCCCGCGGAATCGCTAGAGCGCGCGGCCAGATGGGGTCGCACAATTAGTGTTGATGCTAATCAACTCAAACGCCTCTTCGAGCCATTTCGCACTCGTGTACCGATGCAGAAGCTACCGAGTCCGAGTGACTATGGTCGCGCCGCGGTATTTTTGGCGTCGGAAGACGCCGGGATGATTACGGGGACCGACCTGCGTGTCGATGCGGGCGCGATCGCACAATATTGGGCTTGGGATCCCGGAGCTAAATAGGGTTGAGTCACTACTCACAGGGGAACGATTGACCATGGAAAAATCGAACGAACCCTACATCCTTGACGACGAGACAGCGGGTCTTTTCCGGGTGAACCGGCGGGTCTTCATCGATCCCGAATGCCTGGAGCACGAACGGCGCCGGCTATTCGACAAGTGCTGGATCTACGCCGGCCATGAATCGGAAGTGCCGCATGCGGGCGATTATCGTTCGCGCAACGTCGCCGGCCATCCTATGATTCTGGTGCGGGGCGACGACAACGCGATCCGCGTGCTGCTCAACACCTGCACCCATCGCGGTGCGATGGTCTGCCGGCAAAAGGCGGGCAACGCAAAGACATTTCAATGCGCCTATCATGCGTGGACCTATAACTCACGTGGACAACTCGTCGGCGTACCGGGCGAGGATTCGTACAGCGACGCGTTCAAACGGGAGGATATGGCGCTCGCAACGCCCCCTCAAGTAGATAGTTACCGCGGGTTCGTGTTCGTTTGTTTCGACCGCGCTGCACAAAGTCTATATGACTATTTGGCCGGTGCGCGCGAATACCTTGATCTGGTCGCCGATCAATGTCAACTCGGAATGAAGATCGTCGCTGGTCAGCAATCATACAGTGCACGTGCGAACTGGAAGTTGCTGGTCGAGAACAGCTACGACGGTTATCACGGCCTGCCAACACATCAACGCTATTTCACATTTCTGGCGGACGCCGGAATCCAGATGAAGGGCGGCAATATCTCAACGCAACATCAACGCGCGGTCGATCTGGGTAATGGCCACGCCGTACTGGAGTACGACAGCCCCTGGGGACGGCCGATCGCGCAGTGGGCAGTTAACTTCGGCGAGCATCGCAAGGCGCATTTCGAAGAACTTCGACGGCGCTTTGAGGAGCGCTTCGGCGCGGAGCGGGCTCAGCGCATCTGCGAGACCAGCCGCAACCTGGGCATTTTCCCGAATCTAGTCATCAATGACATTATGGCAGTGACGGTGCGCACGTTTTATCCGGTGTCACCGGATTACATGGAGGTAAACGCGTGGGCGCTGGCGCCTGCGGATGAAAGTGCGGAAGATTCCGCGTTGCGTCTCGACAACTTCCTCACGTTCCTGGGACCCGGCGGATTTGCCACGCCCGACGACGTCGAAATGCTCGAGTCCTGTCAGCGAGGCTTTGCCAATCGCGAGGTCGCATGGTCGGATATCTCGCGCGGCATGAAGCGGGAGCATCCGTCGATCACTGACGAATTGCAGATGCGCGCATTCTGGCGTCGATGGAACCAGTTGATGACCGAACCGCAAATTCGCCGTGCGAGAAAAGCAGCATGAACACCATCGAACTTCCGAGCCGCCAGGAGGTGGAAGACCTGCTGTATCACGAAGCCGCCCTGCTCGACGAATGGCGTCTCGATGAGTGGCTGGAGCTTTTGACCGAAAATGCGATCTATCAGATTCCGCCGACCGACGTTCCTGAGGGCGATGCGCGAAACACCCTATTCATCATCGCCGACGATGCTGTGCGAATCCGCTCCCGCGTGAAGCAGTTGCTCGGCAAGTCAGCGTGGGCCGAAAATCCTCATTCGCGGACACGCAGGATGATAACCAATGTTCGCGTGTTGGGAAGCGAAGGCGAGAACATTCTCATCTGTGCCAATTTCGCGGTACATCGGATGCGCTATGAATCGGTGGACACCTATATCGGACATTACAACTACAAACTGATATGGCAGGGAAAAGAACTGAGAATTCGGGAGAGAAGAGCGATCCTGGACCATGAGGCCCTGCGTCCTCATGGGAAAATCAGCTTTATTCTATAAGCGGCGAGCGGATCGGCGATCGAGTCGAAAACCCTATGACCGTCATCGATTTGCACAACCATTATATAGCACCCGAGGTGATCGATTTCCTTGCGCGAGAAGGGCGGCACTACGCGACGCGGATCGTTCAGCGCGATGGGCACAGATATTTCCTGATCCAGGAACAGGCGATGCGCCCGATCGACGGTCCGATCTCCGATGCGCCCGCACGCGTGACCGATATGGCGCGCGAGGGCATTACGTCGCAGGCGATCTCATGTGTTCCGTTCCTGATGTATCCGGACATCGCCGCAGACCTCGGACTCGCGATTGCGCAGGTGAACAACAACGCGATGGCGGCGTTGGGCGCGAGTGATCCGGAGCATTTCGTGCCGCTGGCATCGGTTCCGCTGCAAAACCCGGGCGCCGCCGCCAGGGAGTTGGAACGCGTCGCGAAGCAAGGACTGCGCGGGGTCGAAATCCCGCCCAAGGTTCTCGAACGGCAACTCGACGACGTCGATTTCGAGGTCTTCTGGGAGGCGGCCGAATCACTCGGGATGGCCGTTTGTATTCATCCGTTCGAAGCTGCGCCGAGCGGAGCCCTCGCGCGCTATTTTCTCGGCAATCTGGTCGGGAATCTGTACGATACCGGATTGGCGGCGGCGCTATTGATATATGGCGGCGTGCTCGAGCGCCATCCGAAACTTCGAATCGTTCTTTATCATGCCGGTGGCACACTACCGTCGCTGGTTGGACGACTCGACATGGGATACCGGCTGGTGCCAGAATGCCGCAACGCAATTCCGCGGCCGCCGTCAACCTACGTCTCACAATTCCATTTCGATATCATCGCGCATAATCGGGAAATGCTCAGTCACCTGGTGAGTACGTACGGCGCTAGCCGGTTCGTGATCGGAAGTGACTATCCACTTCCTGCCGGTTTGGCTCATCCGGTGGCGGTAGTCAGAGCGCTTGGACTTGGAAGCGACGACGAAGCGAAGATCCTTGGACGCAACGCCCGCGGACTGCTCGGACTCGATCTGCTATAGGCACTTGGGCGCGGCGTTTGCGGATTGACTGACATTTGTGCGAAGGGAGTTAGCTATGGCCACTGGGCCCGATTTCTCAGGCCGGGTTGATGAAGCGTGGCTCGCGCAACACCGCGAACAGATTATTGAGCCTGGACTGCCGATCGTGGATCCACATCACCATCTGTGGAACCGTGCGGGCAACGTTTACCTCTTTCCCGAATTGGTGGCCGATCTTTCCAGTGGCCACAATATTCGGGCGACGGTCTTCGAGGAGTGTGGCTCGATGTACCGGGCCAACGGACCGGAGGAACTCCGTTCGCTGGGCGAGACTGAGTTCGTTACCGGGGTGGCCGCGAGGAGCGCAAGTGGCGGCTTCGGAACAGTGCGGGCATGCGCCGCGATGGTCGGGAACGTCAATCTGACGCTCGGATCACGCGTCGAGCCAATCCTCGAGGCGCATCTCGCCGCGAGCGGTGGACGGTTTCACGCGATCCGGTTCTCGACCGCGTGGGATGCGGATGAACGCGTGCACAAAACCGTGCCGCGTTCCGGGATGCTGGCGGATCCACGTTTTCGGGAGGGGTTCAAATATCTGGCCGGCTTCGGGCTTGCCTTCGACGCATGGGTTTACCATCCGCAGTTGAACGAGGTTGCGGCGTTGGCCGCTGCCTTTCCCGATACGCAGATCGTCCTGAACCACTTTGGCAGCCCGATTCTCGGTGGCCCCAACGCCGACCGAGCAGATGCGGTTTTTACCGAATGGCGCGCGAGCATGACGGCGCTTGCACGTCACGAGAACGTCCATGTAAAGCTGGGCGCACTTCCGGTTCGACGGCCCGGGCCAAGGCCGCAAGCAGGCGCCGCGCCGCTTTCATCGGAGGAAATCGCCATGGCGTGGCGCCCCTTCGTCGAGGTTTGCATCGAACAATTTGGCGCGGATCGCTGTATGTTCGAGAGCAATTTCCCGGTGCAAAAGCGCTGGTGCAGCTATGCGGTCTTGTGGAATGCGTGCAAACGTCTCGCCGCCGGCGCCTCCGCTGAAGAGAAGTCCGCGCTCTTCAGCGGAACCGCGGCACGCGTATATCGCCTTCCCGCGGCGCTGATCTAACCGCCTTCTCGCGCCGACTCCGGGGCAACATTCAGACGTTTATGTGCAATCCGCCAACCAACGACGGCACGAGCTTCAGCGGCGATCGATAAACACGCGCTCCTTCGCGATCCACATGGCGGAGTGCGCGAAATCGATAAATTTGGACTCATCCTCGACGGCGATCTCCATCGCGCGGCGGCCTTCTGGGGTATTTCCGATGGTCGCCAGGTCCGCGCGGTCGAACCATGCCTCGGCGTGACCGGTGTAGGGCGCGACGCGGGTTCCGCGGCTGGCGCGCAGTTGCTGCTCAATTGGATCCTCGCAGCGATGAACCTGCAGGTAACGCTTGAGGCGCATCCCGTTGGCAACGCCGCGGATGGTCGGACCATGATTGGTGCGCCAGTAGAGTTGCGCCTGATCGAGGCTCAGATTCGCGGGATGACGCAGGCAAAAGAACAGTTTGACCAGGGCGCTGTGCTCGCGCGCGACCATCTCCTCCGGCGTCGGATTCACTTGCGGGTATTCGTAGGCGAACCACAGGGGCGAATTCGGCAGATCGATAAATCGCGCTTCATCTTCGAGCAACTCCCGGCCGGCGGCCTGCCCTGCCGTGCTGCCGAAGCTGGCGGCGAGCGCCTCCCGATTGTCCCACCAGAGCTCGGCCACACCGTCGTAGGGCGGTTCCATCTTGCCGCGGGCGCCGGCGAGTTGATCATTCACCGCATCCTCGAGCGTATGGACCTGCACGTAACGACGGATATCCAGGGTGGTCGAATGCCTGGCCACCAACGGTCCGTGCACGCCGCGCCAGTATTGCTGAAATTCCCCAAGCGACATGCCGGGCTTTCTTCGCAGAACAAATACCAGTCGAATCATCGGTTTCCTTCTCCTTGCGATCCACGCGGTTCCACGCCGCCGCGTCGAGATCGATCTGAAGCGTAGTGACGGTTCCGAACTATAGCAGCCCTATCACGTCGCAATTCTTCATTCAGCGTTCAGCGGAATTCAGTTTGTCGCGGAGATGGCGCAGATGCCGGAGGTTTCCTTCGCGCCCTCACCGCTAAGCGTCAGTAGCACGGCCGCGAACGGCGCCGGCGTCCGATCGATCTCCGCTCACTTCTTCGCTGAGGGTGTCAGTGCCACCGCCGCTTCCGCCGTGAGTAGTAGAAAGGTGAGAGTTTCCTGCAGGTAGAGGGACACGGTTCGATCCGAGTGTTTCGAATAGCCAATCGAAACGTCCTGGCCAATATGCAGATCGAAGTCCCCGCCGCGAGTGGTAAGTACAAAGGCACCCGCGATCGCCGGAGCGAAGATGATCTCCTCGTTAACCAGGCGCTGGATATGCTGGATTACCGGATAACCGTGGTCACTGGCTTCGCTCAGAGCGGTGTAAGCGTCCGCGCCCATCACGACTGAATAGGGACCGTTGACGCCGACCAGCCGCAACTGGCTCAAGGCTTCAGAGATCGCGTCGGGATATTTAAGTACGTCGCTGGGCAGGACCTTCACCGGATTGCTGGTGCCCTGCCGAATGCCCTCGATGCCGGCGGCGGCGTAGCCTTCGAAGATGGCGCGATCTTCCGCGAAAGCGATCCGCTTCGCGGCATCCTTTAGCGGCTGCCAGTCCGAGTCGTTGGCCCCACGCTCGACGTCGTCGATCGCGTGGCGCTCCAATTCAAATGGAACATGCAACTCGACCAGCGCCATGACCTCGCGCTGGCGGGCGACGATTCCATCGCCCGGGGGATCGACGTTGCGCAGATGGCCGGTACCGACCGCCGACAACATGGTTCCACCGGGTCCCTTGAGGTCAACCACACGCCGTCCGGCGAGGTAGCGCTTGAGCGTGCGCGACGCTTCCTGCTCAATTTGCGACCAGGCGCCTTCGGAGATCGGGGCGAGTTCGCGATGCAGATTATTCATGCCGGGAATTTCCTTTCAGCGAACCGATGCCAAGCGAGCCGTCGCTGGGCCGTGGGGCGACAGTTGATGAGTCAGTTTCGGTAGCGGCAGCAGTAGTGATCGCTGCCGTCGGCGGGTCGGGAGTCACCGCGTCGAGGAACGATTGCGACGGCACGAAGAACAGGGTTCCCGTGACCGCGCGGCTAAAATCGAGGATGCGATCGTAGTTGCCCGGTGGCCGACCGACGAACATGTTTTCCATCATCTGTTCAGTGGTGCGCGGCGAACGGGAGTAGCCGATAAAGTAAGTGCCGAACTCGCTATGCCCGGGCTGACCGAATGCCATGTTTTCGCGAAGGATTTTAACCTCCTGACCGTTCTCCACGATGGTCGTCAGCGCGTTGTGTGCGCAAGTTGGCCTGATGCTGTCGTCCAACTCGACATCGGAGAGCTTGGTACGACCGATGATCCGCTCCTGCGTCTCGGTGGGCAGCGCGTTCCATCCGGCCATATCGTGCAGGTATTTTTGTACGATGACGTAACTGCCGCCGGCGAACGCGGGGTCTTCGCTGCCGATGAGGGCGGCGTCGATGGCCGCCTGATTCACCGGGTTTTCCGTTCCATCAACGAACCCGAGCAGGTCGCGCGCATCGAAGTAGCGAAAGCCGTGGACCTCGTCGATCGGAGAAACGGCGTTGCCCAACTTCATCATGATCTGCGCCGCCAACTCGAAGCAGAGATCTTCGCGCTCGGCGCGGATGTGGAAAAGCAGATCACCGGGCGTCGCGACTGCGTGGCGCGACCCGGCGCGGATCTCGCGGAAGGGATGAAGCTCGCCCGGTCGCGGCGACCCGAAGAGCCGGTCCCACACCTCGGAACCAAAGCCGAGCACACCGGACAAATTACCCGCCGGCTCGCGAAATCCCACCGCACGTAGGAGTTTTGGCAATTCCCCGCAAAGCGCGCGGACGCTCGCCAGGCTCTCCGCGTCCGGGTTCACCGTCACGACGAGAAAGATCGTATCACGCGTGAGCGGCACGACCACCGCTTGCGGCGTCGCGCCCGACACGTTGGTCGGACCCGCGCTGATCATCGAGTCTGCGTCAGCCATCGCAAAATTGTCCGATCGTATCAATCTCAAAAGGCGTCATACTGGAACCTTCAGGGGGCATTAACCGGGGCGACCAATCCGGTGTCGCCTCCGGGACATCGTGACACGAGCAATATAGGGAATCCAAACCCGCGGAAGAGGTTTGAAGGGCGCGTGGGTGCCGGTCGCCGGGCTCAGTCGCTACAAGTCGGCGATAAATCGACGCACGTGCGAAATCGCGTCGTCAAGAGACATCGCGCGCTATATTACCGCAAGACGCCGAATTTGTTTCGCCCGCATAGTCCGCGGGAGCTTGATCGCCGCTGATATTGGGCGATAATCGCAGCGGTCTGACAAATTCTACCAGGGTCGGACCCTGCGAGGCCGTTCAGCCGCAACGTCACGCAGCCGGAGGTAACCAATATGAGTGATGGAATTATCCTGTGTGACGTGGCGCCGCGCGACGGTATTCAGAACGAAAAAATCATGTTGTCGTCGGCGCAAAAACTCGAATTGATTCGCCGACTCGCCGCGGCCGGGATGCCCTGGATCGAGGTTGCCTCTTTTGCCAGCCCGAAATGGGTGCCGCAGATGGCCGATGCCGAGGAGGTCTTTCGCGCAGCGTCACAAATTCCCGGCATCCGGCCAATCGTGCTGGTACTCAACGATCGCGGCTACGATCGGGCGGTCGCGGCCGGCGCCCACTATATCCGATTGGTCGTGGCCTCCACCGATACGATGAACCAGAAGAACGCCAACGCACTCCCCGAGGTGACGATGGCCGCGTATCGGCCGATTTTCGAGCGCGCGCGGCGCGATAACGTGGAACTCACGGGCACCATCGCGACGTCGTTCGGATGTCCGTTCGAAGGTGCGGTCGATCCGGACCGCGTGCTCAGGCTCGCGGCGCAATTTATCGAAGCGGGAGCGGCGGAAGTCGATTTCGCCGATACGGTGGGTATGGCGGTGCCACCGCAAATCGAGCGGATACTGATGCGCGCGCGCAAAGAATTTCCCGGGGTTCGGATCGGGATTCACGTCCACAACACGCGCAACCTCGGACTTGCCAACGCGTACGCGGCGGTGCGGGCCGGCGCCGACGTGCTCGACGCCTCTACGGGCGGCGCCGGCGGATGCCCCTTCGCGCCCAAGGCCACCGGCAACATTCCGATGGACGATCTGGTCTTCATGCTCGAAGGGATGGGAATCAAGACCGGCGTGGACCTGGATAAGCTGGTCGCGACTTCACGCTGGTTCGAAGAGCTGCTGGAACATCCGCTGCCGGCGATGCTGCCGAAGGCGGGACCTTGCTGGGATTCGCCGCCGCCGCTCGCGTGAGACTGTACTCGGAAGATTTGGTCGGCGGCGTATTCCGAATCATCGACGGACTCCCGCATCCTTAATAGGAGACCATCGCCTAACTCCGCCGGATGCCCAGATCGTCACCCTGAGCACAGCGAAGGGGTCCCGGATTCTTGACGTGTGGAGCGACCGGGATTCTTCGCTTCGCTGAGAAGGACAAACCTGAGGCAACGCTCGGAATGACGTTGATGACAGGTGCTGCTATGGAAACCTTGAAACTGGATTTGGATGGCGGCACCGCCGGCCTCGCGGTTCTGACCTTGAATCGTCCCGGCGCGCTCAATGCGATGAATACCCTGATGATGACCGAGCTGCTCGGTCTGTTTCGCGAGCAGGCCCACAACGAACACCTCCGTTGCATGGTTATGACGGGAGCCGGAGATCGATCGTTTTCAACCGGTGGCGATCTCAAAGAACGCAATGGCATGAGCAACGAGCAGTGGCGCCGTCAGCATCAACTGATTGAAGAGCTGTTCGAGGCGCTATGGAATTTTCCGGTGCCTATAATCGCGGCGATCGAGGGCTTCGCGTATGCGGGCGGCTGTGAGTTGGCGCTTGGCACGGACTTCATCATTGCCTCGGAAACGGCCGAATTCGCGGTGAAGGAGATTACCCGGGGCATCATGCCCGGCGGTGGTGGCATCCATCGGCTCGCCCGCAGCATTGGAGTTCAGCGCGCGAGCGAGATGATCTATACGGGACGCGCGATCAAGGCGGAGCAGGCCTGCGGGTGGGGACTGGTCAACCGGATAGTCCCGGCGGGCCGCGCGCTCGCGACCGCGATCGAAATTGCCAATGAAATCGTCGCCAGCGCGCCGATGGCGGTGCGCGCGGCCAAGGTCGCGATCAATCGCGGCCGCGACTGCGACTCGCGCACGGCCTATGCCTTGGATATCGCGGCCTACAACGTGCTTATCGGGAGCGAAGACCGGCTCGAGGGTATCGCGGCCTTCAACGAAAAGCGCAAACCGGTTTGGAAAAATCGGTGATTCGCGATCGGTATTAGTAGTTAAGCGAGTATTCCCATCGCATCTTCAGCGCCCGCCGCCCGCGGTGCGGGAGAGTACCAGGCGGCCGGAGGCTCGCGCGCGAATTGAAGGAGTGACTGGATGGATTTTGAATATTCCGATAGCCAGAGGGAAATCCGGGCGGCCGTGGCAGCGCTGTGCGCGCGCTTCGGCAACGAGTATTGGCGCGCCTGCGACGAAAAAAACGCCTATCCCGATGAATTCGTCAAGACCTTGAGTGAGGCCGGTTGGCTTTCGGCGCTGATTCCGCAGGAATACGGCGGGGCGGGACTGGGGATGCTGGAGGCTTCGATAATCCTTGAAGAGATCAACCGCAGCGGCGGCAATGCGGTTGCGTGCCACGCCCAGATGTACACGATGGCCTCAATCCTCAAACATGGTAGCGCCGATCAGAAGCAGCGCTATCTACCGCGGATCGCATCGGGCGAATTGCGCCTGCAATCTTTTGGCATCACCGAGCCGGACGCGGGATCGGAAACCCCACGAATTAAAACCTTCGCGCGCCGCCAGGGCGATCAGTACGTAGTCAACGGGCAGAAGATTTTTACTTCCCGCTACCAGCATTCGGACATGCTGCTGCTCCTCACGCGCACCACGCCGTTTGATCAGGTCAAGAAAAAGACCGACGGAATGAGCTTGTTTCTGGTGAACCTCAAAGAGAGCGGCGATGCGATCAAAGCGGTACCGATCGCGACGATGGTAAATCATGGGACGAACCAGCTTTTCATCGATAACCTGGTTCTTCCGCGGGAGGCGCTGATCGGCGAAGAGGGCAAGGGATTCTCGTATGTACTAAGTTCGCTGAACGCGGAACGGATCCTGGTCGGCAGCGAGTCGATCGGCGACGGCCGCTGGTTTGTCGAATACTCAGTCAAGTATTCCAACGAGCGGCGCGTCTTCAATCGGCCGATCGGCATGAATCAGGGTGTGCAGTTTCCGATTGCCAAAGCCCACGTCGCCGTGCAGGCGGCCGACCTGATGAGGCTTAAGGCAGCGGCGCTCTTCGATGCCGGTTTACCCTGTGGCGCCGAAGCGAATATGACCAAGTACATGGCCTCCGAGGCCGCGTGGGAGGCGGGAGAAGCCGCGATGAACGCGCTCGGCGGCTATGGCTTTGCGAAGGAATATCATGTCGAGCGCAAATGGCGGGAAGCGCGGCTCTACCGCACCGCCCCGATTTCCAACAATCTGATTCTGAGCTTCGTCGGCGAGCATCTGCTCGGAATGCCACGATCTTACTGAGTACACAATATGTCTGAGTTCCGGCCTCTGACTACTGACCGGGGCGCACACGGGAGAGAGTTCGACGATGGGCGACAAACCGCGGCATCTACTCGACGGATACAAGGTTCTCGACTTCACGCACTTCGTCGCGGGACCAACGACCACCCGCCTGATGGCCGGAATGGGCGCCGAAATTATCAAGGTTGAGATGGCGCCTCATGGCGACCACGCCCGCGCGTTCGATTATATCCGGGACGGACGGAGCGCCTTCTTCGTTCAGCAAAACCGCGGGAAAGAAAGCCTGTGCGTCGATCTGCGCAACCCTGAAGGCATCGATCTCGTCAAACGGATTGTGCCTAAAGTCGACGTCGTCGTTGAGAATTTCGCTCCGGGCGTGATCGGTAATATGGGCCTGGGCTACGAAGTGCTCAAGGCGATCAATCCGGGAATCGTGATGTGCTCAATTTCCGCGCTCGGCCAAACCGGGCCACTGGCGCACGACGCCGGATTCGACTTCATCGGGCAGGCGTATGCCGGAATCACCGCGCTAATCGGCGAAGAAGCGGGGCCGCCCTATATGCCGATGGTTGCGATCGGAGACGTTAGCGCGGGGGCGCATGCAATGGGCGCGATCGCCTGTGCATTACTACATCGCGAAAGAACCGGCGAAGGCCAGTACATCGACGTATCGCTACTCGATACTTACTTCCATTGTCAGACAATCGGCGTGCAGCTCCATAGCGCGAGCAAGGGCGCTCGCGAGATGAAGGCCTCCGGACTCCATCACTCACTCGCTTGTCCGGCCGGCGTTTTCAAGGGCCAGAAGTGGTGGATCATCATTCTCGCGATGACCGACAAGCAGTGGATTAGCGTTTGCGAGGCTATCGGGAGGCCGGAACTCAGCAAGGATTCCCGTTACGCGCGGGCTCGCGATCGCGCGCAACGCCGTCTCGAAATCGTCCGGGTGATCGAGGATTGGCTTGCCGCGATGCCCAACGATGAAGCATCGCTGGAAGCGCTGCGCGGCAACCGTGTGCCGGTCGCGCCGGTCCTTTCAGTTCGCGAGGCGATGGAGCATCCGCATCTGATCGCGCGTGGAACGGTGCGCACGATCACGGACCCGATCCTCGGCGAATTCAAAATCCCCGGCTTTCCTCTGCGCTTTTCCGGCTTCCCCGAAGAGATCGAATTCGACGCGCCAATGCTAGGCGAGCACAACGCCGCGGTGCTCGAGAAATATCTGGGGTTTTCTGCCAGCCACGTCGCGGAACTGGAAAGCGCGGGCGTCCTCCATCGCGCGCCGCATTGATGCGCGCGGTGCGACCATCGAGACCGGGTCAACTTTTCGGGTCAGACTCGCGGCGGCGGCGCACTGCCCGCAGGATCTCATCGGTATGCTCGCCTAGCGTGGGCGGCGCCATGCGGATGGTATCGGGAGTCTCGGAAAATCGTGCGACCGGACGCACAGTTTTGAAGCGACCGGCGGTGTGATGATCGATTTCCGCGATCGCATCAAGCGCCGCCACCTGTGGATGCGCCATCAGCGAAGGGTAATCCATAATCGGCACGGCGTCGCCGCCAACTGCCTTTATCAGATCGATAATTTCCTCCCGCGTCCGATCCTCGAAGGCCTTTTCCCAGATTGGTTTAACCTCGGTGGCGTAACGCCCGATGCTGGTCGCCGCGCGTCCATAATCAGCGAAGCGCGGGTCAGCGAGCACCTCCTCCATTCCGAGTTCCATCACTAATCGGTCCCAGTCCTCACTGCTGCCGCGCCGCAGAATGAAATAGAGCGGCCCGTTTTTCGCTTGATAACCGTAATCGGGCGGCTTGGTGTAGTGGTCGAGATGGAAGCCGTACCAGTCGTCAGGATCGCTCATCGAATGCCACATGATCCCGCGCAGATGGAGCAGCGAGCCGAACTCACTCACTGCGACGCGTTGGCCGTCTCCGTTTTTAATTCGATGAAACAGAGCGGCGAGGATCGCTTGGGCGGCGAAAATCCCGGTGTTGAGGCTCGCGATGTCGGCGCCAACACGCACTGGAGGATCGCCGATTCGGCCTAATGACGCGGTGTACTCCGCCATCGCCTGCACGACCAACTCCGAACCCGGAATATGACGAAGGGGACCGTCTTCGCCAAAGGGAGTAATCGAGCAATAGACCAGTTTTCGATTTGCTCCCTGTAGTTGAGCGTAACCGAGGCCGAGTTTTTCCACCGCATCGGGTGCTAAATCTTCGACGAGCACATCGGCGTCACGTGCCAGCCGCGCGGCTGCTTCACGGCCTGCCGAGGTTTTCAGGTCGAGCACCACACTTTTCTTGTTACGATTGAGGCTCAAAAATACCGCGCTCTCGTCGCCGACGAAAGGCGGCCCCATCCGGCGCGCGAAGTCGCCGACCGGAGGCTCGATCTTGATCACTTCGGCGCCGGCATCGCCGAGTTGCATCGTGCAGAAGGGGCCGCACAGTCCTTGCGTAAAGTCGATTACGCGAACACCGTCGAGACTCCCCGCGCTACTCACTTCGACAACCCGATGCCGCGATCATCGACAATTCCAAGCTCCGCTAGCACTTCCACGGTATGTTCGCCCGGCTTGCCACCCGCGCGAATCGGACCCGCCGGTGTGCGCTCGAACTTCCACGGCAGGCCATCGATGTACAGCCGACCCCAATGCGGCGTATCGATTTCGACGATATATCCATTCGCGAGCACCTGTGGATGGTCCCGCAACTCCTCGAATGTGAGAAACGAACCGTTGGGTACGCGCTCCTTTTTCAGACGCAGCATCCACCAGGCCGCCGGTTTGGTCTTGAAGCGGTCCGCGAGAATCGGGATCAATTCGGCCCGATGCGTGACCCGTAGTGAGTTAGTCGCGAAGCGCGGATCGGAAATTAGATCGGCGAGTTTGAGCGCGTGGCAGAAGCCGGGCCATTGTTCGTCGCGTTCGACGCCAACCGCGATGTAGCGCCGATCTTCACACTCGAACGCCTGATGCGGTGCCGTGGTGGCCGCGGCACTGCCGAGCGGAGCCGGCTGATCGCCGGTCGCGAAGTATTCCGCCAGACGGGTCGTCTGCAGCGCCATCGCCGCCGTCAGCATCTCGATTTCGATCAGTTGGCCGCGGCCGGTCCGCTCACGCGCGATCAGTGCCTGCAGCACGGCCCGCGTGATAGCAGTCGCGGTCGTCAGATCGAGATGGGCGAGATGACGGAACAACTCGCCGCGGCCGTGCTCAGGCCCAGTGATGCCGCACCAACCGCAGAATGACTGTACGGTCGGATCGATCCCGGCCTCACCCGCCATCGGACCGTTGCGCCCGTATGCGGATGCCGCGACATAGATCATCCGCGGATTAGCTTTTGCGACGACGTCGTAGCCGAGTCCGAGCCGCTCCACCGCGCCCGGCCGCATGTTCTGCACGAACACGTCGCTCTTCGCGATGATCTTGAACGCGATCGCACGGTCGGCTTCCTGCTTGAGATCGAGTTCGATCATTCGCTTGTTGTGATTGGCGGAAATGTAGAGTACCGAGTTGCCCCTGATCGTCGGGGGCACCATGTGCGAGAGGCGGTCGCCGCCCGGCGCTTCAACCTTGATAACGTCGGCGCCGAGTTCGCCGAGCAGCTTGGTTGCCCATGGACCGACGGCGGCAATCGTAAGGTCGAATACGCGGATGCCCGCGAGAATTTTCGCCACGGAGATTTCCTCCCTGCGTTCAAATCGCCGGCTTGAATTTCATCAGTAGGGCGCCTTCATGAGGAAGCTCTGGTCGAGCCCCGCGATATTCGGGCAGCCGATCTGCCCCAGCACCAGATCGATTTCTTCGCGCAAGATGCCGATTGCTTTGCGCACACCTTCGACACCGCCGGCCGCCGCGCCGTAGAGCGTCGCACGCCCCACCATCACGAAGCGCGCGCCGTGGCATAGCGCCATGATGATGTCGGCGCCGCGCCGCACGCCGCCGTCAACGATCAGCGTGACCCGGTCGCCGACCGCCTCGCGGATGCCCGGCAAGACCTCGAGCGGCGCCGGCGCCTGATCAAGCTGCCGGCCGCCGTGGTTCGAAACGATGATGCCGTCAACGCCGACCTCGGCGGCGCGAATTGCATCGTCGCGATGCAAGATTCCCTTCACTACCAGATGCCGGGGCCACAGCCGGCGAAACTCCTCGAGATCTTTCCACGTCACGCTGCTGGCGGGCGCCTGTTCCGCGGCGAAGGCATTGATCCGCGCGGTGCTCGAATTGGCTCGCGCATACGGCGCCCAATTTTCGAAGCGCGGCATGCCGTGGCGCAGATAACCAGCGACCCAGCCCGGATGCGTGAGGGCGTTCAACATTGTCGCGGTCGTGAGCCTGGGCGGCAGCGCGAAGCCGTTACGCAGGTTGCGCTCGCGCTTCGACGAGACCGGCACATCCACCGTAAGGACAAGCGTGCCGAAGCCGGCGTCGCGCACGCGCCGGATCAGGTCGAGCGTAATTTCGCGATCGCGGGCGACATAGAGTTGATACCAGGAGTGCGACGGTGCGACCTTGGCGGCCTCCTCGATCGAAGCGGTGCTCATCCCCGACATCATGAAGGGGAGGTTCGCGGAGGCTGCGGCCTCCGCTAACATGAGGTCCGCGCCGGGGCGAAAGAGTGCGGCGAGACCGGTCGCCGACACGCCAAAGGGGCTCGCATATTTACGGTCAAAGAGATCGCACGATTGATCGCGCTGCGAGACATCGACCAGATAACGCGGCACCAGCCGTTCGCGATCGAAAGACGCCTCATTGCGCGCTATGCCCAGTTCGTCCTCGACTCCGCCCTCGATAAAGTCGTAAACGATACGCGGCAGCCGCCGCTTCGCCATTTTTTGCAAGTCTTCGATATTGATCGCACGATTTAGCTTCACTCCGACCTCTCCAAAGAAGAGCTCGCCCCCGTGTTGTCGTTAAAGGTTAGTTCGTTTTCGCCGAGAGCAGCAAAGGTTGCCGTGAAATGGAATGCACGCTCAATGGTGCGGGCATCGCAGTCGCGATACGCGGCTGTCGACTTCCAGGAATCCTCCCGCTAGCCGTTCATCATCCAAACCCATACGCGGCTCCGAGGTCATTAGCGCGGTAGTCAAAACTTTGCCAGAGACTAATCCAGTCGCTGAAGCTTTACCATCGGCGGCTAGACCGAGTACGAATCGTATATACCGCGATCATCGGCCAGCCTGATTCGGCCATCGCGCAAAAGAGCGCCCCTCAATTCAGACCGAGCGAGTGAGTATCAGCGGAATGATACCTCGGATCACGGTTGCGCTCACCGACCCACGCGGTGTCACGCTCGCGCCTCCGAATGCTCAAGGCGGGAACGTCGAACCAGGGCGTCGAAACGCGGATCGGAGCGCAGCGGATCGGTATGTTCGCGTGCGATCACGATGCGGTCGCGCCCGACGTAATGCTGCCGGGGAACACGCTCGGCGGCCTTTGGGGACAACGGACTTCACCATGCCGCCGAACGTCCTTCGTCAAAACGCGCGTGCGCAAGCGATCCATTGCGGCGCGTACTGATCAGATCAAGATAGATACGTTCGTACTGCGCGGCCATCACGTCGGCGGTAAAACGCGTCTCGAACTCCTTGCGGCAGGCTTCGCGCGAGATGGTGTCGATGTTCTTGACCGCCTTGACCAGGTCGTCGAACTCGGTCGCGA
>JAJXYF010000022.1 GCA_021780755.1 Deltaproteobacteria bacterium | reverse complement strand
GCCGATTTGCCGGGCCATTATGGCGCGACGCTCGCAGCGCCGGCGCCGGCGCGCAAGCCGCGCGGGCGTCGCGCGCGCGGGTTTCCGCGCAGCGCCCACCGATGCGGGCGCCGCGGGGGTTGCGCCCGCGGATGTGGGCGCAACGAAGAAGGGGTGGCCGGTGAAACCGGCCACCCCTTCGCGTCAGGCTGAACCAGGCTCGTCAATGTGCCGCGGACGAGCCCACCGGCGGCAGCGACGATCCGCTCGGCGACGTCGGCAGCGGCGGATACGATGCGGTCGGGCCCGGCGGGTAAGACGCCGTCGGTCCGGGAGGATAAGAGGTCGCCGGTGCGGTGAACGAGGGCGCCCCCGCACTCGACCGCGGGGCGTAGCCCCCGCTGGTCGGGCCGTTGGGCGGGGCCTGGTATTGCCGCAGATCCTGCTGCGGCGAGATCGCACGGTTGAAGGTCGGCTGATACATCTGCTCGAACTGTCCGGGTGGCATATTGTTGACTTCGCTGCGGCCGAGCGCGCGCACGAACTTCTGCCGCTCGTCGAGCGCGAGCGATTGCAGGTCGTCGCGCGTGCGTACGATGTGCGGAGTCAGGAAGACCAGCAGGTTCTGCTTCTGGTTGTCGCGGGAATTGTCGCTGAACAGGTTGCCCAGTACCGGGATGTCCGAGAAGAAGGGCACGCCCTGGCGTCCATTGTCGGTCTCGCTCGAGAGCAAGCCGCCGATTACCGCCGTGCGATGGTTCTGCACCAGCACCGTGGTCGAAGCGGAGCGGATGGTGGTGGTGGGTCCGAGGCTGTTGTTCTGGGTACCGTTGACGACGTTGGAGACCTCTTCGTACATGTCGAGCTTGACGTATTCGCCCTGCGATACCTGCGGCACGATATCGAGCGTAATACCGACATTCTGACGATCGACCGAATTGAAAATCTGGCCCGGCAAGCCCGCATTGGCGGACGCCGACCCAACGAACGGCAAGTTCTGGCCGACTACGATCATCGCCTCCTCGTTGTCGGCGGTCAGCAGGGTCGGCGCCGAGAGCACATTGCTGTGCGTATCGGTCTGGAGCGCGGTCATCAGGGCGATATCGCAGGGTGCGCTAACGGTGCCAGTGGTAGCGCCGGTGGTGGTCGCGCCGCTGACCGGGACATTGCAATTGCTTCCCGACGCGAGACCCAAGCCGAGGCCGGTCAGCCCCAGCGGATTGCCGATCGCGTTTTGCAGGGTGCCGAAATTGAGCTGGCCCAAGCCGAGCACGCTGTTGCTAATGCCGGTGGCAGCTTGAAAGTTGACCCCGATCTCCTTGGTCCGCTGGACGCTGACTTCGACGATAATCGCCTGCACAAAGACCTGAACGCGGGGGATATCAAGCTGATCGATTACGTTCTCGAGCGTCTCGTAGTCCTGCGGCGCTGCGCTGATGACGAGCGAGTTGGTCGCCGGGTCGGCCGTGATACTGACCGGATTGGTGAAGTCGGTGGATTTGTTACCGCCGGTGCTGGCCGTGGCCGGGCCGGTGTTAGCCGCGCCCCCGCGCGATCCGCCGATGCCACCCATACCACCACCCATACCACCGCCCATTCCGCCGAACGCGCTGCCCATACCGCCGCCGCCGAAGCCTCCGCCGCCGAAGCCGCCGCCCCCGAAGCTGCTGCCTCCATAGCCGCCGGAGCTGCCGCCGCCCAATCCACCGAAGCCGGTGCCGAAGGACGAACCGTTCATGGAGCCGAGCGAGGAGCCGCGGCCGAGCGAATTACGCCCGGTGGCCGGCGAGAGGGTCTCGGGACCGCCGCTGCCGCCGAGCAGGCCGTCGAGCACCTGGACCATTTCGGAGGCCGGCGCGTATTTCAAATGATAGACGTGCAGGCGTCCGTTTTGAGTGGGCGAGCGGATGTCCATCTTATCCACGAGATCCTTGATTTCGCGCATCTCGATCGGGCTTGCGAGCACGATCAGCGAATTGGTGCGCTCGTCGGGCACCACGCTGAAATTGGTCGAACCGCCCTGCGCCGATGGCGCGACCACGCCGACGCCAGGGCGCATGAAATTGCCGCCGGCGCCATGCTCGGAACTCTCGCGGGCGCTCATGATTTTCTCAATCTGCGCCGAGAGGTCGTCCGCGTACGCCAGCTTGAGCGGGATCACCGCAACATTGTGCCGCATGCTCTGGACGTCGAGGCTGCCGATGATGCGCAGCAGGCGCTGCACGTTGAAGGCATCGTCGGTAATGATGAGCGTGTTGTCCTGCGGGAAGGCCGCGACGAGGCCGTCGTGCGAGACCATCGGCTGGATGACGCTCATGACGGAACCGGCGTCGGCGTTCTGGAGCTTGACCATCCGCGTGACGTACTGGTCGCCGTGGATCTCGCCCGGCACCTGCGACTGGGTCAGTTCGGCGGACTGGCGGACGTCGCGCGCGGGCACGATCTTGATAATCGAGCCGGCGGTCACCGTGGTGAAGCCCTTTAATTGCAGGACCGATTGAAAGACCGAATACGCTTGCGCTGGCGTAACCTTGGTTGGCGAGATGATGCTGACCTTGCCGCGCACGCTCTCGTCGAGGATGAAATTCTTGCCGGTGATTTCACTGATGAACTTCGCGAGGACCGGAATGTCCACGTTCTGGAAGTTCATCGTGATGAGATCCTGGTCGCCGAGGCGCGATGAGCTGTCGGCGGGCACGCCGGCCGGTGTCTCGGCCGCTCCGTCGGGAGGGGCGACGGTGTCGGGACCGGCGGTGGTTTCGTCGCCGCCGGTGTCCGCGGCGGCCGCGGTGTCGCCCGGGTCGTCACCATCGGCGGCATGCACGCGTACTCCTGTCAGGCCGATCGAAAGTACGGCGATCAGCGCCAGCGTCCACAAACGATTCATATTGATCTCCTCCGGGAGCCGGAGTTTCGCTGCGAGTCTATCGATCCCCGAAAATCACTTCAACCCGGATCCGGACACCGAATCAACCGATCGCATTTCATGCCTGTGGCGGTATCCACGCGCGCGGCGCGGCGTTGCAAAAGGGTCGAGCGTTCGCGAAGATGTGCACGCCGATGAAGTCCAATCACACGCCGCACGGACCTCACGCCCCATGAAGACGACCGCGCCGACCGCACTGTTCACCTTCACCGTTTACGCGGCCACGGGCGCCGCGACCCGCTGAGCGATCGGGTGCGTTTCGAATATCTGATCGGGGTGCGCTACCTGCGGGCGCGGCGGCGCGAGCGCTTCGTTTCGATGATCGCGATCATTTCGCTGGCCGGGGTCGCCATCGGCACCTTTGCGCTGACGGTGGTGTTGTCGGTGATGAGCGGATTCCAGGAAGACCTGCGCGATCGGCTGCTCTCCTTTAATCCGCATGTCATCGTGGAACGCACGACGCCGGACAAGGGCAGCCTGGCGGGATTGCAGCAACGTATCGCGGCGCTCCCGGGCGTAATTGGCGTCGCACCATATATCGAGTCGCAGGTGATGGTGGTCTCGACCACCAGTGCGGGGACGCCCGGCCTCGTTTCCGGGGGGACGCTGCGCGGGGTAGTCGCACGCGAAAATCCGGTGCTGACCGAACTCGATCGCAGGTTGACCGCCGGCACCCTCGCGGCGCTCGAAAGGACGTATCCGGTCACGATAACCGACCACGGCCAGCGGCGAACGGTGCAATTGCCGGGCGCGATCGTCGGCAAGTCGCTCGCCTTTGACCTGGGTCTCGCGGTGGGCGATCCGTTCGTGGTGATCTCTCCGGCGAGCCTGGGCGCGGGTGCTGGCGCACCGCGACTGCGCCGCTTCGTCATCGGCGGTCTGTTCAGTTCCGGGATGTATGAGTTCGACTCGTCGCTAATCTTCGTCGATCTGAAAGACGGGCAGGCGCTGCTGGCCGACGATCCGCAACTCGAACGCGGCCTGGAAGTACGGGTGCGCAACCTTTTCGACGCGCCCGCGATTGGACGCCGGATCGCGGCGTTCGCGGGGGCGGATTTTACGGTCAAGGACTGGACCGAAGACAACGCAGCGCTGTTCTCGGCCTTAAAGCTCGAAAAGCTGACTTACTTTCTGGTGCTGCTGCTGATCGTGCTGGTGGCGGCTTTCAATATCGTGGCCACGCTGGTGATGGTGGTAATGGAACGGCGCAAGGAGATAGCGATCTTGCGTGCGATGGGCGCGCGGGCGCGATCGATCGCCTGGATTTTCCTGTGCGAAGGGGCGGCGCTGAGCGTCGGCGGCACGGCGCTGGGGGTGCTCGGCGGATTCGTGGCGTCGTACCTGATCGGCAAGTACCATCTAATCCATCTGCCGCCCGACCTCTTCATGGTAAGCGCGGTCCCGGTGCGGCTTTACGCGATGAACTTTATCGCGGTGGCGGCAGCGGCGGTGATCCTGTGCCTGGCTGGCGCGATCTATCCGGCGCTGCAGGCGCGCTCACTGTCGCCGGTCGAGGTGATCAGGTATGAGTGACGCGGCGACCACCGCGAGCAACGCGGCCGAACGGCCGGCGGCGGCGCCGGCCACCGCACTGATCAGCGCGCGCGCGGTGGACAAGAGCTTTCACGACGCCGAGCGCGAAATCGTGGTGCTGCACGGGCTCGACCTGGAGGTCGCGGCCGGCGAGGAGATCGCGATTGTCGGCGAATCAGGCGTGGGTAAATCAACCCTGCTGCACGTGCTCGGCAGCCTGGAACGGCCGACCGCGGGCCAGATCCTGTTCGAGGATCGCGATCTGTTCGCGATGGACGAACGCGAGACCGCCGAGTTCCGCAATCACAAGCTCGGCTTCGTCTTCCAGTTCCATTATCTGCTCGCCGACTTCAGCGCGATCGAGAACGTGATGATGCCGGCGCTGATCGCGCGGTTGCCGGACCGCGAGGCACGCGAGCTGGCCGAGGGGGTGCTGGAGCTGGTCGGGCTGAAGGACAAGTTTCAACGCCGGCCGGCCGAGCTTTCGGGCGGCGAGCAGCAGCGCGTCGCGGTGGCGCGGGCGGTGGTATTGAGACCGCGGCTGGTGCTGGCGGACGAACCGACCGGTAATCTCGATCCGAAAACCGCCGACGAAGTGCACGAACTGTTTCATCGGCTCAACCGCGAACTCGGCCTGACGCTGGTGGTGGCGACGCATAACGAGCGGCTCTCGCGGAGCATGACACGCACGCTCAGGTTGCACGACGGACGGCTGATCGCGGAAATCGCGTAGCGGGCGCGATCTCGATCACGCCGCAGGGTCCGCTCAGGGGCGTCAATATCGGAGTCAGGTTTACTTGGCATTAACGATTGGTTAGGGTGAGGCGCTTCGGGGACAATTGGTGCAGGCGGAAAGAATCAATGGGCATCGGACGGGCGCTCCCTATACCCGTTTAATCTGGATCCTGATGGCCCTGGTGTGCGGCGTTGCGACCGCACGGGCGCAGGGCGGTTCAGTTATCGCGGAAGTTCGCATCCAGGGTAATCAGCGCGTCGAGTCCGACGCGGTCAAGATTCATATCAGTTCGCGCGCCGGGCAGCCGCTCGATCCGGCGCTGGTCGATCAGGACGTCAAGTCCATTTACAAGATGGGTTTTTTCGATCACGTGAGCGCCGACGTGGAGCATCAGGCGGGCGGCGACGTGCTGACCTTCATCGTGCAGGAGCGTCCGCTGATCACGGACGTGCGCTTCGGCGGGATGAAAGCGATCAAGTCCACCGACGACAAGGTGATCAACGCGGTCAAGCTCCATGGCGGCTCGGTGCTCGACCCCGCGCGGGTGCAGGCAACGATCCAGGGTCTGAAGGAGCTTTACGTCCAGAAGGGCTATCTCGACGCGGGTGTTACGTTTCGCACGGTGCCGGAGGCGAACAATACCGCGATCGGTGTTTTCGACGTGAAGGAAGGCCCCGTGGTGCACATCTCGGAGGTGGACTTCGAGGGCAACAAGAGCGTTTCGACGAGCACGCTGCGCAATTCGGTCGCGACCCATCAGCACAATCTGTTGAGCATGTTCTTCGACACCGGCATCCTCGACCAGAAGAAGCTGCAGGAAGACGTCGATCGGATCACCGCGATGTACTACAACAAGGGCTTCCTGAACGTGCACGTCTCGGAGCCGACGGTAACGCGCACCGGCAATTCGTTGAAGGTGGTGTTCGACATCGACGAGGGGCCGGTCTTTCATGTCGGCACGGTGGACGTAAGCGGCGACCTGAAGGTGCCGAAGAAGGACCTGCTCTCGAAGCTTACGGTCAAGCCCGGCGAGGTCTTTGCGGGTGGGGAGATGCAGCATGACGTGCTGACGCTCTCGGAGGTGTACTCCGATCGCGGCTACGCGTACGTCAACGTCGATCCGCGGACGCAGGTCGATCCGGCGACGCGCACGGTCAACGTGGGCTACAACATCAATCCGGGCCGCGAAGTGCTGGTTGATCGGATCAACATTACGGGCAACACCAAAACCTCGGACAAGGTCATCCGGCGCGAGCTGCAGATCCAGGAGCAGGAACCGTACTCGACCGCGAAGATTCAAAGCTCCAAGCGCAAACTGGACTCGCTCGGGTTCTTTTCGAATACGCGCATCACGACCGCGCCGGGACCGCAGCCCGACAAGATCAATCTCGATATAGCGGTGCAGGAAGCCAACACCGCGTCGCTGCAGGTAGGCGGCGGCTACGACAGCTCGAGTTCGGTTTTCGGGAATTTCAGCGTCGGCAATTCGAACCTGTTCGGCGGCGGCGAATCGGTCTCGGCGAACGCACAAATCGGCTTCCTCTATCAGAACTACGATCTGAGCTACAACGAGCCATGGTTTCTCGACATGCCGCTCGGGGTCAGCCTGCAGCTCTTTTACGACAAGCTCTACCTGTACTCGTTCGACCAGACCAACGCGGGCGGATCGATCAACACGAGTTATCCGCTGACCGAACTCGGCTTGAGGAAAATCGGGCCGATCCCACTGGACGACGTCACCGCCGGCCTCGGCTATCAACTCGAAAACGTTGGTGTCAGCGGGATCAACCAATTCACGACCTTCGACATCGCGCGCTACAAGGGTTACCGGCTGGTTTCCGAAATGCTGGCGAGCCTGCGGCGCTTCACGGTCGATAACCCGACTGACCCGCGCAGCGGATCGGTCATGAGCCTCAACCTCGAACTCGCGGGGCTGGGCGGACAGGGCTTCGCCAAGGGCGTGTTCCATTCGCGCTTTTTCTATCCGTACATCAAGAGTCCGAAGTGGGGTGAATGGGTCGCGGCGGTGGGCGCTACCTACGGTATCGGCACCAGTCTCGGCGGCAACAACGGCAGCGAATTGCCATTGTATGAGCGGTTCTTTCCAGGCGGTCTCGGCGGTGAGGGCGACGTCCGCGGCTATACCTTGTACTCGCTTGGCCCGCAGATAACCCAATTCAACCAGCAAGGCGTGCCGTTCCAGGTCCAACAGGTTGGAGGCAGCCAGGAGCTTCTGCTGAGCGGGGAGACCACCTTCCCGATCTGGACTTCGTTCGGAATCCGCGGCGCGACGTTCGTTGACTCCGGTAACGCATTCTTCGTAAATCAACCGGGATCGCCCAACACCATGCAGACTGCCGTCGGTTTCGGCGTGCGCTGGAAGTCGCCGTTTGGTCCGATTGCGGTTGACCTCGCGGTGCCGCTCAATCCGCGGCCCAACGATCAGACGACGGTGTTCGACTTCGGCGCCGGCGCCCCGCTCTAGCACAAAGGGCTTGAAGCTGCTTTTATATTTCGCCAAGGATTTAGTGATACTGTCCATTGGATTGCGTCGGGACTCGGTACCGCCGCACTGCGGATGCCAATTGCTATGGGAGGCTTGCAAGGTCGTATGAGGTATCGGTTGATTATCGGTGTCGTGACGCTGCTGGCGATGGCTTCCGCCACCACGGCCCGTGCCGACATAAAGCTGGCTTATGTTGATATTCAGCGGGCATTGAATGATTGCCGCAACGGCAAAAGCGCCAAGGAAGAATTCCGCGGGCGGCTCGAACGCGTTCAGTCGCAATTGCAGGGCGAGCAGAGTGAAGTCCAGCGGCTCAAGGACGAACTCGATAAGAAGGGCCCCTTGATGCAACCCGACCAGCTCCAGAGCATCCAGCAGCAGTACACGCGCAAGCTGCGCGACTTCCAGGACGATTACAAAAACACCCGCGACTCGTTGCAGGAAAAGGACAACGAAATCACCGGGGCGATCGTCCGCGACCTCGCCGCGATCGTGCGCCAGATTGGCCAAAAGAACGGCTACACGATGGTGATGGAGAAGGGCAATCTGCTCTGGGCGGTGCCCTCGGTTGACATAACCAACGACGTTATTCGCGATTACGACGCAACCGGCGCCAAGGCCGGAACGCTCGGCGGGGCAGCCGGTGCAGCACCTGCGGGCGGAGGCAGCGCGTTTGGGTCGGGCCCGCGTCAGCAGCCGCGTTCTTCCGCGGCGGAACCACCGCCGGCAGTGGCCGCGCCGTCTGACCAGGAACGTTCGACGATATCGAAGTAACACGACCCCGCTGTGCGCGATTGTCCACTAACGATTGCAAGGCTGGCTCAACTTGGCTGACGCGAAGCACAAAGACCTCGACCGCTTTATCGGCCTGCTGCCGCACCGCTATCCTTTTCTGCTGGTCGATCGGGTGCTTGAGTTCAATGGCGAAAGCGTTCAGACGCTCAAGAACGTGACCGTCAATGAGCCGTTCTTCACCGGTCATTTCCCGAACCTTCCGGTGATGCCGGGCGTATTGATCGTCGAAGCACTGGCGCAGTCGGCGGCCATCCTGGCGCTCGGAATCATCGGCACACGACGCAGCCTCTTTATGTTGACCGGTATTGACAAGGTGCGTTTTCGCCGCCGGGTAGTGCCGGGCGATCAGCTTAAGATGGACGTTCGCCTGGTCAAACATCACCATCCGCTCTGGAAGATGCATGGCGAGGCGCGCGTTGACGGCGAACTGGCGGCGGAAGCGGAGTTGTCCGCGATGGAAGTGGAGGAGCAACTGCCATAGCCGGCCGAATTCATTCCACCGCGGTCATAGATCGGCGGGCAGAACTCGACTCGACGGTTGAAATCGGTCCGGGCGCGGTGATCGGCAACAAGGTCCGCGTAGGGCCCGGTACGGTCATCGGCCCCTACGCGGTGATCGAGGGCGAGACCACGATCGGCGCCCGCAACCGGATCTTTCAATTCGCCTCGGTCGGCGCGGATCCGCAGGACTTGAAATATCATGGCGAACCGTCGCGGCTCGAAATCGGCGACGACAACCGCATCCGCGAATTCACCACCGTCCATCGCGGCACCGAGGGCGGCGGGATGCTCACACGCATCGGCAACCACGTGCTGCTGATGAACTACGTGCACGTCGCCCACGACTGTTTTATCGGCGACCATTCGATCATCGCCAACTCGACCGAACTCGCCGGCCACTGCGTGCTCGACGAATGGGTAGTGACGGCGGGCATGTGCGGGATTCATCAGTTCAGCCGTATCGGAGCGCACGCGATCGTCGCGGCTGGCTCGAAGGTCGCGCAGGATGTACCGCCCTACTCGATGGTGGCGGGCGACCGCGCACGGCTGGTCGGGGTAAATTCCATCGGCCTGGAACGCCGCGGCTTCACGCCCGCAACGATCACGGCGCTCAAGAGCGCGTTTCGCACGCTTTTTTACGGCAAGCTGTTGCGCGACGAGGCCATCGAGCAGATCCGCGCCGAAAGCGGAGCCATCCCCGAAGTGCGCCGTCTGCTCGATTTCATCGCGAATTCGCCGCGCGGAGTGGTCGGGCGCGAACGTGACTAGCCTCGGGCTAATCGCCGGCAACGGAGTCTTCCCGCTCGAAGTCGCGCGCGCCGCACACCGGCGCGGTATCCGCGTAATCGCGCTGGCGCATCTGCATGAAACCGACGCCGCGCTGGCGGACCTGGTCGACGAAATCACCTGGGTCAAGGTCGGCGAATTGCAACGCATGATCGACGTTCTGAAGGACGCTCAAGTGAGCGAAGCGGCGATGGCGGGCGGCATCTCACGCGCGCGGCTGGCCGACTCGTTCGCGCCGGACGCGCGCGCGATCGCGATGCTCGCGAAGGTCGGACGCTTCAGCGACGACGCGGTGCTGCGGGCAATCGCGGCAGAGATCGAGGCCGACGGCATCACGGTGATCGATCCGGTACCGATGCTGGAAGGCGCGCTCGCACGAGCAGGGCTCGAGGCAGGTCCGGCGCCGACAGCGGCCCAGTTGAAAGACCTGAACCTCGCCTTCGACGTGATGCGCGCACTCGGCGCCTTCGATATCGGACAAGCGGTCGCGGTGCTCAACGGCGTAGTGGCGGCGATCGAAGCGGTCGAGGGTACCGACGCCGCGTTGCGCCGCGGCGCGCTGCTGGTAGGCCGCGGGATGGTGGTCGCCAAGGCCGCGAAACCGGGGCAGGACCTGCGTTTCGATCGTCCCGCGATCGGACCGGCAACGATCGATCTGCTCGCCGAGATCGGCGCCGCAATGATCGGCGTCGAAGCGCAGGGCGCGATGATTCTGCAGCGCGAGCGCACGCTCGAACGCGCGCGATCGCTGGGTATCACGCTCTACGGCCATGAATGAACTGCGTGCGGCGGTAATCGGGGTCGGACGCCTCGGCGCGATTCACGCGCGCAAGTACGCGACAATTCCTCATCTCAAACTGACCCACGTAGTCGATACCGACGCGGCGCGGGCGGCCGAAATTGCCACTGAACTCGGGGCGACAGCGCTCACCGACCATCGCCAGCTCGCCGGCGCGATCGATCTCGCCAGCGTCGCCGCGCCCGGCATCAGCCATCACGCGATCGCGTCCGACCTGATGCGCGCGGGCATCGACGTGCTGGTGGAAAAGCCGATGGCCGCGACGCTCGCGGAAGCGCGCGACCTGAAGGCGCTGGCCGAGCGCGGCGGACGCGTCTTGCAGATCGGCCATCTGGAACGCTTCAATCCGGCGATCGTGCGCCTGCGCTCGATCCTGAAGGCGCCGCGCTTCGTCGAATGCCATCGGCTCGCCCCCTTCACCGAGCGCGGCACCGACGTTGATGTCGTGCTCGACCTGATGGTGCATGACCTCGACGTGATTCTGAGCGCAACAGGCGCGGCCGAGGTGGTCGCGCTGGAAGCGCTGGGGGTCGCGGTGCTGACGGATCAAATCGATGTCGCCAACGCGCGCATCCGCTTCGCCAACGGCCTCATCGCCAACCTCAACACCAGCCGCGTGGCACCGCGCCGCGAGCGCAAGATTCGCTTCTTTCAGCCCGACGCCTACATTTCGGTGGACTATGAGGCCCGGCGTATTCAGGTCTATCGCAAGAGTCCGCCGGCGCCGGGCGCCACCTTCCCGACCATCTCGGCCGACCAGATCGATCTCGGCGACGCCGATCCGCTGATGGACGAAATTCTCGCGTTCGTTCACAGTGTCCGCGCACGCTCAGTCCCGCAAGTCACCGCCGATGATGGTCTCCGCGTAATGGAGCTGAGCGAGCGCATCCGGGTCGAGATGGAGAAGGAGTCGGCCGCCTTTCAGGGTGAAGCGCGCCGCGGATCGCGCGACGATTGATCGAATCAACCAGCGTCCGCGTAACTTCCATTCGCATGAAGCGTCGATCGAGCATGGTTACCGGATCGCTGAAGAGGTCGGTTTCACCGATGCTGCCGCGTCTCGCGTTCGCTTTAGGTCTCTGCGCGTTCGTCGGGATGCTCGGCTGCAACTCCAATACGGCACCGCTCCCCGACACGCCGGCGCAGTCCGCGAACGGGGCGTCAAATGGATCATTCGCGGCGACTAACGGCGCCGATTGCCTGCCGGCGATCGATCTGGCCGATCAACACGGCAAGACGGTTTCGCTCGCGGCGCTCAAGGGCAAACCCGTCCTGATCGATTTCATTTACACCAACTGCGCCACCGCGTGTCCGGTGCTGACTTCGCGCTTCGCGCAGATTGCCGACAAGCTCGGCAGCGCTCTCGGCACCAGGCTCACGATGGTCTCGATCACCATCGATCCCGAGCACGATCATCCGGCACAGTTACTCGACTATGCGAAAACCCACGACGCCGATCGCACTGGCTGGCTTCTGCTGACCGGGACGCCGGCCGACGTCGAAGCCGTGTTGCGCATATACGGGCTCAAGCGCGAGCGTGAACCCGACGGCACCATCGCGCACGTCACCACGAGTTTCCTGGTGGGCGCCGACGGCCGGCAGATTCGAATGTACGACACGATGGTGGTGGCGCCGGCGACGGTGGTCGGCGATATCGACCGCATCCTTCCGCGGGCGCTCGTGAAGGCTGACCGTCATCGTCGAGACCGCTCCTGACCGTGCCGCGAAACCGGCCGGGAATCGGGCCGACCCCGATGGTGCGCACGCGCCGTTTCCATCACAATTGATTCCCGATGCAAGCTGAAAGCGCCGTCCGCCTTGGCGGCACTTCCTCCAACGCTGTCGCGCGCGCCCCCCGGCGCGTGATGATCGTGGCGGGCGAAGCGTCCGGCGACCTGCATGGCGCCGACTTTGCCACCCAACTGCTCGCGCGCGATCCGACCTGCGAATTGTTCGGAATCGCCGGCGAACAAATGCGCGCGGCCGGCGTGCGCGCACTGTACCGGACCGAGGACATCGCCGGACTTGGCCTGGCGGAGCTGACCTCGACCATTCGACGTACTGCCGGCGCGTTGCGCGCACTGCGCAGAATCCTCCGCCAGGATCCGCCCGACCTCGTCGTACTGATCGATTACGCCGAGTTCAACCTGATGCTGGCGGGATCGGCGCGGCGCGCCGGCGTGCCGGTGCTCTACTACATCCTGCCGCAGGTATGGGCGTGGCGACGCGGACGAATCGGGAAGCTGGTAAAGCGCGCGCAACGGATGGCGGTGGTCTTTCCGTTCGAGGCGGAACTGTATGCGCGGGCCGGCGGCAACGTGAGCTTCGTCGGCCATCCTTTGCTGGACCGCGTCGCCCCGGCGCAGAATCGCGCCGCGACACTCGCGCGCCACGGCCTCGCGCCAGACGCGCGCCTGCTGGCGCTGCTCCCGGGAAGTCGCCACGCCGAGGTGGGCTACCTGCTGCGCCCGTTGCTGGAGGCCGCGATGGTCCTGGCGGCGAAGTACGATCTCACGCCGGTAATCGCCTTGGCGCCGACGCTCGCCGCCAACGATCTGTACGCGGCCGCGGGCGCGGCGGCACTGGAGCGCGTGCATATTATCCAGGACGATACCTATAGTATCATTGCGGCGAGCGAGCTCGCGCTGGTGGCTTCGGGTACCGCGACGCTCGAGACCGCGCTGCTTGGATGTCCGATGGTGATTGCCTACAAACTGTCTTTTCTTACCTACTCATTGGCGCGCCTGCTGGTGCGCGGCGTTGACCACGTCGGGATGCCCAATATTCTGGCCGGCCGCCCCGTGGTCCCCGAATTGATCCAGGGCGACGTGACCGCCGCCCACCTGGTGCGCGCCGCCGAACCGTTGCTGGCCGAACCGCTGCACAGCGAGACGGCCGCCGCGTTGCGGGCCGTCCGCGCGAGCCTCGGTGCCCCCGGTGCGGCCGCGCGGGTCGCCGCGATGGCGCTGGAAATGATGGCATGAGGCTGCTGACCCCGATCAACCGCCGCCTGCTGGGCTTTCTGCGCCCGTACCTGTTTCCTTACGTCGCCGTGATGATGACCGCGATGATCGTGCTGTCCTCGAGCGAGGGCGCGATCGTCCTCATCATCAAGCGCTTCACCAATAATCTGACGGTCAACCGCGACGTCGCCGCCCTGCCGATGCTTTCATTGCTGCTGCTCGGGATTTTCCTGATCCGCGCGATCGCGTCCTTCGGCGCCGACTATCTCGACGCCTACGTCATCCAGAAAACCACGCTCGACATGCGCGGCCAATTAAACGAGGCATTGCAAAATCAGTCGCTCTCGTTTTTCAACCGCACACCGACCGGCGTGATGATGTCGCGCGTGATCAACGACGTAACCATCGTCACCAACAACGGCATCGACAGCCTCTTCGCGATTTTCAGCCAGAGCACGCGGCTCATCGCGGTCCTCGCCAGCACCTTTTATGTCGATTGGAAATTCGCGCTGGTGGCCTTCATCGTCTTTCCCACGGCGGTGCTGCCGGTAGTGCGATTTTCCAAGGGCATGCGCAAGATGACCAAGGACGCGCAGCGCCAACTGAGCGGCCTCACGGTGCTTTTGCAGGAGACCTACCAGGGCAATCGCGTGGTCAAAGCCTTCGGCATGGAGGACTACGAGCGCGGGCGCTTCAACAAGGAACTACGCCGGCTGTTCCGTATCTACATGCGCGTCGCGCGAATCAAGGCGATCACCGGACCCACGATGGAGGTGATGGCGGCATTCGCGATCGTCGGCGTCATCTGGTGGGGCGGGCACGAGGTGTTGGCGGGGACGCGCACCCCCGGCGTTTTCACCGCGTTCATCGGCGCGATGCTGCTGCTCTATCAGCCGTTCAAGAGCTTGACGCGCACCAACAACAATATCCAGGCCGGCATCGCCGCGGCCGAGCGCGTCTTCGATATGATGGACACGCCGACCGACGTGCCCGACGCGTCCGACGCCGTGCCGCTGGCTCCAGGCAATCATGCGGTCGCGTTCGCGAACGTCAGCTTCCGCTATGGCGAGGAATGGGTGCTGCGCAACGTCAATCTCGACATCGGCGCGGGCCGCGTGGTGGCGCTGGTCGGCATGAGCGGCGGCGGCAAATCGACGATCGCCGATCTGATACCGCGTTTCTACGACGTGCAGGAGGGCGCCGTCACCATCGACGGCGTCGATGTGCGACGCTACCGGCTGGCCTCGCTGCGCGCACAAATTGGTCTCGTCACGCAACACACTTTTCTCTTCAACGACACCATCCGCGCCAATATCGCCTACGGCAGCATGGAGAAGAGCCTCGATGAAGTGGTCGCATCCGCGCGTCTCGCCAACGCCCACGACTTCGTCACGCGCCTGCCCCAGGGCTATGACACGATCATCGGGGAACAGGGCGTGCGGCTCTCCGGCGGCGAGCGCCAGCGCATCGCGATCGCGCGTGCGATGCTCAAGAATGCGCCGATCCTGATTCTCGACGAAGCCACCTCCGCGCTCGATTCGGAATCGGAGCGGCTGGTGCAGGAGGCGCTCGAACATCTGATGGAAAATCGCACGACCCTGGTCATCGCTCATCGGCTTTCGACCGTGCGCCGCGCCGATCGAATTGTCGTCGTAGTGCGCGGGAAGATCGTCGAGCAGGGCACCCACGACGAATTGCTGGCGCTCGGCCGCGAGTACAGCAAGCTGCACGGACTGCAATTCATGACGCCGGCGGAAGTCGGCGGAAATGGCGACCGCATAAATTGAACAGCGAACGCACATCCGCACCGGTCGCACTCCCGGCTTCGGGCGCGTTGATGACCGCGCTCTACAACGCATTGTGGTATCCCGCATTGCCGTTTGCGCTGATCGCCGCCGGCGGGCTCGACGCGGCAAACCGGCACGAGCGTCTCGGCTCAACCACACTGGCATCAAACTCCCCGGGTGCCCCGCGCATCTGGCTACACGCGGCGTCGGTCGGCGAAGTCGAAGCCGCGCGACCCATCGCGCACGGCCTCATGCGCGATTATCCCGCGGCGATGTTGATCGTCACGACGATGACCGCCGCGGGCCGCGCGGCCGCCCGCAAACGCATCGCGGGCGCCGCCGCAATTCAGCTCGCCCCGCTCGATCGCGCCGCAAACGTGCGATCGTTTTTGGCCGCGGTGCGCCCGCAGATCGTAATCGTCGCGGAAACCGAGTTGTGGCCAAATTATCTGATCGAAAGCGCACGCGGCGGCGCCCGTGTCGCGATCGTCAACGGACGCATTTCAGCGCGATCGATGAGCCGCTATCGCTTCATTCGCCCGCTGATTGCCGAGGCCCTTTCACACACCCACCTGGTGATGACGCAGACCGCCGCCGACGCGCGCCGCTTTCGCCTACTCGGCGCCGAGCCCGCCAATGTCGTCGTTAGCGGCAATACCAAGTTTGATCTCGACGACGCGGTGCCGCCACTCAGAGCCGCCATCGAGCAGTTCTGTGCACACCGTCCGGTCCTGGTCGCCGGCTCGACCGCGCCCGGCGAAGAGCGCATGGTGCTGACGGCATATCGAAATCTGGTCGAGGGATTTCCCACGCTCGCGCTGGCGCTCGCTCCGCGTCATCTGAATCGCGTCCACGAAGTCGAAACGCATATCCGCTCCGCCGGCTTCGCTTATGAAAAAGCGAGCCTGCTCCCCGCCGATGGCGCGCCTGGAGTCGCCGGCGTCGCGCCGGCCCCGGTGCTGCTGCTCGATACGATGGGTGAATTGCGGGCGCTTTACAACCGCGCCGCAATTGCCTTCGTCGGCGGCAGCATGTCGCCCTCGCGCGGCGGTCAAAACCTGGCCGAACCCGCGGCGGTCGCGGTTCCGGTGCTCTTTGGACCGCATTATGAAAATCAACAGCAGACCGGTGACACGATTCTCGAAGCAGGCGGCGGACGCGTGGTTGCCGACGCCGCGCAAATCGAAAGTACCTGCTCCGAATGGCTCGCCGACCACGACGCGCGCCGCGCCGCCGGCGCCAACGCCCTGCGTGCGGTCGAGCGCCTGGCCGGCGGGGTCGCCACCACGCTCAACCATCTGGCGGCCATGATCGAAAAGGTCGGAAAGTTCGGGAAGCCCTAGCGATGACCCGTCCACGATCGCGACCGCCATCGCGATCCCTGCTCGAGCGGCTCTGGCAGCATCCCCTCCCCATGCGATGGTGGCCGCTGTGGGCCGTGCTCGTTCCCGCCTCCGCGCTTTACTCGCGTGCGCTGACGCTGCGCGCGCGGTGGTGGCGGACGAAATCGTCGAGCGCTGGCGTTCCTGTGATCAGCGTCGGCAATCTCACCGTCGGTGGTAACGGCAAGACTCCGTTCACGGTCTTTCTCGCCGCGCACCTGCACGCGCGCGGTCTCGCCGTCGCGATCGTCAGCCGCGGATGGGGCCGGACCATCGATCGCGGCAATCCCGTGCTGGTCTCCGACGGCACGCGCTGCCTGCTGTCGCCGCGCGAGGCCGGCGACGAGCCGGTGATGATGGCAAAATCATTCGACGGGCCGATCGCGGTCGCGCGGCGCAGAATCGACGCCATCGCGCTGCTCCGCGAGCGCGGCCATTTCGACGCCTTCATCCTCGATGACGGCTTTCAGCATCTGCGCCTGCGCCGCAATCTCGATTTGCTGCTGATCAACGCCGCCCGCGGTTTCGGCAACGGCTGGGTGCTGCCCGCCGGTCCGCTGCGCGAAGGACGCGACGCGCTCGCCCGCGCCGACGCGATCGTACTGATTGATTCCGGCGCCCCCGGCGAGCGGGCGGCAAGTGCGGCCGATCTCGCGCTGCCTGCGCATCTGCCCATCTTCCACGCCGCACTGCGCCCGTGCGCATTGGTCCGCGCCGATGCGGCCAGATGGCACCAATGCCCTTTGGCGCTGAGCGGTCGGCGCGTAGTCGCCGTCAGCGGTCTCGCCGACCCCGCCGGATTCCATGCGATGCTGCACGAACTCGGCGCGACCATCGCCGCCACTTTCGATTTCCCCGACCATCACGACTACACCCCGCACGACTTTGAAAACGTACTGTCGGCGGCCGCCGGCGCGGATCTGATCGTGACCACCGAGAAGGACCTGGTAAAGCTGGAAGTGTTTCCGGCACCGGGCGTTTCACTGTACGCTCTGAGGCTGGAGGTCGCGATGGATCCCGGCGACGAAACGCGGCTCTTCGATCTGGTAGCGGCGCGGATCCGCTCCGCTGGTGCGGCCGCCTCACCGCGCGCTACCGATGGTTCGCTCAATTGAAGCCGGGGAGGTAACGCCAATGGCGATCAGCAAGGAATTACTCAACGTGCTCGCCTGCCCCAAATGCAAGGGCGGTCTGCACCTTAACGACGCGCAGGACGGGCTCCTCTGCGACGCCTGCAAGCTGCGCTATCCGATCAAGGAAGACATTCCGATCATGCTGATCGACGAAGCCGAGAGCGTCGGCTGACGCCGCTTGGGGACGGGTCTATCCATGTTGACGGGAATCGGACGAAACCGCGGCGCGTCCGCAGGCCCTGGACCCGACTTCCCACACTTCGGGCTCGGCCGCCGCATGCTCTATATCCGGCGCGATCTCGCCCCGCGCGCGCCCGCGATATTCGCGGCGTTGGCCGAGTTGAAACGCGATCGCACATCCGGCGCGGGCAATCGCGGCAGCGGTTTCCCTTTGCGGCTGGACGGCGGTCCCGATCTCTTCGCCCGCTGCGGCCGGCGCGGAGGAGTCGCACGTTTCATCACCCCCGATATCTATTTCGGCGCCAGCACGCGGCCGCTGCGCGAGCTGGCAATCGCCAACGAGGCCCGGCTGCGCGGCATTTCGATTGCGGAACCGCTCGGCGCGATGATCGAAGCGGTCGCACCCGGATTTTATCGCAGCGCCTTTATTACACGCGCGCTGACCGGCATGACCCTGTGGGAATTCCTGCGCGCCGACGACGACGCGACGGTGCGCGCGCACGTCATCGAGTTGGCGCGCTACGCGATCGACACCATGCATAACGGCGGTGTGGTCCACGCCGACCTGAACCTGCATAATCTTTTCGTCTCCAAGGACGGTGAGCGCCTGATTGTGGTCGTCCTCGATCTCGACAAGTCGCAATTGTTCGACGGCCCGGTGCCGTCGGGGCGCCGGTGGAGGAATTTCGCGCGCCTTGCGCGATCGATTCGCAAGCTCGATCCCGACCGCCGCTATCTCGACGCGAAGTCCCTCGCCATCCTCACCGTCACCTGAGTGGCGGAGCGTCCTTCAAACGAGGCGCATAATGAAGCGCAAAATCACCGGATTCCATCAGGACGAGAGGAACGATTGGGTCGCCGATCTGGAATGCGGGCACACCCAGCACGTACGCCATCAGCCACCCTTTCAGACGCGCCCCTGGGTCATCACGCCGGCGGGGCGCCAATCACGTATCGGCGTCGAGTTCGAATGCGCAAAGTGTGACCAACAGGCCAACGAAATTTAGTGCATGCCGCGCGCGTCTCAGCGATGCGCAATAACTTCGATCTCGACCCGCGCATGGCGCGGCAGTGCCGCTACCTGCACGGTCGAGCGCGCCGGATAGGGTGCACTGAAATGCTCCCCGTAAATTCGATTGACAGTTTCAAAATCCGCGAGGCTAACCAGGAACACGGTCGTCTTCACAACGTCGGTCAGCCTAAGCCCCGCACCGGCCAGGACCTCGCGTAGATTATCGAGCACCCGGCGCGTTTCGGCCTCGATACCGCCCTCGACCATCGTACCCGATACCGGATCGAGCCCGATTTGTCCCGAGCAGAAGACCAGGTCACCGATCGCGACCGCCTGCGAATAAGGACCAATCGCCGACGGCGCCGCGTGAGTCTCGACCGCCTTCTTCATCATCAACGCCCACTTCCTCACTAGTGAATCAACCGGCGATACCGCCCGCCACGGACGCTCACACCCGATGGTGGTTGGCGCCGTTATGCTGGCCCAGGCGCGAAACTCTCATCACACCGTCGATCGCGGCGATCGAATGCATCAGATTGTTGAGTTGTGCGGCGTTGGTAACTTTGAGCTCGAACAACGACAGCGCGCGCCCGTCGTTGCCGGTGGTCTTCACTTCGGCCGTCGAAATATTCACGCCCGCCGCCGCGATCGCCTTCGACATCGCCGCGAGCAACCCCGGCTGATCCACGCATAACACCTCGAGGCGGATCGGCCGCGGAGTTTCGTCGCCCGCCTTCCACACCACCGGCACGCGCCGCTGCGGATCGGTCGCCAACGCATGCGGACAACCGGCCAGATGGACCGTTACGCCGCGTCCGCGCGTGATGAATCCGGTAATCGCCTCGCCCGGCAGCGGATTGCAGCATCGCGCGAAACGCACCAGCATGTCGCCCACGCCCGAAACGATCACCGCATTGCCAATCGCGCGCCGCTGCTCCTTAACCGCGCGTTGATCTTTCTCGGAGTGGGCCGGGGGCGTTAGCGTAGCGGGCCTTTCGCCGCGGTAGAGCTTCAGTTCGTCGGGCGTCAGCACTTTGCCGAGCACCTGCGCCACCGTCACGATTCCGTAGCCGACCGCCGCGATCAGGCTGTCGTCGTCGCGATGCGAAAATTCCTTGAGCGCAGGCTCGAAGCGTCCCTTGCCGCGCAGTTGCGCGACGCTCAGACCAAGCGGTTCAAGTTCGCGATCGATCAGCGATACACCCAACTCCAGCGAGCGCTCCGACTGTTGCTGGCGCAGCCACTGGCGAATTCTGCTCTTGGCGCGTGCCGTGATTACGTGGTTCGCCCAATCCTTGCCCGGCGTCTGGCGCTCGGCGGTGGTCACTTCCACGGTGTCACCGGACTTCAGCCGGTAGCGCAGCGGCACCATGCGCCCGTTGACCCTCGCGCCCGCCAGATGTTGCCCGACCTGCGAATGGATTCGATAGGCGAAATCGATAACGGTCGCGCCCTGCGGAAAGTCCAGCAAGTCGCCTTTGGGCGTGAAGACGAAAACCTCTTCGGCAAAAAGGTCGTCCTTGACCGTCGAAAGAAATTCCTGCGGGTCCTTGAGGTTCTGCTGCCATTCGATCAGCCGCCGCAGCCACGCGAAGCGCTCGGTGTCGCGCGATTGCGCAGGACCGGCGCCCTCTTTGTAACTCCAATGCGCCGCGATTCCGAGTTCCGCGACCGCGTGCATCTCGCGCGTGCGAATCTGCACTTCCATCCGCTGCCCGCGCGGCCCGATCACCGTCGAATGCAGCGACTGGTACATGTTGACCTTGGGCAGCGCGATATAATCCTTGAAGCGGCCGGGGATCGGCTTCCAGTTCGCATGCACCACGCCCAGCGCCTCGTAGCATTCGCGCAGCGTCGGCACGATTATGCGAAAGGCCACGAGATCATAAATCTGATCGAAGTTCAGCTCCTCCTGCTGCATCTTGCTGTGAATCGAAAAGAAATGCTTCGGGCGGCCGGTCACCTCCGCCTCCACGCCCGATTCCTTCAGCCGCCGCGAGAGGATCTCGATCACCGAGCGGATGTAATCCTCGCGCTCGGCCCGGGTCTTGGCGACGTCGGCCTTCAGCATCGCGTACGCGGAGGGATTGAGATAGCGAAAAGCGAAGTCCTCAAGCTCGGACTTGAGCCAGTAGATTCCCAGCCGATGCGCGATCGGCGCGTAAATCTCCAGCGTCTCGCGCGAAATCTCCTCCTGCCGATCGGGCGGCAGATGATCCAGCGTGCGCATGTTGTGCAGCCGATCGGCAAGCTTGATCAGCACCACCCGGATGTCATGCGCCATCGCGATGATCATCTTGCGGAAATTTTCCGCCTGCTTCTCCTCGCGGCTCGAAAACGTGATCTTCGAGACCTTGGTCATGCCGTCAACCAGCCGCGCGACCTCCTCGCCGAAGAGCCCCTGGAGTTCGTCGAGCGAGGCGCCGGTGTCCTCGATCACGTCGTGCAGCAGCCCGGTCACCACCGACGGCAGGTCGAGGCGCAACTGCGCGATGATCAAAGCGACGTTCAGCGGATGGATTACGTAGGGCTCGCCCGACTTGCGCTTCTGCTCGCCATGCATCCGCGCGGAGTAATCATAGGCGCGGCGAATCAACGCGGTATCGGCCTGCGGAATGTAGGATTGAATCCGCGCTACCAGCTCGTCGAGCTGGCCGGGATGATCGGCGACGGCTAGATTGTCCACGGCGCGAACTCCGCGCGCAGCCGCCCGACTTTGAGCCTTTCGGCGTTGACAATCGCCTTGAGCCGCTCGATCGAGTCGCGCACTTCGGCGTTGATAATCAGGTAGTCGTACTCCGGATAGGCCGAAGCCTCCTCCTGCGCGCGCTTGAGGCGCCGCGCGATCGCCGCGTCGTCCTCGGTACCGCGCCGGCGCAGACGCCCTTCGAGTTCATCGAAGCTCGGCGGCAGCACGAAAATCGTTACCGCGTCGGCGGCGTAATGCGCGCGAATCTGGCGCGCGCCCTGGATGTCGATATCGAGCAGGATGTCGCGGCCCGCCGCCACCGCATTTTCGAGCGGCTCGCGCGGTGTGCCGTAACTCGCGTCGAAGACCCGCGCCCATTCCGCCAGCTCGTCGCCGCTGAGCCTGCGATTGAATTCCTCGTCATTCACGAAGTGATAATCGAGTCCCTCGGCTTCATTCTCCCGCGGTACGCGCGTCGTCAGCGAGATCGACGCATCCAACCCCTCGATCGCCTTGAGCGCGGCGCGCGAAATAGTTGTTTTGCCCGCCCCCGAGGGCGCCGAAAGGATAAAAATAATGCCGCGCCGGGGACGCCGATCCGATTCCATCATCTAGATTATATAGCTTTCGCCGGTTTGCAAATAACGTTTTAACCCAGCGCCTATTCGACGTTCTGCACCTGCTCGCGCATCTTCTCGACCTCGCCCTTCATCTCGATCGTGATTTGCGAGAGCGCCGCATTCTGCGACTTCGCGCCCATCGTATTCACTTCGCGATTGATCTCCTGCAGCAGGAACTCGACCGATTTGCCGACCGGTCCATCGCGATTTATCAGCGCGCGCATCGCCTTCAGATGCACCCGCAGACGCGTCAATTCCTCCGTGATATCGCCATGCTGAGCGGCGTTCGAGGCCTCCTCGTACAGCCGTTTTTCGTTCACCGGCAAATCGCCGAGCAACTCGCGAACTCGCGTTACGAAGTTGGCGTGAATCGCCGTGCGCGACTGCGCCGCAAGCTTTTCGATCCGCGGCACGCCGTCACCGATGTGCTTGAGCCGCGCCTCGAAGTCGCGCCGCAAGGCCGCGCCTTCGCGCCGG
This sequence comes from Deltaproteobacteria bacterium, assembly GCA_021780755.1. Classification (GTDB taxonomy): domain Bacteria; phylum Desulfobacterota; class Binatia; order Binatales; family Binataceae; genus JADMIL01. Next base: position 69,685 of record JAJXYF010000022.1, on the reverse strand, counting down.
CGCTCGGTGTCGAGCAACTTGACCGCGCGCTTCATCGCCTGCAAAGCGACCTCCACCCCCGCTTTGGTGTCGCTCTCCTCCTCGATTACCTGGAAAATCTCGGGCCGCTGCAAAATCGCTTCGAGCCCCAGCTTGCCGTCCAGCTCGAGCCGTTTACCCAGCCGCCGCAACTCATTGACGTAGCTCGCCGCCAGGTCGTCGTTGACGCGCAGCCGCGCGCGCGGCGGCTTCAACGCGACGCACCGGACAAAAGCCTCCACCCGCCCGCGCTCGACCGCCGACTGCACGATCTTGCGAATCTCGCCTTCCTGTTCGCCCCAGCCACGCGGCAGATTGAGCTTCAGTTCGAAAAATCGCTGATTGAGCGATCGCACTTCCGCGACGACCTGGATACCGCCGCGCTCCAATTGAATTCGTCCGAAGCCCGTCATACTCCGCATTGCATCGTTACCTCCGGCTGCTCGCACGATTGTGCAGGCATGCACGGTAAAGCTCCAGCGTTCCGCGCGCCATCGCGTCCATGCCGTAATTTTCGCACACCCGCGCGCGCCCGTCCGCGCCCATCGCATTCCGTAACGCGGGTTCCGCCGCCAAGCGCGCGATCGCGTTGGCCAGGGCGCGCGCGTCGCCGACTGGCACCTGGATTCCCGTAACCCCGTCCACCACCGTCTGCGCCAGCCCGCCGATCGCGCTCGCGACCACCGGCAGTCCGCACGCCATCGCCTCCAGCGCCGCGACTCCGAGCCCCTCCCGCAGCGACGGCAGCACGAATATATCCAACGCCCACAATAGTGTGCGTGGATCGTCGATCATGCCCATCATGCGCGTCGCGTCCCCGAGCCGCGCTTTGCGAATCTGCGTCGCCAGTTCATCTGTTAGCGATCCACCACCCCCGATGACGCACCGCATTTCCGCGAGCGGCGCGGTGGTGCGACTCACTTCTTCAACGGCCCCGCTCAACAACGCCATCGCGTCGATCAAATAACGCTGGCCCTTGCGCGGTTCGAGCATCCCGACGGTCCCGATTGCGATCTGGCCGGCCGCGAGATCCAATGCGCCGCGCGCCGCTGCGCGCTCCGCCGCGCTCGGCGGATGAAAGCGATCGCAATCGACGCCGCTGGGAATTATCGCGATACGATCGCGAGTGACCCCCGATCGCACCAGCGCGTCAGCCACCGCCGGGGAAATCGCCGCAACGCCATCAACCGCCCGATTGAACAGCCACGGCGCGAACAGCCGATTGGGCGCATAGTCCATGCGGCGCGTAACGATCAATGCGCGCGCCCGTCCCTGCGCGAACGGCGCGAGCGCATGCGCCCGCGCGGTATGGAAATGGACGACATCGTAATGGTTGTGTGCAAGAAATTTCCTCAGCTTCAGCCCCGCCCCCGCATCAACCGAATTACGAATCCGCAGCGGATAGCACGCCACTCCCGCCGCGAGTGCACGCGGCCACAGCGCTCCCGCCGGATCGCAGATCAAGTCCGCGCGATGGCCCGCGCGCATCAGGGCCAGCGTCAGGCCGAGCACCTGCGACTCGCCGCCGGCAAAGCCGCGCTCCGGATCGACGCCGGCAATGCTCAGCGGCCGCGCGTTTGCCGCCGCCGGCTTCATGCCGTTGCCGGACCTCGCCTCACCCACCCGCGGTCAATCCATGAAGCGATAGTAGAGGATCGCCAGGATCGCGGTCACCGCGTCGCGCCATCCGATCTTCTTGCCCTCTTCGTAGGTGCGCCCCGAGTAGGAGATCGGCACTTCGTATATCCGCCAGCGCGCCCGCGCGGCTTTCGCCGTGATTTCAGGCTCGAAAGTAAAGCGGTCGGCCGAGAGCTTCAAATCCACCAGCTTAGCGCGCCGAAACGCCTTCATCCCGGTCTCCATATCGGTCAGGTTAACATTGTTGCAGAGGTTGGAGACCAGCGTCAGGAAGCGATTGCCCACGTAATGCCAGAACAGCAATACGCGATGGGGACCGCCGAGGAATCGCGATCCATAGACCATGTCGGCGCGCCCATCGATCAGGGGCTCCATTACGAGCCTAAAATCGCGCGGGTCGTATTCGAGGTCGGCGTCCTGCACGATCACGAACTCGTTTTTCGCCGCCGCGAAGCCGAGCCGCAACGCCGCGCCCTTGCCACGATTCGCCGCGTGGAAGAAGCAATGAACTTTGGGATTCTCCAGTTGCTTGAGAAACTCGCGGGTCCCGTCGGACGAGGCGTCATCGACCACCACAACCTCGGCGTCGTAACCGCAATCGAGCACGCGGCGAATCACCTCGCCGATCGTCTTGACCTCGTTGTAAGCCGGGATCACCACCGAAATCGCCACCGCCTCAGCCATTGCCATTCCCCCGCCCGTTGATGGTTAAACTAGCGTCCCGCCGCCAGTCAAAGGTTCCACCCGCGCGACGCCGTCGCGACCAATCCGCTGCCGCAGCATCGCGTTCACCCGTCGTCTCAGCCGGCGGCGTTCGCGCCGCTCGAGCCTCGCGGTATAGCCCGCGAGTATCCGCATGCGATCGGTCTTGCCGACGCCCGGCAAATCGAAACGCCCCAACTGCACCAGGTTGCGCAAGACCCGCCGGCGCCTTCCGATCGGTCCCACCCTGCGCGTCCTTTCGTGATCGATCAGAACGAAACGCGGCGGCTCGGACCACACGAAGAAAATATTAAATGGCGTGAGGTCGCCATGCACGAATCCGCATCGATGGAGCCGCGCGATTTCAGCACCCAGCGCGCGCAGCACGGCGCGCTTGCGTTCGATCGCACCGGTTCCCAAGGCTTTGAGCGTCATCAACGGGCCGTCGCCGTTAGCTCGCGGCGTCACGATAATTTCTCGACCGGTCGCGTGCTCACGTCCGTAAACCAGCAGCGGCGGTGCGAGAAAACCCGAGTCACTCAGACGTTGCGTAACCCGCGCCACGTGACTCGCGCGGCCGCCGCGTACCAGTTGCTTGACCGCGTCGAATCCGCGCGGCGCATCCAGCAACTTGATGAAGATCTCGAAGTCGATCCTGCCTGCGCCGATCCGCAGCTGCCAGGTACTGGCATGACGCGAGCGGCGCTGAGGCGCACCGAGTTCGCCACGCGCCGCCGCGAGCGCACGCGCCACTGCCGCCTCCCGCAATTCGGGCGTGAGCCCGCCATCGGCGAGCCTGAGTTGCCAGCCCTCGCGCAGAATCTCGCCGGGCGCCGCGGCATCCATCACGCACGCTCCGGCGTGGCGATTGTACTGGCGGTGGCAGTGTCGCCCCCAAGCGGCGGATGCGACGCATCGCTGGCGCCGGCCGTATTGTCGATACGCGGCGAAAGTGCGCGTCGCACCATCGCGACCACTGCGGCCGGTGCGATTCGCCGCATACACTCGCGCCCGATCGGACAATCGCGCAGGTAACACGGATGGCACGGGATCTCACCATGCAGCGCGAGATCGGCAAAGCCCCACGGCGCGGATCGCCGCGGCGCGGTGGCGCCCCACAACGAGACCACCGGACAACCCACCGCCGCCGCGATATGCATCGGTCCGGAGTCCGGCCCAAAGGCCACCGCACATTCGCTGAATATCCCGATCAGGTCGCGCAACCGCGTCCGCCCGACCAGGTTGAGCACCTCCAGGCCGTCGAGATTGCGCATCACGGCGTCGCCAATCGCGGCCTCCTCCGGGCCACCGATCAGCACCGGAAACAGCCGCTCACTCGCGTCGGCGGGCCGCGCGAGTTCCCGGACCACCGCCGCCACCGACTCCGGAAAATAGATCCGGCTCGGCCACGACGAGCCGAGGATCACTCCCACCAGCGGGCGGCGCGCTTGCGCCACCGCCGCACGCGCGCGCACGTCCTCTTCGGGGGGCAACCTCAACCCGAACTCGATCGGCGCCGGCGGCGCCCCGAGCGCATCGGCAAAAGCCTGGTACTGCATCAGCTTCAACCGCATATTCGGCTGCGGCGCGATCTGCCGGGTGGTAAAGCGATGGTTGAATTCCTTGGTATTGGCAGCGGCAAAACCGATCCGATCGCGCGCGCCCGAAACCATGCCGATGATTCCGCTCTTCAGATGGCGCTGCAGATCCACCACCAGGTCGAAGCCGCCCGCGCGCACGTGGCGCAGAAACGGCACAAACGACCACGGCGCACGACGGCGATCATAAACTATCAACTGATCGAGCCACGGATGGCCCTCGATGATCGGCTGGGACTTGGGCTCGACCGCCCACGCGATATGCGCCTGCGGCCACGCGCGCCGAATTCGCCCGAGCAGCGGTAACGCCCGCACCACGTCGCCGATCGCGCCCAGCAGGATGATCAGGACGCGCTGCGGCGGCGCGGGCGTGGTGGTTTGGCTTTCGGCCGTCATCAATCGCTACAGCGACAGATGATATCGGCGGGACCGACCGGCGCAAAGCCCGTTCGGACTCCCACGAAACCCGGAGAGCCTAATGATGTATGTGTCGGTCGGGAGCCTTCGCGATACCGCGATACTCGATCGCGCCAAATCGATTCGTCCGCGACGCCGCTCAATCCCAGTCCAGCGCACCGCGTTGCCAGGCGTAGATCAGACCCACTACCAATATTCCGATATAGACCAGCGCCTCGACGAAGCCGAACATCCCGAGCGTGCGCAATTCGACCGCCCACGGATAGAGGAATACCACCTCCACGTCGAACACCAGGAACAGCAGCGCGGTCAGGTAGAAGCGCACAGAAAAGCGCGCCCATGCGGTTCCGCTCGGCGGATTACCGCATTCGAAGGCCTCGCCCTTGACCTTCGTATGGATCGACTTCGCCCCGATCAGCCGGTTGATCGTCACCATCGTGCCCACCACGAGGCCGACCAGCCCGAGCGTTACCGCGATTGGAAACCAGGTCTCTAATCCGTAGTTCATCTGAGTTCGATCACCACCTCGGCTGCGTTCCTATTTCTACACGATCATGCGGCCGCTTGCGAAGCCAGGCCACAAACACGATCTGATCGTGATGGCGCATCATATGGGTGGCTAATCGCCCCACCACCGCCGCGGCGCTCGGTAAGAGAACGCGAAGCACTCTCGCGCGGGCGCGGGCAGATCTGTAGCTCACCAGCAACGAACGCAAGTTATTGCCACCAGTCTGTCACATAGGCGCGATGATGCGGCCACGCCGCACAGAACGACGCAGTTCTGCAACAGACGGGGTTCATCAACTAATAGCGAAATAGCATTATTTCGACCCCAGTGGTTATCTGTTTCTTCCACCATGAATCTTCGCTCGTCCCCGCCTAGCTATATCAACTTACTAGCCGATCATTTACCAATTACGGACTATTTTTAACCTCCCTGATGGGCAGTGAAAGGAAGTGCCAAAACCCATCATTCATCGGAATAACTGAGCAATGAATTGGCATATTGAAGTTTCCACCAATTTTGTCTCTTAGAAGTAGTTATATTTGCGTAAATAGGCAGAGTAACGCTTTGTCCCCTACCTATCCGCTAGGACAAATTTGGCGCTGTATTTGCTTTGATAAGCACCAAGGATGTCGAAACGACGGCACAGAACTCAACATTTCGAGGAGGATTAGAGGAATGAAGCGTTTTAACTTTTTGGCCGGGCTAGTGGCGGCGGGCGGCCTGATGTTGGCGGTTGCGGTGGCGCCCGGTACGGCACAGGCGAAACCACACCTTGGCAACGGACCGCTCTATGGGGCTCCCCTCAATGGTTTCGGCAACGGCACCGCGACCGATGAGAGATCTGGCGTCGGTTGCCAGGATCCGAACAACCCGAACCTGAATTGCCCGGCGGGCGATTACTGCGCGTGCTTAACGGGCACCGGCGCGTTCAAGGGAATCTCGGCCCTCCCAGGCACGATCACGACCGAAATCAGCATCGATTTTTCGAATGACTTGAACCTGTACGGAACTCCCAATGGCACCGGCGGCTATTGCTTCGGAGCCAGCGGTGTTGGCACCGCGACCGATCAGAACAGCAACACGATCACCTTTAATTTGCAGGGCAGCCTTTGTGACTTGGTCCCGGCTGGCACCGCGCCGAACCTGGTTTACGGCTCCGCGTTCACCGGTAGCTACTCCATCACCGGCGGCACCGGGCGCTTCACCGACCAGGCGGGAACGGGTTCATTTACCGAGACCGACTCTGACGTTAATACGTCTGACGCGCCTACGACCTTCACCGCGGTCGGCAGCTCGGCTCATTAACCGTAGCTGAAAGCTCGGCCGCGACCGGCGCATGCGGTCGCGGTAACGTGGGGGGACTAACCACGCCGCGGCTCTTTCGAGAGCCGCGGCGTATTCTTTGTTCCTGCCGGTCGCGATGCTGGTTGGAATCGGTTGTTCGATTCGCGATCTCAGCCGCCTGCGCAAATATTGCCGCGCCTGCGAACTGCTACAGCGACGCGTACACCGCGTCCATCAATGCACGCGCGCGTGGATCGACCACGATGTACGGCCCCATCTTGTTCATCACGTAGCCGAATCCGATCTTCGCATCGGGATCCGCGTACCCGAGCGATCCGCCCGCTCCCGGATGGCCGAACGAATGCGGATTCGGTCCAAACGGATCGTCGGGCTTGGTCAGCATGAAGCCGGTCGTAAATCGCGTCGTGATCAGCAGCACCTCATCCGGGCCGAAGGACTCTTCGGTATGGCAGCGCGCGATCCCCTCGCCGCTCAGAACGCGCACTCCGTCGATCTCACCGCCACGCGCCAACGCGCCATAGAGCCGCGACAACGCGCGCGCACTGGTGTGACCGTTGGCCGCGGGGATCTCCGCGCCGCGCCACGCGCGCGCATTCACAGCGCTTAACTTCATCGCGGTCGCGGGATTGCCGAAGGTATATCCGGTCACCGACTCGGGATGCTGCTGGGCGTATTCGAACAGGTTCACCTGCCCCGGAGGCGGTGGCGGCGATGCCAGCATCGTCGCACAACGGCCGTCCTCCCGCGCCTCTAGTCCGATATGACAATCGAGGCCGAGCGGCCGGGCGATTTCATCGCGAAAATACGCGCCGACGCTCTTGCCCGTGATGCGCCGCATCACTTCGCCAATCAGAAATCCGATCGTCAGCGCATGGTAGCCGTGCTTCGTTCCGGGCACCCACCACGGCTCCTGCGCCGCCAGCGCCGACGCCATCGTGTCCCAGTTGTACATGTCGTCGTCATTCAGCTTCCGCCGAATCGCCGGCAGCCCCGCCCGATGATTCAGCAGCATTCGCACCGGCATCTTTTCCTTGCCCGCCTGCGCGAACTCCGGCCAGTAGCGCACCACCGGCGCGTCAAGGTCGAGTTTGCCCTGGTCAACCAATCGATGCGCACAAATCGCCGTCATCCCCTTGGTGGTCGAAAAGACGTTGGCGATCGTGTCGCGATTCCACGGCTGGGTACGTGCTTTGTCTGTGTACCCCGCCCACAAATCGACCACCAGCGTACCGTCGAGCGTCACTGCCACCGCGGCCCCATACTCATTGCGCTGCTCGAAGTTTTCCGCGAACGCCGCTTTGACGCGCACGAAGCGCGGGTCGCAGTTTCCCTCAATCCGAATGTCTGCCATCGTCAGACTCCTTGTGTTCCTCGCGCTGGTCATAGCACGCGCCGCGCTCGCCGCCGGTCACGATCGCATTTTTACCCTTGATCTCCATTTGTTTCACTTTTTTCGCTGACTGACGTTCGCGCTGAGCAGCCCAACAGTCTTGACCAGATTTTGGACTGCTCGATTTTGCGATCAGCGTGCGAATATGGCCCATTTTCAGCCCTTTGAACAGAGCGAAGTCTTTTCGGTGAGTAATGCTCGCGTTGAGCGGGCTACCAGTGTTGAGTTGCTTTTCAGGGCCACTCGATTTCGCTATCGGCGGATTGCTTAGTCTCGCCACAGCACTCCCGTATCGCGCGCCTGCCGCTCGCAGAATCTTTTTGAAATCTGCGTGGGCGAAGAGCGAGTCCCGTCTGTTGATTTTGTAAAAAAATATTCACGCGAATCGATGCGGGCGGCATCGACGAATACTACAAAAAGCAGTTTAGCATTTTTTTCACTGTTTGATGCGAACCTCACGCGCCGCGTGCCGCCGCGCGGCAGGTCGCGGGTAGTGTCCTAATTTGGACAAGTATAGACTTGACTAACCTGCGTCCTTGCGCTAGATTAAGGACATGGACGCGAACGAATACACGCCAAAAACCTTGGCAGATGCGATCCGCTACTACTCCGATGAGGATCGCTGCATCGCATACATTGTTTCTCGCCGTTGGCCTGACGGCATCGTGAAGTGCCCGATTTGCGGAAGCGATAAAGTCCATTATCTCGCCAATCAGCGCCGCTGGAAGTGCAGCCAGAAGCATGACCGCCGTCAGTTCAGCGTTAAGGTCGGAACCATCTTCGAGGACTCGCCGCTGTCTCTGACTAAGTGGCTGCCCGCTGTCTGGTTGATCGGCAATTGCAAGAACGGAATCAGTTCGTGCGAACTCGCGCGAGATTTGAAAGTCTGTCAGAAAACCGCATGGTTCATGCTCCATCGCATTCGGTTTGCGATGCAGCGCGGTACGTTCGCGAAATTCGGTGGAAGCGGGCCGGTTGAAGCCGACGAGACTTTCATCGGTGGACTCGCGCGCTTCATGCACAAGAACAAAAAAGCGGAGAAGATCACTGGCACTGGCGGCGCGGGGAAAGAACTGGTCATGGGTTTGCTTGATCGCGAGACTGGCAAGGTCCGCGTGAAGCATGTCGCCAATCGCAAGCGCCACACACTGCAAGCGGAAGTGCGCGCGAACGTCGAAGCGGGATCGGAAGTGTTCACCGATGAGCTGGCGTCCTATACTGGCCTCGATGCGGATTACGTCCACCAGTTCGTGAATCATGCCGAAGAGTATGTTTGTGGCAATGTGCACACGAATGGGATCGAGAATTTCTGGTCGCTGCTCAAGCGCGGCCTGAAAGGAACCTACGTCAGCGTCGAACCCTTCCATCTGTTCCGCTATCTGGACGAGCAAGCGTTCCGGTATAACGAGCGCAAGAACGATGACGGAGACGGGGGGCGCTTCGCGGAAATTCTGTCCACCATCGCGGGCCGTCGCCTGACCTATAAGGAGTTGACGGGCAAGATGGATGATGCGCCTGTTCGAGCAGGCGCATAATTCGTCAGGGACGCGGAAGGCGGAAAAGCAAATGAGTAGGCCTAAACAATCTACCCTGATTATTCCGCCTGGTGACGATCCGGGTGGAGCAACCCCGTTTGAGCGGTTCGACAATATCATGAAGCGAATCCTATCCGCGCCCAAACAGGAAGTGGATCGGCGAATGGCCAAGTTCGCAAAACGTAAAAAAGCCAAGCGGCAACCTTGAACGCGACCTACAAATCGATATTCGTTTGTTGCCTGCTTTTCCTCATAGCGATGCCATGGGCGCACGCGGGCAGTTCGGATTTTTTGAATCGTCCCAAAGGCTGGATGATTTTGCTGCCGCCGCTCAGCCGTCCTGACCACATAACGGGCGAGCAGAACATTCTTACGTCGGCACCGGACAGGCAATGGACCGCTATCGTTGTGCGCGGTTATGACGGCGGTGCCTACGACTTCTCGGATGAGCACGGCTGCAAAGCAACTATGACTGGCTTGGCGGTAAAATTCTTCAATGACAGCAGCCAAGAGGCATCTAGGGAACTTCATCTGCTCTCTAAGGCCAAGTGCGTGCATGATGACGGTAGACGACATGTGCTCGCTCAATGAAGCCAAACGGCCCCCTCGTGGAATCATCGGGTCAGAAAAGCCATATTCTCAGGCGTGATCTGCGTCACGCCGATTTCTACTTCAATAACTAAAAGTGAATCATGTTTCCTATGTTGCCAAACAGGAACACCGTCTGGTACTGGCTCAAAAGCAGCGAGCAAACGATCCGGTTTGATGCAGACGTTTTTGGCTAAAGAGTCGTCTTCCATCAGGCAATAGATCGGGTCTTTGGATGGCACCACGCTGGTCAATTCGTTCGGTGTGGGCACCGTTAGCCCATCTAAGATCGTTTTTCTCCTGCCATCGCCGTCACCGCGCTCTGTTGTTCGACCGCTCGGCGGTTCTGGGCTCAGTAGCACGCCGCTTACATCACACACCGCATGAAGAGAGCGCGTCACAAGGGCGATAAACCGATGACCATTGATATTCTTCACTCGCAACCCGCCTGCGGGTATTTGAATATCGGGCAGATGCCGTATGCAAAAGCTTTGGATTTGGTTTGAGAGCGCCAGTCGAATTTCGTGCTTGTTCTTAGTCTGCGGCTTATTACCGCTCGATTTAACCGCACCATAATAGACTAGATGAAGTCTCACGATTCCGTCGTAACGCCCTTGTGTTTTTCGGGAGGCCATTTACCGGCCCTCCCGCACTTCGCGACAATATCCCGCACGAGCGGGGTTAATCAAGTCTATACTTGCCCTAATTTGACGGGGCGCAGCCCCCCAACTTTACCAAAGGGAAGTCTGAAACGTCGGTCGCGCTCCTCAACAACTGAACTGGCTATAGCTAGTAGCCTTTGGGGAGGCGGAGCAGGCGCTCGGCGATGATGCTGCGCTGAATCTCGGAGGTGCCCTCTTCGATCGTATTGCCGCGCGAGCGCAGGAGAGCGTATTGCCAGCGGCCGTCGTCAACCGAGTAATTGGAGCCCTCGGCGAGGGCGGCGCGCGGTCCTTGCAGGACCATCGCGAATTCGTTCATGCGCTGATTGAGCTCGCTCCACAGCAGCTTCGAGATGGAGCCCTCAGGCCCCGGCGTGCCGCCGCGCGTCAGTTTCGAGAAGTTGCGATACGCCAGGTACTTCATCGATTCGACCTCGACGTAGAACTGCGCGAGGGTCTGGCGGATGACACGCGGGGCGAGCGTGCAGGTGCCTTCGCGAATGACCTGCCGGCCGAGTTCGGCGAGATCGTCGAAGACGTTGCGAAAGCGCATCACGGTGGCGAGCGCGAGGGTCGCGCGCTCGTTCATCAGGGTGGTCAACGCGACGCCCCACCCACCGTTGAGCGGCCCGAGTAAATTCTCGCGGGGCACGCGGACGTCGTCAAAGAACATTTCGTTGAATTCAGCCTCGCCGGTCATCTGGCGCAGCGGCCGGACGGTCACGCCGGGACTGTGCATATCGACCAGCAGGTAGGAGATGCCGCGATGTTTCGGTGCGTCGGCGTCGGTGCGGACGAGCAGCATGCACCAATCCGACAGGTGGCCGAGCGAGGTCCAGACCTTCTGCCCGTTAACGATGAAATGGTCGCCGTCGAGCGTCGCGCGGGTGCCGAGACCGGCCAGATCGGAACCGGAGACCGGCTCGGAGAAGCCCTGGCACCAGATCTCCTCGCACGAGAGTATCTTCGGCAGGTAGCGGCGCTTCTGCTCCTCGGTGCCGTGTTCGAGGATGGTCGGCCCACCCATCGAAAGGCCCAGTTCGTTGAGCGGCGCGGGCGCGCGCACACGGGCCATCTCTTCGTTGAAAATCGCGCTCTCGATCATCGAGGCGCCCTGGCCGCCGTATTCTTTGGGCCACGAGAGGCCGAGATAGCCCGCTTCCCACAGCCGCCGCTGCCATTCGGTAAGCACGCGCACGGTCTGCTCGTCGATCGCGAGCGCGAAGCCGCGGTTGGCAACGCCTTGCGGGAGATTCTCTTCGAGCCATTTGCGCGCCTTCAGACGAAAGGCGGCCTCTTCGCGGGTGTCGCTCAAGTCCATGATGGATTCTTGTAGCGCAAAGCGCCGGCGCGTTGTAGCGGCGCCGTTCCCGCGGACTACCGATCACCTACCCGAGCCCTTGAGCAGCACCTGATGGGGGCCGTTGCTCGAGTTATCGCTAACGACGAGCATGGCGGTCTGCGGACCGGTCGCGGAGGGCGCGAACTGGACGCCGATGCGGCAAGTCTTGCCGCGCGCGAGGCTCATGCCGTTGACGCACGTGGTCCTGGCGGCGTCGATCAGGAATTGTCCAGCGGTCATCGATCCCGTGGTCATCGAGAGCCTGCCGATGGTGAGCGGCGCCTTGTTCACTTTGGGGTTGATGATCGTGGCCAGCCTGGTGGCGCTGGCGGTGCCGAGCTTGTGCCGGCCAAACGATATGGTCTGGGGCGACGCGCGCACCGGTCCGGGCGAGGGCGAATCCGAGGCGGGAGTGTAGAGTTCGGCGCTGGCCAGATAGCTGGCGTTGCGGTCTGAGCCGCCAACCACCAGAACCGAGCCGTTATTGAGTAATACCGCGCTATGCTGATAGCGAACGGTGCTCATGCTGCCGGTCAGGCTGAAGGCACCGCTAACCGGGTCATACAATTCGCCGGATGCTATGGGGCCTCCGCTTTCGATATCCAGACCTGAAATTGTGAGATCGTCACCGCCCGCGAATAGAACCTGTCCATTGAGCAACCTGGTAGCGGTATGAAAATAGCGCGCGTCGGTGAGGGCACTGCTGCCGGTGAAGGTCGCGGTAGCAGGGTCGAACAGTTCGCTCGTGCCTTGCGCACCCTGGTCCCTATAGGCGAGCCCGCAACAACCTTCGAAATATCCGCCCGCCATCAGCACCTTGCCGTTGGTCAGCATTGTGGCCGTATGCGCCGCACGAGCGGCGACCATCGCGATGGGAGCGGAGAAGGCGCCGGTAGCGGGATCGTAAAGCTCAGCGATCGCGTAAGCGTTGCCGGTTCCATCAAACCAATTGTCACCGCCGGCGATCAGCACTTTGCCATTGCCGAGCAGGGTCGCCGTGTGATGATAAGGGGCATAGTAGGTAGTTGAGTTGACCATGGTTAGCGAACCGGTGGCAGTGAAGCTTCCGGTCGATGGATCATAAAGTTCAGCCTCATCCGAAGGACCGATCTGGGTATCGCCGCCGACGATCAGCACGTTTCCATTAGTCAGTAAGGTGGCGGTCGCGGAATAGGTATCGCACTTAAGGTTAGAGCCGCCGGTCTCGGTAAAGACTCGGGTTGCCGGATCGTAGAGTTCGGCGGGCGGCGGCGGCAGGCATGCGATCGTTCCGCCTTGCATCAGAACTTTACCGCTCTTCAGAAGGGTCGCCGTGTGGTTGTAGCGGGCGAAATTCATGCTGCCGGTGGGGCTGAAAGTGCCGGTGACGGGATCGTACAGTTCCGCGGTGCCGCCGAAGGCGGCGTTGAGGGCGCCGCCGGCGACCAATACCTTGCCATCGGGCAGCAGGGTCTCAGTATGCCCGTCGCGCTCATCTTGCATGCCGCCGGTCGGAGCAAAGGTCTGCGCGGAGGTGATGGTGGCCGATATCACGAGAATACAGATGGCCGATATGATTCGGGCGCCGTTGATGGCGAGCGAACCGCTGTGGCGAAAATGGGCATTCACAAACGAATTTCTCCCCGGCATTGAGTAGAATTTTCACGCGTAACGGGACCTGCGAAATCGGCGTCCGCAAGCGTTCGGACAAGGGCTCATTGAGGTTTTCGGGCCGCTCGAACCGCTTCGACTTTGATCAAGCGCAAGACGGGGGCCATCATCGGAAACGCTACGGGAGGCGCTGATGGAAGCGATTTCGATGGCACGGCTGGAGGAGCGCAGCGTGACGCGCGGGGCGTTGCGGACGGGACGGGAGTCAGCCAGATTTATGGTCATGGAAACTGAAACCTCATCGAGATTTCACGGCATTCCATGCCGATGGTGGATCGCGCTCGCGTTGCTCGATCGTCGAAATCCTGGCGAGGTCGTGCAACGCCGCATGACGCGCGGAGGACGGCGCGAGATCCTTCGCAGGCTCAGGATGACAGGTACGGAATGAAGGTGGGGACGCTGGGATTCAGGTCAATCGATTTCGAGGTCTTCGGGATCCAGGGTTTTGGCGCGCGCATGGAAAAAATCTACGAGCACGTGCGGCCGAAACTGACCCGGCTGGGCAATGAACTCGCGCCGGAGTTATCGCAGCAGCTCAACCTGGAATTTTTTCCGCACGTCGCCAAACATGCGCGCCGCACGGTAAATCCGCCGCCCGAGACGTGGGTCGCGTTCGGGCCTTCGCCGCGCGGGTACAAGCGTTACGGCTACCTGGCCCTTTGCATCTCGGGCGCCGGACTGCATGCGCGAGCGGTGGTCAAGGCCGACGCCGAGGATCGTCCCGAAATGGCGCGGCGGCTGAAGGCGTTCAGCGGCCAACTGGTAATGGAGTTCGCGGGCACGAAAATAGCGCGCTACGAGAAATGGGACTTCGCGCGGATGCCGGTTGCGGTGCCGGCCGCGCGGGAATTGTTCGCCGATCTCTCGGAGAATCTTTGCAAAAAGACCGGATGGATCGACCTCGGCTTCGGCTGGACCGTGCACGAAGCGCTGCGGCTTGAGCGCGGCGAGATGATCGAAGCGTTGCGTGAACTCGCACCGCTGTATCGGGTCTTTCAGGCGGTCGCATGAGAAGATGACAAGGTCGTTCCGCGACAGATGCTCGATATAGGATGCGGGGTGATGTGCACGATATAGGCGCGATGATAGTGGCGATCGAGCAACGCGCGAACGTGAATCGGTGAAATACGATGATGGAATCGGGCATCGCGAGCGGCAACCATTGAAAAAGGTGACAATTCTGGGTGCGGGGGCATGGGGCACAGCGCTGGCGGTGACGATCGCGCGTGGCGGCACGACGGTGACGCTGGGAGTGCACCGCCGATCTCATCTCGAAATAATGCGCGCGAGCGGTGAAAACGCGAACTATCTGCCCGGGATCAAGCTGCCGACCGCGCTCGAACTCATCGACGACTGGAGCGCCGCCGTGCGCGACGCCGACACGATCGTGATGGCGGTGCCGTCGCGCTTCGCGCGGGCCGCGATCGCGCCGATCGCGCGGGCGATTCCGGCGACCGCGATGATCGTCAGTGTGACCAAGGGAATCGAGTCCGACACGCTGCTGACGATGACGGCGATGATCCGCGAAGTAATCGCAAACGCGGGCGTTGCCGGCACTGCGGCGACCGCGCCTGCGGCCGACCGCGTCGCGGCGCTCTCGGGGCCCGGGTTTGCGGCGGAGGTCGCGCGCGGCAAACCGGCGGCGCTGGTCGCCGCGGCGCATGATGAGGGTATCGCCGCCCGCGTCCAGGCGCTGTTCGCCGTGCGGCCGCTGCGGGTCTATAGCAGTAGCGACGTGGTTGGGGTCGAACTCGGCGGCGCGGTCAAGAACGTGATCGCGATCGCCGCGGGTATCAGCGACGGCCTCGATCTGGGCTCGAGTGCGCGCGCGGCGCTGATCACGCGCGGACTGGCCGAGATGATGCGGCTAGCGGCGGCGGCCGGCGCACGCGGTGAAACGATGGCCGGCCTCGCCGGCCTCGGCGACCTGGTCCTGACGTGCACCGGCGACCTCTCGCGCAATCGTGCGCTGGGGTTTAGAATTGGGCGGGGCGAAGCGGCGCCGGAATTGGTGGACGGCGCCCCGGTCGCCGAAGGGGTCGCCAACGCGCTCGCAATTAGCAAGTTGGCGGCGCGCCTCAGGGTCGAGATGCCGATCGTCATGGCGGTATGCCGCGTGCTATATGAAGCTGCGCCGGCAAAGGCTATGGTCGAGGAATTGTTAAGCCGCCAGCTCAAGGCCGAATTTTAGAATCTACGAATCGAAGAAGGACTAATGCCGAACACAGGAACCTGCAAGGCCACCGACTGCAATCACGAAGTAATTGCGAGGGGCTATTGCCGCAAACATTACCGCCTCTGGAAGGCCGGCGAAATGCCGAAGCCGCGTTACAAGACCTGCACCGAGGAAAAGTGCCGCAAGCCGCGTGTTCGCGCGAGCCTGTGCGAAGAACATTGGAACGCCGCGCACGGCAAGAAGGCCGAAGCGGCGGCACCCGCCGCACCTGCGGCACCGGCGGAAGGCGCGAGCGCTTAAGTTCATTCGCAGGCCTGCCAGCGGGCCGCTTACGGTACAGTTCGCGGCCGTACAGGACCGGTCGGGAATCCGCACTTCGCATAGGGTTCAGCCTGGAGTCGCGGTCTTGCCGCGATCGCCAACCGCCGCTGATGGTCGTGGAGGGATCCCATGGCTAATCTGATCGTCTCAGGCGCGGCCGGCCGGATGGGCCGGTTGTTGGTCTCGATCATCGTCAACGAAGGGACGCATCGTCTTGCCGGGGCGTTGGAAGCGCCGGGCAATCCGGTAATCGGCAAGGATGCCGGCGAGGTCGCGGGGGTGGGAACGCAGGGTGTCAGGATCGTTGACGATTACGCGACGATCGCGCGGCCTGATACCGTTACGCTCGACTTTACCAATGCCGCCGCTTCGCTGGGACATCTCGAAATCGCCGCCGGCAAGGGCGCCGCGATCGTGATCGGATCGACCGGCTTCACCCCCGAACTGGAGGCGCGCGCCAAGAATCTCGCCTCGCGCACCCGCACCGTTATAGCACCGAACATGAGTATCGGCGTCAACGTGCTGATGAAGATCACTGCGGAAGTGGCGCGAATCCTCGGCAACTTCGACGCCGAGGTGATCGAGATCCATCACAACACCAAGGTCGATGCGCCGAGCGGTACGGCGATCGCGCTCGGACAAACGATCGCGGAGGCGCGCAACCTCGATTACCAAGCCAACGCGGTGTATGGGCGTGAGGGTATCACGGGGGCGCGTCCGCACGACAAAATAGCGGTGCTGGCGCTGCGGGCGGGCGACGCGGTCGGCGACCATACGGTAATTTTCGGCGGGCAGGGCGAGCGCCTGGAACTGATCCATCGCGCGCAGAGCCGCGAATCGCTCGCGCGCGGCGCGCTGCGGGCGGCCGCCTGGCTGGAGCAACGGCCGCCGGGACTCTACTCGATGCGCGACGTGCTCGGACTCTGATCGTCCTGCGCCCGTTGCCGACACGCCCATCGCTACGCGGCACGCGGACGCTCGGGCGGGCGCGCACTCGCCGATGACCCTTCCGACTTGAGCTCCTGCCAGCGCTCGAAGATACGCGGCACCACCCGTGGATGGCGATGCGCATACCACGCGATGATCGCGGCGAGCGCAACGATGTTGCCGCCCGCGATGTTCCACCAGCCGAGTTGCTGTACCGCCGTCTGGTTGAGGAAGGTCAGGAAGCCGGCGAAGCACAGTTCGAACCAGAGGAACAGGACAACTACGCCGAGCGCGATCAGCGGCTCGCGCTCCGAGGCATACATCGTAATCGACGCCGCGATGCCGAACATGATGAACGCAAAGAAATGAAGCGCGGTGTAGCCGAGCACCAGATCCGCGGTAACCGCGAAGCTGGACGGCTGACTCATCCCGTTGAAAATAATCGCGCCGAGCAGGGCGGGCGTGCGGAACGGATGGCTGGCGAGAGCGTCGGAAACCATGAACCATGCGGCGACAATTACCCCGCCGATCAAGCCGACGATGATGCCCTCGCGCGCGACGTCGATCCAGGGGCCGAGGAGGTTCGAGGCGAGGTCCGGCTGGCGCCAGAAGAAGTAAGCGAGTATCGCCGCCGTGGCCATCAGATTACCGATCATGCCCTTCCACCACGAAACCGCCGCCTGCGCCGCGGGGCCGAGCAGCATGACGAGGGCGATAAAGAAAACTTCGAAGCCGATGGTAAATAGAAAGAGCGTGCCGAAGAGTTCGGAATGTTTCTCGGCTGATGCCATCAGCATCGCGGCGGCCGCGCCGATAATCGCGAAGGCGATGAAGTGGGCGACCAGGTATTGGGCGACCATTACCCAGGCCGCGCCGGTCAGCGTCGGATGGCTCGCGCCGTGAAGCAACGCACCGGCGAGGATCGCGGGCGTTCTCAGGGGATCGCCCTGGGCTGCGTCGAAGATGAAGAACCACACCGCAATTACCGCCCCTCCGATCAGCCCAGCCACCGCACCGTCAACGATTAATCGTGTCTTGGAATGCTGCATTAGATCCTCCGCAAAGGCTTTTCCGTGCGCACGGCGCGCCACCGGTTTAGTCGGCCATACTTGGAGATTTGGCTGAGAAATCAGGATGTTCGGTTTCGGCTACCCTCCGATTGACGCGCCTTCAAAAGCAGCGTCCACTGATCCACGAATAGGCCAATTCGGTCGTGCGAGCAAGCCCGATACATTAGCTCAGGCATTACAATTGGAGGGTTACGGCTAATGCAAATCGGCGCGATGCGATGACCTTGCGCCGCCTCCTGCCAATTCGTCCGCGCGCTTGCTAATAATGTTCGCGTCTCATGGCAGCATCCGCAGACGCAGCCACCCGCTGGGAAATCCGCGGTGCGCGAATTTCAATCGATTATTTCGTGATCGCGACGCTTTCGTTCGCGTGCGGAGCTGCCGCCACGCCATGGGAGGCCGGTGCGCTCACCGGATATTTCTACCAGGCCTCCGTGCTCGCGCTGGTGCATACCTTTGCGCTCGGATGGATCACCGCCGCGATCATCGGTGTGATGTATCGTTACGTCCCCGCGTTGACGCATGCGACCCTCCCCTACCCGCGCCTGCTGATGCCGCAGCTGGTGCTCTACGTCGTAGGGGCGAGCGGGATGGTCTCGCACTTCGCACTCGGATCGTGGTCGGGGATCTGGTCGGCGGCGCTGGTAGTAATCGCAAGCGTCGGGTTGTTCGCGGCAAACATCTTTCCGCCACTGTGGCCGCGAGTCGGGCGCGGCGTAGCCGAAACCGGAATGTTCCTGGCGCTGTGCTTCCTCTTGATAGCGGCGACGCTCGGATTCTTACTTGCGCTCGACAAGAGCTATGGTTTTCTGGGCGGCAGCCTGATTTCAAACCTGGCGGCCCACGCCCATCTGGCCGCGATCGGATGGGTCACCTTGACCGTCTGCGCCGTCTCCTACCGGATGGTTCCGGCTCTGGCTCTGCCGCGAATCGCCCTTCCAAAGAGTGCGGCGTGGCAACTCTACGCGATTACCGCCGGCGTGATCGGTCTGGTCGTCACGTTGCTCGCCCGCCTTCCGGGACTGGCGTTATGGAGCGTCGTGCTTGCGCTCGCGCTGGTTGCTTACATAGTCACAATCGCCCGCCTGCTCTGGGCGCATCGCAAACCTGTCGATTGGAGCGTGGGTCATGCGATCGCGGGGACTGCGTGGCTGATGGTGGCGATCACACTGGGTATCACACTCGCATTCAACGGGGCGCAAAGCGAACTGGGCGCGCGCGTCGCGTCGAGCTACGGAGTGGCCGGAATCCTCGGCTGGATGGGTAACTTCATCATCGGCGTTTCCTATTATCTGTTTCCCGCATTCGTCGTACGGGTGCGGAGCCTTCGCCGCTGGTGTGCGATGAGCGCCGTTGAACTCTCGAGGCCGCGGCCGCGATCAGCCGTCTTCGTCGCGTACAATTCCGGACTGGCCACGATGGTCGCCGGATTGTTCGTCGCCAACGTCGCGATCTGCGTAATCGCTACAGTGGCTATAGCGGCGGGTGGACTGCTTTATTCAGGCGCTACGCTTTGGACGCTCACCTTCGCCTACCGCGAAGGCCAGGTGTAAGTGGATTGCGCGGCCCACCGCGCCTGAAGGCTCTGAGTATCCGGTTGCTGGTGTCAGATGACTGGGCGTTCTTGCGGATGCAGCACATGCACCCGCGCGGGCGGCCGGTTGATCGCCGGTATCTCGGTATCTTCGCGCTGTGCCCAACGGAAAAATATCCCGCTGAAGACGAACATGATGTAAACGCCCTGCCCGATCCACATGATGAGTCCGCCCAGCACCTGGTCCGCGATCGGCGTCAGGCCAAACGGATGTTGCCCCATCGCGTAGTACATATAAAGCACCGTCTCGGCCATCGTGATCGGCGCCGCCACCGCGGTCATCGGAATCATCAGGAGGAACAAATAGAGAATCTGCATCGGATAGGACAGTCGCGGATACTCGGGCAGCGGGCTTAGCATTGGCCACCAGAGCAGCAAGCCGACGGCCACCAGCGCCACACGGATACCGCCGAAAAATGACCGCGCGTGGCAAACCTGATCGCACAGCGCCGGGTAGTGCAGCAATGCGAAGAACATGGAGAAGGTTAGAAACGCGAAGAGTGGCCGCGTAATGCGGCGCGCCACCGGCTCGACGAAGCGGTTCATCATCACCGGCCGAACCATCCAGTCCGGCAATCCCAGCAGCATCAGCGGCGGCACCACGAAGACCAGCAGCATCTGCTGAAAGATATACGCGGAGAAGCTGAAGCCCCTAGCATAGGCGCCGAGCGGGCCAGTCAGAGCGAGGAACAGCACGACGATCGCCGACCAGAAAGCGATCTGACGGCGCGAGTTTGGCCGCCGCTTCAAGACCAGCGCCCCCGCGACATAAGTGAGCGCGACGAGCGCGATCGAGAGTACTACTTCCGGCTCAGCTTCCCACATCTTATTTCTCGCGGCGGCCCCGATCGCTTCGGCAACCGCCAGTGTCTGTCTATCCCGAATGGCGTCCCAGATAGAGAAACAGCAGCATCAGCGATCCGCAGATCATCATCGCGAGCAATAGTGGAAACGCAAACAGGGTGGTGAAGACGCTGCTGTCGTATTTCAAGTGCATATAAAATCCGGCGACCAGAATAAACTTCAGGATCGCAAGGATTATCAGCATCGGAACCAGCCAGGCCTGAAGAAACGGCGCATAGAAGACGCCGATCTCCATTGCCGTAAGCACGATCAGTACAACCGCGACCAGCAGATAAACCGCCGGTCCGGGATGATGGTCTTCCGCGATGGCGTGCGCGTGCGCGCCGTGACCGTGTTCGACAGCGTGATCGCTCATGCCCGATTAATCGTCCTCATTAAATAGATCAGGGTGAAGATGACTACCCAAACGATGTCCACGAAATGCCAATAGAGTCCGCACAACTCGACCGATAGCGCGCGGCTCGAACCGATTTTCCCCCTCATTCCGGCGATCGCCATCGTTATCAGCCAAACGACGCCGAGGAACACGTGAAAGCCGTGGAAGCCGACAAGGGTATAGAAGCACTGGCTGAACAGGTTCGAGTTGTAGAGCATGCCCTCGTGGTAGAAGCTGCCGAACTCATAGACCTGGCCGCCGAGAAAGATCAGACCGAAGGCCGCGGTGCCGAATAGCCAGAAGGTGCCCCAGAACCGATCGTTGCGCTGGAATCCAGCGAGCGCCAGCACCATCAGCAAGCTCGACATCAGCAGGATGAAGGTGCTGAAGGAGGTCAGTGGAATGTTGAGAATCTGCGCGTCGGGCACTCCGATGCTGCGCGACTTGTAAACCATGTAGGTCGAAATCAGGCTCGCGAAGAATACGCATTCTGAACCGATGAACGACCAGATGCCGAGCTTGCGATTATCCAGACTGAGGAAGCTCTCGCCCACCTGATGCGGATTGTCTTCGCCCCACTCGCGATACTCAAAAGACATCGCAATCGCGCACAACCCCAACAAGCCGAGTCCCATGAAGACCAGCCGGAACCATCCGACCAGCATGCCGATACCGGCGAGGAAGATACCGCCCGCCATGATTATCGGATAAAGCGAAGGCTGCGGCATGTGGATGCTGGCGACTTCTTCGGGACTCGCGAGCGGCTGGAACTCCACGTTCACGCGCTTTTCGCCGAGACCCGACGCTTCGACGTCACCGTACTTCTCGACCCAGAAGGCATCGCGGGAATGCACGGTCGGAACCTTGACGAAATTATAAATCGGCGGCGGCGACGGTATTGACCATTCCAGCGTTCGCGCATCCCACGGATCGGCGCCCGCATGTTCGCCGTTAAACCAGCTCCATGCGATGTTGGCGAAGAACAGCAGGAAAGAAGCGCCCAGACAAAATGCGCTGATACTTTCGAAACCGTTCCAGAAGCTCCAACCCATGTCCGGCGCGTAGGTGTAGATGCGCCGCGGCATGCCCCATTCACCGAGGAAGTGCATGGGGAAGAAAGTACAATTGAAGAAGATCGTCGTCAGCCAGAAGTGCCACTTGCCCAGGGACTCGTTCATGAAACGTCCGCAGATCTTGGGAAAGTAGAAATAGAAGGCCGACAGAATCGCCATCAGCACGCCGCCGAAGAGTACGTAGTGGAAGTGCGCGATGATGAAGTAGGAATCGGTCTGCTCGAGATCGATCGGAGCGCTCGCGTGCATGACTCCACTCAAACCGCCGATCGTAAATTCGAGGATGAAGCCAAGCGCGAACAGCATCGCGGTAGTGAAGCGCAGCCGTCCGCCCCAGATCGTCGCGATCCAGGAAAAGACCTTGACCCCGGTGGGTATCGCGATGAGCATCGAAGTGATCGCGAAGGCCGAATCCGCCACCGGGCCCATGCCGGTCGCGAACATATGATGGCCCCACACGCCGTAGGACAGAAAGGCGATCAAGATGATCGAATAGGCCATCATCGGATAGCCGAACAGCGGCTTGCGCGAGAATACCGGCAGGACTTCGGAGATCATCCCGAAGGCGGGCAGCGCCATGATGTAAACTTCTGGATGGCCGAAGATCCAGAAGAGATGCTGCCATAGTATCGGTGTCGCACCCGCGATGACCTCGTAGAAATGCGATCCGAAGTAGCGGTCGGCGAAGAGGAAGATCAGGCCGACGGTCAGCGCCGGGAAAGCGAGCAGCAGCAATATCACGGTCACCAGCAGCGCCCAGATGAACATCGGCATACGCATAAATGTCATGCCGGGGGCCCGCATATTGACGATCGTGACAAAGAAATTCAGCGCGCTCATTACCGACGAGATACCGAGGATGAGCAGACCGACGTCGTAGTAATCGATATTGAGGCCTGGTGAGTAGGCGCGCGAGCTCAAATTGGCATAGCCAAACCATCCGCCGTTCGGCAGTCCGCCCCAAATCCAGCCGAAGTTCAGCGCAATCGCGCCGAGCAGAAAGATCCAGTAGCTCAAGGCGTTGAGGCGCGGGAAGGCAACGTCGCGCGCCCCGATTTGCAGCGGAATCAGAAAGTTGCCGAAGAATCCGGTTTCGAGCGGCATAACGACGAGGAAAATCATCGTCAGACCGTGCATGGTGAACATCTGGTTGTAGAAGTCCGCCGTCAGGAAATGATTGTCCGGCACGATCAATTGCGCACGTACGAGCATCGCCTCGGTGCCGCCCAGCGCCATCAAAACCAGCGCGCTGATTCCGTAGAGCACCGCAATACGCTTGTGATCGATGGTGGTGAGCCAGCCGTAAATTCCACCACCTTCGAGGTAATTGCCTTGTTCCAGATGTAACGCTTTTGGTTGCGCAGCCATTGGCTATTTTCCTACTTCAGGCTCTCAAGGTACGCCACGAGATCGTTCAGATCTTCGCCGTCTAATCCTAGTGTCGGCATATTGGCGCCCGGTTTCACGGCGTCGGGATTCTTAATCCACAGCGCGACGTTCTCGGGAGTGTTCTTCAACATACTACCCGCCATTGTCCCGCGGCTGCCGAAATGGGTCAGGTCGGGGCCGCGAAAACCGTAGGTGTAATCCTTGGAAAAACCCGAAACACCTTTGATGGTATGGCAAATCGCGCACGGCGCGTCGGCCCAAATCTTGGCGCCAGCCGCCGCCGCGCCGTCGGTCGGCCTGACCGGCGGTTCATTCTGATGCGCTACCCATTTGTCAAAGTCGGCCGGCGTGTCGACGAACACGCGGAACCGCATGTTGGCATGCGACGTACCGCAAAACTCCGTGCATTGCCCGTAGTACTCGCCCGGGGTATCCGCCTTCAGGGTAATCTGGTTTTCCTGGCCGGGAACAACGTCACGCTTGCCGCCGATCGACGGCATGAAGAAACTATGAATGACGTCCTTCGAAGTCATCGCGAAGTGGATAGTACGATCGGCCGGAATATGCACTTCGTCGGCGGTCACGACCCCCAGCGACGGGTACTCGAATTCCCACCACCATTGATGCGCGATGACCTTGACCTCGAGCGTTTCGGCCGGCCACTTGTCGGGCTGCGTGCGGATGATCGTGTGCACGGTGGGCACCGTGATTGCGACCAGGATAAGCGCGGGAATCACCGTCCACAGCATCTCGAGCGTTACGTCGGAGTGCATCGCCGACGGTTCGCCGGGATCGCCTTCGCGACTCGAATAAACAAAGATTGCGCCGATCATCGCGACAATAACGACGATCAGCACGATCGAATCAAGGATAGTCACTTCCTTGAAGAGATTCAGGATCGAGCGCGTCAAATCGGACTTCGGCGACAACGTGTCAAGCGGATACGGGCCACCCGAGGCGCAGCCTGCTGCAGCGGTCGCCATCGCGATGACGGCGGCCATGAGACTGGCGCGCTTGAACTTAATGGTGCGCGGCTTCATCACTCGTCTCCAATGCGTCGGACACCGCGACCTCTGCCAATAGCTTCAGTCCCGGAATCGCGCAGAAAATAAACGCGCCGAGAAATCCTGCGGTGATAGCCAATTCGATCCATCCCAGCGGCAGCTTGTCGGGTGACAGCGAAGGTACAATCAATACGTAGTTGAGGTCCCACACGCCGATCAGGCCGAGCAGAGCGACCGTACCGAGAATCTTCGGGGTCTTCTTCGGGGGCACGCCCATCAACACGCTGAACGGCGTCGCCCACAGCAGCACCGGAACCATCCAGGTCATGAACATCCACGGATGATGCCAACAGCGTCCGACGATAAAGAACGTCTCAGTCGGCAGGTCGCCGTACCAGATGACTATGTATTGCGCGAAGGTCAGGTACATCCAGAATACCGAGAAGGCGAAAATCATTTTGCCGAGATCGTGGCGCACCTTGCCGCGGTTGAACATATTGTCCATCGGCAGCGCCGCGCGCATCCGCATCGCGGTAAAGGACATCGCGCAGATGGCGCTCCAGAAGACCGTCGCGAAGTACCACCATCCGAAGAGCGTGCTATGCCATTGCGGCGCCAGCGATGAAATCAGGTCGTAGGCGAATAGCGTGTAGGCGACGCAATAGCAAATCGCAAGGAGCGGCGCCCATCGCCGTATAGGCACCGGCGGCATCTCGATGGTATCGGGTTCATGATGCCACGCGATGGCTTCGGCGCTGCGTGAGATACTGACGAACCGCCAACTCAAGAGCACCATGATAGCGATCGCGATGAAGTCACGGGTGAGCAGGAATGGCGCGCTCAACCACTGCGCCTTGACCGGGTTAGCGACGGGATGCGCGATCCACGGAAATATATAGTCGGCGCCAACGCACACGCCCAGGAACAACAGCAGCGACAGTGGCAGGAATCGCCAGAAGGCTTCCGCCAGGCGAAAATGCGTCGAGCCTGCCCAGCGTCCCTGGGTCAGGTAAAAGCCGGCCGATACAGCCACCCCGCCCTGCGCGATGCCCATAAAAAAGAGCAGATCGACCAGCCACGTCAGCCACACGCGCTGCGCCTGACCGAGGGCGAGTCCGGCGGCGACGCCGACCACGCCGACCACGATTAGCACCGTCGCGATCGTCGTCAAACGGCCCCACTCAAGCTGAACCGGTTCGCGGATCGGCCGCATGGCGGCGGCTCCAAGCGATGCGGGTTGATTAGCGCTCATCTATCTATAAACCTTGCTTTGATCCTTGCTCGAAGCCCTGCACAAAACTTTGCCACGCCGCGGGATGCCGCGATCACGCGGCCTCGCGCACGACTTCTTCCGCACCCGCATCGCGCATCAGCGCCTCGATTTTCCCGCCATCGCTCTCGGCCACCTTGACCACCAGCCCGAAACGATCCGCACCGAAACGCGTCCGGTAGCCAGTGGACGATTCGAACGAGGGCAACCCGCTCTTGACGAAGAAGCTGGTGACGGCGCCGAGCACGCCAAACAGAATCATCATTTCGAAAATGATGACGATGTATGGGGTAATCGACGCGATTGGACGGCCGCCCGTGTTGATATTCCATTCCCACGAGGTGCCCACCGTCATCACCAATGCGGTGATCGCTCCGGTGATACCGCCGGCGAGCACGAACTTGCGCACCGGACTGCGGCCCCATCCGCGCACTTCGTCGGTCGCTTCCGCCATATGCTCACTGGGAAACGGCGCGAAGGTATGAAAGCCGCGGATCGGCGTGCGGTGCAATTGTTCGATCGCGTGCGCACATTCCACGTCGGACGAGAACACTCCGACCACTTCAATATCGCCGCTCATGCTGCCTTCCGATAGGGATAGGTATTACGCGCGGATTTGCGCAGCCAGCCAACCCCTTCCTTCAATTCCGTCATCGATACGATCGGCAAAAACTTCGTGAAGAGCGAAAAATTCATCAGGAACCACCCGAAGCTCGCGATCGTGATCATTACCTCGGTTATTTTCGGCACATAGAATTTCCACTGCGTCGGAATCGTCGCGGTCGAGAGCGACCCCGCTATCAGCACAAAGCGCTCGAGCCACATTCCGATATTGACGAAGATCGAGATGATGAATAGCCAGATTGTATTAGTACGAATGCTGGGCGAGAACAGCAGCAGCGGGATCAGGCAGTTACACAGCACCATGCCCCCGAACAGATAACCCTGCAGCCCGAAGAAGCGCTGATGAAAGGTCATCATTTCGATTGGATCCTGCGTGTACCAGACCAAAAATGTCTCAGTTGAATACGAGTAAGTAATGACCAATGAGGTCAGCAGAATCACTTTGGCCAGACTATCAAGATGCCAGATCGTAACCAGGTCCTCGATGTGCAGCATTTTGCGCATCGGGATGATCAACGTCAGCACCATCGCGCAGCCTGAGAAAATAGCTCCGGCGACGAAGTAGGGAGCGAAGATCGTACTGTGCATGCCCGGCGTCTGCATCGTCGCGAAATCCCAGGAGACGACGCTATGGACCGATAGCACCAGCGGCGTCGCGAAGCCGGCGAGCAGTAGATACGCCATCGAGAAGTTACGCCATTGCCGATCGGTGCCCTGCCATCCGCAGGCGAGCACGGTGTAGAACTTCTTGCGCCAGCCGGTCGAAATGTCGCGCTGGTTCGCGATATCGGGAATCAATCCCATCGAGAGGAACAGCGTGCTGGTCGTCAGGTAGGTGCTGATCGCGAAAAAGTCCCAGGTCAAAGGTGAGCGAAAGTCGGGCTGGAGATAGCGCTCATTCGGATACGGACATAGCCAGTAGAAAAACCAAGGGCGCCCCAGATGGACGATCGGAAAGAGGCCGGCGGTCAGTACCGCGAACACCGTCATCGTTTCGGCACATCGATAGACCGCGGTGCGCCAGCGCGTACGGAACAAAAAGAGCACGGCCGAAATTAGCGTGCCCGAATGCGCGATACCGACCCAGAAAACGAAGTCGGTAATATAGACCGCCCACAGGGTCGGCTGGCCGTAACCCGTAACGCCCAAGCCTTCGTAAATCTGACGGGTCCAGAATGCACCACCGACCGCGACCAGGAAGGCGCAAAATGCGACCCACAGCCAGTACTTCAGCCCCGCGGGCGCCATCACCCGCTGGGCGGTGCGGTCGACGTCGAGGTAGGTCAGTTGATGATTGCTTTGATCGACGGCGGCTGCCATTTAGGCCTTCCCCTTCTCCTGATAGAGCTCCCGCAGGTATGTCACCTGGGGCAGGGCGTTGAACTCCGGGAGCATCGTATAACTGCGGCCTTTGTTGTCGTTGCGCCGCTTGAGCATTGCGCTATCCGGGTCGTTGAGATCGCCGAAGCTGATCGCGCGCGACGGACACGCCTGCGCGCACGCCGTAACGATTTCGCCGTCGAGCACCTTGCGCTCCTCGGTGCGCGCGTTGATTTCGGCGGTCGTGATGCGCTGGATGCAGAAGGTGCATTTCTCCATTACGCCGGCACCGCGCACGGTCACGTCGGGATTCAACTGGTAATTGAGCGGCTCGACGAACTCGGGCGCATACCAGTTGAAGCGCCGCACCTTGTAAGGGCAATTATTTTCGCAAAAGCGCGTACCGATACAGCGGTTGTAAATCTGCGCGTTCAGGCCCTCGCGAGTATGACTCGACGCGAACACCGGGCAGACCGGCTCGCATGGCGCATGATCGCACTGCTGGCAGAGCATCGGCGCAATTTGAATCAGCGGACCGTCGCCGGCCTTGTCCGCGGGCTGGATGTAGCGCTCGACGCGAATCCACGACATGATGCGGCCGAGATCGACATTGTCCTTACCGACCACCTGGATATTGTTCTCTGCGTAACACGCCGCGATACACGCACTGCACCCGGTGCAGGAGTTGACGTCGATCGTCATGCCCCACTTGTGGCCGCTGTACACGATCGGCTCATACATCTCGTACGGCCGATCGACTTTCTCTTCGCCGAAGTCCGGTTCGATACCCTTGGCGAGGTCGCTCACGCTCATCGCCTCGATAATCGTGCGGCCCAGCATGTCGCTGTTGCCGAGCGGCGTCACCAGCTTGTAGGTCTTGTCGGTCTTGCGCGCCGTTACCGAAACGCTGCGGGTCCCTTCCGGCAGAAACGAAAACGGATTGACCCCGATCCCCTTCGCATAGCGCCCATACGACGTATGGCCCTGGCCGAACGGCACCGCGATCACTCCCGGCTTGACCAGCCGCGAAATCGTCACCGTCAACTCGATCGGACCGCCTGGGGTCGCAATCTCGATGACATTAATGCCGGCAAACAGCCGCGTCTGTTCGTAGTCCTGCTTGAGGCCAAGCTGCGCGGCGGTGTCGGGATGCACCTCGGCCCAGGTGTCCCATACGATCTGGGTAACCGGCTCGGGAATTTCCTGCAGCCACGATTTGTTCGCGCCACGTCCGTCGTACAGAAAGATGTGCGGAAATGCCCACAACGTCAGGCCCGCCGGCGCCGCCGGCGGCTGGGCCGTCGGCTGCAATGCCGCCGAGTTCAATTTCGGCGCCGCGGCCGGCTTCGCGTCCTGAAAGACTCCGCCATGCCGGCGCGCGTCGTCCCAAAACTTTTTCGGGGTCGAGTCCGCGCCAATCTTCGACTGTAGTTCCTGCCACGCGGTGTTGATCGCGTCGGCCGCGTTCTCGTACGCGATCGCTTGTCCCGCGGCCCCGCCGCCCACGTGCGCCGACGCAATGAGGATGTCGTGCAGCGCGCGACTTGGATAGACCGGCTGCATCACCGGCTGCCCCAGCCCGTAGATTCCGGGACGCGGCGCCGTATCGCGCCAGCTCTCAAGCGCATGATGAGTCGGAATCAGCAGATTGGCGAGTTCAGCGCTCTCGTCCGGCACCTCGCCCATCCAGATGACGTAGCCGACGCGCTTGGACGCTTCTTTGAAGGCGTATCCCGGCGGCATCGAATAGGCCGGATTTCCACCCGCGATCACCAGCACGTCGATCTGGCCGTCGCGCATCGCGTCGATAGTCGCCTTGATCTCTTCGGGCCGGCTGGTCGCCTCCGCAGGCGTCTCGC
Source organism: Deltaproteobacteria bacterium (assembly GCA_021780755.1). GTDB lineage: Bacteria > Desulfobacterota > Binatia > Binatales > Binataceae > JADMIL01. The sequence goes on along the minus strand of JAJXYF010000022.1, from coordinate 40,465 downwards.
CGAGGAAGACCACGGTCTTGCCGATGTTGCCGGTGACCGCATTGAGAATGAGCGCCGCCAGATGGGCCTGCGGGTCGGCGGTGCCGGCCAGCGCGACCGCACCACCGGTGGCCTGTCCGAACCATCCCGCGATCTTCTTGATCTGATCAGCGGAAACGCCGGTCTGCGCGTTGATTTTCTCCGGATCGTAATCCGCGACCAGCGTCTTGAGTGCGCCCGCGTCAACCCCCGCGCCTGACGCCACCCAACCCTGGTTCACGACGACGTTGAGCACCGCCATCGCGACGGCGCCCTCAGTGCCGGGATTCGCGGCGACCCATTCGTCACATTTCGCGGCGGTCGAATTCAGACGCGGGCCAACATATGCGGCGTTGCCGATACTCAGGTTGCCGTTGCGGGTCTTCGGCGCACGAAACTGCGCGAACTGACGAGCATATTCGACCGGCGAGCCCCACGTCTCGACGAAATCGGCGCCGAACGAAATGATCGTCTCGGCCTGATCGAGCTTGTAGATCGGCAGGTCGCGGCGCCCGAAGCAGGCCTCCGCCGCCGCCCGCGCCGGCTCTTCGCTAAACGCCTCCCAGAACCCCACGCGGCTCGAATTGAAAGCTTGCGCCCACGCCCGGGTCACTTTGTCGAGCGTCGGCCCCTGCGAATTTCCGATAAATGCGACACGATCCTTGCCCGCCTTCGCCGCCGCCGCAAGCTTGTCGTTGAGCAGTTTGGTCGCGTCGTCCCAAGACGCCGCGGTCAGCGTGCCGTCGGCCGCACGCGTATTCGGCTTGCCCAGCCGATCGGGATTGTAGAGCCCCTGCAGTGCCGCCTGACCGCGAGCGCAGATCGCGCCCTGGCTAATCGGATCGACCGGATTACCCTCGAGCTTGATTACTCGCCCTTCCATCACGCGCGCCACAATTCCACATCCGGCGGAACACTCGGCGCAGGTCGTGGCATAAAAGGTCGGAACGCCCGGAATGACGTTCTCGTCCGGCACGACATAGGGAATCAGCTTTCTGGCGGCCGGTTCACAACCGGGTAGCGCCGCCGCGGCAGAAGCCGTGGCAGCTAATTTCAGGAACGACCGCCTGGACAGCCCATCTGACATTTCGTTTCCTCGACTCAGTGGTGGCAGACAAAACATTCCTGGGTGGCGCCGCGCTTGGTATGGCAATCCACACAGAAACCCATGTTGATCTCGTGCACCGGCACGACCCGATCCATGGTTTCGACCGGCCCGTGACATTCCTGGCACTGCACACCAGCCCAGATATGTGGCTTGTGAACGAAGCGCACGAAATCCGGCAGCGTGTAAACACGGTTCCAGCGAATCTCGAACGGCGGCTGCTTCTCATCGGTCCACGGCCGCGTTACCGGCTCGATACCGCCCAGCAGCGAACTGCCATGGCAGCCGACGCAACGCTCGACCGGCGGGACACCCGAATTCGCCGACCGCCGCGCATATTCGTGGCAATACTGGCAGGGAATCTTGTTGATTCCCGCGTGCACACGATGGCTGAAGGGAATCGGTTGCTCGACGTCGGACCGCGGCGCCCACGGACGTTCGGACACGCCGACCGTATAAAGGCCGATCACGAACAGGAGCACGGAGACGGGGATTAGTATGCGGTTCATCGCTTCAAATCTGGCTCATTCCACGACCGGCCACCGCCGCCCCGAGAACACGGCGCTCAGGCTGAAATCGGTGCGCGAGCATCACTACCAAGCATGGCTGCATGAGGTCAACCAAAAGACGTGTGTAGTTCGGATTATTCACAAAAGTGGGCCGCTTGTACCGGCGGCAAACGAAAGAATTACTAACATCACGCGACCCAATCCGCAAGCAGAAGTTATGACCTCAGCGCAATTACGTGGGCTGTCAAAGGGCTTAAAACAATCCCAGCGATTGCAGCATACCGATCGCGCCGGAAAAACCAAGTGCCCCCGCCCGGCGCCCCTGTGCATAAGCCCTGCTGCATCGCCACCCCTCCATGTTAATAGTTGCGCAACTATCCCCAGCTTCCGCCTGACATCCCCGTTTCGGCCCCCTCCAAAGTGTGTTAATTACTCTGGCAGTCCACGGATCGGAGATTGCTTCCACAGGTGCAGATTAAGGTTGCCTCACGGCTGAGTCTCTTACCTCCCTATCTCTTTGCCGAACTCGACCGCCTCAAGCGGGAAGTCGCGCAGACCGGTGTCGATGTCATCAGCCTCGGTATCGGCGACCCCGACCTGCCGACGCCGCAACATATCGTGGACGCACTCAAGCGCACCGCGGATTTGCCCGCCAACCATCGCTATCCCGATTACCAGGGACTCGATCGCTTCCGCGAAGCCGCGACCGGCTGGTACAAGCGCCGCTTCAACGTCACGCTCGACGCCAATCGCGAGGCGTGCGCGCTGATCGGCTCGAAGGAAGGAATCGCGAACTTTCCGGTTGCGGTGGTCGATCCCGGCGACGTCGTGCTCATCCCCAGCCCCGGCTATCCGGTGTATTATTCTGGATGCGTCTTTAACGGCGGTGAGCCTTACTACATGCCGCTGCGGCGTGAGAACGCCTTCCTGCCCGACCTCGGTGCGATTCCCGCTGAAATCGCGCGGCGCGCCAAGGTCATGTGGCTCAATTATCCGAACAATCCAACCGCGGCCACCGCGGAACCCGCCTTTCTCAAGCTCGCGGTCGATTACTGTCTCAAGAATAATATTATTCTAGCGCACGATTTCGCCTACTCGGAGATAGCCTTCGACGGCTACCGCGCCCCGAGCGTGCTCGAAATCGACGGCGCGCGCGAATGCGCAATCGAATTCCATTCACTATCGAAAACCTACTCGATGACCGGATGGCGCGTGGGCTTCGTGGTCGGTAACGCCACGCTGGTCGGCGCGCTGGGGACCGTCAAGACCAACGTCGATTCCGGTGTTTTCCAGGCGGTCCAGGAAGCCGCCATCGCGGGTCTGACCGGCGGCGAGGAAACCCTGCATAAATACTGCGCCATCTACAAGGAGCGTCGCGATCTGATGGTCGCGGGTTTGCGCGCGCTCGGCCTGGCCTGCGATGTGCCGCGCGCGACCTTCTATCTATGGGCGCAGGTGCCGCCCGGCTATACCTCGGCGTCGTTTACGGAACGCGTGCTGAAAGAGACCGGCGTGGTGATTACGCCGGGCTCTGGATTCGGTAAGGGTGGCGAGGGTTACGTTCGCTTTTCACTGACCGTGCCGAGCGAACGTCTGCGTGAGGCGGTGGAACGAATCAAGGCGCTGCGCCTGTGACGGCGGGGGAATGCCCAATCGGGCCTTCATCGGCATAGGAACCAATCTGGGCGATAAAGCCGCCAACTACCGGGAGGCGATCGGGCGCATCGCCGGCCTGCCGGAGACCCGCGTCCTGCGCCAATCGTCAGTCTATGAAACCGATCCGGTCGGTGCGCCCGATCTCAAGGGACCATTTTTTAACGGCGTGATTGAAATCGAAACCGAAATTCCGGCCGACGCCCTGATGCGCCGCTTGCTCGCGATCGAACGCACCATGGGCCGCAAGCGCGTGCCCGGGCGCAAGCCCACCGGGCGCACCCGCTACAAGCCCCGCGTTATCGATCTCGACCTGCTCTTTTTCAACAAGGAGCTGCGCGATGCGCCGGCGCTCACCCTGCCGCATCCGCGGCTCCACGAACGGCGCTTTGTGCTCGCTCCGATGGTCGAGCTGGCGCCCGCGCTGATCCATCCTAAACTTAATGCATCAATTTCCGACTTGCTGGCGAACCTTAAATCGCCCCAGCGAGTGACCCTGGCGCGCGCCGATATGCTCCGGCCGCACGCGCCCAGGCGGGAGGCAGCTTCGCGATGAAATTCTTTGTCGATTCAGCGGTCGTCAGCGAGATTCGGGAAATCGCCGAACTCGGCCTCGCCGACGGCGTTACCACCAACCCGAGCCTGCTCGCCAAAAGCGGCCGCCCCTACGCCGAGGTCCTGCGCGAAATCTGCGAGATAATCGACGGTCCGGTCAGTGCCGAAGTGGTCGCGACCGAGGCGCCGCTGATGCTCGAGGAGGGCCAGAAGCTCGCCGCGCTGCATCGCAATATCGTGGTCAAATGCCCGATGACGATCGAGGGCCTGAAGGCGACCAAGGCGCTCTCGAGCCGCGGCATCCGTGTCAACGTCACGCTGATTTTCAGCCCGTTGCAGGCGTTGGCGGCGGCCAAATGCGGCGCCGCGTTTCTATCGCCGTTCGTCGGCCGGCTCGACGATATCGGCCACGACGGACTGCTGGTCATCGATCAGATCGTGCGTATCATGGAGAACTACGATTTTCCCGCCGAGGTGCTGGTCGCGTCGATTCGCTCGCCGCTCCATCTGCTGCATGCCGCCGAGGCGGGAGCGCACGTCGCGACCCTGCCGCCTAACGTCATCAAGCAGATCCTGCAGCATCCGCTGACCGACGCCGGACTCGAGAAATTCCTCGCCGACTGGCACCAAACCAAACAAAAAATTTAGCCACGATTCGGATCCGCGGCAAGGACTGAATCGTGGACCCGCTTGATCAGTTCCTTTCGCGGTTTCGGATTTGACTGTCGGCGCATTCTGGCACAGGGATGTACCGACATATCCGACAGCCCGAGCATCGCGAGCGTCAATCGATAAAATCCCTAATGAGGTTTTAACAGGGCGAAGCCCGCATCTTAACCAAATGGGAAGTCTGAAACCTCGCGAGGTTTCAGTAAAAGTAATAGTTTTGCGCTCCTCAACAACTTCCTAATTAGCGCCCGTGCGTTCCGCGATCAGCCGATCGACCTCGACGCGCAGGCGCGGCAGCACCTCGTCGTATTTGAAGTTGCCGATCTTGCGGTTCTTCTTCTTGAGATTCACCGTCGTCGGCCCGCACCACAGCCCCAGGTCCGCGTCGTCGGTCTCGCCCGGCCCGTTCACCCGGCAGCCCATCACCGCGATCGTGATCTTGTATTGCTTGGCGTAGCCGGTAACCTCTTTCACATACTGCGCCAACTCGACGAACTTCTCGTTCTCGACGCGCGAGCACGACGGACATGAGATGATATTCATCCCCGTACCGAAGTCCGGCACCGAGATGAAGCGGCCCGCCTTCACGTCCTCGATAATCGCGTGGCCGACCGTCACTTCCTCGTGCTTGCGATCGTTGGGCAGGGTGAGCGACACCCGGATCGTGTCGCCGATCGATTGCGCGAGCAGTTTCTCGAACGCGATCCGCGTCTTGATGATCCCGTCGGGGGGCAGCCCCGCCTCGGTCACGCCCAGATGGAGCGGCACGTCGGGTCGCCGCGCGGTAAACCGCCGGTTCGCGTCCATTACTTTCGCCGGATCGGAATCCTTCAGCGAGACCACGAAGCGCTCGAAGCCGAACTCCTCCATCAATTCGCAATGGTAGGCGGCCGATTCCACGATCGCGCTTAACTGATCGCCCGGATATTTCTCGAGGAACGTCGGCGCGACCGATCCGCAGTTGACCCCGATCCGGATCGCGATATCGTTGTCGCGCGCGATTTCGACCAACCCCTTGACCTTCTGCGGTATCGTCCTGGCCTTCTCGATATGATGTAGATGGCCCGGGTTGTAGCGAATCTTGTCAACGTGCGGCGCGACCTTGCCCGCGATGCGATAGTTCTCCTGCAGATCGACCGACAGCGTGATTCCCGGCGTCTGCGCGCGAATCTCCTTCAGCGCCGGTACCTCTTTCTCGTTGTCCAGCGCGATCCGCACAATTCCCGCGCCCGCCCGCGCCAACTGATGGGCCTGTGCGACCGTCTTATCAACGTCCATCGTGCGCGTCGCGCACATCGACTGCACTACGATCGGCGCGTCCCCGCCCACTTCCACGCCACCGATTCGAATCCGCCGGGTCTTGCGTTTGGATTGTTCCATCTGCTCCATCATCTTTTTCGATCGCCGAGTCCGCCGGCCACACCGCTCAGCCTTTGCGTTCCGCCGACGCGTTGACCTGCTCCGTCACCGCCATCGCGACGCACGAATGCGCGAACGCCCCGCCCGCCCGCAGCGCCATCGCCACGAACGTAGCCTCCGCGATTTCTTCATCGCTTGAGCCCAGCTTCTTCGCCCGCTTTACGTGATCTTCGATACACCAGCCGCATTGCGTGACATGCGCCGCCGTCACCGCCATCAGTTCCTTGGTCTTGGCCGGCAACGCTCCGTCCTTGAACACCGCCTGGTCGAAATCCATGAAGCTATTGAACAGGTCAGGCTTGAGCAACCGCAGCTTGCGCAGGCTCTTGATTGTGTCCCGGGCAAATAATTCGGCCATCTCGCAATCCTCCGCAAACGTGTCCGAATTATAACAGAAGCGCCCTTCGCGGCCATCACGGGGCCTCAAAAACCGCCGCCGCGTGACCTCTGCCTGTTCGATTCTCGATGATTCTAGCCTCGAATTTGCTGCGCAATCTTCGCTCTTCACGTTCCCTATGATGCCTGCTGTTCTCGGTTTTGTCACATTATTGCACAACGAAAAACTACCTATAATTCAGTGTTTACACACTTGTTTTGATGTTTACCTACTGTTATAAATGTCTTAAGATGACACATTGTGACCGCACACCGTAATCGGGGGGGATTGGCTGCAAGGGGACGATGACGGCCTGACCGGTGCCCAAGCAGTCCTCCAATAAAGAGGAGCGCAAGCCAATGCAGCATGCGGAACGGATGATTGAAGGATCGGATTCTCTGGGCCTGACGGACGTAATCCTGCCGAGTCAGTTCTTCGGCGCGATGGGTGGTGGCGGTCTGTGCAGCGAACAACGCTTGATGCTGGCGGTCCTCGTTGACGCCATCAATATCCTCCAGGGATGGAACCGGATGGGCAGCGCCCGCAAGCGCCGTGCCTTCGCCGAAGCCGCCCAATGGGTCATCACCAAGGGCACCAATTATCCGTTTTCCTTTGACAGCGTGTGCGACGCCCTCAGCATCGATTCCGCAGTGCTGCGCGAACGTCTCGCCAGCCTCGCGATGGGCCACGGGGCGACCGATCACCTGGGCGCCGGCCGCCTGCGGCTCAAGGAATCGAGTCGCGCTCAGCACATGACCGCGAATCGCGTACGGCGCCGTCGCCACGCCCGCCTTGCCGTCGGTTCCTGATCGCGTCCGCTTCGCACCGGCCCCGCGAAATTTGGATCATCGAGCGCCTGCATAAGCGGTCGGGCGCTGAGGTGGCTTCTTTCCTACACACCGCATCCGCAAGCACAATCACTTGGGAAGCAGCTTAGTCAACAATTTTAGCGTTTGCGATATTCTATACACCACAAAACGGGTCAACGCACTTTAATTGACTCGAAGATCGACGATTAGAGTGGTCAATCGAGCGCTTTTTCGCACCTCGATTGACTGCATTAGCAATCGCTTCCTATCATCATCGGGTCACTACCCCCGGAGGCCTGCTGAAGTGCGAATGCTCCTTCCACCCATCGATCAACGCCGCGAAATGGACAAGAACCTGGTGGTTTTCTTTCGCGGCCACGGCCGGATCGCGTTTCGCCGCGCGATCGCCGATTTTTGCCGCTATTACCATCTGCGCCGGCCGCAAATCGAATGGTACGAATATATCGATTGGGGCAAGACGGCCGGCAAAACCTTCGAGGACGGCCGTATCCACCTCGTCCATCCGGAAAACTGGAAGCGCGGACGCATCTACAAATCCGAGCGCATGTGGGTGCAGATGGTCTATCACGAGCTGGCCCATTACCTGTTCTGGACCGACGCCGAGACCAAGGCGGAGACCTTCACCTGCCGGATGGTGCGTGGATTGCGCCGCACGCCACGGCGCGCCCGCCCCGTAACCAAGAGCGCCACACGGAAGTCCGCCTTACGAAGTGCCGGCACAAATCGTAGTCGCACCAGTACGCGTGGACGCCGCCGTAAAACGATCGCGCGGGGCACCCAGCGCGTCACACGGAGCGGCGGTCGCGTCGCGCGGCGCGCTCGCGGATAGCTGATGCGGGCTTCGTCCTATAAAAGGGGATGGAAAAGTCAGCGACTGGCGCATGATAGAGGATGCGACCGATGATCGCACGATCGAGCAGCGCGAGCGTCAAACTGAAAAATGAACAAGCCGAATGTCGAAAATCGATGGTGGGTCGAGACCAACGTCAAGCGCCCCAAGCAGGCCAAATCGGAACTCGAGATGCCGGTGCTGCCGGTCGCGATGAGCTTTTACGCGGTCGGCAAGGATTACGACCAGGACCGCGCCAAGGACGACCTCACCGACAATAATCTGCGCATCGCCCGCGAAGCCAATCCGCCGCCGGGTGACTGGGCTTACGTGCCGATGACCGAGGAACATTGTCCGCCCCGAATGCTCAAGCGGGTCAAGGAGGAATTCCGCATCCCGCGCGAGGCACGCGGAATCGTGCTCGACCACGGCCGTCTGATGCGGTTGCTGATTTGCGGGCCGCAGCTCGAGGACTGGATGATCGATGTGACGCTCAGCGACGAGCCCTCGGTGGATGTTTACGTGTGGAGCGTGATGCAGCGTGAGCGCTTGTTCGGTCGCGCCGAGGATGCCCTTAAGCAGGCGCGCCGCTGGGCAATCAACCTGCTGCAGTTTCCGCCGCCGCGCGACGAGCCGTTCCGCGGTGCTCTGCTTTAGGACGTAAACGCACTCGTCCTTGGACTTATCGGCACAACCGCTGACCTACACTCACACAACGAATACAAACCGGCCGAAAAACGCCAGCCGATGCTCGCGCTTTCTATAAAGTCCCGCCAAATAAGCCCATCCAGGCCCGATTAAGCGCTACCGCCTGTACATTCTCCCGACCGCGCGATAAGATAAACATACTCACCATCGGATTTCATCATCCGTTTCATTCCCCTCCGACGGTGAGTTGTTCACATCTTCAAGAGGACGGAGAGGATAGGCGCGCATGGCCAAAGTTTACGTTGGCAATCTCGCTGGATCGGTCACGAGTGTCGATCTGGTGGCTCTGTTTGCGCGCGCCGGTCAGGTGCGTGGAGCCCTCGCGGTCAGTGATAAGGCGGGTGTCTGCCGCGGTTTCGGCTTTGTCGAAATGGCCGACGCCGAAGACGCCGTGATGGCGATCAGCCTGCTCAACAACACGGAGCTCAACGGTCAGAAAATCCAAATCGATCGAGGATCTCTCGGAGGGGCGGTCGCAAATGGGGCAAAACATTCGGCGCGGCGCAAGGCGCCGGCGGCAAGTAATTGAATAACTCGAGCGACACACAGGCGAGAATCGCGGAGCGTCCACCGTGGGAAAGCCATGAGTTCAGGGTCAAAACCCTCGACAGCGCCGGCACGGGCGGCGCGCGGCTGGGCTTTTCATGCCGTAACTGCGGGCGCAAGTTCGCACAGACCCCGGCCACGCGACGAACCTGGGCGGTTAATGACGCCGGTCTGGCCCTCGACGACGCTGTGACCGACCGCTGGCTCGACGAAAGCTGTCTGCGCCATCCGGGTGCGACGGACGACGACGATCGGAAACTTCTGCGACGGACGCTGCGCGTCTGAACCCGCGTAGCGAATCTTTCCTCGCACTCCCAACGGCCGTTGGCGCTCATGTGCGCCCCGGTCGTGATTCCTCCTCAAGCACGGTTCGCAAATTGAGGTCCCTCCAGCATGGATGAATCATCCGCGACGCGCGACAAGATGTATCAGGCGTACCTCGAATTCTTCGAGGTCGCGGAGCGCAAACGCCGCTGGAACATCTTTGACGACATACCGTGGAATAAGCTCGACCCTGCCCTCAACAGCGAACTCAAGGCCACCCGTATCGAGACCTACTGCGCCGAAGAATTCTATCTGCCGGACTACACCGGCGGCGGCGTCCAGCTCTCGCGCCAAATTTTCGGGGCTGCGTGGTTCCAGGCCTGCTGGAGCTACGAGGAATCCAAGCACGGCCTGGTCTTTCGTGAATACCTGACGCGCTCGGGGATGCGCTCGGCGAGCCAGTTCGCGCAGTTCGAAGACGCCGTCTTTGCGAGCAAATGGAAGCTTCCCTTTACTACCCGCCGCCAGATGGCCTGCTATGGCGCACTGCAGGAAGCGGCAACCTTTCTCGCTTACAAGGCCCAGAAAGACCGGGCGATCCGCGAAGGCGACAAGGTGCTCGAAGCGATCTTCACCTTCGTCAGCCGCGACGAGGCCGCCCATGCGGGCTTTTATCGCGCGATGGCGCGGATCGAACTGGAAGCGGATCGCGTCGGCACCATCGCGGATCTCGCATTCGTAGTCGCGCGCTTTCAAATGCCCGGCGAGGGACTGATCCCGCGCTACCAGGAACGCCTGCGCGAATCCGGCGCCGGGATCAGCGCACGCAATTTTGTCGAGCACGCATTATTTCCGACACTCAAAATGCTCGGAACCACCCGCGCCGAACTCAAAACCGCATCGCTTCCCCCGCTCCAGACCATTACCGAGTCTCTACTCGCTCCGGAAAAATAATTGTAGCAATCGAATCGCGTTTGCATGCGCGACGGCTGGACACCCAGGTCGTCGCCGAATACGGGCTGCCCGCCCGTCTCGTCGCGAGCGGTTACCGACGCGGTGAAGGCTGCGGCCATCGAGGTCTTACCCGCCGCTCGGATTGCCGATGATTTCGCTGATACGGTCAGCCCTCCGCTGCGCGGTTATACTCTGAACTTTTGGAATAACTGCGCACCATTTGGATTACTGAAAAACCCTCCAATCGCGAAAATCCTTTCATATCAAGCATTCCAGTCATGGCATCCTTGATGCACGTCCCTATAGACGTGAGGTGTATGTGACAATGCGGAAAATAAATCTTCTGATGCTCGCCGCGCTAGCAGGCTTCGCGATGATCTCGATGCAGGCCTGCTTCGCTGGGCCATCCAATCCTTACTATAACGGTGGTTACGGCTATTATGGCGGTAATGGCTACGGCAACAATGGTTGGGGTTATGGGGGATATCGGTCCGACGACGGAAATTGGGGCGGCGGCTGGGACCGAGGCTGGGGTGGCGGCTGGGGCGGCGAAGGCTTCGGCGGCGGCGATGATGACGACGACTAAGCGACTGTGACGGCGACATCCCCTCCGTGGCGCGCTATCTCCTATTGGAAAAGCCACTGCAGCGAACCGATTCCGCGAAACGCCGCGGCGCGCCCGGGCGGGTTCGAGCCATAGATTCGGTCCCGCTTGTGAAACAAAGAGGCCTACTCGAACGACGGCCGTGCTTCGCCGTGGGGCGGCTCTGCGTGCGCTCGGCAGCCCCTCTTAGCGTGGGAAATGCACCGTCGCCGTGCCGATGACGAGGCGCTCGCCGTCCTCGTTCTCGAGCCAGATATCCATCTCCGCCGTATGATTGCTTTCGTTCTTGTCGGTGACGAAACCTTGTAGCGTGATCGCATGATCGGGCAGCACCGGCTGGCGATAGGTCGTGCCCATCCGCGTCAGTTGCGCGCCGCTCGCCCCAATCCAGTCGGTCACCAGTTTGCTCAGGATCGCGAGGCTCATATTGCCCGGCGTGATCATGCCGGGTAGCCCTTCCTTGCGCGCCGCCTCATCGTCGGTGAACCGCGGCACCCACATACCGGTGGTCCTGGCGTAGGCGCGCACCTGGTCCTTGCTCAGATGAAATTCGCTCGGGCCAAGCGGATCGCCGATTTTTACACTTTCGAAGGTCAGGTCGCTTTTATTTTCTGCCATGGCTCGCGCTCAGGTCCGGTTCATGAATTTATGGTCAACATGGGCGACGACCTCGCCGTTCTGGTTGGTCAATGTGCTGCGCACGATTACGAAGACCATCGAGCCGGTGCGTCCGGTCTTCTCGTAGATCTCCTTGACGTGCGAACTGAGCGAAATCGCGTCGCCCGGCCGGATCGGCCCAACGAATTCGACGTCCTTGCCGGCGTCGAAGCCTTGCTTGCCGTAGCGCGGCACGTGCTGGAAGAAATGCTGCCCGTTACGAAACGTCACCGCGAACGACGGTGGCGCGGTTATCCCGCCATACGGGCCTTTTTTGGCCGCCTCCGCATCGATATGGATCGGGTTGGACTCGCCGATCGCGCTGCAGAAATTCTTGACCATCTCGGCCGTAACGGGCAGCGGGTCGGTGGTTTCAAAGACGCGCCCGATGATCGCCGGGTCGTAATCGACTGCCATGTTATTTCACCTCAACCGCGATCGCCTGCGGCACCGGCTTGCGCCGCGGACGGAAGTCAACCGGTTCGTAAGCGCCGCCGCGCAGCTCCCGCACCAGGTCTTCGGTTGTGCGGATTTCGGCGTCAAAGCGCGTCGCGCAAAGTCCGATCAAGCTCACCAGATGACTGTCCGATCCGCCGATCGCGCGATAGCCGTATTGTTGCACCAGCGCCTCGCTGCGTTCGTCCTCGCCCTTGCGCGATCCGCCGTTGAGCACTTCCACCGCGATCACGTTTTCGAGCGGCGGCTTCTTCGTGTAATGTTCGCAGAGGCCGACGTTCGGACGCCCCGGATGACACGGGATCGCGGCCCCGCCCATCCGCGCAATCTCGTCGATTACCTCCTGCGCCGGCAGACGCACGTTGGCAAAATCGAACCGCCGGGTCATCTCTTCGGTCACCCCAAAGACCAGCACGTGGCCGTAGTCGGTCTCGACCTCGGAGGCCTTCAGCACCAGCATCCCGAACTTGTCCTCAAGCGCGCGGTAGTCCGCGTTCTGATTGAACTGTCGATGTTCGGTCAGCACGATACCGTCAACCGGACGCTCCGTGCTTCTGAGCTTCAGCCAGTTGAGGTAGGCCTCCAACGGCGCGCGGCTGTCCTCGGACGCCTCGCTATGGCTGTGCAGGTCAAGGGTTGTGCTCACTCGGCAGGAACCTCACCTCGCCGGGCGAAATTTCACGAGCGTCACCTCGGGGGTGACGTCGTCGAAGACGGCCTCGACGGGCATGCCTATTTTAACCTGTTCCGGGGGGCAGTCGACAATGTTGGTGAGCATCTTCAGGCCTTCATCGACTTCCACCCACGCCATTATATAGGGCAGCGAGTCGCGAAAGCCCCCGGCCTGGTTCTGGTTGGTGACGGTGAAGGTGTAGATTTTCCCGGTTCCTTTGCAGCGGACCCATTCGGTGCGCGCCGACATGCAACTGGTGCAGAGCGCGCGCGGATGAAACCGGAGGTCGCCGCAGTCGCGGCATTTCTGGATATAGAGTTCGTGGCGCTGCGCCGCCTCCCACCACGGACGACTCTCCTCGTCGATATGGGGCAGCGGCTTGCGATAGGCTTTCGGGCTTTTATCCTGCGGCATGTTTTTTTCCGCGCTCGCTAATTGGGGACAAGTCACTAATTCGTTAGTTACTGATTGGTCAGGATCAGGGTCGCCCCCGAATGCCGGGTGCCGAGCGCGCCGCCGGTGCCATGCGCCAGCGCGATTTTACAATCCTTGACCTGGCGCGGACCGCATTCGCCGCGCAACTGTTTGACCGCCTCGATCACCAGGAACATCCCGCGCATCCCCGGATGGTTCGACGAAAGTCCGCCGCCGTCCGTGTTGATCGGGAAGTCGCCGTCGTAGCGCAAGCGTCCGCCGCTGACAAACGCGCCGCCCTCGCCACGCTTGCAGAAGCCCAGGTTCTCGAGCGTCGCCAAGACGGTGATCGTGAACGAGTCGTAGATCATCGCCATGTCGATGTCCTTGTGCGCGACGCCGGATCGCTCGAACGCGAGGCGGCCGGATTGCGCCGCGGCAATCTCCAGGAAGTCGCGCTGGCCGCGCGCGGCGTGGCGTACGGTCTCGCCCACTCCCAGGATGTAGGCGGGCTTCTTTTTCAAATCCCGCGCGCGTTCGGCCGAAGTGATAACCAACGCGCCGCCGCCGTCGCTGATGATGCAACAGTCCAGCAGATGCAGCGGCGACGAGATGACACGCGAGGCGAGCACGTCCTCGACCGTGATCGGGTCGCGATACTTCGCCACCGGATTCATCGAGGCGTGCAGGCGCATCGTCACCGCGATTTCCGCGAGTTGCTCCGGCGTAGTGCCGTAGTCATGCATGTGGCGCTGCGCGATCATTGCATACGCGCCGACGGTCGTCGGTCCGAACGGGAATTCGTACTGGTCGCACGGATCCCCGCCACCGCCGCCGCCTCCCGTGCCGATCGCGAAGCGCGACGATGCCGCCGTCGATCCGTACACCACCACCGCGACTTCGCACAGGCCCGCGTTGATCGCGGCCGCCGCATGCGCCGTATGGGCAACGAAGGACGACCCGCCGATATTGGTCGAATCAAGAAAATTGGGCGTCAGATTCAAATAGTCGCAAAATCCTACGATCGCCATCGCGCCCATACCCATCCCGGCGGTAAGCAGCCCATCGACGTCCTTGATCGTCAGGCCGCAGTCGTCGAGCGCGCCCCGGATGCTCTCCGCCATGATCTGATACATGGTCTTGTCCGGGGCGAAGCGGGTCGGATGCTCATAGGCGCCGACGACGGCGCATTTACGGCTTAAACTCATGCGGGCGCTCCCTATCTCAGTTCGGCAAGAAACTTTTCCACCGCGGCGTTGACCTCGGCGGGCCGCTCGGTGGTCAGGTTATGAGCGGCATCGGCGATCACTTCGAGGCGCGCACCCTTGATGCGGCTCTTAACAAATTCGGCGTCGGCCGGCGGCGTCACCTGGTCGTCGGCGCCCGCCAGCACCAGCGTCGGGGCGTTAATCTCGCCCAGTTGATTGCGCAGATCGACATTCGCGCACGCCACCATATCGCCCCATCGCGTGCGTGGGTCGGTGCGGATTTGCTCGCCCCACCCTTCCTGGATCACTTCGCGCTTTTCGGCGATCGTTTTCGGCGAGTAGCCGTCGTTGGTAAACGGTTGGCCGGCCCGCCCCATCGTCACTGCGCGCCACTGCTCGATGCGCTCCTTGGGCACGTTGAGCCTGGCCGCCGTGGCCATCAGCACCAGTCCCTGCACGCGCTTCGGATAGCGCACCGCCAGGTCCATCGCGACCGCACCGCCCATCGAGCGGCCGACGAATACCGCCGAATCGATCTTCAGCGCGTCAGCAAAGGCGATCACGAAGTCGGCGTAATCCTGGATCGAGGGCAGCGCCTCGACGCCGGACGTGCGCCCATGTCCCGGCAGGTCGGGCGCAATCGGGCTGTGCGCCGCGCCCAGCGCCTCGTACTGGTAATGCCACGCGTGAGCGTTGGAGCCCGCCGCATGAATCAGAATGAGTTTTCGCCCGCGCGAGAAATCAGGCACCACGTCAGGCAGCGTGGTCTTCCCCACGTAGTAATAATAGGTGGCGTAGCCACGCACGTCGGCGTACTTGGTCGGCATCTGGGCCCAACACTCCGCATTCGGTGATGCCCGTTAGGTATTCGGATTAGCGCGCAATTGTCAAACATGCGTGCACAAATCGCGCGGCAGCGAGCGCTGGCGCTGACCATGATCCGTCGCTCACATCGATACGCGCGCCCGTCATGCCGGATGCGTGAGGCGATTTGGCGTAGCCGCCGGCCGAACGCGAAGCCTTCGCGTCAAACCGTCGTCCGTATTAGTTGTTGTGGCGCTTGCGCCGGCCGCGTGCCACCGGCGGCTCGAAGCCGGCTACCTGCGTGCGTTCCCATTGTTCGATCGCGGCGCGATTAAAGCGCCAATTACTGCCGACACGAAATCCTGGGAGGCGTCCCTGCCGCAGGAGGCGGTAGATGGTCGTCGGATGGACGCGCAGGTGCTCGGAGAGTTCCTTTATCGTAAAGATATCATCCCGAGCGGCATTCGTCTGGGGCGAGCCGTTTAATTCAGCCATGCTCAGATCACCGTGTCGCTATTCCAATCATAGCTCCAGCGTCGGCTGCCTAACTGATGGAGTCAAGAAATAAGCAGGTGAAAAAACACTCGAAATCGCAGATGACTGTGCAATCGGACGACTCACAGCTTCAAGGAACGACGTGAGCGCAATTTATCAATCTACGAGTGATATGAGACGGTTTCTTGATAACTATATTGTAAATTGGCTGCTTTTAGCATCTCTCGCAGTGCTTACCCGGTCGGCGAGTGATTCATTAGCGCGCGCGTCATCGTTTCGTTATGGTCTGCAAACAGGTCGGGAAACCACCCGATTACAGCGATGTAGTCGCGTGCGAATTCGTGCGGTAGCACGTGGACGCCCGCGATTGTAAGCAATCAGTAGAAGATTACTATCAAACAGTAGAGAGGTGGGCGATGGCGTATCAGGCATTGGACATTACTCGGGACGGTGAAATCGCGTGGCTCACACTCAATCGTCCGCAGGCGCTGAACGCGCTCAATGCCGTGCTCGTTGATGAGCTGCACGACTATCTGCGCGCGCTTTACCATGATCGAGCGACGCGCGTGGTCGTGCTCCGCGGAGCGGGCCGCGCGTTTTGTGCTGGCCTCGATCTGAAAGAGCAGAGCGGCGGCGGCGGCGTGGACGTGACGACCGCTGGTACCGCGAGCGTCTTCGACATCCAGCGCAAGATGAGCGACCTGGTGGTCGCGATTCGCCGACTGCCGCAACCGTTTATCGCGGCCGTCCGCGGCCCCGCGTCCGGCGGGGGCTTCGCGCTGGCGCTGGCCGCCGACGTGCGCATCGCGGGCGAATCCGCGCGCTTCAATGCCGCCTTCATCAAGATCGGTCTGAGCGCGTGCGACATGGGCGTCAGCTATTTTCTGCCGCGTGCCGTCGGCGCCTCCATCGCGTCCGAACTGATGCTGACCGGACGCTTCATCAACGCGAGCCGTGCCCTTGCGACCGGACTCGTGTCGGAGGTCGTCGCCGACGGCGAACTCGACGCGGCCGCCAGTCGCCTGGCCCACGAGATGGTCGAGACTTCACCGCTCGGCTTGCGCCTGACCAAGGAATGCCTGGCCGCGAGCATCGACGCCGGCAGCCTCGAACAGGCGATTTACATGGAGGATCGCAACCAGACCCTATGCGTGCGCGCCGGCTACATCGCGGAAGGGGCCCGCGCTTTCGTGGAAAAACGCAAACCCCGCTTCACCGACCGGGGATGAAAGGACTCAGGGTGTGCAGCGGGTGGATGCACTCACGGATTGACCACTTCATCCGCCCTTCGCGGAATCCCCGGCGACGCGCGATCAAATCTGATCGCTGACCGCGTCCTCACGCGTGGTCGGTGCCGGGCGCTGTTCGATCGATTTCCATTCGCGCGTGCTCTCGCCGATATAAATCTGGCGCGGACGCGCGATCTTTTGCTCCGGATCGCGCACCATCTCGGCCCATTGCGCCATCCATCCCGAGGTCCGCGGAATCGCGAAAAGCACCGGGAACATCGTCATCGGAAAGCCCATCGCCTGGTAGGTAACGCCGGTGTAAAAGTCCACGTTTGGGTACAGCTTGCGCGAAACGAAGTAATCGTCCTCGAGGGCAATCTTCTCCAGCTCAAGCGAAATGTCGATCAGCGGGTTGCGCCCCGTCACCTCGAACACCTCGTATGCGATCCGCTTCACGATCTTCGCCCGTGGATCGTAGTTCTTGTAAACCCGATGGCCAAAGCCCATCAGCCGCCCCTCGCCCGCCTTCACACGCTTGATAAACGCCGGCACGTTCTTGGGCGACCCGATCTCCATCAGCATCCGGATCACCGCCTCGTTCGCGCCGCCATGCAACGGGCCGTAGAGCGCCGCGGTCGCCGCCGCCACCGCCGAATAGGGATCGACCTGCGAACTGCCGACCGATCGCATCGCGTTGGTCGAACAGTTCTGCTCGTGGTCGGCGTGCAAAATGAACAGCACGTCGAGCGCCCGCTCCAGCGTCGAATTCGGCTTGTAGTCGCGCTCCGCCATCCGGAACAGCATCGACAGGAAGTTCCCGGTGTAGCTGAGGTCGTTGTCCGGATAGACGTAGGGCAGTCCCCGCGTATGCCGATAGGCGAACGCCGCCAGCGTCGGCACCTTGCCGATCAGACGCCGCGTCTGCAGCCGCCGCGACTCCAGGTCCGTGATATTGTTGGCGTCCGGATAAAATGTCGAGAGCGCCCCGATCGTCCCCACCAGCATCCCCATCGGATGCGCGTCGTAGCGAAAGCCCTCCATGAACTTTTTGATATTCTCATGCACCATCGTGTGGGTGCGGACGTTGTCTTCCCACGCCGCGTAGTGCTTGTGGTCCGGCAGCTCGCCCTTGACGATCAGGTAGGCCACTTCCAGGTAGTTGCTCTTCTCGGCGAGTTCCTCGATCGGATATCCGCGGTAGCGCAGGATTCCCGCGTCGCCGTCGATAAACGTGATCCGGCTGCGGCACGACGCGGTATTCGTAAACGCCGGATCGTACGACATCAGCCCGAAGTCGTCGGCGCCCGTCCTGATCTCGCGAAAATGCGATGCGCGCACTACGCCGCCGTCCTCGATCGGTATCTCGTATTGTTTGCCGGTGCGGTTGTCGGTGATCGTCAGCGTGTTCTTTGCCATTGGTCTCCCTCGTCTGGCCGCCCGCTCGGGGCGTCGCCGTCAACCGCGCCGCGGGCCCGCGAGCCGTGCGGCACCTCATCGCGATCAACATATATACAGTCTAGTTATTCTTTAAACATTTTCCGCTCGGGAAGCAATCGCGCGCAGTGTACTGCAAACCGCGGGCGCGAAGCCATTGAAATCGCCTGAATTTATCGCGCGCGAATTTCCGCGCGATTACTATCGCCGTCGGGCGTGCCCGATCGTCCTGTCTCGCAACTTTTCCGCCCGCATGGCAAGTTTGCGCGTAACGTCGCGCGCTACCGGCGCGAAAGGATTCCGCGGCCATCGCATGATTGACAGAATTCTCACCGGCATCTCCGCCTTCATCATCGCCTCCATCGCAACCCTCGGCTACGGCGGCATCGTCCTCATGATGGCGATCGAAAGCGCATGCATCCCGCTGCCCTCCGAGGTCATCATGCCGTTCTCGGGCTACCTCGTGGCGACCGGACAGTTGAGCCTCAACCTGGTCGCCATCGCGGGCGCCGTCGGATGCCTGCTCGGCTCCTATGTCGCCTACTTCGTCGGCGCCAGCGGCGGACGTTGGTTCCTCGAGCGCTATGGGCGCTGGGTCCTCATCGCGCCGCACGAACTCGAAGTCGCCGATCGCTTCTTCGATCGTTGGGGCGCGCCCGCGGTCTTCTTCAGCCGGCTGCTGCCGGTCGTTCGCACCTTTATCGCGTTTCCCGCCGGCGTCGCCCGGATGCGCCTGCTGCCCTTCACCATCTACACGCTGATCGCCTCGTATATCTGGTGCCTCATTCTCGCCTATGCCGGGATGAAGCTCGGGGAACACTGGAAGCAACTCGGTCCCTACTTCCACCGCTCCGACACCGCGATCGCGCTTCTGCTCGCCATCGGTGTGGGACTTCTGCTTTATAACCGGATTAAGGGACTGCGCGCGGCGCAGCGGCCGCGTGATTCAAAGCCGAGGGAGGAAATTCGATGAAACGCAGCAGCCAGCGAATCCTGACCACCCATACCGGCAGCCTGCCGCGACCCGACGATCTAATGGCGCTCCTGCGGGCCAAGGAAGCGGGCGATGCGTACGATGCCGCCGCACTCGCCTCGCTGATCAAATTATCGGTCGCTGAAACGGTCCGGATGCAGGCGGCGGCCGGCATCGATATCGTCAACGACGGCGAGATGAGCAAGCCGTCTTACGCCACCTATGTCAAAGATCGCCTGGCCGGCTTCGCGGGTGAAAAAAGCGCGGGACTGCGCGCCGCGGACCTCGCCGAATTTCCCAGCTTCAGCAAGCGCGGCGGCCGCGAGACCGGCGTGACCGTAATCAAGCGGCCGTCGTGTACCGGCCCGATTACTTATCGCGATCGCGACGCCCCGCGCATCGACGCCGACAATCTGCGCACGGCTCTAACCGGCGTCAAGTTCGAGGAAGCCTTCGTCAGCTCGGCCTCGCCCGGCGTCGTCTCGTTTTTTCTGAGCGACAATTATTACAACAATCACGAGCGCTACATTCGCGCGATCGCCGACGCCATGAAGACCGAGTACGACGCCATCATCGCGGCCGGCTACGTCCTGCAGGTTGACTGTCCGGACCTCGCGATGAGCCGCCATATCCAGTTCAAGGATCTGAGTCTCGCGGAGTTTCGCAAGACCATCGAAATGCATATCGCCGCGCTTAATCACGCGCTCGCCGACGTCCCTCCCGATCGCTCGCGGCTGCATCTGTGCTGGGGCAACT
Organism: Deltaproteobacteria bacterium; assembly: GCA_021780755.1. GTDB lineage: Bacteria > Desulfobacterota > Binatia > Binatales > Binataceae > JADMIL01. The sequence continues at coordinate 20,327 of JAJXYF010000022.1, read as the reverse complement.
ACGAAGGCCCGCACCATCACGACGTCGCCCTGCGCGACATCCTCGACCTCGTGCTCAAGGCGCGCCCGCAGGGGCTCTCCTACGAGGCCTCCAATCCGCGCCACGAACACGAATGGGCCGTGTTCAAGGACGTCAAGCTGCCCGCCGGCAAGGTGCTCATTCCGGGCGTGATCGATTCCGTCACCAACTTCGTCGAGCATCCCGAACTGGTCGCGCAGCGCATCGAACATCTCGCCGGAGTGGTCGGGCGCGAGAACGTTATCGCCGGCACCGATTGCGGCTTCGGCACCATCGCGGGCGTCTCGCGCGTGGACGGCGCAATCGCCTGGGCCAAGCTCAAGTCGATGGCCGAAGGTGCGCGCATCGCGTCGTCGCGCTTGTGGTAGCCACCATCGCGCGGTTCACTGCCCGAGCGCGCATTCGCGGCGTCCGCATCAAGCACCGTCGCCGGCCGCCTATCTATATGAACGACGCGCGTACCGATAAACTCGATCGTGGATGGCTCAGGAAAAGAAAAAACCGCCCAAGGCCGCCGACGGCTACGATCTGGTCGTCGAAAATCGCAAGGCCCGTCACGACTTCTTCATCGAAGAGACAGTGGAGGCCGGCCTCGCGCTGACCGGCACCGAGGTCAAATCGCTGCGCGCCCACAAGGCCAACCTGCGCGACAGCTACGCGCGCATCAAGGACGGCGAGGCGTTTCTGCAAGGCGTCCACATCGGCGCGTACGCGCCCGCGGGCCAGTTCAGCCACAAAGAAACCCGCAGCCGCAAGCTCCTGATGCATCGGCGCGAGATCGATCGCTTCTGGGGCCGCGTCCGCGAAAAGGGCTACTCGCTGGTGCCCTTGCGCATCTATTTTCTCCGGGGTCGCGCCAAGGTCGAAATCGGACTCGCCAAGGGCAAGCATCTCTATGACAAGCGCGCCGCCATCGCCAGCAAGACTTCGCGGCGCGAGATGGAGCGCGCGCTCAAGAGCCGCAATCGCTAATCAGCCGCAGTCATGCGCCGCGGCGGCGTCGGAGCTCAACTCCGATGCCCGGCGCGCCGCGCTGGTCAAGCCGCAACGAGATCGGCACCGCGTGCGTTACGCGATGCCGCTGCCCGGAGCGGACGCGCTCGCCGCACCCTCTCCGGCCAGCGCCCGCAATCGCGCGATTCGCTTGCCGATCGGCGGATGGGTCGAGAGCAAATTCGTGAAAAAGCCCTCGCCGTCGTCATCGCCGGCCGCCGCCTCCAACGGGTTCACGATGAACAGGTGCGCCACCCCGCGCGAGGCGTTCTTGAGCGGCGATTCGGTCTTCGCGATCTCCTCCAGCGCGCGCAGCAACGCTTGCGGATTGCGCGTGAATTCCACCGATGCCGCGTCCGCCAGGTATTCGCGCTGACGTGATATCGCCATCGCCAGCAGTTGCGAAAATATCGGCGCCAGCGCCGCCAATATAAACACCGCGATCGCGATCAGCGCGCCCGCGTTGCCACTATCGGACCGATCGTTATCGCCGCTGCCGCGCGCGCCGAAGCCGCCGAACCACGACCAGCGGTACATGAAGTCCGCCAGCATCGCGATCCCGCCGACCAGCACCGCGATCATCATCATGGTGCGAATGTCGTAGTCGCGAACGTGCGCCATCTCGTGGCCGATCACGCCCTGCAACTCCTCGCGATCCATCTCCTCGACCAGTCCGCGCGTCACGCAGATTACCGAATGTTTGGGGTCGCGCCCGGTCGCGAACGCGTTGGGCGCCTCATCGTCGATTATGTATGCCCGCGGCACCGGCATCCGCGCCGCCAGCGCCATCTCGCCGATCACGTCGAGCACCGTCTGCTCTTTGGTTGATTCCGCCAGCAGCGGTCGCGCATGCACCGAAGCGAGCACCAGCGCCGCGCCTCCGTAGTACGACGCGATCGATTGGATCGATCCGATTATCAGCGCGACCACCGTCAATATCGGTGCGCCGGTGATCTGACCATCAATCTCGCGCAGGTTGCCGAAGACGAAATCGAGCCCGCATCCGAGCGCTGTGAACAGCGCCATGAACGCGACCACCAGCAGCGCCGTCTCGCGCCGATTCTTGTGCTCGAGTTGCCAGAAGCTGTCGTGCGGCTCTGCCATGCGAGGCCTTCGATGCGTGCGCGCGAATGCCGCCGCCGTCCGCTGCAACGGCGCTGCCTCGCCCTACGCGCGCGGCGCTCCGAGCGACAGATCGACCTTCGGCAGGGCCTGGTCTTCCGCGGCCGCCTTGAAGTATTCGGCCGGCTTGAAGCCAAAATTGTTCGCGATCATATTCGACGGAAAAGTCTGGATGCGATTGTTCAGCCCGAGCACCGCGTCGTTGTACGCCTGGCGCGAAAACGCGATCTGGTTCTCGGTCGTCGTCAACTGCTCCTGCAGTTGCATCACGTTCTGATCCGACTTGAGCTGCGGATAATTTTCCATCACCGCCAGCAGCCGTCCCAGACCCGCCGTCAACTGGTTCTCCGCCGCCACCCGCGAAGCCTGGTCCGGTGCCGCAATTGCCCGCCCGCGCGCCTCCACCACCTGCGTCAGCGTGTCGCGCTCGAACTGCATGTAGCCTTTGACCGCCTCGACCAGGTTCGGTATCAGGTCGTGCCGCCGCTTGAGCTGAACGTCGATCTGCCGCCACGAATTATCGACCTCGTTGCGCACCCGCACCAGCGAGTTGTACACGCTCACCAGGTACACCGCGATTCCGATCAGTATGATTAGGACCACGATCATCTTGTGTTACCGCCTTGTTCCGGATTCGCATTCGTGGCGAAAGTTCCGACCGTGGCTCCCCATCGCGAGCTGCGCGGCGCGCCCGTCCGTGGCGCATCCCCATCGTATGCGCCGGAGGCCGCGGATTCATCCCGCGACCCCCGGCTGGCTGCTTTAGTTGATCTGAATTTTGACCGGCTTGCTCTCCGGACGCTTCTCCACTCTCACCTCGAGCACGCCGTCCTTGTACGCCGCGTGGATGTTCTCATGGCTCGCGTCCTTTGGCAGTTGAAACGCGCGCCGCAACTGCCCGTATCCGCGTTCCGCTACGTGCACCGCGGTCTCCTTCGACCACTCGGGCCGCCGGCGCTCGGCCGCCACCAGCAACCGCCCGTCTTCTACCTGCACGCTGATCGATTCAGTCGTCAGGCCCGGCATCTCGAAGTAAAACCGATAACCATCCTTGTTCTCGATCACGTCGGCCGCCGGCACCATCTGACGTCCCGCCTGATCGATTTCGCGAAACATTCCGTTCACCCGATCGAATAGCCAGCCGCCGCCCGCCAGTCCGTTTTCATACCGCAATTCCATCTTATTCCTCCTGCCGGCTCGCGCCGTATAATTTCATGCTTCAGGCTTTGCGCACCACGCTCTCCCTCAAGTCCCCGTAGCGATCCTCGCATCGCCTCTGCAAAAAACATAAGTACGATTTACGCGCCGTCAAGCACTCCGGCACGATTCCGCGCGATGCGATGCGCATCTGATAGCGAACGAATGGAATGAAAGCGGCCGCCGGCGGGGCGACTCAGTCGGCGGATTCCGCGTCCTTTTGCGCGCGCGCGACTTCCGCCGCAAAATGGCGCGCCATCCCCGCGTCGCCCATCTCCTTCGCCAGCGCCTCGCCCTCCTTCAGCACCTCGATCGCACGCGCTATCTTGCCCTTGGACAGGAGATTGCCGGCCTTGCGGAAGACCTTGGAATAACGATGCCCTTTTTCGGCTGGAGTCATGCGCCCCGTAACTGAAACTTCCGCTACGAATGAAACGATCGATACGATCCTAGGCGGCGCACTCACCCTCGTCCAGCCACGCGACGGTTACCGTTTCTCGATAGATTCGTTAATGCTCGCCGATTTCGCCCGCGTCCGCGTGCGCGATCGGGTGCTCGATCTCGGCGCCGGATGCGGCGTCATCGCCGTCCTCATCGCCGCGCGCTCGCGCCCGCGCGAAGTCGTCGCGCTCGAAATCCAGCCCGCGCTCGCCGCCCTCGCCGAGCGTAACGCCGTGCTCAACCGGCTCGACTCGATGCGCGTGCTCCACGCCGATCTGCGCGCGCGCCGCATCGCCGGACTTACCCCCGCGTCCTTCGACGTCGTCGTCGCCAATCCCCCCTATCGCGCTCTGCGCACCGGCCGCGAAAGCCCCCATGCGGGCCGTCGCGTCGCGCGCGGAGAAGCCGCCGCGACGCTCGCCCAGTTCGTCGCAGCCGCCAAACGCTACTGCGCCAATGGCGCGAAGGCCGCCTTCGTCTTCGACGCCACCCGCAGCGCGGAACTGCTCGCCTGCCTCGCCGCGCATTCGCTCGAACCCAAGCGCATCAGGTTCGTGCACCCAAAGACCAACGCTCGGGCCACTACGATCCTGGTTGAAGCGCGCAAGGGCGGCGGCCGCGAGACCCTCGTCGAGCCGCCGCTGATCCTCTACGATCGGCCAGGTGTCTATAGCGACGAGGCCCGCGAATTGATGCAACATAACTCGCACCGCCGGAGTGAATGACCTGCCATCAAGCCAGCGCATGGCAACGCGACGCCACCTGGGACCCGTTCGCGAAAATCCACAGCCTCTAGGCGAGCTTGCGCGCCGAGTTGACGAGTCTGCGAGTGCGCTAAGTTAGTAGCTACTCCCCGCCGAGAAACTCGACCGCCATCCGCGCCGTCAGTTCCGGCTCTTCCATCGGGATAAAGTGCGTGGTGCCCGGCACGATCACCACCCGCCGATTTTCCGCCGCAACACGCGGCGCCAGCGCCAGTCCCGGCGCATCGGTCCGCTCGCCAAACAACACCAGTAGCGGCGCGTTGCAGCGTTCGATGTAGCCCAGCCCGTCGAAGTCGCGCGAGGTCGCGTAGATTTCCGCCTCGACCTCCGGATGACACTTCAGCGCGCGCTTGCCCGCCGCATCCACGTACGTCCCGCGCTCGCAGTAGTCGCGCAAAATCTCCTTGCGCCAGGTGTTGTACGGCGGCTTGTGCTCGAAGTTGCTGAACATCGCCGCCACGTTGTCGAACGTCCGCTTGCGCTTGAGCGTCCGCGCATGCATCTCGCTCGGCCGCCGCACCGTCGGATCCTTAAGATCGAATATCACCGGCTCGATCAGCATCCCACGCGAAATCAAATCGGGCCGTCCACTCGCGACCACTCCAATCGCCGTCGCACCCGCCGAATGCCCGATGCCGCGCACCTTCGTGAAACCCATCGCCAGGATGAACCCTTCAAGATCGCTCGCCGTGATGTCCCAGCCATAGATGTCGTTGCGCGGACGTTCGCTGTCGCCATGGCCGCGCTGGTCGAAACTGTAAACGTGGCCGATCGCCGTCAGCGCCTGCGCGATCGGCCCGTAGATCGGCCCGAGAAATCCGGTCGCGTGGAGCAGCACTATCGGCGTTCCCGCCCCGCCCCAATCGAGATAATGCAGCCTGATACCGTTGACGATTACGTCGCCGTCCCGAGGTTCGCCGGAAGCTGGATGATTCGACATAGCGATGCGCATACTAGGCGACCCGCCGGGTCGTGAAAACCCGCGCGACCAATCGCCAAACGCTTTCCCGCGGCGACCGCTTCCGCTACCTCTACGATCTCGCGTCGCCACCGGCGCCGCTGGCGCTTCGCCTTTGCGCACCGGCGCCGCGACTACTCGACGATCGCTTTGGGAGTTGTACAAATGTTGACAATTGGTCTCACCGGCGGCATCGGTTCGGGCAAAAGCACCGTCACTAAAATCCTCGCCGATCTCGGCGCGCCGATTATCGACGCCGACCAGGTCGGCCACGCCATCTACGCCCCCGGCGGTCCCGCCTACGACGACATGATCGCGGCCTTCGGCGACGGCATCCTCGCCGCCGACCGCACCATCGACCGCAAAAAACTCGGACCCATCGTCTTCGCCGATCCCGCCGCGCTCAAGCGCCTCAACTCGATTGTCCATCCGAAAATGTTCGACCGCATGCGCCAGTTGATCGACGCGATGCGCGCCGCCGGCGAACGGCAACCCATCGTCATCGAGGCCGCCATTCTGATCGAGGCGAACTGGCTCCCCCTCTTCAACGAGGTCTGGCTGGTCGTCACTTCAAAGGACCGCGTCATCGAACGCGTCGAGCGCGACCGCGGCCTCGCCCGCGAACAAACCGAGGCGCGCATCAAGGCGCAACTCTCCGACGACGAACGGCGCAAGCACGCCGCTCTCGTAATTACTAACGACGGCACCATCGACGACCTGCGCACCGCGGTCACGCAAGCCTGGCATCAGGCGCTCGAACGCAACCACCAATGATTCCTCCGCGCACCCGTCGATCGCGATCTTGTGCCGTCGCAATCATCGCGCACGCGCTTGACTCTGCGCCACGGCGGGACGACAAACATTCATTGACGGTTCACCGGCTTGGAACGTAGGAAAAGGGCAACCCGATGAAAATTCTCGTGATGGGTGCGGGCGCCGTCGGCGCCTATTACGGCGCGCGCTTACTGCAGGCCGGCGAAGACGTGGTGCTGTGCGCGCGCGGCGAAAATCTGCGCGCGATGCGCGAGCGCGGCCTCCAGGTCAAGAGCTACAAGGGTGACTTCCATCTCGCCGTCACCGCCACCGATCGCCCGGCCGATTTCGCGCCCTACGACCTCGTGCTCTTCGCCGTCAAATCCTACGACACCGAGGCCTCCGCGCGGCAACTCGCCGATTGTCTGGCGCCCGACGGCATCATCATGACGATCCAGAACGGGGTCGAAAACGAAGACCTGCTGTGCCGCCACTTTCCGCGCGCGGCCGTGATGGGTGGGAATTCGCGCGTGGGCGCCGAACTCGTCTCCCCCGGCGTCCTGTTGCATACCGCGCTCGGCTTTATCGAATTCGGCGAACTCGACGGCGCTGAGTCGCCGCGCGCCTTGCGCCTCGCCGAGATTTTCAAGCGCGCCGGCATCTTCGGCGAACTCACCACCGACCTGAAGACCCTGCGATGGTACAAGTTGATGGGCAACAACGGCACCAATACCGTATGCACGTTGTCGCGCTCGACGCTCGGCCAGGTGTTTCGCGACCCCGACGGTCTGGCGCTCGTGCGCACCCTGATGGAAGAAACCCTCGCGGTCGGAGTCGCCGAGGGCGCCAAAATGGACCCGGTCCGCATCGAACCCTATCTCCAGATGGTGCTGAAGAACCTCAACGTTGACGCCATCAAGCCTTCCACGCTGCAGGACTTCGAGAAGGGCAAGCGCCTCGAGTACGACGCCATCAGCGGCGCCGTCGTGCGCGCCGCGCAGCGTCACGGCATCAAGGTCCCGGCCACCCAGACCGTCAACGCCCTGCTCAAAATGCTCGACGCGTCGCGCGCCACCGCTCCCAAGTAGCTCCTCCGCGGGCCGTTCGTCATCCCGGAGCGCACGCTAAAGTCCTCGCGCGAACCTCCGCGCGTAATCCTCGTTGCGAAACTCCCGCATGACTCGGCCGCCTGCCCGAGCATCGCGAACGGCAATCACTGAAACTAACGCTTTTCGAACTGCTGCTTGCCGAATAGTATTTCCCACGACTTCGGATCCGGCGCCACCGACCGCTGCTTCTCCAATTGCTCCTTCATCACGGCGCAGCCGCGCTGCACCGCCGGTCGCGCTTCGATCTCGTCGTACCACTTCTTCAAGTTCGGAAAATCCTCCAGCTTCTGCCCCTGCCAGTTGTGCGGGCGCAGCCACGGATACGTCGCCATGTCCGCGATCGAATACTCACCCGCGAGGTACGGCGCCTCGCCCAGGCGCTTGTCGATCACGCCGTAAATGCGCGCGGCCTCGTTGGTATAACGATCGATCGCGTATTGCAGCTTCTCCGGTGCGTAGCGCCTGAAGTGATGCGCCTGGCCGAGCATCGGGCCCACGCTCGCCATCTGGAACATTAGCCACTCGACTACTTGGTAGCGCCGCCGGAGGTCCTGCGGCATGAACTTCCAGCCCGCCTTTTCCGCGATATACATCAGCATCGCGCCCGACTCGAAGATCGCGATCGGCTGCTCGCCCGGCCCCTCGTGATCGACCATCGCGGGAATCCGGTTATTCGGGCTGATCTTCAGAAACTCCGGCTTGAACTGTTCGCCCTTGCCGATATTCACCGGGATTACATTGTATTTCCAGCCGAGTTCTTCCAGCAGAATAGTTACTTTATAGCCATTCGGCGTGGTCCAGAAATATAGATCGATCATTTCCTACTCCTCGGTCGCGGTACGTTGACTGACTATCTCTCGCTAATCGGTCTGACGAAAGGTCTTTACAGGGCGAAGCCCGCGAGGCTTGACCACCTACCCGAGCATCGCGAGCGTCAATTATCATGAGGTTTTCTGAGGGCGCAGCCCGCTCGTTGCCCACTTCCGTCCCGCGCCAACTACGCGGCGTGACTCGCCTTCTCGCCCCTGGCGTTCGCCCCTTCCGCCGACCTGCCCGCGCCCCTGGCCTCCGCCATCAACTCGATAAATACCTCGGTCGCGAACGCCTGCATCAGGTCAACGTCCGGCATCAGCCGCGGCTCCGCTATCATGCCAAATACCAGCGTCTGATTGTAACTCACGATCGCCACGTTGTAGCCGAGGTTCGCGCCGAGCGGCACCAACCCCACCATCTCAATCATCTTGCGCCCCGCCAGATACAGCGGCACCTGCGCTCCCGGAACATTGGTCGCGATAAAATTGATTCCTGGCGGCGGCAGCGTCAGCATCCGCGTCAGCTCGGGCACCAGTCCGCCCAGCCGCGAGGCCAAATCGATCGCGTTGGTCCCGATTACCGAGCCGAGACCCATCACTGTTGGCGCGATCAGGTCGCTCCCCGCGAGCATCAACTCGAGCGCCTGCGGTTCGTTCCCCGCCTTGATCCGCTCGGTCTCGCGCATCACCGCTCCCAGCCGCGCAACCACCTCCATCGGCGCGCTCGGCAACTCCGGAAACATCATCGAGACGCGGTTCCCGAGCGCGCCGCTCTCGCCCCCGCGCCGCACGTTGACCGGACAGCCAATCCGCAGCGGCGCATGGTTCGTGCGCACCTCATGATGTTTCATGTAGCGCGCCGCCGCCTCGCTCAGAATCGCCAGCACCAGGTCGTTGACCGTACCGCCGAGCGCATTGCGAATCGCGCGCACCTCGCCGAACGATACCGTCAACCAGGCGAGCGATCGCGCCGGCGTCACCAGCCCGGCGTTCCACGGCGCCGCGACGATTTGCCGCCCCATCATCCGCGCCATCTTGCCCGCGCATCCCGCCAGCGTCGCCGCCTGCTCCACCACCGTCCGTGGCGCTTCGATCATCTCCGCCACCTTGCGCGCGTCGTTCAGCCGGTTCTGCACCAGGTCGATCAGCGCGTTGGAAAATCGCCGCAGCGGACTCGGCAACGGCGGCGGATGCCACGCCTGATCCGGCGGCTCCGGCGGCGGCGCCTCCGCGCGAAAATCCAGCGCCACCGTCAACAGCTCCATCCCCGATACGCCGTCCACCAGGCAATGATGGATCTTCCACAGGATCGCCGATCGCCCGCCCGCCAGACCCTGGAACAGATGCAGCTCCCATACCGGCTTGCCGCGATCCAGCATCGGCTCAAACGCCGCCATCGCCGCGCGCACAAACCCCTTGTCATCGGTGCCGTCGGGCAGGCTGTGACACTTGACATGATTGTGCAGATCGAACTCGGGATCGTCCTCCAGCGTCGCATGCGCCAGGTTGAAAGGCACGAACACCAGCTTCTGCCGATAGCGCGGCAACAGATGCATTCGCTGCGCCATGTAATCGACCAGCTCGTCGTAATCGATATGCCCGTCGAAGATGTTCAGCGATCCAATATGCAGCGGCCCCGCATGCGATTCGCCGTAGATGAACGAGGCGTCCTGACTCGTCAGGCGATGGGAAAGTTTGGCTGGCGCGGACCCCGGCGTGGCCATTGTCCTGTCCCCCGTGCGGCGTACCGCGCCAAGGATGCACCGGTTGGCCGCGCCCGGTCAATCGCGATTACTGGCGCCATTATTCGCGCCGCACCGCACTGCCACGGCTACCTTGCGCTTCGCCACCTTGCGCTGCTCTACAAATGTCCCGGCAGTTTGCTATGCTCGCCTGCGGCTCGGCGCACGTGGCCGATCACGCCTACCGCGCGGTGCATGCCGCCACCACGGAGAACCCCATGGCCAAGGCGAACAAATCCAACGGCGCTCACGGCTTCCCCAGGGAAATCTCCCTGCCCAACGGCGCCGGGATCATGCTGCGCCTGATGGAGCGTCGCGACAAAGATAATGTCCTCGCCTTCGCCCGCGCCCTCCCGCAAGACGACTTGCTCTTCCTGCGCACCGATATCACCGAGTCCGCCAGCGTTGACGAATGGATCCGCAACGTCGAGTGTGGCGATACCGCCACCGTCATCGCTGAGGCCAACGGCGAAATCGTCGGCTATGCCAGCGTCCACTCCGACCAGGCCCACTGGACCCGGCGCGTCGGCGAAATCCGCGTGCAGGTCGGCGCCACCTATCGCGGCGTCGGCCTCGGTCGCCAGCTCGCCGCCCAAATCTTTCACCTCGGTCAGCTCCGCGGTCTCAAAAAAATGGCCGCCATGATGACCCCCGACCAGGCCGGCGCTCGCGCCGCCTTCGAAAAGCTCGGCTTCCAGGTCGAGGCCCTCCTTCAGGATTGGGTCGTCGATCGCGATGGCCGCCCCCGCGACCTCCTCATCATGAGCCACGACCTCGAAGGGCTGAGCGACCAAGTCTCCGCCTAGCCGCGCCCACCGAGGATTTCCGGAACACCTCTCCTGTCCAGGGAGAGGTCGTGAGGTTAGCGAAGCCAACCCTGACGCGGGTGCGGACAGCGAGTCGATTGCTCCGCCAAATGCATAACGATGCCGCTCCCCCGGAGGAACGTCGATGCCGCCGAAGCGCAACGGTTCCCGCAACGCTGACAAAAGTGCCGCCGCCGCGCCCCCGAAAGCTGCTGAACTACTCTCCTCCCGCTTCGCCCCCGGCGGCTACTTCCGCGATCGCGTCGTCATCGTCACCGGCGCCTCCAGCGGCATCGGCCGCGACCTCGCTCTGACCTTCGCGAAGATGGGCGCGAAGGTCGCCCTCATCGCCCGTCGCAAGTCCCTCCTCGAATCCCTTGCCGACGAAATCACCGCCGCCGGCGGTGACGCATTTCCGCTGGTCGCCGACGTTACCCGCCGCGCCGACGTGCACGACGCCATCGACCGCACGGTCGCCCACTTCGGCCGCATCGACATCCTCATCAACTCCGCCGGCATCGCCATCCCCGACCGCGTCGAGACCATGTCCCCTGCGGACCTCGAGCGCATGATGGCGGTTAATCTGATGGGCACGCTCCATACCATGCAGGCCGTGCTCCCCTCGATGCGTTCCGCCGGCACCGGCAGCATCGTCAACATCGCATCCCTCGCCGGACGCCGCGGGATGCCCCCGCTGGGCGCTTACTGTGCCACCAAATTTGCCGTCGTCGGCCTCACCGAGGCCCTGCGCGTCGAACTCTTCGGCTCCGGTATCCGAGTTTCCCTCGTGATGCCGGGGGTTATCGATACCCCGATGGTCCACGGGGCGGGCAGCACACACTCCGCCGATCAGTCCAAAGACCCCTTCAAGCTGATGCCCGACGCCATCCCCGCGATGCCCACCCAATGGGTCACCTGGGCCGTCATCGCCGCCGTCGTCTTCGGCCTTGCGGAAGTTGACGTTCCGCCCGGCGCCGTCCTGATGGAAAAGATCGCCGCGCTCTTCCCCGGCCTCACCGACGCCGTCCTCGCCCTCGGCGCGCGCCTGTTCGATTGGGCCACCCGCCGCTGATCCGCCCCACCCCCAGGTGAGGTCTTTGTCTGCCCAACAACTCTCCCCTTCTATCCCTCACATAGCGCGCGCCGCCGACTCCCGCGAGTCGCTCGTCCGATTCGCCCGCGAGGTAATCCGCAGATGCGTATGCGAGGAGGGCGCATGATGTTCCCGGCGCCGAGAGATCTCATGCTTCCATGCGATAATCCGCCGCCGCAGATGGGCGCTTTCGATCCCCAGCGCGTCGCATACCATATCGAAACTGAGCCATTCGGCGCTGCTATTGTCCGACAGAATCCAGCGCTCCGCATCAACATACAGCCGCCGCGCTCGCGTCAGATGGGACAGCACGCCCTTTTGATAGACGTTGATCGCGTCGGTCAGCAACGCCAGCATCAGGCGCTGCTCGCCGGTCAACCGATGGCCCCCCGAGACGTCATAATATTGGCACGGCAGAATCAGGTCCGGCCCGCTGCCGGTCTCGATCGCCGGTTCACTTGAGACGGCGCAAAATCTCGAGCTCATCCCCGATAACCTCGTTCCTTGCGCCCGCCGCGCCCGGCACCGTCCGCGAAATCCCCCCCTTCGCGCCGGTCACCTCGGGTCCGCCCAACGGGCAAATCTTCCTCTAGCGGTTATGAAACAAGGATGGCGCGGATTTGGTTCCCCAATCCGTTCGCGACGACCCTAAGTACTCGAAATTGCTATCTTATTGAGCCCATGCAAGACTGCCGCGCCTGGCCCGCTAAGGTCGCCCTCGCGTTCCCGCATAGCCATCTCCCTCGAGCATCGCGAGCATCAATCCATGAAGTAGTGCTCCCCGGGCGAAGCCCGCATCTTTACAGACGGGAAGTCTGAAACCTCCATGAGGTTTCAGTTGCCTTAAAACTATAGTTCCTTGTTCCTCAACCACTTCCCCGATCCTTCACCCTCCGCCCTTTCCCGCCCTCCCCAGTTGACTGCGCGACCCCCTCTCCTTCTAAATTACGGTCATGTTCAAACGCAGGGCCGCCGTATCCTTTGCCGCTTCGATACTGGCGGCCATACTCACCGGATGCCTCCAAGGCGCGATCGACGCCAACCAGCGGCAATTGCAGGATCAGCAGGCGCAACTCGACCAGCTCAAGCAGCAAGTGAGCGCCCTGCAAAATCAGCACGCGTCCGCCTCCTACAGCACGAGCGCGCCGACACCCGGCGGTTGTGATCCGGCCGTGATGGCCGCGGCGACCCGCAAGGGCGGCGATCGGATGGCCGCGGGCGACACCATCAAAGCGCTCGGCTATTACCAGGACGCGGTCACCGCATGCCCGACCAGCGCCCAGGCCCAATTGAATCTCGCCAATACCTACGAAACGATCGGCGACCGCCCCCAGGCCCTGCAACATTACCGGCTCGCGGCGAGCGCCAATGGACCCGGCGCCGACGCCGCGGCGACCCAAAAGGCACGGGAGGCGCTCACCCGGATGGGTGCATCGAGCTGACCCCCCGGTCCCTTCGAGACCAGCTATGCGTACAAAACTCACTCGCCCGCTCGCCCCAATCGTATTCCTCGCGATACTCGCCTTCGCGCCGGTCGCCCGATGCGCCGCCGCCGCGCCGGGGCTTCCACCGGCCACCGCCCTCCAGCAATTGCTCGACGGCAACGCACGCTATACGACCGATAAGGCGGCCCGCCCCGGCTCCCGTCCGTCCGCCGCCGCGCAACATCCGGCCGCGGTGATTCTCTCCTGCGCGGATTCGCGCGTGCCCCCCGAAATTCTCTTCGACCAGGGCGTCGGCGCGCTCTTCGTGGTCCGCGATGCTGGCAATACTTTCGACCGACTCGCCCTCGAAAGCATCGAATACGCGGTCGCCCACCTCGGCACCCGCCTCATCGTCGTGCTCGGCCACGACCAATGTGGCGCGGTCAAGGCCGCCGTCGACCAGTATCCCAAGCCGACCGACAGCGTAATGCTAAAGAACATCTATCCGGCGGTCGGCAAGACGCACGGCAAGCCTGGTGATCCGGTCTCCAACGCCGTCAGCGAAAATGCCATCCTCACCGCCGCGCGCCTCGCCCACGAACCCGCCTTCGCCGCGCGTGTCGCCGACGGCGATTTGAAAATCGTTCCCGCTCGCTACAATCTCGCCACCGGCGCCGTCACCCTCCTCCCGCCTGAGTGACCAAGGTTTTCTGAGCGTGCAGCCCGCGTCTTATTGAAAGGGAAGTCTGAAACCTTGTGAGGTTTCAGTTTCCGAAAAAACTAAAGGTCTTGCGTTCCTCAACCAACTTCCCTTTGCTCTTTAAGACCGCCCGCAGGAGATTCCCCCGATGCCCACAAAACACAATCCGCAAAATAAGCCGGTCGCCGTCATCACCGGAGTCGGCCCCGGCCTCGGCGCGTCGCTTGCCCGCCGCTTCGCCGCCACCTATGCGATCGCGATCCTCGCGCGCCGCGCCGATTATCTGAAAGCGCTCGCCGCCGAAATCCGCCAGGGCGGCGCCACCATCGTCGAGGTGGTATGCGACGTCGGCAATCTCGCGCAGCTTTCCGCCGCCTTCCGCACCATTCGCGACGACCTCGGAGAGCCCGAAGTCCTGCTCTATAACGCCGGCACCGGCACCTGGGGCACCGTCACCGAGATCACTCCCGCGCAGTACGAGGAGAACTGGCGCGTCAACGCGTTCGGCGCGTTCGTCGCCGCAAAAGAGGTCGTCCCCGCGATGGTTGCGCGGGGACGCGGCGCGCTCCTCTTCACCGGCGCGACGGCGGGCGTCAAGGCGGGCCCCAAATCGATCGCGTTCGGCCCGGCGAAGTTCGCGATGCGCGGGTTGGCGCAATCGCTCGCGCGCGACCTCGGCCCCAAGGGCGTCCACGTCGCCTGGATCAACGTGGACGGCAGCATCGACATCCCCGGCGCGCGCGGCCGCAAGCCGACCCTCAGCGACGGCGACTTCCTCAAGCCCGACGCCATCGCCGAAACCTACTGGCACGTTGCCCATCAGGACCGCAGCGCGTGGACGATGGAACTCGAGGTGCGCCCCTTCAAGGAAAAATTCTAGGTTTTGCGTTCGTGAACAACTGAATCTACTCAAGGTCAGTCGATGAATCACCGCTCCGACATGTTCGTCAGAAATTGCTGGTACTGCGCCGGATGGGATTACCATCTCACCCAGGGCAAAACCTCCCTCCTTGCCCGCCGCATCGCCAACGAACCCCTCGTCCTCTACCGCAAGCCCAACGGCGCCGTGGTCGCGATGGAAGACCGATGCTGCCATCGCCAGGCCCCCCTTCATCTCGGCCAAAAAGAGGGCGACGCGCTGCGCTGCATGTACCACGGGATGAAGTTCGGGCCCGACGGCATCTGCATCGAAATCCCCGGCCAGGAAAAAATCCCGCCGCAGGCCCGCGTCCGCACCTTTCCGGTCGTCGAACGCGATAACTGGATCTGGGTCTGGATGGGCGATCCCGCCAAGGCCGATCCCGCTCTCATCCCCTTCGCCATCGGCCCCAGCGACAAAAACTGGAACATCAAGACTTCGCAAATGTCCGTGCGGGCGAACCACCGCCTCGAAATCGCCAACCTGATGGATCTCAGCCATCTCACCTGGATCCATCGCAAAACGCTCGGCGGCAACCCCGCCTGGGTCACCGCCAAAATCAAACGCACACCCCTCGAACGGGGCGTCAATAGCGACTTCTGGATGTACAGTACGCCGGCGCCCGCCTTCGCCCAGCATCTCTTCCCGCCCGCGATGCTCTTCGATATTCACATGAACGTCGACGTCACCCTGCCCTGCAATTTCATCCTCCACTTCGAGGCCTGGAGCGCCGGCACCGCCACCGAAGGTCCCTCCAACGGCCAGTTGATTCTCGATAGCTACTCGTGTCAGGCCGTTACGCCCGTCGACCAGGACAATGTCGAGTATTACTACTCATGGGGTTCCAGCGTCGCCACCGATTTACCCGGCTTGAGCGATATGTTGCGCGAGGGCGTCGATGCGGCCTTTCTCGAGGACAAGGCGATGCTCGAGGCGCAGCATCGCAACGTTAAGGAACGGCCCGACGGCAACCGCCTCAGTATCGTCCACGACGCGGGTCCCGCGATGATGTTGCGCATCCTCGACCAATTCCTCGCCGCCGAATCCGAATCCCCCTAACCCCCCTACTTGTCCAATGAGCGGGCAAGCTCGCTCCGCGAGCGCAGGTAAGATCAGTCCCTCTTCTGTCATCCGCCGATGTCGGCATCTCGGTCGCCGTTGATGTCGCCAAGGGATCAGGAGGTACTTGAGGACGTTGGCGAAGGCCTTGCGTCCCTCGATGATGGCCGCGTGGAGGACGTCGAGGCCGTGGTTGAGCAGAATGAGATCGGCGGCGGTTGATGCGGACGCACTGGCCCGTTTGCCTGCCTATCACTTGCGACGCGGTGACGGCGCGGATGGCGCGCCTCCTACTATGCACGACGAGCCCAAAAGTAGATGGGGAATCGGCTCAACGCGCACGCGCCGGATCGCGCATCGCGAAGCTGGCGCGGAGGTTCTCGCGGCGGCGGGTACTCGGATCCGCGGCCATCAAGTGCGCTCCGTTTTGCGCCGGGAGCTTCACGGGGTAAAGGCAATCGCTTTAGCCACGGCGCCTTCCTTTCGCGCCACGCACTAATCTTCAAAAAGGAGTATAATCCCCCCTGATGACGCAAACCGAAACGACTCCCACCTGTTGCGCCTCGCCCTCGACCACCTCATTAGTCAAACCCTCTAACCAAATGTGCATATATAAGCGGCCCTTGCGTAGCACTCCCGCACCGTCCTGCGCCTTAAAGCACGAAACCTCATGACAACCGGATTCCTGTTGCGCCAAAAACGCCCCCGCAAAAACTTTTTTTACAAAACGAACACCCCCTTTTTCAAAAATGTGAACCCGATCGAACCTCGCGTGATACTTGAAATATGCGCATCATTCCCATTTGCTTGCCGCCTATCGATTTCGTCACACGGGCACTCGCATTCGACTGCCGAATGCGACTATTGTGGATGAGCCGATACTCATCTCCTCAATGCCTGTGACGATGGGATCAATCCACTCTCGCTGCCGAGGTGCCCTATCGTTTCCGCGATTCGCCAGATAAAGGACCAGAAGGGAGCTATCCTTGGTCGGCATGCCCAGGCCGATAATCTTACGGCTTCAACGCAAGTTCTAATCACGTTGGCTTCCCTGGCGCTCCTTTGGTGGGCCGCCCTGATTAGTGTCCGCGTTTCTTACTGGCTCACTGCCCCTGCGGTATTGCTAATCAGCTTGTTCACTTTGCGCGTCTTTGCCCTGATGCACGAATGCGGTCACGGCAGCCTGTTTCGCACCCAATGGCTCAATCGCGCATGCGGTTTTCTCCTCGGCGTGGTCTCCGGGATGCCGCAGTTCGTGTGGTCGCAGCATCATAATTTTCATCACGCCAACAACGGTAATTGGGAAAAATACCGCGGACTCTACACCACCCGCTCGGTCGATGAATATGCCGCCATGACCGCCGCGCAGCAGCGGATGTATAGATGCAAATGCAGCATCGCGGTCGCGCCTTTGGCCGGCCTCATATATGTGATTTTTAACCCGCGCTTTACCTGGCTCAAAGGCAGTTTCGCCCTCCTGTGCCATATTGCGAAAGGGAAAGTTGCGCAGCCAGCCTTGTCGGCAAAGGTGCACGCCGCCACTTTTCAAACGCGCTATTGGAAATCGCGCCAGGAGTATTGGCACATGGCCTGGAACAATATCGTGCTGCTCAGCGTATGGATCTTGATGTGCCGGGCATTCGGTATCCTCCCATTCTTCACGATTTATTTAATCAGCGCTTCGCTGGCCGGCGGCGCGGGGATTATTTTGTTCACCGTACAGCACAATTTTGAGCACTCCTACGCGACTGACGGCAAACGCTGGGACTACGAAACCGGCGCGATTGAGGGCACCAGCTTTCTGATTTTACCGCGCTGGTTAAACTGGTTCACCGCCAATATCGCCTATCATCACATTCACCATCTATCCGCCAAAATTCCAGACTATCGCCTGATTGGATGCCACAACGAAAACCCGCAGCTCTTTTCCGCTGTCACCCGCGTGAAGTTATCTCAGATTCACCGAGCCTTGAAATATATTCTCTGGGACACGCGCGCGCAGCGCATCATTTCGGTCGCGGAGTATCGCCAACAGATAAACCCGGCGGTCGCGGTCTATCGAGCGTAATCACGCGGCTCACACGATCGCGTCAATATCACGACGCTCACGCACCGCCCGCTTTCCGTCATCCTGAATCAAATGAAGGATCTCGCGCGGCCCCCGCGCGACGCGGCTACTCGTCGCCGTACTTGTAACTCGCTGACGATTGCGCCATGCGGACCGTGTCAGTCGCCCGCCGCCTTCACCACCACACCCTGCATGAAGGTGTGCTCGCGCCCGTCCACCGTCTTGACCACCAGCGAACAGAGGTAGCTGCCGGGATTCTGGTAGGTATGGAAAATGTACAGTTCCGGCGGCAGCGACGAGACCGTGCCGTCGCCGAAATTCCATGAGTAGGTGAGGAACCCGAGGCCTTCGGGATCGTCGGCGAGGACGAAGAAGCCGACCTTCATCGGTGCCAGACCGTACGGCGGCGCCGCCAGCATCGACCCGGTGATCTGCTGGCGAATATGGATCTTCGCCATCGGCGGCGGCATCGACGGATCGTTCGTCGTCATCGAGGAGTCGCCGCCCGGCATCGGCGGATTCATCCCCATGCCTTCGCCGCCGTCCGATCCCATGCCGCTTTCGTCCTGCGCGCGCAGCGCCGCCGGATTCAGCGCAATCGTGGCCGCGGCCATCAGCGCCGCCATCGCGCCCGCCGCAATTATACGTCCCAGTTTCATCGCTATTGCATCACGAAGCCGCCGTCCGGATGGAGGATCGAGCCGGTGAAGTAGCTGCCCTCCTCGCTCGCCAGGAACAACGCCGTATTCGCGACATCCACCGGCTTGCCGATCCGCTTCAGCGGCGCCTGCTTCATCATCCGGTCGAAGTTCTTGCTCTCCTGCAGATCCTTGGTCATCGGCGTGTCGATCACGCCCGGGCCGATCGCGTTGCACGTGATGTCGTAGCGGCCGAGTTCGAGCGCCATGTTCTTCATCAACATCCACACGCCCGCCTTGCTGACCGCGTATTCGCCTGAACCCTTGATCGGGACCTTCGCGGCGCCCGACGCGATCGCGATAATCCGGCCCCCGCGCCCCTGCGCGATCATCTGCCGTGCGGCTGCCTGGCAGGTCAGAAAGCAGCCGTCGAGGTTGATCGCCATCAGCCGGCGCCACTCCTCGAACGGAATCTCGTGGAGTAGCCGATGTTTGACCTCGCCTTCGCCATAGCGCGCATGCGATACGCCCGCCGCCGCGAGCAGCACGTCGAGACCACCGAGATCCTTGACGCACTTCTCAAGCATCGCGTTGACCTGCGCGGGGTCGCTCACATCGACTTGGATCGCCACGGCCTTGCGGCCGAGCTTGCGGACCGCGGCCGCAGTCTCTTCCGCCGCCGCCAGGTTACGATCGGCGACCGCCACATTGGCGCCCTCTTCGGCAAAGCGGATCGCCGACGCGCGTCCGATTCCACTCGCCGCTCCGGTGATCAGTGCGTTCTTTCCATCGAGTCTCAAACTCATACCGATAAACTCCTGCGGCCTCCTGCACCCGCCGACCAGCGGCGTGGCGCGAAACAAAGTCCGAATGGGCTAGTTAGCATTTCCGCGCTCGCGGAAAAACCGGTCACGCGGCAGGCCACCATCCTGATCTTGGGCCGCGGCCAGGATCTCGGCTGGCGGAGGCCGAGGCTGATCGTCGCCCTCAGTCGGTTTGGCTACGGAGTGTGCGCTCCGGTCGCGCTCCGCCGTCCGAGGCGATTGCGAAGCGCGGCCCGCTGACTGGCCACCGTCAGCGCAGATTCACGGTCTTGTTCTTGACGTCGAGAGCGGCCATGGGCACGTTCCATTGCACCGGTACGTTGAATCCGGAGAGTTCGGCGTTTGGCGTAAGGCGCAGATCTACCACCCCCTCCGCGCGGCGACCGGTGACCTTGTAAACCAGATACCATCCGGCGTCCTTGCCGGTTTCGTGCTGTTCCTTGCTCTCGACTACCTGCTGAACCTTTCCAAGCTGCTCCTGCACTACCGGGCTGCTCCGGATAAAGGTGCGCGCAAAGCTGTTGGCCTGCGATGACAAATAGTCCCTGTGGTGGATTGAATAGATCGCGAAGAGCCCTCCGGCAACCGCCGCGATAGCGACACCGCCGAGCAAAACGCGACGCCAATTGCCTCCACGCTCCTCACGGCCAGACGAATCCATGTCAGGCTGGCGGCCAAGGTTATCCGAATCATTCTTATTCATAGAAGGCCTCACACGACAGTCCAATACGGCTGCGGATTGGAGGGCGACGCGCAGCACCCTCCAACTGGGGTTGACGGTGAACGCTAGTGGCCTGTAACAGAGAAATTGGTATTAAGGCTGATGCGGTGTGAAGGGTCACGATAGGTCCACTTGATGGGCTTGGGAGCGCGGTTGTAGTGACGGA
>JAJXYF010000014.1 GCA_021780755.1 Deltaproteobacteria bacterium | reverse complement strand
TCCACCAGTGGTCCATGAAGCGAAGTAATGAAGCAATCCAGCCGATGCCGCCTTCGACTATCACAAATCGCAGTTTCGGATGGCGCTGTGGCACGCCGGCCCATATAAGATCGGCCAACGCGCGCATGGGCTGCATGATCTTCGATTCGGTCACGGCCATCCCGAGCCCGAGCCGCTTCACCTTCGCACTCAGAGCTTCTCCGGTTCCAGTCCCGGCGTGGGTGCCGACGGGCAGGCCCAATTCCTCCAGCGTGCTCCAAAGCTTTTCGTACTCAGGCGCGGCGAACATCCGGCCCCGCACTTCGGCCGGAATCAGCAAAGTGCGGAGCCCTTTCTTCGCGACCCTGCGCGCCTCTTCGATTGCCCAGTCAACTGGACCGGCCATTGGCAGCAGGCCAGCGCCCAGCAGCCGATCGGGAGCTCCAGAGCAGAACTCGCTCAGCCAGTCGTTGTAGACTCGCATGCACTCGCGCTGATATTCGGCATCTTCAATGTTGAAGAACTGTAGGCCGAACAATCCCGGGTAAATCACCTCCGCAGTGATATTGTCGAGCTCCTGGTCGGCCATCCGCGCCTTCGGATCCCATGCGCCAGGCCGTGTGTTGCTGACACGCTGGCCGAGCGGCTTCTTGATTTTGCCCGAGATCTTTTCCTCCACGATGACGCCTTCGAGGCCCGCCGGACTCGGCGGCAGTCCGTCGATCAGGTAGTAATCGTTGTCCGGCCTCGAATCGATGCGCGGTGCGCGTTCGCGAAACCGAAGGTCCATCCGTTCGATCCACAAACTTGCCGGTTCGACCACATGCCCATCAGCCGAGACGAACTTATTCGCGCTTGTCTCCATATTGATCTCCCTAACGACGGACTGGCTGGCGTTTTAACGTGATGGTCTCCAGAATGTCCAATCCTATTTCATGATCTGCATTAACCCACCCGGCGTGGAATACTTGGCTACGTTGTTGAATTCCGTCGGCGCGCCGGCGTTATAGACCAACCCATCGGTTTTGCCATCAGGATTCGCCGTGAAGACGTCACTCTTATGATCGTTCTGCACATCCCAGTAGGTCTCGATGAGCGATCCTGAGAGCGGGGTTACGCCCTGACCCGGATCGACCTCAGCGGAGTGAGGATATATGCGGACAATCTTCCATAACTTCAGGTTTGTGTCGTAAACCTCTTCCCAAAACTGATGCATCGTTTGCTTATCGACGTACATTATCTTGGAGCCATAGCAGTAACCCTGACTTTGCGAGGATACGCGCCGCACGTCGATCACATAGACCTCGCGCAGGCTCCAAAGGCCCCACGACGGCTTCGGCCATCCCAGTTGTCCGTCATACTCCGCAGGATAGATTCCATCGGCGTTCGTTAAATCGGTAATCCCCAGGATCTTTCGTGTGCCAAGATACTCGGCGTTGAAATTATGAAGTCCGCCGTTATAGCCACCGCGTTGATCATCATGAACCATATCGCTGCCTAGCAGAGGCGCGCACCGGGCAGATGTGGAAAGCCGCAGAGAGCGACGGAGCGAGGGAACGAAAACGTAGTTGTCTTCACTCTTGGTCAGATCCTGCCAGAAAATCGTGAGGTCGGCGGTGTATCTGGATTGCTCAGGCTGCTCGACCATCAACCATTCCGTATACCATGCACCTGCGGCCTGCGGTTCGGTGGGTGGAATTCCGGGATGGTTGTTATACGCAAGCTGACGGTAAACTAGCGAAGTCTTGGTGCATGCGGCGTTGCCGAAGCGATCGGCGGTGCAGAAGCTGCCGAAGCCGCTCGCCGACGACAACACCAACAGGTAAGGTTCATCCGGGAACCAGACATTGGCGAGAATCTTGTACCCCATATCGGGTTGCTGCGGATTCGGAAAAGGCATCCCGGCCACATAGTTCGCAATGTTCATCGTACCGTCTGGCTCATGAACAACGCGCGTCTGGCCGCCGTACTTCTCGGTCGCTGCGATATAGGACCTCGAGAGCGGATGGATGACCGTTGGGCCGATATTCATCTCCACATCCGACGGCATCTTCCAGAAGTATGCCCCCTGGAAGAAGTCAATCATCCCCACGGGCATGAATTGTTTGTACTGCTGCCAGTTCTGCATCGTGATCTTCGTGCCGGGCGGGATCGTCCCCTGGTCTTTGGTGGCGGCGAGCCAGTCCTGCGTCGTGGACTGCACCTGGTCGGCAGCAGCGGCGATGCCCGAAAATGCGACTAACAAACCCAAAACAAAGCCGACCCATGCTTTCCGTTGCCGTGAAGCTATGTGCATACTTTTCCTCTGAGCCGCAAGCGGCCGCAAAATCGCGTTGAACCTTTGCCCCCAGCGTGGCGCCAACCGATTGGTGACGCGCCACAACTGGCGTGCGTTATACACCCCTTCTATCAAAATCCTTTTCTGTCTTCAATCAGAAACAGGAATGGTATGATTCGAGACAAGAATGCGGACTTGTTTTGGAATCCAATGAGGGCGATGTTTACGTGATTCGCGAACGGGGCATCGTTAGGTGGGATTTCATGGAGAGTGATTTCTCTGGTACCCTAAAGCATTCTCGTGATGAAACATAAAGCACCTTTCGAACCTGTATTTTCCGATATAGGACGTGGAGCGGTTTGCAGTACCAACAGAACTCGCAATTAATATGGCCAAACATTTGGCGGAAATTGAAACCTTGAACAGTGCGATTTCGACGCCGCGCGCCTCCAAAGAAAGCGCGGAAGGAAATTTTGACAGCCTCGGCCAACGTCTGAAGCGTGCACGCCTAGAGCGTGGACTGACCCTTCGCAAGCTTGCCGAGCAAGCTCGAGTGTCAGCAGCTACGATTCAGAAGATTGAGGCAGGACGATTAGTACCGTCGATCGAAATTTTCGTTAAGGTTACCAAGGCCCTGCGCCTGCGCGCGAGCCATTTGCTTGGTGAAGATGACAGTCCGGTTGATGTCAGAATAATCCGCGCTGATTCCGCCAAATCACACTCGACCGGATCTCGCATCCGGATTCAGAATATCGCTGAAGCTCTTCAGGAGCCCAAGATGGAGGCATATCTGGCCAAGATCCCCCCCCGGGGCCGTAGTGGCAGGCCTCTCGGCTTCAGCGGGGAGATTTTATTCATCTGTAAGAAGGGAACTGTCGATTTTTGGGTGCGCGGCAAACAAGAGGTTCTCCGCGAGGGGGACACGCTTCACATAAAGGCAATAGTACCACACCGCTTCGAAAACAGGGGCGGCGTGGATGCAGAACTCTTCGCTATTTGGTCACCCTCGTAAGTAATGCCAATAGCAGGCGACCTCATCCTGCCCGCCGCGCTTGCGGTAGGTAACTGGACGGCGGCCGCCAAGCAGACATGTCAACGTAATCAACTGGCCGTTGCGTGTGCCATCCGGCCCTTCGCTCCGCCAGTGGCTTCATAGCGCACGATAAAACAGGGCCGACGCCATGCAATGTAGGCTGGCAGAATCAACACTCCCGCGATCATGTTGGTCGCCATCAGGAAAATCAGCAGCACGCTCATCTCGTTGTGGAACAGCAGCGGCGAAAATGCCCACGGTAGAATCCCGCCGATCATCACGGCGAACGTGCTGAAGACCGAAGCGCCGGTGCTGCTTAGTGCGATTTCAACCGCCTCATCGATTGACGCCCCGCCCATCACCTCGTCGCGGATGCGGGCGACGGTATAAATGCCGTAGTCAACACCAAGGCCGATTCCAAGCGAGATCACCGGGATAGTATCGATAGTCAGTCCGATGTTGAACGCATTCATGTAGATGAAGGCGCCGAAGTTTGCCATCACGCACGAAACGATGAAGAGCGCTCCCGCCGTAATCGACTGAAAGCTGAACGCGCAGCAAAGGAAAATGACCAGCAGCACGAACGTCAGGTTGATGATGTCGAGGCGGTAGAGCACGTCATTGGCTGCCAGATAAAGCCCCGCGACGCCGCCGAGGTAGTGAACCGTAATTTTCGATAGCCCCGGGTCGGGCGTCACTCGCTCGTCGATGAATTTCTTGATATCATCCCGGACCGCATTGAGTCGATTGAAGGTGTGATCCGGCAGCAATACGCGGATGCACGTACTGGTCATATGGGGGGAATGGGCGAAGAACCGTTCCATTTCGCCCGGCGCGGTACCGCCCAGGAACATGTACCAGAGGTTGCCGCCCAACTCGGTTCCCGCCGGAATACTCTGAAATTTCGGATAGCCGTTGTGGAACATCATGTTGAGCGGCTTCATTGCGATGTTCGTGAACGACGCTACCCCAACCGCATCACCACGACCGATCAAATAAGCCGCAAGGTCATCGGTCATCCGCAGGACGTCAGGACCGATACTTGATTGCGGGTCGGGATAATCCGCCGTTGACAGCACCACCCAGCCGATATCGGTAGGGAAATACTTGCCGATTTCGGCGATGTCTAGGTTGACCTTCGAATCCTGCCGATAGAGCGGCGTACCCGGGGTTTGATAACCGATTCGTGCGCGCTGTCCCGATATGACGCCGAACAGGATAAAGATCGCTCCACCTGCAAGGAATACCGATCGCGCGAAGCCCGGCGTTACCGGCACCTTCACCAGCCAATTTACAAATCCATGCAAAATGCCCGTGCGCTCACTTTTACCATAGCGGCTCAGCCAACTGCGTCCGCGGATTCGCGGGCGCGGCAGATAGCTCATGAAAATTGGCTGGAAAACAAAGACCATCGTGAGGCTTCCGGCAAGCCACATGGCGCCGCCGAAGCCAATCTCCTTCAGCACCGGGATACCGCCGAATGAAATAAAGATGATTCCCGCGATGTCCGCGAGAATCGACAGCAGGCCCGGCGGCAGCATGACGTCGGTCGTAGTCGCGCATGCGAGCAGCTTGTCATCGAGGCGATCGAGCTCGTCGTAGTACCGCCCCTGCCATTGGATTCCGTGGCTGAGATCGCGTGCCGTCAGGATGAACGGTATGACCAGCATCACCGGGTCGAAGTTGTAGCCCATGAGGCTGACGAACCCGAGACCCCAGACGGCGGAAAAAGTCCCGGTCAAAATCGGTGCCCACCAGCTGCTACGCTCGCCGATGCTCACGTAGAGAATTATGAGCATGAGCGCGACTGCGGTCAGAAAGATGACCTTGATCTGCGTCAGATGATAGTAGCCCCACCCCGATATTACCGGCTCGCCGGCGACGAAGATGTCCGTATTGGCGTCTTCGTATTTGCGCACGATCACCTGGATATCATCGAAGAGCTTCTTGTAGTCGAGCCCCTGGTCATTGAAGCTCGCCGTGATCATCGCGCCCTTGTCGTCGGACGTGATCAGGCCCCGCACGGGCTCCCGATGCGTCATGACATTGCGCCGCAGTCCTTCGAGTTTGGCCGGCGTCGTCGGCACCGTCGGATACATATAGTTGGTCGCAATGAGGGCGCCCGGAATCGCCTGCGAGAAGGCCACGCGATAGGATGCCAGCGAGAAAACTTCATTGTGGTCAACGCCCGGAAGGATGTTGACGTCGTTCGTGATGTCCTGAATTTTCGTCAGCGTTTTGACGTTGTAGATGTCGCCGTGCTTGACCCGCAGCATCACGTATAAGCTTTGCGCACCGCCGTATTGGTTCTGAAATTTGCGGTACAGCAGTGTGTTCTGATGGCTAGATGGGAAGAAGTTTTCGAAGCTCGTCGCGATCCGGACGTGCGCCGCCCAATAGCCCATAAAGGCCGTGATCGCAATCAGTATCAGCCCGATCGGAGCCCGAAACTGCAAAATATATTTGCCCGGCCCCAGTGTATGTGAGGCGCCTCGCTGAACCATCCAATGCTCCATCCGTCGCGTTGACGGCGTCAAAACTCAGACTCAGTCACAGACACATGACACGTGATTCGTAGCGATAACGAAGCTCGTTCCACGAGTTGGCTGCTTCGCGTGTCCTACGGCCGTTCAGATTTTTGATTTCGCGGCGGTCCCGGTTGCAGTCATAAACTGCTCGAACAGCTTGGCCACCTTATTGAACCAGCATGCCCCCTTTCGTTTTCCTGTGGCCTCGTCATGCTTATTCTAAGCGACGCGCCACACCGATCCTGCGACGCCTCATTGGGCTCGTTTATCCAACCGCGATGATTTTCGTCTTCTGATGATGATTTCCCGTAGTGACAATAATTACTTCGGCGCATGTGTTTTGAGGCCATCATCGATAAGCGGGAAGAACCTTACCCAGCCCTCCCGTTACGGAGGAGACGCCCCGGAAGCTCACCGTCCGGACGGGCCAGATCCTCGCCGTCCCGCCGGATTACCGTACCGTTCACGATAACCGCGCTGATTCCCCGCGCATCCGCGATTAGCCGATCCTGTCCTCCCGGCATGTCGTGAACCCGGCGGAGTTTCGAAGCGCCGACGGTATCGGAGTCGAAAATCGTCAGATCAGCAGCAAGTCCAGTTTCCAGTCGGCCACGATCCGTGATTCCAAACACTTGGGCAGGGCGCGCCGTGAGCATCCAAACCGCCCTCTCGAGAGAAATCGCTTTCTTTTCCCGTACCCATCGACCAAGCAGATAAGTCGAGAAACATGCGTCGCATAGTTGACTCGCGTGGGCGCCCGCATCTGAGAGACCGAGCACCGTTTCAGGCGCCTTTAACAACTCTTCGACCTCCTCTTCGTCATGATTGAATATCGCCATTCTAAACCGCGCTTCCAGGCGCGAATCGACCGAGAGATCGAGCGCCAGATCGATCGGATCCTTGCCGCGCTTAGCTGCGACCTCCGCCAGATTTTGCTCTTCGAGTTCCCGCGCCGACGGCGCCTGCGAAATCCAAGTCTGCTTCCAACGGCCGGCGAGTCCGCCTGCGAATATCTCCCCCGGCCGTTTAGCACCGAGCGCCTCCTTGAAGGCTCTTCGGAACTCCGGGTCACTGTAAAATCGCAGCTTGCCGTCCAGATCGGCGGCCGAGACGGGCTTGAACATCGACATCGACTCGAAGATGAACGGCTCCTTGAAAGTGAATTCGAAATTCAGCGGCCGGCAGGTTACCTGCGGAATGACCGGAAGTCCTTCTTTGGCAATCTCACGTGAGCGTTGAAGCAGTGCTTTATGGGATCCTGGGCCCATCATATCGGCCAAGAGCGCGGTCCAGGTTATCGGCCGGCCAGTTGCGCGTGCGATTTCGCGAAACTCGTCAAGAAAAAGCTCGCGGCCCACGGTAGCTTGCATGATCCCTTGTCCGGTCTCGCCGAGGACTGCGGCAAGCGATTTGATTTCAGCAACGCTCGCGGCCCGGCTTGGTACAGGCTTTCCCTCATATCCCACGTGCGTGGGAGCTTTCGACGTCGCAAATCCCAGCGCGCCCGCTTTGATTGCGCCGCGCACGATTTCACGCATTTGGCCAATTTCGGCTTCGCTCGCTGGTCGCTCGGTCGCCTCTTTCCCCATCACGTAGAGACGCACCGGTGTGTGCCCAACCAGCGCACCGACGTTGATCGCCGTACCTTTCCGAGCAACCACATCCAGGTACTGTTCAAATGTCTCGAACGGCCAATCGTAGCCGAGTCCCTCCTCCAGCGCCGCCAAGCTCATCCCCTCCACCTTTTCGAGCGTGCGCATGATAAGTCCGCGATGCTCCGGTCTAGTAGGCGCAACCCCGAATCCACAATTCCCCATAACGACAGTGGTTACGCCGTGCCAGGGGGAGATCGTCAACATACGGTCCCACATCAACTGCGCATCGTAATGCGTATGAATATCGACGAATCCGGGCGCGACGATCTGGTCTCGCGCATCGATTTCTTCGCGCGCTCGTCCGGGCGCGCTGCCAATCGCGACCAGCTTGCCCGCTTTGATGGCGACATCGCCCGAACGTGCGGGTCCGCCCATGCCATCTATTATTGTGCCACCAACAATCTTCAGGTCGTATTCCATCATCGTCGCTCCGCGGCGTGTCTAAACGCCGAACAGTTGACAGTTTCGTAAACGAAACTTAAATATAGGATAGGAAATCGTATTCGTCCAGAGATGCGTGACCCGGCTAAGATGCGTTCACGCCATCACACCGGTGCTGGTAGCCCATTGCGAGATGGGTTCGTAAGCGAGAACGCGGGATCCGCGCCAGCATGAGCCGCAGCGCGCCTCAACAATCACTTGCCCGAATGTCCTCATTCCCTTATCTTCTTCCGCTTTGACCTATTGGTTGTGCTTCATAATCACACCGCAAAGCGCGGCGGACTATATACGTTTTCGTGATCGGAATTGCTCCGAATGAGCGGATCCCGGCGTCGGTTTGGTCACGAAATACCAAGGGCTTAGTTGACCCTTTTAGCGATTTAGTAGAGGAGAGCGGTTTTGATGAACAGTGGGGCCACCGGACGGGCAGCACCAGAACCGCACCTCCAACCGGCACCAGAACCGGCATCGCGCAAACCGAGAGCTTCGGTGGGTTTAGGGCGAGTAAGCCGAAATCACTTCTCGCCGTTGCGAAGAAGTTTGGTGGCGGCGGTAGGAGTCGAACCTACGACACTGCGGATATGAGCCGCATGCTCTAACCAACTGAGCTACGCCGCCATCAAGCGCATTACAATAGCGGGCGCGATGCCCCTGCGGAAGAGTCCGCCCCGAATCTCTCCCGCCGGACCGCTCAGCGCACGTCCACCGGCACCGTCTTGACCTGCCGGCTGCCCCGCGCCACCTGGTACGCGATACCCTCGCTGAACTCCAGGCACGTCAGCCGCCCCCCGTACACCAGGCCCGTGTCGATCCCCAGCTTGTACGGCAGATCGACCATCACCGCGCGCATCGGCGTATGCCCGAAGACTACCGTCGCGCCTATCTGATGGACGTTGAAGATGAACTCCTGGCGTATCCAGAGCATGTCCTCGACCGCCTGCTCCTCCAACTGCCGCGTCGGCATGATCCCGGCGTGGACAAAGAGATACGGCGGACGATGGTAGCTGGTGGCCAGCCCGTGCAGGAATTCCAGATGATTCGCCGGCAGGAACTTGATCGCATGCTCCAGCGTGTCCTCGGAAACCCCGTAGCTGTCGAGCGTCTGCGAACCGCCGTTGAACAGAAACGACTCGCCATAATGGCCGGGGAAGCCCAGAAACGACAACATCATGTCCTCGTGGTTCCCCTTCAGGAACACGACCTCGGCCGGCCCCCGCTGCAATTCGATCAACTGCTCGATCACGTCGCGCGCCGACGGTCCCCGATCCACGTAATCGCCCACGAATACCACCGTGTCGGTCGGCCCCGGCGCGATCGACTTCAGGATTGCCCCAAGCTCGTCCGGACATCCGTGGATGTCCCCGATCGCGAACAGCCGGCCCTCCGGCTTTGCTTTATTGCCAAGTATCGCCACTGACTACTCCCGCCCGGGCGCTATTCCCGGACCGCCTTCGGGCCGCCCTCGTCCAGCAACCGCGCGATCGCGGCGTGGTCTTCGATAATCCGGCGCGTCGCGCTGTAGGGATTGAGGCTGCCCTCCCGAATCTCGCCCAGCACCCGCTCGGCGCTGCCGCCCGCTCCGTTCTTCAGCGCCCGCTCGGTCCGCTCCTCGAGCTCCGACGTCAGCACCTCGATAAATTCACGCGTGCGCCGCTCGCCATCGCGCGCCGGATCATGATGTTCCCGTTGATAATCGCCATGGCGTCCGATCGCCTGCACCAGCGCGTCGATTCCGATATCGTTGGAGGCCTGCGTCATCAGCACCAGCGGACGCCATCCCACCGCCGGCCGCAGATGCACGCTCAGCTCCAGCTCCGCCTTGATCCGGTCCGCTCCGTCGCGGTCCGCCTTGTTGACCACAAACAGGTCGGCGATTTCGTTCAGCCCCGCCTTCATCACCTGCACGCCGTCGCCGCCCTCCGGCACCGTCACTACCACTGTGGTGTCGGCCAGGTCCATCACGCTGAGCTCAGTCTGCCCCACCCCGACCGTCTCTATAATGATTATGTCGTGGCCGAACGCGTCGAGCAGCTTCACGATCTCGCGCGCCGCCCGGCTCAGCCCGCCATGATGCCCGCGGGTCGAGAGGCTCCTGATATAAACGCCGGGGTCGCGGTAATGGTCGGTCATGCGCACGCGGTCGCCCAGCACCGCCCCGCCCGAAAACGGACTCGACGGATCGATCGCCAGCACCGCCACCAGCTTGTTCTGCGCGCGATACTTGACCACCAACTGGTTGACCAGCGTTGACTTGCCGGCTCCCGGCGCCCCCGTCACTCCAATAATGTAAGCATGACCTGTCCGCCCGTATATACGCTCCATCACGGTGCTGACTTCGGCCGATCGGTTCTCGACCCGCGTTATCAGCCGGGCCAGTGCCAGCCGGTCTTGTTTGGCAAAGCGGTCAAGCAGGGAATCAAGTTTCGAAGCCATCGGATATGTTCAGTCAATCGCGCCGCCTTCGGCGCCTGCAGAGCTAGGTCTATTCTATGTGTATTGCGGTCCATGAAACAGATGCGCGGCGCGCTCCGCCATCCGCTTTAAGTTGTCGCCCAACCCCTACCGCTTGCGCGCCGACCGAGGCTCAACGCAGCCGCACGCAAACCCCGGCCAAGTCCGTTCACCGTGGGAAGCGCAGTCCTGAAAGTCCGCTCAACACTGTTGGGCTGCGCGAAACCTTTTTAAAGGTTTCGCGAGTCTTCTCTCCATCGGCCGTCGCCCAATGATATCCGCCGGCTCGCTCCTCGGGCAACGATCTTCATCCGTCCCGCCACCCCTATCTTCCTGTGCACAACTACCCTGACCGGCGTTGTATTGAGGCCCGCCGAAACGTATCCTCCACGTTAACGATTTATGAAAATTCCTGATGTCTATCGTGACTGGCGCATCATGTTTGGTTTCGCCCTGATGCTGCTGGGAGCGGGCAACTGGATCGTCGGCTGGCAAAAAACCCAATTCTACGGCCAACTTATCGCGAGCGAAGCCCGCACCCATCCCGACTCTACCGCGCGCGGCTTCGACGAACTTGATACCGGCTCCGGCGACGTCCTCAAGCCCTTCACCTCGCCCGAACGCGAACTCTCTTATACCCGCGCGCGGATGGACTTCTATCACGCGACCTTTCTCACCGGTCAGGTCCTCGCCGTAACCGGCCTCATCGTGATGTTGTTCGGATTCCTCAGCGTGATTCGCCGCGATGCCCGTCGCACGCTACGCCGCGTCCCCGTGCGATCGCAGCCGTTCCCGCGCTGACCGCCGCACTTCCCGTCCGCGCGGGCCCTCCGATGGTCAAGCTGTGCAGCGCCTTCGCCCCGGCGAAGCTGAATCTCTTTCTACGCGTCACCGGCCGGCGCCCCGATGGCTACCACGAACTCGATTCGATCTTCGTCCCGATCACGCTCGGTGACCGTATTTCGATCGAAGCGCGGACCTCGCCTGAGCGGCGCGTCATGATCCACGGCAACTTCGGCGACCTGCCGACCGACCGCCGTAATCTCGCGGTGCGCGCCGCCCTCGACTTCATGGCCGAATTCACGCTCAGCGCCGATGTCCTGATCGATCTGCGCAAGGCGATTCCCGCCGGCGCCGGCCTCGGCGGCGGCTCAAGCGACGCGGCGGCGGTCCTGCTCATGATGGCCGCGCTGTTCCGGCGCGAATCTGCTGACGCACCCGCGCGGCTCGCTCAGCTCGCGCTCAAAATCGGTGCCGACGTGCCCTTCTTTCTTAATCCGGTCCCGGCGCGGGTGACCGGCATCGGCGAGCGGATCGCGCCGCTTGGCGACCTGCCGCAGCTTGCGCTGGTAGTCGTCGTCCCGCCGCTCCAGGTCCCTACCGCCGCCGTCTTTCGCGCCTTAAAGCCCAACCATTGGAGCGGCCCCGCGCCCGCCGCCGACGTGCGCGCGATTATGACCGGCGCCGGCGCCCCTCATCTCTTCGTCAACGACCTCGCCCGCGTCGCGATGGCGCAATGGCCCGCGATCGCCCACACCAAGCGTCAGTTGGAAGAGCTTGGCGCGCGCGCCGCCGCGATGACCGGTAGCGGCGCCGGTGTCTTCGGTATCTTCGAGTCGCCCGCCGCCGCCGAACGTGCCGCCACCGAAATTCGCCGCCGTGACCCCGCCCTCACCGCCGTCGCCTGCACGATCTTCCACGCCGGGTGAGGCGAACGGTTCGATCCGGTTCAGCTATACCGATATAATTAAGCCCTCTTTGGTCGTCAGAGATCAGCAAATGTTCGGATCGCCGCTCGTCACTGCGTTCGCGAGAAGGTAGGAACCGATTCTGCCTCTTTCAAGCCATATTTGACGAGCGCTTATGAGCTTCACGCGACGTGATTAAAGACAAGGCACCGGGGATCCAGGGCGCACCTCCACAACTCAGCATGATCGAGAGCTGGGAATGTCTGGGACGCTGGTGGACGGAAGACAGCGAGCCGATACCGGGTCGATTGATGTTTTCTCCCACGGACGGGATCAACTTAGAACTCGTTGGCACGTTAGATCCTTTGCGTGCACGTCGAGCAAAGCTGGGGGATCACACGGTAATCTGGGGGCGAACGGTACAAGGCCACGGAATGTCTCTTTTTGGCTCTCTAGAGGTCGAATCCTCGCTCAGTGGATCGGGCGAAAAAACCTCGCAATACAAGAGCCACTGGATGGTGCTTGGTGAACATTTGCCGGCATCGGACGCCGTCACCTTCCATGAACTCGAAGTTGGAATGTTTAATCTCGAGGAGTGGATCGGCCCTAGCGGAATAGTTCATGACACCTCGACAGAGCCTCCTTATCAGAGCAGCATTCGTTATCAGCAACTGCCACCTCTGAAGTTCCGCATTGGTTCGTTCGAAGCATCTGCTGAGTCTAATGGACTTTGGAATCACAGCGTTATGCCACCGAGCGCAGGTGTAAGGGTGAAAAGCATAGTTAGATTCAAGACCCCTAACGTGCAAACACTCGATAAATTCCTGAATGGTCCCGTAAGATCGCTCCAATATTTCCTGCAACTAGCAACCAGTTCTCGCGTTCCAATGACATCATTAATCGGCACCAGTAAGCGGTTCGTTCAACTTTTGCCAAATGGCGAAAGTTGGCCTGTACCCGTGCCTATACTGTTTACGCAAAAGAAGGCTGTGCCGCTGCCCGATCGAAAACACCCGGCCAATATGCTCTTCTCTGCAATGGGTCTGGGAGCTACCCTCCCATCTCGTATGAACAGTTGGCAGGAGGGCCGTGACCGATATCCTGCGACGCTCGACTTTCACTTCTCCACTGGTCCACTAGACTCTGATGTTCCCTTGGAATTTAGATTTTTCAGTGCATTTGTAGCTTGTGAAGCCTATCACCGGGCAACACATAGCAACGAGCAATTGAACCCCGCTGAATATAAGCGCCGACGAGAGTTGCTTCTGTCATCTGTCAAGACAGATCCCGAAGTGTTCGAATGGGCCAACGAGAAGATTCTCGGTAACGAGCCTAGTGCGCGTCGTCGTCTCCAAGATTTGTATGATGAACAGCCCGAAATCATTCGTACGTTAGTTGAGGACACTTTTATCAGACGTGCAGTGGCGACGCGCAATCGCGGGATCGTGCACGCCCATAATAACAACCCGGACGTCTTCACCGGGCGCGAGCTGTTTCGCGCTACCTCGCTACTTCGTTTGATAATTCAGGGTTGTTTGCTGCGCGAAATCGGCTTTTCTCCTGAAGAAATCGGATCAATGGTTCCAAAAATCACCGACTACCGAATCTTGACCACCTCTTAAGCCAACTATCATCGGACGATAGTTCGCTCCGTCAGCAACCCTAATATGACCGTCGGGTTAATCGTTGATTGCGGTTCAGATTGACACCGAAATGAGCCATAAATAACATCGCGATGCGGTAATCCCGGCAGCCGCACCGGCGTTGGAGATCAGGTGAGGCCGCTGCGCCCAATCGTCGTCTCCATCACAAGCCGAGCGAGTCGATCGCCGATCTGTGTTACGATATTCGCGTCGTCCGCCGCGCGAGTCTTCGGGGCTCGTTTGCCTTCTGGCGGATCGATCGCGCTTGGAACTCGGCGCGTTTCGCCGGGCCGTTACAGGACGCCCTTTGCGTTACGGGGACGCCCTCTGGATGACGAGTTCCGGAACCGTACGCGGTTTTGCTGGGCGGTCGCCAAGCTGGTAAGGCACCAGGCTTTGGACCTGGCATTCGAAGGTTCGAATCCTTCCCGCCCAGCCATTATGCGGCGCCGGATTTGGGCCGCTGAATTGCCGCCGATGCGCAACGATACGACTGCGGGTTGACGCCGTGCGACCATCGCCGGCGCGGACTAATCGAGGTAAGCAAAAGAGATGTCTGAACGGGCCAAGGACGAGCTGGAAATCTTTACGGGCAATTCAAACCCGGCGCTGGCCCGCGAGGTCTGTGAACATCTGCACGTCGAACTCGGAGAGGCCGAGGTCGGCCGCTTCCCCGACGGCGAAGTGATGGTCGAAGTCCGCCAGAACGTCCGCGGCGGCGATTGCTTCGTGCTCCAGTCCACCTGCTCGCCGCCTAACGACAACCTGATGGAGTTGCTGCTGCTGATGGACGCGCTCCGGCGCGCCTCGGCCAAACGGATCACCGCCGTCATCCCCTATTTCGGCTACTCCCGCCAGGATCGCAAGGTCGCGCCGCGCGTGCCGATCAGCGCCAAGCTGGTCGCCGACCTGATCACTACTGCCGGTGCCTCACGGGTGCTAACGGTCGATCTGCATGCCGGGCAAATCCAGGGCTTCTTCAATATCCCGGTGGACAACCTCTACGCGATGCCGGTGCTGGTGCAGTACCTGCGCCGCCAGATCGACAACAAGAAAGTCTCCGTCGTCGCGCCCGACGCCGGCGGCGTCGAACGGGCACGCGCCTTTGCCCGCCGGCTCAACGCCAACCTCGCGATTATCGACAAGCGCCGCCAGCGCGCCAGCGAGGTCGCCGAGATGAACCTGGTCGGCGAGGTCCGCGATTCGGTCGCCCTCCTGATCGACGACATGATCGATACCGCCGGTACGATCACCGAGGCCGCCAAGGTGATCATGGCCGCCGGCGCCACCGAAGTGATCGCCTGCGCGACCCATCCGATACTGTCCGACCCGGCCTGCGAGCGGATCGGCAAGTCAGTGATCAAGGAACTGGTCACTACCAACAGTATCCCGCTCAAGGCCAAAGCCCAGGCCGAGCTCTCGAATTTGAAGGTGCTCTCGGTCGCCAGCCTTATAGCGGAAGCCATTCGCCGCATTCATAATGAAGAGTCGGTCAGCTCGCTGTTCAGTTGAGCGGCGCGCGCGGCCATACCGATTAAAGAGGATTCAATGGAAACCGTAGATCTGGCTTGTGAAAAAAGAGACGTTCGCCCCAAGGGGCTGGTGAACCGGATTCGCCGCGAGGGCCGCGTGCCCGCCGTTATGTACGGCAACCATGGATCGGCGGTCGCGATCGCGGTCGGCGGCGCCGAACTCAAGGCGCGGGTCTCGACCGCGTCGCGCCAGCGCATCATGCGCCTCAAGTCGGACTCCCCGGACTTGAACGACAAGCACGTCATCCTCAAGGACATCCAGAAACTGCCGGTCTCCGGCGATATCGTCCATGCGGATTTCTACGAAGTCGATCTGACCAAGCCGCTGCGCGTGCCGGTGCCGTTTCGCTTCATCGGACGTGCGGCCGGCATCGCCGATGGCGGTATCCTGTCGCCGCTCGAGCGCCAGGTCGAAATCGAATGTCTGCCGCTCGAAATCCCCGAATCGATCGAGGTGGACGTCACCCCGCTCAAGATTCACGACGTACTGCACGTCTCCACCCTGCAGTTCCCGGCGAACATCCGGCCGATCTTCGATACCGACTATCCGGTCGTCACCGTGATGCCGCCGACGGTCGCCGAAGTCGCGGCTCCGGCCGCGGCAGCGGCCGAGGGTGCCGCCGCCGAAGGTGCGGCGGCCGAGGGCGCCGCTCCGGGGGCGGGCGAGAAGGCCGCCGAAGGCGGCAAGCCAGCGGCCGGCGCCAAAGAGGGCGGCAAGAAGGGCTAGCACAAAATATGCGGGCGGCGGTCCGGCCGCCGCCCGTCCAGTTTCGGCCTGCAACGGGAGGTGGTGGATGATGGAGAGGGCGATTCGTGTGTCGCGATCGGCCGTGCTCGCAATAGTGTGCGTCGTGATTGCCGCCAACCGAGGGCATGCCGCGGGGATCGGAAATTCCCGGCGGACTCGCACCCCGATCAAGCATCTGATCGTAGTAATTGGCGAGAATCGAAGCTTCGATAACGTCTTCGCGACCTACGTCCCTCCCGATCCCGGCCAGCACGTATGGAATCTGCTCTCGCAGGGGATCGTTAACCAGGCCGGTCTGCCCGGTCCCAATTCCGCTCTCGCGCTTCAGAACCAGGCGAGCGATCTGACGAGCTATCAGCTAAGTCCCACGCAAACCGGCCCCTTCTCACTGCTCCCGCAGCCGAGCACCACTCTCAACGCGCTGCCGGCGTCGCCCTGCGATCTGTCAACCGTGCTGCTGGATTTCGACAAGGACCCGGCGGGAATTCTGTTTTGCAGTGACAACGGGCTCGAACCCGCCGCGCAGAGCCTGTTATCGACCGGCGGTACCGGACAATCGTTTTATGGCCTCCCCCTCGGGCTCCCCATCTATCCGGTTCCCGATTGCCGCTACCCGTCCTCTCTGCCGAACGGACCCTATTCCATCGTCGATGCGTCGCAGCTCAACTCCTGTCCAACTCCCACCTTCAAGTCGTCGATAACTCCGACCCTCTACACCGACAATACCGGCGACCCGGCGCATCGGTTCTTCCAGATGTGGCAGCAGAACGACTGCGGCATCGCCAATATCTCCGGCGCCAATCCCTCCGGCTGCGCTCATGACCTCTATGCCTGGGTGGCGACCACCGTCGGATGGCAGATTACCAAGGACGGTCTTCCGCCGACCGACGACCAGGGCACCTTCCAGGGTGGCATCGCGATGGGCTTCTACAACATGGCCTCGGGCGACTATCCCTATTTTCGCTCGCTCGCCGCGAGCTACGCGATTAACGACAACTATCATCAGTTCGTGATGGGCGGGACCGGGCCAAATTCGCAGGCGATCGGCACCGCGGACCTCTATTACTTCACCGACAGCAACGGCAATCCGGCGACCCCGGCCGCCAATCTGATCGAAAATCCCGATCCACAAGCGGGCAGCAACAACTTCTACACCAATGACAGTCCCGCCCAGGGCGACCTTGGCAGCACCAGCCTAGGAGGATTCGTTAACTGCTCGGATACGACTCAACCCGGGGTGGCGGCGATCACCGGCTATCTCAGCGCTCTTCCCTATCTGCCCTTCAACAACGGCAATTGCGCTGCCGGGAACTACTACCAGGTGGACAATGAGTATCCGAGCTACGACCATCTGGGTAATCCGATCCAGCAGAGCTACGAATTTCCCAACGGACCCGCGTTCGCGATCGGGCCGCAAACCGTGCCCACCATCGGCGACGCCCTCTCCGCCCGGCGAGTCTCGTGGAAATACTACGGCGAGGGGATGAATTCCGCCGCCGACCCGCCGCTGGCCAGCGAACTCTACTGCGCGATCTGCAATCCCTTTCAGTTCTCGCGTTCGATCATGACCGGACCGCTCAAGAACAATCTGGTCGATCTCGACGTGTTCTTCAGCGACGTCAACAGTAGCAAGCTTCCTGCGGTCTCCTTCGTCAAGCCTGACTTCCTGCTCGACAGCCACCCCGGCACCTCGACCCCGCCGCTCTTCGAGGCTTTCACTCAGCGGATCATCGACGCGGTTCAGGCCAATCCGAAACTGTGGAAGGATACCGCGATACTGATCACCTTCGACGAATCCGGCGGAGAGTACGATTCGGGCTACATCCAGCCGATCGACTTCTTCGGCGACGGCCCGCGCACCGTGATGATCGCGGTGTCGCGGTTTGCCAGGTTCGGTTATGTCGATCACACCTACTCGGATCACGCTTCGATCATCAAATTCATCGAGCGCAACTGGAGGCTCAAGCCCCTCTCCAAACGCAGCCGCGACAATCTGCCTAACCCCGCAAGCCTGCCGGCGGCGCCCTATTTCCCGACTAACAGCCCCGCGATCGGCGATCTCACCGGCATGTTCACTTTCAGAGTGAGACCGTAAGCGAGAGCCCCTCGGATGGCCGCGATACAGAGGGCGCCGGAGCGATGCTTCGGCGCCCTCTGCCGTCGCGCCACAGCCCGCCCACAGGCGCGATCCCATCGCCCGCGCCTGTGGGCATCCGTGACGCACCGCCCATCCCCGATGTGCCCCGTCGCGCTATAATGCGAACGTCTGGCGCGCTGCCATCGCGGCGGCGCATCACTTGCGGCTGAGGAGGAGGCGCTCGCTTCACGATGAGTTTCGTTCATCTGCACGTCCATACCCAGTACAGCCTGCTCGACGGCGCCAACAAGATCGGCCCGCTGATCGAACACGCGAAGAAATCCGGCATGCCCGCGATCGCGATGACCGACCATGGCAACATGTTCGGCGCGGTCGAGTTCTACGCCAAGGCCAAGGCCGCCGGGATCAAGCCGATCATCGGATGCGAAGCCTATCTCGCGCCGGGCAAACGCAGCGACCGCATCCCCCACAACAAGAGCGAAGACTACGAAGCGGGTGGTAACTTCCATCTGATCCTGCTCGCGCAAAACCGCGTCGGCTACCGCAATCTGTGCCGCCTCCTGACCGCCGCCTACAAGGAAGGCCTCTACTACAAACCGCGCATCGACAAGGAAATCCTCGCCGAACTCTCCGACGGATTGATCGTGCTCTCCGGATGCCTCTCCGGCGAGATCGCACGCGCGCTCAAGGCCGATCGCATGGACCGCGCGCGCGAAGCCGCCGCCTGGTATGCGCGCACCTTCCCCGGCCGCTTCTACCTCGAACTCCAGGACAACGCCCTGCACGGCCCGCTCAACGATCGGCTGCGCGATATCGGCCGCACCGAGGGCCTCCCGCTGGTCGCCACCAACGATTGCCATTATCTGCATCGCGACGACGCCAAGGCCCACGAGGTCCTGCTCTGTATCCAGACCGGCAAGACCATGGCCGACGAGTCGCGCTGGCGCTTCGATACCGATGAGCTTTACGTCAAGACGCCGGCCGAAATGGCCGCGGCCTTCGGCGCCGATTCCGAACCGGTGCGCAACAGCGTCGAGATCGCCAACCGCATCGACTTCGACTTCGAATTCGGCAAGTTTCACTTTCCGATTTTTCGACCCGACTCGAGCGCGAACGAACTCACCGACGCCAAGCTCGAGGAATTGCTCGACCGCAACGTCCGCGACGGACTGGCCGTGCGCCTCACCGAGATGCACGCGCGCCGCGGCGACTTCGACGAAACGCCCTACTTCGAGCGCTTCGACCGCGAGATGCCGGTCATCCGCGAAATGGGCTTCTCCGGCTACATGCTGATCGTCGCCGACTTCATCAACTACGCGCGCTCCATCGGCATCCCGGTCGGGCCCGGCCGCGGCTCGGTCGTCGGCAGCCTGATCTCCTACGCATTGCGCATCACCGAGGTCGATCCGATCGAGCACAAGCTGCTCTTCGAGCGCTGGCTCAATCCGGGGCGCAAATCGATGCCCGATATCGACGTCGACTTCTGCTTCGAGCGCCGCGATGAAGTGCTTACCTACGTGCGCAAAAAGTACGGCGACGATCGCGTCGCCCAGATCATCACGTTCGGTACCATCAAGGGCAAGCAGGCGATTCGCGACGTCGGCCGCGTGCTCGGACTCTCCTTCGCCGAAACCGATCGCATCGTCAAACTCTATCCGGCACCCAAGCAGGGTCGCGACTTCCCGCTCAAAGACGCCCTCGAGATGGAGCCGCGCCTCGCCGACGAGCGCAAGAAAAATCCCGAACTCTTCGACTACGCCTTCAAGCTCGAAGGCCTCCTGCGCCACGCCTCGCGGCACGCCGCCGGCGTCGTCATCTCGGACCTGCCGCTCGCCGACATGGTGCCGCTCTACGTTGACAAGGAGCGCTCCGAGGAAGCGATTTCGATCACCCAGTATTCGATGAAGGGGGTCGAGGAAATCGGCCTCATCAAGTTCGACTTCCTCGCGCTCAAGAACCTCACCCTGATCACCAACACCCTCGACCTCATCACCGCCAGCGGCCAGACCGCACCCGACCTCACGCGCCTCGCGCTCGATGACCCCGACAGCTTTCGCCTGCTCGCGCGCGGCGACACCGTCGGCGTCTTCCAGATGGAAGGCTCCGGCATGCGCCGCTTCCTGACCGAGCTCAAGCCCAACTGCTTCGAGGACGTGATCGCCGCGATCTCGCTCTTTCGTCCCGGCACCCTCGACGCCGGGATGGTCGAGCCGTTTATCCATCGCAAGCACGGCAAGGAGCCGGTCGAGTACGACCATCCACTGCTCGAACCGGTGCTGCGCGACACCTACGGCGTCATCATTTATCAGGAACAGGTGATGCGCGCCGCGCAGGCGCTCGCCGGCTACACCCTCGAGGAAGCCGATATTCTGCGCGCCGCGATGGGCAAGAAGCAGCTCGCCGTGATGGAGCGTGAGCGCGAACGCTTTATCTCCGGCGCCGTCAAAAACGGCGTCAACAAGGGCCTCGCGGAATCCATCTTCGAGAAAATCCAGACCTTCGCCTCGTACGGCTTCAATCGCTCGCACGCCGCCGCCTACGCGCTAACGACTTACACCACCGCCTACTTGAAGGCGCATTTCCCGCGCGAGTTCATGGCCGCGCTGATGTCGCTCGATATGGACGACACCGGCAAGAGCTACAAGAACATCGCGGCGCTGCGCGAGATGCGCATCGCGATTCTGCCGCCCGACGTCAATCAGAGCCGGGTCAAATTCACCGTCAGCGGCGAGGCGATTCGCTTCGGGCTGGGCGCGATTCGCGGCGTCGGCCAGAAGTCCGCCGAAGAGATTATCGCGATGCGCGAGGCCGGCGGCGAGTTCAAAAACCTCGCCGACTTCTGCATGCGTGTCGGCACCCAGATCGTCAATCGCCGCGTGCTCGAGGCGCTCATCAAATGCGGCGCGATGGGCTTCACCGGCATGTCGCGGGCGGCCCTGCTCGCGCTGGTCGAGGACGCGCTCAAGATCACCCAGAAGGCCGAGAGCGACGCCGCGCGTAATCAGATCGGGCTGTTCGGCAAGAGCGGCGACACCCCGATACTCGCGCTGCGCGAAACGGTCGAGGAATTGCCGCAAAAGGAAATTCTGAAGTTCGAGAAGGAGACGCTCGGCTTCTACATCACCGCCCATCCGCTCGATAAGTACGACCGCGAACTCAAGCGCATCGGCAAACTGACCACCGCCGACCTGCCCTCAGCGCCCGACGGCAGCCAGGTGCGCCTCGCCGGTGTGGTGCAGGCGGTCAAGCTCAAGAACAACAAGTCGGGCAAGCGCTACGCGACGTTCTCGCTCGAGGACCGCGACGGCGCCGTCGAATGTATCGTGTGGCCCGAGGCCTACCAGAAATTCGAGGCGGTGATCATGGGCGACGAACCGCTGGTGGCGCGCGGCAAGCTCGACGTTGACGACGAGCGCGCGC
Source organism: Deltaproteobacteria bacterium (assembly GCA_021780755.1). Taxonomy (GTDB): domain Bacteria; phylum Desulfobacterota; class Binatia; order Binatales; family Binataceae; genus JADMIL01. Next base: position 75,698 of record JAJXYF010000014.1, on the reverse strand, counting down.
AAATCATCGTGGACGACCTGCGCCCCATCGGCGCCGCCCTGACCGAGGCCGTGCGCGAGGTCCGCATCCGCGCGCCCCGCGAGCGCCTGGCCAACGGCGAGATGGCGCAGCTCAAGGAACTCCTGCGGCGCTACCCCGGCACCTCGATCACCTACCTCCATCTCGGCTTCGACGACGGCCGCGAGGCGGTCTTCCTGCTCGGCGACGGCTATCGCGTCGCCCCGACCGAAGGCTTCGTCGCCGAAATCCACCAACTCCTGTCCCCCTCCGCCCTCCAACTCCGCTGAATCGCAGTGGTGAACTTATCTGTAAAAGTGCCGAATCCGGCGCGCTGGAACATCCTCAATTCCCCTTGAGGCGCGGATCGTCAGATGCAACGCATAGAGCGTGCGCATAACGCTTTAGCCGAAATCGCGCTGCCAGTCGTATTACATCATCGATACGGGGAGTGGTTCCGGCTGCGAAACCGCAAGAGTGGTTGATATCGCTTGCCGTGCCTCGAGAGATGATCGCCGCATCGCACACAAGCTCGTTCTCCTTTTCGTGCTGACAAGCCGAAGCGGCATCGAATACGTCGGCCTGCTGCCATTGCAACATCGGTACGTCGAGTTCGACTTGTCCTTGGTCGGTGATCGGCGGCACCATCAGATACCAGCCCATAAGCGCGAGCGTGGCGGCATGGCGAAAAAGTACCTTCATATTTTTTCTAGCTTGAACCAGAATCGCTCGGCAGGCCAGCCCGCAAAGCTGGCGAGCAGACCTTCAGCGGTTCTAAGGATCGCGCCCACAGCCGCCGACATGTAGACCGCCGTATATTCCAGAAATTCCTTGAACGTCTTAGACGGCCAGCCTTTGACTTTGCCGCTGCGTTCCTCGTAACGGAAGGCGCAAATCGTCAAACCATAGTCTTCCGAGTCCACAAGTGACCTGTGGAAGAGGTTGTCGATCAAACTTCGGTGCTTTGTGGTGTTCACGAACGCGCGCAGGTACTCAAATGTTTCGGAGTTGACCAGTTCCTTCAGTCCCGTGCTGACAGAATTGAGAGCAGCGTCCTCAAGAGCCTGCGTAACGCTCTGCACCGTTCGCAAACCTTCAAGCATCGGTTTCTTGAGGTCGAGCCGAAGGGCGAGATACAAAGCCTGCGATAGAATATCCGGTACTGAGTCTAACGCTTGTGCCGCCGCAATACCGTGCGCTTCGGTCTCAAGCATCGCAATTTCCATACGGTCAACTTCTTCGTCGTGGTGACCCCGCATTAACGCCATGTGTATTGCCGATGCTGCGCTACCCTTGTTCGGTTCATCATTAGGTATGACACTCGGGATCGCTGACAACGCTTTTGATACGTGGTAGTCCGCGAGGCCGAGCTTCCAGTAAACCGAATTCAAATATGTCGAGAGCGTTTGAATGTCGTTCTTCGGCTCGAATAGGGTCAGAGATTCAATGTTGAATTCGATCGGCGGAAAAAACTGGCTCGCCAGTTGGGCTAGAGTGCGGTTTTGCCCATAGTCAGGTTTGATGCCCGCTTTCTCACTCGTCTCATTCTCCTTGGTCATACTTGCAGTTTTATGGTGGTGTGGGAGAGGCGCAAGTAAGCATCGTCTCTGCTGCCCACAGTATCCACAGGAGGGGCGCGGCTAGTAAAAGATCGGCCAGACAGAGTCGAGATGCGGGCGCCGGAGAAGCAACCGCGGGTGTCGCCGAATCAAGCAACTGCTCTCCGCCACCACCCTCCAACTTCGCTAAGGTCGCGGTTCGCCCCACCGAGGCTCGCCCCTCCGAATCACGACCCGCGCGGCCTCATCGAAAAAGGAGTATAATTATGCGGTCGGCGGTCGATCGCGGCGGAAAAGGCCGCGATATCCCTCAAACCAGACCGCCAAATGCGAAAATATTTTTTACGTAATCCACAGGTCTTGCCTCCTCTCAACGTGCCTTCAACCGCTCGCCATCCAGGGAATCGATACGACCGCCACGGACTGCCACTAGCCACCTTAAGATTCCCTTAGACGGAGCCGCCGCTTCTGCTAGAATGAACTGACTGATTAACGGGAGATTTGCCTCTGGGACTTACGCACACGCCAGCTTTCGACAACGCCGAACGCGCCATCCTGGTCGGTGTTGAACTGGGTTCAACCGTCGGCATCGCCAGCGACGATTCACTCGCCGAACTCGGCGCTCTCGCCGCCAGCGCCGGCGCCGAAGTCGCCGGGCAGGTCCAGCAGAAACTAAAGAACATTGATCCGCGCACCTTCATCGGGCGCGGCAAGGCCGCCGAAGTCCGCGAACTCGCACACGAGCGCGGCGCCACCCTCGCCATTTTCGACGACGCGCTCAGCCCCGCGCAGGCCCGCAATCTCGAAAACGAACTCAAGCTGCGGGTGGTCGATCGCAGCCAACTGATTCTCGACATCTTCGCGCAGCGCGCGCGCACCCTCGAGGGCAAACTGCAAGTCGAGATCGCGCAGTTGAGCTACCTGCAGCCGCGCCTCACCCGCGCATGGGGCCATCTGTCGCGACAGACCGGCGGCTCCGGCGCCGGTGGCGGACGGATCGGCACGCGCGGTCCCGGCGAGACCCAGCTTGAAGTTGACCGCCGTCGTGTGCGCGAGCGCCTTACCCGGCTGCGCACCCGCCTCCGCGATGTCGAGCGCACCCGCTCGATTCAGCGCCAGCGCCGCCTCGAAGTCCCCTACCCGACGGTCGCGCTCGTCGGCTACACCAACTCCGGTAAATCCACCCTGATGAACGCGCTGACCGACGCCGGCGTCGAGGCCGCCAATCGCCCCTTCTCGACCCTCGACCCGACCATTCGCCGCTTGAGCCTGCCGGGCAAGTCCACCGTGATGCTCGCCGACACCGTCGGCTTTATCCATCGCTTGCCCCACCTGCTGGTCGAGGCCTTCAAGGCCACACTCGAAGAGGTGCGCACCGCCGACCTGCTGCTGCACGTGGTTGACGCCAGCTCACCGCTCGCCGGTGAGCAGATGGAGATCGTCGATCGCGTGCTCGAGGAGATCGGCGCGGGCGCCGCGCCCCGTCTGATCGTGATGAACAAAGCCGACCTGCTCGAATTCCCGCCGCGCGTCACCAACGGCTTCGAGACCGTCGCGATCTCTGCGCTCCGCCGCGAGGGACTCGACCGCCTGCTCCATGCGATCGCGCGGTCGTTCGCCAGCCTGCGCGAAGAAGTCAGCGTCACGCTCGCGGCCAACCGCGGCGACCTGATCGCGATGGCGCGACGCGACGGCGAAGTGCTGAGCGAGGAATATCACGACGGCGTGGTCGCGATGCGCGCGCGGGTCAGCGTGCCGGTCGCCGGACGCCTGCGCAAAGCTGCGGTCGCCTGAACGATCGGCACACCGCGCAACTTGCCAATGCCTCCGGCGTCCAGTCATCCCACTCCGCCACCCGCGCCCACCCATAGGCTCGCGTTCGGCCAACTCCTCAACCTGCCCAACGCGCTGACCCTGCTGCGCATCGTGCTGATCCCATTCTTCCTCGCCCTGCTCAGCAAACATCGCTACACCGACGCGCTCTACCTCTTTGGCGTCGCCGCGCTGTCCGACGGGCTCGACGGCGCCGTCGCCCGCTGGTTTGATATGCGCACCGAAATCGGCGCATACCTCGATCCCTTCGCCGACAAGCTCCTGCTGGTCAGCGCCTTCGTCGCGCTGACGTTCGAAAACTCCTTCCCGGCCTGGCTGCTCGGCGTCGTGCTGATTCGCGATGTAGTCATCGTCTTCGGCTACTTTATGTTCGCGTTCTTTACCGGCGAACGTCCGCCGATGCGTCCGACCTACCTCGGCAAGGGCAGCACCTTCCTTCAGCTTTGCTGCGTGATCGGCGCATTGGCGCAGGCCCGGCTGAAGTGGCCGCTATATTGGCACGGGTTGCTCTACCTGACGCTGGTAGTCACGGCGAGCGCGGGCCTGCATTACGCCTACCAGGGCTTGCGCTGGCTGAGCACCCGCGAACCCGAGATGTTCGAATGAACCGATGCCGGCCAACTCTCCCAATCCGCTTTCATCCAGCTAAATCTGATACACGAACACGTGGTTCTCGCGCGGGCTTAGATAGACCTCGCCGTCGCGCTCCAGCTTCAGCTCGCGATAGCGATCGTGATCGATCTCGACCTGCACCGGGTCGCCCCAATGAGTAGTCAGCTCAACCTTCACCTTCGGCCCCGCCGCATTGATATGCGTGACGGTCGCCGCAAACGACCCCTTCGCGATCGGCTGCAGATGGATCTCCAGCAGATGCGGCCGCACATAGACCATCGCATCCTTGCCATTCGAGCCGGCGAGGTCGGTATGGCCGTTGACGGGGACCGAGGTCCCACGAATATAGAGGCGGCCATTTTCGATCCGCCCGTGGAACAGGTTCACGTTGCCGAGGAAATTGTAAACGAACGGCGTCGCCGGATGATGATAAAGCTCCTCGGGCGTACCTGCCTGCTCGATCTTGCCGTTATTCAGCACCACCACGCGATTCGCCAGCTCCAGCGCCTCCTCCTGGTCATGCGTCACGAAGATACTGGTCACGTGCAGTTCGTCATGCAGCCGCCGCAGCCATCGGCGCAGCTCCTCGCGCACCTTTGCATCGAGCGCGCCGAAAGGCTCGTCGAGCAGCAGCACCTTGGGCTCCACCGCGAGCGCGCGGGCCAATGCGATTCGCTGGCGCTGCCCGCCCGAAAGTTGCGACGGGTAGCGGTCGCCCGACCAGTCGAGCTGCACCAGCTTCAGCAGGTCATGGACCTTCGCGCGGATTTCAGCCTCGGGCGGACGAATTTTGCGCGGGCGCACGCGCAGGCCGAACGCAACGTTCTCGAACACCGTCATATGCTTGAACAGCGCGTAATGCTGAAAGACGAAACCGACGTTGCGCTCGCGCACGCTGCGGTTGGTCGCCGCCTCGCGGTCGAAACGCACCTCGCCGCGGTCGGGTAGTTCGAGCCCGGCGATTATCCGCAGCAGCGTGGTCTTGCCCGAACCCGACGGCCCCAGCAGCGCGACCAGCTCGCCGGTCGGAATCTCCAGACTCACGTCGTCGAGCGCGACGAAGCTCCCGAAATTCTTCGCGATACGGCGGACTTCGATACTCATGCGGCCTCGCGCTCGACTCCGTCGCCGGCGACCGTCGGCAGGCGCGGATGCTCCACCTTGCCGCCGATCACGCGCTTGGCGACCAGCGTCACCAGCGCGAGTGCGGTCAACAGCGACGCGACCGCGAAGGAAGCGGTGAAATTATAATCGTTGTAGAGGATTTCCACATAAAGCGGCATCGTGTTGGTCAGCCCTCGGATATGCCCCGAAACCACCGAGACCGCGCCGAACTCGCCCATCGCGCGCGCATTGCAGATAATCACGCCGTACAGCAGACCCCATTTCACCTTCGGCAGCGTGATTCGATAGAAGGTCTGCCAGCCGGTCGCGCCGAGCGTGATCGCCGCCAGCTCCTCGTCCGTGCCGCTCGCCTCCATCACCGGAATCAGCTCACGCGCGACGAAGGGAAAAGTCACAAAAGTGGTCGCCAGCACGATTCCGGGGACGGCAAAGATGATCCTGATGTTGTGCTCCATCAGCCATCCGCCGAACCATCCGTGCGCGCCGAACATCAGCACATAGATCATGCCCGCGATTACCGGCGAGACCGCGAACGGCAGGTCGATCAGGGTGGTCAGCAGGTTCTTGCCATGAAACTCGAAGCGCGTGATCGCCCACGACGCCGCCAGGCCGAAAACCAGGTTGAGTGGCACCGCGATCGCGGCCGTCAGCAGTGTCAGCCGAATCGCGCTCAGCGCCTCGGGATCGGTGATCGCGGCAAAGTAAAGCCCGACGCCCTGGTTGAGTGCCTCGGCGAAGACCGAGACCAGCGGGACGATCAGGAAAATCCCAAGGAAGCCGGTCGCCACGCCGATAATCAGCCGCCGCGCCCACACCGGATCCTCGGTCGCGCGGCACAGGCTCGCGCTCGCCTCGGACACCGGCACCCGGCCGCCGGCAGCCCCGCTCGATCCGTCCACGGCGCGCGATCCGCTTGGCCCGCTCGGAAGTTGCTCAACCGGCGGCATATCGTGAGGCGCTCCAGCGTTGCAGCAGGTTGATCCCGAAAAGCATCGTGAACGAGAGCACCAGCATCACCAGCGCGATCGCGGTCGCGCCCTGGTAATCGAACTCCTCGAGCCGGGTCATGATCAGCAGCGGCACGACCTCGGTATGCATCGGCATGTTGCCCGAGATGAAGACGACCGACCCGTATTCGCCGAGCGCGCGCGCAAAAGCGAGCGCGAATCCCGTGATCAGCGCCGGCAGCATCGCCGGCCCGATCACCCGCCGAAAGGTCTGCAGGCGGGTGGCCCCCAGCGTCGCCGCCGCCTCCTCCAACTCCGCTTCGAGCTCCTGCAGCACTGGCTGCACCGTCCGCACCACAAAAGGCAAGCCGATAAAGGTCAAGGCCACGACGATGCCGAGCGGCGCGAACGCAATCTTGATCCCGAACGGCACGAAGAGCCGCCCGATGATGCCGTTTTGCGCGTATATCGACGTAAGCGTGATACCGGCAACCGAGGTCGGCAGTGCGAACGGCAGATCCACCAACGCGTCCAGTGCGCCCTTGCCCGGAAACTCGTAGCGCGACAGCGTCCACGCGACGATAAAGCCGAAGACCGAGTTGATCGCGGCCGCGATCAGCGACGCCCCGATACTGAGCTTGTACGCGGCGATTACCCGCGGCGAGAGCACCACATGCCAGAACCGCACCCAGCCCATACCTTCGGTCTTCAGCAGGATCGTCGAGAGCGGGATCAACGCGATCAGGCTGAGGTAGGCCAGCGTATAGCCCATCGTCAGGCCGAAGCCGGGCAGCACCCGCCGCGTCGTGCGGATCATGCCGGCCATGCGCGCCCCCGGTCCTCTTTCATCCCTGTCTTCCCGGATCTTTTTGCGGATGCCACTTTGAGATTCACGTTCGCCGGTTCAAGGTTGATAGATCTGATCGAAGACGCCGCCGTCCGCAAAATGCGTCGCCTGCGCCTTTTGCCATCCACCGGCCACGTCCCGCACGGTAAACAGCTTGATCTTCGGGAAGGCCGGTCCGTACTTCGCCGCCGACGCGAGCCGCGGACGAAAATAATGCTTGGCCGCGATCCGCTGCCCGTCGTCGGTGTACAGATAGTTCAGGTACTCCTGCGCTACCGCGCGCGTGCCATCGCGATCGACCACCTTGTCCACCAGCGCCACCGGCGGCTCGGCCAATATGCTGGTCGAGGGGTACACGATCTCGAATTTGTCCGCACCAAACTGGTTGAGGGCGAGGTACGCCTCGTTCTCCCACGCAAGCAGCACGTCGCCGACCTCGCGTTCGACAAAGGTGGTGGTCGAGCCGCGCGCGCCCGAATTGAGCACCGGCACGTTCTGGTACAGCTTCGCCACGAAATCCTTGGCTGCGGCCGCGCTGCCGCCGGGGGCCTGCAACGCATAGCCCCACGCCGCCAGATAGGCCCAGCGCGCGCCACCCGAGGTCTTGGGATTGGCCGTGATCACCTGGACGCCCGGTTTCACCACGTCGGGCCAATCCTTGATTCCTTTGGGATTACCCTTGCGGACCATAAACACAATCGTCGAGGTGTAGGGCGAGCTGTCGTCGGGCAGGCGGCCCCGCCAGTCGGCCGGCAGCAACTGCGCCTTCTCGGCGATCGCGTCGATATCGTATGCGAGTCCCAGCGTGACGACATCGGCCTGGAGCCCGTCGATCACCGCGCGAGCCTGCTTGCCCGAGCCGCCGTTGGACAAATTGATCGTTACTTCCTGGCCGGTCTTGAGCTTCCAATGAGTCGCGAACGCGACATCGTAATCCTCGTAGAGCTCGCGCGTCGGGTCGAACGAAACGTTGAGCATCTTCTGGCCCGCGCGTGCCGCCGGCGGGTTGATCGAGGTGATCGCGAACAGTGCGGCCGCCGACCCGAAAATAGCCTGCTTCAACTTCATACCAATTGGAATCGCTCGCTCACTACTGGGTTTTTCGGATCGCCGATCTGCCTGATTCAGGCTCAGAAACTGAGCTGCATCCGGCTCAAAATCGCGCTCTCCGCGGTTAGCGCATTGACGGCGGTCGCCTTGCCGGCCCCATACCGAAATGTCGTGTTCTCGTAGTCGAGCTGAAACTTCACGTTGCGGTTTAGATACCAGTTGACTCCCAAAGACCACTCGAGGGCCTCGTTCGCGGCGGTTGACTTGCTGGCGAGGCCGTAGTTGTACACGTCATTGTCGATCATTAGCTGGTCGCCGCGGGCGACCAGCTCCCACGCGCCGAGGCCACCGCCCATCGGATCGAAATTCCGCCGGGGCTGCACGGCCGCAAGCGTTTCGTCCTCGCCGGTGAGCAGGTAGCTCGCCTGAAGCTGCCAGGCCTGTGTGCTGATCGTGCGTGGAGTTCCCGCGTACGCAAGCTTGCCGGGCGTGACCGGCGGCGCCAGACGCTGCGTATTCTGAATGTATTCGCCGAGCAGGCCCAGCGACCGCCAGGACCAGTCAAATTGGGGCGAGTAGCGGTAGCGAGGTCCGGCCGCAACAACGCCGGTGTTGTACTTGAAAAACGTGAATTGCCCGGCCGACTTGTAGGTATCGATAGTCGTGGCGCGAGTGTCGCCGTAGGTGCCCGAGATGCCCACGCCCCACCGCTCCAGAGCACTGATCTCGGCAAACTGCGCACCGGCGAAGGGATGGAAATACACCCGCGCCTCGAAATCCTTCGCGTCGCCATTCGCGCCGTCAACGGTCGCCGTGTTGTCGGGGATCTGATTGAAGATGCCGACTTCATAATTCATCCGCTGCCGCAACAGATCGCCGTGAATTTCGACGCCGATATCCCGGTTTGGCACCAGATCGGTCGGCAATGCGTACTCGACGAACTTGAGATCCCGGGTGATCTGAAGTTGCTCAAGCCCAACCGGCGCTCTGAACTTACCCAGACGAAGCCGAAACTCAGGAAGGTAATGAATGTCCGTGTAAGCGTCGTAGAGCACCGCCGTCCCTTGGCCAAAATCCGGCATTATGCGGAAGTCGTAAAACTGACCCACCGTGCCTTCCAGGATCGGTCTGACGCGCCGCATCAGGAATTCACTGCCGCTCGGCTTGGTCTGGCTCAGATAGAAACGGCCATCGGTCTGCGCGTAGCCACCGAGGTGCAAACTAAAGGTTTTCCCGCCGTCGGCGGAATTGAGAAAAAACCCCGCTTGGCTGACGCTGACAATCGGCGCGGTCTTAGCGCTTTCGCGCGCGGCAGTCTGATCTGCCTCGATTTTGCGATCGATCACCTGAACTTGCCGATCGAGCCCGTGAAGCTGCTGATTGGCGCGCTCCAGATCTTCGACTCTCTTCGTGAGTTGCTCGATTTGCTGCTGCATCTGGAACATCGATTGAGCTTGCGCGAGCGCCACCGCGGGCCACGCGCTCATCAACAGCGCGAGGCTTTCCAACGCCGCCTGCACCGCCTTAAATTTACGTCTCATCGAAATTCAGCCCTCGCCAGCCCGCCTTCTCGCCTTCTCCGATACCGCCCTCGGATCGTGGAGGACCCGCCGTTTCCGCTGGATCGGGCAAATTACAAATCCGATGCGATTAGTAGAGTAATAGGCTCAAAAATCAATTTGCGCAGGTCGAGGCCTGATTATTGCCGGAAAAGCTTCTCGGGCGCGCGTGGGCTTGGCTTATGAGACAATTAAATCTATCGGATTACTTGAGATTTAATATGTCAGGGTCAGCCGCCTGTCAAGCGTCGCGCGTACCAGGCAGAATTTAAAGTGCAAACCTTCGACGAGCACCAGACGCCCCGAGCCGAGGGCGGTCTATTGAGGCTGGTCGTCACCCGCCTTCAGGCGATCCAGCAGGCCGATTAGCTCCGCCATCGAGCGCAACACGAAGTCCGGCTGATGCTCCTGATGATCGCGCAGGTAGCCGAACGTCGCCGGCCCGGTCGCCACCGCTACTTTGGCGCCGTAGCCGGCCTGGGTCGCCGCCATCACGTCGCGCGGTTCGTCGCCGACGTACATGCACGCTTGCGGCAGAATGGACGCGCGCGCGGCCGCATGCTTGAGGCTTTCGGTCTTGTCGAGCGCACGCAGCGAGGCCGTGCTCTGCGTGACGACCTGGTCGAAATACGACGCCAGTCCGACCATCGCGAGCTTCGCCACCAGCCGATTCGAGTCGCCTGGACGCGACGTAATAATCGCGGTCGCGTAGCCGCGGCGTTTGAGTTCGGCCAGCGTCTCATGAACATGCGGCAGCACTTCGAGCCGCTCGGTGCGGTCGAGTTCGGTGACGAAGTAGGCAAACGCGAGACGCAGGTACTGCGGTCGCAGATGTTCGGGAAGGCCCAGGTAGAGGTCATCGCGGGCGAGCGCCTCGCGGTAGCGTTCCGGGGTCAACGGCGGCCCTTGGCCGAGTTCGCCAAGCGCGTTGCGAGCGGCTATATAGAGCGGTCCGTGGAGGTCAACCAGGGTGCCGTCGAGATCGAAAAAGATGGCCTTGAAGCTGCGTTCCAAGCGGGCGTTCTCTCAAGGGTAAGCGGGCCGGAGCGGTCGTGGAGCGCGGTGCGCAGCCGCTGCTGGCCGCGGAACACCGCGACGGGTCGCCCGCGAGTGCCGCGGTTCAGGAGGCCGGCCGCGTGGGAACACGGCCGGCCCCGGTCATGGCCAGCGCGTTATTCGGTTTCCGACTGCGATTTCATCTGCTCGATTTCGCGCCGCTGCTGCTCAATCTCGGTCTGCTGCGATTGCAACTGCGATTGGGTCTGCTGTTGCTGGACTTCCTGGTTCTGCATCGCGTTGCCGACCACGAAACCGGTGCCGGCGCCCAGCGCTCCGCCGATTGCCGCTCCCGCGCCCGGCGAGCCGACCGCCGCTCCGATGATCGCACCGGTGCCAGCACCGAGCAGGGCGCCGATACCAGTGCCCTTTTCACGCGTGCTGAGCGGCTGACCCGAGCATCCGGCCAGCGCGACCAGCATCGCAGCGGCGATTATGAAGGCAGCCACCTTTTTTCCGATCGAGTGCATTTCAACTCTCCTCCACTTTGAGCGTCGTTGTTGTTCCTATTGCTGCGACGGTTGGGGCGGTTCCTGCATCGGCAGACCTGCCACCGATTTGCCGGCTTCGTCGGCCAGCGCAAGCCCCGGTTTACCGTTCAGATTGACATGCAACTCGGCGCGATCGCGACCGTTCTGATCGAACAGCACGAGCGCCGGGATGCCGTTGGCTGCGACGCCGAGGCCGACGCGCGCACGACCATTGGTCGGATCGTAGAGCGTGACGCTCGACTGGTTGTCATCGGCGACCGTGAAGCCCGCCATCTGCCGGCCGTTGGTGCTGTAAATCGCGAGCCCGTCACGGCCGGTCGGAGTGTCGCCGATGATCACGCGCTTGTTCCCGTTCTGATCATAAAAGCCGAGCGCGCTGCCAGTCTCCGCGCCAACCCGGAGCTCGCCGCGCAGCCGCCCGTGCTGGTCATTCAACCCGATCACGGCCATCCCGCGCGAGTTCACCCCAATCACGCCGCGTTCGGTACCGCTGCGATCGACCAGGACGAATTTCTCCGCCCGTAGCTCCCGCGCCGCATGCGCGGAGGCCTCGGCCTCGCGCGGAAAGAGATGTCCCGAGATCGCGCCTCCGAAGATTCCGCCCACGAGCGCCAAGATCGCATAGATCCAGTGTTTTCGATCCTTCATATCCTGCAAATGCCCTCCTTCTCCGGAACGTGCATTAGCAGCTTTCAACGGAAGCCGCCGCAGGTCAACCACAATTAGCGCCTTTCAGGCGGATTCGATGGCTTTTTCTTCGCTAAACATTCGTGTTCCATACGCGATTGGCCCGATCGCCGTCCAGCGCGAGTGCAAAACGCCCCTCCGCCAGATGCTCGATTACCGCGATTACCCCACCGCGCAAGGCCCGCGCGGCGCTCAGTGCGAGTATCGTCGCGTCGGCCTCGTCGAGCGTTGAGATGTACTCGGCGCCCGCGCACCCAAGCTCCTCGGCAAGGCGCCGGTTGATTCGCCGGCGGGCGTCCAGCGCCGTGCGCCCCGTGCGCTTTGGTGGGATCTCCTCGCCGCGCGCCCAGAGCCGAAACGCGAGATCGGGATAGGCTTCGTAGAGCGCGGCCGAGGTCCGTTCGAGCGCGCGGTAGGCGGCAAAGCCGGTCAGCATGAAGCGCGTGAAGATCTGGCCCCCAGCCGGCACGGGCCCCGCGGAGGCGCTTTCGAGTGCGGCGCCGAAGAGCTCCCGGGCCGTCGCCGTCAGATGTGGCTTGCAGCGCGGATCGCGAACGCAGGCGGAGAAAAACTCGAACTTCGGGGTCGGGAACATAGACAATTGAAACGGCGAACCGTCGCGCTTTTGCAGCGCCAGTTTGCGCACCATCGCGCGCAGCGACGTATCGATCGCACGCGCGGCCGAGGCTCGCACACCGTCGCGCGGCCCGCCGCCGGTGATAGCACTCGTCGCCAGATCGAGATCGCGCGGCCACCGTGGCGAATCGATCAGCACGATCGCGCCCGCCGTGTCGAGTTCGGGCGCCGCCGCCAGCATCCGGTGGGCCAACTCGCCGATCGCCCCGCTGTCATTCGGAGTTGCCGCGCGCGCGACCCCGCCCTTCGCGACTTTACGTTCGACGCCGGTCACCGCGACGCGCGCCAGCCGCAGGTTTTTGCCGGCCGCATCGAGCACCGCCAGGTCGAGGAGATCCTCGCCCACGTCGATTCCTATAATCGGTGCGGCGGTTGGCCCCGCAATTCGCCCTATAATTCGTTCTGTGATCGAACCGCTGGACGCGCCCGCGCTCGAACGGGCCCTGCGGGTCTTCCGCGACGCGACAAGCGCGCACGCATTTGAATCCGTAGCGCTCATCGTTAATGCGGGATTTGCGATACCGATGGCGACGTGGCGGCCGGCAGCGGCAATTGCGGGGTCTGCGGCAACCGCGATGGCAGCGGCGAAGCCTGCGTTGGCGCCGCGGTTACCGCAGGCGCGACCGCTGGCGCATAGATCAGCCGGTATTCGCGCAGGCCTCCGATGACTTTCTTGACGTAATCACGGGTCTCGTGAAAGGCGACGTTCTCGACCCATTGATCGTCGTCGCCGGGATATTTCGCGGCCCAGCCGGCCACCGCATGCTCGCCGCCGTTGTAGGCGGCCACCGCCTTGAACCGGTCACCGTCAAACATCGTCATCAGGTTGCGCAGATAAACCGTGCCGATGCGCACGCTGAGTGCGGGGTCGTAGAGGTCGAGCCCGGCCGCGGGGACGCCGGCGTCGGGCGCCCAGCGCTCGGCGGTCGTGGGCAGCAGTTGCATCAGGCCGCGAGCGTCGGATCCCGATCGCGCATTGGGATCGAACAGGCTCTCCTGGTGAATCAGCGCCAGCACCAGGTAGGGATCAAGACTATTGCTGGTCGCCGCCGGCGAGACCAACTCCCAGTAGCCGCGCGGATAGCGCATCCGTTCGGCGACATGCGGGTTGAGTTCGCCGCGCGCCGCGAAGCGGGTGGCAGTCGTGATCGAGTCGTAGTACGCGCCCGCCGCGGCGTATTCGGCGAGCACGAAATCGCGTAGCGCCGGGTCGCCCGCGGCGTTAACTTCCACCGCACGCAACTCGGCCGCCTCCAGGTCGCGCAGCGCCAGGTCGCGCAGCGCGATCGCGCGGATCAGATGGAACTGCGCGAGACCGGTGGCCGGCGGCACGCCGGTCGCGACCGGATCCGAGGCCAGCGCCGCTGGAAACGCGGCGGGCGCGACCTGCACTTTCAGCTCGGCCAGGGTCGGGTAGTAGTTGCTGTCGATGCTGACGGCGACGCGCTCGTAGATCACGCGCGCCGGCGCCGTCGCGCCGTTGGCCTCGAGCGATCGCGCCTGCCAGTAGGAAAACATGTCACGCTGCGCGCCGCCATCGGCACGCGCGGCGCCCTCGGCGAATTCCGCCGAAGCCTGATCATAGCGCTTGAGCATGAAGAGCATGAACGGGGCGCGGAAGCGGGCGTCGGCGGCAGCGTCGCTAGCCGGGTAGCGCAGGATGAGCCGCTGGTACTGCGCGCGGGCGGCCTCGCGATTATCGTCATCCTCGTAAGTGCGCCCGACCTCGAACGACGCCTGCGGTGCGAGCGGGCTGTCGGCGAAATCGCGCAACAGGCGGTTAAAGTATGTGCGCGCGAGATCGGTATTGTCGGTATGCCACCACGAATGGGCGAGTGCGTTCAGGGCGGCGGCCGCATGGACCCCGCCGGGCGCCAGCGCGAGATAGCGCCCCAGCGCGGCGCGCTGGCTCGCGGGATCTCCGCGCGACGCCGCGGCCTCGAGCCATACCAGCTCGACGCGCACCGCGAGCGGCGGCTCCATCGCGAGCGCTGCCGAGAGCTCCTCCAGCGCGGCGGCCGGGCGCCCCTCGCGCAGCAGCAGCGCGCCCTCGGCGCGTTTGTAGTCGAGCGTTTCGGTATTGGCGACCGTCGGATGCGCCGCGAGGACCTCGTACGCGAGATCGCGCGCCGCACCATCGGCGGCCCCGGTGGGAAAGCGCTCGCGCAGTGATTGCGCCTCGGCGTAGGCGCCGCGGTAATCGCCCGAAGCCTCCAGCGCACGCGCAACCATCAGACGCGCGCTCTGTTCCAGGCCGGAGTCGCCTGTCCGATCGGCAACCGTCCGCGCGGCCGCGAGGGCGAGGTCCGGATGCGCCAGCTTCAATTCGATATCGGCATAGTCGAGTGCCGCCCGATCCGCCAGCACGCTCTGCGGGTAGCTCGAGGTCAGCCGCGTCAACGTCGCGGCCGCGCCCGCGAGGTCCCCATTCTCGCGTTGCGCAAGGCCCTGGTAGAAGAGCGCGTAGTCGATGAGTTCGGGCACTTGCGCCGCCGCCAGTTGCATCCGCTCGATCGCCCCCGGCCAATCCCGACTCCGGTAGGCGTTGTAGCCTTCGCTAAAGGCCTGCCGGGGATCGATCGGCTCGACCTTGTTGCGTTCGAACGGGAACATCTGGGCCGGCGCGTTGCGGCCGAACACACTCAGCAACGCGATTGCGCAAAAGACCGCAGCCCACCGACCCCACCGGCGCCGACACTTCATTCCCATCCAGACTGGTTATCTGACGCGCGCGGATGCTTCAATGCGTCGCGCGCAAATCCGCGCGGCGCGAATTGCGGCTCGCCCACTTGCGACGGGCGCCACGGTCTGGCAACAACTCCAATGCCGGCCTCTGCCGCGGCGTTGAAAATAACGACCGCAAGCCACCACGGGGAGCGACGAAGCCTGACGGTCACCGCATGAGTTCAATCAAGTTGATTCTGGCCTCCGCCTCGCCCCGGCGCAAAACGCTGCTGAGCGCGACGGGTCTTGACTTCGATATTGTCGAAAGCAATCTCGAGGAGGTGCGCCGCGACGGCGAGAGCGCGCCGGACTTTGCGTTGCGGATGGCCCGCGAGAAGGCACTCAACGTTTCCGCCCGCTGCCCCGACGCGCTGATTCTCGCCGCCGACACGATCGTCGAATGCGACGGGCAAATCCTCGGCAAGCCGACCAACGCCGCCGTCGCGCGGGCGATGTTGCGCACGCTCTCAGGCAATACCCACACCGTCGTAACCGCCTTCGCACTCGCTCGCAAGGGCGCGATCGCCGAGAGCATGACGGTCAAGAGCCGCGTCACCTTTCGCGATTTGTCGCCGCATGAAATCGCCGCCTACGTTGACGGCGGCGATCCGCTGGACAAGGCTGGCGCCTACGGAATCCAGGACGCCGGCGCGGGCTTTATCGAGCGGGTGAACGGCGCGCGCGACAACGTGATGGGCCTGCCGGTGCGCGAAGTGCTGGCCGCGCTGCGCCGCCATGGAATCGCACCCTCATCCGAGGGCTCGGATTAAGATGACGACCGCAACGGACCTCCCGATGGACGAAATCGCCGCGCGGCTCGGCGCTGTCCGCGAACGAATCGCGCGGGCATGCGATCGTGCGCATCGCGCGACGTCCTCGGTATGCCTGGTGCTCGCGAGCAAGATCCAGCCGCCCGCGGCCGTGGCCGCGGCGTATGCCGCCGGGGCCCGCGACTTCGGCGAGAATTACGTGCAGGAGGCGATCGCCAAGCGCGCCGCGCTCGCACATCTGCGCGAAGCGCGATGGCACCTGATCGGCCATCTGCAGAGCAACAAGGCGCGCGTCGCGGCGGAGAACTTCAACCTGGTGCATACCCTCGACAGCTTGCGGCTTGCCAACGCCCTCGCCCGCGCGCATCCGGCGCCCCCGATGCCGGTATTGATTGAAGTAAGGCTCGGCGGCGAGGCGTCCAAGAGCGGCGTCGATCCCGATGCGGTCGCGGCGCTGATCGAGTCGGTGCGGGCGCTGGTCGAGGTGCGCGGGCTGATGACCATTCCGCCGGCGGCGGCAAATCCCTCGGCGGCGCGGCCCTGGTTCACGCAGTTGCGCGAACTTCGCGATCGCCTGGCGGCGCGGTGCGGCCTTGCGTTGAGCGAGCTTTCCATGGGAATGAGCGAGGACTACGAGGTCGCGATCGAAGAGGGCGCAACCATCGTGCGCGTCGGTCGCGCGGTGTTCGGCGAACGTGTGCGATAAAGGGACCAGGATGAAAAAACTCGGATTCATCGGCGGCGGCAATATGGCCGAGGCGCTCGTGCGCGGCCTGCTCGAAAAGAAAATCTTCAAGCCCGGCGACGTGATCGTCTCCGACGTCGATCCGGCACGCCGGCGCAAGCTTGCGCGTTCACTTAAAGTTGAAACCACCGCCGACAACCTCGTCGTGCTGCGCGATTCGCGCGCGCTGTTGCTCGCGGTGAAGCCGCAGAATATCGACGACGTGCTGGGCGAGATGGCCGCCGCGATGCGCGTCTCGGAGCAACCCGGCGCCGGCCCTGCGCGCAAGTCCTCACGCGCCGCGAGCAAACCCGCGGCGAAGAACGTGAAGCCCGCGGATCGCCTGTTTATCTCGATCGCCGCCGGCATCACGCTCACGCGGATGACCACGGCGCTCGGCCCCGGCGCGCGCGTGATCCGCGTGATGCCCAACGCGCCCGCGATGGTCGGTCAGGGGATGGCGGCGCTGGTGCGGGCACCCGGCGCGAATCGCGCCGATGAGGCCTTCGCGCTGCGGATTTTCGCCGCGGTGGGCGACGCCGTCGCGCTCGCCGATGAGAGTTTGCTCGACGCCGTGACCGCGCTTTCCGGCAGCGGACCGGCCTACGTGTATCTTTTCGTCAAGGCACTCGCGGACGCCGGCGTGAGTGAGGGGCTGCCGCCGGAACTCGCGACGCGGATGGCGTTGAAGACGCTGCGCGGCGCCGAGGAAAACATGCGCCGCTCGCCGATGACCGCCGCCGAATTGATCAGGATCGTCGCCTCGCCCGGCGGCACCACTGAGGCCGCCCTGCGCAAGTTCGACGACCTCCGTTTTTCTGATATCGTAGCCGGCGCCGTTCATGCCGCCGCGAACCGATCGCGCGAGCTCGGACGGTCATAGCGCGGAGGACTCAAACGGCGACGTGTTTGTCTGGACCAACTTTGTATTCTGGATCGCGCAGGTTCTGTCGGGAATCCTCACGCTCTATTTCTGGATCGTGATCGCCTCCGCGGTGATGTCGTGGATCGATCCCAATCCGTACAACCCCATCGTGCGCACTATCCGAGCGTTGACCGACCCGGTCTTCGATTTCTTCCGCGAACACTTGCCGGTGGTTCTCGGCGGCATCGATTTATCGCCGATTATCGTGATCATCGGGATTCAATTCCTGCAGCAATATCTGATCCCCACGCTCACCCGAATCCTGGTCTTCGGCTTCGCCTGATGGCGCGGGCGCCCGCCCATGCCGCAACCGGATCGGACTCATGGCTCGCGCGCGGCGAAAACCGGATAACGATCGAAATCGTGGCGCGGCCGGGCGCGTCGCCGCGCGGTATCGTACGTATCGACCCGCGCGGATTGATAATCGCGCTCAACTCGGCGCCCGAAAAGGGCAAGGCCAACGACGAGCTGATCGAGTACCTTGCGCGCGAACTGAAGGTCGCTCGTTCAGCGATCGCGATCGTCCGGGGCGAAACGTCGCGGCGCAAAACCGTGCGCATCGAGCCGTGTGACGCCGCCGCGATCGCGGCACGCCTGGAGGCACTCGTGCGCACCGCATCGTGATAAGCTGAGGGACGGAAGGTAAGAATGTGCGGTGGATTCAGGCCGCCGTGCGAGTCGAAAGAAAAGCGAAATTTCGCGCGTCGCGTTGACATCGCCGGAGCGCGTGATTACCTAAATTCAAGGGAAACCGTGTAATTTCCGCGAGAGACATCGAGAAGCAATGCCCATTTACGAATACAAGTGCCCCAAATGCGGAGAGTTCGAGGTGACGCAGCGGATCACCGAAAACGCGCTCAGAAAGTGCCCGACCTGCAAAAGCAAGGTCGAACGGATGTTGTCGCGAACTTCATTCATCCTCAAAGGCACCGGCTGGTACGCGACTGACTACGCGAAGTCCAACGGCGACGCCTCCAAGGTCGATTCGGCCAAGACAGACGCGTCCAAGTCCGAATCCACAAAGTCCGACACCTCCAAAGCGGACACCGCGAGCAAGTCGGAATCGTCTTCAACTTCATCCGATGCGAACGGCAAAAGCGCCCCCGCATCCTCCACCGTGCCAGCGTCGTCGGGCAAATCGAGTGCGGAGAAAAGCTCGGCGAGCAAATCCACCGACTGATCGATTTTTAATCAATAGCGCATCGGCGTGAGGGCCGCGGGGTAGCCAGCTCCGCGGCTTTTCTGTTTCAATGCCGTCCCATGCGCGCGCTGGTCTTCGACGGCAAACTTCATCTGCGCACCGACTATCCCGACCCGGTGCCGGTTTCCGGCGAGAGTATCGTCAAGGTGAGCGTGGCCGGCATTTGCGGTACCGATCTCGAAATCACGC
This sequence comes from Deltaproteobacteria bacterium, assembly GCA_021780755.1. Lineage (GTDB taxonomy): Bacteria > Desulfobacterota > Binatia > Binatales > Binataceae > JADMIL01. The sequence goes on along the minus strand of JAJXYF010000014.1, from coordinate 56,766 downwards.
GCGGCTACATGGAATACCGGGGCGTCCCCGGCCATGAATTCGTCGGCCGCGTGATGCAATCGGAAAACCTCGCGCTAGTCGGCAAACGCGTCGCCGGCGAGATCAACACGAGTTGCGGAACGTGCAACTGGTGTATCGACGGGATGGGACGCCATTGCCCGACGCGCACCGTGCTCGGGATTCTCGGACGCGATGGTGCATTCGCCGAATACTTGCGTCTGCCCAACGCGAACCTCATCGCGATCCCGGATGCAGTCGCGGACGAATCCGCGGTTTTTGCTGAACCGTTCGCCGCCGCCTGCGAAATTCTCGAACAAGCGAGTCTGAAGCGCACCGATCGGATCGCGATTCTCGGCGATGGACGCCTTGGGGCGATGGTCGCGCTCGCCTTGAATGGTGAAAATTTCGCGCCGGTCGTCGCCGGCCATCATCCCGAAAAACTCCAGCGGCTCGCCGCCCTCGGCCTGCGTACTGAATTGGCTGACAAACTCGCGCCCGGCTACGACGTCGTAATCGATTGCACCGGCCAGAGCGCAGGATTCACGCGGGCGATCGCGTTGGTGCGGCCGCGGGGGACGGTGATTCTCAAGAGCACGGCCGCCGCGGGCGCCGCGATGAACCTGGCGCCGGTCGTCATCAACGAGATCACGATAATCGGTTCGCGCTGCGGACGTTTCACGCCGGCGATCGCGGCGCTCGCGGCCGGGCGATTCGATCCGCGGCCGCTCATCGACGGCACCTTCTCGCTCGACGACGGCGTTGCCGCGTTCGCGGCCGCCGCCGATAAATCAAAATTCAAAATCGTGGTTCGGCCGTGACCCGCAAGCCGTCTCCAATCGTGGATGCTCGGCCACGGCGCCACGCCGCGCCCGATGCCGATGGGTCGAAAGCGGGCGCGCCTATCATGGTCGGAATCGATACCGGCGGTACGTTTACCGATCTGGTCGCGATCGTCGGCGGCGAACTTCGCGTACATAAGCTGCCCTCGACGCCGCACGATCCGGCGCAAGCGGTAATCGAGGGCCTCAAAACGATCCTCGGTGGCGCGCCGGCCGACGCGGTCACCTACAGTTCGACGGTCGCGACCAACGCCTTGCTCGAAAAGAAGGGCGCGCGGGTCGCGCTGCTGGTTGACGCCGGCTTCGAGGACCTGATCGAGATCGGGCGGCAAAACCGTACCGAGCTTTACGCGCTGGCACCGGAGCGGCCCGAACCGCTGGTGCCGCGGGCGCTGCGTATCGGCGTCGGCGGTCGCACGCTCTTCGACGGCAAGATCGCCACGCCGCTGGCGCCCGCCGAACTCGCGCGCGTGCGCAAGCTCGCCCAACGCAGCGGGGCCGAGGCGTTCGCGGTATGTCTGCTTCATTCGTACGCCAACCCGACGAGCGAGAACGCGATCGCGCGCGCGCTCGCGCCGCTCAAACGATCGCTTTCGGTTTCGCATCGAATCCTCGCCGAATACCGTGAATTCGAACGGCTCTCGACTACCGTCATCAACGCCTACGTGGCGCCGCGGATGGTCGCGCATCTGGAGAACCTGGAGCGATCGCTCGGCCGGGCGCGGCTGCGCGTGATGCAATCGAATGGCTATGCGATCGGCACGCGCCTCGCGCGCGAGGAGCCCGTGCGGACGATTCTCTCGGGCCCGGCGGCCGGCGTCGTCGGCGCCGGCGACCTGGTGCGCGCGATGGGCGTCGATCGCTTTATCACCTTCGACATGGGCGGTACTTCGACCGATGTTTCGCTCTTCGACCGCGCCGCCCGCATCCGCTCGCTCAGCTATCCCAGCGGCTATGCGGTGCGCACGCCGGTGATCGATATCCATACGGTGGGCGCCGGCGGCGGCTCGATCGCGTCCGTCGATGCGGGTGGCTCGCTCAAAGTCGGACCACAAAGCGCCGGCGCGAATCCGGGACCGGCCTGCTACGGACGCGGCGAGTCGCCAACGGTGACCGACGCCGATTTGGTCGCGGGACGGCTGGTCGCTGAAAATTTTCTCGGCGGCAGCATGCGCCTTTTTCCCGCCCGCGCCGATCGCGCGATTGCCCGGCTCGCCCGCGCCATGAGAACCAGTGCGGCAAACGCGGCACGCGGAGTGATTCGCGTGGTCAACGCCAACATGGAGCGCGCGATTCGCGTGATTACCGTCGAGTGCGGCCACGACCCGCGCAATTTCGCGCTGATGGCGTTCGGTGGCGCCGGCCCGATGCATGCCTGCGAGCTCGCCCTCGATCTCGGCATCCGCCGCATCGTGCTGCCGCGAAATCCCGGCCTGCTCTGCGCCTGGGGCGCCCTCGGGGCGCCGCTCGGCCGCGAATATTCGATGACGGTGCGCGAGACCGCGCCGGAGCTTCGCCGGCTGCGCGCGCGGGCGCGTCCGCTGATCACCCGTGCGCGCGCCGAATTGACCGCGCAGGGCGCCAAGCCGGCGGCGATCAAGCTCGACCTGCGCGCCGACGTGCGCTATCGCGGCCAATCCTACGAAATCGAGGTGGCGCTGGGTCCGCGCTTCGTCAACGACTTCCATCAGGCCCATCGGCGGACGTTTGGGTATGCCGCGCCCGACGCGCCGGTCGAGGTCGTAAATCTGCGCTTGCGCGCTGCGGCCGGAGGCCCATCGATCGCGCCGGCGCGGATTCCAAGGGCAAAGTCCAAGCCCATGCCCATCTCGAAGATGAGCGTAATCGTGGGCGGCGCGCGCCGGATCGTGCCAGTCTTTGCGCGCGATGAAATTGGCGCCGGCGCGAAAATCAACGGGCCCGCGATTATCGTCGAGTTGAGTGCGACCGCTTACCTCTCGCCCGAGTTCACCTTGCGCAACGACGACTTCGGCAACCTTCATCTGGAGCTGCGATGAAACTCGATCCGGTGACTTTGGCCGTCATGAATAATCGGATGGCGGCGATCGCCGAGGAGATGGGCGTGGTCCTCGGCCAGACCGGCTTCTCGCCGAATATCAAGGAGCGACGCGATTTCTCGTGCGCGCTGTTCGACGGCCGCGGCGAACTGGTCGCGCAGGCGGCGCATATTCCCGTTCATCTCGGCTCGACGCCGCTCTCGGTGCGCGCGGTGATCGAACGGCTCGAATTGGCGCCCGGCGACGTCGCGATCGTCAACGACCCGTTTGCCGGCGGCACCCATCTGCCGGACGTCACGCTGGTCGCGCCGATTTTTCTCGACGGCGAGCGCCGGCCATTTGCCTATGCCGCCGATCGTGCGCATCACGCGGACATCGGTGGGATGGCGCCGGGCTCGATGGCCTTGGCGACCGAGATTTACCAGGAAGGATTTCGCCTGCCGCCGGTCAAATTGATGGTCGCCGGAAAGCCCGCGCGCGACGTCTTCGAACTGTTCTTCGCCAATACCCGCGTGCGTGACGAGCGCGAGGGCGACTTACGCGCGCAGCTCGCGGCGCTCCGGGTCGGAGCCGACCGCCTGCTCGGCCTGGTCGCGGCAGTCGGGCGCGCCGAGGTCGCCGCCGCGATGGAGGCGCTGAAGGATTACGCCGACCGCCTGATGCGTGCGACACTCAAAAAAATCCCGCCGGGAGTTTATCGCGCCGCCGACGCGATGGACGACGACGGCTTCGATCGTGGGCCGATTCCCATTCGTGTCGCGATCGAAGTTCGCGGCGGCCACGCGACCGTCGATTTCACCGGCACCGCGCCGCAGGTCCGCGGTTCGATCAACGCCAACTACGCGATCACCCTCTCGGCGACGTTCTATGTCATGAAGTGCCTGGCGGCCGAAGCGGTGCCAGCCAATGAAGGGCTGATGCGCCCGATCAAGCTCATCGCACCGCCAGCCACGATCGTAAATGCGCTGCCGCCGGCCGCCGTCGCGGGCGGCAACGTCGAGACTTCGCAGCGTATCGTTGACGTGCTGTTTCGCGCGCTGGCGCAGGCCGCGCCGGAACGGATCGCGGCTGCCAGTTCGGGTTCGATGTCGAACCTGACGGTCGGCGGCTACGACACTTTCCGCGCGCGCCATTTTTCCTATTACGAAACGATCGCGGGGGGCGCCGGCGCCGCCCCGGGCCATCCCGGCGCCTCCGGCATTCACACCCACATGACCAACACGCTCAACACGCCGATCGAGGCGCTGGAGGCCTACTATCCGATGCGCGTGACCGAGTACCGGATGCGCCGCGGCTCCGGCGGCCGTGGGAAATTCGCGGGCGGCGACGGCCTCGTGCGCGAACTCGAATGCCTGGTGAAATCCAACGTGAGCCTGCTGACCGAACGGCGCCTGATCGCGCCGTGGGGGCTCGCCGGCGGCGGCGATGGCGCCGTCGGGGAGAACTATGTGGTGCGCCGCAACGGCCAACGCGAGAAACTGCCGGGCAAGACCAACCTCGGACTGGCGCCGGGAGATCGGATAAGAATCGAGACTCCGGGTGGCGGTGCCTGGGGACGCACGCGCAAATGACTGACGCTCGCGCGTGTTACGCCTCCTGGTAACTATTTAGGTACAATAAGTAAATGGCAGAGCTGCAATTCTGGATCGGCGTGCACGGCGTGATCGAGCACCATGGCAAGATCCTCGTGCTCAGGCGCGCGCCGTCTATGACCTATAAGCCGGGGGCCTGGGATTTACCCGGTGGCCATCTGGCCGCCAATGAGACTTTCGAGCAAGGTCTCGCGCGCGAAGTCGCGGAGGAGACCGGCCTCGCAATCGAAATCGATCGCCTGTTGGGCGCCAACAAGGCGCCCGGCCCTTATGTGCAGTTGCTGTTCGCGTGTCGCCCGGCCAGCGCACAACGCGCGGTCACACTGCAACCGCATGAACATTCCGACTGGCGATGGATTACTCTCAGCGAGCTCGCGGAACTGGGCGAGCTGATCCCCTATCTCGATCAGATAATCGCGCGTGGCATGCTCGCGTGGGTGACGCGATAATTTATCGGCGCAGAGCGAGCCGGCCGCGCCAATAGCCGAAAAAGTTCGCACATTCGAGTTCGTGATAGACCGCCCGCTCGGGCCGGCCGAGGGCGGCCGCGACCAGCATGCGCATCCCGTTGCGCGCCAGCTTGTCGAGATGGTTGTGCGTGGGACCACCCGCAATCGCGCTGCCAAACCCGAACGCGTAGGCCTTGCGGCGCAGGTAGCGCCGGTTCATCCGTTCGCGGCCGATCACGTGATGGACGCGGGCGCGCTCAGCGAACGCGATCGCGCCGCCGCGCAGCGCGATGCGCGCGAAGAGTTCGGTGTCCTCGCCGGAAATCGGATTGTTCCCGACCACGCCCAGGTCTTCGCGAAAGTTGCCGAAGAGCTTGAAGGTCTCGCGCCGGAAGCCCACGTTGGCGCTGAAATAATTGTGGATATGATCGCGCTCGCGTGAATTCGCGGCAGCGATCGCTGCCTCGTCGTGCACCGCAAGCCGCACATAGAGGCTCGGCCCGAGCCATCGCGGCGGCGGCACGTCCCAGTTGGGCAGCACCAGGCCGCAGGCGACGTCGAGTTGGCGGTCTTCCATCGCCGCCAGCAACTCGATTGCCCAGTCGGGCTCCGCGATGGCGTCGTCGTCGATGAAAAAAACGAAGTCGCCCCGCGCCTCGGCGATCGCGCGGTTGCGCGCGTAACTCGATCCAAGTTGCGGCTCGATCACGTAGCGGACCGCGATCGGCGCCGTCCGCGCGAAGACCTCGACCGCGTCGCGCGTGTCGTCGGGCGAATTGTTATCCACGATTAAGCATTCGGGCACGATGCCCTCGGAAAACCGCAGCGTGGCGATACTCGCGAGCGTGCCCGCCAGCAGGCGCGCGCGGTTATGGGTCGGGACGGCGATGGTTAACTTGGTGGTCACTGGAATGTTTTTTTTGCTGGAGCGGCCTTCTTCGTCGATGCGCGAGGCGTTGGCCGTGGACTCGGCGCCGCCGGCCGGGTGACCGCGATGCCCAGTGGCAGCGAAGACCCGGGCGTGCTCGCGGCCGGCCCGCTCGGCGCCTTGGCAAGCGCGTGTTTCGGCAACGGCGCCTTGAGGTACGTGAAGGTGATCGCGCTGATCGTCACATACGGCGCCGCATCCTGCTGCACCTGCACCGGCGCCGTCAGGATGAAGCCGAATGGACGCTTCTCGCCCGGCACGAACGGGATTACCGGCACGCTGAAGTCGGTAAACTCGATCGGCGTGATCACGATCGGATGCTTCTCGGAGTAAGCGGCCTTCAAGTCCTTGCCGCGGCCTTCGTACCAGGTCACGGCAATCTGCACGGCGTCGAGCGCGCGATCGCCGTGGTTGGTGATCGACCCGAAAATCGCGGGCACCCGCTCCTCCGACATGCTCATTGAGATATCGCCCAGGGTCAGCGATTTGACCGCGTACGCCGTCGCCGCCGGCACCTCGGCTTGCGCGGTCCGCACGCCGGCCAGTTCACCCTGGTAGCGCGCGGCCAGTCCGGTGGCGCCGGTAAACTTGAGTCGTGCGAGTTCCGCAATCATCGACTGGTAATCGACTATCACCTTCGCGTATTCGAACTGATGGTACTCAACGATCGCCTCCCGATGGAGATCGACGATGCGATCGCGATCGGTGAAGCCCGCCACCACGCGCCAATGATGGCGCTCGCGAGTCAAAAATATCCCGTCCGGGTAGGTGACTTTCGGAAAATCGCCCGCAGCCAGGGAATGCTCGGCGTCCCGGCCCCCGAAATGGTCGGCCCCGGCGCCGGCGTCAAGCGTGCGCTCCCAGATCGGCAGGTTCGGCGCCGTGACGGTGATCGAAGCGAACGCGCTATCGCCCTCGATTCGAACCTCGCCCAGCTCGAACTGCATATTCTGCAGCACCGGACGGAAGATCGCGGGACCGACATCGGGCGCCAGCGGTATCTCGGTCAGGAACTCGGCCAATGTGCGATCCTTGCGATCCTGCTCGGCCAGCATCGTGTAACACGCCGCATAATTCGACCGCCGCAGAGCTTCCAGATATCGGCGCGCGATGCCCTGTGGCGAATTGCGCTCGCAGCCCGGCAACAGCAGCGCGGCGATCGCCGCCAGCGCGGCGACGACTATTCGCGCATGCGCGTACGGCTCAGGTTTGCGATAACGCGGCGGACCGCCTCGATCGTCACGCCCGCCGGCAGCCGAACCCATCAGGCGGACCCCGCGCACGGCATCTGCTTCAACTCGACCACGTTGCCCTCGGGATCGCGCAGGTAGATCGAGAGCCCCATCCCGCGCGCGCCATAGCGCATTACCGGCTCGTCGATGATTTCCACCGCCTGCGCGCGAAGGTAGCGGATCGCGTCACCAAGATCGGCGATTTCGACGCCCAGACAAAAATGATCGACGTTCAACCCGCTCTCGACGCGCGGATCCGTTGCCGGCACCAGGTCGATCATGCTGGCGCCCGCGCGGAGCTGAATCAGTCCGATCTGCTCGATGCGCCGCTCTTCCGCCAGCCCGATTATGCGCGTGTAAAAATCAAGCATGCGCGCCTGATCGCGGCATCTGAGGACCACGTGATCGATCTCGCGGATTTTAAATGCTGCGTCCACGACCAGTATTCTCCATTATGCGCGCGGCGGCGGCGAGTGCTCTCGACGCCCTACCCCCGGATGCGCGTCATTCACGCGAAGGTCACGCGCATGGCTTAATGCGCCGTGATCCGCGGAAACTCGAGGCGCAGGAATTCGGTCTTCGCAACCGTCGCGGCCACCATCGCGTCGAGATCGAATTGCGCTTCGGCCGCCAGCACCTCGTGCAGACGCGCGTGGGTTTCCGGATGCGCCGGCACGAACAGCGAGCAGCAATCCTGGTCCGGCAGTATCGAAGTCTCGAAGGTGCCCAGCCGGCGCGCCTCGACGATAATCTCGTTCTTGTCCATCCCCACCAGCGGCCGCAGGATCGGCAGCGCCGCCGCCTTTTCGATCACCGTCATGTTCTCCAGCGTCTGCGATGCGACCTGGCCCAGGCTCTCGCCGGTGACCAGCGCCGCGCTACCGCTTTGGATCGCGATCGCGCTTGCGATGCGCAACATGAAGCGGCGGTAGAGCACCACGCGCAGCGGGCGCAAGGTCCGCGCGACGATTTCGCGCTGCACGTCCGCAAACGGAACCAGCGCCAGCGTCGCGCGCGCTTCGTAGCGGGTCAGATGAGCGGCCAGCTCCTGCGCCTTTTCGCGGCTCGCCGATGAAACCAGCGGATGGCTGTGAAAGTGCACGAAGTCCACGTGCAGTCCGCGGCGCATCATGCGGTACGCCGCGACCGGCGAGTCGATGCCGCCGGAGAGTAGCACCGTTGCCCGGCCGCTGACTCCCACCGGCAGACCGCCGGCGCCCGGATGTTTACCCACCGCCATGAAAGCGCTGTCGGGCAGAATTTCGATCGTGATCGTCAGCTCGGGATGGTTCAGGTCTACCTTGAGCCCGAGCGCCGCGCCGACCTCCGCGCCCACAAGGCGATCGATCTCCATCGAATTGAGCGCGAAGCGCTTGTCCGCGCGGCGCGTCGCAATCCGAAAGGTCTTCGCGCCACGACTGCGGGCCGCCGCCACCGCCGCGCGTTTCAGTTCCTCGATCACCAGCGGCACCGGCCGGCTGATCGTAAAATTCTGAAATCCAAACAGCAGCGCCGCGCGTTCGTGCACCACGTCGTCCGGGACCGCGGCGGGGATCTCAATGATCAGTCGCGGACCTTCGCCACGAATGCGCCCGATCCGGCAATCCGCGAACAGCGCACGCGCGTTGCGTTTCAACTGCTCGACGAAGCGCCAGCGATTGCCCCCTTTGAGCACGATTTCATGGTAACGGCCGATCAGATAGCGCCGCGCCGGCAACCCCGGACTACGATTCGCGGCAGCGTCGGAGGCCGACGGTTGTTGATCAGTGGACATCAGGCAATTCAAATTGCCAGCATTGGACTTGCGCTGGAAGAGGCGCGGCGCGATTATCGTTCGAGTCCTCCGCGACCTACCGATGCATGAAGCCGGCGAAATCCCGAATATCCGCGACTACCTCGAAAGCCTGCGGCGCAAGCTCGGGCCGGTCGAGTCGGTTCCGCTGCCCGCGCCCGGCGACAAAAAATCGGCCGCCGTGCTGGTCCCCCTGATCCATCGCGAGGGCGCCCTCGAAGTGCTCTACACGCGCCGATCCGATCGCCTCGCGAGCCACACCGGCCAGGTCGCTTTCCCCGGCGGACGCTTCGATCGCCGCGACACCGACCTGCTTGCCGCGGCGCTGCGCGAAACCCATGAGGAGGTCGGCATCGAGCCGCATCAGGTGCGCGTGCTCGGCACCTTCCCCGGCCGTCGCACCAACGCGACCGATATCGCGGTGACCCCGTTCGTCGGCGTGATCGAGGGCGCTCACGAACTGCGGCCCGACCCGAAGGAGGTCGCCGAAATCTTCCACGTGCCGCTCCAGGCGCTGAGCGATCCGCGCTTTCGCGGCTCATATCGATGGAAGCGCAACGGCGCCTCCGGCGATTACCCGGCGATCCTCTATGCCGGGCAGGTGATCTGGGGACTGACATACTCGCTCACCCTTACGTTCCTGCAGCTCATCGCAAAAGCGCCCGCGGATCATCCGCCATTCAGTAACTCGAAGTAGGATTTATAAATCAATCTGTGAGAGTCGATTCGTAGAGCGCCGAGCAGCTCGTCAACCTCGACGCGATAAAGCTCGGGGGTCTCATCGGTGGCAACCACCGCCTCGATTTCACCAAAAGATCCCAGCCCTTCAACCTGGTCCAGATGCAAGCGGAGGTTGCGGCGCAGCAGGAGCGTGCGCTGCTTGCGAACTTCGGCCAGCACCCCGAGTGCGGCGCTCAGCATCTCGCGCAGCGGACCGGGATTGGCCACCGGCACGATTTCATAGTCGCTCACCTCGAGCGCTCCCTCATTTGTGCGGCCGTAATGAATTAGCGCGGCACGCTGCGCCTCTTCGCGCAACTTGAGCTTGCCGGATGTGACGCGAAAGAAGGTGTCGCGCTGTTCGAGCGGCGCACCCATCGAGAAACCCAGCGCTTCGGCGCGCCGGCACGCCAACGCGGCGTCATCGACGCGGAATTTCGCCTCCAGGTTGCGCATCGCTCAGGCTCCTGCGAAATTGATTTCGGCCGCGCGGCGGGGTGTCGCAAGCGCTCCCACGTACCCGTGACGCAGCTTGACAGCCGCGGAAACCGGCCAATAGGCTCGCACGATTCGTGATCGATTTGGAACCGCACACGATGCTTGGTGAAGATGGCTAGCGTAAAGGAAACCTCTCCGAAGGATATCGCGGGTGAAGACGCGAAGCTGCGCGAAGCGGGCTTCGATCCGGCGGCGCCGCCGGCCGACGCGATCGCAAAGCTCACGGCCTTGCGCGGCGCATCCGGCGTCACCGACGCCGCGCTGGTGCGCGCGCTCACGAGCATCGCCACTCCGGAGTCCGCCGCGATGCTCATGCGGATGGAGACGCGCGCGGCCGGTGGGCTCCGCCGCGAGCTTCGCCGCGCGCTGTTCAAGCTGCGCCAGCGCGGCATCGAGGGGCCGCTCGCTGAGTTGCCCGCGCGCGACGTTCCGACCGCTGCCGCGCAAGCGCCTGAAATCGGCCTGAGCGCCCTGCTCTCGCCCGCCGACGCCGACGGCGCGCGCGTCGTCTGGATCGTCAAGGCGCGCCCGGGCGCGGGGCTGAAGCGCTTGTGGGGCCTGGTCTCGGAGCGCGACGGTCTGTTCGGCATCACGCTCGCCCCACTCACGCGAAAAGAGCTGCGCCATGAGCGCGCGGACCTCGAACGGCGCGCCGGAGTTTCGCTGATCGACGCCGATTGGCGCGTCGCCGACTTCATCTTGTGCGACGCCTGGCGCCGCACGCCCGAGTCGCATCGTGGCGAGGTCGGCAATTTCTTCGCGCTTCGCACCGAACTGATCGCGCAGTCGCCGCCGATCGATCTCAGTCATCCGGTTTACGACGAATTTGCCGCCGAACTGACGCACGAGCCATCGGCCGATCTGATGCAGGAGCCGGAAATCGCCGCATGGCCGATCGCGCCGGCGATCGTAAAACCCTATGCGGACGAGATCGCGGGCCTGCGCAACAGCGTGATCGTGCTGAGCCGCGTGCAGCAGGAAGATCGCGTGGCCACCGTCGTCGAGCGCGCCATCGCGGAGTTGCTTGCGGGTGAAATCGGTACGCGCCTGCGTCGCCATCTGGAGGACACCGCGTATTACTTCGCACGCACCGGACGCCGGCCGCAGGCGGCGTGGGCGGCGGCCGCCGCGGCGCGCCTGCGCGACGGTGCGGACTTGAAGCGCGGGGCGTTTTTCCAGGCCTTCATGCGCGCACAACTCGGCGCGATTATCGCCGAGGAGGAACAGCATCAGCGCGAAGAGCCGCGCCTCATCATGACCCCGGCCGAAGCGATGCGCGCCCAGCAGGCGGCCCGCGCCCGGCAGCGGCGGCGCTAGCGGGCCGCGCGGAAATTCATCACCGGAAAAATCAGTCCAATGATCGATCAAAAGCCGCTGCGCGGAATCCGTGTGCTCGACTTGAGCCGCGTGCTCGCGGGTCCCTTCTGCGCGATGAATCTGGCCGACCTCGGCGCCGACGTGATCAAAATCGAGGTGCCCGGCCGCGGCGACGATTCGCGCGGTTACGCCCCGCGCATTCCCAACTCGACCGACTCCGGCTACTACTACAGCGTCAATCGCGGCAAGCGCAGCGTCACCCTCGACCTGCGCAAACCCGAGGGCGCCGATATTCTGCTCGACCTCGTCCGCCATTGCGACGTGATGGTGGAGAATTTCTCGCCCGGCACGATGGATCGTTTCCAGCTCGGATGGGACCGGCTGCGCGCGGCCAATCCGCGGCTCATCCTCTGCTCGATCTCGGGCTTCGGGCAGACCGGCCCGATGGCCGCGGCGCCTGCCTATGACATCGTCGCGCAGGCGCTCGGCGGCACCATGAGCATAACGGGACCGGCCGGCGGCGAGCCGACCCGTTGCGGTGTTTCGATCGGCGATCTCGCGGCGGCCCTTTACGGCGTCATCGCGATTCTCGCCGCACTGCGCGAGCGCGACCTGAGCGGTGCCGGCCGCCATCTCGATATCGCGATGCTCGATTGCCAGGTCGCCTGGCTCGAGGACGCGCTCGCCCGGTTCTCCGCCACCGGCAAGGTGCCCGGCCCGATCGGTTCGCGTCATCCGTCGATCACTCCGTTCCAGCATTTTCGCGCCGCCGACGGTTTTTTCGTCGCGGGTTGCGGCAACGAAGCGATCTGGCAGCGCTTCTGCGACGCGATCGGGATGGGCGATCTGCAGCGCGACCCGCGCTTTCTGACCAACGCCGATCGCACCGCCAATCATGCGCTGCTCGATCCACTCCTGCAGCGCCATTTCGAAACCGACACGCGCGCGCACTGGCTCGAACTGCTCGAACTCGCCAATGTCCCGAGCGCACCGATCGCGACCGTCGCCGAGGTCGCGCACAATCCCCATCTCGAACAGCGCCAGATGATTCTCCACGCGGCGCATCCGACCTTCGACCAACTGATCGTGCCGGGGTCGCCGCTCAAAACGGCCGGCGTCGAGAGCGTTCCCGATACGCGTTCGCCCGATTTGGGTGAACACACTGCGAGCGTGCTCGAAGCGCTGCTCGGTTACGACGCCGCGCGCATCGCGCAACTTCGCGCGCAGAAGGTCATCTAGCGGAACTCCTGCGCATCTCGCGGGCCCGGTTTGCGGGCGCACCTGGTTACAGCCCGAGTTCGTTGCGCGGACGCGTCAGCGTATCGACGACCGCGTAGATTATCGCGCGCGCGGTCTTGACCAGGTCCGCGATCGAGACCACCCCCATCCCGCCGAGCCCTTCGCGAAATTCCGCCGGGCAGCGCTTCGGCGGCGACGGAAATCCGATTCGCGCACAGGGGATTCCGAGGCGCCGGATCAGCGCGCCATCGGTCTGTCCGCCAAGTTTCGGCGGATCGCCATGCGCCCGCTGATGCACGCGTTCCCAGCCGCGGCGCGCGGACTGAATTATCCAGTTCGCCGGATCGGTCATGCCGCCCGGGCACGCCCCGATCATCTCAAAGTCGAAATCGATCTCCGGATGCCGCGCGCGAATCGCGCCGAGCGCCGCCGCGAACTGCGCCTTTACCGCGGCCGGCGAAGTACGCGGATTGCAACGCAGATCGACGTAAATTTCTGTGATGGCCGAGGGAAACGCCGGCTTCTCGGGCCATCCGGCGCGCACCGCCGCGAGGTGACCCTCGGGTGCGATTTCTCCCGCCGTGCTGAGCGCCGTGTAGGTCGGAATCCACGCCTCGATTTCCTCGATCAGCCGCGCCGCCGGCACAATCGATGCGCGATAACCCGGGGTGCCGCGCGCAATTCCCGCGTAGCCCAGCGTCCCGCGCACCACGACCTTGAACCAGCACATGCCGGGCTCCTCGCAGTACACGCGTGGAACCGGCTTCATGATGATCGCGAAGTCCGGGGCCACGCCGCGCGTGAGCAGATGATAGACGCCATCGCTCATGCCGTAGTTGCGGCGCTCGGCAATGTTGACCGGCATCCCGCCGCCCGCGAATCCAACTTGCAGATCGCCGGTGAGCGGGACCTCCGCCTCCTTCAGGGCGTTCGCGATTTCGATCAGCGTCGCCACCATCGCCTTGGGGTTGGCGGCACCGAGTCCGATTACCAGGTCGCCCTCGGCGTAGCCCTTCGCAATCATGTCGGCGCGCATCACGGGTCCCGCCCACGGCAGATCACGCACCGGATCACCCTCCAGATGAGTGTCGATCGGCGCATACAGCAGCAGCGTCGCACCGTTGCCGCTACCGCGAATTTCGCCGACGGCGTTGCCGGTATCCGGGCTGATCGGCTGATAGCACGCACGCCCGCCGAGCCGTTCGCGCATTCGCGCCGCCACGAATTCGCTCGCCGCCCGTTCCGCACCGGTCGGGCTCGGTATATCGATCAGTTCGATGAGCAGCCGCTTAAGGCGTTCGGCGTCGAGTCGCGCGCAGGCCGCCGCGTACCATTGCTCGCGTTCGGCGGTGAGAGGAAGTTGGCGCGTCTCGCTTGGCATCGGTAGGTTCTCCCGCGGCGCCGCTCAGCTTGCGACGAAGCGCTCCGCGTAAATGCGCTCGGGATTCAGGCCGAGTCCGACCAGATGACGGCGCGCCGCTTCGATCATCGCCGGCGGTCCGCACAGGTAAGCGTCGGTCTCGACGCCACCAATATCGTCCACCGCGATTGCCTCGACCGGATTGCCGCGCAACAGGCCCGAGGCGGCGCGCGCGGCGCGGCCGCCACTCAACCGCACGCGCAACTCCGGCATCCACCATTGCCGGATTTCGATCTCGTCGCGGTAAAAGAAATCTTCCGCGCTGGAACATCCGAAGCTGAGCAGTGCCGGCGGGCGCGGCCCCGAGCGGCGACGCAACGCGTCGATGAGCGAGAGAATCGGGGCAAGGCCGGTGCCGCCGGCGATGAAAATATGCGATGCGCGCCGCGGGCGCAGCACGAACGCGCCGCGCGGGCCTTCGACTTCGAGCGCGTCGCCAACTCTCGCCCGGGTCAGATATTCCGACATCGCGCCACCCGCGATCATCCGCACCAGAAATTCGAGCCGCGGCAATTCGCGCGGCGTCGTGGCCATCGAGTACGAGCGCCATTGCTCCGTGCCCGGCACCTTGATGCGCACGTACTGGCCGCTCTGAAAATCGAACCCGGCGCCGTCCGCGACTTCGATCGCAAGCTTCCCGACCGTCGCGCCGGGCCATTCGACGGCCGCCACGTTCGCGCGAATCGTCGCCGATTCACCTTGCGCCAACTCCTCCGGCGAATCCCGTCGGTCGATCAGCGTCGAGGGATAATGCTCGCGAATCACGCTCGCCGCATGGGCGTGCGAGACGCAAAGCAGGCGGCGTCCCGCGGCGATTTCGGAAGCGAGCAGCGCCACCGCACGACCGGGCGCCGGCGCGACGGCGCCCTCAACCACGGTCGCAACGCAGGTCGAGCAAATCCCCGAGCGGCATTGATAGACCAGCGGGATGCCCTGCCGCAGCGCCGCGTCGAGCACGAACTCGTCGCGCGCGACCACGATGCGTTGCTCGACGCCGTCCTCGAAGCGCAACGTTACCGGCACGCCCGCGCGCTCGATTTCCCCGGGCTCCTCGGACGCCATCGTCCACGTCTCCCGCGTCAGCGCCCGCGCCGATGCGGCGGGTCCTGGATACCGCGATTGAAGCGCGCCGCAATCTTGCGCCACATGATCACCGATTCGTCAAACGCGCACAGCGTCTCGGCATTCCAGCCGTCGCGATTCTCGTAAAAATCCTGCATCGCCTCGCGCGCGAAAACATCGTTGTCGTTGAAATCGCGCAGTGCCAGCGGCTCGAAAAAATGATCGTAGAGATAGTCCGCCTCGCGGCGCTCCTGGTCGTCGCGGCAATGACCGACCAGCACCTCCCAATAAACGTGATGGCGGTCGTCGGTCGGCACGTACCATTCGTATTGCGCCCATCCCGGCACCGGCCAGTGCTCGACCAGCAGCACCCCCGGCAGGTACACCGACGTGCGCGCGTAGTAGGGCGTCTTGCCGCGCGCCTTCATCCCGATAACTTTGTTTTCCATGAAGAACTTGTACGCCCGCGTGTTGTACATGTTCATCATGCCGCGCGGACCGTTGGGCTCGTCGATTATTTTGATCGCGTCCTCGGCGATCGGGCGCGCGCCCAGGCCCATCCGCCGGTCGGTCGCCGCGACGATGACGTTGTCCCAATGAATCAGCAGATGGCCGGGGTCGAAGCCGTTTTCAACCGCGATCCGCCAGTTGGAGTTGCCCTCGCGATGGATCCCGCGGACGTAAACGTGGGCATCGAGAATGTGCGCGACCGGATTCGCGTCGTCGGTAATCTGAATCGGCAGGTCGGCGGTGAGCGGCGGCGCCGGCGCGTAATCCTCGTCGCCGACGAAAACGAAGATGATTCCGGCGCGCTCCTCAACCGGATAGGTGCGGATGCGGACCTGGCCAATCAGCGGATCGTCGGGCGACGCGACGATGGTCTTGAGGGTGCCGTCATTCAGCCCGTAGGTGAATCCGTGATACCAGCAGGTGATGGTTTCATCGGTGAGGCAGGTCGGCCGCAGCGACATCTTGACGCCGCGATGGGCACAGCGATCCTGAATCGCGTGCACGCGCCCCTTCACCCGGCGCAGCGCGATATCGTGGCTCGCGATGGTGACGCCCTTGACCTCATTTTCGCCGACTTCGCTGCTGAAAAGCGCCGGATACCATGCGTTCTTGAAGCCCCACGACGCTTCGAGGTAGGGCGCATACAGACGATTGGGTACGATTGGTTTGCGTGCGGTAGCGTCAATCGGAGGCTTGTCGTCGGGCTTCATGTGCGTCCTTCAACGGACATTTTCGTTGCGGATTGTATCGCTGTATCCGCTCCTTGGCCGCGCCTCGTGTTTATAGCCAGTACGGCTGGGCTTGGTATGGCAAGTTCTGTTGATATCGAAAAAAAAAGTTTTTGCGCTCCTCGCGGGTCCGGACGAAGAGTCTTAAGGCGCGTCGGTGAATCTTGAGGCGCGTCAGGAGCCCTTCTATCAGTATGGCACGTCTCGAGTTGGATTCCAGATTTCGCGGTTCGCGAACGCCTAATTGTTGTGCATTCTGACGGCTGTCGAGGGCCGCGCGATTTCTTTCACTATCGCAAAAATGCTATGATGCGACGTGGCGGAATGGACCGTTGATATTCTCAACCAGGCGGTGCAGAAGGAACTGCTCGCGCTGCCAAAGGACATGCAAGCTCGATTTCTTCGTGTAGCGGAACTGTTGGAGGCCTTCGGACCGCATCAGGTCGGGATGCCGCATACGGGGCCGCTCGGCGACAAGCTTTGAGAGATGAGGTTCAACGGTAAAGCCGGTATCGGCCGGGCGCTATACACGGCATTGGCCGGGAAGCGGCTACTCGTTTTGCACGCGTTCGTGAAGAAGACGGGGAGGACGCCGCCGCGCGCGATCGAACTCGCGCTCAAGCGGCTGAGGGAGACCGCGACATGAGCAAACGGCTGGAAGTTCTCAAGCGGAAGATGCTGTCGGATCGCGAAGTCCGCGACGCCTACGACGCGCTGGAGGAGGAGTTTAACCTTGCCCGTGAATTGATCGCGGCGCGCACCCGCGCGGGCCTGACCCAGTGCGAACTCGCAGTGCGGATGGGGACCTCGCAATCCGTGATCGCACGCCTCGAAAGCGGCGCGCAACTGCCCAGCGTCAAGACTCTCCTGCGTTTTGCCAAGGCAACTCGTTCGCGCCCGATAATCAAGTTGCTCGTGGCGTAATCTCGCGCCGCCAGCAGGGCGCCCCTGCGCGAGCACTCGCGGTTCCAGACAATGCAGGCCTTTGTGCGGGGCGAAACGGGATGGTTATGATCAGACTGGATCATTCGTCGGGGCGCAGGTGCGCGCGAATCGGGAGGTTCCAGAAATGCGTGAAGTTGTAATCGTTGACGCCATCAGAACGCCGATTGGCCGCGCGGGTCGCGATCAGGCCTACTACAAGGACGTGCGCGGCGACGACCTCGCAGTCGCGTGCATCAAGCGCCTGCTCGAGCGCAGCCCGGCGCTCAACCCCGCCGAAATCGAGGACGTGGTCTGGGGTTGCGCGAACCAGTCGGGCGAGCAGAGCCTCAACCTCGGGCGGATGATCGCGTTGCTTGCCGGATTGCCGGTGGAAGTCGCCGGCACCACGGTCGATCGCCAATGCGGGTCCAGCTTGCAGGCGGTGAACTTCGGCGCGCAGGAAATCATGTGCGGCGCCGGCGAAGTCGTAATCGCGGGCGGGGTCGAGAACATGTCGCACGTGCCGATGGGCGCCGGTGTGAATCCGAATCCGAAGCTGCTGACGATGTATCCGCCTGAGATGTACATCATGGGCATGACAGCCGAGCGCCTTGCCGGGATGCATGGGATTACCCGCGCGCAGTCCGACGCGTTCGCGCTCCGCTCGAATCAGCGGGCGGTCGCCGCGCGCGATCGTTTCAAGCAGGAGATCGTGCCGATCGCGCTGCCGGGCGGCCCCACCGTTGACATTGACCAGGGCCCCCGCGCCGAGACCACGATCGAAAAGCTGGCGGCGCTGAAACCGTCGTTCATCCCGAGCGGCCAGGTAACCGCCGGGAATTCATCGCAAATCAGCGACGGCGCCGCGGCCGTCCTGCTCATGAGTGCCGATCGCGCAAAGGCGCTCGGGCTGAAGCCGAAGGTACGGATTCGGGCGACCGCGGTGGCCGGCGTCCGGCCCGAAATCATGGGATGGGGTCCGGTGCCGGCGTCGCACAAGGCGCTCACCCGCGCCGGTCTGAAGCCTGCCGACATCGGGCTATGGGAAATCAACGAGGCGTTCGCGGCCCAGGTGCTCGCATGCAATACCGACATCCGCATCGATGAGGAAAAGCTCAACGTCAACGGCGGTGCGGTCGCCATCGGCCATCCGCTGGGATGTTCGGGCGCGCGGCTGACGGTGACGCTGGTGCATGAGATGATTCGCCGGGGCGTAGCGCTGGGGGTCGCGAGCATGTGTATCGGGATCGGGCAGGGAATCACGACGGTTTTCGAGCAGGTCTGACGCCGACGCCCGATCCGATCGCGACCAGTGGAAATTGCCGGTACGGAATCGCTAGAATAGGCGGACGATGGACCCGACGGAATTGCAACAGATGATCGAACGCGGCCTGCCCGGCGCGCATGTCGAGGTGCAGGACACCACCGGCGGCGGCGACCATTTCGAGGCGCTGGTGGTGAGCGACAAGTTCGAGGGCAAGGGGCTGGTCGAACGACATCAGGTGGTTTACGCGACCTTGGGCGACGCGATGCGCGCGCGGGTGCATGCGCTGCAGCTCAAGACTCTGACGCCGGCCCAATATCAGAATCGGAGGTAGAGTTTACGATGGCGAACGCGCTTGACCGGATTAAGTCGGCGATTGCCGGCAACAAAGTCATGATCTTCATGAAGGGCAACCGCAATTTTCCGCAATGCGGATTTTCCGCGGCGACGGTGCAGATCTTCGAGCAACTGGGCGCGCCCTACGAGACGATGGACGTGCTGTCGGATCCCGAGGTGCGCGACCAGGTCAAGGCGTACAGCAACTGGCCGACGATTCCGCAGGTCTATATCGACGGCAAGTTCGTCGGCGGCTGCGACATCGTGCGCGAGCTTTACGAGACCGGCGAACTGCAGACGATGGTCAAGGGCGCGACCGGACAGGCCGCCACGAACTAATTTCGCCCATCGAAGTTCGCGTTGATTGAACCGGCGCGGCGAAGGCCTTTCGTAGGCTCCGTCGCGCCTTTTTCCTTGAGCACCGATTATTTTCCGCCGTCAACGCTCCATGCGCCCGCACCGAAGCTCACCACCATCAGCAGCCCGCCCATGATCGAAATATTCTTCATGTAATTGATCTGCTGCATCATCGCGCCCATCTTGTCGCCGCTGGCCACGGCTTCGCGCCAGGGCAGGAAGTGGAACAGGATCGTCACCGGGATAAACCACAGGAACATCACCAGCGCGACGATCCGCGCGCGGAATCCGATCATCAACAGCAAGCCGAACCCGAGTTCCACCGCGATGCTCGCGAGCAGCCCCGGATACACCAGCGCATGCGGCATTCCCGCGTGCTCCATGTAGCCGGCGGTCCCCGCGAGATTGGTCAGCTTGCCGAAGCCCGACAGGACGAAAATCAGCGCGAGCAGAATTCGTCCGGCCAAGGCCGTCAGGTTACGGGTTCCCTCCATCGCTCACCTCCGTCGAAGTGACTCCCCGTGCCACCGGAGTCTGGTCAGATGCGCTCGTTCGATCATTCAATCACCGCAGCGACTCATCGATGCCCGCAGGCTGTGCCGCACGTCACCATACTCGCGGGCAAAATTGCAAGGCGAATCGCGTGGCGCGATAACGCCGGCTCGCAATGACGTGCGGGGCCGAGTATGGATTGAACGAGCACGCCGAGAACATTATCGTGGCGTCAAATTCGCACGTGGGAGGTTATCCCAGATGGCGTTGTGGAAACCCGATCCGACTTTTTATCCGTCGCCCCGCATGGCTGCGGAAGGTCCGCGCGAAAAGCTCGCCTACGCCGGCGTCTTCAATCCCGATCCGTCCAACGGCAAGCACGACGCGATGTGCGTGATCGATACCGATCCCCAATCGTCGAGCTACAGCCAGGTCGTGGGGCGCGTTGAGATGCCGGGGGTGGGCGATGAAATTCATCATTTCGGCTGGAACGCCTGCAGCGCGGCGCTCTGCCCATACGCACCGCATCCGCACGTCGAGCGGCGCTACCTGCTGGCGCCCGGTTTGCGATCGTCGCGCCTCCACATCATCGATACCAAGCCCGATCCGCGCAATCCCAAGATCGTCAAGGTGATCGAAGCGGAGGAGATCGCGGCGCGCACCGGTTACAGCCGGCCGCATACGATTCACTGCGGCCCCGATGCGATTTACGTGAGCGCCCTCGGCAATGCCCAAGGCGGCGGCCCGGGCGGCATCTTCCTGCTCGACCATGAGAGCTTCGACGTGCTGGGCCGCTGGGAGGTCGATCGCGGCCCGCAATTCCTCGGCTACGATTTCTGGTGGCACCTCGGCTACGACGTCGCCATCACCAGCGAATGGGGCACCCCCAACATGATCGAGGCCGGTCCCGACCTTGACCTGCTCGTGCAGGGCAAGTACGGCCATCACCTGCATCTATGGGACCTCCGCCGCCGGCGCCATCTGAAGGCCTGGGACCTCGGCGCGGAACATCAACTCGTGCTCGAATTGCGCCCCGCGCATGACCCCACGCGACCCTATGGCTTTGTCTGCGTGGTGATTTCGACCAAGGACCTGTCCGCGTCGATCTGGATGTGGCATCGCGACAAGGGCGATTGGGACGTCCGCAAGGTCATCGACATTCCCGCGGAGCCCGCTGACCCGGCGCTGCTGCCGCCGGCGCTCAAGGCCTTCAAGGCGGTGCCGCCGCTGGTCACCGAGATCGCGCTCAGCACCGACGACAGGTATCTTTACGCGGCCTGTTTCGGCACCGGCGAATTACGCCAGTACGACGTGAGCGATCCCTTCAAACCGAAGTTCACCGGCGCCGTGCGCTTCGGCGGCGTCGTTACCCACGCCCCGCATCCCAAGGCCGGCGCGCTCAACGGCGGCACCCAGATGCTCGAGATCAGCCGCGACGGCCGCCGCATCTACGTCACCAATTCGCTATACGGCGCGTGGGACAAAGCGTTCTACCCCGAGGGCATCCGCGGATGGATTTCGCTGGTCAACGTCGCCCCCAACGGCACGATGACCATCGACCCCGACTTCTTCATCCCATTTACCGGCGAACGCCCGCATCAACTGCGCCTCGAGGGTGGCGACTCCTCCTCGGACTCCTACTGCTATCCGTGACCGGCGCATGGCCGTGGCTCGCGGTCGCGTTCCTCGGCGCGTACCATGGCATCGACCCGTCGATGGGCTGGCTGTTCGCCGTCGCCCTCGGACTGCAGGAGCGCCGACGCGGCAAGGTCTTCGAGGCCTTGCTGCCGATCGCGGCGGGCCACCTGGTTTCGGTCGGCCTTGCCGTCGCGCTAATCGCGGGTGCGATGGCGAGTGGCCTCTGGATCCTGCGTCCGCTCGGCGCGACCGCCTTGATTGCGTTCGGACTCTTCCGCCTATGGCGCCCGCAGGCGCATCCGCGGTGGGTCGCGATGCGCGTCAATGCACGCGACCTCGCGGTCTGGTCCTTCCTGATGGCCTCCGCTCACGGCGCCGGCCTGATGCTCTTTCCCATCCTGATGGACATGCCGGCGGGCGCCGCCGGGATGCCCGCGATGCATCATCACCACATGCCCACCATCGCCGCCCACGGCCATCTCGGCCTGATCCAGGCGATCGCGGTCGTGCTCGTCCACACGGGTGCGATGCTGCTGGTGATGGGCTCCGTCGCGATCGCGGTTTACCAGTGGATCGGCCTGCAAATCCTGCGCAGCGCGTGGATCAACCTCGATACCATCTGGGCCGTCGCCCTGATTGCCGCCGGCCTGCTCTCGCTGATCATTTAGCGGCCTCAAGCGTACCGGCGAGACCCGGAGCCGCTCCGATGCCCTCTTTCCGCATCCACCCGCCTCCATCACAATAGTTGTCGGGTCTCGCTCATCGACGGCGATACCGCCGCCAACCACCCCATGCGCGACGTGCGATTACTCATCGTTGAAGACGAAGCCGAACTGCGCAAAAGCCTGCGGCTCGGACTCGCCGAAGACGGCTTTACGATTACCTGCGCCGACCGCGCCGAGCACGCCGAGCGGCTCCTCGCGGACCAGGTCTTCGACGCGATCGTGCTCGACTTGCGGCTCCCGGGAAAGGACGGCATCGATTTCCTGCGCGAAATTCGCGCGGCCGGCAACCCAACTCCGGTGCTGGCGCTGACCGCACGCGGCTCGCTCGACGATCGCGTCATCGGATTGGACAGCGGCGCCGACGATTACCTGACCAAGCCGTTCGCCTTCGCCGAGTTACTCGCACGCCTGCGCGCGTTGATTCGCCGCCGCACCATCGGCACTCAATCGACGCTCAAGGCCGGCGGCCTCGAATTCGATACCGTGCGGCGGCGCGCCTTGCGCGACGGCCGCGACCTCGCGCTCTCGCCCAAGGAAGCTATCCTGCTCGAACTGCTGATGCGCAACGCCGGCCAGCCCGTCACCCGCGACATGATCGCCGAAGTCGTGTGGGGCACAGGCTACAACGACTTCACCAACCTCATCGAAGTCTTCATCAACCGCCTCCGCCAGAAAATCAGCGATGGCCCCGGCGACTCGCCGATCGCCACCGTGCGCGGCGTCGGCTATTCGATCCGCTCGCATTAGCACCGCCATACACCGCTCTCGAAAGTCGCCGTACAACCTCGCATGAGCATCCGCCTCCGACTCACGATTTACTGGGCGCTGATCATCGCCGCGTTGTTGATCGTCGCCGGCCTCGCCGTCTTCCTGCTTTTCGAGCGTCAACAATGGGGCGCGCTCGACGCCGCCCTGCTTGAAGAAGCGGACACTGCCACCACCGCCATCAGCGGGCTCGGCCCGGGCGCCGCCGGCTATTCGATCGTGCGCCACCTCAGTGACGAACGCGATCTCGGACCGCACCGGCGCGTCAGGATCGTCAGCGGCGATCGCGTCATCGCCGACTTTGGCGACACCGCCGGGGACTTGCCCCGGCTTGACGCGGTTCATCCTCAACGCGGCGTCCGCGACGGTGCGCGCGGGCAATTGCGCTTCGCGATCGTCCCGTTCCAGCTCGCGGGCGCCGCCGCCATTCTGGAAGACGGCGTTGACGCGATCGCGATCCGTAAATCCATCGCGAAGCTGCGCGCGAGCCTCCTGCTCATCCTGCCGCTGATTCTGATCGTCGCCGTTTCCGGCGGCTATCTGATCGCGGGCCGCGCCTTGGTCCCGATGATCGCGCTGGCCGGCGAACTCTCCCGCATCGACCCGCGTGATTTAAGCCGGCGCCTCGACCCCGGCCCGATCAACGACGAGGTCGCACGCCTCACCCGCGCCATCAACGCGCTGCTCGAACGCGTCGAACGCGCCACCGACACCGAGCGCCGCTTCGCCGCCGACGCCGCCCACGAATTGCGCACCCCGCTCGCCGTGTTGCGCACCGGCCTCGAAGTCGCGCTCGCTCACGATCGATCGCCTGTCGCGTATGCCGAAGCGCTGGCGGCGGCGCTCGCCGAAGTCGTCGCCCTGTGTACGATCGCCGATCGGTTGCTCACGCTTGCCCGGCTCGATCAGGAGGCGGCGCTGGATCGCGAGCGCATGGACCTCGCCGCGCTGGTTCACGAAGTCGTCGAGGCGGTCGAACCACTGGTGCAGGCGAAGCAACTCACGCTCGCGGTCGAGACCGCCGGCGCCGTCGTGATCGATTGCAATCCGCTCCACTTGAAGCGGCTCGTCATCAATCTGCTCGACAACGCGATCAAATTCACGCCCGCGCATGGGCAGGTCAGTATCGGCGTCACCGCGCGCGACGCTCACGCCATCCTGCGCGTTGCCGATAGCGGCCCGGGCATCCCGCCCGCCGACCTCCCCTTCATCTTCGATCGCTTCTTTCGCGGCAAAGCGCGCGCCGAATCCGGCCACGGTCTCGGGCTGAGTCTCTGCCGCGAAATCGCGCGGCTGCATCACGGCACCATCACCGCCACCAATCGCGATCGCGGCGGCTGCGAATTCGTCGTGACCCTGCCGCTCGCTTCGCCGCGGATTTCCTGACCCTGCCCCCTTCGTCCAACGCGAAGCGCCCAACCCGG
The DNA here is from genome assembly GCA_021780755.1 of Deltaproteobacteria bacterium. Lineage (GTDB taxonomy): Bacteria > Desulfobacterota > Binatia > Binatales > Binataceae > JADMIL01. The sequence continues at coordinate 32,497 of JAJXYF010000014.1, read as the reverse complement.
CGACTAACGCGGGCTGACCATCACTTCGCCGTCCGCAATCGTCCCGATCAGTTTGCGCGCCGCGCCCTCGACCGCGGTGCCTTTGAAGAAGTCCGGATTCGTGCCGCCCCAGAATTCCACCGGCCAGGTGAAGACGAAGTCGCGGAAGTCGTCGCGCGTGATCAGTCCGTCGTCAACCAGTTCATGCGCCTCGCCCAGCACCGCACGCATGTCGGGCACGTCGAAATGGCCGATGTCGGAGCCGAACAGCGTCTTGAGCCTGGCGCCGTAGGGATTGACCTTCGCGTTGAAGCCCCACGCGTTGGCCGGATCGTCGGCCTCGCAGCCGAAATAGAAATTGCGCGTGAACAAATCGCGGATGTCGCGCCCCTGCGCGAGGCCGCACGCGGCGTAGTCATCGATCACCGCCGCACCCCGCGCCGCCCACGCCGCGGCCGCCGCCTCGCCCTCGGGCACCAGCTTGTATTCGTTCAACCGATCGGCCCACGCGCCGCCCGCGTATTCACGGAGCAACTCGCCCAGTTGCTGGCGATCGAGGTTGGCGGGATCGACCTCGGCGAGCGCCGACGCGTTGCGTTTCTTCCAATGGCCGATGAGGTCGGCATAAAGCTGGCACGCCCAGCCGACGCCGCCTTCGAGAAACGCGAATTTCAGCGTCGGGAACCGCCGCGTGACGCCGCCCAGGAAGATCGCCTTGCATACCGCCTCGCCCGCCGTCGCGAAATGGCCGATATGGTTGTAGGTGAAATTCGAGTGCGACTGGCGAAAGCCCAGCCCGCGCGACGCGCTGTGAAAGGTCGGCGCGATCTTCAACTCGACGCATTTCGCCCACACCGGGTCGTAATCGTACTCGCTGTCGAGCGCAAGTACGTCGTACCACGCCGTATGTCCGCGGCCCTCGCCACCGCGTCCGAGCGAGCGGATCGGGCGGCGCACCAGGCTCCCCATCACGACGACCTTGAGCCCGAGCGTCTTCACCACGTACTCCAGTTCCGCGATCGCCTCGGCGGGAGTGTTCATCGGGATGACCGCGGCCGGCGTCATGCGATCGGCGAACTCGCGAAAGGCGTCCGCCATGTACATATTGAGCGCCCGGCAGGTCGCTTGGCGCCGTTCGTCGTTGCCGATAAACGGCACGCCCAGCCCGGTGGTCGGATAGAGCACGGTGAAGTCGAGACCGAGTTCGTCCATCCGCCGATGCAGCAGGCGGGGCGCGAGCGCGGTCGCCCGGTCGAGCGTATTTTTCGTCGGCAGCGCCCACCAGGCCTGCTGCGCGCGGCGTTCCTCGCGGCGCTGTTCGGGCGACATCAGGATCGTCGCGGCGACGTTGCGATCGCGCGAGAGGAATCCATCGACGGCGGCGTTACCGCCGACCTTTTTCAGGTAATCGACGACGACCGGCCCGTATTCGAGCCAATGGCCGTCGGAATCGATCACCGGAAAATCGAGCCCGGCGCGTATCGCTTGCGGATCGGCGTGATGATTTCCGGACATGAGTCACCTTCCTTCGAGCATTCGTGATTCTCGCCAAACTGCTAGGACCGTCGGTATTCAATGTCAAGCCGAGGCGCGTGCGATCCGTTGTCAATCGCGTGGTGCGCTTCGTTTTGGGGGTGCGGGGTGCGATGCTAAACTTGTTCCACGTGCAGCCGCTGCTCGAAGTCAAAGACCTGAGGACCTCATTCTTCACCCCGCGTGGCGAAGTCCGCGCGGTTGACGGCGTGAGCTTTTCGGTCGCGCCCGGCAAACTCACCGGCATCGTGGGCGAGTCGGGCTCGGGCAAGACTGTGAGCGTGCTCTCGATCATGCGGTTGCTGCCCGAGAGCGGGCGCGTGGTCGGCGGCTCGATTACCTTCGACGGTATCGACCTGCTGCGCTTAAGCGAACCCGAAATGCGGGCGACGCGGGGTGCGCGGATCGCGATGATCTTCCAGGAGCCGATGACCTCGCTGAATCCGGTCTTCACGATCGGCAGCCAGATCGGCGAGGCGATCAAGCTCCATCAGCACACCGCGCGCAACGAGACCCGCAACCGCACGATCGAAGCGCTGCGGATGGTCGGTATCGCCGACCCCGAGCGGCGAATCCGCGACTACCCGCATCAACTGTCGGGCGGGATGCGCCAGCGGGTGATGATCGCGATGGCGCTCGCGTGCAATCCGCGCGTGCTGATCGCCGACGAACCGACCACCGCGCTCGACGTCACGATTCAGGCGCAGATCCTCGACCTCATCCGCGAGCTGCAGGCGCGCCTCGGACTCGCCGTGATTCTCGTAACGCACGACCTCGGGATCGTCGCGCAATACGCCGATGACGTGACGATTCTTTACGCCGCGCGCGTGATGGAGCAGGCGCCGACGGCCGACCTCTTCGCCAATCCGCTCAGCCCATATACCAAGGGGCTGCTCGGCTCTATCCCGGGCATCGACGGCACCCGCCATCATCGCCTGCAGGCCATCCCCGGCTTCATTCCGGGCCCGCTCAATCCGCCCTCGGGATGCCGGTTTCATCCGCGCTGTCCGATCGCGATCGACGACTGCGCGACCGCCCAACCGCCGCTCGAGGGCAAAGCGCCGAACCATTATGCCGCCTGTATCCGCGTCTGAAACGGCCGCGACGCAAAGCACCGTCGCGGGCGCCGTCGCGCTCGTGCGATGCGTCGGGCTGCGCAAGGAGTTCCCAGCCGGCTCCGAAGACCTGCTCGGGCGCAAGCGCCTCACGGTCAAGGCGGTTGACGGTATCAACCTCGCGATCATGCCGGGCGAGACGGTCGGCCTGGTGGGTGAATCGGGTTCCGGCAAATCGACCCTGGGCCGGCTGATCCTGAAACTGATCGAGCCCACCGCCGGCCAGGTCTTCTATGATGGCCGCGACCTCGCGACGCTCTCGCGATCGGAACTGCGCCAGCTTCGGCGCCAGATGCAGCTCGTCTTTCAGGATCCCTACTCGTCGCTGAATCCGCGGATGCGCGTGCGGGCGATCGTCGGCGAGGGCCTCGATATTCATCGGATCGCGCGTGGCCGCGAGAAGGAGGATCGCATCGTGAAGCTGCTGGCGCGGGTCGGGATGGGTCCCGAGGCACTCGATCGCTACCCGCGCGAATTCTCCGGCGGCCAGCGCCAGCGTATCGGCATCGCGCGCGCGCTCGCGGTCGAGCCGCGTTTCCTGGTGCTCGACGAACCGGTCTCGGCGCTTGACGTCTCGATCCAAGCGCAGATCATCAACCTGCTGCAGGACCTGCAGGACGACCTCCACCTCACCTACCTGTTTATCGCGCACGATCTCCGCGTGGTCGAGCACATCAGCCAACGCGTCGCGATCATGTACCTCGGCAAGATCGTCGAAATCGCCGATCGCGACAAAATCTATGCCGCCCCGCGACACCCCTATACGCGCGCGCTGCTCTCGGCGATCCCGACCATCGACGCGACCGCGCGCACCGAACGGATCAAAATGCCCGGCGAGGTCCCCAGCCCGCTCAACCCACCCTCGGGCTGCGGCTTCCATCCGCGATGCCCTTATGCGAAAGATATCTGCGCGACGGTCGATCCGGCGCTGACCAAAGGCAGCGGCGGCCACGCCGTAGCCTGCCACGTTTTTCCCGCGCCTTGAGCGCGCATCATCATTATTAGGGCAATGGCACTCAACGAGCGTCCGCTGAATCCGGCCCCCAAGGGCAACCTCACCGGTGCACAAGCCGGCACGACCGAGGCCTTTCGCACGCCGGTCAGCGCGCTGCCGCTGGCTCCCGGGCAGGCCTGGATCGAAGAGCGCACGCGCGTGGCAGTCAGTCGCAATATCAACGTCTCGGGCAAGCTGGTCTTTCAGGAGCCGGTGCGGATCGAGGGTAATTTTCGCGGCGAAGTCAGTTCGAGCGATCTGGTCGTGATATCGGAAGAGGGTGCGGTGGACGGCCGCATCAAGACGCCGCGCCTGCTGATTCTCGGATCGTTGCAGGGCGATATCGTCGGGTCGAAGTCGGTGGTGCTCGGGCCGCGCTCGCGCGTGAAGGGACGCATCGAGGCCGAACGGCTGACAGTATGCGAAGGGGCGCGCCTCGAGGGCGACCTCGTAGTCGGCCGCGTCGTCAGCTAGTTCGAGGTTGCCGGCCAGATGCCGGCCGCCGTCGCAATCCCTAGCCCAAATTCTCTAACTGATGGTTTCGATACGGGCGGCTTTGCCCGAGAGTTCGCGCAGGTAGTAGAGCTTCGCGCGGCGCACTTTGCCGCGGCTCAGCACCTGGATCTTCTCGATGCGCGGCGAATGGAACGGGAAGATACGCTCGACGCCGATGCCGTAGGAGATCTTGCGCACGGTGAAGTTCGCGCGATTACCGCCGCGGCTGATCTTGATCACGAGGCCTTCGAAGGGCTGGATGCGCTCCTTTTCGCCTTCGACGACGCGGACCTGGAGCCGAACCGTATCGCCCACGCGAAATTCGGGCAGAGGGTCCTTGCGCAACGCGCGATCTTCGATCTTCTGAATAACGCTGTTCATGGGAGCAACACCCCGGAAGTAGAGCCGCTTAACTTATCCAATCGGGGCGCCATACTCAACCCCTCGTTTGACGACGAGCATGCGCCGCGAGGTCATCGCAGCAGGCCCAAGTGGACGATGACGATCAACGCCGCGAGTGCGAGGGCCAAGGCCATGCCCGCGATTGCGTGGCTGCGCTTCATGTGCCGTTACTCCAGGCTCGGATAGATGATGCGCTCGGCCTTGAGCGGCAGCCCGCATTGCATGCATTTATTGGCGAGCAGATTCCACATCGTCGGTGACCCGTGCGTCGAAAAGAACAGTCCACCGCAGCGCGGGCAGCGGCAGAACATCCCGTGCGCGATGCTGCGAATGAAGCCGACCGCCCAGATGAGGACGACGATCGCGTCCACGATATTCGAGTGGATCGTATGCCTGGCTAACCAAACCGCTGGTATGTAAGAGAGCACCCAGAACCAGATCCATCCGCGTTTACGGCGGATCTGGCGCAAGCCCGCAGTTTCCTCCGTCGTCATCACCCGCCCCTTTGCGATCAACGCCGCTTGTCGGCCTTGCCCCGCGCACCGTCCGGATCGTTATCGAGTGCCTGCTCGCGCGCGCGCTGCGCCAATCCGCGATGGTTCAAGATTCCGGCGACGAGCAGCGAGACTCCAACCAGCGACAGCAGTATGCCGAGCAGGCCGCCGACACTGGCCATGTCCTGCCCGGCGGTTTCGATCACCAGGTCAGTGCCGGCGGTGAGCAGGATCGCGCCGAAGAATACCATCAGGTCGGCAAGTAGTTTCATCGTTGGCCCGTGCCCGTCTCCCCCGCCGCGAGCCCATCGGTGCGGCATCAGCCTATTATCTCACGCTGGCCAGCTTTGGAATATCGCCGCCGGTGGGCGCCTTGAGCCCGGAGACCTAACCCTCGGCCCTTCTCTAAAAAGGAAGGGGTGTTTTAGTGGCCGCGCAAGCGGTCGAGGATGATTCCGGCGGCGGCGCGCACCGACAGATGGTTGTACCCGCCGGGACCGAGCACCGGCGCCAATGCGAGGTCGGCGCGCTCGAGCATCGCGGGCGCCATCCCGAAGCCGGTACCGAACAGCAGCATCACCGGGGCGGCGTCCTCGCGCTCGAGGCGGGCGCGCATCTCCGCATAGGCGATGCCGGTACTCGCACGCGCCGAGGTGTACACGACGAGCGGGCGCGCGCCCGCGATCCGCTCCGCCTCGACCAGCGCGTCGTCGAGGTTCGTCACCACTCGAATCAGATCGAGCGCCTCTTGCCGGCGCGAATCGAACTGGCGCCCATAGCCGGTCCGCCAATGTTCGAGCACGCGCCCCGCGAACTCGCGCTGGTCGGGCACGGGATGGACCACGAAGAACGCAGTCGCGCCGTAGGTCCGCGACGAGCGCGCGATATCGTGCAGGTCGAGGCTGGTGATCGCCGACGTGACGATACGTCCGTTGCGATCGACGACCGGGTAATGGATGAGGGCGACGAAGAGCGCGGCCACGTCAGGGTTTGCGCCGGTTCGCGACCAGCTCGGGGCGCCGCCGCGCGGTGCGCCGCAGCGCCTCGGCCGCCCGCCACGCGCGAATCTTGCCATGGTCGCCGCTCAGCAGAATCTCGGGCACGCGCATGCCGCGGAACTCCTCGGGCCGCGTGTAATGCGGATACTCCAGCAGATTGCCGTCGCCGAACGACTCCTCCGCCAGCGATTCCGGATTGCCGACCACGCCCGGCAGCAGCCGCGCGACCGCCTCGATCACGACCATCGCCGCCAGCTCGCCGCCGCTCAGCACGTAGTCGCCGATCGAAAGCTCGCGATCGACCAGTTCATGAATCCGATCGTCAACGCCCTCGTAGCGGCCGGCGATAAACAGCAGCCCGCCGGCATGGCCCGCGAGTTCGCGCGCGAGCGGCTGGTCGAAACGCTCGCCCTGCGGGGTCATCAGGATTTTGAGCAGGCCCGGCCGCTCAGCGGTGACCGCGTCGATCGCGGCAGCAATCGGCTCGGGCCGCATCACCATCCCGCTGCCGCCGCCGTATGGCGTGTCATCGACCTGCCGGTAGTTGCCGAGGCCATGGTCGCGCAGGTTATGGGCATGAATGGCGATCAGTCCCTGCTGCCGCGCGCGGCCGATCAGGCCTGAGTCCAGGGCGGCGAACATCTCGGGGAAGAGCGTGATTACGTGAAATTCCATCTGACGCGATTATAGCTGACCGCGCGAGTTCAGTTGCGATAATGGCCGACGACGCGGCGTGTCCGCGGCGCTCAATCGAGCAGGCCCGGGACCGCCTCGATCACCATCTGGCGCGCGGCGAGGTCGATCGATTTCACGACGTTCTCGATCACCGGCACCAGCACTTCGGCGGCGCCGTCGCGCACCACCCAGACGTCGTTGGCGCCAGTCGCGAAGACCTCCTCGATCACGCCGAGGCGGCGTCCGTCGGTGGTAGTGACGGCGCATCCGATCGCCTCGTAGTAGTAGAACTCGCCGGGCGCCTTGGCCGGCAAATCCTCGAGTGCGATCGCGACCGTCGATCCGCGCAGCGCATCGGCGGCGTCAGGATCGTCGAGGCCGTCGAGCACGACGCGAATGGTGGTGCGATTGAGCCGCTGCGCACCCGCCAGGCGATACTCGCGGGCCGCGCCGGTCTCGGCCGCCTCGACGAACACCCGCCGGACGTGCTCGAAGGTGTCGGAGTCGGGGTTATCGGGGCGGACGCGAAGCGCACCGTGTAATCCATGAGCGCCTACGACACGTCCTAGTCGAAGCCTGCCTGGTCCTGCCGCGTTGCTGGAGTTATTCAAGCTCAGCGCTAGCCTGGGCACGCCAAGATCTGTGCATTTTGTAAAAAAACATTTTTACGGCTTGTTTGAGGGTGGCCGTAGAAACCTAGCCATTTGACCCCTTTCTCATAATAAATAAGGGGTGTTTGGCCGTAAGGAGCCAGGATTCTTCGTCGCGCGCGCAATGATCACAGCAAAACGCTGGGTATTTGCGTGCCCGCCGCCCTATTTTTCTTCGATAATTTCGAGCACCACCTTGCGATTGGTCCGCGACGCGACCGCGTTGAGAATCGTGCGAATCGATTTCGCCGTGCGCCCCTGCTTGCCGATCACCCGGCCCAGGTCTTCCTTGGCCACGCGCAACTCAAGGATCGAGGCGGTATCGCTCTGGGTCTCCTTAACTTCTACCGCGTCCGGGTTGTTGACCAATTGCTGCGCCAGGAACTGGACTAGCTCCTTCATGGCTGGCTCCCTGCAAGATGTCGGGAAGACGTCAGGCGGTTTGGGCGGCGGTGGTTGTCGCTTGCTTGATCAGCTTCCTCACGGTTTCACTTGGTTGCGCTCCCGATTCAAGCCAATGCCGGACCTGTTCGGTCTTCAAGGTCACTTTCGGCGGATCGAAGGCCGGATCGTAGGTGCCGATCTGATCGACGAAACGCCCATCGCGCGGCGAGCGCGAATCGCTGACGACGATACGGTAAAACGGTCTTTTCTTGGCGCCATGCCGGCGCAGTCTGATCACGAGTCCCATTATTACTCTCTTTGCTCCTGAACCTATTCTAGCTCCCAAGCCCGAGTCCGCGCATCATCGATTTTCCCGCGCCCATCCGCGTGATTTTCTTCATCATCTTGCGCGTCTGCTCGAACTGCTTGACGAAGCGATTTACTTCCGCGACCGTCGTGCCGCTGCCGTTGGCGATGCGCGCCCGCCGATGGCCGTTGAGGATCAGATGGTCGCGACGCTCTTGCCGCGTCATCGAATCGATAATCGCCGTGACTCGCTTGAGTTCGCGTTTGGCCTCGGTCGAGTCCGCCTGCCCGGCGACCTTCTTCAACCCTGGTATCATACCCAGGATATCGCCGAGCGATCCCATCTTACTGATGGTCTTTAACTGGTCGGCAAAATCCTCGATGGTGAATTCGTTTTTCTTGAGCTTGCGCTCGAGTTCCTTGGCCTTGCCCTGGTCGTAGTTCTGCTGGGCCTTTTCGATCAGGCTCAGCATGTCGCCCATCCCAAGGATGCGCGAGGCGAGGCGATCCGGATGGAAGACCTCGAAGGCGTCGAGCTTCTCGCCCATCCCGGCGAAGAGGATCGGCGCCCCGGTTATAGCCCGCACCGAAAGTGCCGCGCCGCCGCGTGCGTCGCTATCGAGCTTGGTGAGAATCAGGCCCGAAATCTTGAGCTTATCGTGAAAGCCCTGGGCGACGTTGACCGCGTCCTGACCGGTCATCGCGTCGGCCACCAGTATCGTATGATGGGGGTTGCCGACGGCCTTGAGCCGGCCCAACTCCTCCATCAACTCGTCGTCGATCTGCAGGCGGCCGGCGGTGTCAATCAGTAAGGTATCGAAGCCGCCGACATCCGCGCGCATCAGGGCGCGGCTGATAATCTCGACCGGGTCGTCGGTCTCCTTGGTCTCGACCACCGGCACGCCGATTTGCGCCCCGAGCACGCGCAATTGCTCCATCGCGGCCGGTCTGCGCACGTCGGTCGAGACCAGCAGCGGATTGCGCTTGCGTTCGGTCTTGAGCAGCCGCGCGAGCTTGGCCAGCGAAGTCGTTTTACCGGAGCCTTGCAGGCCAACGACCATGATTTTGACGGGCGGCTTGACCTTGAGGTCGAGTTCCTTGGCGCTGCCGCCCATCACCTCGCACAGTTCGGTCGCGACGAACTTGACCAGATGCTGTTCGGGGGTCAGCGAGCGCAGGACTTCCTGTCCGAGCGCCTTCTTGCGCACATGCTCGACGAAGTCGCGGACCACCTTGATATTGACGTCGGCTTCGAGCAGCGCGAGCCGGACTTCGCGGAGCGCCTCTTCGATATTGCGCTCGGTGATACGTCCTTGGCCCTTGAGCCGTTTAAAGACGCCTTCGAGGCGATCGCTCAGGGTATCGAACATGGCTAGTCTATCGGTGGATCTTGCGCTGGATTCAGGGGACTTGGGCGGATCGGTTTGAGGTGCCTTTGGTGCCGGTTACAGATGGGACTCCAACCTAAAGACGTTAGGCGAGCGCCCGGCGCTTGTCAACGCCGCCCTTGGGGTACTCGGTTCAGTTTGTCTCTCGGGCTTCAGAACAAGCGGGGATCTTATCTTTGTCCGGTCCCCCGGGAATCGGTCCCGTACAGACTTCGACGTTTCCAGTGAATCGGTTTACGCGCCATAGGATCAGGCCATCTGCATAATTTCGTGATTCGTAGATTCCTCCGAACAGAATACTCGCGACGATCAGAGAACAAGCCAGGATTAGGGCCGCTTTCACGTATCCGGTCATAGAGCCTCTCCGATTGGATACTGGTTCGCACTAATCCTGCGGAAGCTGAAACTCGGGGTCTAGGTGTAGGCACGGTGAACCTGAATTGCGTCCACCGAGAAGTTAATGATTAAGCCCACCTTCGAAATTTGAGGTACGGCGAAAATCGAATCTTTAGCTCCGGGAGCTGATTCGTGAGCCACTCGACCGCTTCGGAAATGTCTCCAGCCGCTTTCGTTCGCTCCTGTCCGGCGGGCAGGGGCCTGATCGTTTCCGTGAGCTTCCAAAGCTGAAGCGCTTTTGCGTCAATCGCGTTTAGGTAGTCTGTAATATCGTCGTCGAACAAGAAGGTCGCCTCCGCCACGGAGGCTCTAAATTCGAAGAGATGCTGAAGCGATGCATTACCGTCGTCAAGGATGTGGGTGAGAAATCGCCGTGTCCCAGCGAAAAGCGCGAAGCGTTTCTCGAATAAGTCCAGCTTGAATTTCTCGCGGCCGAGTGCGTATTGGCGATAAGCCACGTACGCGGCAAAGAGGCCAACCAGGACGGTTACCAGTTTCCAAAAGTCGATCTCCCGCAAGACCTGCTCAGGGTTCAACGAACACCTCTAACTTTGTACGTCAACCGCGCCGCGCCCGCTTGAGCGCATCGGCTGCTGCTGTTGCCAAGCAGCCGCATCGAATTCTGAGTGAATCCAATATTTTCCTTTGTCATCGTATTCCGAGATCTTCCACTCGCGAAGGCCGTTCCAGCAGATAATGAGTGAACGCAGCTTCGTCCGGTGTGCACCAAGCAAGTACTGGAGAGTTCCCGTCGTTCGAATATCCATAGGCGAGGGACGCGTCTTTCCATTATGAACGGGATGGTTGTGGTACTGCCGAATTTCGTCGCATCCTAGTCTTTCGACGTGTTGTTTCCACCTGGCAGGATTATCCGACGACGAGCAGCGATAAGGGGAGCCAATAGAGGCTGTTACACGAACGGCGATCCCTTCACGCATGAACGCAGTAACGAATACCTCCCGTTTCTCTCGGTATGTGCCAACTGACAAGGCTTCCTCAAGCTCGCTCAGCGATTTACCCGCAAGATTGTAGGCTTTTTTGAATTGCTGCCCCTTTGCCCTTTCCCGATACGCCTCAAAAATGGCAGCAACTTTGCGGCGGAGCGTAGCAATCTCTGCCGCGATGTCAGCTGAGCGGTCCGACCACCGCCTATAGGGACGAAACAGGAATCTCCAGGCACGATGAAAAAGAACAGGGGTGACAACAAACGTAACTACAGCAGCAACGAATGATATCGCAATGAAGTGAGCAGACGCTACCGAGTACGTGAGGAACGCCGCTCCCGCAGCGGGGATCATCATGGAAACAGCCTGCCGGGCGCGAAGACGTGTCAACTCAACGCTGAGAATCTCGTAACGGGACACCGTATCACCTGCTCTCTAACACCAGCGCCCCTTCACAACGCGATGCGGTCGAGGGAGCGGTACTGAATCGCCTCGCTCAGATGGAACGCCTGGATGGGGCCGCCGCCGTCGAGGTCGGCGATGGTGCGCGCCACCTTGAGGATTCGCGTGTAGGCCCGCGCGCTCAGGCCGAGCCGGTTGATCGCGAGTTCCATCAGGCGCTCGCCCGCCGACTCGACCTGGCAATGGTCGCGCAGTTCGCGCGCGCCCATCTGCGCGTTGGCGAAGAACCCCGCCGGCCTGAAGCGCTCGAGCTGTAGCCCGCGCGCCCGATTAACCCGGTCGCGAATCGCCGACGACGGCTCGCCCGCGCTGCGGTCGGTCAGCTCCTTATACTTCACCGCCGGCACTTCGATATGGATATCGATGCGGTCGAGCAGCGGCCCCGAAATTCGCGAGCGGTAGCGCTGGATGGTAATCGGCGAGCAGGTGCATTCGTGCTGCATATCGGTGAAGAAGCCGCACGGACACGGATTCATCGCCGCAATCAGCATCACGCTGGCCGGAAACGTCACGGTGCCGAGCACGCGTGCAATCGTGATTTTATTGTCCTCGAGCGGCTGGCGCAGGACTTCGAGCACGTTCTTGCGGAACTCCGGCAGTTCGTCGAGAAACAGCACCCCATGATGGGCCAAGCTGACCTCGCCCGGCCGCGGCACCGGGCCACCGCCAATCAGGCCGGCGTCGGAAATCGTATGATGCGGCGAGCGGAAGGGGCGCGTCGCGATCAGGGCACGGCCGTCGAGCAGGCCGACCACGCTATGTACCTTGGTGGTCTCGATCGCCTCCTCGAAGGTCATCGCGGGCAGGATCGTCGGGAGCCGCTTGGCGAGCATCGTCTTGCCCGAGCCGGGCGGCCCGATCATCAGCACGTTATGGCCGCCGGCGGCCGCGACTTCGAGCGCGCGCTTGGCCTGCTCCTGGCCCTTGACCTCGCTGAAATCGACGGTGTAGCGGCTGGCCGCCTCGAACATCTCGCCGAGGTCAACTCGAGTGGGTGGAATCTCGCGCAGTTCCTCGAAGAACTCGAACGCCTCGCGCAGCGTATCGACGCCGAGCACCGTCACGCCGTCGCCGATAACCGAGGCCTCGGCGGCGTTCTCACGCGGCAGCACGACACCGGCCAGACCGCGCGACCGCGCCAGGATCGCACTCGCGAGCGCGCCCTTGATGCCCTTGACGCGGCCGTCGAGCGCGAGTTCGCCGAGCACCACGTAGTCGCCCATCCGGGTGCGCTTCTGGACCACGCCGTTGGCGACCAGCACGCCGAGCGCCATCGGCAGGTCGAAGGCCGAGCCCTCCTTGCGGATGTCAGCGGGCGCCAGGTTGACGGTGATTTTGCGATTGGGAAATTCGAAGCCGGAGTTGCGCAGCGCCGACTTCATCCGCTCGTAGGCTTCGCGCACCGCGCCCTCGGCCAGCCCGACCATGCGGAAGGCCGGCACCCCCGCGCTGATATCGAGTTCGACTTCAACGGCGAAGGCGTCAACCCCGGCAAGAGCACTTGAGAGTACGCTGGCGAGCAAATTCCGTCCCCGCGAGCCGCACGGAGGCTCCACTCAGCGAAAAGCTACTACTATCAGTAGGCCATTACTGCCGCATGGAGCGCAAGGGCGGAGAGAAGGAGAGAAAGAGACGTTGAAACCTTTGCAAGGTTTCAAGCGGCCCACAGTGAACAGGGGTAGGTAGGTCATACGCGTCGCGTCGTTGAGACCTTTCGTGGACGCATACGCACGGTTTTCACAGGGCGCAGCCCGCATCTTTACAGAAGGGAAGTCTGAAACCTCGCGAGGGCACTAATATACTTGACTCAGTAGTGTTCGTGCGCTATATTAAAGCATGGACACGCCAAACACGCTACAGGAAGCGATTCTCTACTTCTCCGATTCTGATCGCTGTCTCGCTTTGATGGTGCAAACACGCTGGCCGGATGGCGTCGTGAAATGCCCGACTTGCGGAAGCGACAAGGTGCGGTTTCTCGCGACGCGGCGCTTGTGGGAGTGCAAGGCCAAACATCCCAAGCGCCAGTTCAGCGCCAAGGTTGGGACGGTCTTTGAGGACTCACCTATCGGGCTGGATAAATGGTTTACGGCGGCCTGGATGGTCGCCAACTGCAAGAACGGCGTTAGCTCATACGAGATTCATCGCGCGCTAAAAGTGACGCAAAAGACCGCGTGGTTCATGGACCATCGCATCCGGCTGGCGATGCGAAGCGGCACGTTCGAGAAAGTAGCGGGGGAGTTTGAAGTAGACGAGTCTTTTATCGGCGGTGCCGCTCGATTCATGCACAAGGACAAAAAGGCCAAGATCACGGGCACGGGCGGCACCGGTAAAGCAGTCGTGATGGGCCTCCTGGATCGCAAGACCAAAAAGATTCGATTGCGCCACATTCCCGATACCAGCGGGCCTACGCTTCAAGGATTCGTCCGCGAGTACGTTCAGGGCGGATCGTACATTTTCAGCGATGCGTGGCGCTCCTACAACGGTCTATCCGCCGATTATGTGCATCAAGTGATTGACCACGCCGAAAGCTACGTTCAAGGCAACGTGCACACGAACACAATTGAGAACTTTTGGAGCCTGCTAAAGCGTGGATTGAAAGGCACCTACATCGCAGTCGAACCTTTCCACTTGTCCCGCTATTTGGACGAGCAAGCGTTCAGGTACAACGAGCGTAAGAACGATGATGGTGGGCGATTCCGCGAAGTGCTGAACGGTCTAGCCGGGCGACGACTGACCTATCAGAAGCTAACCGGCAAAGACGAGACGGTTCCCGTCTGAAAGACGCGGCAGGAACGCGGGAAGCGCGGGCGAGTCAGGAAGCGGGTTTCTTCTTCAACGCTCGATTTGCGCGCCAGCGTACCTCTTCAGCTTCGATTTCCTTTTTCGGTACAGCCACGATTCCGCGAATAAGACGCTGGAAGCGGTGGAAGGGCGTCTCGCTTTTATTACTGCTTTTGGGTTCCGATTCGTTCATCAGTTGCTCGTCCCGATAGCGACTTGGATCGAGAGCAGGTAAACCCGCTCCGCGTCGAATGTGTAGTAAATCGTCAAAGGCGTGATGCGATCAACATGAACGGTTGGTATAAACCATACAGGCGGATCGTCCGTTGTTACCAGTGATCCGATTTCTGGTTGACGCGACAGCGCCCATTCTACAGCCTCTATAAATTCATCAGCGCCTTTTGCTCCGCCTGTCGTAAGGTCGCGCAACTGCACCTCGAACCGATGCGCTCTGACGATGGTGCGCAAGGGCTATCGATGTGCGCCAGCAAGCGCTTCCTTCGCGAGTTTTTGAAGCGCCCGGCCCTTTCGACGTTCGCTCTCCGTCGGCCTTCGATTTCCGATCAGAATTACAGAATATGGGATCGTCTCTCCTTCCTTTGCTAATTTCCAGCCGAGAAAGAAATGCGATTCCTCGCTGATCTGTGTCGCATTCAGTTTCCAAAATCGTTGGATGACTTCGTGCGCAAGGATCACTTCTTCTTCGCGAAACTTTGACATATCCGCCATTCGGATCGCGACCGGCTGCTTTCGTCGAAATTTGAATTGGCCATGCTCTTCAATGCGCAAATCGCCGTGTCGCTGCATGCGTTCGATGACAGGCTTTAGGTGCCTTGGTGCTGGCCCTTGGGGGAGCGCCTGGTATTCCTGGCCCGTGATCGGTCTACCGAACCGCTGATATGCCAGAAAGTCGGCATAGAACAGCAACTTGTTTAATTTGGTCGCTCCAAAATTTTCATCGTCTTTCGAGAGAGTAGAGACATAAAGGATCAGCTCTCGGAGCTTCTCATCATCTGGCTTACGATGTTTTTCGGTGACCATTAGCGAACGAAAGGGGAAGGAACTTGTGGAAAGTTATCCACAGCTACACTGTGGATTGTGGAAAATTCACGATCTGGCTGTTGAAGCACCTGTTATGCTACTCTTTGTCCACAAGCGGAAACGCCCTTGAATGATCCCTCCAGATCTTGACCATTCAGGGGCGCGACTTCCGCAGACTTTTAATTGAGGCTCTTGCGCCCGTCAAAGTCTGGTATGTAGGGACCTAAGACACCCCAACAATATCAGTTCTGAAAACGGCCCACAAGAGTCCGTGTCGGACTCTGCCTTCAACGGCGGAGGACGTGGCGGTGAGGTGCGGGCTGATGCCGACAAATGGTCTTTCGCTAGTGGGGTTCATAACTGATCAGCAGCAAGCGCTGACGCATCTGAAAACGGGATGTGTACCTGGAACGAAGACGGACGCTCAACTAATGGCCGATTGGCAGACTGCTCAAGTCAACTTGGGTCAGCCTGTACTGAATGCTGGCAAGCCGAGTATCCGACCCATACCCGCCAGTCATCGGGCGTATATTCAGCAATTATTGCAATCAGCCGGTGTCGTGCAGGATCCGTCTCTGCAAAGTGTCGCGTGCGAACAGGTCGAAATCGAGCCCCTGCTTGCGTATCAATTTTACGTCGACACGGATCGTTCCACCCAGCATTGTGCGAATCTCAGTCGTCCACCAACGCTTGATGAACTGCTGAATCTCTGCCTGCCGCTCGCGGCCCCAGCAGAGTCAATTACAGGAGTCGGCCAGCCAACTTCTGCCGTGTTGAAATCGCCGAGTCTGAATGTGCGGGTGATGGCTGGGGGTATTTTGGCTCAAGGCATCGCCGGAGTGCGCTTCGGAGTTGCATCACCGCTAGTGCACGTCACAGTCTACAACGGTCGATATTACCTGCATAACGGGTTTCATCGGGCCTTTGGCGCCCAACAGGCTGGAGCTACCCATATCCCTGCCATCATTCGCAATGTAAATGATGCTCTTTCGGCAGGCATTCAAAGTGACGGGTCAACCTTCAGCGAGCAATTACTCACGTCGGCTAATCCTCCGACAATGGCGCACTTCACCCAGAGCAACGCTCTCGCTGTACAGATACGGCGATTCAGTCGCATGATCCACCTAAGCTGGGCGGAATATGCGATACCGGAAGAGTAGGAAACTAGCGGCTGATTTTGGTGATTTGAAAAACCCCAGACGGTCCAACGGGCGGCGATGCATTTGGGGCGGGATTTCGGAATACAACGAAATTGAGCGCTTCTACGGTTGTCGCCGTCAGTGTGCGCTCGCGACCCGATTGACGGATCTGATCACTTCTGCGCCGTTCAACGCGGACGACTGCACGCTTGTTTTTCGCCATGCCCCATTTGTAGGCTATACCAGCTCGAATGACAACGATAATCATGCACTCTAAACAAGAATTTCCGCCGTGCCTGTCACGTCGGTGACCATTTTAGCCGATAAAGTTACTGAGTCAAGTATATTAGCGCCCTCGCGAGGTTTCAGTTTGAAAGCTATAGTTCTCTGTTCCCCAACCACTTCCCCCCTTTACGTCGGCCAGATGGCTTTTTCGGCGATTAGCGCGTCGCGCTCCGCGCGGCTCATCCCGAGCAGTTCGCCGAGCACGTAATCGTTGGCCTCACCGATGATCGGCGAGGGCGTGCGAATCGCTCCCGGCGTCGCCGAGAGCTTCATCGGAATACCGGTGACATGCGTAGTCGAACCGTCGGGCAGCGGTACCGTGCCCCAGAAATTTCGCGCGCGCAGATGCGGGTCGCGAGCGCAAATATCGGCGCCGTTCGCCACGACCCCCGCCGCGACGCCCGCGCGTTGCAGCCGCTCCATCGCAGATTCCGCCTCCTCGCCGGCCGCCCACCGCGCGACGTTTGCGTCGAGTTCGACGCTGTTGCGCATCCGCAGATAGAGCGTGCGGAACTTCGCCTCGTAGGCCCACGCGGGCGACCCGATCGCGCTGACGAACGACTCCCAATGCACTTGCGTGCGCACGCTGATCGCGAGCCAGCGGTCGTCATCGTCGCCGCGCGGACGGCATTTGTAGATACCGAGGGGCGCGGCGGGCAACTCCTGCGAGCGATAGCCGGGCGGCGATTGATCGCGGCCGTTGACCGCGATATCGAGCAGCGCCGGACCGGCGACGCTCACCACCGCCTCGAATTGCGACAGATCAACGAATTGCCCGCGGCCGGTGCGGCGCCGATGCCACAGCGCGATCAACGCCGCGAGCGCGCCGGTATAGCCGCCCGACATGTCCGCATACGAATAGCCATAGCCGGCGGGCTGACCGTTGCGATCGGCCATCAGCAGCGTGAAGCCGGCGAGCGCCTGCAGGGTCGGCCCGTAGCTGACGTAGTTCGAGCGCGGGCCGGTGTGCCCCAGCCCCGACATGCTGACGCATACGATGTCCGGCTTGACCTTGCTGAGGCTCGCGAAGTCCATCCCCCAACCCCGCATCACGCGCGCCGAGAAATTGTCCATCACGATGTCGCTGACCCGCGCGAGCCGTCGCGCGATCTCGACTCCGCGCGGGGTGCCCATGTTGACCGCGATCGAGCGCTTGCCACGATGCAAGTCGCCTTGCAGCCCGGTCTGCCGCGCGCCCAGCGGCCCCGGCTGGCGTTCGAGCTTGATTACCTCGGCGCCCTGGTCGGCGAGAATTCGCGTCGCCACCGGGCCGGCGACGACCCAGGTAAAATCGAGCACCCTGATTCCTTCGAGCGGCAGCCGCGTCACGCTCCCCGCCATCTCAGATGATCCCTTCGGCGGCGAGCGCCGCGATCTCGTCGGCATCGAGGCCGAGTTCGTCGCGCAGAATCTCGCCGGTATGCTCGCCCGTGAGCGGCGGGCGGCGGCGTACTTCCCACGGCGAATCGTTGAAGATATAGGGTGCGCCCGGGTAGCGAATCTTGCGGTCCAGCTCCGGATGTTCGACCTCGACGAAGTAGCCGCGCGCCCGCAACTGCTCGTCGTCAAGCAATGCCTCGGGATTGCGCACGGTTGCGTACGGCAGGCGCAAGGTCTGCGCGCGCTCGAGCAGTTCGTCGCGGCTGTAGTCCGCAACCCAGGCGTCGAGCACGTCGAACAGATGCTCGGCGTGGACCGCGCGATACTGGACGTCCTCCCATTCGGGCGCTACGAGGTCCTGCGCCTTGCCGTCGCCCGCGACCCACTCGATTAGCGACGTCCAGTCGCCGAGCGTGCAGTGCATGATGTAGCCGTCGCGGCATTTGCCGACGCGAAAGTAGCGGCTCCAATGGAGTGTGCCGCGCCGCGGCTCGACCCGCCCCTCGCCGAAATAACTGCCCGCCACATGCTCGACCGCCGCCGCCGTGGCCTCCTGCATGCTGAGATCGATCCATTGACCGGCGCCGTCACGGTCGCGCGCGAAGAGCGCGCACATCGTCGCGATCGCGGCGTAGTAGGCCGACGAATGATAGGCCTGCAAACCCCACGGACGCACCGGCGCATGCCCCGGCCAGCCGTTGACGTAGAGCATCCCGCCGAGCGCGGCGAGCACGGTGTCGTCGGCGTCGAAGTCGCGATAGGGCCCGCTTTGTCCGAACGGCGCGATCGAAAGCAGGACGAGCGCGGGATTCGCGGCGTGCAGCGCGGCCCATCCGAGGCCCATCGAGTCCATTGTGCCGGGCGCGAAACTCTCGATCACGAGGTCGGCGCCGCGCGCCAATCGCAGCATCAACTCGGCGCCGCGCGGATGTTTCAGGTCGAGCGTGAGCGATCGCTTGTTGAGGTTGTAGAACCAGAAGAACAGGCTGCGGTCGCGATGCGCCAGGTTATCGACGAACGGCCCAATCCGCCGCGCCGCGTCGCCGCCCGGCGGCTCGACCTTGATCACGTCGGCGCCCATGTCGGCCAGCAAACGCCCGCATAGCTGCCCGCGATAGTTGCTCAAGTCGAGAATTTTGAGTCCGCTTAACGCCCCGCTGCCGTTCAATTCGCGCTACCTTTCGCGGCTGACGCCGCCCGCCGAAATCGTCGCTTTCTCCACTATATACTCGATTAGCTTGCGGTTATCCTTGTGGCGACCGTGAGGCCCTAATCATTGGAGCGGAGCTCTCGGGTGTGGCGTTCGGGGGAGCAATCGATGGCAGATGAAGTGGCGGCGGCGGCAGGCAATATCCGGATCGGATCGTGGTTGACGATCTGGTACCGTCCGCGCGCCACGATCCGTCGCATCGTCGATACCGACCCGACCCGGTTCGTCCTCGGTATCGCATGGATAGCGGGCGCGCTCGGCGTACTCAACAGCCAGGTGATGCTCACGACGATCGACCTCCCGCCGAAACTTCCACACCTGCCGCGTCTCGGTGCAAGCGGTATCGCGATCGCCGCTTTTATTATCGGCGTAGGCAACATCGTGGTGCTTTACTGCCTCGCCGCGCTCTTTCGATGGTCGGGCCAGATCCTGGGTGGCAGTGCGCAAGCGATAGAAGTGCGGGCGGCCCTGGCTTGGTCGCAGGTTCCGAGTCTGTACCTGTCAGTCGCGATGATAAGCGCGATGGTGCTCGGCCTCTATACGCCGCCCGCTTCGCACACGGCGTCCCCGCTCAGCCTGATCGAATCGATTATCGGCATCTGGGCCTTCGTGATTTCGCTCAAATGCCTCGGCGAAGTCCATCGCTTCTCCGCCTGGCGCGCGCTCGGCACGATACTGCTCGGTTTCTTCGCGGTGTTCGCCGTGGTGGCCGGCATCGTGATTACGATCTGGCTCGCCGTCCGCGTCAGCCACTCGCTGGTGTAATCGCGGGCTCAGGCCGGCGGACTCGCGGATGCGCGAATCATTGCGCGATCCTGTGCTAGACTTTTGCCCTTGAATTCGCGCCCTCGTGCGCGAATGCACGGACCCCCGTCCGCGCATGCATATATAAGGAGTTGAATCGCCGCACCGCGTCGAGCGCCAGCGGCCATCGAACCCGTGGCAGAGACCGACTATAAAGCAACGCTGAAGCTCCCCAGGACCGACTTCCCGATGAAGGCCAACCTGCCCAAACGGGAACCCGAGATGCTCGCGCGCTGGAACGACGGCGACCTTTACGGACGTATCCTCGCGGCGCGCGCGGGCGCCGCCACCTGGATCCTCCACGACGGGCCGCCGTACGCCAACGGCCGCGTGCACATGGGCACCGCGCTCAACAAAATCCTGAAAGACTTTGTGGTCCGTTCGCGCTCGATGATGGGGTTTCGCACCCCCTTCGTCCCCGGCTGGGACTGTCACGGCATGCCGATCGAGTTCAAGGTCTCGAAGGACCTCGGCAGCAAGGCGCGCACGCTGACCAAGCTCGAACTGCGCCGCCGGTGTCACGCCGAAGCCGAGAAATGGATCGACCTCCAGCGCAAAGACTTCATGCGGCTGGGCTGCGTCGGCGACTGGTTCAAGCCCTACATCACGATGGATCCCGCGTACGACGCGGCCGAAATCGGTGTGCTGCGCAACCTCGTCGCCGGCGGCTACGTCTATCGCGGCCTGCGCCCCGTCCACTGGTGCTTCGCCGATCGGACCGCGCTGGCCGAGGCCGAAGTCGAGTATCGCGATCACGTTTCGCCCTCGATTTACGTTGCCTTCGCGCTCAATTCCAACGTCCCCGACGACGCCGCGCTGGCAGCCGATCCCACTGACTCCGCCGAACTCGCCGCCGCGCACGCCGCCGGCAAACTCGCCGCCGTCATCTGGACGACGACTCCGTGGACGCTGCCCGCCAATCTCGGCATCAGCCTGAACGCGTCTTTCGATTACGTCGCGCTCAAGGTGGGCGATCGCTACTACATCGTTGCCGACCGCCTCGCCAATTCGGTCGCCAAGGAATGTTCGCTGACCGTCGATAAGCGCATCGCACTCGGTCGCGACGCGCTCAAGGCGCTCGACGGCCGCGACATCTTCCGCCACCCCTTCATCGCGCGCGACGGCAAGCTGATGTTCGCCGATCACGTCACCGCCGACGCCGGCACCGGCCTGGTGCATACCGCGCCTGGCCACGGCTACGAGGATTTCGTGGTCGGCGCGCAGTACGGCCTCAAGCCGTTCACGCCGGTCGATACCGGCGGCACCTTCACCGCCGACGGCGGCGAATGGGCCGGGCAAAACGTCTTCAAGGCCAACGATTCAATCGTCGAAAAATTGCGCGAACTCGGCGCCCTGCTCCATACGCAGAAATTTTCGCACAGCTACCCGCATTGCTGGCGCTGCAAGAATCCGCTGATTTTCCTCGCCGCCGAGCAATGGTTCATGAATATCGATCACGACGGCCTGCGGACCCGCATCGTCGCCGAAATCGACGGGGTTAAATGGATTCCGGGCTGGTCGCGCGATCGCATCCGGAACATGACCGAGACCCGCCCGGACTGGTGCCTCTCGCGCCAAAGAGCATGGGGCGTGCCGATTCCGGCGCTGCGATGCAAAGGGTGCGGCCACGTCGGCCTCTACGATCAAGTGATGCGCGCGGCCGAACGCATCTTCGCGGCGGAAGGCTCCGACGCGTGGTTCATCCGGCCCGCGAGCGACTTCACGAGTGATGACGTGAAGTGCGCGCAATGCGGCGCGGGCGAAGCGAATAATCAAGCAGCCTTCGACAAGGAGGAAGACGTCCTCGACGTCTGGTTCGACTCCGGCTCGTCGCAAGCCGCCGTGCTCGGCCAGCGCCCCGAACTCGCATGGCCCGCCGACGCCTATCTGGAAGCCGTCGAGCAGGCCCGCGGATGGTTCGGGTCGTCGCTCGCCTGCGCCGTCGCCGAACGCGGTCAGGCGCCGTTTCGCAGTGTGATCAGCCACGGACTCACGGTGGACGAGCAGGGCCGCAAGATGTCGAAGTCGCTCGGCAACTCCGAGGACGCCGCCGACGCCGTCAACCGGATCGGCGCCGACGTCCTGCGCCTGGTTTACGCGTCGCTCGACTACACCACCGAAATCGCGCTCGGCAACACCATCTACACCGCGGTCTCCGAGTCCTATCGGAAGATTCGCAACACCTGCCGCTTCATGCTGGGCAATCTCGCCGACTTCGATCCCGCGCGCGATACCGTCGCGCCGGCCGGGATGCTCGAGTTCGATCGCTACATCATGGCGCGCACCGAGCGGCTCAAGGCCGACGTGCTCCACGCCTATGAGGCCTTCGACTACCAGGCCGCCTATCACGCGCTGCTCAACTTCATCGTTGTCGATCTGAGTTCGCTCTACATTGATGTCGCGCGCGACCGGCTTTACTGCGACGGGGAAAACTCGCGCGAACGCCGCTCCGCGCAGACCGCGCTCCATCAGATGCTCGACACGCTGCTGCGAATGCTCGCGCCGCTGATTCCGTTCACCGCCGACGAAGTCTATGCGCACGTGCCCGGCAAATCCGCCGAGAGCGTCCATCTGCTGACGCTGCATCCGCCGGACCCGCGCTTCGCCGACGCCGCACTCGAAACCAAATGGCAACGCCTGCTGCAGGTGCGCGCCGAGGCGATGAAGCTGCTCGAAGCGATGCGGCAAGCCGGCGAAATCGGCGCGCCGCTCGAAGCCCGGATCGAACTCGCGCCGGCTTCCGGCGAGAGCACCGGGCTCGCCGCGATCCTGCGCGACGATCATGCTCAATTGCGCGAGCAATTGAAGGACCTCTTCATCGTCTCGGACGTCAGGCTATTCGGCGATGAAGAAGCGGCCAATTACAAAGGGGTCGCCAACGGCAGCGAGGATTTCCGCGCCGACGGCTACTTCGGGCACGTCGCCGCACACCCCGCGCTCGTGATGGTCGGGCGCAAGGCGCCGGGCCGCAAATGCCAGCGTTGCTGGAAATATTTTGAGAGCGACGACGACGACGATCTCGATCCGCGATGCCGCGCGGTCGTGCAGGCGCAGGCCTGACCCCGATGGCGACCAGCTTGGCCCCGGTCTCAGCGGATACTCCCGTGCGCCCGCGCTCATTCGCCCGGATGCTCGCGCCGCTCGCGTTCATCACCGCGCCGATACTCGCGCTCGACCAATGGAGCAAGCTCTACGTTCAGGCGCACTTCCATCTCTACCAGTCGCGGCCGATCGTTCCAGGCTGGCTCGACCTTACTTACACCTTGAATCCGGGCGCCGCCTTCAGCCTGTTCGCCACGATGCCCCATGGGTTTCGCAGCGTCTTCTTCATCGCGCTGTCGCTGATCGCGACGGTGGTTCTGATCGCCCTGATGTTCCGGCGGACGACAACCACGTCCCACTCAATCGCCTTCGCGCTGATCCTCGCGGGCACTATCGGCAATCTGATCGATCGGGTGGCGCGCGGACTGGTCATCGATTTCATCTATTTCCATCACGCGTCTTTCAGTTACCCAGTCTTCAATATCGCCGACTCCGCGATTACCATCGGCGTCGCCTTGATCTTACTATTGTCCTGGCTCGAACCTTCGTCCGATCCCTCCCCGCAATAGCCACTCGGCGCGGAGATTGATAGTCACTCAAGTAGCTACCAGACGAATGGCAGCAACCGATATCTCACTTTGTTTTGATACTCGGAATAGCCGGGAAGATTCTTTATCAGGAATTTCTCCTCTTCGAGCAGTCGCCAGACGATTAGCAGCGTAAGCGGAATTACAGTTAGCAATCCCCACCACGAGCCCAACGCGAGCGGCACGCCGATTAGCATCACAATCGCTCCGCTATACATCGGATGGCGCATGACCGCGTAAGGGCCCGTCGTAACGATTTTCTGCCCGGCCCCGACCTCGATAATCGACGACGCGTAACTGTTTTCCTTGAAGACGAAAACTATCGCGACGAAGCCCGCCGCGACCAGCATATCTCCTGCCACGGCTACACTCGGCGACATCGAGGACCATCCGTAACGCCGGTCGATCGCGGGCAACAGCAGCATCGCGAAAAACGCGATCATCGCGAGCACCTGGATGAGCTTCTGGCTTTGCTCCTTCTCGGCGGCCGGACCCGCCGTTATCCGCCGCTCCAGCAGCTTCGGATCGTGCTTCGCCAGGTATCTGATAGTCGCGAACGATGACCCGAAAAATACCGCCAGAAAAGCCCACGCCTGCCAGTACACGAGCGTCCACGCCGTGACGAACATCGCCGCCGCCACGCCAATCATAAAGCGCAGCAACCCGGCGTAGGCCTGCTTTTCCATCGCCGTCATCGCTTGCGGCACTTTACTCAAAACCGTGCTTACGCGCCCACGAAAGGTCACATCGATAGTAGGCGCATGACCTGCTTTTCATTATCCCTTCTAACAGGGCGCAGCCCGCATCTGTACCAACGGGAAGTCTGAAACCTGCGTGAGGTTTCAGAAAGAAACTGAAGGTTCCGGGTTCCTTAACAACTCCATCGCCCGCCGGTTTGACGCTGGGGACCCGCCGACGTAAGTTCTGCGCAAGGAGCGAAGCATGCCGATGAAATCGATCAATACGGTTACCGGGAGCGTCAGCGCCGACAAGCTGGGGACCACCCTGATGCATGAGCATCTGCTGATCGGCCTTGCGGGATGGGAACTCGATACCAAGGCCCCGCGCTTCGAGCGCAAGACCGCGCTCAAGACGGCCGTCGATCGGCTCAAGGAACTGAAGGACCTCGGCCTCGGCACCTTCGTCGATCCCTGTCCCAATGACATCGGACGCGACGTTAATTTCATGGCGGAAGTCGGCTACGCGAGTGGCGTCAACGTGGTCTGCTCGACCGGCCTTTACAAGGAGGATCTCGGCAACACCGCCTACTTCAAGCATCGCTCGCTCGAGGAGATCAGCGACATCCTGGTCTCCGAGATCAAGGACGGCGTCGGCGAGACCGGCATCAAGGCGGGCTTGATCAAATGTGCGACGGGCAAGGACCACATCACCGAGTACGAACAAAAATGCCTGCGGGCGGCGGCGCGCGCAGCGAAAAAGACCGGCACTCCGATCACGACGCACACCGAGGACGGCACGATGGGCCGCGAGCAACTCAACATTTTCGCCGAGGAGGGCGTGGACCTCGCGCACGTGATTATCGGGCATAGCTGCGGCTCGTCCGACCTGAAGTATCACACCGACCTGCTCGATCGCGGATGTTATCTCGGCTTCGACCGCTTCGGCCTCGACCTCGTGCATCCGGACCGCCTGCGGCTCGCCGCATTGATTGGCCTGGTCGGCATCGGCTTCGAAAAGCAACTGGTGCTTTCGCACGACTCGGTGGCGTGCTGGCTCGGCCGTGAGATGCCCGAGCTCGATCCGAAGACACAGAAGGCGGTGCGCAACTGGCATCCCGCACACATCTTCAAGAACATCCTTCCGGCGCTGAAAGAGGCCGGCGTCGGCGACCAGAAAATCAATTCAATGCTGGTGGATAATCCGCGCCGTTTCTTCGAGACCTGATCGTGCCAGCCCTTCGGCTGATTCGCGAAAGAGGCGGCCCACGCGGGTCGCCTCTTTTCGTTTGCGCGGTTGATCGGAACTCCGGCCCTCAGGCGACCTGCGCGACGATCTCGTCGAAGCCGAGCTTGCGGGTCAGCGCGTGGCCCAGCCGATCGATCAGCACGAACTCGAGACCCTCGCCGGTGCGTTTCTTGTCGAGCTTGAGAGCCCGCTCGAAGTCCGCCCCGCGCCATCCGGCGGGCATTCGCGTCGGCAGGCCGGCCGCTTCGATCAGCCGCGTCAGGCGATTCGCTTCGTCCGCGCTCAGACCCGCGTACGCACGCGAAAGACCGGCCGCCGCGACCATCCCGATCGCGATCGCCTCGCCATGAAAGTAGCTGCCATAGCCCGACGAGGCCTCCAGCGCATGGCCGATAGTGTGGCCGAAATTGAGAATCTTGCGCAGACCGCCTTCGCGCTCGTCGCGCGCGACCACCGCCGCCTTGTGCCGCAGCGACTGGTCAACGATTCGCTCGAGCGCCGCGGGTTCGCGCGAAAGGATCGCCGGCATCGCGGCTTCGAGCGCCGCGACCATCGGCGCGTCCATGATCGCGCCGTACTTGATCACTTCGGCGAGACCTTCGCGAAACTCGCGCTCGGGTAATGACGCCAGCGTGGCGACGTCGGCGACGATCAGGCGCGGCTGATGGAACGCGCCGATCAGATTTTTGGCCGTGCGATGGTTCACGCCGGTCTTGCCGCCCAGCGCCGAATCGACCTGCGCGGTCATCGTGGTGGGAATCTGCACGACGGCCAGGCCGCGCAGATAGGTTGCGGCGGCAAAGCCGGCGAGGTCGCCGACCACGCCGCCGCCCAGCGCGAAGACCGCGCTCGAACGGTCGAGTGCGGCCGCGACCAGCCGATCGTAAACCTGTTCGAGCGTGGCGAGCGACTTACTCGCCTCGCCCGCCGCGACTTCGATCGTGATCGCGTCGAAGCCGGCCGCGGCGAGCGCGCGGTGTGCGCGCGCCGCGTACAGGCGCGCGACGTTGGCGTCGGTGACCAGCGCCGCGCCGCCGGGCCGCAGCCCGGCCGCGCGCGCCAACTCTCCGACGCGCTCCAGAAGCCCCGCGCCGACGTGCACCGGATGCGCGTCGGCGCCGAGCTCTACGCGGAAGCTGCCCATGATTTCTGCGCGTATTCCGCGTACCCCGCGATCGCGGCGTCCGCGGCCTCCTCGATTGAAATATCCGACGTATCGATCGTCACCGCGGCCCGCGCGTAGGCCGCGCGACGCGTCTCCATCAGCTCCGCGATGCGCTCGCGCACCGGCTTGCCGCCCGCCGCCAGCAGCGGGCGCGACGCCGCCTGCGGACCGACGCGTCGCGCGATAACTTCGGGCCGCGCGGCCAGGCACACGACCACGCCGGCGCGGCTCAGCGCCGCGAAGTTGCGCGCGTCCAGGATCGCGCCGCCGCCGGTCGCGACCACCGCCGGCAACGGCTTGCCGCATTGGGGGCAGCGCCGCCGCTCGGCCGCGATCTCGGCAATCAGTTCGTGCTCGATCGCACGGAACCGCGCCTCACCGTGAACGCGAAAGATTTCAGGTATCGGCATTCTGGCCCGCGCGACGATCCGCTCGTCACAGTCGATCAGGCGCCAACGCAGCCGCCGTGCGATCGCGCGCGCCACCGCGCTTTTGCCGGTAGCCATGAAGCCCGTCAGGATCAGCTTCGGCGCCATGGGATGATGCGCGCGTTCACGCGTTCAAAAATTGCGTACTTGTTCGAGGTAGCCCTGGTAGTTGCGCGTGATCTCAGCGAGCGAGTCCCCGCCGAACTTTTCCAGAAACGCGTTGGCCAGCTCGAACGCGACCACCGTCTCCGCGATCACCGCCGCGGCCGGAATCGCGCAAACATCCGAGCGTTCGATCGCGCCGACCGCCTCCGCCTTGGACTTGATATCGGCCGACTTGAGCGGACGCATCAGCGTTGAGAGCGGCTTGAACGCGACGCGCACGCGCAGCGGCTCGCCGGTGGACATGCCACCCTCGGTGCCGCCCGAGTTGTTTGAATGGCGCGTGAAATGGCGCAACTCGCGGTCGTAGCCGATCTCGTCATGCAGTTGCGATCCGCGAACGCGCGCGGCCTCGAAACCGATTCCGACCTCGACCCCTTTGACCGCCTGCAGGCTAAGCAGCGCGTGGGCCAGCCGGCCGTCGAGCTTGCGATCCCATTGGACGTGACTGCCGAGGCCGACCGGCAGGCCGACCGCGATCACTTCGACGATTCCGCCGAGCGTGTCGCCGTCCTTCTTACAGGCGTCGATCTCGGCGATTATCGCCTGCTCGGCCGTAGCGTCGGCCACCCGCACCTGCGATTCCTCGGTCACCCGCGTCAACTCTTCGATCGGCATCGAGGGCGGCACTTTGGCCTCGACCGAACCGATACTGACGACGTAGCCCAGCACGTGGACGCCGAACGGCGCCAGCAACTGGCGCGCGAACGCCCCGATCGCGACGCGCGCGGTAGTCTCGCGCGCCGAGGCGCGTTCCAACACGTCGCGGATGTCCTCGAGGTTGTACTTGAGTACGCCGGCCAGGTCCGCATGACCGGGTCGCGGACGCGTAACGACCTTGGCCTCGCCGCGGTCGCGCGGGTCCGCCGACATCCGTTTTTCCCAATTCTTGAAGTCGCGGTTTTCGACGATAAAGGTCACCGGGCTGCCCATCGTGCGGCCAAACCGGATGCCCGAGACGACCCGCGCCTCGTCCTTCTCGATCAGCATCCGGCCGCCGCGCCCGTAACCCTTTTGCCGCCGCGCGAGGTCGTGGTTGATTGCCGCGATATCGATCGCGAATCCAGCCGGCGCACCCTCGACCACCGCGACCAATTCGGGCCCATGCGATTCGCCCGCTGTTATAAAACGTAACATCGCCACTAATCCTATCTTACGGGCGATGTTTGTAAACGCACCTCGCCGACTCGCCGGCCGGCGGCGCGGCGGCCGTTCGCCGACCCGTCATATAGATTTCAACGCCGCGTTAACTGCCCTTCACGCCGCGACAACCTTCGCATGCTCCAATCCGCGCGTTCGCACAACCATCCGCAGGGAGGAGATTAACCAAACATGAGAGCGCTGCGTAAAATGAAGGCGACCTTTAGAGCAGCGGCCGCGGCGGCGGGCATCAGCCTCGTCGTCGCCCCGGGAATCACGACGCCGGTCTTCGCCGCCAGTC
Organism: Deltaproteobacteria bacterium; assembly: GCA_021780755.1. Taxonomy (GTDB): domain Bacteria; phylum Desulfobacterota; class Binatia; order Binatales; family Binataceae; genus JADMIL01. The sequence goes on along the minus strand of JAJXYF010000014.1, from coordinate 3,891 downwards.
GTACTGCCGTACCTGACACCGCGACCCCGATCGAACACGTGGTGGTCATCTTCCAGGAAAACGTCTCGTTCGATCATTATTTCGCGACCTACCCCTTCGCCGCCAACACCGACGGCACCACCTTCAACCCGGTTGACGGCACGCCCAGCGTCAACGGCCTGGGCACGCTGATCGAGGGCGAGCCGTCGGGCGTCCTGCTGAGCAACAATCCCAACGCCGGCAATCCGGCCAACGGCACCAGCGCGATCAATCCGTTTCGGCTGAGTTACAGCCAGGCCGCGACCTGCGATCAGGACCACAATTACGGCGCCGAGCAATCAGCGTTCGACCTCGGCCTGATGGACCTGTTTCCCGCCACTGTCGGGAGCGGTGGTTGCGGGTTCGACTACGGCCACGGCACTGGAATCGTGATGGGGTATTTCGACGGCAACACCGTCACCGCGCTATGGAACTACGCGCAGAACTTCGCCATGAACGACAATTCGTTCGGAACGACCTTTGGGCCTTCCACCCCGGGCGTGCTTAATCTGGTCGTCGGCAACACCTATCCCGCGACGCCCAGCGGGAGCACTCCCAAGGTCGTCAACATCAGCAGCGGTCACGGGACGCTGGTGGGTGATCTGGATCCGACCGGCGACGCGTGCTCGGCTGGAGTGACGATCCAGATGGGCGGCCAGAATATCGGCGATCTGCTCACCGCCCAGGGCGTGAGCTGGGGATCGTTCATGGGTGGCTTCGACCTGACCGTCACCAACCCCAACGGCACCACCGGATGCCACCGGTCGAGTCCCGCGGCGCCTTCCAATGGTGGGCCGGCCGGCGACTATATCCCGCATCATGCGTTCTTCCAGTACCACGCCTCGACCGCCAACCCGATGCATACGCGGCCGAGCGTCGCGCCGAGCCTCTACGGCACCAGCGCCGATACCGGCGCGAATCATAACTATGACATCCACGACTTCTTCGACGCGCTGAAGGCCGGCAATCTTCCCGCCGTGAGCTTTATCAAGGCGCCGGCCTGGGGCGACGGCCACGCGGGCTATTCCGATCCGATTCTCGAGCAGGCCTTCCTGGTGAACACCATCAACGCCATCATGACCTCGAAGTTCTGGAAGAGCACGGCCATCATTATCTCGTATGACGATTCGGACGGCTGGTACGATCATCAGATGAATCCGATCGTCAACTCGTCGGCGGTTACCAGCTCGAACCAGTCACAATACGGCGACAACCTGAGCGGCACCGGGAAATGCGGCAACGGCGCGCCCGTGCTCAAAGACGCCACCAACACGCCGATTCAGGGACGATGCGGTTACGGTCCGCGACTGCCGCTGCTGGTGATCTCGCCGTTTGCCAAGGCCAACTTCGTCGATCATGGCCTGACCGACCAGAGCTCGATCATCCGTTTTATCGAAGACAACTGGGGCACCGGCCGGATCGGCGGCGGCTCGTTCGACGCGCTGGCAGGCCCGCTCACGAACATGTTCGATTTCAGCAACAAGGCATGGGGCGCGCGGCGGCTGATTCTCGATCCGAACACCGGCGACTGATCGCATACTCAGTGCACGCCTGATACCAACATGGCGCGCGGTGATTTTCGCCGCGCGCCACGTTGTATAGCAATACCTGGTGAGATAGTCAGAACGCGTGGATTATTCAGATAAACGAGCGAGGTCGATTGACTACTTGTAATTGCGGCCCTTGAGCATTCGCTTGACCGTACATTCCATCACATCCTCGCCGCTCTGATTGAGCACGCGATGGCGAAAGGTCACGATTCCGCGATCGCCCTTGCTGGTCGCGCGCGTCTCAGTCACCTCGACGATCACGCGCATGGTGTCGCCGGCGAACAGCGGGCGCTTGAAGGTCATCGCGTCAACCCCGACCAGCGCGAGCCCGACACCGTGAATACAGCCGCTCAGGATGATCAGTCCTTCGGTGAACGCGAAAATCAGCGCGCCCGGCGCGAAACGCTTGGGATAGAGCGATTTGCGCGCGACGTATTCGTCGCTCATAAAGAGCTCCTCGAAGAAGCCGCCGAGCGCGACGAATTGTGAAATTTCCGCGTCGCCGACCGTCCGCCCCATGGTCTCGACCCGATCGCCGGCCTTCCAGTCCTCGAAATAGCGCGCATCCATTTAGTTCATTTTCCCTTCTGTCCGTGTTGATTTTCGACTTTAATCCGCTCGCCGTTTCCGGCGCCATCAGTCCCAGACCAGGCCCCCATCGACGTTGAACGATTGCCCGGTGATATTGTCGGCCTCCGCCGAGGCCAGGAACGCGGCCATGTTCGCGATATCGTCGGGCGTATTCGATCGTCCCAGCGGAATCGTCGAGTCGAGGCGCTTGATCGCGTCCGCTTCCGACACCCCGCGCTTCTCCGTCATCTCGCGCATCAGCGTCTCGAACATGTGCGTGCGCGTCACGCCGGGGCAGATCGCGTTGACGTTGATATTGAAACGCGCCAGTTGCGACGCGCCGACCCGCGTCATCGCGATCACCGCGCCCTTGGTTCCCGCGTAAGCGATATTGGAAGTACCGCGAAAGCCCTTGCCGGCGATCGACGCGATATTGATTATCTTGCCCGACTTGCGCCTGGCCATTTCCCGCGCCGCCCGTTGCATGCAAAAGAACAAACCGCGCGCGTTGACCGAGTACATCCAATCCCAGTCGGATTCGGAAACGTCGAAGAAGCCGAGGCTCTTGGTCACCCCGGCATTGTTGACGAGGATATCGACCTGGCCCAATTCGGCGACGGTGCGCGCGACCAGTTCGTCGATCTCCGCGACTCGCGCGAGGTCGCTATGCATCAGCAGGCCGCACCGGCCAATATCGGCGAAGGTCTTCTCACCGCTTTCGCGATCGACCTCCGCGATCACGACGCGGGCGCCCTCGTGGGCGAAACGCAGCGCCATCGCCCGGCCCATCCCGCGGCCACCGCCGGTCACGATCGCAACTTTGTTTTCCAGCTTCATGGCGTCGTCCTCCGGAAATATCTGTCGCGCACGAACCCCCTGGCACGCGCGAAGACCTATCGCGCTTGTAGCGCACCCAATCCGAAATGCACAAGTTTGGCCGGCGTCGCCCGGCGCACCGCCATCGCGCCGATTCGCCCCCCGATGGTCGCGAGTACCTTGGGCAAGCTAGATTAGCGGGTCACGATGCGTGCGAGGGTGGTAATCGTCGGCACGGCCGGCACCGTGGAACAACTCACCTACGCGGTGCCGGCCGCACTCGAAGGGCGCCTCCAATGCGGCCATCGGGTGCTGGTGCCGATGCGCTCGCGGCGCCTCACCGGGCTGGTCACCGCGCTCGGCGACGATCTCGACAGCGGCGGCGCCGCGCCCCGCGCGATCCTCGAACTGCTGGAAGCCCGGCCGCTGTTCGATCGCGCGCATATCGAGCTGATCGAGTTTCTCGCGTCCTATTATATGGCGCCGCTGGCCGACGCCTATCGCAACGTGATTCCGGCGGTCGCGCGGGTCGAATCACGTCTGCTCTACAAAGCCGGCCGCGCGCCGCTGCCGCTGGTGCTGGCCACGATGAGCGCGCTCGAGAGTGCGCTCATCGCGGCGGTAACGCGCCGTCCGCGGACGGCGCGTCAACTCGAGCGCCTCGGCGCGAGCGCACCGCCCTCCCGGCCCGGCGACGTCGAGGCGGCGCTGGCGCGCCTCGTCGCCGACGGGCTGATCGAGCGGCACGACGGCACGCGCGGACGCCATCGCGAGGCGACGCCGCCGCAGGTGCGGCTGCGCCAAAGCGCGGCCGCGGGACTGCGCGGCGCGCGCCAGCGCGCCGTCGCCGAGCATCTGCGCGTCCATGGCGCCACGCGCCTCGACGCGCTCGAGGCGGCGATTCCCGGCGCTCGCGGGGTCGTCCCCGCGATGGCGC
>JAJXYF010000034.1 GCA_021780755.1 Deltaproteobacteria bacterium | reverse complement strand
CGATCTAAATCGCCCCTCGATGATTTATGGAGCGTGGTCGAGGCGCTGCACATGCTGTGTTCGGGACTGTCGATGGGCGCGAGCATGCTGGCGAAGACCGACAAGGAGACCTACTGGCGCGAGATCGCGGCGATCGTCGAGGGGCGATTTTTCGCGAGCGCGGGCTGACCGTCCTTTCCATCAAGCGTGCGTGAAGGAAGAAGTTGTTGAGGAACGCAAAATTATAAGTTGCTGAAACCTCACGAGGTTTCAGACTTCCCTTTTGAACGGGATCATCGGTGATATCCGCACGGCCGCGGCTGCGAGGCAGCCGGGAAGCCATCTATGACGGAGTGGATTAGCTAATGGCATTTTACGATCGGCGCACCCTCGACGGCGTCTATAGTGTGCGGCAAAGCGCCCGCTACGTCATGAATTACCGCTACGCCGAGGAGCGCATGATGCGGATGATGGCGGGGTGGATCGCGCTCACGCCGCAATTGCCGGTGAAGCTCGAAATGGCGCGGCAGGTGTACGAATGCGCGTTGCATACGGACGCGCTCGGCAAACGCCTGGGCGAATTGCGCAGCCAGGCGCAGGTTTCGCGGCCGGCCAACGAGGCGGTGGTCGGGTTCTTCAACGAGATCGAGGACAAGGAAGAGTGGGAGGACACGATCGAGCGGCTGGTCGGAATCCATCGGGTGCTGAAACCTCATTTGATTACTCATTACAGCGCGCATGTGGCGGCAGCGAATCCGATCTACGAACCGCCGACGCTGCGAATCCTGGCCCATCTGGTGGACGACGAGAAGCGCCACGTCGAGCGCGGGCTGGTGGTGCTGGAGGATCTGCTGGATTCCGCCGAGGCCCATCGGCGAGCGGCACATTGGCAATCGCATCTGGAGGAACTCCTCGCGGCGGCGGGCGGAGTCACGGGCTTCGAGGAGGCGGCGGAGCAGAAGATCGGGCGGAGTTGAAAGATAAAAGAGAAGTTGTTGAGGAACGCAAAATTATAAGTTGCTGAAACCTCACAAGGTTTCAGACTTCCCATTTGTTAAGCAGGGATCACGATATGCGCACGTCGCCGATCGCCAGGCGCTTTCAAGCTTCCCGCAGGACTTGGCCACGCAACCGAGCATCGCGAGCGTCAAACATAATGAGTAATGGAATGGCTAATGAGCAGCGGTCGATGACGATCAAGGTCAAGCGCACGGGACTGCCGCCGGAACTCGAGGCGGCGGTCGGGGCTTATGCGGCGGCGCTGGCCGCCGGCGACGAGCGCGGCGCGGCCGCGCTGGTTGACGGGCGGACGGCGGAGGCGGGGCGAGCCGTGCTCGTGCGAGCGGCGTCGATGCGCCCGGCCGGGTGCGTCGAGGTGATCGCGCGGGCGCGGCTGGGGTTCCAGTACATCGTGAAGCTGCGCCTGATGGGTGCGGCCGCGGGGGCGACGATGACGCTGCAGTGCCGGTGGCATCGCGAAGACGGCGGCGGGTGGCGGCTAATCGAAATCGAGGACACCGGATTGCGATCGCCATGGAAGAAGCCCGAGGAAAACGCGACGCCCAAGGATGTCGCGGGAACGGCGGACGCGGCGAAGCGCGGCGCGGAAAAGGCCGATGGGTGACCTGGGCGATCGCGTCAACGTGATGGGGCCGCAACCGATGGCCAAGCGTTCGGAAATTCCCGCGGCGATGCTGGAAGCGGCGCGGCGGGTATTGGAGGGTCTCGCGGCGGGCGACGCGACGGGACTCGCCGCGCTGGCGGTGCCGTCGGGCGCCGGTGAGTTGGCGGCGGTCGCGGCGGCGGTGATGCCGGGCACCTACGATCAACATCGGATAATCGCGACGGCGCGGATCAACGATCATCATTATGTAAAAGCGCGGCTGCATGGCCCACGGACCGAAGCGTTTACGGTGCAGTTTCGCCTCGGCGAATACGCAGGCGAATGGCGCGTGTGGGAAGCGATGAACCTGACGGGCAAGCGCGGCGCGTGGGCGCGCTGAGGAGCGGAGACCGATGGAAAGAATGATCGCGGTGGACAAGCTCGCGCGGCCCGACAACCATATATTGGCGCCGCTCGAGCGGCTCTTTCAGGCGCGCGTCGATCAGGGGTTTTCGCCGACCAACGTGATGCCGCACGAGGAAGACTTCCTCAAGGCGCGGCTGCACGGAATCGCGGTGGGCGAAATGCAGGCGATGGAGGCGGCGGGACGCACGCTGTTCGATTTTCCGGACGCGCCGTGGGAATTCCAGCTCGACATGGCGCGGCAGGTGTGGGACGAATCGCGGCACGCCGAAATCTTTATCAAGCTGCTCGAGTACGTGGGATCTTTCCTTGGCGAATTTGTCGAGACCGAGGTGCTGTGGTCGTGCACGCAGATCGACGATCCGGCGTGCCGGGTGGCGGGAATCAACCGCGGCCTTGAGGGGCTGGCGTGCGACGTCTTCGAGCAGATTATCCGGCTGGCGCAGCGGATGGGCGACGCGGTGATCGAGCGGGCGGTGGACTACGTGCTAGCCGACGAGATCACGCACGTGCGAATGGGCTCGAAATGGATGCGCAAGTTGACCGAGGGCGACCCCGCGCGGCTGAAGCAGGCGCAGGACTTTCAGGAGAATATCGACAACCTGTTCAATTTCCAGGGCGGCCGCACGACCCAGGAGGCCGCGCCGCAGGTGCCGATCGAGATCGGTGGGCGCGCGATCGACTTCGACGCGACGCTGACGATCGCGCGCGAGGCACGGATGCTGGCGGGCTTTACGGACGAGGAAATCGATCGTCTGCTCAAGGCGGCGTCGCGCAGCGCGGCGTATTGAGCTGGCGATCAGACTACCTATTAGAAATTCTATTGGACTGTCTATTGTATCCGGTGGAGAGTTGAGCCGATGCAACGAATGATTCCGGTGGAGCGGCTGGCGCGCGAGGACCGCATGGTGCTGATGCGCGCGCGCAAGGCGCGTGAAATTCGCGAAGAGCAGAACCTTGACGATCGCGTGCTGCCGTTCGATGAGGAGGCGCTGCGCGCACGGATGCACGGGATTTTCTGCGGCGAAGTACAGGCGATGGAGGCAGCGGGCCGCACGCTGTTCGATTTTCCGGACGCGCCGTGGGAATTTCAGCTCGACATGGCGCGGCAGGTGTGGGACGAATCGCGCCATACGGAAATCTTCGAGGGGCTGCTCGCGTACATGGGCGCGGAGCCGGGCGACTATGTCGAGACCGAGGTGCTATGGCGCTGCACGCAGGCCGCGGACCCGGCGGCACGCGTGGCGGGGATCAATCGGGGGCTCGAGGGGCTCGCGTGCGATGTGTTCGAGCAGTTGATTCGAATCGCCCAGAAAAACGGCGACGAAGTGATCGAGCGTGCGGTCGATTATGTGCTGGCCGACGAAATCACGCATGTGCGGATGGGCTCGAACTGGCTGCGCAAGTTGACCGAGGGCGATCCTGAGCGGTTGAAGCGGGCGCAGGAATTTCAGGAGAGTATCGACGAGGTCTTCAGCTTTCGCGGCACGCGGCGGGCGATCGAGGACGTGCGCGACGGCAACGAAAATATAATCACGATCGCACGCGAGGCGCGGATGCTGGCGGGATTTTCGGAGGAGGAGATCGAGCGGCTGATCGCGGCGTCGCGCAAGAGCGCGGCGTACTAGGCGGCCGCGCGGTGGGTCCGGGTCGCGAAGGTATCGGTATCGGGATTCGCCTCGCTCAAAATGACAGGGGGGGTCGCTGCCCTTACCCGGCGCAGGGCCAACAAAATTAGCCCTACGCCGACCTCTCCCTGAAAGATCTGAAACACCGGGGGTCAAGCGGCTCTCGGCTGGCTGGCGTTGAGAATCAGAACGCGTACATGACAGGTACGATGCTGTCACCCTGAGCGGCGAATGGGTCGCGGATTCCCATGGCTGGGATTCCGCGCTGCGCCAGGAAAAGCAAACGCATCGCCCCGGGGGTGGAGCGGTTGAAGCTGCGCTAATATTTGAGATCACAGATCTGGTCAATTTCTAATTGTCATGTTAACCTGAGAATCCGCGGGCCATGGTTGCGCTCGCCGCTTGATTAATTCAGTCAAAACATCGACAACATTAGCGAGACTTTGGAGCATTTCGCGTGACCGATAATTCCGCCGCAGAGACCAGGACCAGAAGCCGTGCGTTGACCGAGTGGGTGGCTGAAAGCGCACGCCTGACGCAACCGGATCGAATCGTATGGTGCGACGGGAGCGAAGCGGAGCGCCGGCGCTTGACAGAAGAGGCGGTGGCGGCCGGCGTGCTAATCCCGCTCAATCAGAAGCAGCGGCCAAACAGCTACCTTCATCGATCGAACCCGAGTGACGTCGCGCGGACCGAGGAAGTCACCTTTATCTGCTCGCGGACGCGCGAGGACGCGGGAGTCACGAACCATTGGATGACGCCCGAGGAGGCCTACGCGAAGCTCGGCGCACTGCTGGCGGGATCGATGGCGGGGCGCACGATGTACGTGATTCCGTACGTGATGGGCCCGATCGGATCGCCGTTCGCGAAGGTCGGGGTGGAAATCACCGACAGTATTTACGTCGCGCTGAGCATGCGGATCATGACGCGGATGGGCGCGGCGGCGCTTGAGATGCTGGGGGCCTCGGACGACTTCAATCGTGGGCTGCACGGCACGCTCGATCTGGATCCGAAGAAGCGCTTCATCTGCCATTTCCCGCAGGACAATACGATCTGGTCGGTGGGCAGCGGCTACGGCGGCAATGCGCTGCTGAGCAAGAAATGTTTCGCGCTGCGGATCGCGAGCGCGCTCGGGCGCCGGGAAGGCTGGTTCGCCGAGCACATGCTGATCGTCGGCCTGCAGAATCCGGCGGGCGAGACGCGCTACGTGGCGGCGGCGTTTCCGAGTGCGTGCGGCAAGACCAACCTCGCGATGCTGATGCCGCCGGCGGCGTTCAAGGGCTGGAAGGTCTTCACGGTCGGCGACGATATCGCGTGGCTGCGAGTGGGGCGTGACGGCGGGCTATGGGCGATCAACCCGGAGGCCGGCTATTTCGGCGTGGCGCCCGGCACCAGCATGAAGTCGAATCCGAACGCGATGCGCTCGATCGAGCATGACGCGTTGTTTACCAACGTGGCGATGACGGCCGACGGCGACATCTGGTGGGAAGGGATGGACGTGCCTGCGCCCGATGGTCTGAGCGATTGGCGCGGCCGGCCATGGGACAAGAATTCGGGCGAGAAGGCGGCGCATCCGAATAGCCGGTTTACGGCGCCGATGACGAACAATCCGGTGCTGTCGCCGGCCGCCGAAGAGCCGCAGGGCGTGCCGATTTCGGCGATAATATTTGGCGGCCGGCGCGCGACCACGATGCCGCTGGTGCTGGAATCGCGCGACTGGACGCATGGCGTGCTGATGGGCGCAACGATGGGATCGGAGACGACCGCGGCGGCAGCCGGCAAGGTCGGCGTGGTGCGACGCGATCCGATGGCGATGCTGCCGTTCTGCGGCTACAACATCGGCGACTACCTGGGCCATTGGCTGGAGATGCGCAAGCAGATCACGAAGCCGCCGCGCATCTTCATGGTAAACTGGTTTCGTAAGAGCGACGCGGGTGAATTCCTGTGGCCGGGCTACGGCGAGAACATGCGCGTGCTGAAGTGGATGCTCGACCGGATTCATGGCGACGCGGGGGCGCATGAGACGCCGGTCGGGCTGGTACCGGAGCCTGGCGACCTTGACCTGGAGGGCCTGGAAATTTCACCCGAACAACTGCGCTCGGCGCTGGCGGTGAACACCGCCGAATGGAAGGCCGAAGTAGCCTCGGCGGGCGAATTCTTCGATCAGATCGGGCCGTCGCTGCCGACGCCGCTGCGCGAGAAACATCGGGAGCTAGCGGCGGCACTGGACGGCAAGGCCGGCTGACTCGGTGCAGGCTCGCGGATGGCGGTGGTTGATCACGAGCGATTGAAGAACCTCTTTCTCGAACTGGTACAGATCGATTCGCTCTCGCGCCGTGAGCACGACGTGGCCCTGCGCATCCAGCGCGAGGTCGAGAGCGCGGGAGCGACCTGCCACTACGACGGCGCGGGCGAAAAAGTCCGCGGCAACAGCGGTAATCTAATCGCGAAAATTCCCGGCAACGTAGCGGGCGCCCCACCCTTTTTGCTGGCGGCGCATATGGACACGGTCGCGCCCGGCGAGGGTGTGAAGCCGATCGTCGAGGGCGACGTGATACGGACCGACGGCAGCACCGTGCTCGGCGGTGACGACAAGTCGGGCTGCGCGGTGATCTGCGAAGTGCTGCATCGGCTGCGCGAAAGCGGGATTGCGCACGGGCCGATCGAAGGGGTGTTCACGATTTGCGAAGAGATCGGACTGCAGGGCGCGCGCAATCTCGATCTGGGATTAATCGCGGCGAAGGAAGGGCTGGTCTATGACAGCGACGCGCCCGGCCATCTGGTGATTCGCGCGCCAAGTGCGGTCTCGATCAGTTTCACGGTGAAGGGAGTCGAAGCGCATGCGGGAGTGGCGCCGGAGCGCGGCTTGTCGGCGATCAAGATCGCGGCCGCGGCGATCGCGGCAATGCGCGTGGGGCGGATCGACGACGAGACGACGGCGAACCTCGGGGTGATCAAGGGCGGTCGCGCGGGCAATATCATACCGGGCGAAGTGGCGGTGCGCGGCGAGGCACGATCGCGCAATGCGGCGAAACTGCAAGCGCAAGTCGATCACATGATCGCGTGCTTCAAGGAGGCGGTGGCGAACGCGAGCGTGCTGGTCGACGGCCAGCGCTTTGAGGCAACGCTCGATCATTCGGTGCATCGCGCATACGACGGGATGGACATTGGGGACGACGCGCCGTTGGTGAAGAAGGTAATCGAGGCGGCGCGGCGGATTGGTCGCGTGCTCGAACCGCAGGGCACGGGCGGGGGCTGCGACGCGAACATCCTGAATCAACGGGGGATCGTGGCGGCGAACGTGGGGACGGGGATGCGCGAGATTCACACGACGCGCGAATGGCTGGATGTCAACGACATGATCGCGGCGGTCGATTTGACGCTCGAAGTTTTGAAGATCCACGCGGGCGGCTGACGCGGCTGACGCGGCCGGCGGCGAACTAACGGCATCGCGAAAATAGATCGGTACGCGGCCTTTATCGGCGCTTCACGAAAGTGCGAAGGCGGGGCTATAGTGCGCGGGATGCCGGGTCGCAATCCAGATAATCTCGCGTTCTCGAACGGAAGTATCGTCGCAGCGCGCGGTGTCAAAGAACCGCCGCGGACGCGGTTCGAGCGCGATTCGCCGCATGCGTGGCGAATGGTCGCGGCGGGGTTCCTGGCGACCTTCACGCTGTTCGGCGTGGTGTACAGCTTCGGCGCGTTCTTCAAGCCGATCGCGGCGCAGTTCGGCGCGAACCGATCAGCGACCTCGGCTATTTTTTCGATCACCTCGTGCATCTCGTTTCTGCTCGGCCCGTTCACCGGCCATCTTGCGGACCGCTTCGGCCCGCGGCGGATCGCGGCGATCGGAGCGGTCACTATCGGAGTGGGGCTGGCCGCGACCTCGCAGATCAATCATCTGTGGGCCGCGTACATCACCTATGGGCTGGGGGTCGGAATCGCGATCGCGTGCTGCTATGTGCCGCTGATCGCGGCGGTGAGCGGGTGGTTTTTGAAACGGCGCAACACGGCGCTGGGAATCACCGCTTCGGGAATCGGGGTCGGCACCCTGGTGACGGCGCCGGCCGCGGCCGAGTTAATCCGCCGGCTCGGGTGGCGCGAAGCATACGTGGTGTTGGCGGTGATCGCGACGGCGTTGCTGTTCGTGTGCGCGTGGCTGATCGAAGCACCGCCAGTCGAACTGAATGCGCCGGAATTTTCGGTAAGGCGAATCGTGCGCACGCGCCAGTTCAAACTGATGTATGCGGCGTGCATGCTGTGGACGGTCGCGACGGCGATGCCGTTTGTGTTTCTGCCGGCGTATGCGCAGGGCCTCGGAATCAAGGCGGTAGCGGCGGCGGCGCTGGTGGGCTTTATCGGATTCGCGAGCACGGCGGGACGCCTGGGACTGGGACCGCTCGCCGATCGCTTCGGACTGATCGTGACCTACCGCTATTGCATCCTGGTGCTCGGAATCTGCTTCACCATGTGGCTGTATGGGAAATCGTACGGGATGCTGGTGGGGTTCGCGCTGGTGATGGGGGCGAGTTACGGCGGGGCGGTGGCATTGACACCGGCGGTGGTGGCGGAGTTGTTCGGCACGCGCGGGCTCGGTGTGATCCTGGGGTCGCTTTACACCGGCAGCGCGATCGGCACGCTGCTCGGCCCGCCCTTTTGCGGGGCGTTGATCGATCGCACAGGCAGTTATCGGCTGGCGATATTGTTCACGCTGACGGTGACGATCGCTTCATACGTGATCCTGCTGCCGCTGGAGGTTCGCGAGGCCGAGCGTTAGGAGCGGGCGGCCGCGAACCGGGCACGACGCGCGAGCGTTCGCAGCAGGATTCCTTCATACGGGCGACGACAACCGCACGCGGGCTTCCAGAGCCAACGTGCGCGATCGACGACAAGAACGATCGGCGAGCGTGAGGCGTCCGCGCACAACGCGCGGCGACGCGTCAATCCACGGGCTTGCGCAGGAACGCCGGGATATCCAGCTTGTCGTCGTTCTCGATTGCGTCGTTGGCGCTGAGGCGGGTCGGACCGCCGCGCTGCGCCTCGCCATTGCGGCGCTTGAACGCCGGAATATCGAGACTGCTTTCGTCAACGATCATGCCGAGGCGCCGCACCGGCTTGCCGCCGTATGAAGTCGCATGCGGCGGAATCGGCGAGGGCGCGGGCTGCACCGGCGGCTGCGCGATGAGCGGCTGCTGGATTTGTTCCAGCGGACGCGTGACGCTCGCCATCACGGGGGCGGTGACCGGCGCGCCCGACGGCGAGTACGCTGGCGCATGACGCACGTTGGTGAAGTCGCGGTCGCCGAAGCCGGTCGCGATCACGGTGACGTGAATCTCGTCGGAGATCTTCTCGTCGATGACCGCGCCAAAAATGATGTTCGCGTCCTCGTGGGCCTCTTCCTGGATCAGGCTCGCCGCCTCGTTGACCTCATACAGCGACATGTCGGGGCCGCCGGTAACATTGATCAACAAACCGCGTGCGCCCTTGATCGAAACGTCCTCAAGGAGCGGGCTCGAAATGGCGCGCTGGGCGGCTTCGACAGCGCGATTTTCGCCGGCAGCGCGGGCCGCGCCCATCATCGCCATGCCCATCTCGGCCATGATCGATCGCACGTCGGCGAAGTCGAGATTGATCAAACCATGAACAGTGACCAGCTCGGAGATGCCGCGGACCGCCTGCAGGAGAACATCGTCGGCCTTCTGGAACGCCTCTTTGAGCGAGGTCGTGCGGCTGGCGATCGAGAGCAGACGCTGGTTGGGGATGGTGATCAGCGTATCGACGGCGTTCTTGAGTTCGCGCAGCCCTTCTTCGGCCTGGCCCATGCGCTTGCGTCCCTCGAACTGGAAGGGCTTGGTGACAACGCCGACGGTGAGCGCGCCGCTTTCACGCGCGATGCGCGCGATGACCGGGGCGGAACCGGTACCGGTGCCGCCGCCCATGCCAGCGGTGACGAAGACCATCTCGGCTTCGCTGAGCACCTCGCGCAGGCGGTCTTCGTCCTCGAGGGCGGCCTTGCGCCCGATCTCGGGGTTGCCGCCGGTACCGCGACCGCGGGTCAACTGCGTACCCATCTGGATGACCAGCGGCGCCTTGTTGTTTTGCAGCGCCTGGGTATCGGTGTTGACCGCGATGAAGTCAACATTTCGCAGGCCCGCCGCGATCATGTGATTAACGGCGTTACCGCCGCAGCCGCCGGCGCCGATCACTTTGATACGCGCGCCGGGATCGACATTTTCAACCAACTCAATCATTTCCGGACCTCCTCCTCCACCCCGCTTGTGCGAATTGCCGTCCTCGACGCCCAGGCTCCAGCCTTCGTTTCGATCGTTACGATCTTTCAAAAGAAATCCCTCACCCAATCGGTTACGCGCGTGCGGAACCACCCCCAGCGTCCGTAACGCGCAAGCCCGTTCTGATGGCCGCGGCCGTTGCCGGCCGCATGGAGCATCAGGCCGGCGGCGGTCGTGTACATCGGTTTCATCAATTCTTCCGGCATGCCCTTGAGGTTGATCGGCAACCCGCGGCGCACGGGCAGGTTGAAAATGCGTTCGGCGAGTTCCTGCGTACCTTCGAGCAGGGAGGTGCCGCCGACCAGCACGACGCCGGAAGCGAGACTGTCGGCCACGCCGGAGCGCATCAGTTCGCGCTGGGCCATGGTGAAAATTTCTTCCATGCGCGGTTCGATAATCTCGCCCAATATTTTGCGCGCGATGACGCGCGGCTCGCGTCCGCCGACGCCCGGCACCGGCACCATCTCGTCGCGTCCAACGACCAGGTTGGTGGCGACGCCGTGGCTGATCTTGAGCCGTTCGGCATCGCTGAGCGGGGTGCGCAAGCCAGCGGCAACGTCGCCGGTGAGATGATTGCCGCCGATCGGCAGCACCGCCGTATGCATCACGGCGCCGTTGAGAAAGACGATCACGTCGGTGGTGCCGCCGCCGATATCGATCAACGCAACGCCGAGTTCGCGTTCTTCGGGGAACAGCGCGGCGTCGGCGGAGGCGAGCGGCTCGAACATTAATTCGCCGGGCGTGACGCCGGCGCGCTCGCAGCACTTGTTGAGGTTCTGGCCGTAGCTTTGCGCGGCGGTCACGATATGGATGCGGGCTTCGAGACGCACGCCGGCCATGCCGACGGGATCGCGCACACCCTCCTGATCGTCAACGGCGAACTGTTGCGGGAGGATGTGGAGGACCTGGCGATCGAGGGGAATCGCAACGGCGCGCGCCGCGTCGATCACACGTTCGACGTCGCGGCCGCTGACTTCGCCACCGCGCACGGCGACGATGCCGTGGCTGTTAAGTCCGCGGATATGCGCGCCGGCGACGCCGACCACCGCGGCGCCGATACGCGCGCCGGAAGATTTTTCCGCCTCCGCGATCGCGGCGCGAATCGCCTCGACCGTCGCCTCGATATTGACGACCACGCCCTTGCGCAATCCGGTGCACGGCACGACGCCGTAGCCGAGCAGCCCGCTACTGCCATCGGAGGCGGTCTCCGCGACCAGCGCGCAGACCTTGCTGGTGCCAACGTCCAATCCGGTGAGCACGTTTCTCATCGGTGAGCGCTTTCCTCCGGGCGGTTGCGCGGCAGATGCGGACGCACGGTGAGCGCGACCGTTTGTACCGCGGGCGCATGACGATCGGCGGCGAAGGCAGCCGGCTTCATGCGCATCACGGCCTGGCCGGGCGTCGTAAGATCGAGCGACGCGACGAGATCCTGATGCCCGCGCCAGACGCCGAGCACCGCGACCGCGCGCGCAAGTTCAACGGTCATCCGATCGAGATCGAAGGCGACCTCGATACGCGGGTGCTCGAGAAAAATCGTCGCGGTGCCGTCGGTCGCAATACGCATCTCGGAGACCACCGCACCCAGGCCGGCCTCGGCGCGCACGAGTGCTTCGGCATAATCGATCAGTTGCGAAGGCTGCGCGGCGAGCGCGCCGGCACCGGTCAAAATCGGCATGTCACCCTGCGCGGCGGGTGAGACGGGGCCGAGCAGGCCGCCGTCGGAATCGAGGGCGTAGAATCCGTCGGCGCGCTGGACCAGTGCAATCGCGGAACCTTGCGGGTGATGATGGGCGATCGGTTCGAGCACGGTGCCGCCGAAAAGCGCGGCGGGAATAATCGAGGAGTGTCCGGGTCCGGGCCATAGATTGAGGATGGTCTGGACGCGGAGCGCGAAGGTACGGCCCGGGCGGCTCAAGCCGGTGATCACGCCAAGCACGAAGAACGCGCAGAGCACGATACCGACGAGGCGAAAGCCCCAATGACTAGCGCTGGTCTTGCTTTTTTTTCGTTTCGCAGCCGCCACCGCAACCACCACTTGCCGCCACCGCAATCACCATCGCGACCACAATCAACGCGGCACCCGCGCGCACGCGCGGGCGCATCACCATTCGCCGATCAGCCTGACCTCAGGTTCGAGCGAGACGCCGGTACTTTCCATCACCCGGCTGCGCGCGAGATCGATCAAGGCGCGTACTTCCTCGGCGCGCGCGCCGCCGAGGTTGACGATAAAATTGGCGTGCTGTCCGGAAAACGCCGCCCCACCCATGCGCGCGCCCTTGAGCCCGACGCTCTCGAGCAGACGTCCGGCGAAATTTCCCGGCGGATTCTTGAACACCGACCCCGCATTGGGAAGTCCGCGGGGCTGACGCGCGGCGCGCCTGGTACGGAGATCGATCACGCGTGCGCGAAGCTCTTCGCGTTCGCCGTAGGCGAGTTCGAAATCGACGCGCGTGATCACAAAGCGCGGCGGCAAGTCGGTGCGGCGGTAAGCGAAATTCACTTCGTGCTTGTTAAGCGCGCGCGCGGCGCCGTCGGCGGTGACGCCGTGCACGAGCGTGACGACACGCGCCATTTCGCCGCCAAAGGCACCCGCGTTCATCACCAGGCCTCCGCCGACGGTGCCTGGAATGCCTTCGCCGAACTCGAGACCGGCGAGACCACGATCGACAACCGCCTCGACCATCGCCCCGAACTGCATCGCGGCGCCGACGGTGACGTTGAGGCCATCGATGACCATGCGGCTGAAGCGGTCGCCGAGCTTGACGACGAGGCCGCGCACACCCCGATCGCTCACCAGGAGATTGGTGCCCGCGCCGAGACACATGGCGGGAATTTGGTAACGATGCGCCGCGGCCATCGCGGTCATCAGGTCCGCGTCGCTCTCGACGGTGACGAACAAATCGGCAGGACCGCCGATTTGAAACGAAGTCAGATCGGCGAGCGGACGCGCGGTTTCGAGGCGCGCGCCGAAATGCGCTTTCAATTCGTGCTCAAGCGCGATCATCGGATTTCACCGCGGTGTCGCCGAGCATCGCGAGCACCCGTTCGCCGAGTTTATAAACGTCGCCCGCGCCGAGCGTAACGATGACATCGCCGCTGCCGGACTCGCTCGCGACAGCGGCGGCGGGATCGGCCTCATCGCCAAGATAGCGCACGTTCAAATGGCCGCGCGCGCGCAACGCTTCGTAGAGGCGGCGCGAAGTCGCCTCGGCGATTGCGTCTTCGCCGGCAGAATAGACGTCGAGCAGGTAGAGCACGTCGGTGTCGTCGAACGCCCCGAGAAATTCGTCGAAGAGATCGCGCAGCCGGGTGTAGCGATGCGGCTGGAAAATGGTGACGATGCGACGGCTGAAGGCGGAACGCGCGGCGGCGAGAGTGGCGCGGACTTCGGCCGGGTGATGGCCGTAATCGTCGAGCACGAGGCGGCCCGCGGCCTCACCCTTGAGTTCGAAGCGGCGCGAAATGCCGGAGAACGCGGCGAGCGCGCGGGCGGCGGTAGCGAAGGGGATGCCGAGCTCGAGCGCGACGCCAATAGCGGCGAGCGAATTGAGCGCGAGATGATGCCCCGGCGAAGGAATCGTGACGGTGCCGAGCGCGGCGCCCTTGCGCACGACCTCGAAGCGCGTGGAGAGTCCGTCGATCGTGATGCTCTCGGCGCGCAAGTCGGCGTCGGCGGCGACACCGTAAGTCACGATCGATTTGCGCACCGACGGCAGCAAGCCGCGCACGTTGACGCTGTCGAGGCCGAGCACCGCGACGCCATAGAAGGGTACGCGGTTGATGAAATTGAGATAGGCCTCGCGCACGCGATCCATGGTGCCGTAATGATCGAGATGCTCGGGATCGATGTTGGTGACGACCGCGACGGTGGGCATCAGGAGCAGGAAGGAGGCGTCGCTTTCGTCGGCCTCGGCAACCATGAAATCGCCGCGGCCGAGGCGGACGTTGGTGCCGCGCGCGCGAAGATTTCCACCAATGGCGACGGTCGGATCAAAGCCGGCCTCTTCGAGAATCAGGCCGATGAGCGAAGTGGTGGTGGTCTTGCCGTGAGTACCGGCGACGGCGACGCCCATCCGCGCCATCCGCAATAATTCACCGAGCATCTCGGCGCGCGCGATCACGGGAATTTTCAGCGCGCGGGCGGCGGCGACTTCAGGATTGGAAAACTTGATCGCCGACGAGATGATGACCGCGTCGAGATCGGCGCGCAGATGACTCGGGTGATGGCCGCGTTCGATCGTGATTCCCAGCGCGGCGAGGCGCGCGGTGGTCGCGCTGTCATGCAGATCGCAACCGCCGACCTGGAACCCAAGGCGCTGGCACAACTCGGCGATGCCGCTCATGCCGGCGCCGCCGACGCCGACGAAATGCAGCCGTCGCGGACGGGTCAACAATCCGGTGGGAACCCCTGCGCTCACGCGGCTTGACGCTCCATTTCAGCGATCTCAAAACATACGCGCGCGATGCGCGCGGCGGCGTCGGGCTGGGCGGCGCCACTGGCTTTGCGGCCCATCTCGATCAGGCGCGATGGGTCGCCGGCGAAGGTGCGTAAAGCAGCGGCGAGATTCTCGCCGAGACTTTCGTCGTCATTAACAATTATGGCACCGCCAAGACGTTCAATCACGCGTGCATTTAATTCCTGCTGGCGGTCGCGGTGAAATGGATATGGGACGAAAATCGCCGCACGGCCGGCCAAGGCAATTTCGGTCACGGTCATCGCGCCGGAGCGAGCGATGATCAGGTCGGCGCTATCCAGCGCACGCGCCATATCGTCAATGAAAGGGACGACCTTGGCCGCGCCGTCGCAACTGCGGTATCCCTCCGTGACCAGCCCCACGTCCGCCTCCCCAGTCTGATGAACCACCTGTAACTTTATAACACTTTTTTCCAAAATAGTGAAAGCATTTACAACGCCTAAATTAAGACGGTGTGCACCGCTCGACCCACCTAAAACAAGGATTTGAAGTGGAACCGAGGTCTTGCGCAGGGTGCCCGGGATAAACCGGAGACGCACCGGGTTGCCGGTGACCTCGACGCGGGCGGAATTGAAGAAGGCGGCGGTATCGGCAAAGCCGACGCAGATTTTGCGGGCAAAGCGCCAGAGCATCCGATTGGAGAAGCCGGGGCGGGTGTTCTGTTCCATCAGGACGAGCGGGACGCGCGAGATTATGGCCGCCACCGCCATCGGAGCGGAGGCGTAACCGCCGGCGCTTACTACGAGATCGGGCCGAAAGCGCTTGAGCAAAGCGCGCGCCCGGCGAATGGCGGTAAAGAATTCGCGCAGCGCGCGAAGGCGGCCGAGGGGCCCCTTGCCGATTATTCCGTGCACTGGAAACAACTCGTACTTGAGTCCGCTTTGCGGCAGCCAGGTGGCTTCGAGTCCGTTGACCGCACCAACATGCAGTATGTCGGTATCCGGACGTTCGCGCTTGAGCTCTTCGCCGAGGGCGACGGCGGGAAAGAGATGGCCGCCAGTACCGCCGCCCGCGATAATCGTTTTCATCGCACCGCCGGACGGCGCGAGAGCGCGAGCAAGACGCCGAGCGCCGCCATCGCCATCACCATTGAAGTACCGCCATAGCTGAGAAACGGCAGCGGCAGTCCCTTGGTCGGCACGAGGCCGATCACGACGGCCATATTAACCAGGGCCTGCACCGAGAGCATCGCGGTCAGGCCGACGGCGAGCAGGCTCGCAAATGGATCGGGTTCCTCGTGGGCAATACGCATGCCGCGAAAGAGGATCGCGCAAAAGAGTGTGAAGACGACGAGGGCGCCGAGCATGCCGAATTCCTCGACGACGACGGCAAACACGAAATCAGTGTGGGCCTGCGGCAGGTAGAACATTTTCTGACGGCCGGCGCCCAGGCCCATGCCCCAACCGCCGCCCTCGCCCAGCGCGATCAAGGACTGGGTGAGCTGAAAGCCGGCGCCGCGGGCGGCGCCCCAGGGATCCATGAAGGTCGTGAGACGCTTCACTCTGTAGGGTTTTGCTACGGCCTGAATTACCAGGGCGGCGAGCGCGAGGCCGCCGGCGACGCCGAGATGTTTGGCGCGGGCGCCCGCCGCAAACAGCAGCGCGAAGAGCACCAGCACCAGCATCACCGTGGTACCGAAGTCGGGCTGCTTCAGGACGAGCACCGCGATCGGCCCGATGATCAGAAAGGCGGGGAGCGGACCGCGCTTGAAGCTGGCCATCAAGTCCTGGCGTTTGGCGAGAAAGTCGGCGAGGAAAAATACCACGGCGAACTTTACGAGTTCGGAAGGCTCGGCGAGCACGGGACCGAGATGGACCCAGCGGCGCGCGCCGCCACGGACGACGCCGAATCCGGGCACCCAGACGAGAATCAGGAGCGCGACGGCGACGATCATCAGGGGCATCACGAGGCGGCGCAGGCCGGCGAGAGAGAATTGCGAGAGGGCGGCGAGCACCACGAATCCGATCACGACATGGAGCACCTGGAGTTTGAAGAAGTGGAACGGGTCACCGGTTTTTTCCTGGCCGAGGAAGTAGGTGGTGTTGAGCACCATCAACGTGCCCAACGCCAGCAACACCACGGCCGGCAGACACAGCCACGGGTCGGGGCGGCGGTACGCGACCGCCTCAAAGCGCCCGAACCAGCTCCTGAAATACGCGCCCACGTTCCGCATAGTCCTTGAATTGATCGAAGCTCGAACAGGCCGGCGAGAGCATCACGGTGTCACCGCGGCGCGCATGCGCGGCCGCGATTTTGACGGCGTCGGCGAGCGCGGGCGCAGTCTCGATGGCGGTCGCATCGGCGAGTGCGGCGCGCATCTTGTCGCGCGCGGCGCCAATCAGGATCAGCAACCGGACTTTCTCGATGAGCGGCACGCGCAACGGCCCGTAGTCACCCCCCTTATCGACGCCACCCGCGATGAGAATTACCGGTCCGCTCAGCGCGGCGAGGGCCTCGACCACGGCGCCGACGTTGGTACCCTTGGAATCATCGATATACTTGACGCCGTTCAAGTCACGGACGAACTCAGTACGATGCGGCAGGCCGGCGAATCCGGCCAGCACGTTTTCGATCGTTCGCGGGGCGACGCCGAGCGCGAGCGCGGCGGCCGTTGCCGCCATCGCGTTGAGCAGGTTATGGCGCCCCGGCAGCATGAATCCGCCGAGCGCGATGCGCCCGGTGCAAGCGCCATCGTCGAAAACAAAGGCGTCGCGGTCGTGCCAGATCCCCCGCCCGGATCGCGTCGCATCGAGAGGCCGGTCGAGGCCAAAGCTAAAGACCTGCGCGCGGAGTTCGCGCGCGAGCTGCCAGACCTGTGCGTCATCGCGATTGAGGATCGCCCAGTCGCCGCTCTCCTGATTTTCGAAGAGGCGCGCCTTCGCACGCCCATATTCGGCGAGGTCGCGATAGCGATCGAGATGGTCGTCGGTGAGGTTGAGATGGAGCGCGACGTGCGGCTTGAAGGTTTCAATCAATTCAAGCTGATAGCTGGAAACTTCAATAACGGCGACGTCATAAGCGGCACCCGCCGCCGTGGCCAGCGGAATGCCGAGATTACCGCCGACAAAGGTTTTCATTCCCGACGCTTTGCAAATTTCGCCGATCAGCACCGTCACCGTGCTCTTGCCGTTGGTCCCGGTAATCGCAACCATCGGGGCGTTGACGAAGCCGCTGGCGAGCTCGAGTTCGCCGATCAGCGGGAAACCACGCGAACGCGCGGCAGCGATCAGCACGGAGGTTTGCGGCACGCCGGGACTGGCGACGACCAGGTCGATGCCGTCGAGCCAAGCCGGATCCTCGGGGCCGAGATGGATCACGCCCGCGGGCAGATTCTCGCACGCGAGGCCGGTATCGCGGTCGGTCATCGCGAGCCGCGCGCCATGGCGGGCGAGCAAATGCGCGGCGGCCCGACCGCTGATGCCGAGTCCGATGACCATCACGAGTTTGCCCTTGAGTTCCATCGATGCGAGGGCGGCCTCAGCGCAACTTGAGCGTGCTCAGCGCGACCAGCGCGCAAACGATCGAGATGATCCAGAAGCGGGTAACGACGACCGTTTCGGGCCATCCGCCGAGTTCGAAATGATGATGGATGGGCGCCATCCGAAAGATCCGGCGATGCGTCATTTTGTAGTAATAACGCTGCATAATGACGGATACCGCCTCGAGGACAAAAACGCCGCCGGCGATCGGCAGCACCATTTCCTGCTTGGCCAGCAACGCGACGGTGCCGAGCGCGCCGCCGAGTGAGAGCGCGCCGACATCGCCCATCATCATCGACGCGGGATAGGCGTTGTACCAGAGGAAGCCCATCGACGATGCGATCAGGGCGGCGCAGAAGATCGCAAGCTCGCCGGCACCTTCGACATGAGGAACGTCGAGATAAGTGGCGAACTTCAGGTTGCCGGCGACGTAGGTGAAAATCCAGTAGCAAAAACCGGTGGTCATCACGGGGCCGATGGCGAGGCCGTCGAGACCGTCGGTTAAATTGACCGCGTTGGAACAGCCGACGATCACGACCATCGCGAGCGGGACGTAAAGCCACCAATGGAGGTTGGGGTGGACGCGTTTGAGAAATGGAAAGGTCAAGTGCGTGTCCAGTTTGAGGACACCGAACAGCACCACGGAGGCGACGAACGCGCAGGTGAACTGCCAGAACAGTTTTTGCGGGCCGCTCAGGCCGTTGCCACGACCGCGTTTGAGCTTGAGATAGTCGTCGCTGAAGCCGATGACGCCGAAGGCGACAGTGACGAAGAGCGCGATCCAGACGTAAGGGTCGCGCGGGTCAGCGAGCAGGATCGTCGCGACGAAGCAGGAGGCGAGGATGAGCAGACCGCCCATGGTGGGCGTGCCGGCTTTTTTCTGATGGGACTGCGGGACTTCATCGCGAATGGTCTGGCCGATGTGGGCGGCGCGAAAGCGCTGAATCAGCAAGGGGCCGAGGGCGAGCGACAAGGCGAGCGCCGCGAGTCCAGCGAGGACCGAGCGAAAGGTCTGGTAGCGCAAGACGTTCAGAATTGGGTAGCGCAGGTGCATCGTGAACAAGGCGAGGTAAAGCATCGTGCTTTAGAGTTTCCGACTCGGGTTCATGGTGCAAGTTGTGCGCGGGGGAAAATCACACGACCAGTTGGCGGGCGGCGGTTGATGAGAGTCAGGTCAGCGCCATGAAGGCGGCGGCGCGATCGTGGCATGCGTCCGCCATCCGGCGCGAAATGCGCCGCCAATAGGTAATGTCCTGCCGCCCCGCCCCAGCCACCGACGCGCAAAACTCAATTTCCGTGAGGACTACCCGCGCCGCCCATCTCGGCGGCAAGCTCGCGCACGACCGCGCGATCGTCGAAATCCAATTTACGTCCCGCGACGAGCTGGTAGTCCTCGTGGCCCTTGCCGGCGATCACGACGATGTCGCCGGCGACCGCCACGCGGAGCGCCGTCGCGATGGCGGCGCGGCGATCGGGATCGACGAGGTAACCGATCTTGCCGAGGGCGGCGCCACCTTCATCGATGCGCGCAAGGCCGCATTGCAACAGGCCGGCTTCGACCTCGGCGATAATCCGCAGTGGATCTTCGGTGCGCGGATTATCGGAAGTGAGAATCGCGGCATCGGCGAGGCGTCCCGCAATTTCGCCCATGATGGGACGCTTGCCGCGATCGCGATCGCCACCGCACCCGAAGACGCAGATGAGGCGGCGCGGCTTAAGCGCCCGCAGCGCCTCGAGCACGGCCTCGAGCGCGTCGGGCTTGTGCGCGTAATCAACCAGCACCTTCACACCGACCGGGCCCGCCACGGCCTCCAACCTGCCGGGGGCCCCTGGGCATCGCCGCACACCGTCCGCCACCGCATCCGTTTCGATGCCCAGGGCCACCGACACGGCGGAGGCCCCAAGGATATTGAGCAGATTGATATCGCCAAGCATCGGCGACTCGACTTCAAAGGTGTGACCGGCCGCGCTGATGGTGGCGCGGAGACCGTCGAGGCCGGCGCTGAAGCGCTGAGGATGAACGTCGAGGCGGCGGTCAAAGCCGAAGCTGAGCTTGCGCCCGCCGACGGCGTCGAGCACACGGCGGCCAAAGGGATCGTCGCCGCGAACGATGGCGACCGCCTCCCGATGGGTACTGCGGGGGAGTATATCGGTAAAGAGCCGCAGCTTGGCGGCGAAATAATTCTCGATGGTCCCGTGATAGTCGAGATGGTCGCGGCCGAGATTGGTGAAGACGCAGGCGCGAAAACTGAGTTCCTCGACGCGCCGCTCCTCGAGTCCGATCGATGAGATTTCAGCCATCGCGGCGCGCACGCCAGAGGTTTCCATTTGCGCGAGCGCACTTTCGAAATCGATCGATTCCGGCGTAGTGAGCCCGCTATAGAGCTTGCGGCGGCCGGCGAAGATCCCGATCGTGCCGACGATCCCGCAGGGGATGCCGGCGGCCTCGAAGATCGATGCGAGCAGGTATGTGGTAGTGGTCTTACCGCTGGTGCCGGTGACGCCGATCAGATCAACACGCCGGCTGGGGGCGTCGAAAAAGCGCGAGGCAGCGAGGCCCATCGCGAGCCGCGGGTGGTCCGATTCGAGCAAAGTAAACGCGGAGCGGGCCGCCCCACCATCGCCACCCCGCACCACCGCGGCGCGCGCTCCACGTTTGAATGCATCGTCAAGGTTGGCGCGATTTTGTGCATCGTCGCGCGCCGTCGAAAAGAAGAGGTCGCCCGGTTTGGTCTTACGCGAGTCGTAGCTGAGGCCGGATATTTCGACCGCGGGATCGCCCGTCACGCGCTTGAGGTCCGCGCCCGCAATGAGGTCGGCGAGTTTCATCGGCGGCTCCGCGAACGCAAGTTCAGGCGCACCGCATGTTTCCGTCGCGACGGGTGGGCATGCCGGGCGCTTGACGCCGAGCGGGTCGGGGCCGCGGCGCCATTGTCGGACAGCGTCAGTTGGACGGGGGTATCGCCGACAGCAGCGCCGGGCGGTGGATTTTGCGCGATCACGTAGCCGCCGCCGGAGGTTTCGATGCCGACGCGGTGCGCGCGGGCGATCGCGAAAGCGCCGCGCAGGCTTTCGCCGCGGAAATCCGGGGCAACGCCGGTCGCCGTGCGGTTAAACTCAGGGGCAGTATCGACGGAGGGCGGGCCGCTGCTGCCGTCGTCGAGGAGGGTCTCCGCAGGCGCCCGGTCGGCGGAGACCGGGCTGGCGGCGCCGTCGAACGGGAGCAGGCTCGCGGTGTCATAGCCGGTCGGCAATTTCGCGGGCGCGACTTCCAGCCGCTGGAGCGCCGCCGACGCGATTTGGCTAAAGACCGGCGCGGCATAGATTCCGCCGAAATGGCCGTGAGAGACGTCGTAGAGCACCACCAGAATCACGAGGCGCGGATCGTCGGCGGGCAAAAAGCCGACGAACGACGCCACCAGGCGCGTCTGGTAGTAGCCGCCGGTCGCAGGATTTACCATTTGCGCGGTGCCGGTCTTGCCGGCCACGGTGAAATCGGCGACTTGGGCAAGGCGGCCGGTGCCGTCGGGGCCGTTGACCACGTTGCGCAGCAGCAGGTTCATCTGATGCGCGACCTCGGGCGAGACCGCGCGGCGCAGTGCCTGCGGCGTATGGCGCATGATTTCATTGCCCGCCGGATCGTAGGCCGCGGCAACCACGTACGGGCGCATCACGAGGCCGCCGTTGGCGATGGCGGCATAGGCGGTGGCGAGCTGAATGGGCGTAACCGCGACGCCCTGCCCGAAGCCGTGATCGGCGAGTTCGATGGGTCGCCACCTGGACGGCGCGCGGATGAGTCCGGCCGCTTCGCCAGGGAGATCGATGCCCGAGCGCCGGCCGATACCGAAGGCATTAAGCCCGTTGTAAAAGCGATCGGCGCCAAGGGTGAGGGCGATTTTGGCCGCGCCGATATTCGAGGAGACCTCGATGATGCCGCCGAGATCGAGCCAGCCGTGGCGGCTGTCATCATGGATAGTGCGGCCCGCCAGGTTCCATTCACCGTTTTCGCAGTAAATCTGGCGGTTGGGATCGATCGCGCGATCCTGCAGGGCGATGGCGCCGAGGATGCCCTTCATAGTGGAGCCAGGCTCGAAGGCGTCCTGGATGGCGGTGTCGTGCAAGCGGTCGGGGCGTTGGGTGGAGGCGCCATTGACGTTGGCCAATGCGAGCACTTCGCCGGTGAAGGGATCAAGGACGACTGCCGCACCGCGCGCCGCACCGCTCTTGGTGACCTGGTCGGCGAGATAATTTTCGGCGGCCGACTGAATCGACGAATCGATGGTCAGCTCGAGACGCGCACCCGGCTGCGCGTTTTTGAGCTCCAGCGGAGAATCGAGGATCGGGTGGCCGAGGGCGTCGTGGTAAAACCGCAACTCCACGGGCGCCCCGCGCACCAACCGGTCGTACCGCAATTCAACCCCGGAGAGCCCCTGACCGTCCGTACCCGCCAGCCCCACCACCGCCGCGGCCAGATTGCTCTCCGGGTAAAATCTTGCGTATTCGTTGACCGCGCCGACACTCTCGAAGCCCAATTCTTCAGCCACCCGGGCGCGTTCGGGCTGCAGATGCCGCGCGAGCCAGACGAAGGGCGCGGGTTTTTCGAGCTTCGCCTCGAGCGCTGCCGGCGTCATCGCAAGCGCCCGTGCAAGACGCGCGCGAGCGGACGCCGTGGTGGTTTCCAGCAGCTTGCGCGGGCGCGCGTAGATCGAACGCGTTTCGGCCGAGAGCGCGAGCGGCTGTCCGTCGCGATCGACGATCGCACCGCGCACCGCCGCCAGTTGCATCGCGGCGGTATGCTCCTCGTGCGCAAGCGAAGCGAGGCGCGGCCCATCGAGCAGCACGAGCATCGCCAACCGCATCAGGGCGAGCGCGAACAATCCCGCCAACGCGAGGGTCAACGCGCCGATGCGCAGGCGGCGTTTTTTGAAGGCGTGGTTCACGGCATCATCACGACGTGGCCGGAGGCCGGTGCGGCGAGGCCGTATTTGGGGGCGAGCGCGCGCAGCCGCTGATGCGATTCGAGACCGGCGGTTTCGAGCTTAAGCCGCTGGTTCTCGGTCTGGAGGTTGCGGATTTCCATCTGCAGCGACGAGAGCCGGTAGCCTTCCTGGGTGACTTCGAGGCGCACCATCAACGTCGCGAAGCCGGCCGCCACGATCGCGACGGCAAGGACCGCGGGGATGACCTTCGACGGGGGCGCCGCCGGCCGCGGGCGCCGGTTCATTGCGCCACCCGCTCGATGCAGCGCAAGCGGGCGCTGCGGGCGCGCGGATTACTCGCGGCCTCCTCGACGCCGGGGCGCATCGCCTTGCGGGTGACGGGGGCAAAAAGGCCCTCGCGCACCAGTTCGCGGAAGCGCTGCTTGACCGGGCGATCCTCGAGCGAATGGTACGCGAGGACGATCATCCGGCCGCCGACCTGCAGACGCGCCGGACCCAAATCGAGCAGCGCCGCAAGGCTTTCGAGTTCATGGTTGACGGCGATACGCAGTGCCTGAAAGGTCCGCGTGGCCGGATGAATGCCGCCGCGCCGATTGCTTCCGAGGACGCCTTCGATCAGCCCGCTCAACTCGCCGGTGGTATCGATCGGACGGCGGCGGCGCGCTTCGACGATCGCGCGCGCGATCCGGCGCGAGGCGCGCTCCTCGCCGTACTCGAAAATAATCCGCGCAAGCTCGGCTTCGGTTTCCTCGTTCACGAGGTCGTAGGCGCGCAACTGCTGGCCGCGATCCATGCGCATATCGAGCGGTCCGTCGAGGCGAAAGCTGAACCCACGCTCGGGGTCGTCGAGCGCGAAACTGCTCATCCCAAGGTCGGCGAGGATGACTCCGACGCAGGGCATGCCGCATTGTTCGAGCACGGCGTCGAAGCCGGCGAAATCCGCCTGTCGCAGCGTGACCCGCGAACCGAACTCGGCCAGATTAACGGCCGCCGTGGCGAGCGCGGTGGCATCACGATCGAGGCCTAGCAGGTGCGCGTCGGTCGCGCGCAAAAGCGCCGCCGCATGGCCACCCATGCCGACCGTCAGATCAACGATCGTCATAGGGTTCAGAGCGCGGACGAGCCCCACCACCTCATCCACCATCACCGCCACATGCTGACGGCTCGCCGCGCTCTGCCCTTTTTCCTCTGCCAGGCGCATCGCACCCACCAAAGCCCTTAAAAGTCGATCTTCGCCAGGAACTCGGGATCCGCCAGTTGTTCCTGCGCCGATTTCCAAATCCGCTCGAGCGCCGTGCGGTCCCACAGTTGGAACCGGTTGTGCCGCGCCGAAAAAGTCACCTCGCGAGAGAGCCCAGCGAACTCCCGCAGCTTCGGTGGAATCAGAATCCGCCCCTGTCGGTCCACCTGAACCTCATGCGCGCCGCCGATATAGAAGGTCTCGAAGAGTTGCGCGGCGCGATCGCCCGTGCGGCGTTCGGCAAATTTCGCCACCATCCGCTCCCATTCGGCGGGGGGATACAGCTCCAGCAGTTTTTCACGCTCGAAGATGAAGTTTGTGATATACATCCGGTCATGACCTTCGCGCTGCAAGACGTCGCGGAAGCGGGCGGGAATACTTACCCGCCCCTTCTCATCGATCGCGTGGTCGAACTGACCGTGGAACACCGCTCTCCTCCCCCGATGCACCACAATCTCCCACCTCATCCCACCTCAGTCAAGAGAATGCGTGCTGGTGCAAACAACAATTTCGCTTGTCCCCGTAGGCGAATGAAAGGCGAAAGTGTAACCGAGAGCGGCTCCTGAGGCATAGGCGCGACGGTGTCATACCCTTGCGGTCGCGCGATGGTACCCTTATCCTGCTAATGCCAATGAATGACGAACACGCGCATCCGGCAGAAGCTCCGAATGTCGAAACGCCGCCCGTAGTCCGCCCGCTCTCGACCTTTGGTTTTTTGTTGTACATCCTGCACGGCGCCGGCGTCGCACTAGGCCTGTGTCTGCTCTGGGGACTCGAGGCGGTGCGTAACAATTTCTTTCGCCTGCTCGATCGGATGAACATCAAAGCGCGGGTGCGCAAGGCCAGCGCATTTCCGCCGGGGCAGCCGCGCAAACGGCCGCTCACCGAAGCTTCGCGCTAAGCCGCATCGGCGACCGACGACGGTCGCGCCTGCCGCTAATTGAGCCGCCGCCATAATGTATGAGGGCGCGCTATCAGGTTACATTTCTCTAGTGGCTGTCGGGGGGCGCCTTCTCGCGGCCGCCACGGCCGTTGTGCCCGTCGCTCTTTTCGCTGCGCAACGCGGGCGCGCGCCGATTCCGTGCCATCGCATGGCCCGCGGCAACGCCAACGATGCGAGCGTCGCCGGCCGCGAGATTTTCGTCGAGCAGGCGGCCAAGATAGCCGGCGAGCCGCTCGTCGAGCACCCTTACCAGGGCGTCGGTCTGGGCGGCCTGGATGATCTTGAGAAACCCCTCGAGGCGATGATTCAGATCGTGCTGCCGGATCAGGCGCGCGATCGCGCGCCGCGATAACGCGGTCAGTTTGACTTCGAGCGCGCGGCGCGCACGGTCGAACAGATGGTTCAATTGGCCGTGCGGGGAGCGCGCACCGAGCCGAAAGCCGCAGCGTGCACAGCAGGGAGTCACTTCAGGCGCGAGCGCCCCGGCGCGATCGCACGGCAAAAGACGACGATCGAGGGCGGCGAGTTCGGCGGCGATTTCACCGCCCTCAGGCGCGCCCAACACTGGTATGGCGTTGAGTCGGCGCAGCGCGTCCAGATTGCGGCGAGCGCTATCGGCGACCGGTGCGAGCCCTTCGAGTTCGAGCCGCCAACGCTCGTGCGCGGCGCGGTACTGCGCGACATAAGTCCACTTGAATTTCTGGAAGCGATCTTCAAGCGCGTCGAGATTGTGGCCGCCGCCGGCGAGCGCAGCGGGCGACACTCGAGGCATCAGCAGGAGACATTCGTGTTCAAGTACCTCAACACTGCTGTCGCGATCGGCGCCGTCATCATCATTTGAGAAACCCGATGACAGGTTCGTCGCGAGCAAATAATCACGCATCAGGCTGAGGCGCGGGACGGCGCCCGCGATGGCCGCCAGCGCTTCGTATGCGGCAACGGTCGCGAGCGCGGCGGCCCGACGCACGGGATCGGCGCCGGCGTCGATTAAGGCCGCCGGACCGAGCTCGGCCAGTTCGATAAAGCCGGCGAAGGCCTGCTCCTGCGCCGGTGAGAGATTCGTGTCGCCGTCGTCGATCGTTGCGGCGAGCGTTTCGTGATTACGGCAGGCGTCCTCGATCGCGGCGGCCATCGAGTCGGCAAGGCGTTTGAGCCGGGGCCTCAGTGCGGGCAGGTCCTGCGCGGCGGTCAAGGACGCGTCGAAACAGGCGGCAAGCGGGAGCGCGGAATTAAACGCGGCAACCTCAGGAGCGCCGGCGCCGCGCGGATTGAAACCGGCGGTCGAAGCGGCGTCGTCGTAAACGATCACGCCGGGCGAATGCGCCGCGAGGGCCGCGAGGGACTCTTTCAAATTCGCGCGCGCGCCGTCACCTGCGGCAAGGTCGAGACGCGCGCGAAGCTGATCGAGCGGCAGCGCCGCGGCAGTTCCGCTCAAATGATCGAGCACCAGCGTATCGACCAGCGGGTGCGAGATTTCACGGGCGCGCTCACCGACCGCGATGGCCGCGGCGGCGACGGTCGCGATTTTAAGCGCGGCGCGGCCGGCTTCACCGAGGCGCGCGTTCACGGTGCGGCGCACGACCGCGGAGCGCATCAGTGCGGCCGGCACGATTAGCCGGTTGAAATCGCGATCGGCGTGCCACGGTTCGATCGCCTCGCGCACCGCCGTCGCGAGCATCGCGACGCCCTCGTCGGGCGCGCGCAACGATTGCAGGGTGCTGGCCGCCGCCGGATGCAGTGGGTAGATCGCGCGGGTGTCCCACGCGCCGTCGTCGAGGTCACGATAGAGCCTATCGACTTTGCGCAATGCGGAGTCGTCGAGCCGCCGGGCGCGGCCCACGGCGACCGGAACCACCTCGCCGTCTCGCGCGGTAACTTCGAACGCGAGCGCCGCTTCGGGCGCCGCGCCGCGTCCCGCCGCCACCACGATCAGGCGCGGGTTTCGGCCGGCATGCGCGGACCGCGCCAACGTCGCCATGACCTCATTCACACGGGTCGATTTGCTCACGCCAAAGTCGATCGCAAGCGTGACGCCCTTGACGCCCTGGCGACGAGCGGTATCGAGCGCGATGGTCAACGCCTCGGCGCCGTCCATCTGGCGCCACCACGCGGGCGCGCGATCTTCGCCGGCGAGCGCCGTACCTATCAGATCGAGGATGCTTCGCTGGATTTCCCCTGCGGACAGATCGCCGGTGACTTCCAACGCCTGCGTGAGGTAACGCGCGGTTTCGGCGGTGAGCGGACCGGCGCGCGCGCTAAGCGCCACCACGTAGTTGAGAAAATGCGTCTTGCCAGCGCCGGCGGGTCCGGCGATCCAGAACAGCGCGCCGCGAGTACTCGCCAGGCGACTATTGATCGCTTCCCAGGCCCGACCCGCACCGCGCGTGAGCACGTAAGTTCCGACGGTGGCGGCGGCCGGCTCCGCGGCCAACGGCATCCGCGCGGCAACCTCGGGACCGATTTCCACGAACTCGCGCAGCGCCGCGTCCCGCATCACTCTTTGCACCCGCATAAAATTAGTGCCCCGCACAGCCGCGCCTGATCGAAACGAGAACCCGCCAAATCCAGAAACCACGGCGATGACCCGCGGGGATTTTGCGCCACAATGGCGGAACCTCGCCCGCGATGACCGATCAGATACGCCACAGGCTATAGCGAATTGCGGCCGGGGCTGACTTATCAGCGGATGTGATAGCTACTTATTGTTCCTAACAGAACAACATTTTGACATTCATGGCCATCGGCTTTTCCCGCGACCGGGATCCGGCGTGCGAATCCACCCCCCCCCGCGCGCATCCCGAGGTGCGCGGGCAACGGCGCGGTCAGACGATGCCGCTCTCACGCAGGCGCGCGAACTCCGCCGCATCGACGCCGATCGCCGCCAACACCTCCGCGGTATGCTCGCCGAGCACGGGCGGCGGCGCGAGTGGACGATCGTCATCGTCCGTAGCGGAGAATTTGAGCGGCGTGCCCATCACCTTGATCTTGCCGCGCGCTGCCGATTCGCTATCGAGGAGCATCCGGCGGCGCGCATTCTCCGGGTCGGCGGTGACCTCGGCCACCGATCGCACCGGTGCGCACGGGATGCGGTGCTCGATAAAAATCGCGACCAGATCGTCGCGGCGCTGAGTGCGCGTCCATTCGCCGACGAGGCCATCGACCTCGCCAACGATCGCATACCGGCTGGCGTGGCTTTTGTACCCCGGCGATTCGAGCAAATCGTCGCGTCGCATCAACCTCGCCAGCGATCGCCAGTGCGACTCGGTGAGACAGAAGATCATGAGGTCGCCGTCGAGGCACGGGTAGATGTTGGAGGGGCAGGCGTTACGATGGCGATTGCCGAGGCGGCCGGTCGGCTGGCCCTCGAGTTCGTTCGCGATCAGCCCGGTCATCGAGGGAATGCAGACGTCGAGCATCGAGACTTCGACAAGCTGGCCGCGTCCCGTGCGACCGCGCTGGATGAGTGCGGCAAGAATCGCGCTGACCAGATGGCTGCCGGTCGCCATGTCGATGAAGGTCGCGGGCGTGCGGGTGCCCGGCCGGTCGGGCCATCCGCTGACGCTGATGAGACCGCAGGCGGCCTGGAGCGTGCTGTCCATCGCACCGAGCCGCGCCCACCGCCCGTCGGAGCCGTAGCCCTTGCCCGAGGCGTAAATCAGACGCGGAAACCGGTCGTGCAGGGCCTCATAGCCGAGGTCGAGCGCCTCCATCGTGCCGGTTGCGTAGTTCTCGGTCAGGACATCCGCGGTATCGAGCAGCTTGAGTAGCAGTTCACGGCCGCGGGCTTCTTTCAAATTGAGTGTTACCGACTTTTTGTTAGGGTTTAGCATCAAAAAGGAGTAATTAACGCCACCGGGCGACGAATCGGGGCGGCGCAGATGCTCACCCGCGCCGGGCGGTTCGATCTTGATTACCTCCGCGCCGAGATACGCAAGCTGCAGCGTGCAATACGGCACGGCAAAGATCTGGCCGAGGTCGATGACGCGAATCCCATTAAGCGGCAGGCTCATCAGCGGACACTCGCTTTGCGACAAATACTCATTGAGCAATAATACCCACTTAGTGAACTACTCACTTGGTGAAAATACTCACTTCCCAACCGGGACCGAGCTGCCTCAGCGCAGCAGATTGCGCGCGATCACCATGCGATGGACCTCGCTCGGGCCCTCGCCGATGCGCCGGATGCGCGCTTCGCGATACCATCGTTCGAGCGGGAACTCCTTGCTCACCCCGTAGCCGCCGTGAATCTGCACCGCGCGATCGATCACGCGCCCAAGCACTTCGCTCGAATAGAGCTTGGCGACGGAGGCCTCCATGCGCGCGTCCTCCTTGCGCCCCGATTTCCACGCACCGTCCCAGATGAGCCAGCGGGCCGCGCGAATCTCGACCTCGGAGTCGGCCAGCATCCACTGGATTGCCTGCCGGCGCGAGAGCATCTCGCCGAAGGTCTTGCGCTGCTTGGAATAGTCAATCGCCATCCGCAGCGCCGCGACCGCGATGCCGACATTGCAGGCGGAATACGGGAAGCGCAGCCCCGTCAGCAGGTCCATGCACAGCGTCAAGCCGCCGCCCTCGGGGCCCAGGCGTTGCGCGACCGGGATGCGGCAGTCCTCGAAATGAACGACGTTGGGCAGTGCTGCGGTGCGGAGCGTCTTGAACGGTTTCGCGCTGAAACCGGGGGTGCCCTTTTCGATGATGAATGCGGTGATGCCGCCGCGGCCAGCGCCCGGATCGGTGCGCGTAAAGACCACGCCCCATTCGGCTTCGTGCGCATGCGAGATAAAGATCTTCTGGCCGTTGAGCACGTAATGGTCGCCGTCACGCACCGCACGGCATTGGATGGCGCCGGCCGGATCGGAGCCGCCCGACGGTTCGGTGATGGCGAAAAAAGTATAGGTGGCATTTTTGAGCGTAGCGACCGCGTACTTTTGAATCTGCTCCTCCGTACCGCCCCAGATGACCGGCGGCGGCGTGCGTCCGAACACGCCCGCGCCAGGATTGTAGAGGCCGCCGCGATGCTGGCACATCTCCTCCATCAGCACGCACATCTCGAACAGGCTGAGTCCGCCGCCGCCATATTGCACGGGCGATCCCATACACCACATGCCAGCGGCCTGGACCTTGCGTGCGATGCGCCAGTAATCTTCTTCTTCGATTTCGGCGGCATCGGGATCGACGCGCGCTTCGGCCGGAATGACTTCATCCTTGATGATGCGGCGGACGTTGTCGCGCAGCGCGATCAATTCCGGTGAGAGTTGGTATCCGTCAGCATTTTCCATCGTATCCTCGCTATGCGCGATTCGGTTACAGGGCGTGCACCTAATTCCGATCTCCCGAGACGCCGCTAAGACCTGCCCCACAAGCCCCGTCCTCAAAAAGCAGAGGGTGTTTGAGGAGCCCTCACCCCGGGGCGGCGTCACTTCTGGAGGTCACCGAAGCGGCGTCGCAAAACCGCCATCCATCTGTCGCGTACCCATTCGATATCGTAAGCGCCCCACGTGCCTTTGAGCGGCAGGTCGATTCCGCGCACCTGCGTGATCGCCTCGCCGATGCGACCGATCGCGGCCTCCCCGCGCGCGCCGCGTTCCTCTCCGGTGATTCCCGCTGCCGCGACATAATCGGCAATTCCGTGTACAACTTCACGGCCGTAATGCCAAACGGCGCGCTCGGCCGCCGTCAGGTCGTCGCGCGCGTCGCCGAGCACCATATCGGCGGCGGCGCAGGCGTCGTCGAAAAGATCGCGCGCCGCGCGTAATTGGCGGATGCGCTCGGTGGGCGCCGGCGAATTCAGCGATGGGCGCATCACGTCGCCGCCGCCGTCGAGGACGAGCATGGATGCGCGCGCGATCGCGCGATACGCGGCGGTCATCGCGGGCGCACATCGCGGATGACGCCGCGCGGCAACGTCGGCGAGCGTCGCGTCGGGGTCGAAGTCGGGCGATTGCGTGCCGCGCGCGAAGGCTTCGAGGTTCACCGGGTAGGCGAGCACGCTATACGCGCCGAAGGTCAGACACGAAACGCCGGCGATGCCGAGTGCGCGGTAGGCCCGCAGGTCGCGCGCGATGATCGCGGGGGTGGCGAAGCCGAGGCCGCCAAAAAGAATCGCGTCGGCGTAATACTCGAAGACGTGGCCGCGACCGTCGAACAGATCGATGTAGCGCTTGAGCGAATCGAGATAGCGCGGATTGACCGCGCAGGCCGCGTCGTCGATCGCGTGGCTGTAGCAGCGCTCGCGCGGCGCCCATTCGAAGGCGACGTTGGGCAGCGGGTCGAGTTCAGGAACCGGGTCGAGCGTATCGTGATAGGCGAGATACGCGACCGGCGGCGGGACGGTCCGCGCGTCGGCGAGCGCGGCGGCGATCGCGTTGACGACCGCCATATACTGGCGCTGCGGCGCGAGCCCCGCACAATCGCCGCAGCGACACCACGCCCCGCCCAACACGTCGGCGCCCCAGACGTGCAGCAACGCGCATTCGGGATTGTCGCGTATGTATCGCACAGCGCCGTCACGGACAATCGCGAGGGCGGCCTCGCTCGCGACGCACAGATTGCCACGCGGATTGCGCCGGCCGTCGGCGCCGATTGGAAAGAATTCGGGATTCGCGTCGAAGCGATCGCGCGGCAGCAAAAGTCGCAGCACGTGACCGCCGTATTCGGACGCGATGCCGTTTTCATCCAGGAGCGGACGCAATTCATCGATTTTGAGCCGGCTGTCGCGCTCCTGCCGGATGTAAGAAAACGCGTTGATGCCGCGCGCGGCCATCCACGGAATGAACTGGCGATCGTGTTCGAGATGGAGCGCGAAGCGGTCGGGCTTTTCGTACTGCCACGTCATAATGTCGGAGACCAGGGCGCGGCGCGTGAAGGCCGGGGTCGATGTCGTTTTGCCGGTCACGATGGAATGATACCATCATTCAAAATCATGACGCCTCCGGCACGCGCCGGCGCCCCGTAACCCACGATTCAAAATAAGCGAATGCCAACTCCCCAGGAAATTCTCGCCGAACTCAAGAAGATCAAATACCCGGGCTTTAGCCGCGACATCGTCTCGTTCGGGATGGTCAAGGATATCGAGATCGCCCACGCCGGTATCACGGTGATTCTCACCGCGCCGTCGGCCAAGCCCGAGGTGGTCGATGCGATCGCGGCCGAAATCGAAAAGGCGATCGCGGCGATGGCCGGTGCGGTCGCGGTCAAAATTGAAATCGAGCAGGCCCCGCCACCCAAGCAGATGGCCGGCGCCGGCCAGAAGCGCCCGATTCCCGGCGTGCGCCATATCGTCGCCGTCGCCAGCGGCAAGGGCGGGGTCGGCAAATCGACCGTCGCCGTGAACCTCGCGCTCGCGATGAGCAAGCTGGGTTGGCGCATCGGCCTGATGGACGCCGACGTTTACGGGCCGAGCGTCGCCATGATGGTCGGCGCGCAGGGACAGGTCGCGGTGACGAAAGACCGGCGCATCGTGCCGCTCGAGCGCTACGGCATCCGCTACGTTTCGATGGCGTTGTTCATCAACGATGAGACCCCGGTGATCTGGCGCGGCCCGATGGTCACGAAGCTCGAAAGCGAGTTCCTCTTCAACGTCGAATGGGGCGAGCTGGATTGCCTGGTGATCGATCTGCCGCCGGGGACCGGCGACGCGCAGCTTACGATCACGCAGCGGGTGGCGCTCGACGGCGGCGTGATCGTAACGACGCCGCAGGAGATCGCGCTGCTCGACGTGAGGCGCGGCGTGGCGATGTTCGACGAGGTCAAAGTGCCCGTGCTCGGCGTGATCGAAAACATGAGCTACCATCTGTGCGGCAAATGCGGCAGCCGCCACGAGATCTTCGCGCACGGCGGCGGCGCGCGGCTGGCGGTGTCGCTCGGCGTGCCGTTCCTCGGCGAAGTGCCAATCACGCGCGAATTGCGCGAGGGCGGCGACAGTGCCAACCCGCTGGTCGCGGCGCATCCGGACCATCCGGTGAGCGACGCGTTTCGTTCCGTCGCCGCGAACGTAATCGCACACCTTTCGAGCCACGGCGACGACCCCCACACCCACCCGCATTAGATGACGCGCGCGATCTTCGACCACGCCGATGTCCGCATCATCTAGACAGATGTTCTCATTCGTATAGATGCCGTTGCGGAGTCGGTGCGCTAATCTGCCTGAATGATGGGATCGCGGCCGACCATATCGCTCATTGTAATCACGCGTGACGAGCAGGAACTGATCGGCCAGTGCCTCGCCAGCGCCTCGTTTTGCGACGAGCTGATCGTGGTCGATTCAGGTTCTACCGACCGTACCGTCGAGATCGCAAAAGCCCTCGGCGCGAAGGTCTTCGATCAGCCGTTCACCGATTACGTGCGCCAGAAGCAGATCGCGCTCGACCACGCTACCAGCGAATGGGTCCTGCTGCTCGACGCCGACGAACAGGCGACGCACGACCTCGGCGCCGAGATCGTCGCCGCGATCGGCGCACCGGGCGCCGCCGACGGCTACCGCATTCGGCGCGTGCTCTATCACCTGGGGCATTACTACACCCGGCCGATTTATCGCGACCGGCCGGTGCGGCTCTTTCGTCGCGACCGCGGGCACATCGGCGGCGTCGATCCGCACGACAAGGTGATCGTGAACGGCCGCGTCGAGCGGCTCGTGTCGCCAATTCTGCATTTCAGCTATCGCGACATCGCCGACCACGTCGCCACCATCAACCGCTTCAGCACCCGCGGCGCGGCCGAGATGGAACCGTCCGCGTTGGCCCCCGTGCAGATGTTCACCCACGCGGTCTGGCGCTTCTTCAATTTCTACATCGTGCGCGGCGGCTTCCTCGACGGCGGCCGCGGACTCTATGCCGCGATGACGGCCGCCTTCTATGTCTTCCTGAAATACGCGAAGGCCTACGAGCGCCGCTTGAAAACGCTCCATCCGCGGTGATTCGAAGACCGCTTCGCACGCAATTCTTGCCGCCCCCCTCGCAATGGCGATTTTCCGCCACGCGTTTGATAACGTAGGTCTGGCGATATGGCACGCCTGCTCACCTACGTCCGCCGCTACTGGCACCGCTATGCCTTCGGCATTCTCTGCACGATCGCCACCGCGATATTGCTGACCATCATCCCGCGCCTGAGCGGCGAGGCCATCAACGCCATCAACCGCGGCGACTATCCGCGTCTGGTCTATCTGACCAAGCTGATGATCGTGGTGGCGCTCGCGATGGGCGTGGCGCGATGGTTTTCGCGCTTCGTCATTTTCAATTGCGGCCGCGATATCGAATACGACTTGCGCAACGATCTCTTCGCGCACCTCTCGGACCTCGACCAGGTCTTCTATCAGCGGATCAAAACCGGCGACCTGATGTCGCGCATGATCAACGACCTCGGCTCGGTGCGCATGATGATCGGGATGGGCGTGCTCAGCTTCACCACCGTGCCGGTCACCTTCTTCTTCTCGCTGGCGGTGATGATC
Source organism: Deltaproteobacteria bacterium (assembly GCA_021780755.1). Classification (GTDB taxonomy): domain Bacteria; phylum Desulfobacterota; class Binatia; order Binatales; family Binataceae; genus JADMIL01. The sequence continues at coordinate 63,037 of JAJXYF010000034.1, read as the reverse complement.
TCGCTCAGCCCGCGGCTGTCGCTGGCCGCGATGATCCCCTACGCGTTCCTGTTTTTTGTCATGCGCTGGCTCACGCGCACGCTGATGGTGCGCAGTCTCGGCGTGCAGGAGGGACTCGCCGCGATCGGCTCGAAAGCGCAGGAAAGCCTGTCGGGCATCCACGTGGTGAAGGCCTACTCGCTCGAGGATCGCGAGGCCGATCGCTTTCGCGCGGCCAACGCGGAGTATAACGAACAGGGTCTCGCGCTGGCCCGCGTGCGCGGCGCGCTGATGCCGATAATCAAGGGCACCGTTGGCACCTCCGTGATGATCGTGCTGATTTACGGCGGGACGCTGGTGCGCGCCAAATTGATTTCGATTGGCGACATCGTGGCGTTCATGGGCTTCCTCGGACAACTCGCGTGGCCTACGGTTTCGCTCGGCTGGACGCTTTCGATTTACCAGCGCGGGCGCGCTTCGATGAAGCGACTCGAAGAAATCTTCGCCGCGACGCCCACCCCGTCGGTCGAAGGCGAAGAGGCGCGCCTGCAGATTGCCGGTTCGGTGCATTGGGACCACGTATCGTTCAGCTACTTCGCCAACGGCAGCGCTCCCCACGCCAATAACGTCAACGGCGCGGATGCGACGGCCAAGGTCGTGGACGACAACGGCGACCGCGGCGCCACCGACGGGGCGCCGCGATGGGCGCTGCGGAACATCGACGTGACGGTGCCGGCCGGCGGCAAGCTCGCGATCGTCGGGCGCACCGGCGCCGGCAAATCGACGATGGTGAAGCTGCTCGCACGCTTGATCGAACCAACCACCGGCAGAATCCTGCTGGACGGCCGCGACATCCGCGAACTGCCGCTCAAAGCGCTGCGCAAAACGGTCGGGATGGTGCCGCAGGAGCCGATCCTGTTCTCCGACACGATCGCGCGCAATATCGCGTTCGGCCACGTCGATGCACCCCTTTCCGAGGTTGAAGCGGCGGCGCGGACCGCGGGTCTCGACGGCGATATCGCGGTGATGCCGCACGGGCTCGAGACCGTCGTCGGCGAACGCGGCATGTCGCTCTCGGGCGGCCAGAAGCAGCGTGTCACTATCGCCCGCCTGCTGGTTTATGATCCCGCGGTGGTGGTGCTCGACGACGCGCTTTCGAGCGTCGATACCGAGACCGAAAAGGCAGTGCTGCACAGCCTGGAGGAGAACGTGAGCGATCGCACGACGATCGTCGTTGCGCATCGAGCGTCAACCGTGCGCGATGCGGATCATATCGTGGTGCTCGACGAAGGGCGGATCGCGGAGCGCGGAACACACGAGGAACTGATGGCGCGCCGGGGCATTTACGCGGAACTCTTCCGCCGGCAATTGCTGGAGGAGGAGCTTGCGGGATACTGACACTAGACGGAGCACAGCGGAGTCCGAGCAAAGGAGTCCGCGATGCGCGCACAGCGAGCGGAGCGAGCGATTTAAATAAGTTCAACTGATTACGATGCGAATCGAGGCCGAAGAACAAATCGAGCGGGGCTACGACAGCCGCTTGTTGCATTGGGTGTGGGCGTACATCCGGCCGTACCGCGGGTTGTTCTGGCTGTCGGTCGTGCTGATGCCACTGAATACGATCTTCGCGTTGCTGCAGCCGTACATCATCAAGCTGACGATCGATATCTTCCTGGCGGCGCACCGCTCGGGCCCGCCGGCGTGGCTCGCAACGACCTTCAGACTCTCGCGCGGCCACGGCCTGATCGTGATGGGTGCGCTCTACCTGGTGTTGTTGCTCGGCGAGTTCGCGACCTTTTATGGACAGTTCTACCTGACCATGATGGTCTCGCAGTACAGCCTGTCGGACTTGCGGCTCGCCCTGTTCCGCCACGTCGAGCGCCTGCCGATGTCGTTTTTCGATCGGACGCCGGTCGGCCGCCTGGTCAGCCGGATGACCACCGATATCGACGCCATCAACGAAATGTTCAGCGCCGGATCGCTGACGCTGTTTGTCGATCTGCTGACGCTCGGCGGCATCGTGGCGATCATGTTTACCTTCAACGCCCACCTGGCACTGTGGTCGCTCTGCGCGATACCGCCGCTGCTCCTCATCATCAATTTTTTCCGCGTGCGATCGCGCGCGGTCTTTCGCGATATCCGTGAACGTTTCGCCGCGCTCAACGCGTATCTTTCGGAATCGCTGAGCGGAATGGCGATCATCCAGCTCTTCACGCGCGAGCCCGAGAGCTTCCGCGAATTCGACGAACTCAACATGAAAAGCCGCGACTCGCAGCGGATCGCCAACATCTATGATGCGGGGCAGTTCTCGTCGGTCGAGGCGCTGAGTTCGTTCACGGTGGCGATCATTCTGTGGATCGGCGGCGGCGAAGTGATTCATCATCTGGTCGGGCTCGGCACGCTGGTCGCGTTCATGCAGTACGCGCAGATGTTCTTCACGCCGCTGCGCGACGTGTCGTCGAAGTACACCACGCTGCAATCGGCGCTCGCGGCGGTCGAGCGGCTGGAAGCACTGATGGAAACGCCGGCGACAATCGCGAGTCCCGCGCAACCCAAGCGCGTTACTGGCGGACTCGGGTCGATCGTGTTCGACCGCGTCAGTTTCGAGTATCGCAAGGGTGAACCGGTGCTGCGCGACCTGAGTTTCAGCGTCGATGCGGGACAGAAGATCGCGATCGTCGGGCCAACGGGTTCGGGCAAAACGACCATCATCAAACTGCTCAACCGCTTTTACGACGTCACCTCGGGACGCATTCTGGTGGACGGCATCGACGTGCGCGAATGGGACCTGAAGGAGTTGCGCCGCGCGATCGGACTGGTGCAGCAGGACGTGTTTCTGTTCGCCGGCGACATCGCGGAAAACGTGCGGCTCGGGCGGTCCGACCTGAGCGATCATGATCTGATCGACGCACTCACACGGGCGCAGGCGATGCGCTTCGTCGAGCGGATGCCCAACGGCGTGCACGAGGAGATTCGTGAGCGTGGCGCCAATCTTTCGAGCGGGCAGCGCCAGTTGCTCTCGTTCGCGCGGGCGCTCGCCTACGACCCGCGCGTCCTGGTGATGGATGAAGCGACCTCGAGCGTCGATAGCGAGACCGAGCGGCTGATTCAAATCGCGCTCGACCAACTGCTGACGGGGCGCACGGCGCTGGTCATCGCGCATCGGCTTTCGACCATCGAACGCGCCGACCGGATCCTGGTATTGAGCAATGGCGTGTTGCGCGAAAGCGGCACGCATGAGGAACTGCTCAAGCGACCGGGACTCTATCGCCGGCTGTTTGAACTTCAATACGCGAGCGCCACCGACGCGGGTCGCGAGGCGGTGGACTGACTCCCCTCAGCGGTGTGATGGTGCAGTTGGGTATGTTCGCGCGCCGGTTGCGGCGCGGGCCGCTGCGGATGCTCGCGCTCACCCTCGCGGCGGCGACGCTGCTCGGCGGATGCGACATCGGCTACCTCACGCGCGCCGCCTACGAAGAGGGCCGGCTGCTGTGGCATCGCAAACCGATCAGCGAGGTGCTGACGCGGCCCAAGCTCGCCGAGGACACGCGGGCGAAGCTCGAAACCGTTCTGGCCGTGCGCAAATTCGCGGCTGAGCGACTGGGCCTTAATGTCGGCGGCGCGTACAAATCGGTCACGCAGGTGGATTCGGGGGCGATCGTGTGGATCGTGATGGCGGCGCCGCGCACCTCGCTTACCCCATACACCTGGTGGTTTCCGATCGTCGGCGCGGTGCCCTATCGGGGCTACTTCAGCCGCGCCGACGCCGACGCCAAGGCGGCCACGCTGGAGGCGCGCGGCTTCGACACGCACGTGCGATCGGCGGTCGCGTTTTCGAGTCTCGGCTTCTTCAACGATCCGCTGCTGTCGAATCTGCTCAGGCTCGATCGGGTGGAATTGGCCGGCGTGATTATCCACGAATTGTTCCATCGCACGTACTTTCTCGCCAGTAACGTGATGTTCGACGAATCGGCGGCCACCTATGTCGGCAGCCGCGGGGCGGTGGATTTCTTCAGCGAGACCGAAGGGCCGAATTCGACCGACGCGATCGCGGCGCGCGGGGTGTACCAGAGCGACCAGAAGTTTGCCGCGTTTCTGTTGCAGGAGGAAGCGCGGCTGCTGCAGCTCTATCAGAGCGGCCTGCCCGAGGCGGAAATCCTGAAGCGCCGCGCGCCGATCTTCGTCGAGATAAATCAGGACTACGCCAAGCTCAAGCCGACCCTCACGGGCCTCGCGCGCTTCGATCTGGACAGTGAAAAACTTAACAACGCGGTGCTGCTCAACTACCTGCTCTACTTCCACGACCTCAGCAACTTCGCCGCGCTGCAAGCCCTCAATCGGGACGACCTGAAGCGGACGATCGTGCGAATAATCGACCTCGCGAAAAGCAACCCGGACGATCCTTTTTACGGGATCTGGCGCGCCACGCTGACATCGCCGCCCGCTTCGCCTGGGGTGCTGCCGCCGGTCAGTTCCGACACGCGGTAGCAGGCGGCTGCATGGATAAGTGTTGGCCACGCAAGAACCTAGGTCGCCGCGAGCATGGATTCGATCGCGTCGGCCAGCTCGACCTCGAAGCCGCCGAAGAAATGGTCGGCACCCTCGACGATCCGGAGTTGCGCACGCGCACCCAACTCCTTATGTAACGCCTCAAGTTGGGGCGCTGGACAATACATATCGCCATCGCCGGCGGCGATCGCGATCGGCCCGGCAAAATCCTTGAGCGCGCGCGCATCGGCCATCTTGAGCGGTAGCGCGACCAGCACCAGGGCGCCGAGATTTTTGATTTTCGGCGCCGCCGTCATCGCGGCGACCGAACCGAAGGAGTAGCCGGCCAGTATCGCGCCGTCGCGCTGAACGCCGGACTGGCCGCCGAGGAACTCGATCGCGGCGGCAGCGTCTTGGGCTTCGCCCGCGCCGCCGCCATGCTCGCCTTCACTCTCGCCGACGCCGCGAAAATTGAAGCGCAGCGTCGCCCATTCCTTCTTCCACATTGCGGCGAGCACCGCGTCCACCACGTTGTTGTACATCGAGCCGCCGTAGAGTGGATGCGGATGGCAAACGACGGCGCCGCGCACCGGCTTGAGGCCGGGCGGTTTGGCCATGAGACCTTCGAGCGTGAGCGGTCCCGAAGGGAAGGTGACGTGCTGCTCTTTCATCGGCTGACCCTCATTACTTAAAGTGCGGCTTTAGGTTTTTATTGGCGTACGCGAGAACCGCTAATCCGTGCGGACGCGCCAGTTAAGCCCGGCCTTGCTATACTACATGAGCATTCGTTTTGCGCGCCTCGCGGATTAGTTCGCTGGCTCCGCCCACGGCGCCGCGAGTGGCGAGGGAGAGCAACGGACCAGCCGCCAAAATTCGCCGCCGACCGCACTCTGACGCGGCTTGCGCGATGGCTCCGGCTGATGGGCGCCGACGTCCTCTGCGAACCTCGCTTGAGTGCCGCCGGGATGCTGGCGGTCGCACGCGAAGAGGGCCGTCCGATGCTCACCCGCGACAAGCGACTGCGCACGGCAGAGGACGTGCTCTACATCGAAGGTCATCGGTTTCGCGACCAGATTCGCGAGGTGATGGCGCGCTATCCATTCGACGCGCGTCGCTTCGCCTTCACCCGATGCTCGCGTTGCAATGCGCCGCTCCGCGAAGTCAGCCGCGACGCGATGCTGCAGCGGGTAGCGCCGTTCGTTTACGCCAGCCACGAAAAATTTGCGGTGTGCGAGCGCTGCGGCCGCGTTTATTGGGACGCGACCCATCTTGAGCGCGCGCGCCGCGAACTCGCCGCGCTCGGCCTCTGACGGTCGCAAGGCGGACGGCGGGTTTGGAATCCGCGCGCCGCGGCGACTAACCTGAGGGCCATTATGGCTGACGGCAAGTTCATCAAACTCGACGCGAAACTTTATGACTACGTAGTCGCCCACGGGCACAACGGCGACGCCCTGCTGCAGGAACTCGCGGCGGAGACCGCGCGCAAGCTGGGCCGAATCAGCATGATGCAGATAGCGCCCGAGCAGGGGACGTTGATGAACCTGCTGGCGCGTGCGATCGGCGCACGGTTCGCGGTCGAGGTCGGCACCTTCACCGGCTACAGCGCGATTTGCGTCGCACGCGCGTTGCCGCCGGGCGGGCGGCTGTTGTGCTGCGACGTCAGCGAGGAATGGACGTCGATCGCACGGCGCTACTGGGAGCGGGCGGGCGTCGCGGATCGGATCACGTTGAAGATCGCGCCAGCGATCGAAACGCTGCAAGCGTTGCCGATGGGCGACCCGATCGACTTCGCCTTTATCGATGCCGACAAGACCAACTACCGCGCCTACTACGAAGAGGTGCTCAAGCGGATGCGTGCGGGCGGCCTGATCCTGATCGACAACGTGCTGTGGAGCGGCGCCGTGATCGATCCGAAGATTCAGACCGAGGACACGCGGGCGATTCGCGCGCTCAACGATTTCCTTGCAACCGACGACCGCGTCGATATGGTAATGCTGCCGGTTTCCGACGGGCTGACGATTTGCCGCAAGCGCTGAGGTGAAACGGCGACCGCATCTAGCGGAAGGGGAATCACGATGGAAAAAGTGATCATCGAGGTGCGCATCAACGAGTACGCGTCGCGCAATCGCAACGCGAACGTGCCGTTCAGTCCCGCGGAAATTTGCGAGGAGGCGCTGCAATGCTGGCGGGCGGGCGCGTCGATTGTGCATTACCATGCGCGCGACCCGCAGACCGGTGCGCCGTCCGCTAATGCGCAGATATATGCCGACACCGCGCGGCGGATTCGCGACAAGAGCGACCTGCTGGTGATGCCGACGCTGGGCGCATGGACGCTGCCGTCGCCCGAAGCCCGCATGAGCCATATCGTGGAAATGGCGAAAGAGCCCGCGACCAGGCCGGACTTCGCGCCGATCGATATGGGGACCAGCAACGTCGATGTTTTCGACCGGCGCACCGGCCGCTTCATGACCGACGACGTGGTGTACATGAACACGACCAACACGCTCAGTTACTTCGCGCGGACGATTCGCGAGGCGGGCGTGCGGCCGGTCGCGGTGCTGTGGAACGTCAGCGCGATACGGGTGACCAATGCGTTCGTCGAGGCGGGGCTGTTTGAGCCGCCGGTCTATGCGGAGGTCGTGCTGACCGAGGGCGGTCTTTTCGCGGGCCATCCGGGGACGGTGCGCGGGCTTGAGAGCATGGTGGATTTCATGCCGGCAAACTTCGAGTGGTCGGTGATGTGCGCGGGCGGTAATCTCTTTCCCCTGGTCGGCGCGGCGGTCGAACGCGGCGGGCATATCGCGATCGGACTGGGCGACTATCCCTATGGTGAATTCGGGACGCCGCGCAACGGCGAGCTGGTGGAACGGGTGGCATTGATGGCGCGGCAGGTGGGGCGCGAAGTGGCAACGCCCAAGGAAGCCCGGCGCATCCTGGGTGTGTCATAACACGCGTTCACGGTTAATTCGGGCACGCATTTCATGGTGCGATGGCGCGCCTGTTTCCTGCGAGGGCTGGTCGCTGGCGGTGCCGCGCGGTGCCACGCGTTTTGGGCGATCAAGAAGGTTCAACGTAAGCCATGCCTTGTTCATAACGCAAAAAAATATGTGCGGGTGCGCGCCCGGTATTTTGCGAATGCGATGAGGTTTCGCGGGGTAGCATCACAATACTAAATGTAGCATGGGGGCGGCGGGCGGCAAAGGTTGCGTCCGGTTGTTCAGGCGCAGGTGTAGTTAGGCCAGTACCGGCCGCGCGGGGCGGTGGAGCGACACACCCCGGCACGCTACACTTGTCCGCCGGAGCATCCACCTGACCGCCATCCCGAGCAGTCCTGGAAATCAGGTCGAGACAGTTGGGTGGCTGATCGTGAGCGTCAGGTATTGAAAAGAATGGACGAACGTTACGACCCGAAAAAAATCGAACCCAAATGGCGCGACGAATGGGAGCGCAGCGACCTCTACCTGACCCGCGAGGTCCCCGGCCGCCCCAAATTCTACGGGCTCGAGATGTTCCCCTACCCTTCGGGCGACGGCCTCTCCGTCGGCCATCTGCACAATTACGTCCCGAGCGACGTGACCGGGCGCTACAAGCGGATGGCGGGCTTCAACGTGCTGCATGCGATGGGCTGGGACGCCTTCGGGCTGCCGGCCGAGAACGACGCGCTGCTCAAGGGCCTCCATCCGAAGGAGACCGTCCCGCGCTACGCGGCCAACTTCAAGCGACAGTTGAAGTTATCGGGATGCGCCTACGATTGGACGCGCGAGATCAATTCCTCGACGCCCGAGTACTATCGCTGGACGCAATGGTTCTTTCTGCTGCTGTATAGGCGTGGACTCGCCTATCGGGCGATGGGGTCGCAATGGTGGTGCGAGCTATGCCGCACGATCCTGGCCAACGAGCAGGTGGTCAACGGCTGCTGCTGGCGTCATACGGATAATCCGGTCACCAAGAAAGATCTCGAGCAGTGGTATTTCAAAATCACCGCCTACGCGGATCGGCTGCTCGAGGACCTGGAAGGGATCGACTGGCCCGAGCCGATCAAGCTGATGCAGCGCAACTGGATCGGCCGATCGGAGGGGGCCGAACTCGCGTTCCCGGTGATGGGCCACGCGGATAAAGAGGTCAAGTTTTTCACGACGCGCCCCGACACGGTGTTCGGCGTTTCGTTCATGGTGCTCGCCCCTGAGCATCCGCTGGTCGCCGAAATCACCAGTTCCGCGCAACGTGGGGCGGTGGACGAGTACGTGACGCAGGCGCGCCGGCAGAGCGATATCGAACGGCTCTCGACGGTCAAGGAAAAGACCGGGGTCTTCACCGGCGCGTACGCGCGCAATCTGTTCAGCGGCATCGAGATTCCGATTTGGATCGCTGACTATGTGCTGATGGGCTATGGGACGGGCGCGATCATGGCGGCGCCGGGCGAGGACGATCGCGATTTCGCCTTCGCGAAAAAGTACGGGCTTGAAATTCCGGTGGTGACCGGACCCGCCGACGGCAGCACCGCGCCGGCCGATCGCGCGTTTACCGAGCGCGGCGTGGCGATCAACTCGGGTTTCCTCGACGGGATGAAGACCGACGAGGCGATCCGTGCCGTCTGCAAATACGCCGAGGAGCACGCGATCGGCCGCGCGACGGTCAGCTACCGGATGCGCGACTGGCTGATTTCGCGGCAGCGCTACTGGGGCTGCCCGATTCCAATCGTTTACTGCGCGAAGGACGGCATCGTGGCGGTGCCCGACGAGCAATTGCCGGTGGTGCTGCCGGACATGCGCGACTATCAGCCCTCGGGCACCGGGCGATCGCCGCTCGCGAACGTCCCCGATTTCGTCAACACGACTTGCCCGAAATGCGGCGGGCCAGCCGAGCGCGAGACCGACACGCTCGACGGCTTCGCGTGCTCGTCGTGGTACTTCCTGCGCTTCGCGTCACCGCATTACAAGGACGCTCCGTTCGAGCCGCGGGCGGGCGATTACTGGCTGCCGGTCGATCTGTACGTCGGCGGCGCCGAGCACGCCGTGATGCATCTGCTGTACGCGCGGATGTGGACCAAGGTGATGTTCGACGCCGGCCTGATCAAGTTCAAGGAACCGTTCCCGGTGCTGCGCAACCAGGGCATGATCTGGGCCGGCGACGGCCAAAAGATGTCGAAGAGCAAGGGCAACGTGGTGACGCCGGACGCGATGGTCGAGAAGTACGGGGCCGACGCGCTGCGGCTGTGGGAACTCTTCATGGGGCCGTTCGAGGAGGCGACCAACTGGAACGAGGAAGGCGTGTTCGGGACCGCGCGCTATCTGCAGCGCGTGTGGGGTGTGGTGCGGCGCTACGTCGAGGCGGGATGCCCGGTCGGGAATCCGAGCGCTGAAACGATCAAGCGCGCGCACAAGACGATTCGCACGCTGACCGATCACATGGAGCGGATGCGCTTCAATACGGCGCTCGCGACGCTGATGGATCAACTCAACTACATCGCGAAGTTGACGCCGGAAGAACTGGGGCGCTTCGCGATCGAGAGTTACGTTTTGCTGCTCGCGCCGATGGCGCCGTTTGTCGGCGAAGAGTTCTGGCGCGAACTGGGCCATCGCGAATCGATCCATCTCGAATCATGGCCGAAGTTCGACGCCGGGCTGACCCGCGACGAGACCGTTACGGTGGTGGTGCAGATCAACGGCAAGGTCCGCGATCGTTTGCAGGTGGCGGCCGCGGCGACGGAGGACGAGGTGCGCGCGATGGCGCTCGGGAGCGACGCGGTGATCAAGAATCTCGACGGCAAGGCGCCGAAGAAAGTGATTTACGTCCCGCACAAGCTGGTGAGTATCGTCGCGTAGATCGGAATGCGGTGAAACCTTTAAAAGGTTTCACACTTCCCACAATGAATTGAGAAAATGGGTCTTGCGGATCGCGTGGAGACCCGGTCACCTACCTTTACCAAATGGGAAGTCTGAAACCTCGGTGAGGTTTCAGAAGAAATCGAAGTTTTGTGCTCCGCATCAATGCTCTCCCCCCTTTTCCCCGGCGGCGCTTGATGCGGGCGGCGCGGGCGTGCGATGGTCGGAGAAATTCCGAATTCAATCGCACGAGGTAGCCATGGCCGACGACGTGCTCAAGGTCGAACGTCATCCGAATTACGTAACTCTCATTCTCAACCGTCCGGAAAAGCGCAACGCGCTCAATCAGGTGCTGTTCCAGGCGCTCGACGCCGAACTTGCGGTGATCGAAAAATCGCCGGAGGTCCGCGCCGTGATCCTTCGCGGCGAAGGGCGCGCGTTTTGCTCGGGTATCGATCTACGCGAGATCGGACAGATCGTGGGAGGTGGCGGCGTCACGCCCGAGCACGTCTTCAGCCGTATCCAGAAGCTGCCGATGCCGACGATCGCGGCCGTACAGGGCGATACGCTGACGGGCGGCCTGGTGCTGGCGCTGACCTGCGACTTGAGAATCGCGGCGCAGGGCGCGCGGCTCGGGATGACCCCGGCGCGGATCGGCTACCTGCCGACGTTCCCGATCTTCCGCCGCTTTATCGAGACCGTCGGCCCCGCCAACACCGCCGAGATCATGTACCTCGCGGACCCGCTCGACGCGGCGCGCTCGCGCGAAATCGGACTGGTGCACAAAGTGGTGCCCGACGATCAACTTGCGGCGGCGGCCGACGTGTGGGCCGCGAAGATCGCCGGCAACGCGCCGCTCTCGGTGCGCGCGATGAAAGTCAGCATCCAGCGCGTGATGAGCAAGGCGTTCGAGATCGATCACAAGGATATCGACGAACTGGGCAACAAGGTCCGCACCAGCAATGACGCGAAGGAAGGGGTGCTCGCGTTTCTGGAAAAGCGCAAGCCGGTGTGGAAAGGCGAATAGGGGCGATATAGGGAGAGTTGTCGCGGAACGCAAAACTTTAGTTTTTTCCGGACACTGAAACCTCGCGAGGTTTCAGACCTCCCATTTTGTAAAGATGCGGGCTGCGCATCGAAATGTGCGCCCTTGAAGGGGCTGCGCGGAGCGTGCGATGCTCGCTCGCAAACCAAATTGTCACGTTCAAGGAGTACCTGTGATGGCCGATGAATTATTCAAAGTAGAGCGCCACGGCGCTTACGCGACGTTTACGCTGAATCGCCCCGAGAAGCGCAATTCGCTCAACGAACCGATGCTGAAGGCGCTCGACGAGGCGGTCGCGTCGGTCGAGCACGACAAGGGAATCCGCGCGGTGATCCTGCGCGGCAACGGGCGCGGCTTCTGCTCGGGGATCGATTTGGCGGAGGCCGAGCGGCTGGAAGGCGGGCATAATCCGGTGAGCCTGGAGCGCATCTTCAAGCGCCTGGAGCATCTGCCGGTCCCGACGATCGCGGCGGTGCAGGGTGCGGCGCTGGCGGGCGGATGCGAACTCGCGCTGCATTGCGACTTGCGCGTCGCCGCCGACGACCTGCGGATGGGGATGACGGTCGCGCGGGTCGGCCTGGTCGTGCCCTACAACTTCATCCGCAAGCTGATCGAAATTATCGGTGCTGCCAACACTTCGCAGATTCTGTACACCGCCGAGCCGGTGGACGCGCAGCGCGCGCTGCAGATGGGCATGGTGCACGAGGTCGTGCCCGCGGCCAAGCTTGACGAGGCGGCGATCGCGTGGGCCGAAAAGGTCGCGGGCAACGCGCCGCTGTCGTTGCGCACGATGAAGAAGAGCATGCGCCGCTCGCTCGACGAATCGAACGACGCGTGGCACGAGGACATAATCGAGATGTCGCGGATGGTGCGGTCGAGCAAGGACGCGAAGGAAGGGATTCGGGCGTTTCTGGAGAAGCGCAAGCCGGTCTGGCAGGCGGAATAGTTTCAATGTTGGACGCTCGCGTTGCTCGGGGGCGTTGATCAGCGAAGGTGATAGTCTAAGGCGAGGGTTTGCTCCGCGCCGGCGCGCCCGCGGCGCGAGCGGGCAGCCGCCACGGGTGCTCATGCGACGAAGGGCCAACGCGAGATTCGCGTTGGCCCTTCGTCGCATGAGCGGTCAGTTGCTACGGGCGAGCGCCTTGCGCAAGGCCGCGACGTTCTGCGGCAGCACGCTCGGCAAATTCAGCGTGCCCGCCACGTTGGAGTACGGATAGAGCCGCCCGTTGAGGTGAGCATGGAGCGGCAGCCCAGCGCCTTGATGAATTTCGTAGTCGAGCGGCAGCGGTCCGAGAATCCGCAGGATACGGTAGATGGCGCGCGCGAACGGGCGCAATTCGTCGGGTGAGAGATCGGTCAGCAGGCCGCGATATTCCGGCATCACGACGTCGTAGCTGCGCGGGAAGGCGCCGATCGGACTCGAGAAGCTGACGACGCCGTCGGCCCGTTCGATCATCAGGCCGAGCCGATCGACCAAATCGATTAGTTCGTTCCAGAAGCCGGGATTGCGGTCTTCGGCGAGCGCCTCGGCTTCGATCACCGGCAGCGGCGCAGGCGAACCGATCAACTGCTGATGCGGATGGGGTTGCGAGGCGCCGGATTCGCGTCCCTGGTTCTTGCGAATCACGACCGAATGCACGGCGGGATTGGCGAAGACGAGCCGCATCAGGCGGACGTCGGTCATGATCAATTGGAAGAAATGTTCCTCGCCGAGCGCGCCGGTAAAGGTGAGGTCGCTGACCGAGCGCGGATGGTCGAGAAAATGTCGCGGGTCCTCGACCACCACGTAAGACTCGTTGCGCCCGCCGGTGAGTTGCTCGGGGATGCGCGGGAAGAGATTGTTGAAGACGCGAATCGCCCACTGGGCGCCCTCGAGCTTGCCGGCGCCGGTCCAGCCGGGGATTTCGGCCGGCGTCACGCGCATCAGTTCGGGGGGGGCTTGCGCCTCGTTGCCGGGACAGAAGGGGCAGGCGCGGATCGCGTTCGTCAGGATCTTTTCGTCGAGCGGCGGCGGCTCGGGATCGAGTTCCTGGCGTCCGCCGAGGGTGAAGGCGAAGCTTTTGCCGCGCACGTCCACTACATAGGAGATAACGCCGGTGACCGGATTTTTGATCCAGACCAACGCGCCGTCGCGCACTTCGTATTGGATAGCCATGGCGGTAGGACAACTTTAAGCATGGGTGCGCGATTCCTTTCAACGCGCGCGGCAGCGAAATCGCGACCGCGCGGTGCACGGGTGTCACCTTGACACTCGGTGGTTGCTCGGTTATCCAATTTAGGGTGACGGGGCCAGCGGGCGATTAACACCGCATTGTGGTCTGGCGTTCCGCGCAGGCGGACACCAGGCTTTTTTTTGGGACTTAAGGCCCGCCTTGATCGAATAGCCTGAGCAGAGGAAAATCCCGTCGCCGCTCCCCCACGGATGGGATGCGTCCGCAAAGTCGTGCCACCTTTGAAGAAATACCTATTTACCCCCGGCCCGGTTTCGGTGCCGCCGGAAGTCCTGCTGGAAATGGCGCGCCCGATTATTCATCATCGGACGCGCGAGTTCAGCGCGATCCTCGATCATGCGCGAACGCTGATGCAGCCGTTGTTCGGCACGCAACAGGAAGTGATCCTGTTGGCCGCGAGCGGCACCGGCGCGATGGAAGCGGCGGTGACCAATCTGCTCGGGCCGGGCGACCATGCGATTTATGTCAACGGCGGCAAGTTCGGCGAGCGCTGGGGCAAAGTGCTCGCGGCGAACGCGATGGTCGGCCATGAGGTGACGGTCGAATGGGGCCGCGCGGTGCGTCCCGAGCAGATCGAGGAGGCGCTGCGCGCGCATCCGGAGGCGCGAGCGCTGTTGGTCCAGGCGAGCGAGACGTCAACCTGCGCGATACATCCGGTGGCGGAGATCGGTGCGCTGACCCGGGCACGCGACGTGATGTTGATCGTTGACGGGATTACGTCGGTCGGGGTGTTCGAGCAGAAGATGGACGACTTGGGCGTGGACGCGTACCTGACCGGCAGCCAGAAGGCGCTGATGCTGCCGCCGGGGCTGGCGATGATCGCGCTGTCGCCGCGGGCGTGGGAGCGCGCGGGCAAGACGCGCACGCCGCGCTATTACTTCGACCTGCCGCGCGAACTCAAGGCGCAGCGCGACGAACATCTGACGGCATGGACGCCTGCGGTCTCGCTGATTTTCGGGCTCGCCAAGGCGCTCGAGCTGATTCATGCGGAGACGCTGCCGCAGGTCTATGCACGGCATCGGCTGATGGCCGAGGCGACGCGCGCGGCGGCCTCACCGCTGGGCTTGAAACTGATCGCGCCCGACGCGCCCGCGCCCGGGGTGACCGGACTGCTGACGCCGGCGGGACTCGACGGCTCAAAGCTGGTGCGGATGATGCGCGACGATCTCGGCGTCTCGGTGCAGGGCGGGCAGGACCAGATGAAGGGCAAGCTCGTGCGAGTCGGCCACATGGGTTACCTTGGACCGCTGGACATGCTGGCGGCGGTGAGCGCGCTGGAAATCGGGCTGACGCGGCTGGGGCATCGATTCGCGATGGGCGCGGGCGTGGCGGCGGTTCAGGAACGCCTGGCGCGGAGTATCTGAAAAATTATGGCGGACAACTTCCGCGTCCTGCTGAGCGATTCGCTGGCCGGCCAGGGAATCGAGGTGCTCAAGCGCTCTCCACGGATCAGCGTTGACGTAAAGACCGGCCTGACGCCGGGGGAACTCGCCGCGATCATCGCGCCGTACCACGCGCTGGTGATTCGCAGCGCGACCAAGGTGACGCGTGAAGTGATCGAGGCGGCCGCGGCGCTGAAAGTGATTGGGCGCGCGGGTGTCGGCGTGGACAATGTTGACCTGGAGTCGGCGACGCGGCGCGGAATTGTGGTGATGAACAGCCCGCTCGGCAACAGCGTGACGACGGCCGAGCACACCATCTCGATGATGATGGCGATGGCGCGTCATATACCGCAGGCGAATGCGGCGCTGCGCGCGGGAAAATGGGAGCGCGGTAAATTCACCGGCGTCGAGATGTGCAACAAGACGCTCGGCGTGATCGGGCTGGGCAATATCGGGCGGATCGTCGCGGACCGCGCGGCGGGCCTCAAGATGAAGGTGATCGGCTTCGACCCGATTCTCACGGCCGAGGCGGCGGCGCGGGCGGGGATCGAGCTGGTGAGCCTCGACGAACTCTTCAAGCGATCGGACTTTATCACGGTGCACGCGCCGCTGACCGACGAGACCCGCGGCATCGTGGGCGCTGCCGCGTTCAACGTGATGCGCAAGGGCGTGCGCATAATCAATTGCGCGCGCGGCGGGATCGTCGATGAGGCGGCGCTGCTCGACGCGCTTAACGCGGGCAAGGTGGCGGGCGCCGCGCTCGATGTCTTCGAGCAGGAACCGCCGCCCGCGGACCATCCGCTGATCCATCACCCCAACGTCGTCGCCGTACCGCACCTGGGCGCCGCGACCGACGAAGCGCAGGTGCAGGTCGCGGTCGATATCGCGCAACAGGTCACCGACTTTCTGATCGAGGGGACGATTCGCCACGCGGTGAATATCCCGGCGCTGTCGGTGCAGGAACTCGAGGTGCTCGGGCCGCATCTGATGCTGGGCGAAAAGCTCGGACGACTCGCGGCGCAGTTGATCGGCGAAGCGCCGACCCATGTGACGGTGGGTTTTGCGGGCGAAGCCGCGGGCCTGAACGCGGAGCCGATCATCGCGTCGGTGCTGAAGGGGCTGCTGAGCGGATTTCTCGATCACGAACTGAATTTCGTCAACGCCCCCTATATGGCGCGCGACCGCGGGATCAAGATCACCGAGATCCGATCGCGCGAGACCACCGACTATCGCAACATCCTGACAATCACCGTGCGCACGCTCACCAGCACGCATGAAGTGACCGGCGCGGTGTTTGGAAACCGCGCGCTGCGGCTGATTCGGATCGACGGCTATCGGGTGGAAGCGGCGCCCGAAGGCTACTTCCTGATGCTGCACAATCGCGACGTGCCCGGCGTGGTCGGTGCGATCGGCACGATGCTCGGGGAGGCCGGGGTCAATATCGCGGGCCTGAAGCTGGGCCGCGATCGCGCCGGCGGAACGGCGCTCAGCCTGTTCGAGATCGACGCGCCGGTGCCGGTGGCGATCCTCGAACGCCTCAAGACGATTCCGGCGATCACCGCCGCGTCCCAGATAAAACTTTGAAACGCCGCCGCCGGATGATCGAAGCTCATCGTGCGCGCGGCCGAATGCGGTCCGCCGAGTGGCCGGACCGCGATGGACACCCGCAATGAAAACTGTCGCTGTGGTCGGCTCGCAATGGGGCGACGAAGGCAAAGGCAAGATCGTTGACCTGCTGGCCGCTGACGCCGACGTGATCGTGCGTTTTCAGGGCGGCAACAACGCGGCGCATACGCTGGTCGTCAATGGCGAGAAATTCATCCTGCGGCTGGTGCCGGCGGGCGCGCTGCACGCGGGCAAGGTCTGCGTGATCGGGAACGGCACGGTGGTCGATCCAATCGCGCTGATCGGGGAGATCGACGAGCTCAAGCGGCGCAATCATCTCAAGGACGACGGGTTGCTGCGGCTCAGCTACGACGCGCACATGGTGATGCCGTACCATCGCGCGATCGATCGCGCGCGCGAGGCGCGCCTGGGCAAGAGCGCGATCGGCACCACCGGCTTCGGCATCGGACCGGCCTACGAAGACAAGATGTCGCGGATGGGCCTGCGCTTCGACGACCTCTCGAACTTCGCGGCGTTCAAGGAAAAACTCGAGCGCAATGTTCGCGAGAAAAATCTCTACCTCAAGCTGGTGCTCAAGGCGAAGCCGGTCAGCGCCGCGGAAATCGTCGAGCAGATGCGCAAGGTGCGCACGCGCCTGACGCGCTACCTCGGCGACACCTCGGTGCTGCTGGCGGAAGCGATCGCGGCGGGCCAGCGCGTGCTGTTCGAGGGCGCGCACGGCGTGATGCTCGATATCGACCACGGCACCTATCCCTACGTGACATCGTCGAATTGCGGCGCGAGCGCGGTCTTTGGCGGCGCGGGCGTGGCGCCGGGCAAGCTCGATTGCGTGCTGGGCATCACCAAGGCGTACACCACGCGGGTCGGCGGCGGGCCGTTTCCGAGCGAAATGAAGGGCAAGCTCGCGGAGACCCTGCGCGTCGAGGGCGACGAGTTCGGCAGCGCGACCGGGCGTCCGCGGCGGATCGGCTGGTACGACACGGTGCTCGCGCGGCATGCGGCGCGGCTCAACGGCATGTGGGGGTTGGCGCTGACCAAGCTCGACGTGCTGACCGGCATCGACCCACTGAAAATCTGCGTCGCGTACGAACTGCGGGGCAGGCGCTACAGCGAGATTCCGCCGGGGCGTCATCTGCTCGAAAAGGTGAAGCCGATATACGAGGAGTTACCCGGTTGGCGCGAGGACATCACGCAGACGCGCAGCTTGGCGGAATTGCCGGCGAGCGCGCGGCGCTACCTCAATCGGGTCAGCGAGTTAAGCGGCGTGAAGCTGGCGATGGTGGGCGTCGGCGCGGCGCGCGAGGCGACGATCGTGATCGAGAACCCATTCCGGGCGTAGGCTCAATCATGCACGATGCGTCGCTCCTGGGTCAGGTGGCGCAGACCGCGGCCATGCTCGAAAGCGCGACGCCACGGCGGCCCTGCCGGATTTCATTGCGGTCGAAACCGTTGGTGCAGTAACCGAGCGAGATGCCGGTGGCCGGATCGGCCCAGCCGATTTGACCGCCCGCGCCACCGTGGCCAAACGCCATCGGCGAATTGGTTTTGCCGAAGCCGCGATAGTTCGCCATGCCGTCGTCGCCGGCCACCACCACGCCGAGCGCGCGATTGCACTTGTACTTGAAGATCGGATCGAAGTAATCGCCCGAGCGCGGGCGCAGCGCTTCTTTGAGCGTCGCCGGCTGCCAGATTGCTGTGCCATCGGCGACCGGCGGATTGTGCAACAGCCCCTGGTAGAACAACGCGAGGTCGGCCGCCGTCATGATACCGCCGCCGCCGGGCACGCCGGACTCGCGCACCACCGCGGTGTTGAAGCCGAGGATCGCGTCCTCAGTGACTTCGGTTGCGGGCGGCGCGGGCACGCCCATCTTCAGGTAGTCCGCGGGCGTCAGATTTTGTCCGACCCAGACCAGGTCGGCGACGCGGCCGTGTTCCGCACGCGGGAGTCCCACGCGTAATCCCGGCAAGCCGAGCGGCTGCGCGATGCGGTCGCGGACGAACTCGCGAAAATCCTGGCCGGTGCGGCGTTCGATAATCTCACCGAGCACCCAGAAGCCGGAGGTCGGATGGTAGATGAAGCGCTGGCCGACGGGGAATTCGAGCCGCCAGGACTTGAAGCGCTCGAGGCGTTTTTCGTGACTCATCCAATCGGGCTGCGGAAACGGCGCATTAGGAAAGCCGCCTACATGTAGCAAAAGTTGCTCAACTGTAATCGCTTCCTTGCCGTTGCTGCCGAACTCGGGGACGATGTCCGCCGCGCGCTCACTGATATCGAGCTTGCCCTCGCTCAGCAGAATCCAGATCGCCGAGGACATGATCGCCTTGGTGCACGAGAAGACACAGTAGAGCGTGTGGTCGGTCGCGGGCATATCGGCGCCGCCCTGCCCCGCACGGCCAAAGGTCTTCATCGCGCCGACCTTGCCGTTGCGCGCGATCGCGATCTGGCACGACGGCAGCAGGCCCTCGGTGACTTCGCGCTCGGCGCGCTTGAACAACTCCTCGACCTTGGCAGGATCGAGGCCAAGCTCGCGTGGACTGTCGGCGATCTGATGCGCTGCGGGCATGCGGGTGTCTCCTCGAACGGGACTTTCAAGAATAGTTGGGCCAAGCTACCACGAAATCGCGGCGGCCTTACAGACCGGCGGGGGTGGTGGCGGGCGGCGGGGTCGCGGCACGCAATGGGCCCTGCGCCGAAATCCATCCGGCCCGACCGGGGAGCGTCGCGCGTACGACCTCGCATACCGGCAGCGCGGCGCGATCGAGCGCCGCCGCTATGTCACCGAGCCGCACGAAGCGGGCGCCGCGGTCCTTGAGGGCGTGGACCAGCGCGACGAAAGTTTCGAGCTGACCCATCCCTTCGGTCTCGGCGTGAATCGTATGGACATTGAGCGCGGTCGCGCTGACGCGCTCGAGATAGAAACGCACGATGGCGTGGCGGTCGGCGAGTTCGGGCCCCATCACTTCGTCCATGGTCGGCAGGGTGGTCGGAATTTCGGGCGTCGCGAAGGTGGCGCCACCGATCGCGCATCGATAGGGGGCGGTGCCGCGGGTGTCGCTGCGGTAATCGAGGCCGAGCGCGTCGAGCGTCGCGAGCGCGGCCGCGGAGGTGCGCCATCCGGGCGCGGCGAAGCATCGCGAGCGTTCACCCATCACGGCGCGAAAGGCCTCGAACGCCTCGTCGAGCTCGCCGCGGATTCTATCGGTGCCGATCTCGTCGAGGCGATCCTGCCACAGCACGTGATCGTAGCCGTGGACGCCGACCTCGAAACCGGAGCGTGCGAGCGCGCGAATCAGGTCGGGAAAGGCGAGCGCGATCGCCCGCGCGGGCAGCAAAGTGCCAGAGAGGATGGTGCGCAGCCCGTACATCGCGACCGCGCGGGTGCGGCGCATCTTCTTGAGAAAGCCGGGATTCCTGAGTACGCGAACGATCGCGCGGCCCGAATTGTCGGGACCCATCGCGACAAAAAATGTCGCGGTGACGCCGGCCTCGGTCAGCGCACGCGCCAGCCGCGGCACGCCCTCGCCGAGTCCCTGATGCGTATCGACGTCAACCTTGAGCGCAACTTCCATTTTTCACCGATTGAGGCGCGCGATTCACCGGTCGGCGGCCACGTCTCGCGGGAACGGAGAGCGCGAGCGATTCGCGGTCACCCGCAAACGCACGGATGGGTCGAGGCGGCACCTATGACTGGGCTTCCTTGCGGAACCATTCCATCGACATGCGGGTGCCCTCGCGCAGCGAAATGCGGGGCTCGACGCCGAGGAGTTGGCGCATCCTGGTATTGTCGGGCACGCGCCGCGGGATGTCCTCGTAGCTGTTGCCGTAAACCTCTTCCTGCGAGACGAACTTGATTTTCGATTTGGTTGGTCCGAAGAGCTCGAGCATCAGCTTGGCGAATTCGAGCACCGAGGTCTCGACGTCCACGCCGATATTGATCGCCTGTCCGTCGGCCTTCGGGTTCAATCCGGCCTGCACGGTCGCCTCGACGGCGTCGGTCACGTAGGTGAAGCAGCGGGTCTGGGAACCGTCGCCGATGACGGTCAAGTCGGCGCCGCGGAGCAACTGTCCCATGAAGATCGTAAAGAGGCGGCCGACGTCAACGCGGTCGAGGCGCGGGCCGTAGATGTTGAAGAAGCGCACGACCGTCACCGGCATCCCGAGCTTGTGGTAAGCGAAGCAGAAATGTTCGCCGACCGCTTTGGAGGTCGAGTAGCACCAGCGATCGATGGTGGTGGCGCCGAGCACGCGATCGTCGTCCTCCTTCCACGGGACCTTGGGGTTGCGCCCGTAAACTTCGGAAGTCGAGCTGAAGACCACCTTCTTGCTGTACTTGTAGGCCGCCTTGAGGATGTTTTGCGTACCGTTGACGTTAACATTGAGCGTCTCGTAGGGATCGCCGACGTAGTGCTCGACGCCGACGACTGCCGCCAGGTGGTAAATCAGATCGACCTTCGCGACCAGTCCGTCGATCAGTTCGAGGTTGAAGATCGAGTCGTGAACATAATGGAAACGCGGCTCGCTCAGCAGATGGCGCACCTTGACGATGGAGCCGGTGTCGAGCACGAAGACTTCGTCGCCGCGCGCGATAAACGCGTCGGAGAGATGGGAGCCGAGAAAGCCCGCGCCGCCCGTAATCAGAACCCGCATGTGACCTCCGTTTAGCCGAACCTGATCATACGCGCCGTGGCCGCGTGCGTCAGCGCCCCGTCGCCACGACTCGCAATGAGAATTTCCCGCGGGCCGGCCTCGGCGCCGCCCTCGATCTGGACGCGGCAAAGAAGCACGCTGCCGTCGCCCACCGCGACTTCGATCGCGCCGTCGGTGCGTTCGGCAATGATTTCGCCGGGGGCGCCGCGGACGCCGGTCTCCGCGGCAATTTTCGCCGACCAGACGTACACCTTGCGCCCGTCCAGGAAGCCGAACGCGCCGGGATACGGATGCGTGACGGCGCGCACCAGGTTGAAGATTCGGCGCGCCGGCCAGTGCCAATCGATATGGCCGTCCGCAGGCCGGCGGCGGCCGAAATAGCTGCCCTGCGAAAGATCCTGCGCGCGGCGCGGCGCCGTGCCCGTCGCGATCAGCGGATGATATTGGCGGATCAAATCGGCGCCGAGTGGCACGATCTTGCGATAGAGCGTCAGCGCCGTGTCGTCATCGGTGATCTCGATCGCGCGCTGCGCCACGATATCGCCGGCATCGGCGCGTTCGACCATGTGATGGAGGGTGGCGCCGGCCTCGCGCTCGCCGTTGGCGAGCATCCAGTTGACCGGCGCACGCCCGCGATATTTCGGCAGCAGCGATCCATGCAGGTTGTAGGCGCCCATCGGCGCCACAGCCAGCAACCCGGGCGGCAGCAGGTTGCGGTAGTAGAACGAATAGATAATCGCGGGGCGGAAAGCGGCGACCTGGTGGATTTCGGTGGCGCCGATTTTGTCCGGCAGAAGGACCGGGATTGAATTGGCGCGCGCCAGATCGGCACATGACCGCCACCAGATTTCCTCGCCGGGCGCATCGCGATGACTAAACAACGCGGCGACCGGAGCACCGAGTGCGAGCAGCGCGTCGAGGCATGCGTGGCCCATCTCATGGTAGGCAAACAGCACGCACCGCGCGCCGCGCACGGCCGCGCGCGCTGCCGTTGGGCCAGCGTCCATCACCGGGGCGGCGGATGGCTGCCGTTATCGGCCGCGCCATCGCCATGGACGGCGCGCACGATGTAGTTTGGCCGGCGGCGCACTTCGATATAGATCCGCCCGATGTATTCGCCGATCAGCCCGAGCGCGAGAAAAACCAGGCCGACCAAAAAGAACAGCACCGCAAACAGCGTCCACAGCGCGCCTTCCTGCTGCGGTCCGTAAACCAGGCGATGGCCGAGCAGGATGGCCGCGAAAATCGCGTCGAGCAAGAAGATCCCCATGCCGGTGAGGCTCAGCACGCGCATCGGCAGCATCGAAAAGCCGGTGATGAGATTGAGGCTCAGATGGGCGAGGGAGAACAGATTATATTTTGATTCACCGCCGGCGCGCTCGGCATGGCCGACCGGAATTTCGGCAACGCGCTTGGCAAAAGAGTTCGCGAGCGCCGGCACGAAGGCCGCCTTCTCGTCGCATTCGACGACGGTCTCGATGATGTGGCGGCGATAGGCGCGCAGCATGCATCCGTAGTCGTGCATCGGGACGCCCACGATCACAGAGGTCAGCCGGTTCTGGAGGCGCGAGGCCAATCGCCGGTACGCGCGATCCTGGCGTTCCTCGCGCCAACCGCCGACGACGTCGTTGCCGGCCTCGATCGCGGCGATGAGCTTGGGAATCTCCTCGGGGGGATTCTGCAGGTCGGCGTCAAGCGTGACGACGATCTCGCCGTGGCAATTGCGAAAGCCCGCGAGCAGCGCGGAATGCTGGCCGAAGTTGCGCGCCAGTTCGACCACGCGAACACGCGGATCGCCGGCCGCGAAGCCGCGCAGGATTTCGAGCGAATCGTCGCGCGAACCGTCATCGATGAAGATCACTTCGCATTCGCGGCCGAGCGCGCTCACCACCGGATTGAGCCGGGTCCACAGCGCGTGCAGGTTCGCCGATTCGTTGTAAACCGGAATCACGATCGAGACGAGTTCACCCACGGAGGAGCGGGCGTCGCGGATCGGAGTTATCTTGCCAAGGTTGCTCACGCAGTCGTTACCAGGGGCGGGAATTTTCAATTTTGACCGGGACTGCGGATCGAAACAATATTGCCGGCTGCCCGCCGCGCCATTGTGGCAAACGCGTCGCGCCAGTTAAAGCCGAGCGTGCGAGCACCGAAGCCTAAAATGGCCCATCGCAGGGACTTGGATTGCCTCACGGTGACCTATAGCTTAAGTGCGACACTACAATGATGCGCGGGCACATTTCGGCGACCGCCGGTTCAGTGAGGCTACGGGCCTGCGTTACGTTTCGCGTTAGACATTCCTGCCTTTCGTTTACGATGGAATCCCTCTTTGTGCCCGATCGCGGAGGACGCGGCGGCGTGCCGAGGCCCGATCTCGGCGACCGTTGGGCGTCCGAAATACTACGCTGAGCAAAATTCGAGGAAGCCAATCCGGTGGACGACAAGAAAGCAGAGACGGCGGAGACGCCCGAGGATCAACCTGAAGGATCGAGCGCGGTGATCGCGGAGGGTGGATCGAAATCGCGGGCGGCGGCAGATGAGGCGGGAACGGAGCCGGTGCGCGGCGGCGGCCGGACGAACGGCGCGGGGGCCAATGCGGCGGCCGAAAAAACGCCGGCCGGCAATCAACCCGATCAGAGCCTGGGAACGTTTCTGATTGCGGCGCGCGAGCGCCGTGGATTCACCGCCGTGGATGTCGTGCGCGAGACGCGGCTGCCAGCGCATTATTTGCGCATGATGGAAACCAACGATTACTCGGAGATTTCCGATCAGCTCTACCTGGTGCCATTCCTGCGGCGTTACGCGAGCTTCCTCGAGCTCGATCAGGAAGACGTCGCGATGCGCTTCGTGCGGGAGGTACAGCGCGCCGACAGCATCCCGCCCGCGCGACTCGATCAACCGCTGGTGGCCGAACCGCGCAGACGGCGCGGATGGGGCGGCGCGATACTGGTGATCGGATTCCTTGCGGTAGCCGCAGGGGTCTATCTCTATGAATCGAACCGGCATCGCCAGGCAGCCGCCAACCTCGACGCGCCGCACGCGGTCGCCGGCACCGCGACCGAGTCTGACGGCGCCACGTCAGCGATCGTGCCGCAGCCCCTCGGGTCGCATTGAACGACGGGCACCACCCGATCGAAGCTTGAGGGTTACTTTCTGAATCTGGGAAGCACCTCCTCGCCAAGGCGTTGGATACACTCCATGACCTTCTCGGGCGCGGGTCCGAGCGGAATGCGAATCCGCAAAACAAACCAGTCGATACCACCCAACTCGCGATTCCAGAAATCCAGCCTTTCGAGCCAGTCCGCCGCGTTGCCCATGATCGGGTAGCCGAGCGGGCGAATCTTATCGAGTGTGAAGTCGGAGGCCCGGCTGAATTCCGGCGTGGGCGCGAGCATCCCCCACTTAAAGTAGAACTTGCACTCTTCGAGCCAGAGCTTGCCGAAGGTCTGCTCGGCCTCCTCCCTGGAAGAAGCGAGCCAGCCATCGCGCAGGAGTGCGAGGCGCGGCGTCTTGCCGGCCTTGATCGCGGCCTCCCGATAAAGGTCAACCTGCGCTTTAATTCGATCGAGGCTGTCGAAGAACGGCGCCATCGTCCAGAGGTCGCCGAGGCGCGCGGCGCGGGCGATCGATTTAGGCCCGAAGGCGCCGATCCAAAGCGGCGGCCGCGGCCGCTGATAGGGCTTGGGCGTGAGGTGAATCGCGTCAAAATTGTAGTACTTGCCGTGGAAGGCGAAGGGGCCCTCGGTAGTCCACGCGCGATTCATAATCTCAAGTGATTCTTCAAATCGACCTTCGCGCTGCTTAATCGGAACACCCAGGTGGGCGAAGTAGTCCGGATGATAACCGACGCCCACGCCGAGCGTGAGGCGCCCGCGTGAGAGGACATCGATGAGCGCGACCGATTGGGCGAGATGGACGGGATTGTACAGCGGCGGCATCAGGATGTCGGTGCCGATACGCACGCGGCGGGTGCGCGCGGCGATCGCGGCGAGCAGCGGCAATGGACTCGGGAACATACATTCGGTGCGCGCGTGACGCTCGGGCACGAAGACGCCATCGAAGCCGTGGCGTTCGGCCTGCTCGGATTCGAGGAGCAATTGCTCGGCGAAGTCGGCGCTACGCTCGGGGCTGGGTTCGGGTTGCTGGTAGGGCCCGCCGTGAGTGTCGGGCATGTAGCCGAAGGAGATCATTAAACGTGCACCTCGCGGGAGCGATCGGATATTGTTGAGGAACGCAAAACCATTTTTGTCACCGATTGACGCTCGCGATGAGCAGCCCAACCGTCTTGACTTGATTTTCAGGACTGCACGGGAGCGACGCGGCGAAACCATATCAACGTCCGGGCGACGCCAAAAGCCCATGGCGTTCGATTTTCGCGCATCACGAATTTTGACGCCGAGGGATCAACCCCGTATTCGACGTGATCCCTTCGGACTTCTGTTGTGGCATCATGGACGCGCCGCACGCGGTCGCCGGCGCCGCGACCGAGTCTGACAGCGCCACGTCAGCGATCGTGCCGCAGCCCCTCGGGTCGCATTGAACGACGGGCACCACCCGATCGAAGCTTGAGGGTTACTTTCTGAATTTGGGAAGGACCTCCTCACCGAGGCGCTGGATGTCATTTTGAGCCCCATCCGCATTACCGTGCTCGTCGTTATTCATCAGGGTTCCGACAACGACAGTATGCGATCCCGCTTGCTTAAGTTCGCCATTTGAATTTACGGCATTTGATTTATTTGAACTGAAGGCTTAGTAGGCAGATCAGACCCGCTCCGCATGACACTCAAAAACCCGGAGTTAGCATCACACCGGCCGAAACAGGAGGAATTTATGGCTCTTGGAAAGGTGCTCGGTGAATTTGTACTCAAGGCTATGTCGGTCAGACAGAGTAATACTGGCGGCGACAGTCGACGCATCGAAATCGACTTCGCGGGCGAGTCGAGCGGGGAGGTGCCAGGGCAAAATATCGGGACCATGGCTGTGGAGACGGCCGGGGACCCCACCCGTCCGAGCTCATGGACCTACACCGGCGTCCTGCTGGCGAAATCGGGTGCCGTGGTTCAGATCTCCGGCAACGGTATCGGGGTTCGCACCGGCAACGGACATAAGGTGCGCTATCGCGGAGTCGCACGGTACCATACCGATGATTCCAAGCTCGCTCCCTTCAATCACGTGATTGCGGCCGTGGAATCTGAGGCCGATCCGGCAACGATGACGCTGAAAGGCGCGACCTGCGAGTGGAACTAGTCGCGCGCCTGTTTGAAATCGAAGCGAATCAATGAGGCACTCGCGGAGCGGGTCCTCGATCTTTCATTGATCCGACTTTTTAGTGTCTCGACCGTGCCTTTGCACTGAACGTTGTGGCATTATCAATTCATGCCGAAGCGATCGAATAAGCGGGATGTGGAAACCAAAGCGGCGGGTGGCGGCATCGTGGGGGCGGTGACTCAGGATATAGAGTTGACGGTCGAGCAGGCTGAGGAAGCGGCGAAGAAGGCCGCCCACAAGGCGGCGGTTGCGCTCGGAATCGCAAGCGGCGATATATCCGAGGAGATGAAGGCGCTGTCCAGGAAACGTCCGGTGCCTCCGAAAAAGGCCCGACCGACGCGAACGTCCAAGGGCAAACCCAAGGGCTAGTTTGGAGAGTTGAGTCAGGCGCGCGTTAGGCAGTTGTTGAAGAGAGCAGAACAATTGTTTTACTGAAACCTCACCGAGGTTTCAGACTTCCCATTGGTAAAAGATGCGGGCTTCGCCGTGTAAAAAGAGGCGGGGAACAATAAGACAATCGGTCATGCGGATTGCGTTCATGAGATCTGCCGTGGGCGCGTATGAAGCGTTCTGAAAGACCGGAACCAGGTGTTTCAGCGAAGACGAGCAGGGTCTTCCGGGCCAAGGCGCGCTGGCGCGCGAGATCGCTTCGCCGCGGCAGCCGCCGCTCAGGATGAGAGCAGGGGCTTTGGACGACGATTCTGGTTGAGCTTGTGGTTGCGTGGCGTCGCGGAGGAAGTTGCTGATATAGTTGCTCGGATCGAGCGCGCACCGCGGCAGCGCCGGGCGCGCCTCGCAAAACTCGTCACGCAGGAGAAGCAAAGCATGCACGTCGGAATGGCAGTGATTTTTCAGGGACAGGGCGACGGACGCACTGACCGCAATGTTTACCGCAACGAACTCAGACTAGGCGACCTCGCGGAGCCGCTCGGCTTCGATTCGATCTGGGGCGTCGAGCATCATTTCACCGACTACACGATGTGCCCCGACGTGCTGCAGTTCCTGACCTACTTCGCCGGACGCACGGAGCGCGTGCAGCTCGGCTCGATGGTCGTCGTGCTGCCGTGGCATAACCCGATACGCGTGGCCGAACAGGTGGTCATGCTCGACCATTACTCGAACGGCCGCTTTATCCTGGGACTCGGGCGCGGGCTGGGGCGGGTCGAGTTCGAGGGCTTTGGCGTGAACCAGGAGGCGAGCCGCGACCTCTTCGTCGAGTCCGCGCAGATGATTCTCGAGGGTCTCGAGACCGGGGTGTGCGAATACAACGGCAAGTTTATTCAGCAGACGCGGCGCGCATTGCGGCCGGCCCCGTTCAAGTCGTTCAAGGGACGGACGTTCGCGGCGGCGGTCTCGCCGGAGTCGTCGCAGATCATGGCGGAGCTGGGCATCGGGCTGCTGATCATTCCGCAAAAGCCGTGGGACATGGTGGTAAAGGAACTCGCGGATTACGGCGCGGTATATCGCAAAGCGAACGGAACAGAGGCGCCCGCGCCGATCGTGGGCGGCTGGACCTATTGCGACGAGAACCGCGATCGGGCCGAGGAGATGGCGCGCAAGTATATCGGGGGCTACTGGAAATCGGTCATCCGCCATTACGAGTTGGTCGGCGACCATCTGACGAAAATGAAGGGCTACGAGGCTTACAAGGCGATGCAGGAGAACGTCAACGCGCCGGGCGGCGTGGACAAGATGACGGATTTCTTCCTCGGCCTGCAGGTCTGGGGCACGCCTGAGATGTGCTACGACAAGATCATGGACGTGCATCGGCGCACACGCTCGCAGGCGTTCAACGGCGTGTTCAGCTACGGCGCGATGCCCTACGACCTCGCGGAAGGGAGCATGCGGCTGTTCGCGAGCGAGGTGATGCCCGAGTTGAAAAAGGTGGTGCCGGCGGCGGAGCAGCAGGTCTCGCGGGCGGGCGTGGGAATCCATGCGGAGCCGGCGTCGTTTCGGCTGCAGGCGTAAACGCGCGCGACACGAAATCGAATCGGTATAATGCTGCGGCCGGCTGCCAAGCCGGCCGCAGTCGTTTCACGGGCCCGGCCGATGGCGACGGCCCTGCGAGTCGTCGCCATCGGCCGGGCCCTGCGTGCGAGACGCGGGGCGTCGCTGCGACACTCGAATCGAAGAGCGCATGATGAGGAAACTGATCGGCACATTGGCATTGATCGCATTCGGATTCGGGCTCGCGCTGGGAGTTGCCGATATCGGCATCCGCATCGCGAACCACTGGTTTCCGTACTTTTACTGCTATGACCAGTTTCGCGGATGGGGCCTGAATGCGGGCGCGCACGGCTGGTACAAGCGCGAGGGCGAATCTTACGTGCGGATCAATCGCGACGGTTTCCGCGGCCCTGACTACGCAAAGGCGAAGCCGCCCGGTGTCGTGCGCGTGGCGGTGATCGGGGATTCCTACGTCGAGGCGATCCAGGTGGCGGAGGACAAGACCTTTACCGCGATTGCGGGGCGCGAACTTGCGGATTGTCCGCGGCTCAAGGGCAAGCGCGTGGAGGCGATGAACTTCGGCGTGGACGGATATGGCACGGCGCAGGAACTCCTCACGCTGCAGCGCAAGGTGTGGGCCTATTCGCCGGACATCGTGGTGCTCGCGATTTTCCTCGGCAACGATGTGCGCAACAACTCGGTGGTGCTCGAACCGGACCAGTGCCGTCCGTTCTGGGTTTACGACGGCGACCGCATGAAGCTGACCGGCCCGTTTATCGATTCGCCGAGCTTCAAGTTGTGGTGCATGGCGCGTTTTGACTATCGCGATCTGCGGCTACTCGATCTGTTCAGCAACAGCTGGGAGATCATGAAGGGGGGTCATAGCGGACCGACCGCGGAACATCCGGTCGAGCAGGCGATTAACTACAGCATCTACTCGCCGCCGGTGGAACGCTCATGGCAGGACGCGTGGCGGGTAACGGAGGGCTTGATAACGGCAGTGCGCGACGAGAGCGTTCGCCACGGCGCGATGTTTCTCGCGATTACGGAGGACACCGGAATCCAGGTCTGGCCGAATCCCTTGATGCGCGAGAAATTTCAGAAGCGGTTGGGCGTGACCAATCTCTATTATCCGGACCGGCGCATCGCGGCACTCGGCGATCGCGAGGGCTTCGCGGTACTGAACCTTGCGCCGCCGCTACAACGTTACGCCGAGGAGCATCAGGTCTATTTGCACGGCTTCAAAAATATGCCGATGGGTTTTGGACATTGGAACGAGGCGGGACACGCGGCCGCGGGCGATCTGATCGCACAGAAGCTCTGCGCGATGATCTCCGCGGGGCAGTGCGAAAGTTGTGAAAAGTAGGCTGGTCTGAGCCTCGCACGCGAGACAGATTCGCGACGCGCAGGTGGACGGTGACGAGGCGAGTGAGTTGAGGGGGTGCGGGTTCAGGGGCCCGATCCGGCATCGACGCGGCCGTTGACGATCACTTCGCGATAGAGCTCGAGCGTGCGATCGACCATTACCTCGAGGCTGAACTCCTCGCTCGCGCGGCGCGCCGCCGCCGCACCATAACGCGAACGAAGGCCGGGATCGTCGAGTAGCTGGTTGATCGCCGCGGCAAGCTGGTCCGCATCGGCGGGCGCGACGGTAATTCCGGTTTCGCCGTCGATCGAGACGAAGGGGACGCCGGACTCGATCCAGGTATTTACGACGGGCTTGCCACACACCATCGCTTCGAGCTGGGCGATGCCGAAGGCTTCGCTGCGGGCAATCGACGGCATCGCGAAAACGTCGGCCGCGTGGTAGTAGCCGGCCATCTCTTCCTGCGAAACGCGGCCGAGAAACGTGATTCGGTCCATCGCACCGGCGTCAAAGGCCTGGCGTTCGAGCTTCTTCTGCAGCGGTCCCTCGCCGACCAGCAGCAGGTGGCCGCGAACCCGGGCCATCGCGCGAACGAGATATTCGAAGCCCTTGTAGTAAACCATCCGACCGACGGCGAGCACGATGCGCGAGCCATAACGTTTGCGGATTTTCGCGGCGGTCTCGGCGTCGCGCGGACGGAAGGCGTCGCCATCGATGCCAAAGGGAATGACGCGGCATCGATTGCGATTGCGCGAAAGGATCGGCGAACTATCAACGTAATTGGGAGAGCTCGCGATCAGCGCCGACGCGCGCGAAAGGATCGCATCGTCAAGCGGACGCAACATTTTCGCGATGGTCTTTTGGCGGATGATATCGCTATGCCAGGTAATCACCAGCCGGCCTTTGTGCCCGCTGGCGAGGTAAGCGAGCGCGGCCAGCGGATTAGGCAGATGCAGGTGGATAATGTCGGCGTCGGTGCGGCGAATCTCGCCCACGATAGTCGGACAGACCGGGGTCGCCGAGAGATTGAACAGGCGAGGCAGGCGCCGGACCCTGACCCCCTCAACTTCACTCTCGTGCAAGCGCCGCGTTTCGTTGGCAACGATTACGTTGACAATGATCGACTTGGTGAGCTCGCGGCAAAGCGCCTGCAGATGGCTCTCGATGCCACCGCGGTACGGCGGGTAGAACTTGCCGAGATGCAACACGCTGATTGGTGCCGGATTGGCGGGGTTCAGACGTCCCGGTTGAAGAGGTCGCGCCGACGGGGCCGTTCCGATCGGCGAGTCCCGCGCGAGTAGCCGGGCCGCTGCGCCTTCATCGGCAATTGATGGTTTCATTACAAGAACCTCGTCAAATCGCAATGTTCCGATGGTGGAACGCTGCCGCACGGGATCCCGCGATCGATCGCGGGTAGAGTTGCGACGCACTCGAAAGGCCGGGTCGCGCGGGCGTCAGGTGGCAGCGACCCGTCGATACAATTCGACGTAGCGCCGCGCGTAATCGCTCCACGAATATTTCGCCGCGTGGCCGATGCCATCGGAGCACCGCGCTCTGAAGCGTGCGGGATCGTTCGCGCGCTCATCGATCAGGCGCAGCGCGGCGGCGATCCAGGCGGGCGCATCGCCCACGGCCAAAAACTCGGCGGCGGCACCGCCCACTTCGCGCAAGGCAGCGAGGTCGCTCGCGATTACGGGCACGCCACAGGCCATCGCCTCGATTAACGGCAGGCCGAAGCCTTCGTGTTCGGAGGTAATCAGCACGAGCGCCGCGCGACGATAGATCGCCGCCAGCACGGCGGGTTCGACGAAGGGCAGCACGGCCGTCGCGCCGTCGATCTCGAGTTCGCGAGCGAGTTTCGCCTGATCGATGGTGAACGGTCCGCTCACGCGAACCAGGCGCGCCGCTTGGCAGCTTTCCCGAATACCAGCGAAGACGCGCAAAAGGACATCAATGCGTTTGCGCGCGACGGTGCTGCCCACGTGCAGGATTTCGAGCGTATCAGCGCGCCGGGGACCGAGCATGGATTCAGCCTCGTGATCCGCTTGCGGGTCGGGCTGCGCGCGGAATACCGGAGTGACGCCGTTGGGGATCGTGACGACGCGATCCGGCCCAACCAGCCGATGTCGCAGCAATTCGTTACGGGTGGCGTCGCTGTCGCACGCGACGAGCGCGGCGCCTTGCAGTCCGCGCAACTGGCGCGCCGCCATGATCTCCAACAACCTCGCTCGCACGGTGCCGGACGGCGCGATGATCGGGCGGAAGGCGTCGAGGTCATGACAGGTGACAATCGCAGGGCGCGCCCCGGCGTGGGACGCCAGATGGGCGTAGCTGTGATCGACGATGTGGAGCACGTCGAACTCGTCGCGGATGCGCTTCAGCCGGCGCGGATAATCGATGAATCGATTGAGGAGACGATCCGCGTTGAACCGCGCTTTGCTCGACCGGCTGTTTGCCGCACTCGCAGTCCCGGTCAAGCGCCGCTTGAAGGGCGGTCGCACCAGGACAGCATCGATTTCATTGGCATGTTCGGCGCGCAGCCGATCCAGTAGCGCGTCAGCAACGAGATCCATGCTCGGCCATCGTTCCTCGGCAAAATCCGCCACGACGGCCACGCGCAATCTTGCATCACCTGACTGAACTTGTTCGTTTCCGGAAATCCGCTGCGTACCTATACTCAATCAGCAAATCTCAGTCGAGGCATCGTCTAGCGAACCGGCTGATCGAGTAGTCTTTCAAAGAATTCAAGATGCTTACGTGCGACGGCGGTCCAGGTGAAGTTCCGCTCGACCCGATCAGCGCCGCGTTTTCCGAGGTCCGAACGCAGCTCTGGCGAACCCAGAAGATTCTCCAAAGCCCGAGCCCATGCGTTGACGTCGTGTTCAGGCAAAATCAGTCCGGCATCTCCGACCACGCTCGGCAGCTCGCCGCTGTCACTAGCGAGAACCGGCACCTCGCAGGCGAAGGCTTCAATCACCATACGACCAAAGACTTCGCGCCAATTTGGGGTGGTGCGGCTCGGCGCACACAGCACGTCAAATGCGTTCAAGTACGCGGGTACGCGTTCGTGGGACACGGCGGGTACGATGCGAACGCGATCCTCATAACGAGCGGCCCACGTCGCGAGCGCTTCGCGCAGGGGTCCCCCGCCGAGGAAAATCGCGCGCCAGGGTGTGGCGACCTGATCGAGAGCGGCCATCAAAGTTCCGAGTCCCTTCTCCTCCGTAAAACGTCCGGTGTACCCAACTACGGGCGCGCCGGTCTCCGGCCAGCCGAGATCGCGGATGACTTTCAGACCGGCGTCCCGGTCAGGAAAGAACACCTCGAGATCGACGCCCAAACCGATCGCGGCGAATGGCCGGTTGTGGTGGCCCCGTTCCAGCATAGCGTCGATACCCAGTTGCCCTCGGGTCAACCAGCCGGCACATCGGTTGAAACAATAGCGCTCAATTTGTGCGAAGGGTGGCGGATAGTGTTTAACCCGTGTCTGTCCGGTCCAGAAGACGAGCCGCGAACGTATTGGAGTCCAAAATGCTACTTGCCCTCCGGCTAGTATGTAGGGCTCCTCCCAACAATGAACAATATCCCAATGCTCCCTGAGCAGATCGTGAAGGCGGCGCCCATAGAAGAATAGATGAGGTATCGCACTGAGGTAGGCCGGCACCAATTCGAGTGTCGCTTGCTCGCCATCGAACTTTGCGGTTTTGATCGGCTGCAAATCGCCGTGAAAGAAGGCGGGTGCGGCGACCGTAACTTCCCATTTGTCTCCGCCGACTTTACTCATTTCCGTCGGCAGTCTTCGATTCAATGCAACACAATAGGAATGCCCGAGCGATATAACTCTGCGCCGCTTGATGGTCACAGCATTATACGCACAGATTGCGACATTCGTGCAGGCATTTTCATTTCTCAGTAACTAAAGCGATCGATGTAAATTGTTCGGCGTTCAGTCGCATAGTAAGTCCAGAATTTTTCCTATGACTGATGAAGTGCGCCCGGTGGATCATGCGCAAGACTGCGCACCGCGGCGATGCTCGTCGCTTGCTGAGCCGGAAACGCCAATATCGTCGCGTTCCAGTGAGCCTGTGCGACGTCCGTGAATTTCCCATTCAAGGGAATCGCGCAATAGCCAATCCGGGCGAATACCTGGGTCAAGAAGTTTCCAGTCCCATGCAGCTCGATGAAGAGCGTAGGCCCGTACCTCATAAGCGTCTCTACGGCGCCCTCGACGACCTCGACTTCAGCGCCCTCGACATCGATTTTCACAAAATCGGGAGGTGGAATCGCACCTTCGGTGACCAGGTCATCGAGACGGCGGACGATAACCTTCATGTCGGATAGATATTTATCCGGTAGCTGGTGGCCGGCGCCCTTGAGCTTTCCCCACGTGGGACGTTCGGAAACCTGAAAGACCTGTTCCTCATTGGCCGCGCCCAGCGCGAACGAGAGAATCTTCACATTGGAAAAATGGTTACGCTCGACATTTTCACGGAGACTGACGAGATTTTCCGGCAGGGGTTCGAAGCTTATGACTTGACCTTGAGGACCAATCAGCTTCGCGGCCAACAGCGAGAAAAAGCCGACGTTGGCGCCGACATCGTAAAAGACGTTCCCTGCTTTAAGGTTGGAACTTAGATAGGTTTGCAGGTCAGGTTTGAAGGTTCCAAGGACGTAAGCGGCAGCGGAACTACCTACATTGATAAAGAGTCCTTTTCCGATGCCACTGCTAATCTGAGCTTCCCGATATCGCAAGGAACTCGCCAAGCGTGCCGTCAGGCGGGTGAGCATGGGACTTTCGCTGCGCTTCCGAAGCATCCATTCGGTAAGCGAGGGGGGCAGATAGTCGATCATGCGCGAGAGAATTTTTGACATCATTTGCCGAATGCGTCGCTGCTAGAAGCGGCGTGGGAGTCCTACAAGGCCACTCACCCGGGATCGTCGCGAGGGCAGTCGGGAACAGCGGCATCCAAACGCAGTATTAGATAGAAACAATGACATGCTAGATACGCGACAGGATATGCGCCGTCGCGACACCACCTTGCGCGGTGCCGTCGATCACCCGCGCGTGCGATGACACCAGTTCGAAAACGTTCGACAGGAGACGAAGATGGCGCTCGGGGCGAAAGCGCCGCGCTAACTCGATCGCCCCGCCGCGCAATCGCGCATGCTCGACGGGATCACGCAGGCAACGCACGATCGCATCGGCGAGGTCCGCGGGCGCCGGCAGTATTGCGCGGGCGAGCGCGCCGTTGGTCCCGTCGGTGAGCCATTCCGGGATGCCGCCGACGGCAAACGCGGCAGCGGGCAACCCGCGCATCCCGGCCTCCGGTCCAACGAGACCAAAGGGCTCGGGCCACAGACTGGGCACGACCAGCAAATCCGATAAATCGAAAAGACGCGTGAGCGCCGCGGTATTGAGCCATCCGGTGAACTCGACGCGCACGGCTGGAAGCCGGCGGACCAGCGCGTCGGCACGCCGGGCCCACTCGACGCGAGCACGGCCGTCACCCGCGAAAGTCAAAATCAGCGGACGCGAGAGCGCCGAGTGAACCGACGGCAGGGCATCGAGCAGAACGTGGCCGCCCTTGAGCGGTTCCATCCGACCGGCAAAAAGCAGCCGCAACGGAGTGACCGTGGGGGCGCTTGCTGCCGCCGCGGGGGTCGCCGTGCGCGGGCCTTGACGATCAATCACCGGAAGGCCAACGCAGCGGACGATCGCGGGCGCGAGGCCATTGCGCAGGTACTCCGTGCGGACGAATTGGGAGGCGGTCAGAACGGCGGGCAAGCAGCGCAACAGTTCGAGCCGCCGGGCCGCATGGCGGAAGTCGGAGAGCATCGAGAATGGATTAAGCCCGCCGCATCGCCGCGGATAAAAGTGCACCAGGCATCCCGCACCCAACGGCCGCGCGCAGGGCGAAGGCGCGGGGAACGCGAACGCCTTGGCGCCGCTGATACAACTGGCGCGATAGTCATGGGCGTAGGCAATCGCCGGCGCGAGTTCGAGCACGCGGGCTTCGAAATCGGGATCGGAGAGTCCGTGGGTATAAATCAGGTCGGGACGCCATCGCCGCAGCGCATCGAGCGCATGCGCCGCGCCGGCCTCGGCGACGATCCAGACTGGCGCACTCGGACTGCGGCTGATTGGCGGCGAGGCCCCGGGCGCGTCAAATTCGCAGAGCATCGCGATCTCGTGCCCGGCGGCCTCGAGCAACGGAATGACGGTGTCGAGATAACTCGCGATGCCGCCACCCACGCGCGCATCGGTGGTAACGATCGCTATGCGCATAGGGAGGCCCGCAAGGCTTCTACCGTATGACGCACGTCAAAGCGATCCGCATAGAGGGCCTTGGCAGCGGCCCCATAGCGCTGCCGTTGATTTTCGTCGCGGAGCAATTCGGTGATGGCCGCCGCAAACGCAGCGGAATTTTCGACCGGTAGCAGTGCGACAGCGCCGCTCCGCGCCCACATCTGCTCGGTGAAGGAGCCTTGCGTGGTCACGACGGCGCGCCCATGTTCGAGCGCCGTCATGATACTGGTGCGGCGCGTGGTCACGCCGTCGGGATATGGTTGGGCCATCACGTCGCACGCCGCCATCGCCATCGAGAGTTCGTCGGCGGGCAGCGCACCGGTAGCAATCACGCGCGGCGTCAACTCGGGAAATTCAGTGGTCAGCGATTCACGGAAGGCGCCGCCATTTGCACCAAGCAGAAGCATGGTCGAGGAAGGAGAGTCGGCGAGGACGAGCGGGACGAGGTTCCGCAGCATCGCGGCGATAGCGGGCGAATAAGTGCCGAAGTGCCCGATCACAGGACCGCACGCGGAAGCGTAGCGACGCCGGGTCGCGGCAATCCGCACGGGATCGACGACCACTGGAATATTATTCGGCACGGGTAGCCAGGCGATCGCCTGGTGAGGCGCGACATAGCGGCGCAGCGCCGATTCCCATTGGGGGGTCGAGACAAAGATTTGCGCAGCGGATCGCGCGACCAGTTTCGCCATCACTTTGGTGACCATATCGAGGAAGCGATAGCGCAACGGATCGCCGGTGTGGAAACCCAGGTTGACCTCATGGAAGGTCACCGCCGCGCCGCCGTATTTTCGAGTATGTGCATAGAGCCACAGGCAAAAAGGAAAATTCATCGCCTTGAACCCGAAGGCGTGCGGCACGTACTGGAGGAGCAAGCGATCTTCGGTGCCGCGTCCGAGCAAGCGCGAAAGTTGCACAAGCGCGCGCGCCCCGAAATGTCCCGACAGCCGATGAATCGTGACGCCCACGTCATCCGGATCGCTACTTCGGCTTTCCGGCGCGTAGATGTGAACTGCATCGCCGGCTGCGGCAAGTCCACGCGCGACCACACGTGAGTAGTCGCTGACGCCTCCCGGTTGCGGCGGATACTCGCCGGTTATGATGTGCCATTGAGTCAACCTGCGCTCGTCGCCTGACAGCTAGCGTTTACGTGCGACCAGGGCGATCGATTTGCAGAATCGGCGAAACCCCGGAAGCTTGAGCAGGCGCTCCAGCGGAGCGCCGTAGCGGCCGGTCCAGCCGAAACCCACGGAGATTTGCCTCTCAATCGCAAACTGGTGGCGTAGTAATCGACGCAAATGTCGCGGCGAATATTCTCGTGCGTGGCCTTCCATCAGCTTGATCGTGAAATCGCGGGTCCGCGCGATCCGGATCAAACGGTCGGCATTCCAGAGATTGGGCACGGTCACGAAGAGAAGCCCGTGCGGCCGTAAAACCCGGGCGATTTCCGCAATCGCGGCGGACTCGTCGGGAATATGCTCGATGGTCTCGGAGCTAATCACGGCGTCAAAGGCGCCATCGCGAAACGGGAGTCTGAGCGCATCTGCCTGCGCCAGGAAAACCCCCGAGCGATCTTTCGGCGCGAGCCGAAGAAAGTTCATCGTGAAGTCAATTCCGTAAACCAGTTTTCGTTGCCGCGCGATCGCGAAATCGTAGGCCAGGTTCGCGCCGCAACCGACGTCGAGAACAGCATCGAATTCATCGAGATACGGAGTAAGCATCGCCAACACCGCGACAACCACCGAATCCTCGGAGCAATGGAAGGCGGTCCGTTTCGCAAGCGCATCCGCTCCCTGGCGCTCGTAATATGCGCGGTCCCGCGCATTTGTCGGTCGCAGGTTAGGTGATGCTTCCACGCCGGCCGATTCTCCATTCCACCGCGGTTTCAATTTCGATGCGCCGGTCGCGCTTTCGTTTTGACCTGGCCACCCGCATAAAATTCCAGACATCGGCGCACGACTCGGGGCCAGGTGAAATTATCGAGCACTCGCTGGCGCGCCGCCCTCCCCATTGCGGCCGTCTCCGCCGGATGTTCACGCAGCCATGCGATGCGAGTGGCGAGCGCGACGGGATCGTTGGGCGGCACAATAAATCCGCAGACACCGTCCTCGACGATCTCGGGCAGACTCGCGACGCGGGTGCAGATGACTGGCCTGCCACAAGCCATACCTTCGAGCAGCGTCTGTCCGAGCAGTTCCGGCACACTGGTCTCGTCGCCGTACATTGAGCGATAGACGCTCGGCAGGACGACGCACAGCGCATCGCGATAGGCCTGGACCAATTCGGCGTCGTCGCAATCGTGCCGAAAGGTCACGTGCTTACCGGCCGCCATGCGATGGAGGTCGGAGAGGAAGCGTTGGTCGGCGACGCGGCCGATGATTTTAAGTTCCAGTTCGGGCGGCATCGCGGCAACCAAATCATTGACGCCCTTGTGCGGCAGGATGCGGCCCGCGAAAACGACGGTGCCATTGTGTGCGATTGCATCGCCGGGCGAGAATCTTTGCGTGTCCACGCCGCCGAGGATCACGTGAGCGAAAGGGAGGCTACCGTGACCGGAATGCGTGCGGCTGTATTCGCTCAAGTGCAGATGCCCGTTGAACCATCGATCGGTCGAGACGAAGGCGGAGACGTCCCATCCGCCGCCGCCGAGATCGGTGACGAAGACCGGCCGGCGGGTGGCGCGGCAGGCGAGCGCGCCGAGGCTGGTCGCGAGGAGATGCCGCTGATGGCAATGGACGACATCGGCGCCACGCAGATGAGCGAGCATGGATAGCGCGATCGGATTGCCGCGCTGACCGCGCACGTACCAGGGATTGCCAATCACGCGCAGATCGAGATTGCCGATACGTTCGCGCCGGTCGTGCGGACCGAAAGCGAGCAGGACGGTCTCGACTTCATCGGCCATGTGGCGCGCGAGTTCAAGCGCATAGCGTTCGCCGCCACCGAAAACGCCGCTTTCACCGAAAATAGCGGGGGCAATGTGAAGGACTCGCAAAGGCCGGAATTACGCGCGCGCGCCCGGGCCGGTATCGCGCGAGGCAACGTCGGCGATCGCGAGGCGCGCGCATATCTCGTCAGAGCGGTGCTTGATGGGTGTATCGACGAAACCGGAACTCGCCGGCCGCCGAATCGATTCGGTAGCCGCTCCAGAATCAGAGCGTCGATAAACTCTAAAGTACCTACCCCTGAATACTACTTTGCCCCAGATTGACAAGGCATCTTTGAACTCTGGCCAGTGGTTTAAAAACCCTAAATTGTCGGGCACTTCCGGCACGATCGCAAACTGCGCGGCCGAGAGCTGCTCGATTTTGCGTCGCAGTTCACTCACGGTGGTCTGACCCCGCATTAATGTGGCCGCTACCGGCGGGGTCAATCCGGGAAATAACAACTCAGCGGAGCCGTCGGACGCGAGCACCACCGAAGAGTTGCCCTTCGCCAGTTCGAGGACCTGGGTCCACTCCTGGCGCTCGTCACGGTTTGCCCACAGCCCAGCGGTGGTGGTGCTGGGTGCCGTGTTGCGCCAGGCATGAAAGTTCTCGTTTATCATGCCCTTTTGGCCCGCGATACCAAGAATGATCAGAGACCAGACCAGCTTTCCGAAATTATTCGACCAAAGTGTCATCGCCCCAACTCCCATCGGCAGCAGATAGGGATACGATGTCCACGAAGCGTTGTTTCCAAAGAACATTGTAATGAAGGCGACGTGCAGAAGAGCGCAGAAGAGCGTTAGCTCTCGAGCGTGGGAGGGATCCTCGCGATTTTTGAAACTTGCAAACACGGCAAAGGCTGACGAGCCTCCTCCCGCAATCAGACCAAGCGACGCGACGAACCAGAATGTGATCGGAGTTCCGAAATAGTAACCGGGATGTACTCCCGGGAAGTACCAGAAGGCGCGACCAGAGCCGGTGAAGAATCCGTTATGGGCGGCGCGATAGGCCTCGGCTCCGGTAAGCGGCAGCGCCAGCCTGACCGTTGCTGGAGCGCCATAGACGGCGATCGATACGGCCAACCCGCTGACTGCGGTCAGTGCCGCCGACTGGACCTCCCGTGCGAGAAAATACGCCGATAATTTAGACTTCTTCCACAGTTCCGCAACAATAAAAGCCAGCAACAGGAAGCCATAAACGAATCCCATACTCGGCTTGACGAGGGCGCCGGCAGTGGCCAGCGCCAGCGCATGGGAGCGGCACCCACCGGCCTGCGCGCCAAGTGCCCATACCAGAAAGACTCTCTCCAGCGCGTGGGTAAAAGTGATATCGAAGAGTATGCAAAAAGGCAGGCTCACAGCGATGAGCGCCAGGGCCGGCCCGCGGAGTCTCAGTCGGTCCGCAAATCGCGCCAGGCCCAAGGCGAACGCCACGTCACACAGGGTTATTGCGCCGAAAAAAGTCGATGGCGTCGATCCGAAGAGGCCGAACGAAAGTTGGCCGAAGAGCAGCGAAAGGGGTCCGTAGGGGTAACCAAAGTCCACTCCCGGTCTATAGTGATGGTCAATTAGAAACTGGGCGTTGAGGTTCAGTCCGTGATCTCCGAAGGCGGTCGCGTCAAATCCCAGCCGGGTGGGAATCTGAAAGAATACAATGGTCAGAACTTCCACTGAGAGGACTGCCCAGAACCACTTGCGAATCTTCAAATCGTCTTCAAGTTTTAGATCTTGATTCAATATCGCTGCCCACGCGAAGGCGGTTCACGGCTTTGCGAAGAGAAAATTCCCGTTTCGCCAAAGCGGATTCGATCGAACGCGCTTTCTAGCTCGCTACGCGCCCTGGGCGGTCCACGAAGCTTGCCAAAGAATGGGCCCGTCGGTGGCGGGCGGGAGCAAGCCGGTGCCGTAAGCGTCGGTCGGATAGACCTCGAACGAAGTCGCATCGAGAATTACATCGAGATCGCGAGTAATGTCCCCAAAGTCGCCAAAAAACAGGTCGACCGAGTACCTGCCGGGCATCAATGGAAGGCTCGCGATATCGCAACTGATAGTTCCCGCACTCAACTGAGGGCCATTGAAGCCTGCGTGGGTCCAACGGTTGTTCACGCCGAAGACCGGCGCGCCCTGCGCCGTCTTGACCCTGACACCCAGAATCGGCCTGATCGCCCGCGGCGCGGCAAAATCGACCTGAACTGAAAGCGGCGAACCAATTTGCATGAGTGCGCTCAGTTCGCCGGATTTCGGAAAGAGCCGAACGAGGGTCATAATTTGCAATGAACTTCCGGAACGACCCGGGTGACCGACCAGAGAACGCTGGCCCGAATCTTCGCTGAGTTCGTTCGCGATATACTCCCCGATGATCTTTTCAGGTGGGCCATACGATTCCAGGCGACCGCCGCGCAACATCAAGCAACTGCCGCAGAGCGATTCGATTGATGCCATGTTGTGACTGACGAAAATCACCGTGCGTCCTTCGCGGGCAACGTCGCTCATCTTGCCGAGGCACTTCTTCTGAAAAGCCACATCGCCGACCGCCAGGACCTCGTCAATCAGCAGAATTTCGGGGTCGAGATGGGCGGCGACCGCGAAGGCGAGCCGCACGTACATCCCGCTGGAGTAGCGTTTGACGGGGGTGTCAACGAACTGATCGATCTCGGCGAAGGCGACGATCTGATCGAATTTGCGCGTAATTTCGGCGCGGCGCATGCCCATAATCGCGCCGCTCAGTTGGATATTTTCGCGCCCGGTCAGTTCCGGGTGAAAACCCGTGCCCACCTCGAGCAGACTGCCGACCCGGCCGTAAAGCTCAATCCGACCAGTGGTCGGTTCCGTGATGCGTGACAACACCTTGAGCAGGGTTGATTTGCCGGCGCCATTGCGCCCGATGACGCCCAGCACTTCACCCGGCATCACGTCGAAGCTTACGTCACTCAAGGCCCACACGTGGCCTGCGTCGCGCGCGGGCGCATCTCCGGCGAGGATGCCCCGCAATCCACGCCAGGGAGCGGAGACCGCGCGCGTGATCGAGTCGCGAATCGTACGATAGGGCTCGCGCTCTCCGATTCGGTAGCGCTTGCCGAGATTTTCAACTTTGATTATCGGCCGCATCAAAAAGTTGTTCCGCGCATGAATCTGACCCGACGATTCGACCGGCGCAGGCGGCCCATTCCTATTGCTGAGTCGGGCGCCGCTCCGAGGTCAGATTATATCGGCGAATTCCCGCTCCATCCGGCGAAATTCGAAAGCGGCATAGATCAGCAGGATCAATGTCACTGCGGCTGAAATTGCGATCCCGTTCCAATCGAAGGGGCGGCCGAAGATTGCGGAGCGGAAGCCCTGAATAATCCCGCACAGTGGATTGAGCGCAATCAACC
This sequence comes from Deltaproteobacteria bacterium, assembly GCA_021780755.1. GTDB lineage: Bacteria > Desulfobacterota > Binatia > Binatales > Binataceae > JADMIL01. The sequence goes on along the minus strand of JAJXYF010000034.1, from coordinate 20,628 downwards.
AGCGCCAACGGGCGGGAATGAACGTGACCGGGTAAATGATCGGCGTCACGTACATCCAGATTTGCAGGACGAAGGGCAGCGCATAACGAACGTCGCGATACTTGACATTGAGCGCCGACATCCACATGCCGACGCCGGCGGCAAAGAGCGTCGTCAGCAGCGTCAACGGAACCAGCATCAGAATGCCGGGGCCGAACGCGACGCCATAATAGAATGCCATCAGGAACATGATCGCGGCGGCAATCGCGAAATCGACCAGACCGGCGCCGACCGCGGCGCCCGGTATCACCATGCGTGGAAAATATACTTTGGTGATCAGCGCCGCATTGCCGAGCAGGCTGTTGCTGCTGGTGGTGACCGCCTGATTGAAAAAATTCCACGGCAGGAGTCCGGCGTAAACGAAAATCGGATAGGGTTCGCCGTCGGAGGGAACGCCCGCCAAGCGGCCGAAGATGACGGTGAAAATGACCATCGTGAGCAGCGGTTGCAGGACCGCCCAGGCCACCCCGAGTGCGGTCTGCTTGTAGCGAACTTTGACGTCGCGCCAGACCAGAAAATAGAAGAGATCCCGATGGGCCCACATGTCGCGTAAATCAAGACTGGGCCATCCGCTCGCGCTTTCGATGGTCAGGACCGGCTTGGCGGGCAGTTCGGTCGCGAAGGCATCGACGGCCGCGGACGGATTGGCGGCGCGTTCGAGAACGCGCGGCGTTAGCTCGATGGCGCTTGAGAGGCGCTCCAGGTCCGGCGGTCCACCGCTCATAGCGACACCCCGGCGATACCGATTCCCGGCGGCGCGGCGGCCGGCGCAGGTACATCCGCGGTGCTCTCGGCGACCGCCGCGATTTGTGCGGCCATATCCTGCCAGGTCCAGGCGCGAAGCGTCGCGGCGAGCGGCGCGATTCGCTGCTTGCACTGCTCGATACTCGCACGCCATCGCAGGAGGCGCATGGCGAGGTCGTGCACGTCGTCGGGATCCGGCAGCAATAAATCGTTGAGTTCCACTGGATAACGCTCGGCGATACCGGCACTGCGACTCACGATCGCGGGGATGCCGCTGGCGAGCGCCTCCTGCACATTAAGCCCGTAAGATTCATAGCGCACGGGGCTCACCAGCAGATCCGCCGACGCTATGACGTCGTTGACCCGATCGGTGAAGCCGAGCAGGCGCACGCGCGAAGCGAGTCCGGCGCGTGCAATCTCGGCGCGCCATCGCGGCAACGCGCGACCGCCGCCGGCGACCATCAAATCCGCATCCCAATCCGGTCGCGCGCACAGCGACCGCCACGCCGACCACAAGGTATCGAAGCCTTTGCGCGCGTCGTGGCCGAAGGCGCCGACGAACGCCACCAGCGGACGATCGGAAACGGCGCCGAGCGCCGCGCGCGCCGCCGTGCGCCGGGCGGGCGTGACGGATTTCCACTCAGGACCGCATCCGAGATAAACCGTGCGCACGCGGTCCGGCGCCACTGCGACATCGCGAATCAGATCGGTGCGCGTGCGTTCGGAATTCGCGATCAGGACGCGAGCGCCGCTGAGCACGCGGAGTTCCTGGCGGGACTTTGCCCAGCCTTCGAGACGATGCTTGAGTTTGAACCACAGCGGAGCGCCGGGCCGCGGGCTGAGCCACTCCTGGTGCACGAAATGAACCCAATTGATATCGGGCCAATCGCAGTTGACGCCATTGACCAGCACCCGCGCACCCGGTGAGCGCGCGATCACCGCGGCCGCGACGGCGCGCCCGAGACGGTCGAGCCGATGCCGGGCGAGCGAATGCGCGCCGGCGATGCGCGTGGCCTGATGAACCTGCACGTTGGGACGGGCCGCCAGATCGGCATCGACGCGAAAACTCACCAGATGGACGGTCGCGCCGATCGAGCAGAGGTACGCCGCGAACTCCGCGTTGGCGCGATCCATCCCGCCAGTTCGATGAAAATCGCCGGCGACCAGCACCCATTCGCGAACGCCGGCGCAATGCGACGGGAAACTCGGCGTCCGCGAGCCCGTCGTCAGGCGACCGCGCCAGGTGATTTTGGGGTCATGATCGGCGATCGCACTCATGCGGTTCTGAGCGCCGGATCGGCGGGCGGCGCGGGTGAGCGGCGCTCCGAGCGGGCACCTGCGACGGTGACCTTAGGGGTCGCTATCCACCCCGCAAAAGCCAGCAGGAGCGCGGTGCCGGGTATCGATGTCAGCAATCCCAAACCGGTCGGGGCGATCATAAAACAAAACACGAGGGCGACGCGCGCAAGGAATTTTCCGAGGTACCAGGGATCGGTGATCAGTGGCAGCGGGCGGGTCACGACCCAGAATATAAACGCGAGCCAGAGGATCAAACCCGGCACGCCTTCCTCGAGCATTATACGTGCGTACTCATTTTCGAGCACGACTGGATTTTTCAATTCCGACTGAAGGAAATAGGGAATGCTGGTGCCACCGCCGCCGAGGCCGTTGCCGAAGGGATACTCCAACGCAAGCTCGAAGAAGCCGGAATTCATACTGCTGGCAACGCGGTTCTTCAAGTAGCCGGTACTGTCCAGGGTGACGAAACGCTGCATGCGCGGATTCACCGCCACCAGCGTTCCGACCACCGCCAGCAACGCGACCCATCCGAACCACGGGAAATTTCTGATCCGACCCGAAAAGGTCGCGGCGAGGCCCAGGACGAAGAGCATGGTCGCCTGGCTGCGGGAGGCCGACAGGAACACCCCGACTGCCGACACCGCCAGGCCCGTCAGCAGCAATTTCCTGCGCGTTCCGCCTCTGCGCTCCTGGATCATCGCACCGAGCAACAGCGGCAAGGAGGCCGCCATATTGCCGCCGTACGCGGCGGCCTGGACGAAGGTGGCTGGAATTCTAAAGACACTGCTATTGCCGACCGCCACATCCACACTGTTGTAGATGATCTGATCGACCGCGTTCATCGGATAGAACCGGATGACGCCGAACTCCACCTCGGCCAGCGCGAACACGATTTCGATGATGCTCAAGACCGCCAGTCCGGCCGCGATCTTGCGCCATTCGCTGCCGTCGAGCATCGCGCCAACCAGGATGAAGGGCAGAAAGAAAATCTGCCCGCGAAAACCCACCAACTGGATCAGCGGGGGCTGCAGCGGCATCAGCATAATCAGCAGCGGCCATCCCGCCAGCGCCAAAACCCACGGCATGACGCGGCGAATCTTGTAGCGTTGAATCGGTGTCTCGCGCCGCGTGAGCAGCGCGAGATAGAACCCCACGGCGGCGAAATCGAAGATGAAATGGCCAAAGCTTGAATTGAGATTGGCGCGGAGAATTCCGTAGAAATATCCGACCACCATGGTCGCCAGGAATCCGGCCCACAAGGCGCGGCGGCCGGCGACGTAGCACACGCCAAAAGAGATCAAGCAGATTAAAGGAGCTATCATTGAGCTTTGCGGCCCTTATCCAATCGCGCTATCCCCAGCCTCCGCGATCGCGGGCCGCTTAAATATTGTATGCGACGCCCAGTCCGAACCGCATCGATTTTTGCGGCAGAAGCCGTTCGCCGATAGCCAAACAGCCTATACTCTCGTGCGCCCAGTAGTCCGGCGCGCCGGGCCAGCTAGCGCAACTTGATAACCGGCTGCATTTGATCGCGCAATCGGGTCATGCGTCAGACCTTATTGGACCCCTGAAATGCGCGCGCCGGGCCGCCATAATGAACGCGATTTCGCGCCGGGCATCGCGCTTGAATAAGGCCATGAACGGAATTCCGCACAGCGCCACCGACAGATTCATCAACGCGCTCATCCGATCGCGCAATCCGAACCTCGCGCCCTCGTATTTCTCACGCAAGGTCAGTTCGCTGCGGACGATACCCTCTATCAAGCGAACTACGTACGCCGTCTCGAGGCGCCGCCGTGGGATCTCGTGCGCGATTCTCAGTGCGGGTGCATATACTCTCCGATAGCCAGCCTTTCCAATCAACAGGCCGATCTCTATGTCCTCGCCGCAAAACAGTTGCCGTCCGACCCGCCCGGCAAGCAACAAGTCGATTCGATCGCACGGGATCGCTTCCAAAAACGCATGACGACGCACCCACATCCCAGCCGTAATCGTCGGAACAATGGTGCCCTCGGCGCCCCAGTCCGCGAATGAATCCCCAAGGTAATCATTGACGGCATATAGATGTTGCCGCCTGATGATACTCGGCGGCGGAGCGATCTCCCATCTGGGTAATACCCGCGACACCGCGAGCGCCACCGACGGATCGTCAAAGACCAACAATCCAGTTGCGACATACTCGGGCTCCGGAATGTTGTCGTCGTCGAGAAAGCAGACCAGCTCTGAACTCGATTCGAGCACACCGCGAATTCGGGCGGGGGTCGTCCCGTGGCGCGGTTCGGCGACGACTCTGACCTCGACGTCGCGGCCGCGCAGCCGCTGCACTGAGGCATCCTGTTGCGCGACGGCGGCCGTTGCGTCGGTCGATGCGTTATCCACCACCACTACTTCGAACGATCCGTCCTCGGCGGTTTGTTCCGCCAGCGCGGCGAGCACTCGCGGCAGCCGTTCCGCACCGTTGAAGGTCGGAATCACGACACTGGCGCGCGGCGGTGAGTTTTGCCTGCGGTCACGCATCGGTTTGGGTCAGGCAGAATGGCAATGATGAAGTTCCGCTCCTCGTCGTCCGGCAGCATGCACTAATTGAAAACACCGAGCAGCGTCTCCATCTGCCGCAAGATAGCGGCGGGATCGCACAGTGCAGCCGCGCGGGCGGGCCCGGCCGCACCGAGGCGGCGTCGCGCGCCGGCGTCATCGATAAGCCGCGCGAGTGCCGCCGCGAGCGCATCGACATCGTTGGGCGGCACCAGGACGCCGCAGGTCTCGTCAACGATCTCGAGCGCGCCGCCGAGTGCGGTGGCCACTACCGGGAGGCGCGCGCCGAGCGCTTCAATGTAGCTGATGCCGAACGCGTCGGGTGCGGTGTTGGGCTGGCAATAGATGTCTGACGCCTCAAGCACGCGGGCGACGTCGGAGCGATGACCGAGGAATTTTACGCGTTCGCCGATCCCGAGTTCGGCGGCCAGACTCTTCAACCCGTCCAGGTAAGCGACCTCATTGGGCCGCTGCGCGTCGCCCACCTGCCAGCAAAGCCAATTCCGATCGCGCTGCGACGCGAGCGCGCGGAGCAGTAGCGCGTGGCCCTTGAGCGCCTCCATGCGGCAGACTTGCACGATCACCACCGTGTCGCGCGCGGTGCCCGTTTCATCGCGCATCGCCAGCCGATCGGCGGCGCTCTGGCGTGAGGCGGGAATTGCTACGGGACAGTAGAGCACGGCGGAGGGGGCATCCGGGAACAGCACCGGTGCCATCGCGGCGGTAAAGCGGCTGTTGCAGATGGCAAGGTCGGGGACGGTTCGCGCCGCCCAGCGTTCGACCCAATGACGGCCGATAGCGTCGCCGTGCATCCAGAAGATACTTGGGAGACCGGCCCGCCGTACCACCGGCGCGAAGATCGCGTGGGCCCACGGCATGTGGCAGGCAACCGCACCGTACTGTCCGGCCGCGAGTACCCTCGCGAGGCGCCGGCGGACGCGCAGCACGCTCAGCGGATTGCGCGCACGGACGGCGCCCAGCAGATGCACCGGGACTCCGGTCGCGCGCAATTCGGATGCGAGCCGGCCGTCGAACGCGAGCGCAAATTCGGGCGCGATCGAAGGCGCGCCGGTGCGTTCGCGGGCCAGCGTCAACATCATCGTTTCGACCCCGCCATAGAGATTTCCGCTATGCACGTGCAGCAGGCGCATCGCGCTCAGGCGGCGGGCCGCGTGATGGCGCAATAAATCGGCGCCAGGTCAGCCGCCAACCGCGCCCGGGCGAACCGGCGAGCGCTCGCGAGCACCGCGGCCTGGCCCAGCCGCCGGCGCAGTGCGGCGTCTCCCGCCAATAGTGCGATCAGACGCGCGAGCGCCGCCGCATCGCCTGGCCGATGGGCGAGCGCATCGACTCCGTCCTCGATGATTTCGGCCGCCCCGCCGGCCCCGCTCGCGATTACCGCGCGACCGCAGGCCATCGCCTCGGCGATCACCAGACCGAACGGTTCCGGTTGCGTGCTTGCGTGAACTACGACGTCGAGGGCGCGCATCGCCGGGGCGGCGGCGTTGACGAAGCCGGTGAATCCCACCCGATCGGCCACTCCCAACTGAACGGCCAGCGCGCGTAGTTCCGCGATCGTGTATTGGCTGCCGGCGGTCTCGTAGCGCGGCCCTCCGATCACGTAGGCGCGTATCGGCGCCGAGGCGGGCAGCATCGCGAGTGCGCGCAGAAAGGTCTCGTGCCCCTTCCACCGCGCCATCGTAGCCACAATTCCAACGCGCACACCGTTCCCCCCCAGGGGCGGCATCCCGGCGAGGCGGTCGAGGTCGAGCAGCGGGCCGCCGGGCGCGAAGCGCGCGAGATCGATCGCGTTGTAAACCGTGAAGATCGGCGGCCGGCGGCCCACCACCGAGCGCACGTCGTCGGCCACGCTGTGGGAATTGGCCACGATCGCCGCGCAACGCCGCGCGTGCGTGCGTAACAGTCGCGACATCATCGGACGCATGCGCACGAAGTCGTGAATATGCCAAAGCACCGGAACATTGCGCGGCGACTCCCAGGCACCCAGCACGTGCATTTTGAAACCGTTGGTATGCACGAGGTCGGGCGCCGCGCCGGCAATCGCCCGCCGCAGCCGGCGTCGATAAAGAATGACCGCCGGCGCCGCTGCCGACAGTCGTCCCGCCAGGCCGAGCGACCGTCGATAGCTGGCCTGCGGACCGCCGAGACCGGCGTCGCCCACCACCGCCAACGAACGCGGAAACTCAACGACCGAGACGTCGGCGCCGAGCGCGCGGACTTCTTCGATCAGGTCGCCCGACGCCGCCGCGATCAGCGTCAGCGGCCAATCCGGGCGTGCCGTGCGGAGGCTCGCGATAACGTCGAGCAGGGCACGCTCCGCCCCGCCGATCAGTCCGGCGGGATTGAGGAACAGGATCTTCACGCGGCGCGGAGTCCGCGCACCGCTAGACCGGCGCCGTCAACCGGACTTACCGCGGTTCCACCGACGAGTACGCCCCGAGGCTTGCCGATGAGCCCGCACCCCTTCCCGGCTGCTCTTGCTCGTCTCATTTGTCGGATGATGACTGGCCGTGAAATTTCGCCGAACGCTGCTGGAGATCCAGGTACGCGCTTTGGATCGCTTTATCGTCGGGCGCGAGCTGGCGTGCGCGCGCATAGTCGCGGCTGGCGCCCGCAAAGTCGAAGGCCGCTTCTTCGGCCCGACCGAGGCTGAAGTAGGCGCGCGCGGAACCGGGATCGATCTCGGTGGCGTGTTGAAAGACGATCGTCGCCCGGTCGTACTTTCCGGTCTCGCTATAGAAATCGCCGAGCCTCATCGTGGACTCGAGGGTCGGATCATCCCTGGTCTCCTGGGTCAGTGCGACTTCGGCGGTATCGAGGTCACCCGCGGTGCGCGCGGCATCGGCCAGCGCCTGCTCGATTGGAACCGGTTCGGCGCCGTTGGCAAAGGCTTCCTGGGCCAGGGCTTTCGCGCCCTTGATATCGTGCTCGGGCCCGAGTACCGAGACCATCAGCGCGCAATACGGCCGCGCATCGGTTGGATCCATCGCGATCGCGGCGCGCAGTTTTCGCTCTGCTTCCCGCGGGTTCCCCGCCATCGCGTAATCCTGGCCCGAGGCCAGCAGATACTCGAGCCGTGCGCTATCGTTGCCCTCGGCGGCGGCCGCCTTGGCCGAGACCTCGGCCGCCTCCGTATAGCGCCCGAGTTCCCGATAGAACTGGGCGAGGCCCCGTGCGGAGCCCTGGTAGCCAGCGGCGATCGCCTGCGCGAAGCCCTCGTAAATCGCGCCCTGCTCGGCCGGCAAGAGCCACGAGATCGAGCGCGGCTGTAAATAAAAATGACTGTCTATGTCAGGCGCGTGGAAGACGGAAAGCGTGACCTGCGCGAGTCCATCGCGCACCTTACCCACGAGAAAAAGGCTCCGTGCATAGACGTCGCGCGCCAGTGGATCGTTGGGATTGAGCCACACCGCGGCGTGCAACTCCTGGGTGCGCAGGGCGGCGGGCGCCCCCGGCGGCATCAACGCGGCCAGCGCCAGATGCACCCCGGAATCGGCCGGATGACCGACCGCCGCGGCTTCGGCCTGAGCGAAGGTCCTGGGCGATCCAATGTCATACGGATAGGCGGCCTCGCGCTGGATTTGCGCCGCAACAATCATCACGACGGCACCGGCCGCGACCAGTGCCGCCTTCCAGTAGGTGTACTTGCTGAGCGTCGTGACGCTGCGGAGCCCCAGGGCTGGCCGGTCCGCCCGATGAGTCAGCGCAAGCCGCAGGAGTATCGCGAGGAGCACGCAGAAGAGCAACGCGTTGGCGGGAGTGTGCAGGCTGAAATCAAAAATTTCATGCACCAGCCCCCCAGCGATCCCCGCCCCGAGGGCGGCAAATAGCGGCCATCGCCGCACACTCAGGCGCGCCGCCGCCGCACGGCATTTACGCCACACGACCGCACCGAACCAGAACGCCAGCGCCACTCCCGCGAGCCCGGTTTCAGCGGCCAACTGGATATAGTCATTTTCCGGCTGCCGGAAATAGAAAGACATCCACGGCGCGCGCTGGTAATGCGGAAATAGCTCAGGCCAGCATCCCAGGCCCACCCCGAAGATCGGAAAATCCCGGATCATGCGCAATGAATCGCGCCACGCGGTGGGCTTGAGGCCCAAACTATCGCCCTGTGCGATGGTCGCGCCGACCCGCGTGCCGGCCGCGCTGCGCCCGCTTGGGCCGATCAGAAACAGCAGCACCAGCGTGAAAATCACGAAACCCGCCAGCGCGAATGGAATCGACCGGGCGCTCAGCCCGCGCAATGGCCGGGGAGCCCGTTCGCGCGCATGCTTGAAGCTCATCGCGAGCCCCAGGCACACGCCTACTATTGAAGCGATCCAGGCGCCGCGCGAAAGGCTGAGCAGGATTCCCGCCGCCATCAGGAACGCCGCCACCGCACTGGGCAACCGCAGATCCGCCCCATGCTGCTGGCGATGACTCAAGGTGGTTGGAAAGATCGCACCGACCACCGCAAGCGGCAGGATCATCGCGAGGAAGTTCGCGAAATGGTCCGGGTTGACGAACGGGCCGCTGGCGCGAACATTTTCGAGACTCGGGCCACTCCAGTCCTGTGGCACGAAAAACCACAGGATGCGCCCGTTCCACATCGCTTTCTCGACCAAGCCAATCAGTGCGACGGTGCCGCCCACGGCGAGCAGGATAAGCACCAGCAGGCGCATAAAGCGGGCGTCGGCCTCGCGCTCGGCGCCGACGAATCCGAATGGACAGGTGAGCACGAGGAAGAATACCGCACCGCAGGCGAGCACCTCGATCAGGCCCGCCCAGGTGACCGACGGTGCAATCGCGATCGAACGCCAGCGCAGATCGCCCAGATTTCCCAGCGTCGCCGGCGACGAACGCTCGGGTATCGCGGCCGGGCTTGGAGCCGCCGACGGTGGTGCGGCCGCCTGCGTGCGCGCCTGCTTCTGTCCGCCCACCGGAGGCAGTGCGATTTCAACGCCGGGACCGCTCGCAGGCGGATTTGCGGTCCATGCGGCCCGCAGTACTTCGTAGGGCGCGGTCTTGGGCCAGCCCGGAAAACTCTCACTGTAGAGGCGATAGGTGGCGGGCGATATCACCCGCATCAGCGGGGGCGGAAGCGGCACCAACTGGAACCCGAGCAGCATGGCGAAGAGCGCTGCCGGCTGCGCAATCGCGATCAAGTCGGCGCGCGGGATCGCGGTTCGCGCCGGCTTCGCTCCTTCGGCGCGAATCCGCACCATCCACAGGATCAGCAGCGCGTACGCTGCCGTTTCCAGCAGCGTGTAAGCCCATTGATGGACCGCGCCAAAGGCCAGCGGCGCGAACGCGAGCAGCAGCCCCAGCCCGGCGATGATCGCATTGTCGAGCCGTTTCAGTCCGCCACTCATCAAGCGGGCGAGCATCCGCATTTCAGCGCCCGGCGCGGCCGCTTCTTTGGATACGCGACGCCCCGCCCGGCTCAGACCGGCTCTTCATCGTCGCGCGGATGGTCACCGTCAAAGGAGTAATAATCCTGATGATAGTAGTAGTGATAGTCGGGACTGTGAATCTTGACCTTGTTGAGCACCAGGCCAAGAATTTTCGCGCGCGCATATTCGAGTCGTGCGCAGGCGTTCTTGACCTGCTGGCGCGGGGTCGCCGAACCGTTGGCGACCAGCACCACGCCGTCGGTCAGTTTCGAGAGCACCATCGAATCGCTGACCGGCAGCACGGGCGCCGAATCGATTACGATGTACTCGTAGTGCTCGCGCAGCAGCGCCATCACCTCAGCCATCTTGGGCGAGTTGAGCAATTCAGTGGGATTGGGCGGCACCGAGCCGGCCCCGAGAAAGTACAGATTCTCGATTTCGGTCGCCCGAATCATCTCATGCATATCGCGCGAGCCGGTGAGCACTTCGGTCAGCCCCAGATGATTGTCAACGGCCAGCACGCGATGGCAGCGGGCGCGGCGCAGATCGGCGTCGATCAACAGCACGTGGCCGCCCAGTTGCGCGAGCATCACTGAGATATTGACCGCCGTGACCGTCTTCCCTTCACGGCTCATCGCGCTCGTGATCAGGGTGACCTTGGGCGGGCCGCCGGCGCGCGAAAGCAGCAGCGCCGTACGGAGATTTCGATACGCCTCACCGACCCGCGAATACGATCCATGGGTGGTGACCAGCTCGCGGCCCGGCGGCAGTACGGTCGAAGGCCGCGTCCCGCCTCCACCCGCATTCATCAACTCGCGCGGCGCGTACGCCGACTTGCCGTTGACCGAGGAGAACTCCGGCACCACTCCGAGATTAGGCAGCTTCAGGTAGTTTTCGGCCTCTTCCGGATTCTTGAGCGTGTTGTCCGTCATCTCGACCACGAACGCGAGACCGAGACCCAGGCCGAGGCCGCCAAACGAGGAGAGCATCAGGGCGAGCAGTTTTTTCGGGCTGGTCGGCACGCCCGGAACTTCCGCGGAGTTGATCACGGAGACGTTCTTGGACTCGACCGAGCCCGACATCTCAACGTCCTTCTCGCGCGTGAGGATCGCGTTGTAGAGTTCGCGGTTGGTATCGACTTCGCGCTGGAGCATCGCATACTGAGCGGCCGAACTGTTCAGATCAAGCGTGGCCTGCTTCTGCTGGTTCATTTCGTCGTCGAGCTTATTCTCCTTATCCTTCGCCTCCTCGTATTCCGTCTCCAAAGCATTCACTTTCTGATTGGTCATTACCGCGATTCGCGCTTGCGTTTCGCCAATCTGGGCGTCGAGTTTTGCCAGCGGCGGATAGCTCGCTTTGAACTGACTCGCGAGCGCGGCCCGCTGCGAATACAGCCCGTCGAGCGTCTTGTTCATCTCCTGGATCGTTACGTCATCCATGACCGACGGGAGCGAACTGTATTGGTGCTTCTTGATCAGCGAATACTGGGCTTCCAGACCGATCCGCGCGACCTGCGCCTGGGTCGCATCCTTCTGCAGGTCGGCGAGCCGATCGAGGACGATCGCATCCTTGCCATCGAGCGATATCAGACCGGGTATGATGTGGTTTTTGGTTCGATACTCGTTCAAGGCGCCTTCGGACTTCACGAGATCGTCCTTGACGCCGAGCAATTTGTCACGCAGGTAGCGCAGCGCTTCCTCGTTCTGCCCAGTGTGGATGTCGCGTTGCTGCTGCTCGTATTCCTTGACGTGCGCATTGGCGATTTGCGCAGCCAGGGCCGGATCGGGCGAAGTGATCGTGATCGTGACCAGGTTGGTGTCAACCTCGGGGGTCACCTTGAGCCCCGCGAGGTACTCATGCACCAGGCCGGGATCCACGCCCCTGTCATCCTGAAACCCTGACGGCAGCAAGACCGAACGGCGGCGGGTGTCCCGCTTATGCCAGGCGCCGGTAATCTTCTTTTCCAGCTTCGTAAAGAGACCAGTCTTCACGGGCGTCCCGGCGAAGACCGGATTATGTTCGAGGCCCAGCGTCTTGATTACGCCGGCCGCGATCGCGCGGCTCTGCAGAATTGCGCACTGCGTCTTGTAGTACTGATCCGAGTTATTCGCCGCCGCCTCGATCTGCACCAGGTTCTCGAGCGTGTCGGTACCGCCGCCCTGCGCCGACGGTTCGATCATGACGGTGGTGGCGGCCTCGTAAAGCGGCGTCTCGCTCATCACCTTGACCATCGTCAGCGTGACGACGCCTACCAGTACGGCGATCACCAGCCGGAAATGTTTGCGGATTATTCGCCAGTAAGCGGCGAAATCGACCAGCGGAGCCCCTTCGTCAAGGAAGATCGGCGAAGCTTCGGTTTCGATTGAGGCCTCAACCGGGAGTCCGCCGGTGCGCCGGACGAAATAACGCGATGGTTCCATCAGGAGTAGTGTATTACCATGCCGGGGTGCCAATCCCCATGCGCGACAGAATCGAATAGAAAACGTACGGGCCGATTCTCACACTGGAATACGGCACGTCGATCACGTCATTGGCCTTGACCGGAAGATCGGAAGCCTCGCCCTTCGAGATCTTCTCGAGGTTAATCGGAATCGTTTCCTTGCTACCGTCCTTGTTGCTGCGAATCAGCGTAATGTCCTTGGTATTGGCCGCGTACATTGGACCGCCCGCGGCGCCAATCGCGCCCAGCACCGTCAAGCCCGACCCCACCTGAAAATAGCCCGGCGTCTCGACCCAGCCGACCACCATCACGTTGCCGCCGCCCGGCACCACGATGACGTCGCCCGGACGCATCGGCAGGTTGATATATTTGCCCGCGCCGGTCAGCGAGGTACTCTTGATTTTAATTGTCAATGGATGCGCGTTGGACGGCACCAGATCGAGCGCGCGCGAAGCGATATCCGGGGGCGGCGTCACCGCGGCGGCACTCTGCTTCATCTGTTGCTGGCGCTGGTAGATGCCCGGGTTGCCGCCCTGGATTGCGCGTCCCGGTTCATTCGGCATGATTTCGCCGGCTTGTCCCACCGGATGCGCCGGGTCTCCCGTACCCGCATCGCTCGCAATCGACGAGTCGGTGCCGACGCTGCCCGGAACGCTCGAATTATACGCCACCCGCGAGACCCGCTTCGCCATTGTGGGATCGCCAAGCTCGACCGGGATCAGGATTATCTCGTCGGCGGCAGTGGACGAAAGCCCGCCCGCCTGCGTGATCACGTCGAGTATCGTCTCGGAGGGGCTGTCGAGCAGCACCAACCCCGGATGGTTCACCGCGCCGATCACCGCGACGTCGCGATTGTGGTACTCATCGACGTAAACCGAGGCCTGCGGGTTATACATGAAATTGTTCAGCTTGTTGTCGAGTTCGGCTTCCAACTGCTCTTCGGTCAGGCCGCCCGCTTGCACCATTCCGACCAGCGGCAACTCGATCGTGCCCTGCGGCGTGACGCGGACCTTGCGCTCCTGCAACTCGTCCATCTGCGGAACCGAGATGGTCAGGATGTCGCCAGGCCCGACCGGATAATCCTTCGACGACGAAAGTTCGGACGAACGTTTCTGCCATATCCGATCGAGATCGGCGTCGTCAGCCAGCTCCGCCGCCGTCGGCTGCCCGAGCGGATCGGAGCTCGCGGTCGGAGTCGCATCAGTGGGCGCCGCAGCCGCCGGGTTGTCGCCGGCCACGCCGGGACCCTTTACGCTCATCGGATCGTTCGAGAAGCATCCGGCCGCGAGCGTCACCGCGGCAACCCAGATGAACGCAGTTGTGCGAATGCGCCATGCAATAGTGCGGAGATCGATTCCGTCTCGATGACCGGAACCGCCCGTCGCCGTACGTCGAAGGTAATAATTTATTGGATTCATTTTTTGAAACACCGGACGTGTCAGTCAGGCCCGGGTTTCAGAGAGGGCACCCCGAGCGATGTTCACGCCCGGAGCGCCGCGGGATTCACGCGTCTGAACGCGTCAATAATTCAGAACTGCGGACTGACCGGAAATTGAGTCGGTTGATGATGGTGATCACTACGATTGCCGGTCTCGGCCCACACAATCGCCGCAATTCCGGCCGCGGCACCTAGACCCAGCACTCCGATCGACGCCCACTCGGCCGGCGTCAACGCGCCCGCCGGATCCACGCACGATCCGCCCTGCGACGCCATCGCGCCACTGGCGTCGGAGACTTGCCAGTTGACCATCTTGCTCTCACCGTCGAGATTCAGCACGCCGGATCCGCCCTTCATACCGGAAGTGCCCGGATCAAGGAACAGGTCGAGCGTCCCCTGCCCCAGATTGTCAACTTGGTACTCGCCCTTGCTGCCCGTGATCGCCTGCCCAAGGATCTTCCCGGACGAATCCTTGATTATGACCCCGACTCCGCTGACCGGGGCGCCCTGAGCGTTTTGCGCGACGCCACAGACGGTCGCACTCATCGCCTGGGCGGCGGTCATGCTGATCGCCAGCATCGTCGTGAGGAGCATTGTCGCTTTGCGTTTCATATGGATTTTCCTTCTTGAGCTGAACAACGCATTAGAGCGGTACTTCGTCGAGCAAGCTATGCGTCCGCCATACCCGCATCAGGTTTAACCGGCTTCGCGCTCGCGCGCATTCTGACGAGAGGATCGAGACGCCGACTAATCCCCGCTATGTCACCGTCTGACCACCTCTCCTTGGCCAGCCGCCCCTTCACGAATCACCTTGCCGCCAATCAGTTCGTTGGTTCTCTAACAGTGCGGCAAATTTGCTACGAACAACAATGGAATTACCATTGGCGTGAGAAAAGAGTCAAGAGTGCGGTCGCGATGCTTTATTCCGGAGCGCTTTTCCAAGGTCTGACATCACGAACGATAGTTAGCATTGATTGATTTATATCCCTTGAAACGAGGTCTTATTTGTCTATCTCAACTATCGTGTGGCGCCTGTCGCTCTAACTTTCATAGGCGCGCTGCGAAAGTTTTATTCATAACGGTACGGTGAGATGAGACCTCGCGAATTGAATAAATCCCACGTTTTGCCACCCTACCCTATCTCATAATCGCTAAGTCATCGCCTTTTTATCGTTGATGTGTTAAGTGCCGCAAGTCTGAGTTGCAGTCGTGCAACTCAACTTGCCGGACGCCGCAATATGGCCGGATCGATCTTGCGCGCGACCAGCCGCCCATCGCCAAGTTGCCCCCGCAGCCGGCCGTCCTCAACGATCACCTTCCCGCGCAATATCGTCGTTACCGGCCATCCACGCACGTGCCAGCCCTCCCACGGACTGTAATCGCTCACATGGAAGTCCTCGCGCACCAGCGTTTTGTCGATTGACGGATCGATCAGCACGAGGTCGGCGTCGCTGCCCGGCGCGATCACACCCTTTTGCGGATAGAGCCCCAGGATGCGCGCCGCATTGGTCGAGGTGACGTCGACAAAGCGCTGCAGCGACATCCCGCGCCGCACAACGCCCTCGGTGAAAATAATTCCCATCCGCGCTTCGGCGCCGAGATTGCCGCCGGTCACGTCGTCGATTTTGTTGCCGCGCAGTTTCATCGCGAGCGAGGTCGGGTATTCGTCGGTTGCGGTGGTCGAGACACCGTCGCGCACCAACCCTTCCCAGAGCGCGTCCTGATCGTCGGGGAGCTTCAACGAAGGATAGGTATGGTAGCAGAAGCCGCGCGGGCGCTTGTACTCTTCGGCCGAAAAACAGGCGTAATGATGAAGCGTCTCGGCGTAAACCGGCAGCCGATGAGCGCGCGCCTCGACTACTGCCTCGACTCCGGTCCGGGCCGAAGTATGGACGAAATAGACCGCGGAACCGGTCGCCGCCGCCACCTGAATCGTGCGCGTAAACGCCAACTGCTCCGAGAGTTGATTATGCACCAGGTGAAGATTGGCGCCCTCGGTGCGCCCCTCCTCACGAAAGCGTTCGTAGTTGAACTGCACCAGCTCGTCGTCCTCGGCGTGCACCACCATGATTCCGCCGTGGCGCGCCGCCTGCCCCATCGCCATCTCGATCCGCCCGAAGTCAAGCTTGAAGGGCGGGCGCTGCGGATGCGGTGGCAGGGTTTCATTGGTGAAGACCTTGAAGCTCGGAAAGCCTTCGGCGATCGCGTCGCGCATCTGATCGAAAATCCTGAGCGGCAGCGCTCCGCCGAGCGCGACGTGAAAGCTGTAGTCAACGTACGACTTGCCGATCCAGCGTTTGCGCCGCTGCTCAAGCGCCGACGGGATATCGGTTTTCGGATGGACGAAGCAGAAATCGATGTGGGTCGTGGTGCCGCCAAACGCCATCCCGACGGTATCTTCTTCCGGCCCCAGCGTGAACTCGCGGACGGCCGGTTGCATGGTGACCAAACTGGAGAGATGGGCGTGCGGCTCGATGCCGCCCGGGACCACGATTTTGCCGCTGGCATCGATTACGCGCGCGGCCTCCAGCGTGCGATCGTCAACGCCCACCGTCGCGATGCGCCCCTCGTTTACGCCGACACTGAATTTGCCGACGCCCGCGGGCGTCACCACGTCACCGCCCCGAATGATCAGATCGATCATGAGCAATCACCTCGTCAACGCCAGGAAATTCAAATCCGACGGTACGCGCGGGCGAAAGAAACTGTCAAGTTCGTGCACGGAAATGCCGCGTGGGACACCGTGCCGTAGAGTCGCGCACTCTGGATCGATGGTCGGCGTGAGCGGTTACGAAGTGCCTGAGGAAGGTGGTTCCGCGTTCTTCTTGCCACTTATCGCATGGAGCTGGGCGCGGCGCGCGGGACGCTTGACGGCAGTCTGTTTGCGCGCCGGCAGCGGATGATTCGGGAGACCACGCCCACCCCATCGCGCGGGACTGACTGGTGCGCGCGAACCGCGACCGCGCGGAACGCCGAACTGCTCGAAAATTGCGACCGCACCGGCGATCGCGGCCAGGAAGAGAGTGATCCAGAGGGTGTTTTCCGCGTGCAGGAAGTTGAGCGAGAGCGCACCTGCGGCGGTTCCCAGGGTAAACGCGAGAACCCACCAGAATTTATACAGGCGCCGGGAGCCCTTGTCGCGCGCCATTCGCGCCTCCAACTACGCGAGCGATTGCGATCTCGTTCTTCTCTCGAATACACCAACGCCGCGCGCGAGAAAACTTCCCACGCACGGCGTGCGCTAAATAGTTGTTTTTGCTAACGATCGCCTCACTCCGCGGCGACGCCTCGCAAAAACTTGGGCAGGCCTCGCGCCCCTGATTCAGGACGTTGGCGCCGAGTGCCCGAACGGCCCCTATTGTTCCTCGTCAACCGCCTGACGGATCGCGTTCAGGATGAAAAGGAACTGACGGGGTGCCGCAATTTTCCCCAGGAGGTTAACCTGCGACAGCACCTTGAGTTCACGCGGCTTCACATTGTGCAGCGCCAGCATCGCCTTGTTGCCGGTAAAGTCCCGCCAGACCTGATCCGGATTGCGACTCGGCGCCGCCGCTTCGCGCCGTCCAGTCAACAGCGTACTCGCTTCCGGATGGGCGAGCAGGAACAACGGCTCCTTCTCCAGGCCCAGCACGTTGGCGATACGGCTGACCAGTCCCAGAGAGGGACGGCGACGGTCCTTCTCGAGGTAGGCGACGTGGCTTGGCTTCACATCGAGTTTGAGTGCGAGTTCCCGCTGTGTTAGCCCGAGAATCTCGCGCTGGCTTTTCAGGACCTGACCGAGAGTTTTCTTCTTCATATGTCGTACTCAGCAAGCAGCGCCCAACGTAATTTCGCGTAATGAATCATCCCTGACAAGTAGTGCAATCGCTGATTCGCAGGGATCCGTTCCATTATGTCAAAGCCGTAGGCTTTCTTCAGGTGTCCGCGCACCTGGGCCAACGCGGCTTCGGTCATGTCCTTGGCCCTTGCGACCAATCCCCACTTCCACGGGGTGGCGAAAATTCGGCGCGCAATCGGCTCCGGATAGGCCGCGAGACTCACCATGACGTCAGCCGCGAGTTCGCTCGGTTCCTCGAGATGCGAGGCGTAGTCGGCATCGAAAAAGAAATGCACCGGTGTGTCGATATCCTCGCCCAGGAGTTCGGAACTCATATGGTGTCCAACTTCATGACAGAAAGTCGATGCAACCGCTAATGGATGATGAGCCGTATTAACATAAATTAATGGACGCTTTAAGATACCTTTTCGGCGCGTGATGTAGAAGCCTCTAAGTGCAAGGCCGTCTTCTCCCTCGTTTGGTGATGCTTTAAAGTGCAAATCTAGCGCCGCCGCCCATTCGGCGAGCTTATCCAGGGGCATCATTCCGACCACTTCGCGATTGAAGCCAGGCAGCATCTCGCTGAACGCCCCGATCAGCGTCCTGAGCTCGCGGTAGGGTAAATTGCGACGCAGGCTGCGGACGTAGTCGTGCCGCACCAGCCGCTTGATATCGTCGCTGGGCTTCTTCCACGCTTCGATCTTCTGCGCTTCTTTGTCGCGTGTCTCGACCAGGATGCGCGTGACCAATTTCTCGATACGGGATTCCGCGTTCAATGTGGCAGCCATCGCTCTGCGGCAACTGAATAAATCGCCCCTCACATTCTCATTGACTCTGCGAGCATTTGCAACTAATCGTCACCTAGCGATAACGTCCGGTGCCGAAACGTCGCGAGATTAGGCTCGCGCAACTGTCAGACGAATTGATGTGTGTCAATTCTATGGTCAGCACCTTGACTAACATAATCGGTTCATCGACTCTAAGAACGCTGTCCAGGGCGGAGCATATCCCTATTTCCACAATCGCTAATCCAAGCAGAATGCGTAACCGCCGCCTGTCGCCGCCACTCTCGCTATGCTCGTCTAACCCATTCTTAACTAATTACGCGCGGCGCCTCATGGTAAGCCGAGCACCGCACATCCCGCAGCGTGCAACCAACGATTCAACGCGAGCGCCCGCCACCTCGATCTCATCAAAAAACGCTAACGCACGCGAGCAACTCACCGGCCGCGCGCGCCTGCGTCCTTCATCCCTGAGTTCCATCATCTTGATCGTCCGGGATCGGTTAGAGCCGGAAATTGGAGGCCCCTCATGGAATTGCGCCTGCTGACGACAGACGCCGAGCGGCGTGCTTTCGCACGCCGTCTGAGTGAAATCCGGATCATGCGCGGAGCGGGCTTCAGCGAGACCCGCAAATCGCTTATCGGCGAGGTTCATCTCACGTTCGGAAACCTGTATGGCCTGTTCGACGAAAGTGAACTCGTGCCGGAGATGATCGGCGGCTTCGCCATGCACGATCTGGCGATGTTCAGCCAGAGCTATGCGAAGCCTGATCTGACTCATCTGCCGCCGGAAGCGGTCTTCGAATGCGGCGAACTGTGGGCGATGGCAGCAGGCGCCGGGCGCCTGCTGCGCCACGCCGGCGCGATTCTCGCCGGAGTGCTGGACGCTCGCGCACTGCTCGTCTATCCGATCTTCAAGCCGTGGAACCTGACCGGCGGCTACAAATCTTTCACCCGTGCGGGCGAGCCTATCGAGTGGCCTTACGCACGCACGCTGGACGGCCGAATGATTCACGTCCAAGCTATGGTGCTCGAAGGCGAAGCGCTCACCAACGCGGTCGCGGATGCCGGCCAGTACGGCTTCGAAATGCTCGACGGCGGCACCCGGCTGCGCTTTACCGCGCCCTTTGGCATCAGCAGCAAGCGCTTCGACGAACGCAAGCATACGGGCGATAGAACCACGCCCACTGGCGGTCGCAAGCTCAACGCCGCCTGAGCCGCGGTTGATTTTTTTACGCGCCGCGGCACCCCACCCAAGCGACCCCGGCGCGGGCCCAACGCGACCGTGTATTCCGCCCGTCCGCCGACCGCGATATCGCGCTGGTCTCGATCTTAAACTTAATGTAGTAAATTGCGTCTGAGCGAAAACTGCGCCGCCTGGCCCAATGCTTGGGGATTTAATGAAGGTGGACGATTCGCCTGGCCGGCGCCCCCGCATGCTCGGCGTCTGCTGACCAAATGTGAGTGGAGCGCTCACCACAGGCCGCCGATCGCTGGCGGCCGTCCAGCTTTTCTTGGTCAAACGGGACATCTCGATTCCCCGGATTGCCGTCTCGCGAGCGAAGCTACAATAGACGATAGCGCACGATGCGGATGGTTCTGCCGGCGATCTAAGGCCGACACGGTCAGACGTGCAAATCTGAGCCATCCTGTTCTTTCCTGAGCCATTATCGTCTCTCATCGTTTATAATCTTGCAGTACCACTCTTAAACAATATTGTAAACTAAAAGTCAACCATTAGCAGCTATCATCATCTTTTCTTATTGCGTGTCCCGATTTACAGTCTCTCATCAAGTGATTTAGTTATAAAAGATAAATGAGCATCAATAACTGCTTGATTCAACAACACAACCAGACTAGATTCTGCTAACTAGATGTTTACGCCGGAAAAGAGTGGAGCGATGAATCTCGAACAAAAGCCACTGATTACTGCTGTCGCGACCGTTTCAAATCCTGGCGAATGCGGCCATGAAGACGAATGGATTGGCCTCAACCAGATGCCACCTAACACCGAGGAAGTGGGTGGGATGGTGGTGCGGTCGGCGAACATGCGGCGGGTGTTGAAGACGGTGCAGCGGCTGGGGCCGTACAAGGCGTCGGTGCTGATCCACGGGGAGTCGGGGACCGGCAAGGAGTTG
>JAJXYF010000040.1:2090-5550 GCA_021780755.1 Deltaproteobacteria bacterium | reverse complement strand
GCATTGTGCATTGCCGTGGGCACGTGGCCGCACAAGCAGGAGCCCTCGTGAAGAGGCTGCGGGGCGCCAAGTTGTTGTTTGATTTTCGCGGGCTTTGGGTAGACGAACGGGTCGACAAGGACGGTTGGGACTTGTCGAGGCGAACGCATAGATGGCAGTACCAATTCTATAAGCGCGTCGAGCGGCGTTTGCTCGCCAAGGCGGACCAGGTCGTCGTGCTGACCGAGGCGGTGGCACCTGAGGTGTTGAGGCTTGGCGTGCGAGGGAAGGAGCGCGTCACGGTGATCCCCTGTTGTGCCGATTTCGATCATTTCTCGCTCGCAACCGCCGACGCGCGCCTGCGAGCGCGCGAGCGTTGCGGCCTGCCGGCGGATGCGCTGGTCTTGGGCTATCTAGGTTCCGTGGGGCGCATGTACATGCCCGAGCGATACTTTCGTATCGCTGAATTGGCGGCCGGGCACGAGCCGCGATTATATTTACTGGCGCTGACGCAAGACCCCGAGTTGTTCCGCGCCAAGATGACCGCTACGCTTTCACCGCATTTGCATCCGCGTGTCGAGTGCCGCAGCGTCGCGCGCGCCGAGGTCGCGGAATTGTTGCCCGCCATGGACATTTTGGTCGGCTTTATAGTGCCAAGCCATGCGCGCATGGCCGCATCCCCGACCAAGATGGCGGAGGCGTTTGCCGCCGGTATACCGGTCATCTGCAATTTCGGAACGGGCGATGTCGCCGAACTGATGGCCAATCTTGACGCGGGCGCGATCATCGATGCCGACAGCGATATCGATCTCGCGCGAGTCGCATCGCACCTGTCCGCGATTATGACCAAGGGGGGCGCGAGACTTCGCGAACTCGCGCGTCGGTCGCTCGGTCTGGAGGTTGCTCAAGCGCGGTATCGCGATATTTATGAACGGATGGATCCGACATGTTGAATGTTGCAATCCTGAATGGCGGCCGGGGAGCGGCGACCCTGATCTCCGCACTACTGCAGCGCGAGGGGCTGCACGTGACCTCAATCGTCAACGCCTATGACGATGGCAAGTCGACCGGAGAAATACGCCGGTTTTTCAAGATGCTGGGCCCGTCGGATGTCCGCAAGGTGCAGGAACTCATGCTCCCGCACAACGATCCGAATTATGCCGCCCATCTGCACTGGTTTCGTTATCGTTACCCGATCGGCATCGATCGCCCGCAAGTTCTCGCAGAACTGGCCGACTTTGCAGCCGGCCGCCGCGACGAGTTGGTCGGTGTGCGCAGCGGCAACCGATCAGTCACGGACGGTCTGCGTCGCTACGTGGGTGAGTTCTTGCGCGGCCTCGCACTGATAGAGCCCGTCATGGGGATGACCTTCGATTTCGACGACTGTTCGATCATGAACTGCATCTATGCCGGCGCTTTTCTGACCTATGGGCGCAACATCGAGGACGCCGCGCTATCGATCGACCGACTGTTCCGTTTGCGCGGAACCGCGTTGCCCACCAGCATCGAAGACAAAAAACTGATGGCATTGCGCGAAAACGGAGAAGTGCTGTACACGGAAGCCGAGATCGTGGAACTGCGCTCGAATGTCTTGATCGAACGCGTGTATCTCCTGGATCAAATCCTCGATCGTGACCGATTCGAACGGCTCTCCGTAGATCAGAGGCGTAGCTACCTCGACTTGCACCATACCTTCGTTGGCGTCTCGCCGGGGGTGGAAAGAGCGCTGCGTCAGGCGGATATCATCATCTACGCTCCGGGTACGCAGCATTCCTCGCTGTACCCAACCTATTTCACCCGGGGTTTGGCGAGCGCAATCGCGGAAAATCGTCGCGCCTTCAAAGTGTTTATTACCAATATCGGCGCCGATTACGAGACGCCGAGTTATAAGGCGTCCGATTATATTCGCGGTGCCTTTCGATACTTGACGCTTTCGAATCCTCGTGGCTACGAAATGGGTCATTTCTTCGATATTTGCCTAATCAACACAAGCCGCCTGAAGGCCGATGAGACTTATGTGGCACTCGACGAGGAGAACTATCTCGACTTGCCAGTCGAGCGCGCGCTGGGGGATTTCGAGAATGTGGCAAAACCGGGCCAGCATGACGGTGACAAGGTCGTCAATGAGATGCTCCGGCGCCGCGAGACAAGCGATGCGCTGAGCGCCCGAATTTCCTTATGAAAGAGACTCCCGGAACTCTCCTCACAATGGCGGGCTGGCAATCCTGCCGATCCGGGGTTCGTTGCTTCGATACGGTGTTGGTGTTGACGTCGGCTTCAGGTTCGATTCGGCTATTGCCCAGCCGATTATTGCAGACTTCGCGCACCGTGCTGGCCGATGCGTCCTGCTCGAAAACCTTTGAAGTCGGTTTTCGCTAAATGGAAACGCTAGCGGCGGCGCTCCTCGGCAAGCGTTTGTTGATCTTCGACTTTGACGGAACCATTGCCGACTCGTCGCCGCTACATGCTCGGGCGTTCGATCAAGTCCTGAGTTCGCATGGACTCACGGTGGATTATCCGGCGATCGCTGGCCGCGAAACGCCGGACGCCATTCGCTCGAGCTTCGCTCTTGCCGGTCGGCCGGAACCCGACGATGCAACAATCGCTGAGCTGACACGTGCCAAACGGGCATTGGTTCGTGAGTTTTTTGCCAGCGATTTACGGCCGTTGCCGGGAGTCGACGCGTTCCTCCGGTGGGCACGTGGGCGCTATTCGCTTGCGCTCGCAACCTCCGGATCGCGTGCCACGGTCGAGCCGGCGCTACATCAATTGGGATATGCGGGTTGGTTCATGCGAACGGTGTTCGCCGAAGACGTGGCGCGCGGTAAGCCAGCGCCCGACAGCTTTCTTGCAGCGCTGGGCGATGTCCCGGCGGCGGCGGCGCTCATCTTCGAGGACTCGGATTCGGGCTTCCTCGGCGCGAACCGCGCCGGGATCCATTGGATCAATGCTCCCGTCGCGCTGGCGCCGAGTGTTTTCGATCTCGAGGCCCTCCAGGCCGCCGTTGCGGCTGGTTCAATCCCAGCGGGGCGTTGAAGCGTGAAAATCGTAGCCGCCGTGGTCACCTATAACCGACGCGCTTTGCTCGAGCGGTGTCTCGATCATTTGGCGGGTCAGACCCGCCCCCCTGATGAGGTGTTGGTTATCAATAACTCGAGCACCGACGGAACGCTGCAAATGCTCGCGTCCCGGCCCGTTCGCGTCATCAGCCAGCCGAATGTCGGGTCCGCAGGCGGCTGGCACCGCGCTATCGCCTATGCACTCGAACGCGGCTTCGACGCCGTATGGCTGATGGACGACGACGGTTTTCCTGATTCCGCTGCACTCGGTCAGTTGGAAGAGGTGCTGGCCGGCGACGTCGTTTGCGCTTCGTCGGTCGTCGTGCACGAAGATGACCCCGATCGTTTCGTATTTCCATTTCCCTTACTCAATGCGGGTGGTCATCCCGTGCTGCTCGCGCATCGACGGAAACTGCGTACCG
>JAJXYF010000040.1:0-2080 GCA_021780755.1 Deltaproteobacteria bacterium | reverse complement strand
ACTTATTTCTACAAGGGCCATCAGAGATATCGGAAATGTCGAGCGTCGTTATTTTATGTTCGGCGATGAAGTCGATTACCTTTTACGACTCTCTCGAATTGGAAAGGTCTTGTCCATCACGGATGCGATTCACCGTCACCCCGATGTTTCGCGCCGCGCCCTAACATCGATGAAGTTCTACTATTACATCAAGAATACGATCATCATCAATCATCGCTATTTGGACCTCTCGCTCCTAAGAGATGCGCTGACCGTCGGCGTGGCGCTTTGGCGCGTGGCGCGCCGCAACGGGGTGACGTCCGCGTTGGCCTATGTGGCGGGGAGCGATACGGCCTGCCTCTATAGGGCAATCATTCGGGGCGCGCGCGGACAGCTCGGAATGGATTTTTGACATGGCGCGGCTTCGAGTGTTGATCGCGGCGGCAGGGCGCGGAACGCGCGCCGGGCTCCCGTACCCCAAGACGCTATTTGTGATTCGGGGGCAGCCGATCTTGTTACGTATTTGTGATTTGCTCGCCGAATACGATTCGATGCCGACAATCGTCGCGAGCCCGGGCGGTCAGGAGGCGATCGGCCAAGCGCTTGGCAATGCGGGAAGGTCTGCGAACTTGGTCGTGCAGCACGAGCCGAGAGGTATGGGCGACGCCGTTCTGCATTTTGAACAGTCACCAGCCGCCCGAGACGCCGAGCATGTTCTACTGATCTGGGGAGACATCCCGTTCATTCACAGCGACACCGTGCGCGCCATGGTCGATCGACACCTGCAGGCGGACAATGACTTTACCTTTGTGACGCGGAATGTCGAGTCGGCTTATACGATAGTCTCGCGTGGGCGCGAGGGTCGCGTCACCTCCGTGGTGGAGACACGTGAAGCGGGACTGACTCCTCGGTTCGGGGAACGCGACATCGGGTTGTTCGTGTTTCGTTGCAAGCCGGTATTCGCGGCGCTCCGAGAAGATCTGCCAGGAAAATTCGGAAAATCGACCCGCGAGCATGGTTTTCTGTATGTGATCAGCCATCTTGTGGCGCGTCGTCTACGCGTCGAGGCGCTCCCGATCGGGAAAGAACAGGACTTGATTTCGTTCAACCAAATCTCAGATCTAGCGGCGGTCGGCGATTAGGTCTTTAGAAGTGGCAGTCCGCACACTCCCGCGGCGTTTCGCAAACAGGGCTACCGTCCTATATCCGCGGCGGCTGGGCGATGCCGTAACAACGGATCATCCGGCATTCTTCGGGCCATCGCCCAACAGTTCGCGATACACGGCCAGCGTCCGCTCGATCACCAGGCGTTCGTCGAAATCGGCCAATGCCTTGGCGCGCGCGGCCTGCCCCATCCGTTCGCGCAGGTCAGGATCCTCCAGCAGTCGCGCGATCGCCGTGGCCAGCGCACCGGCATCGCGCGGCGGCACCAGCAATCCTTCGACACCGTCGGTCACCACCTCGCGACACCCGGGGACATCGCAGGTCACGAGCGGCAGGCCGCAGGCGGCCGCCTCGATCAGCGACTTCGGCAGGCCCTCCCGGTAACTCGGCAACACGTCCACGTCAACGGACGCAAACAACCCCGCCATGTCGTCCACATGGCCCGGCCACTCGATCAAGCCGTCGCGCACCCAGCCACGCACCGTCTCGACCGGAACGGCCGCGGGGTTGCCGGCATCCGGGGTGCCGGCGAGCAGAAACGTCGCGGCCACGCCGCGTGCGCGCAGGATGCGCGCGGCTTCGACGTATTCGGCAATACCTTTGTCCCACAACAAACGCGCCGCCAGCAACACGCGGGGCGGTGCATCCGATCGGTGCGATGCCCGGTGCGGGCGGAACCGCTGGCAATCGACGCCGGACCCCGGAATCAGCCGTACGTGCGCCGCATCCACCAGCCGGGCATGTTCGAACAGCGCCACGTCATCCGGATTCTGCAGAATCAGGCGCGTGCGCCTGCCACCCAGCGCCGCACGCAGCGACAGACGCACCGGCACTCGCAGCAGGCGCGCCGTGAGGTCACGACTGCTGAACACGTAACCCATGCCGGCGACCGCATTGATGCGCGCGGGCACCCCCGCGAGCCGCGCCGCCAGCGCGC
>JAJXYF010000039.1 GCA_021780755.1 Deltaproteobacteria bacterium | reverse complement strand
CAACGTGCGCGAGCGCAGCCTGTCCCTCAGTTCTCTGCGCTCGCTCGCCGTCAATCGAAACTCCCCTTCACGCATGCCTCATGATACATGAATGCGATACCAATGTCACTGTTACAAGCCACTAGCGCCGGAAAAAGTAAACCTGCTCTGGGGAACATTCGCCGGGCAAATCGCCATCGAACCCGGGTACAATTCTCTTGTGGAATTATTTTCGTGCGCTACTACGAGGCCTTCGCGTTGAATCGAGATGACGTGGCGATCGCTGTAACTGAATCGCGGCGTGGGTCCGAGTTCTCGGATTCTGTAACTCTCAATCACCAGGCCGTCCCCGTCGGATTTTGCGCTGGACAGCAGCGGCTCCATCCCACCGAGCACTTCGCCGGCCTTCTTGACCTGTAGAATCTCGCTCTCCGGAACTTGATATTGCATGATCTGCCCCTGTTTTAAGCGGTTAATGCAACATGGCGATCTATTTTTAGGCATTAGTGACTGTACGCTAACGACCTTTAGCGGGTGCGACTTTTAACCGGTGTACATTAACTGATCGTAATAAATCAAGCCTGGCGGGAGCGTGAAAGGCTGATTTGAATGCTTGCCTCGTCGGCAAGAATCTTCCTCAGTACAAAATTGACGCTTCGAGCGGTGCGTTGATTCCCATCGACGGAGTGCGATTGGAAATCTCTTCTGAGGTAACAATGCGCTCCCGAGTCGGCCGCGAACTTCCAGCACCAGGCCGCACGACGGGAGATGAGCGAGCCCCGGTCGTTGCTACAGGCCGTATATTTGGATCTTGGCGTAGAGCTTCTTGCGGGAGATTCTCAAAAGCGCCGCGGCGGCGACCTTGTTGCCGTCGGTGGCCTTTAGCGCGCGGGCGATAATCTCACGCTCGGCCTCCGCAAAGGAGCCGATCGACGGAGCAGCGACGGTTTCCTGAGCGTCCGGCTCCGCGATTTGCGCAGCCTTCAGTGGCCGGCTCCCGATGATGGCGGCGGGCAGGTCCTGCAGCCGAATCATTGGTGACCGGCCGAAAGTAAACGCACCCTCCATCGAGTTGGACAGTTCGCGGACATTCCCAGGCCAGGGATATTCCATCATCGCCGCAATCGCATCTTCCTCGATGCCTTGCACGGCGATTCGCGGTTGCAGCTTCTCGTTGAAGATCTCGATAAAGTGCTCAACCAGTAGCGGGATATCGTCGGCGTGCTCGCGCAGCGGCGGCGTCTGCAGGACGCCGGCCTGAAGTCGATAATAGAGGTCCTGGCGCAGATCGCCGTTCCGTACCGCCTCCTCAGGATCGCGGTTGGTCGAGGCGATCAGGCGCACGTTAACCGCTATCTCGTGCGTCGAGCCGACCGGACGAACGCTCCGTTCCTGGATCGCACGCAGCAGCTTGCTCTGCGTCTCGGGACTCATCTCGGTCACTTCGTCGAGGAACAAGGTGCCACCCTCGGCCGCCCGGAACAATCCCAGGTAATCGGCATTCGCACCGCTGAACGCCCCCTTCTTGTACCCAAACATCTCGCTCTCGATGAGGTCCTTTGGAATCGCGGCGCAGTTGAGCGCCACGAAGGGGGCCGTCGGGCCCATGCCGCACTCGTGAATCGCGCGAGCCACCAGTTCTTTGCCAGTTCCGCTCTCGCCGACGATCAAAATCGTGCCGCGACTCTCGGACGCCGCCTCGATCCGTTCGTAGAGGCGGCGCATCGCGGGGCCCGATCCCATCAGACCGTGAAAGGAACTGCGCCATTCCCGCGATAGCAGCGTCGCTTGCCGTTCCAGCGACTGAATCCGCGCGCCAGCACTTGCCGAAGCCGAGCGGAAATACGCGTCGGCCAGCAATATCAGGCGAATGTGGCTCAGCTTGTCGAACGCGGTGTAAATCTCGATTGACGGAGCCGGATCCTTGGGGAAGACCGTGTGAGCGCTCTCTTCATAAAGATGAAGCGACGCCACCACCTCCGCAAACGGCACGTTGCGCTCCCGCAGGAGTTCACCGGTACGGATCGTATCGACCGCATAGCGGTCCATATCGCGTTCGAGCAAATCCTTGGTGTTGCGTGAGATCGCGTTGTGGAAGAGGTCGCGAAACTCAGCCTCTGACAAGCTGCGCGTGTCGCCGAAGTGCAGAACGTAGAGCCGATGCCAATGCTCCACGATCTCTCCGAGATGCTCGTACACCTGGCTGAGAACCGGCCGCAGCGCTTCTAGCTCGCCGTCCCACAGGAGATGGTAATGTCGTGGTCCGCCCCCCAACTGGTAAACCGCGTTTAGCCCGCTTGATGTGCGTTGCGGGCGGTTTCCCGACTCGTGACTCCCCGAGTCTCCTGATGGTTTCGATGTTCTTGGCCCGGGCATAAGGAGAACTCCTTTCGCTCCCTCGAGCACATGAGGCAGGTGGCAGCTTGGCACGATTGCTGCTTCCACCATCCGGGATGGAATTGCGACCCTACTATAAATCGTCCGCTCCAGAAAAGCATTTTTTGACCAACCATTGATGCTCGTCGCACCAGAATGACGAGCGGTTGGCACATGGCCCGTGCAGTCGAACACAACATACCGCTCCTGAGATCGTTTTTCGACAGCGGCCATCGAGGGAACGAGATTTAGTACCTTGCTCTGACTTGCGGCGAGCGTGACGTTTGTCACATTCGCGCCAGGGAGGGGACTGCGATGTCCGCGAAGTCATTCGTAGCTGTAATTCTAGCCGTCGTGGTGGTCGGGATGGTCGCGGATCGCTTTGCCAGGGCCACGATGCCGGCCCCGAAGCCTGGCGCCTTGGCCGAACCGCAGAGCCCCAATCAGGTGGGGTTTCCCGAGCAGCTTAACAAGTTTGTAGTCCCGCCGGACAATCCTCAAACTCCCGCCAAGGTCGCCCTGGGCAAGGCGCTTTTCTTCGACCCTCGCCTTTCAGTTGACAACACGGTGGCCTGCGCCAATTGCCACGACCCGGACAAGGGCTTCACCGATCAACTTCCGACCTCCATGGGGGTTCACGCCAAATTTGGCCAGCGCAACGCACCTACAATCTTAAACTCGAACTTCAACATCGAGCAGTTCTGGGACGGCCGCCGGCCAACGCTGGAAGATCAGGCTAGAGATCCGATTCTGAATCCGATCGAAATGGGAATGCCGGACCAGCAGACCGTGGTCAACAAACTCGCCGCGATTCCCGAGTACCAGAAGAGCTTCATGGACGTCTTTGGACGTGCACCCGACTACGACGACCTCGTAAAAGCCGTTGCTGTTTATGAGCGGACTCAGATTGCGTTCGACTCACCGTTCGACCGCTTCATGGCCGGCGACCAAAAGGGGCTGACGGCGGATCAGAAACGCGGATGGGCGATCTTCAACGGCCAAGGCCGCTGCATGTCATGCCACGGCTGGAACCCCACGCGTCCGATGTTCACCGACGATCGCTTCCACAATATCGGCGTATCCGCACACAACGCGCAATTTGTCCCGCACGCCCGCCAGGCACTTGCCCTACTCGCGCAAGGCGTCGGTCCACAAGAAATCGACCGCCTGGCCATTTCGACCCCAATGAGCGAGGTCGGCCGCTTCCTGGTTACCAAGCAGCCACATGACATCGGTGCGTTCAGGACCATGGGACTGCGCAACCTTTTCGTTACCCAGCCCTATTTCCATGACGGCTCGCAGGCGACCATTTGGGACACCCTCGATCACTACAACAAGGGCGGTGTTCAGAATCCGTTTCTCGATGGCGGCATGGTTGTCCTGGGCCTGAGCGAGCAGCAGGAGGACGACCTCGCAGCGTTCCTGCTGTCTTTAACCAGCCAGCCCTTCATGGCGCAGGCAAAGACGGAGTACCAACGTCAGTTCAAGATCTCGCGCACGACCCGCCCGCAACGCGACACCACCGCCGCGATGGGTCTCAACGGCCGCAACGGCCCCGGATTTGCCGGTCCTTTTGGCGACATCGGACCCGCTCAGAGCGCGATGGGACTAAATCCCGCGCTGCTCGGTGGAAACTAACAGGCGCGATCCGTGGGGAGGAATTATGGCTGCCCGTCACACCAGTGTTGAAACGAAATATTACGCAGATCGCGATCGCGTGCTGAAGAAGCTACGCAACTGCGACCGCCGGACTTTCCTGAAACTCTCGGCCGCCACCATGGGCGCTGCCCTGGCCAAGGGTCTGATGCCGCCGCATACCTTTCAGCTCGTTGATGTGGCGCGGGCCGCCGTCGAAAAGGGTTGGGACAGCACCGGCGCGCAGGGCAGTCCTCCTTTCCGCTTCGCCTACATCTCGGACGCCCATCTCTATGAGCGCACCCTCAACCAGCGTTTCGTGCGCGCGATCGTCAAGGCCGTCGATGACGTTAACGCGCTCGATCCTCAGCCCGACTTTGTGCTCTACGGTGGCGACCTCGCTCAGCTCGGGTCTCCCGCCCAACTTGAGATGGGCCGGCAGATACTAAGCGGCCTCAAGGCGCCAGTGAAGATGATGGTGGGGGAGCACGACTGGTTCCTCGATATGGGCGAGAAATGGCAGGAGATGTTCGGTGCGCCGACCTATTCCTTCGACTGGAAGGGGATCCACGCGGTGGTGCTCATGAGCGTCTATGAAAAGGATTTCTGGACGGCCCGCAAGATGACGCCCGAGCAGCGGATGCAGACCGTGGCTGGCCTCGACAACGCGGTGCAGTCGCGTTTCGAGGTCGGCGAGCAGCAGCGTGAGTGGCTCAAGAATGACCTGGCGAAGGTTCCAACGACAACACCGATCCTGATCTTCTCGCACTCACCGCTCTACAAATATTACCGCAATTGGAACTTCTGGACCGAAGACGCCGATGAAGTTCAGGCTATCCTCAAGCCTTACGACAAAGTCACCGTGATCCATGCCCACACCCATCAGATGCTGTTCAACCGGATCGGGAACATCAACTTTTACGGAGTACTCTCCACCGCGTGGCCATGGCCGTATGCGCCTGAAGGGCTACCGCCATTGACCGTCCAGATGAACCGCGCCGATCCCTTCGATCAGTTCGACGGATGCGGCGACGGCCAGTTTACCGCGCGGGCCGACGGCCTCGTTGACACCATCTACAACCTCTGGGACCGCAACCCGGTCACGGTCAAGGCCGATTACCTGATCTCGCATGGCAGTGTTGATCAGCCTCCGGCGCCCCAGTTCGCGAGTTACTAAATCGGCCCTGTAGCGAAACTACCTGCATTCCGGCCTTCGGCGCTGGCGGAGGAAAAATGAGACCTCGAGCGAAATCGAAAGTTGTCGCCGCAGCGCTGATCAGCGCTGTCGCGGGGGGAGCAGCCGTTTATCTGAACCTCGGCAATCGCGGCCTCCCCGCGTATGCTCAGGCGTTACCGACTCATCAACCGCCGCCAGCCAACCACGCTGGTGTCGTCGTCCAGCTTTGCGATGGTGTAACCACGACCGAGGTCAAAGGGCTTAAGCCCGGCGAGCAGATGACTCACAGCCAGGCGCTGGAAGTCTCGCGGGAACTGATGGCCGAATGGCAGCGCAAACATCCCGATCGGCACTGGGTGATGGCTCAGTCCAAGACCCCCGCGACGACCGCGACCGCCGCACCGTCGGGAGCGGGCCCGAGCGGCTCACAAGGTACTGCGGGGCCCGGTGCGGGCGCCGTTCAGCCCAGGAGCCAGCAGGGCGACACCTACGCGAGCTTCCACGATCGCGACTATATGGTCTGGCAAGCGGAGACCGACGCCTTCGTGGAGCAGGGCAACAAGATTTTCCATTCCGCGACGCTGCTTGGCGGTACGATTGGTGTGAGCTGCGACATGTGCCATCCCGATGCGTCGAACACCCATCCCGAGACCTATCCGAAATATCAGGCACAGCTTCAGCGGGTGGCCTTGTTGCGCGACATGATCGACTGGTGCATCGAGAATCCCGTCAAGGGAAAAACGCTCGATCCAAACGACCCGAAGCTACGCGCGCTCGAGGCCTATATTTTGGCCCAACGCAAAGGCGTTCCACTCGCCTACGGTAAGCACTAAGTGCTCGCCGCCTCCCCGCGTTGGAGTACGGTGGCTTGCGCCGATGCGGTGCTAATCAAGGCTTACTTCTTACGGCGAGCGGTTCGTTTCTTTGGCGCCGGTGTACGCTGTGCTTCAACTTCCGGTTCGCCGGGTCCCAGCTTTCCGCTCGCGCGAATCGTCAATTGTTCTTCCGGATCGGTGCTTTTAGAGCCGCGTTCCGCCGGCTCCTCCATCTCCTCGGGTAGGGTCCATTGGTGATCATACGGCGCGATGATCGTGCCTTCGCCCCAACCGCGCCTCGCGCGATTCCGCTTTTCCTGGCAATCCACGCAGTAAGCGGCAAACGGCAGCGCCTTCAGACGCTCCAGCGGAATCGGTTCCCGACACCCGAGGCATCGGCCGTACTTGCCCGCGTCAAGCCGGGTAAGCGCTTCATCTAGGAACTTGAGCTTTTCCTCCGCCCGCGAGATCAGTCCTGCGTGAGTTTCGACCTCCGCGGTCGTGCGCGCGGTATCCATCTCGTCCCCCGGCTCTGAAGAAGACTCCTGCTCCTGATCTCTGCGGAGCTCCTTGACTCTCTGATAGGTCTCATCCTGGAGTTGGAGCAGCATTTCCCGCAACGGGTCACGAATGTCAGTCGGATGGTTCATAACTATTGGCCTGCGCAACTTCTAGAACCGAACGCCCGTCGGCTTGCTTAAACTCGGAAACCTCGGTGCCATAAGCATTACCTTGAGCAAGCAACGCGCCATCAAAACTTGGCCGACGGAAATGACTCAGCGTCCATGCGCTGTAGCCGTTCGCACCATCGGTGCATTCCCGATGCTGCCAATCGACCCATCGATGGTCCGAACAGGCACCAGCGCTCCGGCTCCGATAGCTGACGAATGACCCTTCCGAAGTGCCCGCCCCGCCACGATCTCAGGCTCCAACCGGGCGTCGAAAAGGTACCAATCGACAGCCGCGCGTGGACCGACAGCGCCCGTCGATAAGCGAACGTGTGGTGAGATTAACGGTTTAGCGAAATGCCCCGGCCGGGAATCGAACCCGGACTGAAGATACGGACAAAGCAAAACCAAATCCACCAAAAGAAAGCCAATAATTTCGGGCTCTTTCTACCGAGGGCTTTGCCGCAGTTTGTCCACTTTCGCCTCGTTTTTCGGCCAAGTCTGCCCAAGTTCTGCCCAAGGATTTTCGAGGCTGCTTGACCTCAAACCGAACATGTTCTACGCTTTCGTAGGAAAGGATACGCAAAGTCATGCAGATTTCAGCCGAAATTTCCCAAGGCACCAAGCAGCTACTCGAACGCTATTCGCGCGCTCATGGAGTCAAGAAGCAGTTCCTGATCGAGAGCGCACTGCTTCATCACATCCAGGCACTGGAGGAGCTTCCGACCAGCGTTATCATTCCGCCGCGTCTCGTTGTGAGTGCAGCTAGCGGCCGTAAGATAGCGGAGCTGGTCAGCAAGAGGCAAAAGCCAACGAGTGAGCTCGTGGAGCTGATGCGCGGTGGCGATTGAGGTTCGCCTCCTCGGAGAAACGGACGACCGGAGTTCCTTCCAGTCCGGCGATGAGCAACTCAACCTCTTTTTCCGCCGATATGCTGGGCAGAACCAGTTCCGCCATCACATCGGCACCACATACGTAGCAGTTGAGAGCGAGACAATTCGTGGATTTGCCACCGTGACGGTTGGGCATGTGGAGATCGAGAACCTTCCTCCAAGCCTACGAAAGAAGCTGCCCGACTATCCGCTTCCGATTCTCAGGCTCGCTCGGTTGGCGGTCGACCGAAACGCTCAGGGAAAGGGTGTCGGCGAGCACCTCATGCGCACCGTGTTCTCGGTCGCGATAGAACTTCGCGAGAAACTGGGATGTGTCGGAGTCGTCGTCGATGCGAAGCGCGGAGCCGAGAACTATTATTCGCGTTACGGATTCGTGAAGCTCGAAGTGATCGAGGGAGCGCTCGAGGAGCGTCCAGCGCCGAAGCCAATGTTTCTGTCTCTGTCCGCCGTCGTGCAAGCGTTCGGCATCCCTCGGCTCAGAAAACCCAATTGACGCAGCCCCTGTAGGGCAATTGCGTAGACGAGGTGAGGAGAGTGATTAAGCTTTTACGGCGTCTATTGAGAGCATCCGAAGGCGGGAAGGTTCACCCCTCGACCGATCAGCCCATCGGGAAGGATGACCCCCTCCAGGAGCTTCGTGAGGCTATCATAAACACGGAGACTCGACCGGCTGTACTTCAAGCGCTCCGTAAGTTGGACAAGAAAGGGGGGCTCGAAGGGGGCTATCGGGAACTCCTCGATCTTCTGGAGGCGGAAGAGGGCATGGAGAAGGGCCTGAACGCGCTTAGTGAGCTCGCCCTCGGAAAGGGGGCTCTCGCTGAGTCGATCATTGGCCGCTTAGCATCAGATAGGGATCTGGCCCAAGAATTGGGAGGTCGCGCCGCAAATCAGGACGAACGCATGGTGCTGAACCTTTGGTGGGTTACACTCTGCGTCATGCGCGCTGTTCCGAAAGCAAGCGATGAGGAAAAACACGCTTTTCTCGATCAATATCATGAGTTTATCTATTTCATGGGCTGCCCTGATGGCGAGGACGCGAGTTTGGCGTGGGCGGTGACCACCAACAGGATTTCCGCGTTGTCCCAGACGCGATACCAGGAATATTTCGATGCCTTCGGCGAAATGATGCGACGCCAAGAAGGCCTCCACCGCGACCCGTCCTTGCGTTTGGTGCCGGGAGCACCTTTGATGCGCGCGATAATTAAGAATCTGTTCGGTCTTGAAAGCGATAGTTTGCTGCTCACCTTTATTGTCCAGACCCTGGTAATGAATGGGCTAATCGCGTTTGCAAAAACATTCGGTACCCCGGAGGCTTGGGCGACCATGAGACATTTCCTGGAAGAGGCGTGTCGCACGCTTCGAAGTGGCGCGACGAAACCGGCTTTTTCGAAGCCATGAAAATTCTTCTTCTCGGCGCGGGAGCATCGAAAGCGGCCTGCTATCCATTGGCCTCTCAATTGATGGAGGCAGTTAAGGCAGAAGCCGAGGGACCTTCGAGACGGATCGTCCTGGTCTCGCAAGATTGGGCGAAATGGCGATTATTCAAAGATAGCGTGCCCGGTGCCGCAAAAGCGCTGCTCGACGATCCAAATCCGGAGGTCGTGCTGTCCTTCCTGGACCTGTGTGCCGAGTCTCATACACAGGCAGCCGGCGCCGCAGGTGAGGTGAGCGCCGCCAGAGGTGCGCGCGATAGCTTCCTTCGCTGTTTGGAGTACTTCTTTCAAGTAAAACATATCGACGATTCGAACAATCGGTGGCGACGTGACTACTTGCGACCGGTGCTCGCCGATCTGCGTTCCGGCGATGCGGTTATCACTTTTAACTGGGACACCACGATTGAAAGGACGCTGTACGAAGATGGTGGCTGGTCTCGGTGGAACCCGGTGGCTGGTTACGGGTTCCGAAAGGAACTCTGCCAAGGCCTCGACAACTCTGGGGTTACACCGCACGGACCGCTGCCCACCGGACTCGATGTGGCATCAGAGATAAAGGTGTTGAAGCTTCACGGATCGGTCGGCTGGTATGATGCCGGGGGCGATCGCCTTTACTTTAGCAAGGACTACTTTCTTGACTGGTTTGACTTTCCCCAAAGCGCGGAGCCCCTCTCGCTGTTCGACCCGCTTGCTCCGAGCATCGGTCCGGAACGGCGCGCGGTCTGGGCTTATCCCTCATTTCTCAAGCGAATCCGTGGCGACGAGATGCGCCAGGTTTGGCGGCTTGCCGACGAGGCGCTGCGCCAAGCGAAAACCGTCGAAGTCTGGGGTTATAGCCTTCCCGAGAGTGACAGCGCAGCCCGGGTTTTGCTCAATGTTTTGCCGGATCGCATCAAACGCTGCGAAGAGGTAACGATCTCTGTCCATATCTACGGGGATCGACCCGAGGCCGGAAAGGCGCGGGACCGATGGAGAAACTTGTTAGGAAAACCTGAATGTGTCGACGACCGAGGACTGGGCTGAATGGATTTGTGCGTGGGTCTACGAATCGACCAACATGGCTTGAGCGGCATGACCTTGTCCGAATCGTCAAGCGTCACGGAAGCTCGAAGTGCGGCAGAGACCGTCCCAAACGATGGCATTCAAGGGCCTGTCGTCGCAACCCTTATACACCCGCCCGCTACTTCCTTTCCGAGATGGGATCGCAGTTGAGGAAGCCATCATGACAGTCACCGTGGCCTATAAATGTGAGCAAACGCCTGACAGTCGCTTCCGGGCGAAGGGCGGTTTAGCGAAATGCCCCGGCCGGGAATCGAACCCGGACTTGAGGTTCCGGAGACCTCCGTGATGTCCTTTTCACTACCGGGGCGTAAGAGGGGCGACTGCCGAAAGCAGTATATCAGCCGGGCAGGGCGGACAAGAGTGCCTCGCGATTCCCACGGACTCGCCAGCCCGTTAGCGCCCGCCTTCGCGACGCCCGCCGCTCACACCGCCTCAGCTTCGCGCAGCGCTCCAATTTCCTCCCATGAATAGCCCAGCTCGAGCAGGATTTCCTCCGTATGCTGTCCGTGTTCCGGCACCGGCTTCGCCTCCGTCGCGATCTCCCCATTGAGCGACACCGGACATCCCGTCACCGTAATTTTGCCCGCCACCGGATGCTCCAGGTCGAGCAGGTACCCATTGGCCCGCGCCTGTTCGCTTTTGAGCACCTGCTGATGCGTCGCGACTTCCGTCACCAGGATGTCCGCCGCGGTCAGCTCGGCGAGCCATTCGCGCGTGGTCTTGTTCGGGAAGATGCCATCGAGGATCTTTTCGATCTTCGCGCCATGAAAGTTGCGGGTCGCGTTCTCGAATTCGGGGTCGTTCTGAATCTCCTGGATCCCCATGATGCGGCAGAAGTCCGCCCATCGCTTGTCATCGACGCCCGCGATGCAGATGAAGCTGTCCTTGGTGCGAAACGCACCCCACACGCCGTGCAAAAATGGATGGCCCCGGCCCGCGCGCGCCGGCTCCTCCCCGGTCAGCGACGCGTAGTTCAGCTCGAAACCCTGCGACGCGATCATAGTGCCGTAAATTGACGCATCGACCTTCTGACTCTTCCCCGTGCGTTCGCGCGCGAACAGCGCCGCCATCACGCCGCCCGCCAGCGTCAACGCGCCGGTCTGGTCCGCAATCGCCGCGCCCGCCGCCAGCGGCGGATCCGATTCCATCCCGGTCTTCGACATCAATCCGCTCGCCGCCTGCGCCAGCGTGTCGCGACTCGGCCGCGAGACCCACGGACCGCGTGGCCCCCACGAACTCGCCTGCGCATACACGATCTTCGGATTGAGCTTGCGCACGTCCTCATACCCGAGCCCCAGCCGATCGAGCACGCCCGGCCGATAGTTCGTCAGCAGCACGTCGTGCGTCGCGACCAACCGCTTCACCACTTCGATACCTTCTTTTTTCTTCAGATCGACCGTGATGCTCCGCTTGCCCCGGTTCATCGCGATAAAATAATGCGAGACGTTCGCGTTCTTCATCTCCGGCCGCCCGATCAGCCCGGCCAGCAGCCACCGGCTCAGATCGCCGGTCTCGCGGTTTTCGACCTTGGTGATTTCGGCGCCCATATCGGCCAGGAACAGTCCCGCGAATGGCCCCTGGATCTCCTGCGCGATCTCGATAACTTTGATTCCCTCGAGCGGCTTGCTCATGGTCACGAACCTCCGCACCAAAAGATGTGCTTCGACGAAGCGGGCGCATTATCACGCTCTTTCGCGCCGCGCTTCAAGCCCGTGGCGTGCTTCACCCAACGCGCGGTCGGCGCGCGCCGCGGTGCGATCCAGCCGGCCCTTCATTCGCGCGGCGGCCGCCGCCCTTTGGCAGTCGCCAACGCCGCCGCTAAACTTCGCCGCATGGAGCCGAGCATCTACCAATTCCCCGACATCTTCCGCCGCGTCCACATGGAACGTCCCGGGGAAATCGAACACGAGGCCGCATTCTTGCGCGAAATCTGGCGCCGCCATTACCCGCGTCCGGTTATCCGCGTCCTCGATATCGCGTGCGGCAACTCGCCGCACGGACAGATTTTCGCCCGCACTGGAATCCAGGCGGTCGGCATCGACGACTCCCCCGCGATGATTTCGGCGGGTCGCGCCGAATCGCGCCGCCTCGATTCGATCCGCTTCTATCGCCGCAAAATCGAGCGCTTCACCCTTCCCGAACGCCCCTTCGACGCCGCCATCTTCATGTGCGAGACCTTCCCCGTGCTCACTACCAACGCCGCCCTGATCGCGCATTTCAAGGCGGTCGCGGCGACGCTCAAACGCGGCGGCCTCTTTTGCATCGACGTCGATCGCCACGACGGTGTCGATCTGGTCAAGCGCCGCCGCCTGTGGCGTGCGCGCACAGTGAAAATCGGCGCGCTCCGCATCGACGTGCGCGAATTCCATCGCCCCATCGGGTGGTATGAACCACTGCACTCCATCTACGAACTCGAATGTACGATTCGCTTCCCCGGCCGCCCGGTCGTTACCCGCGATCTGATTCCGGTGCGCTACACCACGCCGCCCCTGATGGATTTGCTATCGCGCGCCTCCGGATGTTTTTCTCTGATCGCGTGCTATCCCGACCTTTCGTTCACGCGCCCGCTTGCGGAATGCGACGGCCGCTGGTTCGCCGTCCTGAAACGCCTCTGATTATTTTGATTTTCCTCCGAGCTCCGATTTCGCTTCGACCGCGTCGCCGAGGAAGCGCGTCATCACGACGCGATCGCATTCACCAGTTCGCGCATCGCGGCGGCTGGATCCGGCGCGGCATAGATCGAGCCGATCACCGCAACGCCCGCCGCACGCATCGCGTGGCCGCGCGCGTCGGCGCTCCCATCCGCGACGCCCAGTTCGCGGACGCGACTTGCGGTGATTCCGCCCAGCGCGAACACCGGGATCGCCGCGGCGCGCACTACCGCATTCAACCGCTCCGCACCGCGCGCGGCCGTATAGCTCGCCTTCGATAGCGGATCGAAGACCGGCCCGTACACCACGAAGTCCGCGCCGGCCCGCGCCGCCGCGATTACTTCGGCCTCGTCATGGGTCGATACGCCAATTAGTCCGCCAGCCCCCATCAGCGTGCGCGCATCGGCGACCGCGAACGAATCCGCCGGCAGATGGACGCCGTCGGCGTGCGCCGCGATCGCCACGTCGATTCGATCGTTCACCATCAAGCGCGCGCGATAACGATCGCAGAGCGGGCGAAGCTCATGCGCCAGCGCGACGAGTTCTCCCGCCTCGAGGTCTTTCTCGCGCAGTTGCAGCGCGACCGTCCTCGGTGGTGCGGCGGCGAGCGCCGCCTCCGTCATCGCGATCAGTCCGCCGCGCGCCGCCGCGAGCTTGCGGTCCGTGATCAGGTAAATCTTGAACGTCGCTTCGATCGATTATTCTCTCAGAGTCGGGACTCGACCACCCATCCGAGCAAGGCGAGCGCCAATCGTCGCCAGGTATTCACAGGGCGCAGCCCGGATCTTGACTAAAGGGAAGCTTGAAACCTTTGCAAGGTTTCAATTTCTTAAGAAGCCATAGGTTTTGAGTTCTTCAACAACTCTCCCGACCCCTAGCGAATCAGCCCGCTCAGCGGACTCGACGCCGTCGCATAGAGCTTCTGCTCGATGCGCCCGGCCCCGTACGCGAGTCGTCCGGCTTCGACCGCCAGTCGCATCGCGCGGGCCATCGCGATTGGATCCTTCGCGCTCGCGATCGCCGAATTGATCAGCAGGCCGTCGCATCCGAGTTCCATCGCTTCGGCCGCATCCGACGCTGTGCCGACGCCCGCATCGACGATCACCGGCACCTTCGCCTGCTCCAAAATGATGCGCAGGTTGAACGGGTTGCGAATCCCCATCCCCGAGCCGATCGGCGCCGCCAGCGGCATCACCGCCGCGCATCCGATTTCGGCCAGCCGCAGACACGCGACCGGATCGTCGGTGATATACGGCAGCACCTTGAAGCCGTCCTTGACTAAAATTCTCGCCGCCTCGAGCGTCGCCGGCACGTCGGGAAACAGCGTCGCCTGGTCGCCGATCACTTCGAGTTTCACCAGGTCGCCGACCCCCGCTTCGCGCGCCAGCCGGCACGTGCGCACCGCATCTTCCACCGTATAGCAGCCGGCCGTGTTGGGCAGGATTTGCCACTTCTTGGGATCGATATAGTCGAGCAGGTTTTCCTTGTTCGGGTCGGTGATATTCACCCGGCGCACCGCGACCGTCACGATCTCGGCGCCGCTCTCCTCGATCGCCGCGCGGGTCTCGGCGAAGTCACGATACTTGCCCGTGCCGACGATCAGGCGCGATTTGTAGCGTTTGCCCGCCAGTTCAAAAGTGTCGTCTTTCATCTTGATTTTCCTGGCGACTCGCCGCCGCTGCGCGCGTTCATCCACCGCCGACGAAGTTTACGATCTCCACGATATCACCCGGCGCCAGCGTCACGCTGCTCCATTGCGCCTTGGGCACGATCTCGCGATTTATTTCGACCGCCACGCGTCCGCGCTTGAGCTTCAGGCCTTCGATCAGCCCGATCAGCCGCGCGTCCCCATTGACGGCGTAGGGCTCGCCGTTGAGCGTGATTTGAAAGTCAATGGGCATCGAAAGGCCGCTTCCGATTTTTGGGGAAGCGGCCGTACTGCGGGACCCG
This sequence comes from Deltaproteobacteria bacterium, assembly GCA_021780755.1. Lineage (GTDB taxonomy): Bacteria > Desulfobacterota > Binatia > Binatales > Binataceae > JADMIL01. The sequence continues at coordinate 84,881 of JAJXYF010000039.1, read as the reverse complement.
ATCGTTCCGCATTAGACTGGCTTCCCTACGCCGGCATTGTCCGGATCAGGTTCAAGGGGTCCTCTTGCGAGTTCTCAGTGCTTGCGCACGCCCCCAGCCATCGCGAGCTATACCACCGCCGGCTCGCGCCTGTCAAAAAGCGGCGCTCGTAATTCGTCGCGCCGAATATTCGTCGCCTGAAAACTCGCCCCTGATGGATTGAGAACGTCCCCACCCGCGGGTACCCGTCCCAATTATATAAACCGACTCAATCTGAGCGAATCTGGTAGGAGGTTGGTGCCTATATCGGAGAATTGAGGCGCGGATCGTCGCTCGAAATGCAAACCGCGCTACTCATCCGGATCGCCGCGTCCGCGGAGATCCGCTCCGTGGCCAACCGCGCATCCTGGCACAGCCCCGCCTTGTCGAAGGACTGCTCGATCGTCCATTTGCTCATCTGCGCGGTGTTGTCGGTGCGTTCCGGCCCGACCCACCAGATTCTCGTGGTCGGCGGCACAATCAGATACCAGCCCATCAGGGCCAGTGCTGCGAAATGTCTTGTCTTCATCGTGTGACGGTATCAGTTCGATCGCCGTTACCCTAACTTCAGGGCCGGCCCTGTTGATTCAATTAGTACTCACCCACTCGACTCGATTGCGTGCCGCCCCCGCGCGGCGGATGATCGGGCGCGTGGCGTCGTCGCGGGCCGTTGCGGCGCCACCAGCTAATTCGGAACAACGACCCGATCCGGCTCTATGACGATCCCGAGTGGACGGCCCACTTTCGCGGAAATCGACCTCGGCGCGCTCCGGGCGAATTACCGCGCGCTCTGCGCTTACGCCAACGGCGCCTCGATCATGGCGGTGGTCAAGGCCGACGCCTACGGTCACGGCGCGGTCGAAGTCGCGCGCACGCTGTGCAAAGAGGGCTGCGTACATTTCGGCGTCGCCACCGTCGAGGAAGCGCGCGAGTTGCGCGCGGCGGGCGTCGCCGATCGCATTTATCTGCTCGCCGGTTATTTCGCCGATCAGGCGCCCGAGATTGTCACCCTCGATCTGATCGCGCCGATCTTTGACCTCTCCCTGATCGAACCGATCGAGCGCGCCGCCGATGCGCAGGGGCGCCGCGGCTTTCCGGTCCATCTCGAAATCGACACCGGCTCGACGCGCCTCGGCATCCTGCCCGCCGACCTCGCCGAGGCGATCGAGCGATTGCGCCGCGCGCCATCGTTGACCGTTGAAGGGGCGGGCTCGCTGCTGGCCAACGCCGGCGATCCCGCAAGCCCGATCACCGACCGCCAACTCACTGTCTTTCGCGACGCGCTCGCGACATTGCATGCCGCCGGCCTCAAACTTCCCGTGCGCCACGTCGCCAATTCGGCCGCGATGGTGCTGCGGGCCGACGCCCATTTCACCCTGATGCGCCCCGGCCTCGCGCTCTACGGGATGCCGCCGGTGCAGGCCGTGCGCGACCACGTCGAGTTGCGCCCCGTGATGACCTTCAAGACCCGCGTGCTGCAAGTCAAACGCGTTCCCGCCGGCAGCGGCGTCAGCTACGGGCATACCTTCGTCGCCCCGCGCGAAAGCGTTATCGGCGTGCTCGCCGTCGGCTATGCCGACGGTTATCGTCGCGGCCTCCAGCACGGTGGCGAGGTGCTCATCCGCGGCCGTCGCGCCCCGATCGTCGGTGCGGTGTGCATGGACTTGACGATGGTCGATCTGACCGAGGTCCCCGGCGCTCAAATCGGCGACGAAGTCATCTTGTGGGGCGGCGCCGGTGAAGCGATCATCAGTGTGAACGACATCGCGCGGCTCGCGCAGACCATCTCCTACGAGATGCTCTGTACGGTCGGACGGCGCGTTCCACGCATCTATCGGAGATAAAATCACCATGGCATCGGACAGCATAAAAATCGGCCGGGCGCTGCTCGGCGTGTCGGATAAGAACGGGCTGGTGGAACTCGCCAAAACGCTCGAGCGCCACGAGGTCGAGATGCTCTCGACCGGCGGTACGCAGGCCGCCCTCAAGCTCGTCGGCGTCGCCGTCAAGTCGGTCGAGGAGTTCACCGATTTTCCCGAGATTCTCGGCGGACGCGTCAAGACGCTCCACCCGAAAATCCACGGCGGCATCCTCGCCAAGCGCGACGACCCGGCCCATCAGCGCGAGATGGGGCGCCACGGCTTCGAGCCGATCGATCTCGTCGTCGTCAACTTCTATCCCTTCGAGCAGACCGTCGCGCGCCCCGGCGTCACACTCGAGGAGGCCATCGAAAATATCGATATCGGCGGTCCCACGCTGGTGCGCGCGGCGGCCAAGAATCACGCCGGCGTGGCGGTCGTGGTCGATCCTGCGGACTACCCCGCGATCATTCGCGAACTCGACGATAACGATGGCTTCATCTCGGGCGAAACCCGCTGGCGTCTCGCGCGCAAGGCCTTCGCTCGCGTCACCGCCTACGATTGCGCCATCTCCAACTATCTCGGCAGCTTCGCCGGCGGCGAAGCCGGTCCGCTCGGCGATACCTTCAGCCTCTCGTTGCCGCGTGCCCAGATGTTGCGCTACGGCGAGAACCCCCATCAGATCGGCGCGCTCTACGGCGACTTCCCGCGCATCGCCGAACAACTCCACGGCAAGGAGCTTTCCTTCAACAACGTCTTCGACATCAGCTCCGCGATCAATCTGATCATCGAATTCGCCGACTATTCCGAGGCGGTGGTCGCGATTCTCAAACACAATACGCCCTGCGGAGTCGGCGTCGGTCCGACGCTCAAGGCCGCCTGGGACAAGGCCTTCGCGACCGATCCCGATTCGCCCTTCGGCGGCATCATCATCAGCAACCGGCCCTGGGACCTCGCGTTCGCGCGCGCCGTGGACGAACTCTTTACCGAAGTGCTGATCGCCCCGGACTATCCGCCCGAGGTCATCGAGTTCCTGCGCAAGAAGAAAAATCGCCGTGTCATGCGCTTCCATCCCGAGGCCATCAAGCGCGACGAACTCGACCTGAAAAAAGTGGTTGGCGGCTTGCTCGTGCAGACTCCCGACCTAAGCATCGAGGACCCCAACGCGGGCAAGGTCGTCACCAAACGCGCGCCGACCGCGGCCGAGATGCGCGCGCTCGCCTTCGGCATCCGCGTCTGCAAACACGTCAAATCCAACGCGATCGCCTTCGTCGCCGAGGATCGCACGCTGGCGGTCGGCGGCGGCGCCACCTCGCGCATCGACCCGGTGTACGCGGCGCGCGAAAAGGCGGCGCGCCTCGGCGTCTCGCTCAAGGGCTCCGTGCTGGTCTCGGAGGCGCTGTTCCCGTTCCCCGACGGCCCGACCCTCGCGGCCGAGGCCGGCGCCACCGCGATCGCGCAGCCCGGTGGCGCCGTGCGCGACGACGAAGTGATCGCCGCCGCCGACAAGTTCGGCCTTGCGATGGTCTTTACGGGCGTCCGCCACTTCCGCCATTGACGGTATTCCACGCCGTCGGTGGCCCGCGCTCGCGCCGCTCGATCGTCGAAATCCTTGCGGTGCCGCCGCAACGACGCGCCCGTGCGGAGCATCGCGAAAACGACGCTTTTACAGGGCGAAGCCCGCATCTGTAACAGATGGGAAGTCTGAAACCTCGCCGAGGTTTCGGCTAAAGTCAAAATTTTGCGTTCCTCAACAACTCTCCCCATTTCTTTTCCCGCATTTCCATCAGGCGAATTCCGCTCGGCGCACCGCTATAATCTCCTCCGATGAAAGTTCTCGTCATCGGCAAGGGCGGCCGCGAGCATTCGCTATGCTGGCGCCTCAACCAGAGTCCAACCGTGTGGGGCCTTTACTGCACGGGCGGCAGCCCCGGAATCAACCAGGTCGCGAAGCCGGTCGATATCGCGCCCGACGACTTCGCGGGGCTGGTACGCTTCGCCGCCGCCGAGAAAATCGACTTGACGATCGTCGGTCCTGAGGCGCCGCTGGCGGGCGGTATCGTCGATCAGTTCGAGCGCGCCGGGTTGACGATCTTCGGGCCTTCGCAGGCGGCCGCGCAACTCGAATCGAGCAAGGCGTTCGCGAAGCTCGTGATGCGCGAGGCGGGCGTGCCCACCGCGGATTTCGCGACCTTCGACGACGCCGACGCCGCGCGCCGCTACGTGAAGTCGCTGGGCCGGCCATGCGTGGTGAAGGCCGACGGACTCGCCATGGGCAAGGGTGTCACCGTCTGCGCCAGCGCCGACGCAGCGCTGGCGGCGGTTGCCGACGCGATGGAAACGCGGCGCTTCGGTGCGGCCGGCGCCCGCGTCGTGATCGAAGAAATGCTGCGCGGCGAAGAGCTTTCGTTCTTTGCGCTGTGCGATGGGGCCGGCGCCGTCGCGCTCGGATGTGCGCAAGATCATAAGGCGGTGTTCGACGGCGACCGCGGTCCGAACACCGGCGGGATGGGCGCGTACACCCCCGTGCCGCGCTACGGCGCCGAGTTCGAGGAGCGCGTGATGCACGAGGTCGTGCGGCCCACGCTCACCGCGATGGCCGCGCGCGGCAATCCGTTTCGCGGCGTTATGTTCGCCGGCCTGATGGTCGATGGCGATCGCATCAAGGTGCTCGAATACAACGTCCGCTTCGGCGATCCCGAATGTGAAGCGCTGATGATGCGCTTCGATGGCGACCTTGCGGAGACCCTCCTCGCGATTGCGCAGGGGCGGGCGCGCGAGGTCGCGATTCGGCTGTCGTCGCGCACCGCCGCGACCGTCGTCCTGACCGCCGGCGGTTATCCGGGCGACTACGCCAGGGGGACGCCGATCGCGGGACTGGAACGAATCGACGGGGTCGAACCGTCGGAGGCAAAGGTGCGCTGGGCGATGGAAAAGACGCGGGTCAAGGTTTTCCATGCGGGCACCGCCACGCGTGACGGTGCGCTGGTGACCGACGGCGGACGCGTGCTCGCCGTGACGGCACTGGCGGAGGGACTCGAACGCGCGGTGACCGCCGCCTACGAGGCCGCCGGGATGATTCGCTTCGACGGCATGCATTACCGGCGCGACGTCGGCGCACGCGCGTTGGGGCACATGCCGGCATGAGCACCGCGACCGACCAGGCGATCGCGCTCGCGATCGCGGCGATGCGTGCCGGGGAGGCGATCGTCTATCCGACCGAAACCTTCTATGGTATCGGCGCCGACGCGCTTTCATCGGCGGCGCTGGAACGAATCTTCGCGATCAAGGGACGTGACGCCGCCAAGACCATCGCCCTGATCGCGCATAACGATGAAGCGGCGTTCGCGGTCGCACGCGAGGTCCCGCCAATCGCGCGAATCCTCGCGCGCGCGTTCTGGCCGGGACCGTTGACGCTAGTGATGCCGGCGCGCACCGGATTGCCGCTGGCCTTGGTCGGCCCCGACGGCGGCGTCGGCGTGCGCGTCTCGTCTCATCCGATTGCGCGCGCACTTGCGCAGGGCCTCGGCCGCGCGATCACCGCGACCAGCGCGAATCGCTCGGGCGAGCCGCCCGCGTGCACACTCGCCGCGGCGCGCGCCGCGCTCGCTTCGCAAGTTAAAGTATTCGTTGAAGGCGGCACGCTGACTGGCGGCGCTCCGAGTACGGTCGTACATTGCGATCGCGACGGCTGGCGGATTCTGCGCGCCGGCGCCGTCAGTAGCGAACAAATTGAAGCGGTGCTTCCAGTCAATGATTGAAGGTCTCCGCCTGGTAATGCCCGCTCTTTCAAAAGGGAAGTCTGAAACCTTGTGAGGTTCCAGAAGACCATAAGTTTTGCGTTCCAGCGCCCGGTCGGCTCGCTGAATCATGAAAACAACTGTCTCCGTCGCGGATGCCCGCGGTTGGTAATTAAATGAGTGGAAATTTCGCGCGGATCGAACCCTTTCGAGCGCTTACCTTTAATCGCGAACGCGTCGCGGCTTTCGAGCGGGTGGTCGCGCCGCCTTACGATTTGATCGATCGGGCGCGCCAGGACGAACTCTACGCGCGCAGTCCGTACAACGTCGTGCGCCTGGAATTGAACCGCGACACTGATCCGTATGGTGCTGCCGCGGCGACCTTGGCGGATTGGGTTCAGGCGCGCGTGGTCGAGCGCACCGCGCGACCGGCGATTTATTTCTATACGCAACGCTTCGAGGTTGACGGACGCCGCCTGGCGCGCAACGGCATGATCGCGCGAATCCGCCTGGAGGAGTTCGCCGCCGGTCGCATTCTGCCGCACGAGCGGACTTTCCCCAAGGCCAAGGAAGACCGCCTCCGCCTGCTGACGGCGACGCGTGTGAACGTCAGCCCGATCTTCGGGTTGTATCCGGCCGGCCACGTGCCGCTGGAGGCTCTGCTGGGGCAAGTCGCGACGCGTCCGCCGATGATCGCGGTGACCGACGACCTCGGGATCGTCAACGAAGTGCGGGCGATCGAGGATCGGCATGAGATCGGAATCGTGCAGCAGGCGCTGGCGGACGCGCGCGTGTTGATCGCCGACGGGCACCATCGGTACGAGACCGCGCTCGAATATCGCCGGTGCCGCCGGGCTGAGGACGGTAATCCGGCGCCAGCGCGCGGCTACGACTACGTGATGATGACGTTGGTCGCGTTCAACGATCCCGGTCTCGTCATCCTGCCGACCCATCGGATCGTGCGGCGGCTGCCGGCGGACGCGATGGCGTCGTTCGCGGCGCGGGCCGGCGAAATTTTCGACCTGCGGGAGATCGCTTCCGGTGACGCGCTCTGTGCGGCGGTGGCCGCGAACGGCCGCGGCGCGATCGGCGTGGCGCTCAAAGGCGACCCGGTGATGCGCCTGCTGCGTCTGCGCGATCGTAACGCGCTCGTTGCCGCGTTGCCGGATGCGCCTGCCGCGGTCCGCGATCTCGACGTCTCGATTTTGCACGCGATGATCTTCGAGCGAATCTTCGCGATCAAGCCGGACGAGGTGCGCAAGGGCGGAAATCTCGAGTACACGATCGACGCGCGCAAGGCGATCGCGGAGGTCGCCGCGGGGGTGGCCGATGGCGCCTTTATAATGGCCGCGCCGACTGTGCATGATGTCGAGTGGGTCTGCGCCACCGGCGTGACGATGCCCGAAAAATCGACCTACTTTTTCCCCAAGCTGCTGACCGGGCTGGTGATGAATCCGCTCGACGATAGCGACGCCGGTGGCCATCCCGTCGGCACGGGCGAAGCCTGACCGATGCGCACGCTTGTGCTGGTGCGGCACGGCGAGACCGTCGGCAATTCGAGTATCCGTTATTACGGCCGCACCGACCTCGAGTTGTCGGAGTTGGGGCGCGCGCAGATGCGGGCGGCGGCGCGATGGCTGCGGCGCCGCCTCGGCGCGGCGGGATTCTTTTCGGTCATCGCGAGTCCGCTGCGGCGCGCGGTCGAAGGCGCCGCGATTATCGCGGGCGATGATCGGCCAATTATTAAAATCGAAGAATTGGTTGAAGTCGATTTCGGACGCTTCGAGGGGCTGACGGCGGGCGAGATCGAAACGCGCTTTCCGGCCGACTTCGCGCGCTGGAATCGCGACCGGCTCGACCCCGAATTCGCTTATCCCGATGGAGAAAGCCGCGCGGATTTTGCGCGCCGCGTCGAGCATGGAATTCAACGGATGCTTGAAGTGATCGATCGCGCCGCCCGATCCGGATTCGATCAACTTGCGGACGAGCAGGGTGGGGCGGTTGCGGGAGACCGCCTCGCACTGGTCGTGGCGCATCGCGGCGTGATTCGCCTCATTACCAATCGGCTCGCCGGCGTGGAGCCGATGATCGAGTTGGGCTCGATTCAAATCCTGCAACGCGAGCGCGTCGGCGATCCGTGGCGCCCCGATCGGATTGACGTGGTTGAGCATCTCGGCGCGGTGCGCTAGCCGCAACGGAGGATTCGCGCGGGTCGCCGCGCTTGTGACCCCGTACACAACTATGGTTATTAGCTTCACAGATGGCCCGAAGGCCGATCGATATCGAACAACTGAGCGAGGTGCGCGGTCATGAAAGCAATGGTGATGGAAGCAGTCGGCAAGCCGATGGTGGTCAAGGATTGGCCCGAGCCGAAATGCCCGGCGGACGGCGCGATCGTGCGGGTGGAGGGCAGCGGAATCTGCCGCTCGGACTGGCATCTGTGGCAGGGCGACTGGGGCTGGATCGGTTTCAAGCCGCGGCTGCCAACGATTCTGGGACATGAATTCGCCGGCGTGATCGAGGAAGTCGGCAAGGATGTGAAGACGCTCAAACCCGGTGCGCGCGTAGTCGTTCCGCTCGCGCAGGGCTGCGGCGTGTGCGCCGATTGCCGCACCGGCCATTCGAACCATTGCCTGGGCGCGGGGATGGGCGGCTATGCCCGCTACGGACTGCTCAGCCACGCCGACTTCAATTGTGCGCCGCTGCCCGACAAGATCGATTTCGTCGAGGCGTCCTCGATGGGCTGCCGCTACGTGACAGCCTTCCACGGCATCCTCGACCAGGGCCGGGTTCAGGCCGATGAGACGGTGGTGGTTTACGGCTGCGGCGGCGTCGGCTTGTCGGCGATCCAGATCGCGTCAGGGCTGGGCGCGCGGGTGATCGCGGTCGATCTCGACGATCGCAAGCTGGAGTTGGCGAAGAAGGTCGGCGCGAGTGACGTCATCAATGGTAAAAAGACCGACCCGGTCAAGGCGGTGATGGATCTGACGCACGGCGGCGCCGACGTGAGTATCGACGCGTTGGGCATCGCGGCGACGTGCCGCAACGCGATCCTGAGCTTGCGCAAGCGCGGACGCCACGTGCAGATCGGGCTGACCACGCAGGGCGAAAAGGGCGAAGTCGCGCTGCCGGTCGATCAGATCGTGTTCAAGGAGTTGCAGATCACCGGCTCGCTCGCGATCCAGTCGTTCCGCTATCCCGCGATGTTGGACATGGTCGAGCGCGGGCGCCTCGAGCCGAAGAAACTCGTCACCGAGACCATCCCGCTGGAGAAGGCGTTCGGCGTGCTCGAGCAGATGTCGAAATTCGAGAACGTCGGGATCAGCGTGATTAACCAGTTCTGATTTTCGTCCGCGGGCCTGCTACGCAGGCCCGCGTTCCACGTCAATGCGGTGGGGCCGCGCACCGGGTGCGCGGCCCCACCGCATTGACGCGTCAGAAATGTTCGGGTTCGCTGCGTTTGCGATTGTCGCGCTCGAGCTGCACGGTCATGTGCCGGATGTTGAACTTGTGCTCGAGCAGCGCGGCCATGTCGCCGAGCACGCGATCCTGATCGGCGCCGCCGTCCACCACCGCATGGGCCGAGAGCGCCAGTTGCCGGCTCGTCAGACACCATACGTGGAGATCGTGGACCTCCTCGGTGCCCTTGACGGCGAGCAGGTCCTGGCGCAATTCGTCGAGATCGATATGCGACGGCACCGACTCCATCAGGATATCCACGCCGTCGCGCACCAGTTCCCATGAGCCGTAAATTATCAGGCATCCGATTAATATCGAGATGATCGGGTCGGCCTCGCGCCATCCGGTGAAAAAGGTCAGCGCGCCGGCGAGCAGGACGCCGACCGAACCGACCAGATCCGAGACGACGTGAACGAAGACCGCCCGCACGGCCATCCCGGCGCGCCCGGTCTGCCCCAGGCCGGCCCCAGAGGTCATCCACGCGGAGAAGCTGTTGACGGCGATGCCGAGCGTCGCCACCGCCATCATGAGCGGGCTATGCACCGCCGGCGGATCGCGCAGGCGCTGGGCCGCCTCGAACCAGACGAAGACCACCAGCACCCACAGCAGCAGTCCGTTGAAGAGCGCGCCGAGAATTTCCGCGCGCAGGTAGCCAAAGGTCTTGGCGCCGCTGGCCGGACGCGAGGAGATCCACAACGCCAGCAGGCTCAGGCATAGCGCGGCTATGTCGGTGAGGACGTGGACCGCATCGGTCATCAGGGCGAGGCTGTTGGCGAAGTAGCCGCCCAGGAGCTCGGCGACAAAGAACAGCGCCGTGATCGCCAGAACGATCAGGAGTCGTCGCCGATCGGGCGCGATCGCGGCTTGATGATCGTGCGGCATCACCGGCTAACCCTGCTTACTCATAGTCGCGTGCGATCGCTCATAGGTGCGGCGAGCGGCGCGCATCAGGGCGAAACGCCCGCGCTATTCATAATCGATCAGCGTCGAGCAACTGGTTGGCGCCAGGCGCTCGCGTCCGCCCAGCGCTTTCAATTCGATCACGAACGCGCAGCCGACGACTTCGCTGCCGAGCTTATGCACCAGGCGGACCGCCGCCAGCGCGGTGCCGCCGGTCGCCAGCAAATCGTCCACGATCAGGATGCGCCGCTTGCCCATCATGCCGTCCTCGTGGATTTGCAGGGCCGCGCTTCCGTATTCGAGGTCGTAGCTTTCGTCAACCGTGCGAAACGGGAGCTTGCCCGGTTTGCGCGCGATGGTCAGGCCGACGCCCAGCCGATAGGCGACCGGGGCGCCGACGATGAAGCCGCGCGATTCGATGCCGAGCACCATATCGACCTTGCCGAGCCATGGCTCCGCGATCTGATCGACTACCGCGGCCAGCCCGCGGGCGTCGCCGATCAGCGGCGTGATATCGCGAAAGAGGATGCCGGGTTTGGGGAAATCGGGAATGTCGCGGATGAGTTGTTTGATTTCTGCTGTAGTCATTTGCAAATGCGCATTGGTTAATGTGGAAAATTCACGATACACGACCGCACGGCGAGCCGCTCGGTTCCGTCCAGAAATTTCACCAGCATACTAAGCTCAGGAATATCCCGACGATACTGGAGTGATGGGGTTTCACCGGGCGCAGCCCACATCTTCAACTATTGGGAAGTCTGAAACCTCGTGAGGTTTCAGTGAAAATAATAGTTCTGCGCTCCTCAACAAATCTCCCCTTCTCTTACGAGCCGCTGTTGCGAGCAAAGGTGATGCCGGTGGTCCCGTTGGGTTGGGACAGATAGGCGAGCGGATTTTCGGCCTGGTTGTTGTACCGAACCTCGAAATGGAGATTGGGGCCGGTGGTGCGTCCGCTGTCGCCGATCTCGGCGATTTGCTGGCCGCGCGCGACAGTCGCGCCCGCGCTCACCAGATTGCGCCGGTTGTGACCATACACGGTGACGTAGCCGCCGCTGTGCTGGACGATGACGACATTGCCGTAGCCGTGCAGATGGCCCTCGAAGATCACGGTGCCATCGTCGGCCGCATAAACGGGAGTACCGGCCGGGGCCGCTATATCGACGCCGTCGTGCATCGCGCCGTTGCGCATCCCGAACGGCGACGAGACCGTGCCGGCGGCGACCGGCCATGCGAATTGGCGATCGGCGCGCGGCACCGACCACGGGTCGGGCAGCCCGAACATCGAGGCGGCCGCCGGCGGCATCGCGGCCTCGTCGAAGCTCGCGCCCGGAATCACCAGCACCTGGCCGACGCGCAGATCGCGCGGATCGCCGAGATTGTTCGCTTCCATCAGGCGGCCGGTGCTGACGCCGTACTGATGCGCGATGTGATAGACGGTCTCGCCCGGTGCCACGGTATGGCTGGCGATGCGCCGGTTGCGATGCGCGGATCGGTATGATGCGGACGCCGCCGCCGATGACGTTTGGCTGGCGCATCCGGCGGCGCACGTCGCGACCAGCACCATCGCCAGGGCGAGCCTCGGTTTCAGTAGCGCAAGTCGATAGCTGATTCGATTTTCCACCACCTCACCACATCCTCCCCCGCACACGGCGCGCGCCCCCGTGCGCACCGACCCGAATCACCTAGTCCGGAAATCCGTGCTTACCGGTCATCAGCACGAAACGGCATTCACCGAAATATTCCTCGCGCCACGAACCATCATGGCGGCTGACGCGCACCAGCGTTTGCAATTCGTCCTCGCCGATCGGAGCGACCAGCCGTCCCTCCGGAGCGAGTTGCTCGAGCAACGGACGCGCGATCCCCGGCATCGCGGCGGTGACCAGTATCGCGTCGAAGGGCGCTTCCTCGGGCCATCCCTCGGAGCCGTCGGCGCGCCGCAGATGAAGGTTGGCGATACCCATCGCTGACGTGATTGCGCACGCGCGATCGTGCAGCGATTCGATCACTTCGACCGAATAGACCTCGGCGGCCAGTCGCGCGAGAATCGCGGTCTGATAGCCGGAGCCGGTGCCCACTTCGAGCACGCGCTCGCGGCCCTTGAGCATCGCGACTTCGCTCATCAGGGCGACCATGTAGGGCTGTGAAATAGTCTGCGCGGCGCCGATCGGCAGTGGCCCGTCGTCGTAAGCGTGATCGGCATATTCCGCCGGGATGAATCGATCGCGCGCGACCGCCCGCATCGCGGCGAGCACCCGCGGGTCGCTAATTCCGCGCTGTTCGAGTTGCTCGGCGACCATCCGTTCGCGCGCCACTGTCAGATCCGACCCCATCGCACACCTGCGCCATCGCCTGCCTGCGGAGTTATCCACCTGTGGATATTACCGCGATTTATTATAGCGATAGTGTCAAGCGGCAACTAGCGCCCGTCCGACCGCAGGCGCGCCAGGACACCATCGACCATCGTGGACGCCAGGCCGAGGTAGTTCGCCGGATCGAGCAGCCGCTCGAGCGCGGGGCGATCGAGATGGCGCGACACCTCGGCGTCGGCCGCGAGCACTTCGATCAGCGGACGTGCTTCGACCATCGCGCGCCGGCACAAATCATAGACCAGGTCGTGCGCCCGTTCGCGTCCGATCGACGGCGCCAACGCCATCATCACCGCCTCGGCTGAGATCTGGCCGCCGGTCAGGTCGAGGTTGGCGCGCATTCGGGCGGCGTCGATGTGCAGTCCCGTAACCAGCGTGCGGGCATGCGCAAGGGCACCCGACGCCAGTAGGAAAATCTCCGGTATCGCGACCCATTCGATTTGCCACGGGCCGCTCGCCCGTTCGTGATCTTCGACCATCGCTTCGAGCAGTGCCGCTACCTGTTGGCGGACGAGTGCGGCGCACGCGAGGATATAATTGCAGGCGACCGGATTGCGCTTTTGCGGCATCGTTGAGCTGGACCCGCGGCCCGGTGCGAACGCCTCGAACGCCTCGCCGACCTCGGTCTGCATCATCAGCTTGACGTCGGTCGCGATCTTGCCCAGCGTGCCGGTGACCAACCCGAGGAAGCCTCCGGCCTCGGCGAAGCGATCGCGATGGGTATGCCAGGCGATTTCCGGCTGGGCGAGTCCCAGTTCCTTCATCAGGGCGGCCTGCACCTCCAAACCGCGCGCGCCGAGCGACGCCAGCGTGCCGGCGGCGCCGCCGAATTGTCCGGTCAGCACGCGGGGGCGAAGCTCGGCGAGCCGCCCGCGATGACGCTCGATCGCGGCCAGACACGCCGCCGCCTTGAAGCCGAACGTGATCGGCACTGCCTGCTGCAAGTTGCTGCGCCCCGCCATCGGCGTATCGCGAAATCTGCGCGCGAGCTTGGCGAGCGCCTCGGAGATCGCGGCGAGGTCGTTATCCACCAGCGTTAACGCCTCGCGAATCTGCCGGACGCTCGCGGTGTCCGTGAGGTCCTGCGTGGTCGCCCCCCAATGGCAGTACTGGCCGTGACCGTTCGCACATCGCGCCGTCAGTTGCTCGACCAGCGGAATGATCGGTGATCCAACCAGTTCCGTCCGCCTCCGCAGCGCGTCGAAGTCGATATTTTCGATTCGCGCCTGCGCCTCGATTTCCATCGCCGCCGCCTCGGGGATGATCCCGAGGCGCGCTTCGACCCGCGCCAATGCCGCCTCGATCGCGAGGCAGTGCCCCACGCGACTCTCATCGGAAAACACCCGGCGCATCGCGTCGGTGCTGAACAGATCGCGAAAGATGGCGGAATCGATCGTGGTTGACGGCATCGCTTGGGCTCCCGCGTCGCACTCGTGCATTGGGCCCGATTCTGCACCGCCGCCCACCCTCTCGTCACCCCTTTCCACTTTTCCCTGGCTTCTTTCCCACGGCCTCTGCATTAGCACCGCTGCTGCGGGGTGTGATTCAAAATGGTTTTCATTTCAATTCCGCTTCGGGTTATAGTGCCTGCGGTGTGCGGCACAGCCGGTGGGGAATCGCAGCGTGACAGTCACGCCGCGCATCGGACCGCCGTCGTTGTTCGACCAAATCAGATCGCGGAGACATCGGTAATGGCAGAAAAGGGTTTCACTGAAGAGAAGGTCCGGGTCGGCGACACGGACCTTCAGGTTTTGAAATTGGGCACGGGCAAGCCATTGCTCGTGATGCATGGGGAGATGGGTTTTTCGGGCTTGCTGAAATGGCATACCGCGCTGGCCGCGAAGCGCACCCTCCATATCCCGCTCCATCCGGGTTTCGGCAAGACGCCGCAGGCGAGCTGGATCATGAATGTGCGCGACCTCGGCGCTTTCTACGCACGCTATATTCGCGAACAGAAGCTCACCCCGGTTGACGTGATCGGCTTTTCGCTCGGTGGATGGCTGGCGGCCGAAATGGCCACCGCCAACAGCGGCCAGTTCAACAAGATGGTGCTCGTGGGTGCCGCGGGACTGCGCCCGCCGACCGGCGAGATCATGGACATGTTCACCCGCACCGCGCGCAACTTCCTGAACGAAAACGTCGTCGATTACCAGAACACCCCGGAGTTTTCGTCGCTGTTCGGTGGCGAGCAGACGCCCGCGCAGTACGAGGAATGGGAGGAAGCGCGGGCCGAGACCGCACGGATCGCATGGGCGCCTTACATGTTCACGCAGAGCATGGAGCATCTGCTCGCGAACGTCGCCGGACTGCCGACGCTGCTCGTTTGGGGCAAGCAGGATCCGGTCGTGCCGCTGAGCGTCGCGGAGCTTTATCACCAGCGGATCGCCGGCTCGAAGCTGGTCACCTTCGACAAGTGCGGTCACATGCCCGAGATCGAAAAGTCGGCGGAGTTTATCAAGGAAGTCGAGAGCTTCCTCGGCTAACGCGATTCGAGAGGAACGGCAGTGCACATAATGTGGTTCACGGAACGTGCCTACCATCACGTTCCCGAAGATGAGGTACTCAAGCGGCGCAGTTTTTTCGGCGTTCCGAACACCTTCTTCGACCCCGCGAAAGGCGCCGTTCTGCTGAACCAGTACCTCGACGAGAAGATCTACACCGACGAACTCGGCTTCGACGGCGTGATGCTCAACGAACATCATGGGACGCCGTTCTGTATGGGCGCCGTGATGGACGTCGAGGCGGCGGTGCTGGCGCGAGCGACCAAACGGGTCAAGATCGTGCTGCTCGGTAATCCGATTCCGACCGTCGCGAATCCGCTCCGCCTCGCCGAAGAACTCGCGATGATCGATATGATCTCGGGCGGGCGCCTGGTGCCCGGATGGGTCCGCGGCGCGGGCAGCGAACAGCTTGCCAACAATTCCAATCCGGCCTACAACCGCGAGTATTTTGACGAGGCCCATGATCTGATCATGGCGGCGTGGACCAGGCCCGGTCCGTTCCGCTGGGAGGGCAAGCACTTCCATTATCGGTTCGTGAATCCGTGGGTGCTGCCGTTGCAGAAACCCCATCCTCCGATCTGGATTCCGGGGCTGATCAGCCCCGAGACGGTTAAGTGGTGCGCCGCGCACAAGTATCCGTATGTCGCGCTCGCCACGATGCTCGGGCCGACGCTCGAGATGTGGGACATGTACACCACCGAGGCGGCACGTCATGGCTACCAGGCAGGGCCGGAGAATTTCGGCTATTTGCAGCCGATCTTCGTCCACGAGACCGAAGAGCAGGCCGACGCGCTCGGACGCAATTTTCTGTTCGGCGGCGGCTTCGCGAATTTCGCGCGCCCCGAATGGATGTTCCCGCCGGGCTACAATTCCAGGGAAGCGACGCGGCGGCTCGCGAGCCTCTACTCGAATCCTAATCTGCCGGGCAAGACGCTGATTCCGCAGCATCTCCACTCGTTGAAGGACATCGCGGCGATCAAAAGGGCGGTGTACGACAATTACGACAGCGCCAAGGAGTCGCTGCAGATAATCACCGGCACGCCCAAAACGGTGCTGCCGAAACTGCGCAAGGTGCTGGAGGTGTTGCGGCCGGGAATTTTCTCGTTCTGGCTCGACGGGCCGGCGCCGCGCGAAGATCGCATGACGTGTCTGCGCCTGCTCGGCACCGAAGTGATGCCGGCGGTGCGCGAGATTGGCAAGGAACTCGGGCTCAGCGGTCCTTTCGAGGTGAGTCCGGGGTCGCGGCCGCTGCCGTCGAGCGGCAGGCCCGACCGGGTCGGATCGCCGGAGGCGTTGCAGGCGCTCTGACGGCGGGCCGTCAAGTTTCGGCAGCGAATAAATCGTCGAGGTAAATTTTCGTTTATTCAAGCGCAAGATTGTCGCCAATCCGCAGGACCTCTGCTATGGATTGAATAGGCTTGGCGACGAGCGCGGCGCGCGGATGGATCAGGGAACAGTCGGCCCGCCGCTCAACCAGTCAGTAAATGTTAACGGCTTCGGGGAGGTCTCAAAATGCACATAATGTTTTTCACGGAAAGGGCTTATCACGCCGTGCCGGAGGACGAAGTCTTCAAGCGGCGCAGCTTTTTCGGCGTGCCCAACAAGTTTTTCGACGCCCCTACCGGCGCGCGCCTTCTCAACGAATATATCGATGAGAAGATCATGTGCGACGAACTCGGCTTCGACGGCCTGATGCTCAACGAACATCACGGGACGCCGTTTTGCATGGGTGCCGTCATGGACGTCGAGGCCGCCGTCCTCGCGCGGGCGACCAAGCGGGCCAAGATCGTATTGCTCGGCAATCCGATCCCGACCGTGGCGAATCCGCTGCGGATGGCCGAAGAGCTCGCGATGATCGATATGATCTCCGGCGGCCGCTTGGTCCCCGGATGGGTCCGTGGCGCGGGCAGCGAACAGCTCGCCAACAACGCCAACCCGGCCTACAATCGCGAATACTTCGACGAGGCCCACGACCTCATCCTCGCGGCTTGGACCAAACCGGGTCCGTTCCGCTGGGAAGGTAAGCATTTCCATTATCGCTTCGTAAATCCGTGGGTGCTGCCGCTGCAGAAGCCCCATCCGCCGATCTGGATTCCCGGCCTCATCAGCCCCGAGACCGTGAAATGGTGCGCGGAGCATCGTTATCCCTATGTCGCGCTGGCGACCCTGCTCGGTCCCACGCTCGAGATGTTCAACATGTACGCCAAGCGGGCTGCCGATCTTGGCTATCAGGCGGGGC
Organism: Deltaproteobacteria bacterium; assembly: GCA_021780755.1. Taxonomy (GTDB): domain Bacteria; phylum Desulfobacterota; class Binatia; order Binatales; family Binataceae; genus JADMIL01. Next base: position 67,799 of record JAJXYF010000039.1, on the reverse strand, counting down.
CGGAGAATTTCGGCTACCTGCAGCCGGTCTTCTGCGCCGATACCGAAGAGAAGGCGGAGGCGATGGGCAAGAACTTCCTGTTCGGCGGCGGCTTCGCCCATTTCGCGCGCCCCGAATGGATGTTCCCTCCCGGCTACAACTCCAAGGTGGCCACCCGGCGCCTCGCGGAGCAGGCGGCCAATCCGAACCTGCCCGGACAGATCACCGGCATCATGGATCACGACCCAACCGATGACGCCGATCTGCAAAAGCTGAAGAAGCAGCTCTACGACACCTATCCGCAATGGCTCAAGCAGTCGCAGATGATCACCGGCACGCCCAAGACCATCGTGCCGAAGCTGCGTCACGTGCTCGAAGTCCTGCGGCCCGGTATCTTCTCGTTCTGGCTCGACGGCCCGTCGCCGTTGAAGGATCGTCAGCGTTGCGTCGAGTTGCTCGGCAAGGAAGTCGTTCCGGCGCTCCGGGATATCGGCAAGGAACTGGGCCTCGAGGATCCCTTCACGAGGAAGCCGGGCTCGGTCAAGATCAGTGGCAAGGCCGAGACGGTCGGCCGTGCGGACCTGATCGAGGCGTCGGCATAAGCACGCCGGCGCTCGGATAGTCCCGGTAATCCGTCTGAATCTGGCGCGGCGGATGGTGTGATCAGCGCCATCCGCCGCGTGTGTTTTGATTTGGCGAGTTCTCATGTCCTGGATGCGGACGGTTGACGATCTCGGATTCAAACTGGATTTGCCCGCCCAGCCGCGGCGGATCGTATCGCTCGTGCCGAGTTGGACCGAGACGCTCTTCGCCTTCGGCGCGGCCGGCGCGATAGTCGGTGTTACGCGCTTTTGCGTCGAGCCGGCGGACGCGGTTGCCGCGGTGCCGAAAATCGGCGGCACCAAGAATCCCGATATCAAGGCGATCCTCGATCTCAAGCCCGACCTCGTGATCGCCAATGCCGAGGAAAATCGCCGCGAGGATATCGAAAAGTTGCGCATCGGCGGCGCCGCCGTCTTCACGACTTATCCGCGCACCGTCGCGTCCGCGGTCGAATCGATCCTGAAGCTCGGCAACGTCGTCGGCCGGTCGGCCGAAGCCGGTGCGATGACGCGCGAAATCGTCAAATCGGTCAGCGAGATCGAAACCGGACTCGGCGCGTGGAGCAAGCTGCGCTTTCGCGTCTTCTGCCCGGTCTGGAAGAACCCGTGGATCGCGTTCAACGGCGATACCTACGCGCATGACGTCCTGCGCATGGTCGGCTTCAACAATATCTACGCGACCGCCGGCGACCGCTACCCGCGCGTTACGCTCGACGAGGCGCTTGACCTGCGCCCCGACTACGTCCTGCTGCCCGACGAGCCCTACGAATTCAGCGCGAAAGATGTCGAGGAGTTGAAGCCGCTCCTGCCGCCGGCGCTCAGCCGCCGCGTTGTACTCATCAATGGCCGCGACCTCCATTGGTACGGCGCCCGGATGGTCCACGGACTCAAAACGCTCTCGGCGCTCCTCTCCCGCGTCCGCGCCGCCACCGTCTAGCCCCGCATGGTGGAACTCTGCGCTCAGGCTGACAGCATGAGCCTTGTGCGGAGGTTCCTTAGGGGGGCGGCGAGCGTAAACGCGAAGCCGCGCGCCTAATCCCTCTCCTCGTCCAGGGGGAGGGCAGGGTGAGGTCTCCTCCCTCTACCCCTCGCCTTGTCCAGGGAGAGGTCGCCGAAGGGTTGTGACCCTTCGGCGGGTGAGGGCACCGCCCTCTAATGCGACGTTACGGACCGCCCGGCCCGACCGCGATTCCGGTCGAACCATAGAGCCCGGTCAACGGACCGCCGATCGCCCCGATTGGCGCGGCATCCCCGTTGCTGCCTGCCGCGAAGACCAGAATAGGACCGCGAATCCCGTAGGTGCCGGCTCCGGCGACGTTGCCCAAGAAGTTTGTGGCTGGCGTAGGGCCGGAACCGAAATTGATACAAACCTCGCCGAACCCTGTGGCGTTCAACACGTAAATGTTCCGGTTCGAATCAAGCGCGATTCCGTAGGGAAGCCCAAGTTTGGTCTGCGCGCCGCTAATCGTGGTGATCGGCCTAACGTCACCATTGCTGCCGGGCGCATAGACCGTGATGCTTCCAGGTCCGCTGGGAACACAACTACAGTACGGCCGGCATTTCATCGGACCCAGGTTGGCTACATAGATGTCCCCGCGATGATCGACAGCGATCGCCGAAGGGGACGCGAGGCCGGTGTCGAGCCCGCGGATGACCGCGCTGGGCTTGGCATTGCCGTCGCTGCCGGCGCGATAGGCGGCGACGTTGTCCAAGCCGGTGTGGTAGCACGATTGCCGATTGCAATTCACGGCGCCCTGGTTCGCGACATAGACCTTGCCGGTGGCGTCCGCCGCGATCCCGGCCGGATAGGTATTTCCCTTGCTGTCGATCGCGATCGCGGCGCTTGGCGTCACATTGCCCACGCTGCCCGCCGGATACTCCGTGATGACGTTGTCGCCGTTCAGCACCGCGATATCGTCACTCGGGTAGGCGGTCACGTGGTCGTAACCAGCGACGAAGATTGTCGGGTGGGTTGATATCGATGAAGCGTTCGATGCGGCCGCCGCGCGCCGCAACGGCCCAACCGCGACAATCGTAAGCAGGAAAGCGACGACGACGGTGGAGGCTTTTGCGATTTTCATCTGGCGTCGTGCGCAATATAGTTCACACGGCCTTTAAAGACCAAGCGTGAACATTCACAACCCCACCGTGCCGTCGGCGCGCATGTTTGCGCACGGTTCCGGTCCTGCGGTGCGCCTCATACGCGCCCACGCCGGGTCTCATGGACGCGATCCGCATGACCGATCGTCTTCTTTCTCCTGCCCCTTTTACAGGGCGCAGCCCGCATCCTGTTAAAAGGGAAGTCTGAAACCTGGGTGAGGTTTCAGTTTCTTTAAAAACTTAAAGTTTCGAGTTCTTGAACAACTTTCCCCGCGTCCGCCTGTTTGCGCGCCGCTGTCAAACAATACTAAACAATTCACAACGCCGCCGCCGAAGTGGCCCGCGAGCGCTTTAGCGCAACTTCATTCGACTTCGAAGTGTATCGACCATGGCCGCCATCGCCCCTCTAACCGGAATCAAGATTATCGATTTGACCAAGCTCGCTCCCGGGCCCCATTGCACGATGATTCTGGGCGATCTCGGCGCCGACATAATCAAGGTCGAGGAACCCGGCGCACCCACCGGACGCCGCGCGGAGCAGGCTGGCGCCACCGGCAAGGTCGGTCGCGTGGTCGGCTTCGGATCGGTGCCGACCAACGCGCTCGCCCGCAACAAGAAATCGATCGGCTTGAACCTCAAGAGCGAACCCGGCAAGGAGATCTACTTCAAGCTCGCGCGCAACGCCGACGTGGTCGTCGAGGAATTCCGTCCCGGTGTCGCCAAGCGCCTCGGGATCGACTACGAGACCCTGGCGGCGCGCAATCCGCGGCTGGTCTATTGCGCGGTCACCGGCTTCGGCCAGACGGGACCCTTCAAGAACTACGTCGGCCACGACTTGAACTACATCGCGACTTCGGGCGCGCTCTCGATGATCGGGCGCAAGGATCAGCCGCCTTCTATTCCGCTCAACCTGCTGGCGGACTATGCGGGTGGCGGGATGCACGCGGCGATCGGCGTGCTCGCGGCCTTGCTCGCGCGTCATCAGACCGGCCGCGGCCAGTACGTCGATATCGCGATGCTCGACGGCACCATGCTGCTGATCGCGCAGGCGCTCTCGACCTACTTCACCACCGAGAAGATTCCCACGCGCGGCTACACCTCGATGGACGGGGCGGCGCCATACTACAACCTCTACGAAACCAGGGACGGCAAGATTATTACAATTGGCTCAGTCGAGCCGTGGTTCTATGCCAACCTGTGCCGCGCGCTCGGCTGCGAGCAATACATCACCGACCAGAACAACCATGCGAAGTGGACCGAGATGCTCGAGCATTTCGCCGCCATCTTCAAAACCCGCACGCGCGACGAGTGGTTCGATTACCTGAGCCAATCGGACATCTGCGTGGGCAAGATGCTGACGCTCGACGAGCTTGAACACGACCCGCAGATTCGCGCGCGCAATATGATCGTCGAGGTCGAAACGCCCACCGGCGAAAAGGTCAAGCAGGTCGGCGTTTCGGTCAAGCTGTCGGACACGCCGGGTTCGATTCGCTCGCTCGCGCCGAAACTCGGCCAGCATACCGAGGAAGTGCTCGGCGGGCTCGGCTACTCGAAGGCCGATATCGATCGTTGGCGCGCCGACGGCGCCATCCGCTAGCGATGAAGCTCGGCCACGCCGTAGCGCTCGTGTTGATCCTGTTGCTCGCGCCGCTTTTTAATGGATGTGGTGCGGACTCTCAACCGCCGTTACAGTCACGCTTCGACCCGACCGGCAGGTTCGGCCCTGGCCCGGCGGCCGTTGCTCCGCATACAGCGGACCGCCGGAGGATCCATTAGACACTCGGCCTCAAATTAAGCCGGTTCCCCGTACTTTCACTCCGCACGTTATCGAACGAAAAGGAGTACACTATTTCGGCACCGACGGACCCGCGAACCATGCGCGTAAAACACCGCGATTTCCCCATGATTTTGCCGCACGGCGCAGTGCGCTAATGAGTCGGTGACGTGCGTAACAGTCCCCAGGATGCGCTAAGCGGGAAGGAGCGGGCGTCCTTCGCAATAACTTTTTTTTACAAAACGAACTCCAGCTAATGCGCCTTCTACCAACTAGCGATAAATTTACTCTTACGACCATGTACGAGCGGACGAATCCACCTCGGGAGTGATAATGGCCAATCAGGATTCGATGTTCATGAAGAGCCCGTACGAGCCGCTCATGATCGAGCGCGCCGAGGGTGCGTGGCTCTTTACCCGCGACGGCCGCCGTATTCTCGACGCGGGCGCCGGCGCCGTGGTGGTCAACGTCGGCCAGGGCCGCGAAGAGATCGCGCGCCTCGCCGGCGAAGTCGTCGGCCGGGTCAACTACGTGCTGCCGGTATGGAATACGCCCGATCGCGAGCGCCTCTGCCAGCGGCTCGCGCGATGGACCCCGCCGGGCCTCAATCATTTCTTTTTCGCGAGCGGCGGCTCCGAGGCGGTCGAGGCGGCGATCAAGTTCGCCCTGATGTACCACAAGGTCAAGGGGCGCCCGCGGAAGAAGAAAATCATTTCGCGCTGGTTCTCGTATCACGGCAATACACTGGCCGCGCTCTCGGTCGGTGGCAATCTTTCGCGCCGCGCCGACTACGAACACGTGCTCTTCGATTGGCCCCATATCCCGCCGTCGTATTGCTATCGCTGCCCGTGGGAAAAGACCTATCCGGGATGTGGAATCGAGTGCGCGACCGCGCTCGAAGACGAGATTCGCCGCCACGGCGCCGATTCGATCGCCGCGTTTATCGCCGAGCCGATGATGGGGGCGACCGGCGGCGTGGTGCCGCCGGTCAAAGAGTACTGGCCGATGATCGCCGACATCTGCCACCGCAACGATATCCTGCTCATCGTGGACGAGGTGATGACCGGTTTCGGCCGCACCGGCAAACGCTTCGCGGTCGAGCATTGGAATTTGAAGCCCGACGTTCTGATCGCGGCCAAGGGCCTTACCGGCGGCTACATTCCGATGGGCATGATCGCCGTGGACGATCGCTTGATCGCCGAATGCGAGCAACTCGGCGCCGACTTCATGTTCTACACCTACAGCGCCCATCCGCTCGCCTGCGCGATCGCCGACAAGGTGCTCGAAATCATGGAGCGTGAACACCTCGTCGAGCGTGCCGCGGAAGTCGGCGCGCGCCTCGGCGCGCAGCTCAAGGAAGAACTTTCGGGCCATCCGATGGTCGGCGATATTCGCGGCACCGGGATGTTCTGGGGGCTTGAACTGGTGCGCGATCGCGCGACCCGCACGCCCTACGAGCCAGGTCTGCGCGTGACCAGCCAGGTGCTGGCCGCCGCGCTCAGGCACGGCTTGTTCGTCTATCCGTCGATCGGGATGGCGGGCAAAGCCGGCGGCGACGGCGTGATGGTGACGCCGCCCTTCGTGATCGAGGAATCCGACATCGGCTACATCGTGCGCAACTTGCGCAGCGCGCTCGACGAGGTTCACGCGGGGCTGTCCTGACGCGCGAATAGACACCGGCGCATTGCCACTATTACTGGCCGTCGCGCTCAGCTAAATTTCTGAGGTAGCCATCCGCCAATTACGGGAGAGTCCATGCCGGATATTATCGGGCCAACGTCGCATTTCTTCTACTCCCAGCGCCTCAAACTGCATTACGTGGACTGGGGTAATCACGACCAGCCGCTCGCGATCCTCGTGCACGGCGGCCGCGACCATGCGCGCAACTGGGACGCCGTCGCGCTCGACCTGCGCGATCATTTTCATATCGTCGCGCCCGACCTCCGCGGACATGGCGATTCCGACTGGGCTATCGGCGGCGCGTACTCGATAACCGATCACGTGCTCGACCTCGGCCAGCTCCTGAACGCGCTCGAGCCGACCGGCCCGGTGACGCTCATCGGCCATTCGCTCGGCGCCGGCGTCGTGCTGCAGCGCGCGGGCGTATTTCCCGAGGCGGTCAAGGCGATGATCGCGATCGAGGGCCTCGGACCTCCGGGCGCGATGCTCCGTGAGACCCCCGCCTACGAGCGGATGGAAAGCTGGGTCACCGACATGCGCGCGCTCGCCCAGCGCAAACCGCGCGAGTACTCGACCATCGAGCAGGCGATGGCGCGGATGCGCGAGGCCAATCCGCACTTGAGCGAGCAGATGGCGCACCATCTCACCATCTACGGCGTGCGGCGCAATGAGAACGGCACCTTCTCCTGGAAGTACGACAACTATACGCGCGCGACCTCGCCGTACCTGTTCAATCTCAAGGACGCGATGGAGATCTGGTCGCGAATCCGTTGTCGCACCCTGCTGGTGCGCGGCGATTCGTCGTGGGCCGGCGATTGGGAGCGCGACGGGCGCCTCGACGCGTTTCGTTCGGCGGAGCTGGTGACGATCAAGAACGCGGGCCATTGGGTCCATCACGATCAGATCACCGAATTTCTCACCGTCGTCCATCGATTCCTGCAGCTCTGATGCCGCCCGCGAAGGTATCGGGCGCCACAGTCACGGCGCCGCTGAAGCCGCTGGTCGATGCGCCGGGGCTTTCACTGCGCGCCGATCAGGTCGAATACCTCGAGCAGATTCTGCTCGCGGTGGCGGTCGGCGTCCTGGCGGCGCTCGGTAATCTCGGCTTTCGCCGCCTGATCGAGTTCTTCTCGTGGGTCTTTCGCGGCCTTGAATGGAATGCCTTGGGTATCCGCGAAGGCTCGGCGACGGTCCTTCTCATCCCGATCATTTTGTTAAGCGGTGGCGCCGCCATTCTGATCCTGAATTTCTTCTTCCCGGGTGACGTGCTCGGTTACGGCTTTCCAAATTTCCTCGAGATGGTGAACCTCGGCCACGCGCGCATCAAGCGGCGATGGATCGTGCTGAAGGCGCTGGGCGCCGCGCTGTCGCTGGGCGCGGGCGCGTCGGTCGGCCGCGAGGGACCGATTGCGCAGATCGGCGGCGCGATCGGGTCGGCCGTCGCGCAGTTGCGCCGGCTTTCGGTCGATCGCGCCAAAGTGCTGGTCGCGGCCGGCGCCGGTGCCGGTATCGCAACCACCTTCAACGCACCGATGGGCGGCCTGATGTTCGCACAGGAAATCGTCCTGATGGGCCAGACCGACCTCACCAACCTGGTGCTCGTAGTGATCGCGACGTTCACGGCGGTCGTGACCTCGCGGACTATCATGGGACAGGCGAGTGCCGTTTTTCATCCGGCCGCCTTCTTGATCACGAGCTACTGGGAACTGTTCAGTTACGGCCTGATGGGCGCGATGCTCGGCATGCTCGGCGCGGGCTATATCCGGTTCTTCCACGCGACCGGCCGCTACTTCCGCGCACTTAAAATGCCCCAGTGGGCGAAGCTCGCGGCCGGCCTCGCCGGGGTCGGCGTGATCGCGATCGTGTTGCCGCAAAATCTTTCCGACGGCTACCCGGTAATCGATCGCGCAATCAACGGAGAACTCGGCCTCGGCCTGCTGCTTGGTCTGACCGTGGCAAAATTCGTCGCCAGCGCGGTCTCGCTCGATTGCGGCGCGCCAGGTGGAGTCTTCGGCCCGGTCTTTTTTATGGGCGCGATGAGCGGCGGCGCCTTTCGCGGATTGTTCGGACTGATCGCACCGGGTATTGCCGGACCGCACGGTTCGTATTCGCTCGTCGGGATCGGAGCCTTTCTCGCCGCGGTGACCCATGCGCCGCTCACCGCCCTGTTCCTGCTGTTCGAGATGACGCAGCTCAATTACACCGTGGCATTGCCGGCGATGATTGCGACGATCACCGCACTGGTCGTCGCGCGCTCGATCGAAAGTGAATCGATCGATACCTATTCGCTCGCCCGCGAGGGCAAGACGCTCGCGATCGGCAAGGAGCGCATGGTCCTGACCCAGCTTCCGGTCGCCTCGGTGATGCACAGAGAGGTCGATGTGCTGAGCGAGAACGCCACCCTGGCCGATGTGCTGCGGATGGCGGGGGAGACCGCGCAGGCCACGCTGCCGGTGGTCAACAGCGACGGTGAACTGGCCGGACTGGTGGTCACGCGCGACCTGCTGGGGGTGCTCGCGAGCGGCACCGAACTGGGTGCGCTGATCAACGCGTTCGATTTGAGCCGCCGCAATCCGCCCGTGGTGACGCCGGAATCGAACCTGGATCAGGCCGCGCAGATGATGGAATACGAGGCGCTCGATGAGATTCCGGTGGTCGAACATCCCAACGGCGGACGGTTTCTAGGGCTGATTTCGCGGCGCAACGTATCGCAGGCGTTCAATCGCGTTACGGTTTCCTTGTCCGCCCACGAGACCGGCGACCGCGGCATCTTCTGGGCCACCGGATATCGCGTCACGCGAATCAAAATTCCGGCCGGGGCGAGCGGCAAAACGGTTCGCCAACTGGACCCGCGCGCGCGCTACGCGGTCAGTGTGCTCGCGGTTCAGGATGGCGGCGACCCACAAAACGGATTTGCCCCGCTCGGTCCCGACCGCGTGCTCAAGCCGGGCGATCTGATCGTCGCGGCGGGCCGTCCGGCGGATCTCCGGCGCTTCATCCGCGAGCTGGAGAGCTCGTAGCCGCGTCGGAGCGTCGCCGGCGGTCGGCGCTACATCCGCGCCATAACCTCGTCATGGAAGCGCGCGAGTTCGTCCTCGCTGAACGCGCGCAGCGGTAATCCCACCAGCGCCCGCTCGACGCCCAGTTCGCCGAGGCGCTTGACCTCCTCGAGGGTGATCGCGTGGCCGGTCCTCAGACTCAGCGTAATCTCAACCGGCTTGACGCGCTTGGCAGCGCGCTCGAGTCCGCGCAGCCGTTCAATCAGCGTGCGCGCTTCGTCGAGGCTCTTCGCGATTCCATACCATCCGTCGCCGTAGCGGACCGTGCGCTTGAGCGCCAGGTCGCTGGTGCCGCCGACGACGATCGGCGGATGCGGCTTTTGCTCCGGCTTGGGATAAAAGCGCACACCCTCGACCGCGATCGTCTTGCCGCGATAAACCGGTTCGTCGCTGGTCCACAGCTCCTTCATCAGTTCGAGGTACTCGCGCGTGCGCAAGGCGCGATCGTTAAACGGCGCGCCCACCACCGCGAATTCTTCCGCCCACCAGCCCACGCCGACGCCGAAGAGCACGCGGCCATGGCTCAGCACGTCGAGCGAGGCGACCGCCTTGGCGGTGGCGATCGCGTTGCGCAGGGGGACGACGAAGATGCCGGTCGCGAGCCTGATTTTCGTGGTCAGCGCGGCGGCATAACCGAGCGCGATCATCGGGTCGTGGAACGGGACGTCGGGCGGCGCGGGAAAGCGGCCATCGGGCGAGTAGGGATACTTCGATTCGGACACCGTCGGCAGGATCATGTGCTCGCCAATCCATACCGATTCGAAGCCGATGTCCTCGGCGGCGCGGACGTGTGTCGCGATTCGTTCGGGCTTGACGCTGGTGATGAAGGTTCCAAATTTCATAGCAATCCTCCGTGTCGGGCTGCGGACGCAGTGTACTTTCGGCGTCGGTTCAGTTGCGGATTGCGCTCGCCTCGCTATGCTCGCGTGACGCGCCCGGCGAACTCATTGCTGTTGCCCGCGGCGGTGCGGCGCGGAATCACGCGCAAAGTAATACGGACGGGCACGGCCGGCGCGCAATTCGACGCACAGCTCCTCGACGCTGGCGACGGCGCGATCAAGTTCCGTCGCGCAGGTCAGAAACCAGTTGGCGGTCGAAAAATGCGCGTCACTGCCGCCGAGTGGCGTGAGCCCGAGCTTCTCCGCCATCGCGAGCGCTTCGTCATTCTGGCCGGCCGAATTCTGGCCGTTGACGGCTTCGATCGCGCTAAGCGCCGGGCCGAGTTTCGCGAGCAGCTCGTCGAGGCGCACGCCGTAGCCCGAATCGCGAAACGGATGCGCGGGAATCGCGATGCCGCCCTCGCCGTGCACCACCTCGATCACATGTTCCGCGCGCAGCATGCGCGAATCGAGATCGAAGCGGCGGCGCAATTCGCCCGTGACGCCGAAAATCAGCAGATGACCGAGATTGGTGTCGGCCTCGACGCCCTTGAAAATGTGCACGCCGAAGCGCTGGGAAAGTTCCGCGTAGAGCGCGTCGATTTCTGCCTCCACCGGAAACCGCCGGTGCTCGGTAAAGCAAATCGCCCCAAGCGGTGTGGTATTTTTCGCGATCGCTTCGAGATATCGCTCGGGCGCGACGTTGGAGTCAGACGAGAGCGCGGTGTGGACGTGTAAATCAACCAGCATACGGATCGAGTTTCACACGCGACCGCCGCCCTTGAAAAGCCCCGCGACCGCGGGCCAACCGGCGGCCAAAAGAAGCCAAGAGTTGTTGAGGAACTCAACCAATGGATGACGCACGCCGGGAGCGCGCGAGGTTCTGCCTAGGGCTCGGCGTAGGTGCTGCTGACGCGCAAGTTGTCTTGCAGCAAAACGATGCCGACGCTGCGAAAGATCAACGCCTGCACGTTGACCCGATCAAATTCATCGGGGACGGTGCCCCAGACCTCGAGCACGTTGCCGTTGAGGCGAAAGCGAACCGAGCGATAGCCGGCGTTGTCCAACGCCTGGCGCAAGTTGGCGAGACGCGCGTCACTGCTGTCGGCGTCGGGCACGGTGGCGCCGGGCGCCGCGGACGAACCGCTTTCGTCTCCGGCGGGAGCGGCGGGCGTGACTTCGTTCAGGATGATCATTCTGATGATGAACGAGATCGCGAAGATCGCGACGATCAGCAGGAGCGGATGGCGCAGATGGCGGCGCGATCGCCTACCGCCGAATTGCGCTTGCGTGCGGTCGCGGCCGCCGCGGCTGGTCCGATGGTTCCATTGGCGGCCGTCGAGCACGGCGGTCTCGGCGTCGGCATTCCCACCGAGTTCGAACGGCGCCATAGAATGGCGCAAATCGACGGCGCAGTACGAGCAGAATCGCGAATCGATCGGAATCATGCGGGCGCAACTCGGACACTTGATCTCGGCACCGACGCTGAGCACCGTCGGGCTGGAGGCGCTGGCCGCGGGCGGCGGTGGAGAAATCGGCCCTCGCGCGGAACTCGCCGAGGCACTCGCGGCGGACGCGCCGGGGGACACCGGACGGGCCGCCTGAGCCGGGCCGCCGGCCGCGGCCTGAACTTCCGCATCGGCGGCGGCCGGGGTCGGGTTGCCGAGCGGGAGCGGAAGCTGGGGGCGCCCGGCGGATCGGTTTGTGGCGGCGCCCGCCGGTTTGGACGCGTCACTTGCGCCGGTCTTGATCTCGATCAGCCGGCGCTTGAAATCCGTGGCGTCGCGCATCCGGTTGACGACGTCATAGGCCAGCGCCTGATCGACCAGGGCGCCGAGCGATGGGTCGAGGTCGGGGCACAATTTGCGCAGCGAGGGGAAACTGAAGGGCGGCTCGGCGGCGGGATCGCGGCCCGAGAGCGCGTGATGCATGGTGGCGCCCAGCGCGTACAAATCCGAGCGGGTCTCGACGCGTCCGCGATACTGTTCGGGCGGTGCGTAGCCCTGCGTGCCGATCATGGTGGCGTTGCTGAGGGGTGCGAAAAGGCGCGCGATGCCGAAGTCGATGAGCTTCGCCATGCCGTCGGGCGTGACCATCACGTTCGACGGCTTCAAGTCGCGGTAGATCACCGGCGGATCGAGATTGTGCAGATATTCAAGCGTGGTCAGGATTTGCGATGCGATTTCGATTACCTGCGCCGGCGGCAGCTTGCCGCCGTGGGCACGCAGTTCGTCCTCGAGCGTGGTGCCGTCGATATATTCCATCACGAGATAGTGATGGTTGGCCTCGCTGAAGCGATCGAAGATGCGGGGGATGTGCTCGTTGGCGAGTTGCGCGAGCATGTCGGCCTCGCGATTGAAGGCGGCGACCGCCTGCTGCTGCAGGTCGGGGCTGGTGAAGCTATCGACCATTTCGGCCAGTGCGCAGGGCCGCCCCGCGAGGCGCAAATCCTCCGCCAGATAGACCAGCTTCATGCCGCCGCCGCCGAGCGATCGGACGACCCGGTAGCGTCCGCCGACTATGGTGCTGGGCGCGATCATCTAAGGGCGCGAAGACCTCCTACGATCGTGGACGCGCCGTCGCCGATAATCTCCCCGGACCGCCGCCGGGGATTGAACGGGCGAGCGCGTCTTCCTTGATCGCGCCGGCGAAGGCCGCGTTGACAGCGCAGATCAGATGCACGATCCAACCGAGCGGCGGCGCGCTAGCGTACATGAAGGTCACGAAGAGGAACCAGACCACGCCGCGCCCGGGCTGTCGCTTGTAGAAATGGCCGAGGCCCGGAACGATGCTCAGGGCAAATGCGACGAACGGGCGCCAGGTGATTTCATGGCTGAGCCACACCGTGCCGGGCAGCGGCGCGCCGCATTCCTTGCAGAAGGCCGCGTCGATCACCGTCACCGGCTGCCCGCATTGCGAGCAATAGCGCGCTCTTTCGATGGTCGAATCAGCCATGGAAGGTAAACACGGCGTCGCCAATTCGCACAGTATCGCCGTTGCCGAGCGGCGTGTCGGTAACCCGCTGGGTGCCGACGAAGGTGCCGTTCTGGCTGCCGAGATCGCGCAGGCGAAAGCCGCCGTTGATGGCCTCGATGGTTGCGTGATGGCGCGAGGCGGAGGCGTCGGTCACCACGATATCATTGTCGAGCGCGCGTCCGAGGCTGGTCGCGGCGTCGGCGCGCAGTGCGTAACGGTCACCGTTGCGTCCGGCGAGATAGGCCGGCGCGGCGCCCGCCGACGTACTCGCGACCACGCTCGCCGATGGTGCGATCGTGGACGCAGCGGCGGGGCGGGGCGGATTTGCCGTCGCGAGGCTGGCCGCGTGCGCGCCCGCGCGCGAATGAAAACTCATTTCGTAGTTGCTGATGCGGATGCGATCGCCGTCATGCAGAGGCACGGTCTCGATCCGGTTGCCGTTGACGAAGGTGCCTTCCTGCACGGCGAGATTGCGAATCGAGTAGTCGGCGCCGCGTCGCTCAATGATGGCGTGACGCGCCTGCACGCCCGGATCGCCGAAGAGCCCGACGGGATTTTCCTCGGCGCGTCCGATGGTCGCGGTGGCGCCGTCGAGACGATACTGGCGTCCGCGCAAACGTCCCGCTTCGACCGCGAGCCAGGCGCTCTTGGTCAGTTCCTGAACCAGCCCGATGAAGAGGCCGATGGAAAGGCCGATCGCGCTCAAGGCGACAAAGCGCGAAGGCAGTCCGGACTCGGTGATCGAACCGATAAAATCAAAGACCAGTCCGCCGACAAAGCCGCCGATCCATCCGCCCGCGGCGCCCTTGACCACGTTGCGCAGCGAGAGCGTGGAGAGTCCCACGCCGACCCCGAGCATCATGCCCATCAGGGTCCAACCGATGAGGCGCGCGAGAATCAGGTAGAAGAGCGAACCGGGATGGTTGACCTCCCATCCACCGGCAGTGAGGATCGCGCCGAAGGCGATGTTCGAATAGTAATTGGCCGGGATCGCGAGGATAAAGCACAGGATGAATCCGCGCAGTGCGCGGCGCTTGGCTTGCGCCGGTACCTCCAGCGCGACAAAAGGAAACTGCGCGCGCCGACTGAACTGGAGCGAGTTGTCCTCGGTGGCCAGGATCAATGCGCCGATGAGGCCCGCCATCAGCGCCATCGAGACCAGGTCGCCGACGTATTGGGCGGTGGTGGGTGCCTCGGTCAGCGAATGGCCGTGATTGGCGATTTCGACCGGCACCCATCCAATCGCGCCGCCGAGGAGGCCGGCCAGCGCCTTTAAGGTCAACTCGCGCCGATCGATCGAGCCGCTCATTGAGGAATTTCCTTCAAACATAATTCGTCGATGCAGATCAATAATCGCAGTCGGGCGCGGGATATAATAGCCCTCGGCGCGCTCGCGGAAAACGTCTGCCGACGGCCCGCCGCCGGCGCGAACCTTGATCGTTGCCCGTCGCGCGGCAATCATTGCATGATCGTGGATGCGCGCCACGGGGAGGCGCGTCATTAACCCCATTAAGGAGATCGAATGGCCGCGAAATCGCTGGTGCCCGAATCTTTTGGCCCGCTTCAGGGCGTGCGCATAATCTCGACGGGAACGCTGATCGCGCAGCCGTTCGCCGGTCAATTGGCCGCCGAGATGGGGGCCGAGGTAATTCAGATCGAACGGCCGGGTGGCGGCGACGCGGGCTGGCGGACGTTAGGGATTACGCTGCCGTCGCGCGACGGCGGTGCGCCGGTCGCGACCAACTGGGTCCAGGAGCGGCGCAACGTGCTCTGCGTCACGCTCGATTTGTCGAAGCCGCGCGGCCGCGATCTGTTCCTGAAAATGATTCCGGCTTGCGACATCTGGATGGAAAGCTCGAAGCCCGGCACTTACCCGCGCTGGGGCCTCGACGACGACTCGGTGCGCAGGCTCAATCCGAAGCTGGTCATTACGCACGTCTCGGGTTACGGGCAATACGGCGATCCGGCGTACATCCGGCGCACCTCTTACGATATCGTGGGGCAGGCGTTCAGCGGCACCATGTACCAGACCGGCTATCCCGACAATCCTCCCACCCGGGCGGCCCCGTGGACCGGCGATTACATGACGGCGATGTTCACGATGTGGTCGTCGCTGGCGGCGCTCACCTATGCCCGCGCGCACGGCGTTGGGCAGTCGATCGATATCGCTCAGTTCGAAGCGATCCATCGCACGTTGGGCGGCACGATGGTCGAATATTTTCAGAAAGAAGTCGTGCGCGAGCGCTCGGGCAACAAGGGGCAGGGCTTCCAGCCACTCGACAGCTTTGAGACCGCCGACGGCTGGATCGCGTTGGGCGCGTTGACCGAAGTGTACACGCGGTTGTTGGGCGCGATCGGGCTCGACCCGGCCGATCCGAAATGGCAAAGCGCGCGGACCAACCTGGAGTCGATCGAAGGGATCGAATTCGACGCGATTTTGCGCGGATGGATCGCGGAGCGTTCGACCGCCGACGTCGTGCGTATCTTGAACGAGGCGCAGGTGCCGTGCGCGGCGATCATGACCAGCAAGGACATCGCCGAGGACCCGCATTACAAGGCGCGCGAGATGCACGTGGAATGGGACGACGTGCAGGTCGGCCGCGTGAAGGGAATCGGGATCGTGCCGAAATTCTCGAAGACGCCGGGCAAAATCTGGCGCGGATCGGTGCCGGTCGGCCACGACAACGACCGCGTTTACGGCGAGATGCTCGGCGTGAGCGGCAGCGAGCTCGCGGCGCTGAAGCGCGACGGGATAATCTAGATCAGGCAACCTTCGCCATGAACGCTTCGGCCTGCGCGGCAAATTCGCGCGCGCTCGGATAGCGCCCGAGATCGAGTATGAAGTAGGTCGCGCCGGCGTCGCGTTCGGCCGCGACGCGCTCGCGCGCCGCCCCGATATCGTCGAGACGCAGTCCGCGCCGCACGACGATTTCGATTTCATCGCGACCCTTCGCCTTGAGCTTTTGCTTGAGCGCGATGACCGCAGGCTTGAGTTTCTCGGCGGGCAGCATCGGATGCCATCCGCTGCCGAACTCGAGCACGCGCGCGATCGCGGGGTCGCCATTACCACCGATCCAGATGGGCGGACATGCGGGACGCGGCTCAAATACGAATGGCGGAAAGCTCACGAGGTCGCCGCGATACGCCTGGGCCTGGGTGGTGAACAGATGACGCAGCACGCGCAAGGTCTCGTTGCTGAGGCGCCCGCGCATCCGCTTGTCCACGCCGAGCGCCTCGAACTCACGCTTCATCCAGCCGACGCCCACGCCCACGATCATGCGTTCACCCGACAGTTCCTGGATCGTCGCGACCTGCTTTGCGGTGAGCACCGCGGGCCGATAGGGCAGCACCAGGACCGAGACGCCGAGTTTGATGCGATCGGTCGCGCCGGCCAGATACGCGAGCGTCGCGAGCACGTCGAGGTAGCGCCCGCCGGAGCCTTCGGTATCGTCAGGCGGGATGCAGAGATGATCCGAAACAAAGAGCGCGTCGAAGCCGAGTTGTTCCGCCACGCGCGCGCACTCGCGGATAGTTTCGCGGGTTGACTGCGGGCCCATGTTGCGAATCGCGATGCCGTACTTCATCGGATTACTCCTGCGCCGAACGATACGTCGATTTTTGCATGAGACGCGCGCGCCGTTTGGCGCGTCGATATCGGCTAGGTTAAACCATATTATCAGGGGCGCGTGAATTCGGTGGGCCGGCCTTCAGCAAAAGAGCGTAAACCGTACGACATGGACGCGATCGTCGATATCGCGGTGCAGGTCTTTTTGCGCCGCGGCTATGATGGCGCGTCGCTCGACCAGGTTGCTGCCGCCGCGGGGATCACCAAGGCGAGTATCTACTACCATGCCGACGGCAAAGAGGCGCTGCTCGCGCGCGGTGCGGGACGGGCGCTTGACGCGTTGTTCGCCGTGCTCCAGGAGTCCGCCGCGCGGGAAGGTCGCGAGATCGATCGCCTGAAGCACGTCGTGCGGCGCACTATCGAGGTCACGGTCGAGCGCTTGCCGGAGGTCGCGCTGCTGCTGCGGGTGCGCGGCAATACTTCAACCGAGAGATGGATTCTCGAACGACGCCGGCGCTTCGATCGCCTGGTCGCGGCGATCGTCAAAGATGCACAGCTAAAGGGACAGATTCGCGCCGATATCGAACCAGGACTGATCACGCGGCTGCTCTTCGGGATGCTCAACTCGATTACCGAGTGGTACCGTCCGGGGGGCGGGCTGGGCGTCGAGGATATCGTCGCGGCGGCAAGCCGGGTCGCCTTCGCGGGACTCGAATGAGGTATTGGATGGAGCGAAGTCTGGAGGCCCATGAAGATGAATGAGTTGTTCGGTTGACATTTCCGGGGCGCGATTTATAAATCAACCAATTGGTAGGTTTAAGCCCTGCCAGATCCAGATGGAGGCCGGCACAAATGGGCGCATCGGCGAGCAAGCTTCGCAACAGCGAATCGAACCTGATTTTGCCAACGGTTGAGGAATTGAAGCGCGGGCTGTTGATCCCGGAAACGGGATTTATTGACGCACCACCGGTGCCGCAGCCGAATATCTTTCCGCTCGGATGGACGCACGAGACGCCGAAGCTGGCGGAGATTTACGAGCGTGCGAAGGTCGAGGGCTTCAACCCGTCGGCGATTCCGTGGGACACGCTCGATCCGGTGGCGTTCAGCGCGGACGAGCGAATCGCGATGATGTACTGGTGGGCGCTGCTGTCGAATTTCGATTCGTCAGGGCCGGCGGTGTTCGCGCGCGCGATGATTCATGCGTTCGAGACGCATGAGGAAGACGCGGTGCGCAAGTGCTTCTTTTCGATCACGCGCGACGAGACCAATCACGAGGAATGCTGCCAGCGAGCGATTCAGCGACTGGTGCCCAACGGCCCGCAGGGCTTCACTCCAAAGACCGAACTCGAACGCGCCGCGCTCAACAATATCGATTGGCTCTACCATAACGGGGGCCGCTACTGGTCGGGCTTTAACAACGCGGTGACGAAGTACCCGCTGGCGGTGCTGTTCACCTCGTTCATGATGGGTGAGGTGGCGTCGTCAACGCTGTTTCACGGGATGGCGCGAGCGACCCGGCATCCGGTATTCGAGCAGGTCTTTCGCAGTATCGGACGCGACGAATCGCGCCATCTGCAAATCTGTATCACGCTGCTCGAGAAGGAATGGCCGGGGCTGAGCGACGAGTACCGCGGGTTCGTGACCAAACAATTGCGCGCCGGGTTCGTGTTTCTGTCGATGGTGTTGTGGGAGCCGCCGATGCTGTTCTGGAAGTTGCCCGATTATTTTCTCACCAACCATCGCGTGCTGCTCAATATCGCGCGCAAGGCGGGGCTGGGAATACTCACGGTCGATGAGCAGGCGGACAACTGGCGCGTCGCGATCGCGAAGGTGCGCAAGCTGCTCGAGCGCTGGCATATCGAGTTCCCGGCGATTCCGGAACTCGATATCGATGGCGTCGAAGTGGGCGACATCACGGACGCTGACATCATCCCGGTGTTTTAGCTCGCGGAGGCATCGAAGCACCATGAGCGTTGACCTGACGATCGAAAATGGCGTCGCCGAAGTCGTCCTCAATCGGCCGGCCAAGATGAATGCGTTTGACGACGCGATGGTCGCCGAGATGAACGCGCGACTGGCCGCCGCGGCCACGGGACCGGTTCGCGCGCTACTGATCCGCGGCGAGGGACCGGGCTTTTCCGCCGGTCGCGATCTCGCCGGCGCCGAGCCCGGCAAGGAGGACGCCGAGACGATTCTGAAGACCGTCTTCAATCCGGTGATTCAAACGATCGCGGACTTTCCCGCGCCGACCTTTGCCGCGGTGCACGGCCCTTGCCTGGGTGCCGGCCTCGGAATCGCGCTCGCGTGTGATGTGGTCTATGTCGCCGACGACGCCAAAATCGGCTCGCCCTTCGCGCGAATCGGTGCGGTACTCGACTCCGGCAGCCATTTGTTCCTGGTCGAGCGCCTCGGCAGTCATCTGGCGCTCGAATTGATCTACACGACGCGTTTTCTGAGCGGCACCGAGGCCGCTCAACTGGGCCTGGTGAATCGCGCGTTCCCGCTTGCTTCATTGGTGGCGGAGACACGCAAGCTCGCCGGCCAAGTCGCGCAAGGGCCGACGGCGGCCTTCATGGAATCGCGGCGGATCGTGCGGCGGATTCGCGACGAGCAGCTCGGCCTGTCCGAAGTGCTTGCGGCAGAAGCGAAAGCGCAGGGTGTCGCGGGACGGACCGCGGACTATCGCGAAGGAATCACGGCGTTCCAGGAAAAGCGCACGCCGAAATTCACCGGAAAATAGTGGCCGGGGCGAGTCCCTGCCCGAGCGACGCGAGCGTCGATCGGTGAAGAGGTCAACCCGTGGCGAGGTTCCACAAGGCGAAGCCCGCGTCTTGCCAAAGGGAAGTCGAAACCCTGTGAGGTTTCGGTGTCCGCGGTTAGCGGCGGTTGCGAATCGGGGGAGTGGCGGCGGCGCGGCGCCGGGCCGCTTCGCCGAGCGTGCCGGCCCGATGCCATCGGCTGTATTCCTCAAGCGTAAGTCCGCGCGCCGCTTCCAGAGCCACCGACAACGCCGCGACCACGAAGACCTGGGCAAGCACACTGATGCGCGGGGCGAGTCCGAGGACACCGCCTTCATTCTGGACCGGCGCATGCAGCACCAAGTCGGCCAAGCGGCCGAGTTCCGAAACTTCGTTGCCAGTGACCGCGATTAGTCGCGCGCCGTGATCCTTGACGGCGATCGCGGCGGCGCACAGTTCGTCGGTATTGCCGCTGTTGGAGATGGCGATGACGACGTCGCGCGGATCGATCTGGCCGAGGCTGCCGTGGAGGGTTTCGGTGGCGTGCAGAAACGTGGCCATCGTACCGACCGAGCAGAACACGCTCGCGGCGTATCGGGCGACGTGTTCGGGCTTGCCGACGCCGGTGACGTGAACGCGTCCGCCGCGGGTCTCGGCGGTGCGAATGATCGTGACCGCGCGCGCGATCGATTCAAGATCGATGGCGTTGCGCAGGCCGGCGAGTTCCGCGATCGCGGTATCGAAGAAGCGCGCGACCTCGGTGACCGGGTCGAGCGCGCTCGAGCCGTCGGCGGTGATGGTCTGCGGGGCGATGGCGCACGTCGGCAGCGGCTCGCCGTAAAGTTTCAAAATTTCGTCGCGGAGATCGAGGCGCGCCGGAAAGGCGCCGAGGCGGGTGATGCAGACGGCGCCGGCGGCGTTGCCCAGGCGACCGATCTGGTCCCATGAGAGATTCCATCGGAGGCCGGCGAGCAGCGCGCCCATGAAGGCGTCGCCGGCGCCGGTCGCGTCGATTTGACGCGGCACGCGAAACGCGGGCACGCGCAGGGCAGTGTCGGATGCCGCGATGGCGCAGCCGCGTTCACCGTCGGTGATGACAACGGCGCGGCTGCCATAGCGCGTGCGAATGGCCTCGGCCATTTTAAGCGGGTCGCGGACGCCGGCGGCAAGTTCACGGGCGGCGGCCTTGGCCGGCTTGAGGACGGTGGCGAGCTTGAGCGCCCGCTCGAGTTCGGCGCGCGTGCCGAGCGACGCGACCGCGTCGGAGGGCGGTACGTCGATATCGAGGACAGTCGGAATTGAATGCGCGCGGGCGAACAGCAGCAGCGCGATGACGGTCGAGAGCGGGAGCTGAGAGATTTCGGTCGAGACCAGATGGGAGTTGCGGATGAAGGCGCCGTGACGACGGCGAATCTCGGCCGGCTTAAGTTCGGCGGTCGCGCCTCGCACCATGTAGATGGCGCGATTGCCTTGGGCGTCAACGAAGATGGTCGCGAACGAACTGGCGCTGCCGTCGAGCGTCAGATGATGCCGGATGCCGAGCGCGTTCATGCCGCCGCGCAGGATTTCGCCGTAGCGGTCGTCGCCCATCTTGCCGAAGATGCCGACGTCGAGACCGAGCACGCGGGCCCATCCGAGGTGATTCAGGACGACGCCGCCGACGGTTGGCGGTTCGGAGGCGGAGCCGTTGCGTCCGGAATCGAGCAGGATTTTTTCGTCGGCGCTGATGATGCGGGGTGTGCGATAGAACTGATCCACGACCATGCTGCCGCATCCGACGGCGTCGAGCTTGAGATCGGGCATCCGCGGGTCTCAGGCCTGGAGGAGCGACCGGGCGGAGGCGATCCGCGGCTTCATCAAGGTGGATTGCCATTCGGGCTCAAGGGTGGCGCAGGCGCGGCGGCGGATCTCGTTGAAGCGGCGAATGAACTCGCGGCGCTGATCGGGTTCGAGGGCGGGAGTCCCGGCGGCGACGGCGTCGCTGGAAATCACGCCGAGGTGCCGCAGCCCGGCCTTGAGGCAGGCGACGGTCGGGCGGTAGATGCGGGTGCCACGGAGAAAGACGGAGGCCTCGCGAAACTCCTCCATGATGATCCGGTAGCGATCGATCATGGGGCCGTCGCCGACGCGGCAGACCTGCCATGCGCGTTGCCATTCGCGAGGCATCAGATTGGCGGCGCCGGCGACCACGCCGTAGGGCAGGGCGTCTTGCGTGAGGTAATGATTCCAGACGTTGCGGAGGCGGCGCACGAGACCGTCCGACGGCATGAAGAGGTCGAAGATGAGGTAAGCGTTGCCGGGATAGATGGCGAAATCGCCCCGGCGCTTGAAGTGGGCGGCGGCGCGCGTGTAGTTGCCGAGGACGGCCTTGCCGGCGGTGACTTTGATGCCGCGCACGTATGGAAGCTCGCTCATCTGCTTGACGTCGCGGGTATGCAGATGGGCGGCCTTGCCGGCGGCGGCGATGTCCTCGTTGTCGTAAAGAAAGATCGGCAACTGGCGGCCGGTGCGGGCGAAGACGGCGGCGATCTCGCGCTTGACGAAATCGACCGGATCGTCAATGTCGGTGATCGAAAGGGGCGCGACGACGGCGGCGTCGGCGGAGATCTCGATAGCGTGATCGAGGTTCTCGAGGGTCTCCGCGCGGGTGTGTCCGGTGATGCCGACCCAGCCCTCGACGCGGCGGCCGGCGCGGGCCGCGATGCGGCATTCGTCAACCGCGATGCGGGCGACGAGTTGGCGGCGGGCGTTATCGATGCGGTTCCATTCGCCGGTGGTGCCGGCCGCGAAAATGATGTCGGCGCCGGCGCCTTGCTGGATCGCATAGCGAACCACCGCGCGCTGTTCGTCGGCCACGACGTTGCCGTTGCGATCGAGGACGGTGACGATCGGCACGGAAAGGCCGGGGCGCGGGCGGTAATTGCGCCAGGGTCCACGGAGCATTTTCGCTGAAGTCATCGAGATCAGTCTGAGTGGCGCCTTAATCATATTCCTTGTTGGTCATGCTTCGTTCGATGCCCGTCCTCTCCACCCAATCCGCCCGTTAACTTAATCAGTTCCTTTAGCCGCGCGCAGTCCACACGATCCGCGATTACAAGAGGGCCAATCCGACGTGCGTTATATAGTGGTAATTACCCTGTAGGTCATAGCTGTGGTTTCTGATCACCGCCTCGAAGCGCAAGCGGTAGGTGTCGTTTGCGGCGAGCGCGGCCTTGGGCGGATTCATCGCCCACAGACCTTTTTTGCAGGCGTCGATGAGGACCCGGTCAACCTCGCCAACCCCGGTATGTTGTTCGATGGATAGGTCGATAAGTTTGCCTTCGGGGGTCATCACGGCGACCAGGATGATCGGTTTGATGTCATCGGGGAGCGGGTGATCCTGGAGCTTTTGGGCTTCGAGTTCCTGCGCGGCGACGAGGGTTTGGTTGAGCAGGGCGTAGGAAAATTCAGGGAATTCACGGGCCTTCGCGTTGAGCAGGGTGCGATCGCCGGGGGCCCGCGCCTCGCCGCCGTTGACGGCGCTGTGCTGCTTGGAAAGATACAGGTGATCGAGGTTGGCGTCGGCGATACTCTGCGCATTGTCGGCGCTCGGCGCGGAGTCGTCGCGCAGGCTCCCCGCCCCATTGACGAGACTCTGCGGGTCAAGCGCGGGAACCCCCGTGGGCGTCGATGACAGCTGCGACAGATTCGTAATCACGCGAGTCCCTTCGTTGGTCGTGCCAGTGGCCGCGTCGGTGCTGACAACTGACGGATTGAGGCCGGCGCCCTTCACTTGATGGTTGGCCTGATTGCCAGCCGCCCCGCATCCGGCCAGAAGGGTCAGGGCGGCGAGTGTGAAAGCTGCTGAAATGGCCGCCGCGATCCCTCCTTGCATCGTCACCACGTCAATTCATAATCCCGGTCTGAATCCCGGTTCGGATTCTTGGAGCGCGCCATTCTAGTCTGTAAAGGCGCCGACTTACAAATCTTTGTTTGACATCAGGCGGAAAAGGAACCCGTGCGCGCGCCGCGAAGGATGCTTAGATTGGCCCTTGCGTCGGCGCCCATCGACGCACGGCGGCCAGGAAATACCGGCGAAACACCGCGAACGTGGAGAGTCGGGTGATTCCGGGGGAGCCGCGCGAGGGTGAATTGTGCAAGCGGATGGGCGATGGTATGGTTGAAAGCGGAGTGCAAACAGGCTTAGAGAGTCAGATGAAAGCTGGAATCCATCCAAAGTACCGCCGCAGCGTGGTGACTTGCGCTTGCGGCAATACCTTCGAGACCCATTCGACGCTGGCCGATATCCGCGTCGAGGTCTGCTCGAATTGCCATCCCTTCTATACCGGCACGCAGCGGCTGGTCGACACCGCCGGCCGGGTGGAGCGCTTCAAGCGCAAGTACGGCGTTAAGTAGCATTGAAACTCCTGCCGCCGGTGGCCGCGCAAGCGTCCGGGTGCGTGGGAGATGCGGTCCGGCGCCGGCGCAAGCCGAGCGCCGTTTCTTTTATCTACTGGGCAAACTTGCGGTCTGACCGTCAATGCTCGACAAACTCAAGGGAATAGAAGATCGGTACGCCGAACTCGAACGGCGCATGAACGATCCGGCGGTAATCGCGAACAATCGCGAGTACGCGGTCGCCGCCAAGGAGCGTTCGCAGC
The DNA here is from genome assembly GCA_021780755.1 of Deltaproteobacteria bacterium. Lineage (GTDB taxonomy): Bacteria > Desulfobacterota > Binatia > Binatales > Binataceae > JADMIL01. The sequence goes on along the minus strand of JAJXYF010000039.1, from coordinate 43,808 downwards.
TCGGCGAGGTGGTCGGCGCGATTCGCGAGTATCGGCGAATTCTCAACGAGATTGGCGAACATCGCGCGGTGCTCGAAGGCGACGACGCGGAGTTGCGCGACCTCGCCAAGGCCGAATTGCCCTCGATGCAAAAGCAGCAGGCTGCGGTCGAGGAGCGGCTCAAGCTGCTGCTCGCGCCGCGCGACCCGAACGACGAACGCAACGTAGTGCTTGAAATTCGTGCGGGGACCGGTGGCGAGGAAGCGTCGCTGTTTGCCGGCGAGCTGTTCCGCTTGTACACGCGCTATGCGGAGCGTCACAATTGGAAAATCGAATCGCTCAGCTTGAGCACGACCGGCCTCGGCGGTATCAAGGAAGTCGTTGCGCTGGTGGCCGGACGCGGCGCCTACAGCAGGCTCAAGTTCGAAGGCGGAGTGCATCGCGTGCAGCGAGTGCCGGCGACCGAGGGCTCCGGGCGTATCCATACGTCGGCGGTGACCGTGGTGGTGATGCCCGAGGCCGACGAGGTCGAGGTCAATATCAACGAGGAAAAAGACCTGCGCATCGACGTGATGCGCGCGTCTGGCCCCGGCGGTCAGAGCGTGAACACCACCGATTCGGCGGTGCGCATCACGCACGTGCCGAGCGGGATGGTGATCATCTGCCGCGACGAGAAATCGCAGCACAAGAACAAGGCGCGCGCGCTCAAGATCCTGCGCGCCCGTTTGCTCGAATTGGCCCACGCCGAGCAGGACGCCAAGACCGCCGAGACGCGACGTTCGATGGTCGGCACGGGCGACCGCTCGGAGCGCATCCGGACCTATAATTTCCCGCAATCACGGGTCACCGACCATCGCGTTAACCTGACGCTTCATCAACTCGACCAGGTGATGGACGGCGCGATCGATCCGCTCATCGACGCGCTCAACACCAAAGAACAGGCCGCCGCACTCGGAGCCTGACGCGCGACCGATTTTGCGCCACAAATGACCGCCGCATCGGATCGCAGCACAGCGGTTCAACTTAAAGCTCTTATTGAAGATGCTGCCATGCGGCTGAACGCGGCCGGGGTGGAAGATTCGCGCCTCGACGCTGAACTGCTGATGGCGTTTGCGGCGGGAGTAACGCGCGAGCGCCTGATCGCCACTACGATCGCGATCGACGACGGCTTGCGGGAACGGTACGCGAGGCTAATCGATAAGCGGGTGGCGCGGATGCCGCTGGCGTATATCGTTGGGCGGCGGGAATTCTATTCGATCGATCTTGAAGTAACGCCTGAAGTCTTGATTCCGCGACCGGAAACCGAAACGCTCGTCACCACCGCGCTCACATTTATAAAGGAGCGTAAGGCGTTACGCGTGATCGACCTTGGCACCGGCTCTGGAGCGATCGCGCTCGCGATCGCGGCCGTCGAGCGCAATACGCAAATTGTCGCCACCGACGTCTCAGCGGCCGCGATTGCGGTTGCGGCACGGAACGCGATACGGGTCGGCGTTGCCGCGCGGGTCGAGTTTCGCCGTGCCGATTGCTGGACTGTGATCGATAGCGGCGAGGCGATCGGACGCTTCGACCTGATCGTCAGCAATCCGCCGTACGTCCGCGACGCCGAGATCGCATCGCTGGCGCCGGAAATTCGCGATTACGAACCGCGCGCGGCGCTCGCCGGCGGCCCCGACGGCCTCGATCTCTACCGGCGCATCGCACTCGATGCGACCATCCATCTCACGCCCGGCGGGTCGCTGATGGTCGAGGTCGGGGAGGGACAGGCCACCGAGGTCGCGACAATCTTCCGCGCCGCTGGCCTGGGCGAAATCATCACCGTGGTCAACGACCTGGCCGGAATCCCTCGCGTTGTCGTCGCGCGCCGCTCCTGACTTTGCGAGCCGCTTGCGCCTGCCACGCGCGCAGGCCGCCCATCATCGAGCGATTAGCGAGCACGGTCGGCGCGCGGTTAATTGAAATCAGGCGGTGGCCCGTTGCCCGAAGATCGCGTGATAAGCGACCAGTACGATTATCGCGCCGACCACCGCGACGAAGATACTGTAAAGGTTAACTCCGGAAACGCCGGTCGCACCCATCATGCTGAAGATCCAGCCGCCGACGAATGCGCCGACGATGCCCAGGATGATGTCGCGAATCAGCCCTTCACCGCTTTTGTTGACGATCTTGCTACCGATGAAACCAGCGATCAGCCCGATGACGATCCATGAGAGAATGCCCATCGTGTCCTCCCGGTTAAGCCCCCGCTTGCGATCGTTGCGGTTGTGCCCTAGGTGTCGATCTCAACTCTAGTTGGTTTCGGTCGCGCAATGCGACCCCCGCATGCCGACCGCAAATGAACGCGAGGTTAGGCCTGCGTCAATTTATTGCGTGGGGGCCGCGTGCCTTCGCCGCCGCGCTTTGGCACAATGTCGGTTCAGCGCGGGGCCGCCGCCTCTGCGGGCGCGGCGGGTGCACTGTTCCCAATGGATAAAATGATCATTCGCGGCGGGGTGCCGCTTCGCGGCAGCGTCGCCCTGAGCGGCAGCAAAAACGCCTGCCTGCCCATCATGATGGCGTCGGTGCTCACCGACGAGCCGCTCGTCATCCGCGACGTCCCCAGGCTGCGCGACGTGCGCACCGCGATGGAACTTCTGACGGGGCTTGGCGTGGCAGCGCGCTGGACCGGCGACCACGAAGTGGAACTCAACGCGCGCCATCTGCATTCGCACGACGCGCCGTACGAACTGGTCAAGACCATGCGCGCCTCGTTTGTCGCGCTGGGGCCGCTGCTCGCACGCTGCGGACGCGCGCGGGTTTCGACTCCCGGCGGCTGCGCCATCGGGGCGCGTCCGGTCAACCTGCATATTGCCGGTATTCGCGCGCTCGGTGCGCGAATCCAGTTGCGCAACGGCTACGTCGAAGCCCACGCCGCGACGCTCACCGGGGCGCGCATCTGGCTCGACAATCCGAGCGTCGGCGCAACCGAAAATATCATGATGGCCGCGGTGCGCGCGCGCGGGATTACCGTAATCGAAAACGCCGCGCGGGAGCCCGAGGTGCAGGACCTCGCGCGCCTGCTGCGTGCGATGGGCGCGCAAATCGAAGGCGCCGGCACTCACGTGATCGAAATCGAGGGGGTCGAGCGTTTGCATGGCGCGGAGCATTCTGTGATCCCCGACCGCATCGAAGCGGGCTCGTTGATGGTGGCCGCGGTGATCACGGGCGGCGACCTGGTAATCAAGGGTGCGCCCCTTGATCAACTCGACGCCGTCATCGCGAAGCTGATCGAGACCGGCGCGGAGATCACTGTCGCCAACGGCGATCTGCGCGTGGCGCGCAACCGCCCCTTGATGCCGGTCGAATTGCGCACGCTGCCGTACCCCGGCTTCCCGACTGACCTGCAGGCGCAGATGATGGCGCTGCTGACGCAGGCCGCCGGCACCTCGGTCATCACCGAAACCATTTTCGAAAATCGCTTCATGCATGCGCAGGAGCTGCTGCGGATGGGCGCGGACATCGTGATGAAGGGGCCGACCGCGATCGTTCGCGGCCCGGCGCATCTCACCGGCGCACCAGTGATGGCGACCGATCTGCGCGCCTCGATGAGCCTGATCCTGGCGGGTCTCGCCGCCGACAATACCACCGAGGTCAGCCGCGTGTACCATCTCGATCGCGGTTACGAGGCGCTCGATCAGAAGCTGCGCGCGGTCGGCGCGCAAATCGAACGCGCGCCGGAATAATTTTCAGTGATTGACGCTTTTTTGATGGGTATTTTGGCTCAACACCTTGATCGCCATCGCGGCTCACGGCCATGACACTGCGCCTGCTCGACTCAGCCTCCGCTGAATGCGCCCGCTTCCTCGACGCGCTCACGCGCCGGCGCGGCGACACTGGTGGCGGCGTCGATCGCGACGTCGCCGCGATTATCGATGCGGTACGGCGGCGCGGCGATCGTGCGCTGATCGAGCTGACGCGCAAGTTCGACGGCGTAAAGTTGACACGCGCGCGTCTGCGGGTTTCCAGCGAGGAACTTGCGGCGGCGCGCGACGCCTTGCCCAGCGCGGATCGGCGCGCGCTGGAACTCGCTGCCCGGCGCATCGCGGAGTTCCATCGGCATACGCTCGAGCGGTCGTTCAGCTATCGCGACGGCTTCGGCATGCGCCTCGGCCAGATGGTGCGGCCGCTCGATCGCGTCGGGATTTACGTGCCCGGCGGCATGGGTGCGTACCCATCGTCGGTGCTGATGAACGCGATTCCCGCGCGGGTCGCCGGGGTCCGCGAAATCGTGATGGTCTCGCCCGCCTCAAAGGACGGCGACCGTTCGGTCGCACTCGCGGCCGCGGCGATCGCGGGGGTTGACGAGGTCTATCGAATCGGCGGCGCGCAGGCGATCGCCGCGCTCGCGTATGGCACCGCGAGTGTCCCCGCGGTGGACAAGGTCGTCGGTCCCGGTAACGCGTGGGTGCAGGCGGCCAAGCGGATGGTCTATGGCGTTATCGATATCGACAAAATGGCGGGACCCAGCGAAGTGCTGGTGGTCGCCGACGCGCATGCGCATCCCGCCTGGGTCGCGGCGGATCTCATCGCGCAGGCCGAGCACGGCTCGGGCGACGAGTCGGCGGTGCTGGTCACGCCGTCGCGTCCGCTCGCGCTGGCGGTGATCGCGGCGATCGATCGCGCACTGGCCGACCTGCCGCGCGCCTCGACCGTGGCAGCGGTGCTCGCCAAGCGTGGCGCGGCGGTGGTGGTGAAGAATCTCGAAGAGGCGGTCGCGCTGGCCAATCGGATCGCGCCCGAACATCTGGAACTCGATATTGCCCAGCCCGCACGCTGGCTCAAGCATGTGACGGCGGCGGGTGCGGTCTTTGTCGGCGCACGGAGCCCCGCGCCGCTCGGCGATTACCTGGCCGGCCCGAATCACGTGTTGCCGACCGGCGGCTCGGCCCGCTTCGCCTCGCCGCTGGGTTCCTACGACTTCCTCAAGCGAACCAGTATAATCGAGGCGTCGGCGGATGCGCTGAAGGCACTCGGACCCACGGTCGCGCGACTGGCCCGGATGGAGGGGTTCGAGGGGCACGCGCGTGCGATGGAGTTGCGGCTGGCGCCGGCGGCCTCGAACGGAGTTGGCACGCGACACCGCGTCAAGCCGCGCGGTCGCAAGGTGAAAGATCCGGCGGCGAGTACGCGGAAGCCGATGGACATTGAGACAACCGGAAAACCGAACGTATGAAGCTCGATCAAGACCCCGATGGAAGCGAAGAATAAATCACGCACGGCGACCGCGGCGCCCGCTCGCACCCACGACGATACTCCCGCGGTGAACGGCGCGACGCTCTCGCTGCCCGTGCGCAGCGCCGACGTTAATCGCAAGACCCGCGAGACCTCGGTCGCGGTTGGATTGCGGCTCGACGGAACGGGCCGCGGCGAAATCAGTACGGGAGTGCCGTTCCTCGATCACATGCTCGAGAGCTTCGCGCGCCACGGCTTTTTCGACTTGCGCGTGGCGGCCACCGGCGACCTGCATATCGATGACCATCACACGGTCGAGGACGTCGGGATCGTGCTCGGGCGCGCCTTTCGCCAGGCGCTCGGCGATCGATCGGGTATCCGCCGCTTTGGCAGCGCTACCGTGCCGCTCGACGAAGCGCTGTGCACCGCCGTGGTCGATATCAGCGGGCGCGCCTACCTCGCCTACAATATCGAGATCAAGGAAGAGCGCGTCGGCAATTTCCAGACGATTCTGCTCCACGATTTCATGAAGGCGCTCACCGACGAGACCGGCATGAATCTACATCTGAATCTGCACGCCGGCCGCAATCCGCACCATATTGTCGAGGCGACCTTCAAGGCGCTGGCGCGTGCGATGGACCAGGCGACCGCGATCGAACCGCGCCTGAGCGGGGTGCTCTCGACCAAGGGCACGCTTTCGTGACGGTGGCGGGCGCCAATCCGTTCGGACACTTCACCGTTATACCGTCGATCGATCTGAAAGGCGGCGAGGTCGTCCGGCTGCTGCGCGGCGAGATGAATCGCGCGACTGTCTATGGCTCCGATCCGGCCGCCACCGCGAGCGCCTTCGAGGCCGCCGGCGCCGAACTAATCCATATCGTTGACCTCGACGGCGCGATCGCGGGTGCGCCGCGCAATCTCGCGTCGGTGCGCGCTATTCGCGCGGCCGTCGCCTGCCGCATCGACGTGAGCGGCGGCCTGCGCACGCTCGATTCCGTCCGCGCGGTGATCGACGCCGGCGCCGACGTGGTTTCGATCGGCTCGGCCGCCTTTCTTAATCCCAAACTTATCGCCGACGCCTGCGCGCGCTACCCCGGGAGCATCTTCGGGTCGCTCGATGTGCGGGGCGGCAAACTCGCGATCAAGGGCTGGGTCGAAACCAGCGAACTCACCGTCGCCGAGGTGGTCGTCCGTTTTCGCGAGGCGGGCGTGACGGCCGTGATCGTGACTGACATCGCACGCGACGGCACCGAGTCGGGCACCAACGTCGCGATGTTCGCCGAGGCTGCACGACTCGCGCGCGTGCCGGTGATCGCTTCCGGCGGAGTCGCATCGCTCGATGACCTGCGCACGCTCAAGCCGCTCTTTGCCGATGGCGTCGTCGGTGCGATCACGGGCCGGGCGCTGTATGAGGGACGCTTCTCGCTGGCTGAAGCGCTCTCGGCGGTGCGTTGAGCATTACGGCATTCCATGCCGACCGTGGGCTAGGTTCGCGTCGCTCGATTGCCGCCGGGGACGCGCCGGCTTCGTTCTCAGAAAACCTCACATTGGATTGACCTTCTTACCGTCTGACGCTGTCTTTCACTGTCGATAATCTACTCCGCTCCACGGTACGTTACACGCGGTGGAGATTGGTCTAATTGACTCTTATTTTTCGTAATTAACTCTAATTACTACTAAATAGTATAATTAAATGAAATTACTCAGTTGACAGCGCCTAAGAAAGGTTCAATGATGAAACAGTCCGTATCTGTACCGAACTTCCCGTAGCAGCGTTGAAACCATCCCCGGACAGGAAAGCTATCAACGGACATTATCGCGAACACGCGCGGGCGGTCGGACTCTCAGGAGAACGATCGATGAGATTGCCCAAATTCCGCAAAGGCCAGATGGCCGTGGTGATGACGCTGGCGATCGCGACGATCCTGGGCGTGATATCGCTCAGCACCGACGTCGGGGTGCTCTATTACAACTGGATGCAGTTGCAGAAGGCGGCGGACGCCGCGTCGCTGGCCGGCGCAACCTACTTTCTGGCGCAGAATAGTACGCAGACGCTGCCGACGCCGACGCTTAACGGGGCGTGCGCCTATCCGACGCAGCAGCAGAACGTTGCCTGCACCTATGCCTTGACCAATTTCGCGCAGCTGACCGACCTGACGCAGGGCGGAATCTACGTGCCAGCGCAAGTCGTGCCGGTGGGAGTGCCGGCGGGCGCGCAGACCATCCAGGTCACGTTGAAGCGCACCAATATCCCGGTCTTTTTCATGCGCGTGCTCGGCCGCGGCAATCCCTACAGCGCGGTCGCGACTTCGATCGCGGTGGCGCCGACGCCGGTCTCGGCGATCAATAATGGACTGTTCCCGGCCGGGATACCCGCGACGCCCAACATGAACGCGCTCACCTACGGCACCACCTTCTCGATGACCGACAGCTATGGCCCCGGAAATTGGGGCTGGCTTAACCTTCCCAACGGCTGGACCGATGCGCAAAGCCCCACCAACGCGGGCGGCGCTTCACTGCTGAACACCAATATCACCAACGGATGCACTTGCAGTATCAAGATCGGCGACGTGATAGCGACCAAGACCGGCGAGGATTGGGGTCCGGTGCAAAGCGCCGTCAATAGCTTGATCACGGCCGGGAGCCTGCCGTCAACCTTGACCGGCAGTGAATCGCAACTGGTGACGGTGCCGATCGTGAATTGGGGCAACGTCAACGGCGCAAGCCAGGTGACGGTGTTGGGCTTCGCCGAGGTGTGGATCGACAGTATCTCGAAGCAAGGCAGCAATCAGGTACTGACCGTGCAGTTCGTGCAGTTCCTCACCAAGAACGCCACGGCCGGCGGCGGAACCACCAGTTACGGCGCGTACATCCCGCCCTACATCGTAAAGTAACCGGGGTCGGTGTCCGCGACGAGGGGAGGGGAGCGGCTTTGGGGGGCTGGTGTAGAGGGGCTGGCTGAGGGGGTGAGGGAGGCGCGTGTAAAGGCGCCGGCGTGATGCGATAAGGGTTGGCGCGACTGCGATCGCGAGACGGGCCGCGTTCCAGATTGGAGCGCGGCCCGTTGCTTATGCGGACTGCCTTTCCCATGCTCGCGAGGGGCCTGGCCTTTCGCCGCCGTCATCCTGATCCGTGGCGGAGAATCCCCAAAAGCCCGGACATGAGTGTCGCGAAGTGTAACCGATGGACAAGCGATTTCGGTCAATTTTAGCCTACGATTCCGATATGCGCCTAACATATGCTTAATTGCAGCCGAGAGATGCATCTGGGGTCTTTGAGTCTCTTGACAGGCCTTTGACAAAGTTCGATTATGTGACACTCGGTGGCTTGAGCGCACAATCCGTATCACGCATGAAACAAGTCTCGCATAAAGAAATGAACGGTTCTAACAGTTACGAAGCTCGGGCGTTCGGACGCTCAGGAGAAGGGGCAATGAAGCTCGGAAAGTTTCGCAAGGGCCAGATGGCCGTCGTAATGACGTTGGCGATCGCGACGTTGCTGGGCGTGATGGCGTTGGGGACGGACGTCGGGGTGCTCTATTACAATTATCTTCAGATGCAGAAGGCTGCTGATGCTGGAGCGCTGGCCGGCGCCGGTAAATTGACTGGGCAGCCCGATGCGACAGCAGCGGCAAATGCGGTGACATACGCGAATGGATACGCCTGCCTGAACGGCGTTAACGATCCAAGCAACACCGCAAAAACGGTCTGTCCATCACCGAGTTCCATAGCTAATTACACAGACAAGATTCTTTTCACGACCGTAAATCCGGCGAACACGCAGGTTTCAATGTCGGTCAACCGCACACTTCCGTATTTCTTCGGGAAGGTAATTGGCCTCAATACTGGTCAGGTGACGGTCTTGGCGACCGCCGCGGTCTTGCCGACACAATCGGCGAACGGGATCTTCCCGGCAGTGTTCAACTGCCCCACTGCGACGTGCAGTCTTAGCACTTTGAATTTCGGACAGCCGGCGAGTTTCGGGGTGAAGTTTTCCCCGACGCCGCAGTGCCCATCTAGCACACCACCTGGCGGGAACAGTTGTGCGGGAGGAAACTGGGGCTGGCTCAATGTTGGACAAGGTCAAGGAGGGAATCAGCTCAAAACTGCAATCGAAGGCGGATACAGCGGGTCAGTAAGTGTCGGGTCTTCGCTGAGCACAGTAACTGGCGGTAAGGATGGACCGGTGAACCAAGCTTGGACTGATTTGTTGGCGGAGCATAATGCCTTGAGCAGCGTGACACCGAGCAGCGTCTGCGCCGGAAATAATCCTGACAATATACCACCAGGCGATCCGCTCCTGGTCACAGTGCCAGTCGCTGATATGTCAACCTGCACAAATGGAACTTGTAGCGTTACAGTGACAGGATTCGCGGAGGTCTATCTGACGGGCCTCAGCGCTAGCGGACAGGCTTCGAACGCGACAATAACTGGCTGTTTCGTTTCGGAGGTTGGCTCGCAGACGGCCGGGGGAACCGGGGCGCCTGCGCTAGGCTCTCTCGGAAGACCGGTTCTTATTCAGTAAACCGCCAGATCTTTTCATGGTAGTGGTCGTGGTCCGGAAGGGCCGCGACCCTTTCCCTTGCACTCAATCGCCCGCCGGACGGCTAATCCTCTCCACAATTCGATTCGACCCCCGACCCCGCACCCAATCGGAGTTCCGCATGGCCAACGGCCGGTTGTGTCCGCTCCGTTAGTCAACATCGCGTAATAAGATCCCGCCGCGGAATCGAGCTGATCGATCTCGATTCCTACCTGCTAATCACCATCTCTGCCGAGCTTGAGAGCGGCAATGTCATCCCCCCGAAAGAACTCAACGGATGGAAATTGTAGGTCACAGTAACCGCCACTACGCTTCCCGGTTTGTTATCGGGGGTCCAGGAGGCCGATACGCTAAGCTGACTGGCCTGAATGCCTTGTGCTTCATTCTGTACCAACGTCGTCAGATCGGCTTGGGTTGCCGGCGACGTACTGGAAGCACCGTGAACAATTGCATATCGGGTGGCGTCGCGCGCTGCCGTACAAACGAAGCTGTAACCATAGATCGCCATGCCCATCCCGATAGTGGCAAAAACAAGAAACAGCAACGGCAGCCCCATGAATGCGAACTCGGCGGCCGTCTGTCCGCGCCCCCATCGGCGAGGAACCGGCATCGGTTGCCGGCGCTGTACGGAAATTGGGAGCATCATCTACTGAACCTCCATTACCGCCGTCGAAGTGAGCGGAAACTGGGAGGGAACCCCCGGATACGACAGCAGCGTATGAAAGGTTGCCGTAGTCTGAACCTGCACAAAGAGTTCGGGTTCCGCGCATTGCGGCGGACTACAAGCAACCTTATTGCCATCACACAGGCAGAAGTCGGTCGCCTGCGCGGAAATGCCACTGATGTTTTGTCCGTCATTCAGCGCCGCTTGTTGTATCGAACTGAAGTTAATCGCGGTCGTGTAGTTCTGTGCCCCGTATTGAACGCCCGAGCGAGCGGCACTGGCGAGGCTTATGGACGCATAGAACACCCGGGCGAAATCGGCCACCAGGACAAGTAGCAGCGCGAGCGCCGGCAACATCAGGGCCAGTTCGAGCATGCTCTGCCCCTTCTCCATCTTTCTGCGCAAAGCCATGATTTCCCTCCTTTACTGGACCAGGGCCGCGTTTTTGATAAGCGATCCGTTGGAAAGACAACTGTAGTTACTGCCGATACTTGTGGTTCCGTTGATCGTAAGGTCATAAGAGACGAGCAGTGTAAATCCCGATCCTGAGGACCCACTGTAACTTAGTAGTGTGCTCGGAAAATAAAGCGCGCCGTTGAAGGTCGAGGTCGAGCTGCCATTGATCGTGCTTCCGACGCCATCGCCGATGGGGATCGATCGGTCTTGGAAGAACAACATGCCCTCGATCCCGCCTGAACCTGACGAACACGGAGCGTTGAAGGTCACGTTGGCCCCGCTGGCGATATTCACTCCGCCATAGCTGCTCGGATTGGAGCTGGCTTTATTCGCTCCGGTCAGGAAAAACGTCACGCTGGAGCCGCTGGCGGTGGCGCCGCCCACAACTGTCAATCCGCCGCCGTTCATGATGTAAGTGCCCGGGCTGAAAACGACGCTGGCCCCCGCATTCAGTTTAAGGCCTCCACAGTACTCACCGGGATAGAGCGTCTGGGAAGTACTAATATTTAGCGTACTGTAGCTGCTGCAGGTTGGCACGGTCGGCTCGGGAACCCAGGCCAGCGGATCGCCAAACGCGGCGATCCCCGTGCTCGGCGGTGTGCTGCCCCCGCCGTTCACGTTAGTCCCGCCCACCACCCCGACCAGTGGCGCCTGAATGGTTCCGCCCCCGCTCACCGTGAGCGCCGCCGAAGAATTGTCGGAATTGTCGTAGATGCCGCATTGGGAATTGAGGTTGCCAGTGCCAGCGACCGTTACCGCCCCGGGGTTACTCGGATCGAGAGCGTAAACGCAGGAGCCTCCCGAAACCGTGATGGCTACAGCGTCGGTGGTGACCGGAACGCCGGTCCACCCCAATACCCGCATGAAATAGGTTGGTTGAGTCTGTTTGACAGTTACTTCGACCGCGTTCGAATTGGTCGCAAAAGGTCCAGACTGAGGCGGGTTGTAAACAGCAACCGACACCGTGGATGAACTGCGTGTCGTACTTGAACCGTCGGTGAAACCATTCTGCGCGGTGGCGACCTTAGCTGAACTAGTCACATTGGCGGTGCTGGCCGAGATCGCGATCGCATCCGCACCCGCCATCGCGCCGGCATCCGCGGCGCTTTGCATCTGGCGCCTGGTCGACCAAAGGACGCCGACGTCGATCGCCAACGCCCCGATTCCGAGCAGGGCCACCAATCCCGCGGTCACCACGAGGAACGCTTGGCCACGTTGCATCGATCTCAACTTCTGTCGCACGACTGCAACACCGGTGCGCTGAATCATCACACCAACCTCCGTCTTTTGACATCTATGATAGGACAAAGCTGCTCACCGATGACTTTGACTATTATCTAGATTGTCTGGAGGCTATTTACGCAAAAATCAGGCCGAAACGTGTCGAAACCCCAGCGGGATCGATAGCCGTTTAAGTATTGACCAACGGCCATCGACGTCCTTGACGTGCGGGGTGGCGATGGTTGATCTGAGGCCAGAGTCGCCGCTATTTGCAGCGACTCTGGAATGTCGGCTCTTACTTCACATCCAATGTAACGGTGTCGTTTGAATTCGGTCCGACCTGGGTCGAGAATGCAGGGCCTTTCAGGATTATCCCAGCCCCAGTAACAGTGCTGCTTCCGATGGCGGTAGGCGGATTAGTGCTGTAGTCGAAATCGCTATAATACAAGGTATAACTCATGCTTTGTACTCGGAATCCAGGGGTACAAGAAGCTGAATTAGTGGCAGAAGCGCCGGGAATGACCTGACCGGTGCCGCTGCTGTCACACGACAACAGGTTGGTGCACGGATAGGAAAGTTGTCCAGTGCTATCATAAACCGTTACGTCGACTTGGCCGATGATCACGTCGGGTGAGACGCTACTACAAGTTAGGGTGATCTTCTTGTTCGTCGGACTCGCATGAGCTTGAAGGGTGGGCGTTAAGCCAAGCGCGCATAGGAACAAAAGTACTTTCTTTATCATTGAATACCTCGTTAGGCCTCTAATTTGCGATTGCATCGTATGGCTTGATACGCAATATCAATGCCGTGCAAAACAGTCTAAATGCGTCACTAAGCCGTTGGTACGACGGGTCTTTAGTGGCTATACTGAAACAAATGTGTTGCATTGGGATGATGTGGCTGCTCTCAAACGAGATGGGCTGGTTAAACGTTAGGAAAGCCCAGAATGTGTAAGGTGCATTAGCCGAAGTGTGGCGCGGCCCGGATAGGATCCTGAAAGGTTATGCGCAGTGTGGTTTTCATCCCGGACGTCAATGGGGTGCGATCTCAGTACAGGACATTGGCCTGGTGATTCCGAATGCGGTCTGCAGCGTGACCGCATTGAACGACGGCGCGATGGGCGACATCTTGCTGGTGCATTAGTTCGGCGCCTGACTCAACCCCGAGTTACGAAGGAGCGGGCTGTCGAGAGACGGCCCGCTTCGCATTTAAAGATTTCACCCGGGGTCGTTGCGCTGCTGCAACAGGTGGGCTTTCTTGCTCGCGCTGATGTCATCGTCGCCTAAGATACCGTGAGATAGATGGGCAATTTCATGGCACATTAGCTGCCTAAGCACTCCACATAACGGTTTGGCTCGCGATCGCATCGCGAGAAATCAGAGCGTCGCTCTCAAACCATTGCGGAGAAACTTAAAGCCTATGGGAACCACTGACTCGAAGGGGAGGGAACCGACTCGGGCGGGGCAACGACTGCGACGCCGCTTTCCGGCGCATGAGCGAGGCCAATTTGCGGTCGTTTTTGTGCTGGCGGCGGTGGCGCTGGTCGGGGTGATGGCGCTGGGCGCGGACGTTGGAGTGCTTTACTACAACTGGGGACAGCTCCAGAAGGCGGCGGACGCGGCGGCACTGGCGGGCGCGAACTATCTGCCGAACGACACCAGCACGGCGACTTCCACCGCGCAGAGTTACGCGACCCAGAACGGCATCCTGTCAAGCGATATAATTACCGCGACGCCGATCAATACGAACTCCCAGATGCAGGTCACGATTCAGCGTACGGTTCCGTACAGCTTTGCACGAGTGCTCGGTCTGACTGACGGATTGGTGAAGGTGACAGCGATTGCTAATGTTCCCGCGGCTGTGAGTACGGTTAACGGAGGTCCTGGAAGCACCGTTTCGTGCGGTGGTGTTGCATGCACTACTTCCAGTGGCACCGCAACCGCTGGTAGTGGCGCGACTGGCAGCGGCGCGCCATTTGCCGGAGGCTGCGGCTCCTCGACCGGCGCGTACAACATTTTGCCGATTGCGGTGGATAATCAGACCGGCTCGCTGTTTACTCCCGGCACGACGTACACTCTCAACCGCGTTGACGCCGGCAACGGCAACGGTCCCTGGCCCGACGCGCCGGGCAACTGGGGACTGGTTGACCTGTGCGGTCAAGGCAAGGGTGGTGGTTCGGCAATTCGAACCGCACTGGCAAACGGCTACTATGGTGAACTCAGCATCGGAAACACACTGACGACGTTTCCGGGTGTTAAGACCGGCCCGGTGAATCAGGGTTTGCACGGCCTCAGCGTCGATCGCGTCGCTGGTCCGTCCAGTCCCGGCAACTTCAATCCAAGCGATCCGCGCGCTGTCATTGTGCCACTGGTAAACTTCGCGGGCTGCACTGGACAGTGCAATGTCACGATTACCGGATTTATGGCCTTCTACATTACCAGCGTGAGCGGTGGCGCCGTCACCGGAGAGTTTGTCGATATGGTCGTCCCGGACAGCACCGGGTCGATTAACGCGCCCGACGATGGGGCCAAGGGCGACGTCGTGCTGGTGCATTAAAGCGCGGGACACGAAACCGCTAATCGAAAAGGCGCCGGCCCGCCGAGGTCCGGCGCTTTTATTTTCGGCGCGGAGCGACCGGCGGTGGCGGGCGTTTCGGCGATGCGAGTTTCACGGCGGGATTTGCGCAGTGGCGCGGCAGGCGGCCGGCGAACACGTCGAGGATGTTGTCCACCGCCAACTCGGCCATGCGATTACGGGTGGCGTGGCTGGCGCTGCCGATGTGCGGCGTGATGACGACGTTGGGCAGCTTGAGCAGGGGATCGTTTAGGGCGATTGGCTCGGTCTCGGTGACGTCGAGGCCGGCGCCGCCGAGATGTCCGGAGCGCAGCGACTCGACCAGCGCCGCCTGATCGACGACGGCGCCGCGCGCGGTGTTGACGAGGATGGCCCCGCGTTTCATCGCGGCTAGCTCGCGCACACCGATCAGATGGCGGGTGGTTGGCGTGAGCGGGACGTTGAGCGAAATGAAATCGGACTCGGCGAGCAAGCGGGGCAACTCAACGCATTCGGCAGCGGGTGCCGCGGGTATCGCGACGGCGCTCGCGGTGGCGCGCGGCTTTGATCTCGCGGGCGTGCCGGTCCCGGACGAGTGGTGGGCGGCATACAGCACGCGCATCCCGAAGCCCGCCGCGCGGCGGGCGACCGCCTGTCCAATCTTGCCCCATCCGATGACGCCGAGGGTGGCGCCCCAGACGTCGCGGCCGAGCATCAGCCGCGGCGTCCACATGCGCCAGCGGCCGGCGCGCACGAAGCGGTCGCTTTCGGCAACGCGGCGCGCGGCGGCGAGAAGCAGGGCGAAGGCGAGGTCAGCGGTGGTTTCCGAGAGTACGCCGGGGGTATGGCCGACGGCGACGCGGGCGCGCGTGGCGGCCGCAAGATCGATATTATCGACACCGACGGCGAGGTTGCTGATGGCGATCAGGCGCGGGGCGGCGGCGATAGTTGGCGCGTCGAGCCGATCGCTCACCATGCTGAGGACGGCGTCGCAATCGCGCAGGTGCAGCACGAGTTCGTCATGCGGGGGCGATGCGTCGTCGTCCCACAGATCGACGCGGGCGGTCTCGGCGAGGCGGCGCAGCGCGGCGTCGGCAACCGGGCGGGTGACGAAAACGCGGTGGCGGGTGGGCGTAGGTTGGGACATCGGTGAGTCACGTTTCAAATAGCGAAGTCCTTTGCTATACGCCACAGACGTGGACCAGAAAATCGTTGACCAGGTGATCGCGGAGGCCGTGTCGGCGGGGCGCACGGCGCTGTCGGAGATCGAATCGAAGCGGATGCTCGCGGCGGCGGGTATTCCTGCCGCGATCCCGGAGTTTGCCGCCAGTGCGGACGAAGCCGCCGCGGCGGCGGTCCGAATCGGGTTCCCGGTGGTGCTCAAGGTGCATTCGCCGGAAGTCAGCCACAAGAGCGAGGTTGGCGGGGTGGCGCTGAACCTGCGCACCGAGAGCGAAGTGCGCGACGCGTTCGAGCGCATTCGGCGGGGTCTGGCGGCAAGGATACCGGGGGCGAATTTCGACGGCGTCGCGGTGCAGCCGCAGGCGCGACCGGGAGTCGAGCTGATCGCCGGGATCTCGCGCGACGAGCGGTTCGGACCGCTGGTGGTGGTGGGGCTCGGCGGAATCTTCGTCGAGGTGCTGCACGACACGGCAATGCGGCTGGCACCAATCGATCGGCGCGCGGCGCGCGCGATGCTCGACGAATTGCGCGGCGCTCCGCTGCTGCATGGAGCGCGCGGCGCGCGGCCGGCGGACCTCGACGCGATCGCGGACGTGCTGGTGCGGTTGTCGGAACTGGCGGCGCGCCGCGACGATCTGATCGAAATGGACCTCAACCCGATCGTCGCCTACGAGCAGGGTCTCGCGGTACTCGACGCACGGATCCTGCTTGCGGCCGACAACCTGCGGCAAGCGGCGCCGGCGGCCCGCGATCCGCAGCGGCACGGCCGGCGCGTGGAGAACCTGCGGCGCGCGATGGCGGCGCAGACGGTGGCGGTAATCGGGGACAAGCGCGTCGGCGGATACATGTGGCTGCGCGCGATGAAGCGTTTCGCGGGCAAACTCTATTCGATCCAGATCGATCCCAACGAAATACCCGGCATCGAAGCGTTGGGCGTGGTCAACCTGAAGTCGCTGGCGGAGGTGCCGGAGACCATCGATTACGCGGTGAGCGCCGTGCCGCGGCAGGTGGCGCCGCGGATACTGAAGGACTGCATCGAGAACGAGGTGCGTGGAATCGGGTTTTTCACGTCGGGCTTTTCGGAGACGACGGAGGAGATCGGGATCAAGCTCGAGGGCGAGCTGAAGGCGCTGGCGACGGCGTCGGACATCGCGCTGGTCGGTCCGAATTGCATGGGGCTGTACAATCCGGCGATCGGCTTGTGCAATTTTCCGGAGCTCGAGGCGGGCAATCCGGGTGACGTCTGTTTCATCTCGCAGAGCGGTACGCATTCGATTAATTTTTGCGCCCAAGCGCCGGCGCGCGGCATACGAATCAACAAGGCGGCGTCGATCGGCAACGTGCTGATGCTCGAGGCGGCGGACTTTATCGACGTGATGGCGGCGGACCCGGCGACGCGCGTGATCGGCATGTACGTCGAGGGGGTGCGCGACGGGCGGCGATTCTTCGAGAGCCTGAGGCGCGCGGCAGCGGCGCATCCGGTGGTGGTGTGGAAGGGCGGGATGACGGAGGCGGGCGCGCGCGCGACGTTTTCGCATACGGGATCGCTCGCGACGCCGGCCGCGGTGTGGACCACTATGGTGCGGCAGAGCGGGGCGGTGAGCGTGGCGGGACTCGACGCGACGCTCGATGCGGTGGAGATGCTGGCGCGGGGCAAGGCGGTGACCGGGCGGCGAATGGGACTGGTGGCGATGACGGGCGGACAGTCGGTGGTAATTACGGACACCTTTGCGAGCGCCGGGCTCGAGATACCAGCGCTGTCGGCGGAGTCTTACGAGGAGCTGAAGAGCTTCTTCAACATCATCGGCGGCAGCTATCGAAATCCGCTCGACGCCGGCGGCACGATCGGCGGCGGGGTCCATACGGGGAACCTCGAACGCATCTTGCGGATTCTCGATCGCGACGCGGCGATCGACGCGATCGTGCTCGAAGTCGGCACCGGATTGCGGGCGCAGCGCTGGGCGACGCACGAAGAGGAATTGACGGGACTGCTCGACCGGGTGGCGGAGTTCGGACGCGCGTCGGCGAAACCGTTCGTCTTGATACTGCATCCGGCGCATGTCGAGGCGATCGTTGCGCGGGCGAAACAACTCGCGCGTGAACGGGGGTTGGTGGTGTTCGACAGCTTCGAGCGATCGGCGGCGGCGATTCGCGTCGCGTATGACTATTGGAGCAACCGGGCGCCGCGCGCGAACCACATCGACGCGGGAAGCGGAATCAGCGCGGGGGGATCAATACGGTGAGCATCGCGCGCGCGGCGTCGCCGTCAACGATCGCGAGCGCGCCGCCGTCGTCCGACCAGCTCATCACCAGCGGGCCGCTGGCATGGCCGGCCGCCAGCATGAACGCGCGGCGCGCGGGATATGAGTAGTCGATGAGTTCGCGCAGCAGGCCGTCGGGGGTGGGGACGAAGGTGTCGATGGCAGCGCTGTCCGAGGCGGGCGAGAGAACCATCGAGCTGAGCGCGAACATCGCGGGCGGAGTCTGGAAGCCCAGCGAATTAATCGTGACGACAGCGGTCAGTGGATTCAGCAGGGCGATTTCGGCCTTGACCTGCGTGTCAGGATCGCGCGCGATGCTTTTCCACGAAAGCCGGCCGTTGCCCAGCGCGATGATAGTGCCGTCGCTGGCATACGCGGCGGCTGCCGATGACACCGCGATGAGGGTGCGCTGGCCGGTCGCCACCGTATAGCGAAAGACGCCGGCATTGCCGCCGCGGGCCGCATAGAGCAGCGCCGAGGAGTCGGGGGCCCATCCGAGCATGCGTAGCGGCGCGGGCACGCGTAGTTCGGCACAGGCCTGCGAGTGCATATCGATTATCGCGGGCGGCGCCTCGCGGTCGCCCACACTCACCGCAAAGCGGCGATTCGGGCTGAAGCTCAAGCGTCCGAGACGGCAATGGATGTGGTCGAGGTGCGTGACCGATCCGACTCCGGAAATTCCGACGGCGTACAACCCGCTCGCGACGCTATCGGCCGTGGCGTTGAGCGTGGCTTGCGCCGACGGATAAACCACGATTGCGATCGTCGAGCGATCTAACCAGTCCAGGCCGGCGACGCGATAGTCACCGTCGAAGGACGCGACGGAATGGCCTTTGCCGCCACTGATCGTATCGATGACCATCAGATCGAGGCGATGGGCGTCGGCCGGGGCGACGGCAGTAGCGATTTCCATACCGTCGGGGTTGGGGGCGGCCGCGAGTATGTGCCCAGTGGGCGCGCCGGGGCCGAAGTCACCCACGAGAACGGTCATATCGCTCAGCTGGTCGCCGCCGAAGCCAAGCACGACCGTTTTCCGATCGCGCGTTCCGGCAACGCCAACGACCGTGCCCTGCGCGAGCCATCTCGGCGGCGAGTCAGGATCGGGTGTGAAACCGCGCGGCAGTTCGACCGCGGCGGCGACGCGAATTCCGTTGGTGATATCGAGCGTCGCCGTGCGGCCGGCATAGAGCGGGCGCGGTGGCGGTGGCGGCGGCGCTGACTTGAACAGCGCGCAACTGGTGAGGCACAGCAGAAGCGGAACAGCGATAGCGGGTATGCGCATTTTTCTGGAAATCGCCAGTACCGGACAACTTCGATAGTATGCGGAAAGATGAGAGCGATGAAGTTTCCGCGAATTGATGGGTCCCGGATCGGCCGCGAGGTGCGGGTCGGCATTGCGACGGCGGTGCTGGTCGTGATTGCGGCGGTCGTTTTCGGATGCGGCTGGCATGCGACCGGAATTGCCGTGATGGTACTCGCGGCGGCGCTGGTCGCGGCATTTTATTTCCTGGT
This sequence comes from Deltaproteobacteria bacterium, assembly GCA_021780755.1. Taxonomy (GTDB): domain Bacteria; phylum Desulfobacterota; class Binatia; order Binatales; family Binataceae; genus JADMIL01. Next base: position 24,227 of record JAJXYF010000039.1, on the reverse strand, counting down.
GGTGCGCCCCGCGCGAATCCCGGGTGACGCGGTGCTGACGATCCGCATCGGCGACGGGATGCGCGAGGACGCACCGCGCTCACCATTGGAGCAACTCCGCAGCCGCGGCCAGCCGACGCTGTATCACTTGCGGCGCGCGCTCGAGGCGGCCGCTGTCGATCCCAAGCTCAAGGCGATTGTCGCGGAAATATCGGCGCCTTCGATCGGACTGGCCACCGCGCAGGAGTTGCACGAGTTGCTGCGCGCCACGGTGGCCGCGAACAAGCGCGTGGTCGCGGTGCTGGCGGGCGATAGCGTCACCGTGCGCGATTACCTGGTCGCGTGCGGCGCCGGCGAAATAATTATCAATCCCGACACGGCGCTGATGATGCTGGGGGTGGCCGCCGGCGGGCTCTTCCTGCGCAACGCGCTGGGCAAAATCGGCGTCGAAGCGCAGACCCTGCAATGGAAGGAATACAAGGGCGCGGCGGAGATGTTCAATCGCGAGGGGATGTCGCCGGAGGTGCGCGAGAGTCTCGACGCGATTATCGGGGATTGGAAGACCATCCTGGCCGACAAGGTTGCGACCGCGCGCAAGCTCGAAGTTTCGCGGGCGGGCGAATTGATCGCGCACGGATTTATCAGCGCACGCACCGCGGTCGAAAGCGGACTCGCCGATCGGGCGGGATACGTCGAAGACCTGCGCGCGGAACTCGACCCGGAAAACGAGGAACGCCGGTTCGTCACCCTCGCGCGCTACCTGCGGCACGTCGCCTACGGGCGGCCGGCGGGGCCGCGGGCGCGCCTGGCGCTAATCCACGGCCTCGGACCGGTGGTCAGCGGTGAGCCCCCGATGGCGGGAGAATTTATCAGCGGAGAACGCACCGCGAACGAAATCCTGCGGGCGGCGAAAGACGACGACGTCCGCGCGATCGTATTTCGCGTCAACTCGCCGGGTGGGTCCGCCGTCGGATCCGACCTGGTGTGGCGCGCCGTGCGGGAGGCGCAAAAGCGCGGCAAGCCGGTGGTCGTTTCGATGGGCGACGTCGCCGGATCGGGTGGGTACTACGTGGCGATGGGCGCCGACGCGATCGTTGCCGAGCCGGCCACCATTACCGGTTCGATCGGCGTGGTGTACACGAAGTTCAGCCTGCGCGCGCTGCTCGAGCGCCTGGGCGTCGGCATGGACACGGTCAAGACCGACGAAATCAGCGACGCGCTTTCGTGGTCCCGTCCTCTGAGCACGGCGGAACTTGCGCAATTGAATGAGGTCGTCGGCGAGCTCTACGGCAACTTCACGGCCAAGGTCGCGGAGGGCCGCAAGTTCGCGGCGGCGCAGGCCGAGGAAGTCGCGCGAGGGCGCGTCTGGAGCGGAGTCGCGGCAAAGGCGCGCGGGCTGATCGACGAACTGGGTGGACTGGGCCGCGCGGTTGAGATCGCTCGCGAGAAGGCCGGATTGAAGCCGGGCGAAGTACACGAACTGGTGCCGTATCCGTCGCCGTCGCTGATTTCCGCGTTGAACGTGACTTTCGCGAAATCCGGCGTACGTTTTAGCGCACTGGCCGCCGAGGCCTCCGAGGGTCGCTCCGAGCTTTCGTGGGCGTATGCGCTTGGGGCGGATTTGGCGGGCGTACCGCATCGATGGGTTCCCGCGCTGACGCGGCTGCTTGCGCGGGGCGGCCTGATGTTGCTCAGTCCGATTTCGAAATAGCGCGCTACCGCTCGAGCTCTTCGCGGATCGAATACATCTTCTGGCGCGCTTCCGAAATGTAGGCGTCGAGGTTGTGCCGATGATTCGCGAAGATTCCGGTTTCCGATCCGTCGAGGACGATTAGCGGCTTCATCGTCGCGGCGCGCTGGAGCGGAGTGAGCGTCTCGTCCATCAGTTGCTCAATCACCGGCTTGACCGCCTGGGTCTGATGATATTCGCGGCGCACTGCGATGAGCATGTAGTAAATCACGTCAGCATAGCCCTGCGCATGATAGAAATAATCGTCGTCCTGCCATGCATGAACCCGGCTGCCGTCGGGATTTTTCGCCATGTAGAGCATCGCGTGCGCGTCTCCGAGCAAATCGGTCCACGCCTCAAACAGCGTGATTAGTTCAACGTTGCGCTGATTGAGTGGGCGCGAGGTCTGGGGATTCGCGTGAAGGCCGGCGACATAGAGCCGCAAGTGCTTCACGCCATCGGCGTATTTGCTTTCGGGCGAGGGCAGGATCCAGCGCCCGGCATCATTGCGAAAGTCGGTGTCGGCAATCACGAGATTCGGATCGTATTCGTTCGATGAAATCTTCGTGAGATCGTCTTTGAACACGCGCGAGGTTTCGCGCACCGCCATGATGATTCCAATCTGCCGCGACGCGTTGTTGTCCGCCATCAGGGTCGGCCCCCAAAAGAAAAGATCGTTGGGACGCCATCCGAAGCCGCTATGCAATTCGTGATCGACGATCTCGGCAAGCGTGGTCGCGTAAACCTCACCGGGGATGAAGGTCTTGCTGGGCGGGAATTCGCGATTGACGTCGTAGGGGAGCCGGTCGTGATAAATCTGCCCGAAATGGAGGGCGAGGTTGATCGCGATCAGGACAGCGATCGCGAGGCCGGCGAGAATTCCGATTCGCTTTAACGACATTGCTCAATTGTGCCTCGCGCGGGCGGGGCGGGCAAAGCCCACGCGCAATCAGAGGTATCCCATCAGGCGTTGGAAGAGGCTCCCGCGCGCGACGGCGGTGGCCGCGAGGATGGGAATCGACTGTTGGGGGTTGCCTTGCACGATAATCCTGGCGGTGCCGATCTTTTGTCCGGCGCTGATCGGCGCGCTGATCGCGGCGGGTAGCTTGTAATCAATCGAAAACGAGTTCTTCGCGTCGTCCCGCTTGACGAGCACCGACGCGTCGGCGCCCCAGACCGGTTTGATCGTGCTGATCGCGCCGCCCTTAACGGCAACCGTCCGGTCAATCGGCGAGCCCTTTTTTGCTATCTCACGCATTTCGTAATTGAGGAAGCCCTGCGACATCATGGTGGCGGCCGCGTCGAAGTTTTCCTCCTTGCGCGGCGAGCCGAGAACGACGGCGATGACGCGCAGGCCACTGCGCCGGGCGGTCGCGACCACGTTGAAGCCCGCCCGATAGTAAAAGCCGGTCTTGAGGCCATCGCATCCGGGGAATGTGCGCACCAGATGATTGGTGTTGCGCAACTGGAAAGTGCCGTTGCGAAAGCCGGTCGTGTCGATCGCGGACCAACGGATGATATCGGGATAGGCGACGAGCTTTTGCGCGATCACGGCAAGATCGTAGGCGCTCGAAACGTCGGCCTGCTGGCCGGCGGCGGGCGGCAGCCCATGCACCGAATAGTAATGCGTGTTCTTCAGGCCGAGCGCGGCGGCTTCCTGATTCATCATTTGCACGCAGGCGTCGGCCGACCCGGCGATATATTCGGCGACCGCGTAAGTGGCGTCGTTGGCCGAATGCACCACGATCGCCTGCATCATCTCTTCGAGCGTGAAGGTCTCGCCTTCCTTGAGGTAAACTTGCGACCCGCCCATTCGCGTCGCCGCCGCGGAAGTCGTGACCTTGTCGGTCAACTTGAGGCTGCCGTCGGCGATTTTCCTGGCGACCAGCAGCATCACCATCATTTTCGCGAGCGACGCGGTGGGCCATGGGCGGTTCATGTCATGGTCGAAGATCACGGTCCCGGTGGTCGGCTCCATCGCACAGGCGGTGGCGTAGGGCGCCGTCAGCGGATTCGCATCGTGGGCGTGGGGAGCTTGTGTCGGGGCGGTCTTGCGCACCGACGATCGTCGGCGCGCTTCGGTTTGCGCCGCGAGCAAAAGCGGAAAGACGGCCCCCGCCGCAAACGCGATTCCCCTGCGCACGAACGCGCGCCGGCTCATAACTCGATGGGAATTCATTGCCCCCTCCGCCTCATTTCCGCACGGCCACGGCCGGGTTCGACGCGCGCGACCGATCGCTATCGCATCGCGACGCCGCCGGTATGACGACCATCAATGAATCGTATAGTTGAGCAGGACAGGAGCGCCGTTGCGAAGCAGGTTGATCGACACATCGGACCTGGTTTGCAAGGTCGAGAGCATCTGCATCGCGCGCGCGGGATCGGTAAGCTGCTGACCCGATATCGCGGTCAGGACGTCGCCATCCTGCAGGCCGAGTTGATCGAACAGCGAGCCGGGCTGAATCTCGCTCAAGCGAAAGCCGTCGGTGCTGCCGTTTTGAATCACCGGCAGCGCGCGAACCTGGGTGAGCAGTTGCGACATGTTTTGCATGTCGCTGTTAACGGTCGAGCGATCGACGAGGTATTTGTGCGGTGCGATCCGATGGACGCCGCCGGCCTTGGCGGTGGACCGGCCCCTGCGAATCATCGGATTGTGGATGAACGGCGATCGCAGTCCGTGCGGGCGCCTCACCCGGCGTGGCGCAACCCCGGCATCGCCGGCATCGCCGAGGTTGTCTTTGGGTATCTCGATGGCCACGCGATGGCCGTTGTGCATGATGATCGCGCGGTTCCTGCCGATCTGCACCAGCCGTCCAACATCCGGAATCGTCTCGCCCAATCGGTAAAGCTGCTCATTACCCGCGTCATCCTCGATGATCGCGAAGTCGCGCGCGCCACCGGTGAGGTGAGAGGTGCCAAGCAGCTTGACATTAAGGTTCTGCTCTTCGACCGGCGCCGAAACCTCAGGCGCCGGCGCAATGTTAAAGACGTCGCGCTCCTTGATGATGTTATAGATGGCGCGAGGGCGGACCGTGGCCAGGTTCGCATCCGAGTCTGGCGCGCCGTTGAGCGGTTGTGTCTCGACATTTGCCGCGTAGTGCAGCTTGATCATTGCGCTGACGGTGCGCGCGGCGAAATAGGGAATTATCAGCGCCGCAATCAATATATTGATCGCGACCAGATAGCGTTCAGGGATATTAAGCGTCATTCAAAACGCCGCCTCGGCCTCGTATGCGGTTCCCTCGACCAACCGCCGCACGTCGTAGTTCCAACGCCCCTTCCAGTTCTCGATCGCCAGGCTTGCCGGCGAATGTCCGCTGCGCACCAGATCGGTCAGCCGGGCAAGATAAATGCTCTCATCCTCGCCCCGTTCATTCAATGCTTTCAGGCGCACCAGGCCGGTAGTTGCGATATTTAATAGTTCCAGTGCCAGTTCCTTGAACGTGATGCGCCCGGCGCGCGCCTCGAGTCCGGCCTTGTTCGCCATCGCGGTCAATTGAAGGCGCTCGTCGTAGCTCCACCGCTTGACCAGGTCCCAGGCCGCGGACATGCAGTCGTCATCGTACAAAATTCCCTTGAGCAGCGCCGGCAGCGCCAGCATCAGCGCGGGTGGCTGGCTGTCCGCGGTGCGCACCTCGACGTATTTCTTGAGGCGGACCTCGGTGAAGATCGTGGTCAGATGATGCGACCAGTCCTCGATCGTAGCGCGCTGTCCGTTCCAGCCGCGCTCCATGTATTGGCGAAAAGTTATGCCGGGCGGCGTCGTCAGATTGATATAGCGATGGTCGCGAATGAGGAAATACATCGGCACGTCGAGTGCGTACTCGGTGTAGTCCTCGAAGCCCGCGTCATCGCGAAAGATGAAGGCGGGAACGCCGCAGCGGTCGTTGTCGGTATCCGCCCAGATTTGGCCGCGGTAGCTCTGGAAGCCATTGAGCGCGCCGTCAGAGATGGGAGAGTTGGCGAACGTCGCATAGAGCAGCGGAACCATTCCCATGCTCACGCGCAGCTTGCGAATGGCATCGGCCTCGTCGTGGTAGTCGAGATTTGCCTGGACGCCGGCGGTCTGCTTCATCATGCGCTGGCCGAGCCGCCCCTTGCGCGCCATGTACGGATACATGATGTGGTAGCGCTCTTTCGGCAACAGTTCGATCTCGTCGATGCGGCTCACCGGCTGGATGCCAAGACCCAGAACCGTGGCGCCGATCTGATGACCGATTTCGAGCAATTGGGCGGCGTGGCGCGTGAATTCGAGATGGGCGCAATGGATCGTTTCGCATTGCTCGCCGGACAGTTCGATCTGGCCGCCCGGCTCGATCGTAATCGGTGCACGCTCGCCCTTGAGCGCGATGATGCGGCCGTGCTCGTCGTCGGCTTCGTAGCCATAGCGTTCGATCAGGCGGCGCATGATTTCCTCGACGCCGGCCGGTCCGGAAAAGGGCAGGGCGCGCCCGTCGCGCACGGAGACCATCACCTTTTCGTACTCGGTGCCGACCCGCCATTGATCACGCGGCTTGGCGCCGCTGCTGAAATAGCGGATCAGTTCCTCTTTTTTCTCAAGCGGCTCACTCATCAGTCTCACGCCCGGATCGCAATTGGAATTGAAGAAATTCCCGGTTGCATCAAAGGACTAGCGCCTCGATAGCGCGCCTATAATGGCTTCGCAAGGTCGTTTAGGCAAGCCGCTATCGCGCGCCGCTTGCGCGTCGCGGGCCGCTCTCCTAACGTTGCGGCGCGGAGGTTCCGGCGATGGCTCAATGCGTGCTCGCGATCGACCAGGGAACGACCGGTACCACCGTGATGGTGATCGACGCGGGCGGGCGCATTCGCGCGCGCGCATACGGCGAGGTCCGGCAATTCTACCCGCGTCCCGGATGGGTCGAGCACGACGCCGAACAAATTTATCGATCTGTCGTCAAGCTCGGACGTGAGGCGATCGCCAAGGCCCGGCTGCGCGCCGGTGACCTCGCGGCGATCGGCCTTACCAACCAGCGCGAAACTTTCGTGGTGTGGGAACGCAAGACCGCCCGTCCGCTGCATCGCGCGATCGTGTGGCAATGCCGGCGCGGCGCCGACATCTGCGACCGCCTGCGCGACCGTGAAGCCGAGGTCACCGAACGGACCGGGCTACTGGTCGATCCGTACTTCTCGGGCACCAAGCTCAAATGGCTGCTCGACGATCAACCGGTATTGCGGCGGCGGGCGCGTCGCGGTGAGCTCTGCTTCGGCACCATCGACACCTGGCTCATCTTCAAACTGTCGCGCGGCGCGAGCTTCGTCACCGATTTCACCAACGCCTCGCGCACCCTGATGCTCAACCTCGAGCGTCTGCAATGGGATCCCGCGATGCTCGAATTGCTCGACGTGCCGCCCGCCATGCTGGCGACGCCGGTGCCCTCGCGCGGGCCGCTGGCCGAGACGGCCGCTGGCATCTTCGGCGACCGCGCCATCCCGATCGCGGCGAGCATCGGCGACCAGCAGGCGGCGCTGTTCGGGCAGGGCGGAGTCGATGTTGGCGACGCGAAGGTAACTTACGGCACGGGCGCCTTTCTACTTATGAACACCGGCGCGGTGCGACCGCGATCGCATCATCGGCTGATCAGTACGGTCGCGCTCGGCGCGAAAGGGGAATCCGCCTATGCGTTGGAAGGCTCGGTCTTCATCGCGGGAGCGGCGGTGCAATGGCTGCGCGACGAACTCAAGCTGATTGCGAAGTCATCCGATTCGCACGCGCTCGCGATGCGCAGTACCGACCGCACCGCCCCTTACTTCGTGCCGGCGTTCGTCGGTCTGGGCGCACCGTATTGGGATAGCGGTGCGCGCGGCGCGATCTTCGGCCTCACCCGCGGCACCACCCGAGCCGACCTGGTGCGCGCCACGCTCGACAGTATCGTCTACCAGGTCCACGACCTGCTGGTCGCGATGGAGCAGGACAGCGGCAATCGAATCGCGGAGTTGCGCGTTGATGGCGGTGCGGCGGCCAACGACTACCTGATGCAGTTTCAGGCCGACCTTTTCGGGCGTCCGGTGCGGCGACCCTCGATGGCGGAGACGACCGTCCTGGGCGCCGCTATCCTGGCGGGCATCGCGACGGGTGTGTGGCGGTCCGGCAGCGATCTCAAGGCGCTGCGCGGACTCGACCGTGCGTTTCGGCCACGGATGAAGGGCGCCGAGCGGGAGCGCCTGCTGGCGGGATGGCGCGAGGCGGTTTCACGAACCCTCAGCCGCACATAGGCGAACCGCTCAGTAGTGCAAGCATACCACATGCGGCGAAAGTGCGTCTCGGAGAATCTGACTAAATTGCAACTGTCGCGTATGCGCAACGGCAATCCCGTGCAAAATCACCCGCCGGTGCGATCGGCCGGCTTGATCGAAGTGATGCGCAGGCCCTTGGAGGTCCAGCCAACGTCGAAGCCGACACTGTCGCCCTCGCGAAGGAATTCGATACCCGGTGCGCGTCCCCCGATGGGCGCGCCGACCACGGACACGAAGGGAAATTCGAAGGGAATCTCGCGTCCGCTGCGGGTGCGTACCAGACCGCGGCCGCGGACCGCATCAAGGATCACAATCAGCCCGGAATAAAAATTCCCGGGAAAGCGCTCGCTGTCGTATTCGTCGCTCACTGCGTGGATTCCGTTTGGTTGGCGTATGCGCCTTTGAGGTTCGAGTTGGCGTGCCGATGCGAATCAGCCAGGTTCGGCAAGCAGTGCGTCGAGTTCACCCTTGCTTTCCAGCGCGCGAAGTTCGTCATAGCCGCCGATTATCTTGTCGTTGATAAAAATCTCAGGCACGGTACGCCGTCCGCCTGCCAGATGCACCATTTTCTGCCGCAATTCGTCGTCATCGGTGACATCGATTTCCTCGAAGGCCACACCCTTATGCTTGAGCAGGGACTTGGCGCGCGTGCAGAACGGGCAATAGGTCGTTGTATAGACTTGAACTTTCGCCACGGCATTCCTTTTGTCTTTATTTTCCCGTGCGCGGCATTGCGCCGCAAGCCCCCGCTCTAACGAGTGTCGGCGTAATGGCGCTTGAGCCACGCGGGTGAGACGCCGGCGAGGAACAGTGACTTTATCAGCCACATCTTCAGGACGGTGCGGAGGATGCCATCGCTGCGCCATCGGCGCGACGAGGTGATGACGCGCGAACGAAGGCAGGCGACGGGGCCCGTGCGGCGCATCCGGCGGGCGAAATCGACATCCTCGCAGATCTCGACATCGGCATAGCCGCCGAGCCGCTCGAAGACTTCCCGGCGCACGAAGATCGCCTGGTCGCCGGTGGCCGATCGGAAGGCTCGCGAGCGCAAACTGATCATCGCGGCGACCAGCTCGAGAGCGGGGGTGTGAACGTCGAATGCGACGTCGAAACGGCCGCCTGCGACGCGTCGGTCGTTGAGCGCCGCTTCGATGTCACGCGCAAAGGTAACCGGAACGACCGTATCGGCATGCACGAAGGTGATCGCGTCGCCGGGCGATGCCGCCGCCGCACCGGCATTCATCTGACGAGCGCGGCCGCGCGGGCCTTCGATCAGCCGGTCGCATCGTGGGCGTGCGGTTTCGATACTGCGGTCGGTGCTGCCGCCGTCAACCACGATTAGCTCGGCTGCCGGCGCACCGATGCGAAGGGCGTCGAGGGTCGCGACGATCGCGCCTTCCTCGTTGAGCATCGGCACGATGACGGAGAGCTTCAAGTCAGGGGATGCGCGGGTTGATGATGGCGGCGGGGTCGCCGATGGGCGGCGCGTCGCGAATGTAAACCCTGCGCCCGCGCACTTCCAGGCGCCCCTGCTGGTAGAGGCGGATCGCGTGCGGGTAGATGCGATGCTCCTCGGCGTGGATCCGCGCGGCAAGCGTCGCTTCGTCGTCATCCTGGTGGACCGGGACGACCGCCTGCACGATCACGGGGCCGTCATCGATGCCCTCGGTAACGAAAAAGACCGTGCATCCGGAGAACCGCACGCCATAGTCGAGCGCCTGGCGTTGCGCGTCGATGCCGGGGAACGCGGGGCAGAGCGCCGGATGGATATTCATGATGCGATCGCGAAACGCGGCGATCATTACGGGCGAAAGTAGTCGCATGAAGCCGGCGCAGACCACCAGTTCAACGCCGTGCGCGTGCAGTGAGGCCACGATCGCGCGATCGAAATCCTCGCGCGACGCAAAGCCGCGATGGTCAATGAATTCGGCCGGAATAGCGTGACGGCGGGCGCGTTCGAGGCCGCCCGCGGCGGCCTTGTTCGAGATCACCACGCGAATTTCGGCCTCGAGTTCATCGCGATCGATCGCGTCGATGATGGCTTGCAGATTGGTGCCTTCGCCCGAAATGAGCACGCCGAGTTTCACTGGCGGCGGGGCATTGGTCGCGGCGGTGGTCATTGGACGCTCATGCGATCGTGACGCCGCGCGGCCCGCGCACGAGTTCACCGATGATGAACGCGCGCTGTTTGCGCGAGCGCAGATGTTTCACCACGGCCTCGCCCTGATCGCGCGCCGCGATCGCAACCATCCCGAGTCCGTTATTGAACGTGCGGTCCATTTCGGATTGTTCGATTTTGCCCAGCCGCCCGATGAGGTCGAAGATCGGCGGAACCGTCCATGAGCCACGCCGGATGTTAGCGTGCAGATCCTTGGGCATCACGCGCGGGAGATTCTCGATGATGCCGCCGCCGGTGATATTGGCGAGACCCTTGATCTTGAAGCGATCGAACAGTTCCAGCGCGGTCTTCACGTAAATGCGCGTTGGGCGGAGCAACTCGTCGCCGAGCGCGCAGCCGAGTTCTGCCACGCGCGCGTTGAGTTTAAGCTTCGCACGCTCGATCAGAACTTTCCGTGCCAGCGAATAGCCGTTGGAGTGGAGACCGACCGACGCGAGCCCGATGACGGCATCGCCGGCGCGCATTTTCGCGGGATTCGGGATGCGGGAGCGATCGACCAGACCGACCGCGAAGCCGGCCAGATCGTATTCGCCGGGCCGGTAAAGGCCGGGCATCTGCGCGGTCTCGCCGCCGACCAGCGCCATCCCAGCCTGCGCGCAACCCTTGGCGACACCCTTTACGATTGCCAGCGCGAGTCTTTGGTTGAGCTTGCCGCAGCCGATGTAATCGAGGAAGAAAAGCGGCCGTGCGTTATGACATACGATGTCATTGACGCACATCGCGACGCAGTCGATGCCGATGGTGTCGTGGCGGCCCGTCGCAAACGCAATTTTGAGTTTGGTCCCGACGCCGTCGGTGCCCGCGACCAGCACCGGTGTCTTCATTCCCCGGGCGCCGTCGAGTCCGATGATCGCGCCGAAGCCGCCGATGCCCTCCAGCACCTGCGCGCCACGGGTCGCGCCGGCGAGGCGGCCGAAGAGCGGAATCAGGCGCTCCTTCAGGTCGATATCGACGCCGGCGGATTTGTAGGTCAGTCGCGCAGCCATCGCGATTCAGTTCCTGCGCCGCGCCAGTGCGGTCGCACGCCAGGCGCGTTTGCCGGTCGGATAGACCACCAGACCCTCGCGATAGCGAAGCAGTTCGAGGCCGTCGAGCAGCGTGCGCAATTCATAGTGATCGAGGGTGAAGCGTGTGTTGCGCAGATGCCCGTGGCCCGCTTGATCGGCTTCATCGATCAGAAAGGTATCGAAGAAAATCGCGCCGCCTGGACGCAGCGCCGACTTGAGCTGCGGAATAAGCGCACGATCGAGATAGCTGATGTTAAGAATCACGTCGAAAGCCTTGGGGCGGAAGGGGAACGTTCCCTCGAGGTCCGCAACCACCGCAACAATTTTCAAGTCCTCGCGATCTGCGATGCTAGCCAGCGCGCGCAGTCCCGTTACGGAGAAATCAGCCGCGACGACGCGCCAACCGGCGCGCGCGAGCGCTATCGAATTGCGGCCGGTGCCGGCGGCGATATCGAGGACGGTCCCCGGCGGCAACAGCGGCATCATCTCGATTAGCGACGGTTCGGGCTCGCCGCGCGTGGCCTCGCGATGCCGTTGCTCCCAGGTGGCGCGGCGCTCGCGGTTCATACGGCGCGCGCCAGGGTCAGGACGTCAACGCGCCGGGCGCCCGCGGCGAGTAACGTGCGCGCACATTCGTCGGCGGTCGCGCCGGTCGTCATCACGTCGTCGATCAGCAGGATGCGGCGGCTGGCGATGCGCGCGGGGCGCCGCACCGCGAACGCGCGCTTGAGGTTCTTGATGCGCTCGCCGCGGTTCTGCCGCGTTTGCGGCGGCGTGTCGCGCACCCGCACCAGCGTGCGCAAGTCGAGCGGCCGATCGATCCGGCGCGCCACGGTGACCGCGAGCATCGCGGCCTGGTTGAAGCCGCGCCAGCGCAGCCGTCCGATGTGCAAGGGCACCGGAATAATCACGTCGTAGTCGGCCTCGCCGAGCGGCAACTGGTCGCCCAGACATTCCGCAAGCGCATGGCTGAGCGATTGATCGAGGCCGTATTTGTGCCGTCGGATGATCGAAGGCACGACATCGCTGAGGTGCGCCGCGGCGGACCCGTCACCTCCATCAGCCGCGTCATTGCGATCACCGCCGTCGTGGCGATAACGGACGACGGCGCGCGCGCGGCTGAAATGGGGCGGCGCGCTGCGGCACTTTACGCACCACTCGGTGCCATCCGCGTCGTAACAATTGGTTTCCAGCGGAATGCCGCAGATCTCGCACAGCGCGTCCGGCATCCGATCGATAGCTGCGTGGCATTGCTCGCACAGGCGGCGCATTGCGCCGGAGCCGAGGCGTACGTCGCACGCGGCACATCGCGGCGGATAGAAGAAATTGATCAGGTAATGCAACATCGGCGCGTCATCAATAGAAATGAAGCGTTGCGGCGCCAAACTCAAGTAGGGTTCGCGCGGCGTCTCGGGACCGTACCGCCCATCTAGTCAATTTTCCGCGTTCTGTGTTATAGAGGCGCCATGGACGCACCATTAAAGGGTATACGGGTCATCGATTGGACGATATGGCAACAGGGCCCGGTGGCGACCACGATGCTCGCCGACATGGGCGCTGAGGTGATCAAGATCGAGGAGCGCGACAAGGGCGATCCGGGACGGTCGATCTTCGCCATCGGGGGATCGGCGGCGACCGCGAAGAGCGGCCACAATTTCTACTTCGAGGCGAACAATCGCCATAAGCAAAGCCTCACTCTCAATCTGAGCAAGCCCGAGGCGCGCGAGATCGTCTATCGGTTGGCCGCCAAGAGCGACGTCTTCGTGCAGAATTTCCGCAAGGGCGTCGCCGACCGCCTGGGGTTGGGCTACAAGGACCTCAACGCGCACAACCCCAAGCTCATCTACGCGAGTTCGTCGGGCTATGGGCCGGCCGGGCCCGACAGCGGTGAGCCGTCGTTCGACTATCTGGCGCAATCGCGATCGGGAATCATGAATATCGCGAGCGTCGCGACCGAGGATCCGATCTATCTCAACGGCGGACTGGCCGATCAAATGGGCGCGATTATGCTCGCCTATGGCGTGATGACCGCGCTGGTCGCGCGCGAGCGTTACGGCCTCGGGCAGGAGGTCAACGCTTCGCACCTGGGCTCGATGATCGCCCTGCAGGGACTCAACGTCTCGAGCAAAACTATTCTCGGGCATGAGTTCCCGCGCTCCACTCGCGACGATGCCTACAATCCGCTGTGGAACCATTACAAGTGCGCCGACGGCAAGTGGCTGAGCCTCGGGATGCTCCAGACCGATCGTTACTGGAAGGATTTCTGCGTCGCGCTTGGAATTCCCGAGTTGATCGACGACGCGCGCTTCAACGGCATTAAGGTCCGCGGCAAGAACCATCGCGAGCTGGTGGCGATTCTCGACAAGGTGTTCGTCACCAGGCCGCGCGCGGAATGGATGGGGATCCTCAAGCGGGGCGGCGATTTCATCTATACCCGGGTCAACACGATCAGCGATTTGCCCGACGATGAACAGGTCCTCGCCAACGAGTACATCGTCGATTACGACCATCCGGAAATCGGCAAGACCAAGCTCGTCGGCGTGCCGATTATCATGAGCAAGACCCCGGGCAACGCGCGCGGGCGCGCGCCGGAGCTGGGCGAGAACACGGAAATTATCCTCACGGAACTGCTCGGCTACAGTTGGGACGAGGTCGGGCGGCTGCGCGAGGACGAGGTGATTTGAACCTTGCGGTGCGCCAACGTCAGCGGAATTCGGGGGAGAAAATCGCTATGCCAATAACCGGGACGGCCGACGATCGCGAACAAATTCGCGAGCTCTACGCGCGCTACGCCTTCACCATCGATCATGGCCCGTATGACGATTGGGTGAAGTGCTTTACGACCGACGGCGTTTTCGACAGCCCACGGCTCGGCCGTCACGAGGGCCACGACGCGTTGCTCAAGTTCACCGCGATGTACAAAAACTCGGCCGGTGACGCACACGTCCGCCATATGATGACCAACGTGACTTTTCGCGTCGAGGGCGACCGCGGAATGGGCGGCTGCTATCTCACTTACTACCACGTGAAGAACGGCAAGGCGACGCTCGAAGCGATCGGGCGCTATCAGGACGAATTGCGCAAAGTCAACGGCGAGTGGCTGTTTCAGTACCGCCGCGTCTATATCGACGGCCACGGTTGAGATGATCGGGCGGCCTGCGCTAGCGGAGGCCCTCGAATTTCACGCGCGCAAGCGCCAGTGAATCCTCAAGATCGCTCGCGAGCGGCGCGACGGCCTTGACGCGTCCGCCCGCAGGTGAATCGAATTCGAGTTCCGCCAGATGCAGCCAGAAGCGTCCCGCGTCGAGTCCTTCGAGCGGCGGCGCACCGTAAAGTTCGTCGCCCGCGAGCGGATGTCCGATGCTCGCCAGATGAACGCGTATCTGATGGCGATTGCCGGTGCGCGGCGTCACCTCTGCCAACGTGAATCCATTTTCATAAGATAGCGCTTCGACTCGTGTGAAAGCCGGGCGCGGCGCCGATCGATGACGGGCACTTACCGGTCCCGCGGATGGGGTGTCTGAACTAGCCTCATTCTCGACGACAACCATCTTGCGCGGGTTCTTCGGATGATGAGCGATTGGCGTCGCGATTTCGATCATGCCGTCGAGCCGTCCCGTCACCAGCGCGCGATAGTGCCGCGTCACGCGCCCCGCGCGCAGGGCCTCGCGCAGCACCACGAAGGCCTCGCGATTGCGTGCGATCATCAGCGCGCCCGAAGTCCCGTTGTCGAGCCGATGGACCAGGCCGCCCTCGAGTGGCTTATCAAAGGTCTCCGCGGTTTCGGGATACGCCGCGACGATCGCGTTCATTACGGTAGTACGCTCGTCGGAGCGGAGCGGATGACACGGCATCAGCGGCGGCTTGTCGGCCACGATTACAGCGGCGTCCTCGTACAGGGTGGTGACCTTGAGATCGGCATTCGCCGCGAGCCCTTCGGCCACGGGCGTATCGGCGACTTCGACACGGTCGCCCGGCACGATCGTCTCGCCCTTGCGATAGCGGCGTCCGTTCACGCGCACGCGGCCATGCGCAATCAGGTCGGTGGCCGCGCGGCGCGACGGTGCGAAACCGAGCCGCACGAGATAGCGGTCCAATCGTTCCTGGTCTTGGCGTTGGCGGTCAGTTGTCGGAGAGTCCGTAGCGCACCCAGCCTTGAATCTGCCTGAGAAAGCCGGCGAACGGGTCTTCGTTCGGCGCCGGCGCGAAATAGCATTTGCGCATGAAGTCCAGCGCGCCCGAATAATTCTCGAAGCCCTTACTGAGCTCCTCGAACATCAGGAAGCCCGGGTTGTAAAGCGAAACATCGAGCACCGAAACCGCGCGATAGGACCGCGCGCCCTCTTCGAGATAGTAGTTGAGATAGCCGCCGCGTTCGACAAAACGACGGAACAGCCCCGACATGAAGAGCGTGTAGTCGCCGACGTGCTTGCGCAACGCGCGCTCACCGTTGACGCGCGCCTGCTCGCCGGGTCCAAGTTGCGCGACCAGCTCTTCCACCACGCTGGTCAACTTGCGGCCCTCCGCGCCGCGAATCGCCAGCCAACGATTGGAATGGCTGAATTCGGCCAGCACCGAGGCGACGTAATCCGCGATTTGCTGGTCACCCAGCCCGAGTTGATTGAAGCTCTTGCGCACGACGGTGAGGAAGAAGCCCTTGAGTTTCTCCGATGAAGATTCCGGGGTCCGCATGGCGAGCTTGGAAACCTCCTGTTTCGGAGCGCTAGGCAGCGCCGTGAGGTCGATGAGAAATTCTACCGCGCCGTCCATCCCGACGCCATCGCGCTTTTCGATTTGTCCACAAATGACCGCGCGATGACGCGCCGTTTCAAGCATCCCCGACATAGCGCGGCGTATTCAAGTTGCGGTGGCGGTGCGCAGTGCGGACTTGATTGCGCGCGGGCCGCCCGCGACCGGCAATCCAAACAGCCGGCGCAATTCGACGCCGGTTTGCGATTTGTCGCTTGCCGCGACCGCCAAGGGATCGCCCGCGACCACCAGCCGCCCGCCTTCGTCGCCGCCGCCGGGCCCGAGGTCGATCACATAATCCGCGTGCGCGATGAACTCGAGGTTATGCTCGATCACGACCAGCGTGTTGCCCTCGGCGACCAGCCGCGCGAGCACCCGCAGCAACCGCTTGATGTCCGACGACGCGAGGCCGGTGGTCGGCTCGTCGAGCAGGAACATCCGCGGCAGCGGCTTGCCGTCGCTTGCGGTGTGCGGAGGTTCCAGATCGGCGAGCAGGAAGCGCGCGAGTTTGAGCCGCTGGGCTTCGCCGCCCGACAGCGTCGAGGTGGTCTGCCCCAACTGCAAGTAGCCGAGACCGACCGCCGCCAACGGTTCGAGCCGCTTGGCGATCGCCGGATAGCGGCTGCGATCGAAAAACTCGCGCGCCTCGTCGATCGTCAGCTCGAGCACCTCGTTGACGTTCTTGCCGTGGAAGCGCAGCCCGAGGATGTGGCTCTGAAAGCGGCGGCCGTCGCACGCGTCGCATTTCACTTCGAGGTCGGCCATGAAATGCATTTCGATCGTCACGGTGCCGGTGCCGTGACAGCGCTCGCAGCGTCCCCCCTCGACGTTGAACGAGAAGTCGCGGGCCTTGACGCCCAGGCGGCGCGCCTCCGTTATCGACGCGAAGATCTTGCGGATCTCGTCGTAAACTTTCAGGTAGGTCGCCGGGTTCGATCGCAGCGATCGCGCCGGCATCTCCTGGCCCATGTGGACCATCTCGCCAATCTGCTCGAGGCCCTCGATCCGCTCGCACGCGCCCACTTCGCTGACCGTTTCACCCGCGCGCCGCAAGTAGTTGTTGTAGAGTACGGTCTCGATCAGGGTCGATTTGCCCGACCCCGAGACGCCGGTGAGACAGACCATCCGGCCGAGCGGAATCGCTACGCTCAGGTTGTGCAGATTGTTCTCGGTCGCGCCCATGATCCGCACCGCCGGGTCGCGCTTCGTGAAGCGCCGCTGATGGGCCAGCGCACGCATCAGGAGGACCCGTCCTGGCGTCTCGCCGTTGCCGTTGTTCCCGCCCTTGAGCGGCTCGCCCGCGCGAATCAGTTGACCGCCTTGACGCCCGCCCCCCGGACCCAGTTCGACCACGTAATCGGCCCCCGCGATCATGATTGGATCGTGCTCCACCACCACCACCGTGTTGCCGAGGTCGCGCAGATGGCGCAGGACGCCAAGCAGCCGGCGCGAGTCGCCCGCATGCAGCCCGACGGTCGGCTCGTCGAGCGCGTAGAGCGTGCCGGAGAGCAGGCTGCCGAGCGCGCTCGCCAGATGGATGCGCTGGGCCTCGCCGCCCGACAACGTCCGTCCCTGGCGCTCGAGCGTGAGATAGCCCAGGCCGACTTCGTTCAGATACCCAACGCGGTTATTTAGTTCGCGCAGCAGCACCCCGGCCCGCGCGGCGATCTCCTTCTCTTTTCGCAGGCGCTCGATCCAGCCCGGCAGGTCGCGTACCGACAGGTGTACGACCTGCGCGATCGACTGGCTATCGACCACCACGTTGAGCGCGTCGGCCTTGAGCTTGGCACCGTGGCAGACCGGGCAGGGCACGAAGCGGCGATACTTCGCCAGCAGGATCCGCACGTGGGTTTTGTAGCGCTTGCGTTCGAGCCAGCCGAAAAATCCGCGCACCCCCGGCCAGCGCTCGTCCCATTTTTGACCCTCCAGCCGCGGTTCGCCGTCGAGCAGCCACCCGCGCTCCTCGTCGCTCATCTCGCGAAACGAAACCATCGTCCGGATCTTCGAGCGCCGCGCGCACTTGAGCATCCACTGCTGCATCTCGCGGTAGGCCGGCGTTCGCCACGGCGCGACCAGACCCTGGCGCAGCGAAAGGTTCGGATTTGGCATCACCTTTTCGAGGTCGAGTTCCACGCTGCGGCCAAACCCTTCGCATTCGGGGCACGCGCCGATCGGACTGTTGGCGGAAAACAGCGCGGGCGTCGGCTCGGGATATGCGGTGCCACAGCGCGAGCAATTGAACCGGCGATCGAATTCGAGCGGGACCGCATGATCCATCGTGCCGTTCTCGTGCGGCAGCATCAGCACGCGCGCGCGCCCGCCACCGAGGTAGAACGACTTGTCGAGCGCCTCGCGCACCCGTTCCGCGGAGCCCTCGGGCGTCACCGCGACGCGATCGATTACCACCATCAGCGGCCCGTCGGGAGCGCTCGAACCATTGCCCGTGAAACGATCGGCAAAGTCCGCGGTCTCGGCAATCTCGCCGTTGTAATGCAGCCGATGGTATCCGTTCTCGATCAGATAGGCGGTCGCCTCCTTGAGCGATCGCGATCCGGTATCGAAAGGAGCCAGGAAGATCCGGCGCCCGGGCTTGGCGATCACCGCCGCGGCGGCGCTCTCAACCGTATCGCGCGTGACTTCGAGCTTACATCGCGGACAAATCGTCACTCCCACCGCGGCAAAGAGCAGCCGCAGGTAGTCGTTGATCTCGGTGACGGTGCCGACCGTCGAGCGCGCGTTCTTGATCGTGTTTTTCTGGCGCAGCGCGAGCGCCGGCGGAATCTCGGTTATCGAATCGACGTCCGGCCGCTCCATCCGCTCCAGAAACAGCCGCGCGTAGGTCGAGAGGCTTTGCACGTAGCGCCGCTGCCCCTCCGCATAGAGCGTATCGAAGACCAGGCTCGATTTGCCCGAACCTGAAACCCCGGTGACCACGGCTAGCTGGCCGTGCGGAAAATCAAGCGATAGATTGCCGAGATTGTGAGTCCGCGCCCCGCGAATACTGATTGAGCGCTGCAAGCTGCCCCTCAATCCTTAGCGCGGGTCCGTCAGCGGGCGCGCCTTGACCTTGCGCTCACCCGGATATTCGTCGGCGACCTGCCCATAGAGTTCCCTGAGCTTCAGATCGAACTGCGCCTGCAGGCGGCCGGTCGCGGCCTGGCGCTCGGCTGCGGGCAGGTTCTGAATCTGCCGCAGGTCGTCCTCGAGGCGGCACATCAGGCGGTTACGCTGGACCAGATATTGATAGCCGTTCATAGGTATGTCCAAAGGCGAAATTCCAAAGAATGAAAGTATAGTTTATCCTTGGCCAACAGGCCACCATCGATGCCCCCCTCGAACCAACTCGCCGCGCCGCCCGAAGCCTCGCCGGTATTGACCGCCTGGGAAATTCCCGGCCTGGTTCACGGCTTTTGCGGGCGCATCGGTGGCGTCAGTACCGGCGCCTTCGCCACCTTCAATCTCGCCGAATGGGTCGGCGACGAGGCGGACGCGGTGGCCGAGAACTGGCGCCGATGGAACGCGCGCTACCCGCATCTGCGCGTCGCCCGTCTCGCGCAGGTGCATGGCAAGACTGTGCATCCGATCGATCTCGCCCACGACAGTAAACGGCGCGAAGGCGACGGGATGGTCACGGCCTCGGCCGGCATCGCGCTCGGCATCTTCACCGCCGACTGCGTGCCGATCCTGATGGTTGACGCGGAGCGGCGCGTCGCCGGCGCGCTGCATGCCGGATGGCGCGGCGCGCTCGCCGGTATCGCGGGCGAGGGCGTTCGCGCGATGACCGGGTTGGGGGCGCGCACCGCTGCGATTCGCGCCGCGCTCGGACCGTCGATCGGTAGCTGCTGCTTCGAGGTTGACGCCGCGCTCGCCGCGGACTTTGCGACGCGCGTGCCTGGCGCCTCAACCCATACCCGTGCGGGCAAGCCCGGCAAGGCGTACCTCGATTTGCGCGCGATTATACGCGACCAGCTAGCGCGCGAGGGGCTTGAGTTCGCCTCGATCGCGAGCCTCGGACCCTGCACGCGATGCGCCAACGACGCCTACTTCTCGCGCCGCGGGAACGGCGGAGCGACCAGCGGCCTCCAGATGAGCTTCATCGGCTTCGCGAGGTAAACGATTTTTCGTCGCGCCCGAAATGCTACAATGTGCTTGTGCCGACTTTCCCCAACTGAGAGAGCCGGCGCGAAAATCAGCCCCCTCTTGGCCGCCGTCCACCCCAACGCCACCGGATACCGCGCGAAATAAAAAAGTTGCAAAATGAACTCCAGGTAACTGGCCATGGCCCACCCAACGCACACCAAACTCCAAAGAACTCGCAGGACTCGAAACGAACGTAACATCACCTGCCAAGCGCTATGATTTTAATCGGTCGAGGCTGCCCAACTCGCCAAAATTCCACGCCATGTCACCCCGTAAGATAAAGCAACCACTCAAATCGAAGGCCGGCGATTTGATCAAAAAACTGCGCAAACCGATGGCCCCGCCGACCCGCGTCGCCCCCGACGAGAGTAAATACCATCGAGCGCGTGAACGTGAAATAACCAAGCGAACCGTCAAGAACTGATGCTCAGGTGAAACCTGTACCTTTAATGTATCGCATGAGAATTTACTCAAGCTCTGGAAGCGAGATCGCAAGCTCAAGAAGTGAGAATCGATGATCAGTTTCGACCTGTCCGAAGAACAGCGAATGATTCGCGATACCATCGTGGCCTTCGCCGCCGACGAAATCCGCCCGGCCGCGCGGCCCGCCGACGAGTCGGGCGTAATCGCGCCCGGCCTGATCGCGAAGGCTTGGGAACTCGGCCTCGTGCGCGGTGCGATTCCCGAGAATTTCGGCGGTTACGGTGACGCGCGCTCGGCGGTGACCGGGGCGATCGTCGCCGAGGAACTCGCGTTTGGCGATCTCGCCTTCGCGATTCATGCGCTGGCGCCCCGTCTCCTCGCGTTTCCGGTGCTGGAGTTCGGCACCGACGCGCAGCGCACGCTGATCCTCAAAGGCTACGTGGGCGATAATTACACCGCCGGAGCGGCCGCCCTGATGGAGCCGCGCTTCGATTTTGACACCTCGGCGCTCGACACCATCGCGCGGCCCGACGGCGCGGGCTTCATCCTGAACGGCGCGAAATGCTGCGTGCCGCTCGCCGCCGAAACCGACGCGATCCTGATATTTGCCGCACGGGATCGCGACGCCGGCTTCGCCGGTGTGGACGCCTATATCGTCCCGCGCGGCACGTCCGGGTTGACGTTCTCCGAACGTGAAAAAAACATGGGGCTCAAGGCGCTCGCGACCTATGAAGTAAAGCTTGAGAATTGCCGCGTGGGCGGTGAAGCGCGCCTCGGCGGCGCAAACGGAATCAACTTCACGCGCATCGTCGGGCAAAGCCGTGTCGCCACGGCCGCGATGGCGGTAGGGGTCGCCCATGCGGCCTTCGAATACGCCAAGGATTATGCGAAGGAACGTCGCGCCTTCGGCGTGCCGATCGCGACCAAACAGGCGATCGCCTTCATGCTGGCCGAGATGGCGATCGAAATCGACGCTACCCGCCTGCTGGTATGGGAGGCCGCCGCCGCGCTCGACCGGGGCCATGACGCGCTCACCGAAAGCTATCAGGCGCGCAACTACGCGGCGCAATCCTCCCTGATGGTCACCGACAACGCCGTGCAGATTCTCGGCGGCCACGGCTATATCCGCGAACATCCGGTCGAGATGTTTCTGCGCAACGCCCGCGGCTTCGCGATGCTCGAAGGCATCGCCACCGTGTAAGGTCATGATTGAGCATCGTCATCCTGAACGAAGTGAAGGATCTCGCGCGGTCCTCCGCGCGTTAACCCCGATGACGCATTCACTCCCAATACCTCTCCTTGTCCAGGGAGAGGTCGCCAAAATGTCAACTCCGTTGGCTTTTTGGCGGGTGAGGGCAGTGCCCTTTCGTCAACGCGAGCGTTCTTCATCATGAGGTTTTCTGAGGGCGCAGCCATCATCCTATTAAAAGGGAAGTCTGAAACCTCTATGAGGTTTCAGAAAGAAACCATGAGTTTTGAGTTCCTTATCAACTTCTTTTGCCCGCGCGTGGCGGCCGAGGAAGCACGGGGAACCGTTATCGACGAGGCGAGCGATGATCGACTTCGAATTTGAGCCGGCGGTGCGTGCGCAATTGAAGATGTACCATGCGGTGGCCGAGAACCTGATGCGGCCGATATCGCGCGAATACGACGAGCGCGAACACGAGAAGCCGTGGCAATTCTACGAGACCATGTGGTCGGCGGCGCAGAGTCTCGGACCGGGGGCGGCGCCGGCGAAGAGCGCCGCCGCGGACAAGGGCGACGGCGCGCAGAAGTTGCGCAACCTCTATACGGTGCTCAGCACGGAGGAGTTGTGCTGGGGTGACGCGGGTCTGTTTTTGTCCATACCGAATCCCGGCCTGGGCGGTGCGGCGGTGGCCGCCGCCGGTACGCCCGAGCAAAAGGAACGCTTCCTGAAGCGCTTTCGCGAGGGCAAGCCCAAGTGGGGCGCGATGGCGATAACCGAGCCGGGATGCGGATCGGACTCGGCCGCGATCACGACTACGGCGACACGCGACGGCGACGATTTCGTCATCAACGGCACCAAGATTTTCTGCACCGCAGGCCAGATGTCGGCGGAGAAATCGGAAGGCTTCGTGGTGGTGTGGGCGACGCTCGACTGCGGCGCCGGACGGGCTGGAATCAAGCCGTTCGTGGTCGAACACAATACGCCGGGGATGACCGTCACGCGGGTCGAGGACAAGCTCGGTATCCGCGCGTCCGACACCGCCATGATCGTGTTCGATAACTGCCGGGTGCCCGCGAACCATCTGCTGGGCAGCGCCGAAGTAAAGACCGGCGGCTTCAAGGACGTGATGGCGACGTTCGACGCGACCCGTCCGATCGTGGCGGCGATGGCGATCGGGGTGGGTCGCGCGGCGCTCGATTACGTGCGCGATTTCCTGCGCGACCAGAAAGTGCCGATTCGCTACGGTATTTCACCGCGGCGACTGACTGCCGTCGAGCGCGATTTCATGGAGATGGAGGTGCAGCTCAAGGCCGCGCGCCTGCTGACGTGGCGCGCCGCGTGGATGCTCGACATGGGGATTCGCAACAGCCTCGAGGCGTCGATGGCCAAGGCCAAGGCGGGCAGGGCGGTAACGCTGATCACCCAAAAGGCGGTCGAAATATTGGGACCGCTGGGCTACTCACGCAAGGTGCTGGTCGAGAAGTGGATGCGCGACGCCAAGATCAACGACATCTTCGAGGGCACGCAGCAGATCAACCTGATGATCGTCGCGCGCCGAATCCTGGATTACAGCAGCAAGGAACTGAACTGATTTCCTTGCTGCTTGATGATGTCCGATGTGCGCTAATCGGTCAGTAGAACCACTTGTCTTTTTCCCACGAGAAGATCTCAAGCGTGTGGGTCTGATGGATCAGTTTGGGCTGTGCGCGGCGGGCCTCGTCGGCGCTCTTGCCCCAGAGGTAGTAGATCATCTCTTCATAGGAAATCTTGCCGATTGGTACACCCTCGACCGATTCCTTGGTCTCGCAGGTTTCGACCCGTCCATAGCCGGTGTAGGTGGAAGTCTGGGCGCCATCGCGGCTCTGCCAGGTCAGGTGCTGGAGATTATTGGTCTCGCGATCATGCAACATCCGCTGCCAGTCGTGGCAGAAACCCGGGAAGCGCGCGGCGGCCTTTTCGTACTGCGCACGTTCGGCCGGAGAGTGGAAGATGAACTTGTTCATTTCGGAGCTGACCACACTGGAAGCTCCGACCGGAATCGTGGTCACGGGAGCGCTGATCATCACCGGCATTACGGCGCCGCCCTGAACGGGAGCGGCCGGCGCGGTCAGCACCACGGGCGACACTACCTTGCGCGCTTCGGCGCTGACCTCGGAAGCGGTGCCGGGCATCGTGGTGGTCTGCGCAAGCATGCCGGTAGTCTGCGTGAGAGTGCCTGGAGCGGCGTTGGATTCGGTGACCGACGTACCCGCGACTGGAGCCGGGCCGGCGGCAGTAACACTCACCGTGTCGGCGTCCGCATGATGTCCGAAGGGGAATTGTGCGCAGCCTTGCGCCGAGAACAGAAACCATGCGGCTGAAGCCGCGGTTAGCGAAGCCAGCGCGCGTCGAATCATTGTGGTCCGCAACATAAGGGGGTCCCGTCTCTTCGATGCCGCCATTTTGCGATAACGGCCGCAGTCCCTGCAAGGGAACCGCGGCCGTGGGTTGAGTCGCATCGGCGGCCGCGGCGTCCGATGACGCCGCGGCTGCCCGATGGTTGCTATTGGTCGACCGGCACCAGCTCGACCCGGCGGT
>JAJXYF010000042.1 GCA_021780755.1 Deltaproteobacteria bacterium | reverse complement strand
TCCGGGGTCGGTGTTGTAACCGCTCTGGCGATAAACCAGGTCGAAGGTGTCCTGTGAGATGTTGCCGAAGCGATCGTGGAACCAGATCGATCCCATGTTGTCAGGCGTGCTCGTGATAATCGCCGGCGCGTATGCGAAAAACACGTTCGCCAGCAGTTTGTAGCCCTTGTTGGGCTCCTGCGGATTCGGAAACGGGATGCCGCCGTGGTAGTTGTTCATGCGCATGTGCCCGTTGGGCAGCACTTCCACCGTATCCTGCGCGCTGTACTTCTCTGTTGCATCCAGAAAAGTCTTCGGCAGGATGCCGTTGTGGGTCGGGCCCACGTCAATCTCAACGTCCGCGGGCATCTTCCAGAAGTATTTGCCCTCGAACAGCACCGTCATGCCGAACGGCATGAAGGCCTTGTACTGCTGCCAGTTTGCCATCGTGATCTTGGTGCCGACCGGCAGGTCGCCCTGATTCGCCGTGGCCTTTAAGAAATCGTCCAGCTCACTCCGGTCAGTCGACGTCTGGGCCAACGCGATCGCCGGCAAAGACAAGAACAAACCCGCTAAAAAAACCCCAAACCACTTTTTGAACACTACTTACTTCCCTCCTGATAGGCACGCCTACTGAATTGTTGGTCCGCTCGAGCCCTATCGCATGCCGGCGATGGACTCTGTCGGCCAAGCCTGCTTAAGTTTCATGTTCATCTTGTACTGTCAACGCGAAATCACTCCGCGCGCGTGCTCCGCGTGACCGATTGCCCCAGCCCGGAGCGCTCCTCACCGCCTCCGATCCGCGAGGTCTCCGCGTTAGATACGCACGCGCGACCCAAACGGATTTGCGGGCGCGATACCCCGCGCCGCCGCCCCCGCGTGCAACACCATTTGCCCGCGCCCACCGCCGCGCCTAGAATCGAGCCACCTGCCTCGCCGCGGGACTCATTATAAGGATCGACGCTCGCCGCATGATTCTGAAGGTCGCCCGTCTCGGCCATCCCGTCATCCGCACGCCCGCCTATCCGATTGACCCGGCCAAAATCGCGACGCCCGAATTCCAGCGCCTGCTTGACGACATGGTCGAAACGATGCGCGAGTACAGCGGCGTCGGACTCGCCGCGCCCCAGGTCCATCTCTCAATCCAATTGGCGGTGCTCGAAGTCGAGAACCATCCGCGCTATCCCGAGATGCCCAGTGTCCCGCTCACCTATCTGATTAATCCGACCGTCACCGTCACCGATGCGGCGCCGCTCGGCGAATGGGAAGGATGTCTCAGCATCCCCGAACTGCGCGGACGTGTGCCCCGCTTCAAGCAATTGCGCGTCACCGCGCTCGGCCGCCACGGCGAGCCGCTCGACTTCGTCGCCGACGATTTTCACGCTCGCGTCATTCAGCACGAAACCGACCATCTCAAGGGCGAGGTCTATCTCGATCGGATGCCCGATATGAAGTCGCTCAGCCATCTGCCCGAATGGCAGCGCTACGTGATCGAGCCGGCCGCCCGTGCCGCGCGCAATAAGAGCTAGGCGATAGATCCGGAGACTTGAGTGCTTGTGATTTTGTGCGGGTCCGCGCAGGCCCTGCGCAATTCGATAAGGTCTAGGCGATCTTGATCGGTCCGCGCGATTTCGCCTTGGTCGGCGCCGGCGGCGAGGCCGCGATCGCCTCCGCGCGCCGTTCGATTTCCTCGCCGCTCAGCAGCGCCTTCTCGCACAGCAGTTTCTCCAGCGCGGCCAGCCAGCATTCGTAGTAATGCCCGTGCGGCGAATCCGCCGCGACTTGCCCGTCGCTGACCGAAGCCGCGTCGGCCTCCGCAATTTCCGCGATCAGGCGGTCGCGAAATTCGTCCCAAGAAAATTTGCCGCCCGCGCTGAGCGTCAACGCCATCGCGAACGCGCGCGCCTCCCACGGCTCGGCAAACACCGCCTCCGCGGACCCGCCCGCCATGGCCGCGCGCGTTAGCGCATCGACCCCGGTCCTCGACGAATCGCTCATCGCCTCATTTCACCGGACGCGCCGCGGCACCCGCCGGATAGGTCACCAGCGCCGTCCCGATCATCGAGTCACGCGTGACCAGCGCCGCCAACTCGTCCTCGGCTAGATGCTCCGTGCCGGCCGGACGCATCGGCAGCACCATGTAGCGCAGTTCCGCGCTGCTATCCCACACCCGCAGCTCGACCCCCGCGGGCAGCTCGAAACCGAATTCGCGCAGCACGCCGCGTGGGTCGATCACCGCGCGCGACCGGTACGCCGCGCTCTTGTACCAGACCGGCGGCAGTCCCAGCACCGGCCATGGGTAACAGGAGCACAACGTGCACACCACCATGTTATGGACGGCCGGCGTGTTCTCCAGCACCGTCAGATGTTCCCCCTGCGGTCCTGCCGCAAGTCCGATTTCCTCGATCGCCGCCACCGCATCCGCGAGTAGCCGCGCCCTGAATCCCGCATCCACCCACGCCCGCGCGACCACCCGCGCGCCGTTGCGCGGACCCACCTTATGCTCATACGTATCGACCAGCGCATCCAGCGCCGCCGGGTCCACCAGCCCTTTTTCCACCAACAGCGTTTCGAGCGCCTTCACTCGCAGCGTCGGCCCCGTATCAGGCGCGTTATGATCGTGGTCGTGATCGTCGTGTCGATGTGAACTCATGCTTTTTCTTTTCCTGGATCGGTCTCGATCACCGCCACCTCAGCTTGCTGCTCAGGTCACCCGTCTCACGCGCCATCCGGATGTGGCGCGCTTTTCTTCGCCCCGCGAACGCCCATCGGCTTTGCCGCGCGTCCCTTCGGGCGCGATTTCGCGTGAGACTTCGCGCCGAATTTCGCGACCGCTTTACGCGACCCGTTCTTCAACGACTTCGCCTCGCTCGAATGCGCGTCGCGCTCGGCATCCAGATAATCCTCCCACAGATCGACGTAAACGCGATCGTCCGCCGGATACTCGCCGCCCCACAATTCCCGCGCCTCGAATTCCACCGCATAGCAATGTTGTGGGTTGGCGCCTTCGCCACGCGCATGCGTGTCCGGGAAAATGAACACACCCCAATCGCGACAGATCACCCCGTGGTGGCCGCGCACGTAGCGCGGAACCCGCGTATGGCCCACCGGATTCATATTGCGCGCAACCACCCGGTCACCTTCCTTGAAGCGCGCGCGATAGCTCTCGTCGTAGCGCAACGATCGCGCGCCGCCGCCGAGCGCTTCCGCTACCCCCGCGGCGTCTTGCGCATTCTCCGCTGCGCCCACCGCGCTCTCCGCTTTACCGACCGGCGGCTGCGGCGGCCGCGCACCCGCCCGCAGCGCCGCCATCACGACGTCGATCTCCGTGCGCGCGACAACCCCCTTTTCGATCAGCAGCCGCTCGAACGCATACAGCCAATGTTCGTAGTAGCTCGTAGCGAGGTACTGGTCCGGCGGCATCCGCTCGATCGCCTGCCGGTATTGGTCAATATTGAAGGTGCGACTGCCCATCATCGCGATCGCCAACGCGAATATCCGCCGCTCCCATTCGTGATGGAACACCGGCTCGTCGCGCTCGCGCACGACCGGCCCGAAGCCGTGCATCCCGCCCATGTCATGAATTCCGTTCACTCGCGTCGCCCCTCTACGGCCTCGCGATCTCCCGCGCAACCATCATCGCCAATCGCTCACCTACGAGGCTAGTGTCGCGAATTATAAATCCGCTTACAAACGCCCAGCGCAGGCCCCCGCCAATGGCTGTAGAACGCGGAACCTTTGTCCACTGCCGGCGACGCGCGCCGGCGGCCAAGAGTCGGAGCTAAACTACATCGGGCGCGACATGCGTCGGACCGCGCCAGGCTCCGCAAATGCGACCGCGTCGCTTCTCATTCGGGAGCATCGTCCGCGTTCGTCATTGGCCGCGCGGTGGTGGCCTCGTCGGGCGCGGCTTTTGGAGCGATGCCGGGAGGCAGGTAAATAATCTGTCCGACATTCAACTGATTGATGTTGGTCAACTGCGGGTTCGCTTTGACGAGTTCATTAATCCCGGACTTCGATCCGAAATAACGAATGGCAATTTCCTCTAACGTATCTCCAGAGCTGACCGTAATTTGACTTCGCCGCGCCGGGGCTGCGGGTACTCCGGTCGGTTTCTGAATCCCGGCGCTCACTGCGGCCGCGGCGGGAGCGGTCGTCGCTGTCGCCGGCCCGGCCACGTCGCTTTTAGGTGCCGCGGATGCCGCCGTTCCAGCGCCAAGCGATGTCCCCGATTCGACCGGTTTTGGCGCGACACTGATGGCGGCGCTGGGCTTCGCGCCGGAGTCCCCACGCCCTTCGACGTCCGGTGGCTCCGCTGTCTTAAGGTGCTTGGCTGCCTGAGCCCGCTCTACTATTTCAAGTGGTTCAAGCGTCTGGTCGGCCGGCCCGTCGGAGGCGACGAGATGGTTGCGTAACCAACCCGGCCAGACGTGCTGGTAGCGGACGCCCAATAGCAAAAGCACCGCGGCACCCACGGCCAGCCCGGGCATCAGCAGACGCCGCGCGACGGATTTCTCGTAGGTGATGCCGACCGACCGCTGGTAGTCCTCCGCGACCTTCTTGGCGGTCTTGAGACTGACTTTTCGCTCCAACCCGTGAAACGCGGCCAGCATCGCGCTATGGCAGAGCATATTGATCTTTCGCGGTATTCCGTCGCTGTACCGAAGCAGGTGGTTCAAGGCGCGCGACTCGAAAATGGTCGCGCAATTGCTCCCTTGAGCATTCAGCCTGCAATCGACGTACATGATGCCCTCCCGGATGTTCAGTGGCTTAAGTACCCCACGGGAGGAAATGCGCTGATTCAGTTGGCGTAATTGCGGCTTCTTCAACCGCTCGGCCAGTTCGGGTTGGCCCACCAGGACGACCTGCAGGAGGCACCGGTCGGTGCGTTGACCGCGATTCCACAGCAGCCGCAGTTCCTCCAGTACGTCATCGCTCAATACCTGGGACTCATCGACGACGATCGCAATCCGCTCTTCCTTGCCGTGGAGATCCAGCAAATGGTCTATCGTCTTGAGGTAATCCAGCTTCGTCGACCCGGCGGAGTAAAGATTCATCTGGGTCAGGATTACCCGCATTATTTCCAGGAACGAGAGCTTGGGGTCGTCGATATGCGCGACCCGGACCCGCTTGAAATCGCGCTGCAGCAGGGAATATATGAGCGTGGTTTTTCCGGTCCCGGCTTCGCCGGTCAGCAGGGTCAAGCCGTTCAGCTCCCCCGACAGTCCGGCTTCGAGCGTGGAAAGGCCTTCAAGATGCGTTGGGCTGAAATAGACAGCGCCGTCAGGTGATGCGGGTTGGAAAGGCGGGCCTTCCAGGCGAAAGTACTCCCAGTACTCCATCTGCCCTTCACTCTATATACTTCGTCGATTAAGCGCAAAACGGGCGTCTCGATGGCCTTCTTCGAGGGGCTCGAACGACACCGTGTAGTTGTAATCGGCCACCGATCACCTCGTCGAGAAAATCGATTCGCCTATGTCAGCCACGATTGTAGGGAATTAAAATGTAAAATTGGTGGCGGCGGTAGGAGTCGAACCTACGACACTGCGGATATGAGCCGCCATAGGCCCACCTCGGGGTACATAGCCGTGCAGAAAAACCCCTGAAAATCCTGGAGTGGAGATGCAGGGGGGTGCAGGTCGATGGAAACGCAACCGGCACCAAAACCGGCACCGCCTTCATTGAGCCGCAGCCGTCCAAGGCTTCGCCCCCGGCTCGTCCAGTAGCTCAACCGCCGCCCGCAGATGTTGTGGGCTCAGGTGCGCGTATCGCAGCGTCATCGCTGGCATCTTGTGCCCCATCAGGGTTTGCACGCGGTACAGGTCGACGCCGGCC
>JAJXYF010000021.1 GCA_021780755.1 Deltaproteobacteria bacterium | reverse complement strand
CCGCAAGCTCATGCGCTACATCCGTCACTACAACCGCGCTCCCAAGCCCATCAAGTGGACCTATCGTGACCCTTCACACCGCATCAGCCTTAATACCAATTTCTCTGTTACAGGCCACTAGTTCGGAGTATGCCCCGCGAATCACGTAGGCCGGATGGTACATCGGGAACAGGAGTAGCTCGCCGCGTCGAATCGCCGCGCCCTGACGGGGCATGAAAGACACGCCGCGACCCGCCAACTCCCGCCACGCGATACGGCCGAGACCGACCACCACCCGCGGCCGCGCGAGCGCCAGTTCGACGTCCAGGTGGCCGCGGCAGTTGCTGATTTCGCGCGCGCTGGGATCGCGATTGCGTCCGCGGGCGTCGCGCGGATTGCAGCGCACGACGTTGGTGATGAAGACCCCGCGCAGATTTGCGCCGCGGATCATCCGGCGCAGCAGTTCGCCCGAGCGATCACCGCTGAAGGGAATGCCGGTGCGGTCGCCGCCGAAGCGTCCCGGCGCGAGTCCCACGAATGCGACCGCGGCGGGAATCTCGCCGGCACTGGGCACCACCAGCGACCGCGATCGCACCAGCCGCGCACAACGCGTGCACTCAAGCATCGCGGTCCGCAACTGCGGCCATGACGCCGGGAGCTGATCCGAAGGTTGCGAATGTAATGTGGGGATGGCGGGCATTGGCGCGCCCGTTATTGCGGGCGCTTCAGGCGGCGGACTTGCCGAAGACGCGGCGGGCGAAGACCTTGCGCACCAACGCGCGACGCACCGGGCCCCGCGGAACCGTGTGAAAGCGGCGCCACATGCAGCGTCCGCAGAGCAGGAACAATTCGTCCTCCGGCAGGTCCGGCCACGCGACGCTCCAGACGCCCTCTTCGACGCCGCATTGGGCGCACGGATCGATTACCCGCGTGGCGCCCGCGCCCGGCACTGTTGATTCTATAATTCCCACCGTCGTCTTGCTGATTATCGGAATCTCACACCCGGCAATCCAACGCAAGCGGGCGGCTTACCGACCGCCGAGAAGCGGGCGCGGCAGTCACGCGCCAATCAGAGCTGTTCCTTCTCTTCGACGGCGCGAAATTCGTCGTCGCTGAGCGCGCGCGATTTGCGTTTGCCGTGAAGCTCATACATCTCGAACAGCGACGATTTGTGCGGACGCACCTTGCCGAGCGGGCATTTCTCCCATTCGCTGAGCGATTCGTCGCAATAGCCCATGCGGTTCTCGCCGCATTTCGGCTGCAGGAAGACCGCGATTTCGGGCAGGATTTTCTTGATCTCCGATCGCATCAGCGCGACCATCCGGCGAATTTCCCATTGCGCGCGGACGCACAGGCGCAAGTCGCAGATGTGCAGCATCTCGGCGAAATTGACCATCACGTGAAAGTTGGTCGGCGCCGCGTTGGGCAGAATAAAGCGGGCGTCCTCCGCCGGAATCCCGGCCTTCAAAGCTCGCGCATAGAGCGCCGACGTATGTTCGAGCAGTTGCGAGAACTCGTCGTCCAGGCCCGCCCGCGACCATGATTCCGGCAGCACGAAGGCGAGCTTGTCCTGCTTGAATTTGACGTAGCGCTGGCTCTGCTGCTCGAAGCTGATGCCGATGCGATGGCGCACGAACTGATGCGACAGCGATCGCGAAACGCCCGAAATTCCGAACCAGAAGACCACCTGCTCCAGCGGCGACGCGTGGCCGGTCTTGAGCCGCTCGCCGATGAACTCGCGAATCTTTTGGTGGCTGATCTTTTCGGCTTCGATCTTTTCCCAGATCTCGATTGGGGTGTCGGCGGAATAGCAGGTACGGAACGCGGCGTAGAGTTTTTCCAGGGGCGCGCTCGCGTAATCGATCAGCTTTACCTGCATTTTCGCCTGGTTGTTCATCGCGTTACTGGCCCCTGCCCATCCACCGCTAGATGATAGCATTTCCACGTCGAGCCTAACTTCTATCCCGTAGCGCCGTCTTGACCAATAACGTTCGTGCAGGGGTATCCACCGTATCCACAGGCGAAAGAGCCACCGGTGATTGCACCGGCGGCGTGCGCGTCGCAAGATTTGGCTCGCGATGCCGTCCGACCGTCACAACATCTATACGCGCCTGCTGCGCCCCGTGCTGTTTCGGCTCGACCCCGAGACCGCGCATCGCTTGACGATCGCGGCGTTGAGCCTGATGCCGCCGTTACGGCCGGCCAACGACCCCCCGCAACTTGCCACTACCGTCTTCGGCCTTGCTTTCGCCAATCCGGTCGGGCTGGCGGCGGGCGTGGACAAGGACGCGCGCGCGCTCGCGGGATGGAACGCGCTCGGCTTCGCTTTTGCGGAACTCGGCACGGTCACGCCGCGTCCGCAGCCGGGTAACGCGCCGCCGCGGATGTGGCGGCTCCCCGCGAGTAACGCATTGATCAACCGGCTGGGCTTTCCCGGCGAAGGGATGGAGGCTGCCGCCGCGCGCCTGCAGCGAGCACGCTACGGCCCGCTTCGACAGCCCGCCATCGACGCCAATCGCGCGCTCCGCGTCGCGCTAAACTTCGGCCCCAACAAGGACACGCCGCCCGATCGCGTGGCCGAGGATTACGCCGTTCTCACGCGCCGGTTGGCGCCGTACGCCGATTTTATCGTGGTGAATCTCTCCTCGCCGAACACTCCGGGGCTACGCGATTGGCAGGCGCCCGGGCGGATGCGCGCGATTGTCGAGGCGGTGCGCGCCGCGTTTCCCGCGGACCAGCGCCGCCCGCCGATCCTGGTGAAAATCGCACCCGATCTCGAAGCGGCTCAACTCAGCGCCGTATGTGCGGCGGCGCTCGACCTCGCGTCCGAAGGCCCAGCCGGCCCCGAAGGCCGAGCCGGCGGTGATGGCGGCATTGGAATCGTCGCCACCAACACCACCCTCAAGCGCGAGGAGGCCGGCGTCAGCGTGACCTTCGAGGGCGGTCTTAGCGGCGCGCCGCTGCTCGCGCGATCGCGCGAAATAATCGCGCAGGTTTACCGCGAGACCGACGGCCGCCTGCCGATTATCGGCGTCGGTGGCATCGCCAGCGCCGAGGACGCCTACGGTCATATCCGCGCCGGCGCGAGCCTGGTCGAATTCTACACCGGGATGATCTATCGCGGTCCGGGCCTCGCGCGCGAAATCAAGCGAGGGCTGGTGCGCTTGCTCGCACGCGATGGATTTCGCTCTATTAGCGAAGCGGTCGGCAGCGCTACGATGAGATGACGAAGCGATATTCGCGCGTATTGCCGAACCGACGGAGGCGAGATGGCTTCGGACCAAAATGCGGCAAATTTCCTCGTGGACGCGCGGTGGCTTGCGGACCATCGGGGCGACCCCGAACTGATCCTGGTCGATACACGCGCGGCGACCGACTACTGGGCTGGTCATCTGGAGGGCGCGCGCCATTTCGATCCGTTCCCGTTCCATCATAGCGACACCGCCGACGCCCCGCTGCGCGAATTTCGCGGCCAGCTCGAATGGATCTTCTCGGCGCTTGGAGTGAGCGCCGGCGCGACCGTCGTCTTCTATGAGAACGATTCCGGCATGCGGGCGACGCGCGCGGCATGGGCGCTCGATTACATGGGTCATCCGGGGTGGCGCATCCTTGACGGCGGGCTTAAGTGCGCGGGTTCCACGAATCTCGTCACGACCGCAAACCCGTACGCGCAGAGCAACTTCAAGGGTGTCGCGCGCGAGGACCTGCTCGCGTCGCGCGGCTATATCGTCGAGCGGCTGGGGCGCCCCGGCGTGCAAATCTTCGACGTGCGTTCCGACGAGGAATATTTCGGCGAGCGCGTCCGTGCCAAACATGCGGGCGCGGTCCCCGGGTCGATCCATCGCGACTGGACCCACCACCTCGCCGCCGACGGACGCTTCAAGCCGTCCGCGCGATTGCGTGAGGAATTCGAGTACCTTGGCCTCGATCCGCAATGCGAGATCATCCCGTATTGCCAGGGTGGCTACCGCTCGGCCAACGCCTATGTCGCGCTACGCATCGCCGGCTACCCGCGCGTGCGCAACTACCTCGGCTCGTGGGGCGAATGGGGCAATCGCGACGAACTGCCGATGGAACATCCGCGGCGCAAGGACCAGCCTGAAGGAGGTTCCAACTGATGGATCGCGTAATTCTGCTCACCGGTTTCGAGCCCTTCGGCGGCGAACGCACCAACCCGTCGTGGGAGGTCGCCTCGTGGCTCGACGGCAAGGAGATTGGCGGCGCGACGATTCATACGCTGGAGTTGCCGGTCAATTGCCGGCGCGCGTCGAAGATGGTTACCGACGCAATTGCGCGCACCAACCCGGCGGCGGTGCTCGGGCTCGGCCAGGCCGGCGGACGGCCAGCGCTTTCGATCGAAAAGGTCGCGGTCAATCTGGCCGACGAACGCGCGAGCCATGAATCCGACGGCGGGGCGAACGCCAAGCCGGTCGTCGCCGGCGGGCCCGACGCCTACTTTGTGCGGCTGCCGATCGCGCCGATGCTGCGCGCGATCGCGCGCGGAGGGATTCCCGCGTCGCTCTCGCTCAGCGCGGGCGTTTACGTCTGCAACACCGTCATGTACGCGATGCTGCACACGCTGCGGGCGCGCCCGCGCGTCCCGGCCGGCTTCATCCACTTGCCCTATACGCCGGCGCAGGCGGCGCGTCATCGCTCGACCGCCAGCATGGCGGTCGATCTGATGACCGCCGGGGTCGAGATTGCGCTGGGCGTGATCGCCCGCGCAAAATGAAAGGGAGCGGGCAGCGCGTCACGCGCCGTCCGCTCCCTTTCATTTCCACTCGTGCGGCCCGTAGCGATCAAGTAGCGCCGCTGCGCTACTTGATCGCTACGGCATTCGGCGGCGACGCGATCCCGCCGCGCAGATGCAGCGGCACCGACACCATCATGAACTCCCAGCGCCCGTCGGCGGCGCAATCATCGGCCAGCTTGTCCAGCACGAACTGCTCGCCCAGCGGCAGTCCGAGCAGCGACAGCGTCCGGTAATGCAGCGCGCCGTCATCCTTGAAATCCCACGGCCATGGCTCGACCGCCGGGCAATCGGTGCCGATCGCCGCGACGCGATGGTCCCACATCCACGCCACCATCTCGCGGCTGTCATCGATTCCGCAGGCCTTCAGCTTGTCCATCGGCGCCATCGCGGTTTTCGCCGCCGCCGTGGACGCCAGGTATGCGTGCATCCAGCCGGTCCGCACCAGCAGGATCGAGCCCGGCTTGAGTTCCGTCTTCTGCTCTTTGAGTGCGTCTTGCAGGTCGTTGAGACTGTACTTCTCGTCGCTCAGCGGATTGACCGGACGCCCCTTGTCCGCGCGATAGCGAAACGCGTCGATCAGCACGCCGCGCCCGACGAAGCGGTCTGCCCAGTTGTGAATGCCGAGCTTGTTCGAGCCCTGGATCTCATTGTTTTTGACGCCGTTGTAATACGCCTGCGCGCGCAGGTTGCCGACATGGCCGAGGCCGTCCCATTGGCTCCCTTCCTGCGTGTTGTAGGAATCGAGCACGTCGTCGAAGCCGAGCAGGCCGTAACTCTCGAAGCTCTTTTTGGTGTGGTGGACCGGTTCGCGATTGAACAGCGGCGGCTGCGCGTAATTGATCGGCGTATCGAGCCGAAAGACCTTGCCGTTGCGCACCAGCTTGGCCGCCTCGACGATTCCTTCGGGCGTCAGAAAGTTGACGCATCCGACTTCGTCGTCGTCGCCGAAGACGCCCCAGTTGGAATCGGCCGGAGCGCCGGGCTTGATTGGTAGTTGAGAAAACTTGGGAATTTTATTGAAGTCGATCTTTGCCATGACTTGCTCTCCCTCAATTTTTGCGTCGGAAATTTACCCGGCGAAATGTGCGCGGATTCCAGCGGCCAACACGCCACGCCGCGGCGCGAGTTGTCAAGCGTATGCGCGCATTCCACTGCGCTGGCGATAATGTAAACTGGGTCGCGCGATGGCTGATGGTGAAAATCGTCCGAGGGATTCGCGATTCAATCGGGATGTGGCGGATGGCACACCTGGATGGCTGACCTCCGCCCTGCGAAGTTTGCCGACGCTGGCGGCACTGACGCTATGGTGCGCGCTCGCCGGCGCCTGCGGCCGCTCGATCTACTCGAGCGCCAGCAGTTCCTCGTCGCCCACCGCGACCATCACGGTTTCGCCCACCTCCGGCAATTTTCTGTATAGCTCGAATTTCGGCGACGGCAAGGTCGCGGAATTCGCGCGCAATGTCACGACCGGCGCGCTGACATTCAAGAGTGCGGTCGCCGCTGGATCGGTAAACGGTCCGATGGGAATTGCTAACGGCCCGTCGGCAAAATTTCTCTACGTCACGAATTCCGCCGACGGCAACGTGCGCGAGTTCAAAATCAACTCGACCACCGGCGCACTCACGGCGATTGGCGGCAGCCCCGTCGCGGCCGGCAGTTCGCCCCAATGGATAGCGGTCACGCCCAACGCCCAGTTTGCCTACGTAGCCAATTCTGGCGACGGCACAATTTCCCCATACACCGTTGACGCCACCACCGGCGCGCTCACCGCCAACGGCTCCGCCTTCTCCTCGGTGCTCCTGAAAACTCCAGCCGCCGCGGTCGCCAGCAACTCCTGGCTTTACGTCACCGACAGCGCCAAGGGCACCATCGTGAGCTTCCCGATCGGCGTGACCGGCACGCTTTCGGCCGGCACCGCCACGTCGCTTGGCACGGGCGCGATGCCCGGACCGGTAATTATGGACCCGCTGGGCACCTTCGTTTACGCCACCGATCAGAATTCTGGCCTGGTTTACTTTCTGACGGTGGGTACGGGCGTGCTGACCCTGGTCGCGTTGTACACGCCCTCGATCACCGGCGAGGGCGGTGTCGCGATCGCGACCACCCCGCTCGGCAGCAAGTTTATCTTCGTCGCCAATCAGCTCGCGGTGCCGCCCTCGATCACGATGTTTTTTGTCTATGGCGACGGCACCTTGGGACCCCCAGTGCCATTTTCTGACCCTTCGCTTGGTCTGCCGACCGGCTTGATCGTCGATCCCACTGGCAGCTTTCTCTACGTCGCCAACCAGGGCAAAGGCACCGTCTCGCGGTTCTCGATCGACGCCACGACCGGCGCGCTCGGCACCGGCGTTCCGGTGCTTACCGAAAGCGCGACCAGCAAACCACTGTACCTGTCCTTCGGCGACTAACGCGGGCTATCAAAGATTCTTTGGCGCCGGCGTCTCAGCCGGTGACGCGGCCGGCGACGCTCCGCCGTCCGGCGGATTTACCGGCGTTCCTTCGGTTGCCGACGGACTCGCCGCCGGCGTCGCGGAGGCGCTGGGTGTCACCGTCGCGCTCGCACTCGCCGATGCGGCCGGCGACGCCTGCATCTCGGGCGTCGGTGCCGCGCTCGGGTTGAACACCGTCGGTATCGGCGACGCCTCGGCCGGGGTTGCGGCCGGTGACGCCTCCGGCGTTTCGGTCGGCGGCGCCGTCGGCATCAGCTCGGTGCCAACGCCATAATCGTAAACCAGTTCGCCGCCCAGATGCCCTTGGTAGATAATCACGCCGCCCGCGATCACGGCGACCATCAGGTAGATCGGACGCGAGCCCGCCAGGAAGCCGAAGAACTGAATGCCAAGGCGCCACACCGCGAGCGCGAGGATCGCCCACGGTAGGTAATCGCCGAGTTCCGCGTGCCGCTTCAGCACGTCCAGCGCCGGCCCCTTCACGTCGTCCCACACCCGCCCGGCCTCCCATCCGCCGGTCAGGCTCGATCCCCACGATGCCGCCGCTCCCACCACCATCAGGGTCAGCGCGGTCGTCCGTGGCCACGTGCGCGAGGCCATCAGGCCGCCGAACAGGTCCACCAGGATGCTGACGATAACCAGGGCGACGGTGAAGTGATCGACGACCGGATGTAGTTGCCAGGCTTTGATCGTCTCGACGAGCGCTTGCATCTGAACTCCTGCGGATAGTGTGGGCGGATGACCGGCGGGCTTGACGGCCTTGCCACCGCACGCGTCGCATCTTTATCGCAAACGACGCAATCCCGTGCAAATCGCCCGCCAAGTCGTCATTCGCCCGGCGTGAGGATAACCGTCGGGGCGCTCGTCGCCGGCTTCCGCACCATGATCGATACGTCGTCGCTGGTCACTGGCCCCCAGATTTGGCCGCTGAACAATAACCGGATTACGTCGCCGGCCCGCGCGTTTCCGAAGTTCGGCACCCAGCCCTGCGCCCAATCGAAATGATAAATCGCGGCCGCCTGTCCCCCGGTTACCTGCGGGACCGCCTTGCTCACGACCACCGTCGCCGCGTCGGCGTTGGCGATTGGCCGCAACCCACGCAGGTACCAGCGCAGGGGCGCCGCGACGTCGCCGTCAAACGCCACCGTCGCGGCGGCTGGCGCAATCCCGTTTGCCGCCTGCCGCGAGTAGAGCCGCGCCTGCTCGGTAGTCGCCGCCGCGCCGCGGAACAAATTCGCGTGGCGCGCCCACGGCGCCTCGCTCGCGTCGGGCGAATCGCGGACGAAATTTCCGACCACGCTGACATACAGCGTTAACGCCGCCACCGCCGCCAGCGGCAGCCATAGCACCCGCCATCCCTCTCTATGATGGAGCCAGCCAATGCCGATCGCGCCGACCACCGCCGCCGGCGTCAGGATCATCGCTATCGACGCCGCTTCGCGCGATGGCGACCAGCAGAAATACGCGACGCTCAGGGCCATCCAGAGCAACGCCCACGCGGCGAAGCGCGAACGCACGTTCAGCGTGACAATCACCACCGTGCCGAGCGCCGCCGCGAGCGCTATCGCGAATTCGTAAAGCGTGAGGATGGGCGCGTAAAAGCGCAGTCCCGCGATCAACCCCGCGGCGAATCCGGTCTGTCCCGCACCGCCGGTCGGCGCCACGCTCCGTGCGATCGCCGCGGCGTTCAAGCCCCCGGGGACGAACATCTGCGACACTGCCCAGACCGCCGCCGCCACCACGATGACCGTCACCAATTGCGAACTGTAGCGGTCGACCCATACGCGGATCGCGAGCATCACGTGCTTGCCTGTAACCAGGTCCCACAGGCCGAGCGGGATTAGCGCGGCCACAAATATCACTCCCGTCGCGAGGCCCACCGGATCTGCCGCGGTCATCAGTCCGGCGAATAATCCCAGCGCCGCGGCGCGCCGCGCACCCGGCCGTGCCTTCAACGCCATGAACATCGCGATCGTCACCAACGCCATCGCCGCTGCCGGCGTCGCCGTCGCACTCGCGCGTGAGTACCAGGTCAGGCTCGGCGACAGCGCGATCATGGCGCCCAGCGCGAGGGCGCCGGCCCGCCCGACGTAATGCCGCAGCTCGAACGCCATCGCGACGATCAGCAATCCGCTCAACGCGAATACTACGCGCGCGGTGTAATCGTTGGCGCCGCCGATCGAGAAAAAACCCGCCGTCAGCAGATGCACCCAGCCCGCGTAGCCGGGTTCCAAGCCGGTTGCGAGGTGCGTCCCGGTACTCGCCAGGTCAAATTCGTAGAGCGCGTGACGCGCCTCGAGGCCATCCAGCGGCCGTGCGCCGAGCGCCGTCAGCCGCGTCAGCGCCGCATACGCCGCGATCGCCGCCCATGCCAGATGTTCCGCCGTGACGACGTGCAGTGGCCGCTCCAGCCGCTCCCGGCTCAGATCGCGCGCCGGCTCTTCCACGCCCTCGGCGAAGCCATGCTCGTGGTCGTCGCCGAGTTCGATACCGAGACGCCATTCCTCGCCGTGCTCGTCCTTTTGCGCTGTTGCCACGTTCGGAATCGCTATTTGCCGCGGCGCCCGCTGTCAACCGCGCCGCCACCGCGAGTTTCCACAGCGCGAATTCCCGTAACCGTCGCGTAACCTGAAATTCGCCGCGCAGCGCGATGCAAATCGTATCCGTCGGGTTTTAGCGCTCGGTGTTTGCGGCTATTCTGACTAATTCGGATCATTCCCAATGGCAACGCGACCAACCAATGCGAAACGCGCGACCGGCGTGCTGATTGCGCTGCTGATTATCGCGATCGTGCTCGCGATGTTCTTTGCTTATCGGCGCAGCGCCGGTCTCGGCCATCTGCATGGCCCGCGCCTCCACGTCTCGCTCAGTCACCTGCCTTACTATGCCTTCTGCTCGTTCATGCGGATGACCGCGGCCTACGTCCTCGCGCTCATCTTCTCAATCGTCTATGGACTGCTCGCCGCCAAAGGCCGCGCCTGGGAGCGGGTGATGCTCCCCGCGATCGATATCGCGCAATCGGTTCCGGTCGTCGGGTTCTTCCCCGCCGCGATCTATTTCTTCGTCTCGCTCGCCCATGGCCGCTTCGGCGTCGAGATGGCCGCCGTGTTCCTCATCTTCACCAGTCAGGCCTGGAACATGGCGCTCGGCGTCTTCGAATCGGTCAAGACCCTGCCCAACGATTCGATCGAGGCTCTCGAGGCCTTCGGCGCGACCGGATGGCTCCGGCTCAAGCGACTGTTGCTCCCGGCCTGCGTGCCCAAGCTGGTTTACAATTCAATCCTCTCGTGGGTGGCCGGGTGGTACTACCTCATCGCCTGCGAAATCATCGCGGTGGGCCCTGCCCATTATGAATTGCCCGGCCTCGGCAGCTACCTGATGAAGGCCGCCGACAAGGGCCGCACCGGTGAGCTGATCACCGGCTTGCTGGCACTGCTCGCGATTATCATCCTGATGGACGGCATCGTCTGGCAGCCGCTCTCAGAATGGGCCGAGAAGTTTCGCTACGAATTCGCCGCCTCGAGCGAGCCGATGCGCGCGCTCGGAATGCTCGCGGTGCTCGGTTCCGTTGGCCCTACCGTCCTCAAAATCTTTCGCAACCTGACCCGTCCTGTCGCCGGCACTATCCATCGCGCGCTCGCTTCGACGCCGCCCTTTGAGGCGGCCCACCATCCGGCCCTGCAACGCGCCTGGCGGATCGTGCGAATCGGCCTGATCGCGACGCTCTTGTTTATCGTGACCAAGGGGCTCCTCGACGGCACTATCGCACTGCTGCGCACTCTGCGGCAGCCGTGGCCGTCCGCCGTCCGGCAGATTCCGGCCGCGACCGGCGCCTCGCTGCTGCGGATGCTCGCGGCCTATGCGATCTCCCTCGCCTGGACGATCCCCTGCGCCATCGCCGCCAGCGAAAGTCCGCGCTTTGCCCGCCGCCTCGCCCCGCTCGCCGAGATCGTCGGCTCGATGCCCGCGACGGCACTCTTCCCGCTCATCGTTATCTTTGTCATTAAAGTAACCGGCGGTATGAACCTCGCTTCAATTCTGCTCATCCTGACCGGGATGCAATGGTACGTGCTGTTTAACCTGCTTGCCGGCATCAGCCAGGTTCCCGCCGATCTCAAGGAAGCCGTCCGGTCTTTCGGCTTGAGCCGCTTCGCCACCTGGCGCAAGCTCACCCTGCCCGCCATTCTCCCCTCGCTGATTACCGGCAGTATCACCGCCTGGGGCGGTGGCTGGAACGCGCTCATCCTGTCGGAATACTTCGTTTACCGCAGCACCACCTACAAAGTGTTCGGCCTCGGCGCGATGCTCGATGACGCCACTTATCAAACCGGCAACGGCCTGATGATCCTGCTGACCCTGCTCTCGATGGTTTTCGTCGTGTTAGTCTTGAACCGCCTGGTCTGGCGGCGCCTCTACGACATCGCCACCGACCGCTATAGGATCGACTATTGACGGGGGGACAAGATGACCACGCAATCTGAACCGCAACGGATGCCACAGGCTAAACCGCAATCTGATTCGCAATCGGAACCGGATGACCCAGCCGACCTATGCCCCTGCTCGAACTCAAACACATCAGCCGCAGCTTCCCCCATGCCAAGGGCACGCTGCCGGTCATCGAGGACCTCTCCTTCACCGTCGAAGAGGGCGAGTTCGTTGCGGTCGTCGGCCCTTCAGGATGTGGCAAGTCAACCATGCTCCGCATCATAAACGGGCTGATGGAACCGACCTCAGGGCAGGTGCTCTACAAGGGCAAGCAAGTGGACGGCATCAATCTCGAATGCGCGCTGGTCTTTCAGTCCTTTGCCCTGATGCCCTGGTTGTCGGTCAAGGCCAACATCGAACTCGGCCTCGAGGCGCGCGGCGTGGCCCCGAACGAACGCGAAAAGCGGGCCAGCGTCTATATCGATAAGGTCGGACTCGACGGCTTCGAGGAAGCCTACCCGCGCGAACTCTCCGGCGGCATGAAGCAGCGCGTCGGTCTCGCCCGCGCCCTTGCCGTTGAGCCCCAATTGCTCCTGATGGACGAGCCGTTTTCCGCCCTCGACGCCCTCACCGCCATCACCCTGCGCGAGGAATTACTCGACCTCTGGCAGGACAAGACCATGCCCGTCCACAACATCATCATGGTCACCCACATCATCGAGGAAGCCGTCGAACTGGCCGACCGCATCCTCGTGCTCTCGACCGGCCCCGGCCGCCTCGTCGCCGACTTGAAAGTCGAATTGCCCCGCCCGCGCGACCGCCGCAAAGAGGGCTTCAACGCCCTCACCGACAAGGTCTTCTCCTTGATCGAGGAGCGCGCCTGATGCCACCCGCCGGCGTTAATCCCATACCCGATTGCCAGTTGACCTGGGTCTTCGGCCTGCTCGAGACCCTCGAGGACCGCGGCGGCCGCGACGACGGCTACAAGATCGCGCGCGACCTTCATTTCAAGTTCAGCGACCTCCTCAAGGTCATGAAGACCGCTGAAATCCTCGGCTTCGTCTCCACCCCCGCCGGCGACGTCGTGCTCGAACCCCTTGGCAAGCAGGTCATCGATAGCGACGTCAACCAGCGCAAGCTGATCGTGCGTGATCAGCTCAAAAAGCACGGCCTCTTCGCCTACTTCGTCCGCCTCCTGCGCGGTCAGGACGATCGCTCACTCACCAAAGAAGTCATTCTCGAGCATCTCGCGATGCTCCTGCCCAACGAATCGCCCGAAAAAATGTTCTCGACCATCGTTAACTGGGGCCGCTTCGCCGAGCTCTTCGGCTACAACAAGGATGAAGACCGCTTCTACCTCGACCAGGAATAAGCAAGCTGCTGCCACCATCATCCGAAGCGTTCGGCGGCAGTGCGTCAGTTTGAAATTCCGAGAATCCACCCGGACAGTCCTGAACATTAAGTCAAGAGTATTGGGCTGCTCGCATCTGCCCCGCGACCCGCAGCGATCCAGCGGCCCCCCGCTCGCCAATCCGAAACACGCGGTTCCGATCCTTCACGATGGCTCATACGCGGCCACCACAGGTCTCATCTACGCGATCCGTATGACCTATTCCGTATCCCCTTTTTTATAGGGCGAAGCCCGCATCTTTACAGAGGGGAAGTCTGAAACCTCTATGAGGTTTCAGTTTCTTGAAAACTTAAAGTTCCATGTTCCTCAACCAATCCGCCCCTTCCTTTTTTGGGACCGGATTTCTGGTAAAGCTCGACCGAAAATGCGAGATATCCACCGGACGCGAGGGATTACCCGCATCCATATCTGAGCGAGGAGCAACATGTTTCGCCGATTCTTTCACGTCAACATCTGCGTCCGCGAGATGGAGCGCTCGATTCAGTTCTATCAGGACCTCGGCTTCATCAAGGTCGCCGACTTTATTCTTGGCGGCGGCACTCCCGGTATCGGTCAGGCGCTCGGGCTTGAAGTGAAGAAACTCAGGGGAGTGTTCATGCGCCTTGGCGATGACCCCCACGCGCCGGTGCTCGACCTGGTGCAGTTCATCGATCCGCCGCCTCAGGGCCAACCCTACGCGACGCTCAACAATCTCGGCATTTGCCGCATCGCCTTCATCGTTGACGACATCGACCAGATCTACCGCACGCTGCTCGCCAAGGGAGTCGAGATCGTCGCGCCGCTACAGCGTTACGAGGGGCCGCGCGGGACCACTATCGGCGTGATGTGCTTCAAGGATCCCGACGGCACCGTACTCGAGGTGATGAGCGACGAAATCGAATCCTGGCTCCGCTAACCCCCGTGGCCGGTCTGTCTGGCGCGAATGCTTTGGTTTTTGCGTGCAGAATGAATGCCATAGAATCTGCCACGTGGCATCATCAAACGGCATCACCCTCAGGATCGCGCTGGTTACGTGCTGCCGATGAGAATTGATTTTTTCGCTTCCCCTTTTTATTTTTCTAGCACCATAAAATACATTTTCGGGTTTGAAAGAACGGATCTATGCGATTAGATCGTAAATCATTGATATTGTTGACAACTGACATCGCCGTGAAGCGCGAGGCAAAAGTTGATGTGGCATGCAACATTTTCGGCGCGAACGGAGCTGCAATGAGGATGTTAATAAAGCAAGCGACGGCATTGATATTGATTGCGTCGTTGATGACGTTCGCCGGATGCGCGAGCAACGCTGGATGGAACTATCAGCCTAATCCGTCCCAGTCAGCCTCCACTCACGTGCCGCTGACTCTTGCCGTCGAGCACTTTAAGGATGAACGCGGCACGCAGAATTCAACATATTTCTGGGTCTGTATCATTCCTCTAGTGCCGTACTGCTCCGCGAGCTATCAACGGCCTGACATCGCGAACGGATTTCTGACGGAAGGTGCATACAATTTTCGGCCCGATTCAGATCTGGCCAACGCCGCCAAAGCCGAAATTAAGCAGAGCAATATTTTCAACGACGTTTTTGTTACTGACCGCGAGATGGATCCAGGCGCACAACTGATTTTGCGCAGCACAATTACCAACACGACTTGGGACGGCAGCAGGTACTCCTATCTGCTCGGCCCCTATGGTTCCCTGGTCTGGCTCTTTGGTGCTCCAATCGGAACAGCGAGCAATACCTTGAGCGTGCGGCTGGAACTGCTCGAACAGTCAAACGGTGCAGTGCTCTGGACAGACGAGATCAATCGGAGTTATTCGAAGACCGAGGGCATCTATTATAATTACGCTATGGATTTTGGCTATCCGGAAATGTTCCGCGACGGGATGAAACAGGCGGTCACATCAC
Organism: Deltaproteobacteria bacterium; assembly: GCA_021780755.1. Classification (GTDB taxonomy): domain Bacteria; phylum Desulfobacterota; class Binatia; order Binatales; family Binataceae; genus JADMIL01. The sequence goes on along the minus strand of JAJXYF010000021.1, from coordinate 95,695 downwards.
TCGAACAGTACGTCGAGAGTAAGCCGCAAAGCTTCTGGCAGGCGATGATGCCGCAAGGTCGATGAATGGAGGTCGTCGTCGATGCCTCTGTGACTCTGTCCTGGTGCTTTATCAATCCGGCTCGCGGGTGCGGTCGTGTTCAGAACACGAATGCATTTCCGCCAGCCGAATTGAGGTCGCGAACTACGTGGCGTCCGCACTTGGGACTGACGACTGCATGAGTTTGCGTCACGACTCATAAAGCGCCTACGTTGCGGGGCAGATCACATCGTCCCCAACCGCTGACGCTTTGCCCGCGTTTTCCGCTATAACAAGAGACGAACGCCGCTTCTGCCTCGCCCAGGAACAGCAATCGGTTCCGGCGGGCGCGAACGGACCGACAGCTTAACCCAACGACCGGAGGACAATTTCGATGGCAGTGCAAGCTGAAAAAATAGTTTCCGATTTCTGCGGCGCGTGGACCAAGCTCAATGTGGACGAGATCATGAGCTTCTTCACCGACGACGCCGTCTATCACAACATCCCGATGCCGGTGGCCAAGGGCAAGGACGTCATCCGCAAAACCATCCAGGGTCTGCTCAAGGGCGCCGTCTCGATCAAGTTCGAGATTCTGCACACTGCCACCGCCGGCAACATCGTGATGAACGAGCGGGTCGATTCCTTCGAGGCCGGCGGCAAGCACGTCTCCCTGCCGGTCATGGGCGTGTTCGAGATCACCGACGCCGGCAAGATCAAGGCCTGGCGCGACTATTTCGACCTCGAGATGTACATGAAGCAAATCCGCTAGGGCAGCATAGGATTGGGGCTGGCGGTGCGGATTGATTGACGATGGCGGCGCAGGTCACCCACGCGATCATCGGCACCGCCGGCCATATCGACCACGGCAAGAGCGCGCTGGTCCGCGCGCTCACCGGTCAGGAGACCGATCGCCTCAAGGAAGAGCGCGAGCGCGGCATCTCGATCGACCTCGGCTTTGCCTACTTCACTCTGCCGGACGGTACCCGCGCCGGCGTCATCGACGTCCCCGGCCACGAGCGCTTCATCCGCAACATGCTCGCCGGTGCGCATGGCATGGACCTCGTCCTGTTTACCGTCGCCGCCGATGACGGCGTGATGCCGCAGAGCGAGGAGCATCTGGACATTCTCCATCTGCTCGGCGCGCGCCGCGGCATCTTCATCATCACCAAGGCTGACCTCGCCGACGCCCAGCGCCTGGACGAGGTGCGCGACGAAATCGAATTGCTCGCCGACGGCACCACCCTCGAAGGTTCGCCGATGATTGCGGTGTCGTCGGTGACCGGCGCGGGCCTCGATGAACTTCGGGCGGAAATCGCACGCCAGCTTGACGGTTTCGAGGCCCGGCGCGCGACCGGCCTGTTTCGCCTGCCGCTCGATCGCGCGTTTGCGATCAAGGGCCACGGCACCGTCGTGACGGGCACCGCGATGGGCGCCGAGGTTCGCCTCGGGCAGAAACTGCGCGTGCTGCCGGCCGGCGCCGAGGTCCGCGTGCGCTCGATCCAGGTCCACAGCGAGTCGGTCGAGCACGCGGGGCTGTGCCAGCGCGTCGCGCTGAACCTGAGCGGCGCCGAACGCATCGATCTCAAGCGCGGCGACGTGCTCGCCGACGACCGCCTCGAATTGACGACGACCCGCCTGGATGCGGCGCTCGAAATTCGCCCCGCCGCCAAACGCCCCCTCAAGAACAATCAGCGGGTCCGCGTCTTCCTCGCCACTGCCGAAACCCTCGGCCGCGTCATCGTGCTGGAGGAGCCCGGCGAGATTGCTCCCAAGCGCAGCGCGCTAGTTCAAATCGTGCTCAACGACCCGCTGGTCGCACTCGCCGGCGACCGCTTCGTCATTCGCGACGAGACCAACGTCCGCACTCTGGGCGGAGGCGTTGTGCTGAATCCGCTCGGCCGCCGCGTGCGCAAGCCGCTCGACGCCTACCTGCGAAACCTCATCGCCCTCAGCGGCCCCTTCGGTCCGCCGGCCGTGGCCGCGATGTTGACTCTGCAGGACAGCCTCGCGACGCCGCCGGCCCGTCTGGCGCAACTGTTCAACCGGCCGCTCGCCGAAGTCGTAGCGGCGCTCAAGGACGGGGACTTTATCAAGCTGTCGCTCGGCGATGAGGAGGGCTTCGCCACTGCGGCGAGATGGCAGGAGATCAAACGGTTCACCCTGGCGATGCTCGCGACCCATCATCGGGACGAGCCGCTGGCGCCGGGTCTCGAAATGGAAGCGTTGCGCGCGCGCCTGCCCTATGACGTAGTGCCGCGCGCCTTTCGCGCACTGGTCGATCGGGTTTGCCGCGAGACCGGAATCGTGCGCGACGAGAACAGCCTGCGCCTCGCGCAACACCGCGTGCGCCTTGGCGGTGACGATGGCAAGATTGGCGCGCGCATCGAACAGATGCTCAAGGAAGCGGGCTTTCAACCGCCCGACCTGAAGCAACTGATCGAGGCGCTCAAGCTGCCGCCCGTGGAGCTGGCGCGCATCCGCACGCTGCTGACCGCGATGGAACGCGAGGGGCGCGTCGTCAAGGTCGCGACCGATCTCTACTACGCGCGCGAGGCGCTCGAAGCGGCGCAGGCCATGCTGATCGACCGCCTCACCGCCGCGGGCGAGATCACCGCCGCGATTTATCGCGATAGCCTGAACACCTCGCGTAAGTTCGCGATCGCGCTGCTCGATTACTTCGATCATGCCGGCGTGACGACGCGCGTCGGCGATCTCCGCAAGTTGCGCTCGCCGCGAGCGTGATCGATTCTACGCACTTTCGTTGTTACCGCGTCGCGGGCGGCGCTAGACTGGTCGTCATCGCGCGAATGCTGGCGAACAACCTTTGCAAGCAGAAGACGGGTAACTCTTAAAGGAAGATGGCGGAAAAAGGCGACAGCAACGCCACTCGGGGCGAGATCATTCGCCTGACGGAGCGGTGCAAGGCGGCGGGTTGAGCCGGCAAACTGGGTCCGGCGGACCTGGCTTCGGTGCTCTCGCGCCTTGACCTTGGGACTCATCCCGAAGTGCTCGTCGGTATCGCTACCGGCGACGACGCCGGGGTGTATCTGGTGCGCGAGGACCTCGCGATCGTCAACACCGTCGATTTCTTCACGCCGGTGGTGGACGATCCGTTTACCTACGGCCAGATTGCCGCGGCCAATGCGCTCTCCGACGTTTACGCGATGGGCGGAACGCCGAAGACCGCGCTGAACATCGTGTGCTGGCCGCAGACCGGACTGCCCGGCGAGATGCTCGGCGAGATCCTGCGCGGCGGCAGCGCAAAGGCGCGCGAGGCCGGCGTCGCGATCGTCGGCGGCCATAGTGTCGCCGATGAAGAAGTGAAGTACGGCATGGCGGTGACGGGAGTGATCGACCCGCACCGCATCGTGCGCAACGTCGGTGCACGGCCGGGCGACGCGCTGCTGCTCAGCAAGCCGATCGGCACGGGCGTGTTGATGACGGCGCTCAAGCGCGGCAAACTGCCCGACGATCAGTACGCTGCCGCGGTGCGCTGGATGTGCGAGCTCAACGCCGCGACTGCCATCGCGATGCTCAAGTACGAGGTTCACGCGGCCACCGATATCACCGGTTTCGGGCTCATCGGGCACGCCTCGAAGATGGCCGAAGGCAGCGGCGTGACACTGCGGATCGAGGAGTCGGACCTTCCGCTGATGGCGGGTGCGCTCGAATGTTGCCGTGCCGGAATGATTCCGGGCGGGGGCCTGCGCAATCGCGAATTCTATGCCCCGCAGGTGCGGATTTCGGACGAGGTCGCCGACGAGATCGGCGAACTGTTGTTTGACCCGCAGACCTCGGGCGGCCTCTTTATCGCGTTGCCGGAGAACGACGCGACGAAGCTGCTCGCCGACCTGCAAGCGGCCGGCAACACCGACGCGGCACTCGTTGGCCGGGTCGTCGCACGCGGCGAATTCCTGATCGAAGTGGTCTAATGGCTAGGCGGTGAGTTGCTCGCTCCATTCGTCGATCAGCGCGTAACCAACGGCGAGCAATGCGGGCCCGATAAAGACCCCGATAAAGCCGAACGTGATCGCGCCGCCGAGCGCACCGAACAGCACGATCAGAAACGGCGTGCCGCCGGTGCGCGCGATGATGATCGGCTTGATCGCATGCTCGACCGCGGTGTTGGTGACGAGCGACCAGATAACGATGAAGATGGCCCATCCGGTGGAGCCCTGCTCATAGAGCCATCCCGCGGCCGGCAACCAGAGCAGGGTCGGTCCCATCGGCAGGAACGAAAGCACGAAGGTCGCGAAGCCGAGCAGAAAGGCACCGGGCACGCCGGCGACCCAGAAGCCGATGCCGCCGCACACGCCTTCGATCAGCGCCGTGCCGAGGACGCCGTGGACGACGCCCGTGAGGGTGACGCGCGCGATCTCGAGCAGCTTGCGTCCGCGCTCGCCCGCGATACGGTTGGCCGCCGTCTCGAGCCGCGCCGCCGCCATCTCGCCGTCGCGGTAAAGAAAGAAACAAACCACGAGGCTGAGGCTGATCTCGACGATACCGTGGCCGAGCGCCGCGCCCAATTCGAGTCCGAAACTTTTCAACGGGCTGATCAGGCTGCGCAACTGCGCACGCTGCGCGGCCTGGTCACCGGCGAGATGCGTGAGGTAATCGCGCACGTGCGGACCGATGATGGGGATGTCGTCAAGCCATTGGGGCGGCGCGGGCGGCCCGGTCTCGACATAGTGGCGGACCACCTGAATTATGGCGGACACGTTGTCTGCGAGACTGCTGCCGACAATTATGAACGGAGCAACCACGACGGCGGCAAGCAGCAGCGTCATCACCAGCGCCGCCAGTGACGAGCGTTCGCCCAGCATCCGTTTGAGTTCGCGAAAGATTCCCCAGGTCGAAAAGCACAGGAGTATCCCCCACAGAATCGCCGAGAAAAACGGCACCAGGACGAGCACACATCCGAGCAGCAGCAGACCCATCGCGGCAATCGCGATCGCGGCTTGAATCACGCTGGTGCGCTTGCCGTTTTCGGCACCCGGATCAGGTTGGTCCATGGCGATCATCCGAAGATCGAAGGCGCCTAAGAGTGACATCACGCAAGCGCGCGGACAATGGATTCGTCGAAGGGTGCGAACCCGCGGCCGATGAGCGGCCGCGGCGAGAGTTCATGGAGCGGCCTCAGCGGCGGCGCGTGCGAGGCCGGCGCGGTCGAAGGCGATCACCATCTGGCGCATGAAGACGTCGCCGCGCGGCGGGTCGGTGAGATCGTGCGGGTAGGGAAAGTAGATGCGCGCCGCATCGGCGCGATACTTCGCGATCAACGGCCGCAGCGCTGCATACGAACCGACGACGCCCACGCCGATCAGGCCGTCGCCGAGCGGACCGAGATAGAGACCGTTGCCGGTGCGAACGTCCGCGTCGTTGGTGGAGTGGGGCGCCAGCAGGCCGAGCGCTTCGGCGTGGCGCGGGCTGAGCTGGGCGAGGCTGCCGCCGTTGGCGAGGTAGGTGTTAGCGGCGACCAGCAGCGCGGCGAAACGGGCGGTGTCGCCGCGGCGTTCCATTTCAAGCGCGGTCACGCCCCGCCAGGGCGCAAGATCGGCGGGCGCGAAGCGAAAAATCTCGACGCCGCCGGTTGCGATTGGCGAGAGACCGAGCGGCGCCATCAGTGGATCCCACAGTGGACGTTCATGGTCCGCAATGATGATCGCGGCGGCATCGTGGTGCGCGAGAAACGCCTTCAGCTGATCGCTAAAGCCGGGTATGTAGCTGCGATACATCAGGGCGTTGACGGCGGGCCATCCCTGGTACTCGCGCGGCATGATGCTGGTCCAGCCGCCGGCCATGCGAAAGTACATTTTGGACTCGGCCTGCCAGAGCATGCTCGGGCCGCCCGCGCCGTAGGGCAGAATCACGACGGTTTCGCCGGGCGCCAGATATTGGCGGTAGCTGCCGTCGGCGAAAAACGCCGGCAGATCGACCGGCGCGATCCAGAAGCGCGCCGACGGGTTGGGCGCGAGCGAAATCGCGAGGGCGGCGACACCGGCGATTTTGGCGCCACGGCCAACCGCGTCGTCGGCGAGCCATTGCGCCGCGATAATTCCGAGCGCGAGAAAGACGTACATCGGGAAGCGGCCGGGCAGCGCGTTGTTGATCAGCGGAAGATGCATCAGCAGCTTCCACGGGAGCCCGAAGAGCTCGACGCCGGCGACGTGCAATCGTGGGCCGAGTGACGCGAGCATCGCGATCAGCGCGAACCAGCCGAGTAGCCTGGTGTCCGCTTCGGCGCGGCGGGTGCGGACGAAAACGATCGCGATCGCGATTAACGGAAGCCCAAAGCACGCGCCGGTTTCGACGATCGCACCGGCGAATCGGCGCGAGACGGGCGCGAGCATCGCCAGTGTGCCGAGCGCGTTGGCGGGGGTCGGAACGATGAAGTTGAGGAGGTCCGCGGAGTAGCCGCCGGGCGAGTTGACGGGCGATCGCGGGAAGCCGGGCTGGAAGAAGTAGTACAGATACGGCGACGCCAGGAGCAGAACAATCAAATAGCTCAGAGCCAGTTGAGGAATCAGCGCGTAGATGCGGCGTCGCAAATCGCCGGTGCCGAGCGCGACTGCCAGTGCGAGCGCGATCGCGCCGAAGAACGTCAGGGTCGCGAACATTTCGAGCGAGAGCATGAACGAGGCAGCGAGCGTCAACGCCATCAATGCGACGAAGGCGGCCGCGCGAATTTCATCGTTGAGCCTGCGCAGTACCAGCAGCACGGCAAGCGGAACGGGAAAAATCAGGATGAGCAGCAGATGCGCGCGAATCTCGGCGAGCATATAGGCGGAGAAGCCGAAGATATAGCCGCCCGCGAGCGACGGCCAGCAGCGCGCGGTGATTCGGCGGCACAGAAGAAACGCCGTCCATGCGGCGAGTGCGGGACACAGCAGGCAGAGCAAATTGTAGGCGACAATCGGGCCGCAGCGGGCGGTGATCGGCGCGGCGATTAGTCCCGCGAGCGGGATGCCGGTGGTCCAGGTGAGATTGAAACCGCCGGGAGCCCACAGGACATCGGTGACGAAGGGGTTCAGGCCGTTGACGATCGCGTGCGGCCACCATACGAGGAACCACATGTACACCGAGGGATCCGCGGTAAGGCCGACGAAGCTGCGGGCGGGAGCGAGCGCCAAACCGCGGCCAAAAATAATCAGGGCAAGTGCGGCGTAGATCGCGAATGCGATGAGGCCGAGCGGATCGCGCCGGCGCGTCGGACTACTTCGCAAAACTGTCCACCCAAAAGAACATCTAGAGAGAGTAAACGGCTTGGGCGGCGGCTCCAAGTGTCCGCACCTCGCTTGGTGCGCGGACGTTGGTCAGTTAAATTGAACGGTTGCGGCGTGACCATCGCGACGCACTCGAACGATCAGGTACGCTCCGCGGGTGAATGGAAACCGAGTCAGAACTGCTGCCGTTGCTGGAGACGCTGTACGAATCGAGCAATCCGACGCGTCGCTGGCTGCATTGCACGCGGCGCGACTGGATCGTCGGTAAGCTTCGCCAGTGCGCGCGGGAACGACCGGGGCGCGCGATCGAAATCGGCTTCGGCGCCGGCGTCTATCTGCCGGCCCTGGCCGAATGCTTCACGGCGGTGGTGGCGAGCGACCTCGACCAGGCGCATCTCGATCACGCGCGCGCGATTACGGCGAAATTTCCGAACCTCGAGTTGGTGCGCGACGATATCACTGACTCCCGGCTGCCCGCGCATGGTTTCAGTCTCGCGCTATGCAGCGAGGTGATCGAGCACATCCCCGGCACGGAGCGCGTGCTGGCCGGAATCCGTCGTCTGCTGGAGCCGGGTGGCATTTTGCTGCTATCGACGCCGCAACGCTGGAGCCTGATGGAGATGGCGGCCAGGCTCGCTTTCCTGCCGGGCATCGTGGGGATCGTGCGACGGATATACGGCGAGGCGGTGTTCGACATGGAGCACACCAACTTGATGACGGCGCGCGAGACCGAACGGCAACTGAGGAGCGCGGGCTTCCGGATTCGCGAACGTTATAAATCGGGAATGTATATCCCGATGGTCGCCGAATTCGGCGGCGAACGCGGTCGCAAATTCGAGGAATGGGTGGAGCGGCGGGTGCGCGGCCATGCACTGGATTCGATGCTGTGGACGCAATACTACGTCGCGGAGGCGTGAGCACCGCGCACTCGAAATGACTGATGCAATGCGCCGTTGGGCCGCACGCATATCACTGATGACAGGGATCAGGGGCGGCGCTGGAGCAGCACGCGCGGGCCATTGCTGTCGTCCGGCGAAAATTCCAGGATCGGCGTGAAGCAGGAGCGATTGGGGTTGGGCGTCGCGGCGAAATCCAACTGGCGAGCAACGACAAAGCGTGGCCCGTTCGTGTCACAGCTTAGACGATAGATCGGAGTCAGCGGCCGCGGTGAGTAGAAGTTAAGATCGCAATCGCTCAAGCCAAGATGGGCCACGGTGCTGCCGGGTGGAACCGTCAGCGCGGCCTCGCGAGCAAAATCGCGCAACGTTTCGCGCTGGGCCAGGGCCGGATTCATCACAGCGAACCAGAAAAAGGATCCGGCGGCGGCGACGATGAACACACCGGCCGCTTCGATCTGGGCCCTGCGCCGGCGCAATCCGACTATCGCCACGATCGCGCCCGCGGCAAACGCGAACAACCAGACGATCAGCCCGAGGAGACCGGGCGGCGCGGCCGCCGAACGCGTCGCGAGTGCGGCAAAGATTTCGAGGAAGCGGCGATCGGTCGGATGGAGCCGCATCGTTAATGCCGGCGGCACACCGAATATCAGTGCGGCGACGGCAGCGAGAGCAATCGCGATCGCGGCCGCCGCGACGGCGACGCTTCCGATCGTGAAGGCGGAGGTGAACGCGCGATCGCGCGAATCCGGTGCTACCGGAGCGCCGTTGCGCGACCCGGAAAGCGCGGAGGCGGCGGCGTCGATCGTGACGCCCGTCATGACGGCGAGCGGCGGAAACGCCGGCAGGATATAGACCAGGCATTTGCCGTGCGAAGTGGAGAAAAAGACGAAAATGGCGGTGAACCAGCAGAGCGTAAAGACGACCGCTTCGGGTAATTGCCGGCCACGCCGTGGCCACGCATAGAGCGCTAATGCCGGCAGATAAACACTCCACGGGAGGAAGCCGGCGATCGTGTGCGGCGTGAAATACCAGAACGGATGGGCGCAATAGCCGGCACCGCCCGCTTCGGCCGGGATGAAGCGGCTCCACAGATTCATCGCGAGCTGCCATTGCAGGAACTTCTGGCCGCCGACCGCGTAGGCGGCGACGTACCAGGAGAGGCCAATCGCCAGTGCGATGAAAAAAGTGACTATTAGATCGATCCGGAAGAGGTCGCGCCAGCGGCGGCGAACGAGCAGATAGAATCCGGCGACGAGACCCGGCAGGAGAATTCCCAGGATACCTTTCGTCAGGATTCCGAGACCCATCGTCAGGGCGGCGAGGGCGAGGCTCATGCGACGCGAGCGAGAATCCGTGGGCGCCGGGATGGCGGTTTGGGGGGCGGCGTCGCTGGACGGACGCAGCGCACGCTCGAACGCGACTGCGGCGGCGGTAACGAAAAGCGCGAGCATCGAGTCCATGCGCGGCTGGTGTGCGGCATCGAGAAAGAAATGACAGAGAATTAGAGACGCAGCCGCCCAACAGCCGGTACGGCGATTGATCGCGACCGACGCCCATCCGAATACGATCGCGCAGGTGAGTGCGGCCGCGATGATCGAGGGCATCCGCAGCGCTATTTCAGTCCATCCAAAGGCGTGCACGGCGAGCGCGGCCGTCCACCAATAGAGCGGGGGCACGTGGACCATCGGACCCGGGAGAAAGTGCGGCAGGATGATGTTGCCGGCGAGGACGTCGCGCACGGCCCCCGATTCGCAAACGCCAAGCTCGCGGGTGAAGGGCGAGGTCGGCGCCAGCGCGAGCAGAAAGGCGAAGGCGGCGGCGAATACGGCGGCGCCTTCCGCCAGGATGCGGCGGAAACTAATTCGCACTGGCGGATGGAGCCGATACGCAATCGGATTGAACGGCAAGCGGGGCGCGCGCAAGCAGGATGAGGGAGACGCCAAACGGGATTCGCGCGGCGCCGACGAGGTAGCGCTCACTCGAGAAAATCCGCTGGAGTAACGAGTTGATCGCGGCGGGCGGCATCGCGAGATCGTGGCGGCGATTGGCGCCGTGGCGATCGCGCGCACCCAGGCGCTGCCACATCCGCGCGCCGGCAATTAGCGGGAACAGCAGAAAATTGTAGTAGCTCAGGTACCTCACCTCGAAGCCGCAAGCGCTCACGAGGGTGCGCAGTTCGCTCGCGTTATAACGCCGCCGATGGTGATGCGTGACGTCGTGATCGCTCCACAGCCAGGCCATCGCGGGCACCGTCAGCAGGAGCCATCCGCCGGGGCGCAAGCGCGCGTGCAGGGCGCGCAGCGTACCGGCTTGATCGTCGAGATGCTCGAGCACGTCGGTCATCACGACGAGGTCGAAGCGCTGGTCGCCGAAGGGCATCGCCTCGGGCAGGAAGCCGCGCGCGACGTGGGCGAGGCCGCGCGATTGGGCGAAACCGATCGCGCTCTCGTCGGCATCGATGGCATACAGGTGACCGCGGCGCGCGAGCATCGGGAAATTTCCGCCAGTGCCGCATCCCGGCTCCAGAATCGCGGCATCGGGCGGCAAGCCGAGCCGTTCAATGATGCGATCGACGATCGCCCGGCGCGACGCAAACCACCAATGGGCATCCTCGACCTCGGCCATTCGCGGGTACAGACTCGGATCCATCGCGTGCTACGGCCGCTCTTGCTCGAAGCCCCATGAATCGCGCACCAGGTACAGCGGACGCCCCTTGACCTCGCTGTACATCCGCGCGAGGTACTCGCCGATGATGCCAAGTGAGATTAGCTGCACGCCGCCGAAGAACAGCACCGCGACCATCAGTGAGGCATAGCCGGGCAAGTCGATGCCGCGGATTATCTTCAGACCAGCGAGAAATATCGCGAAGAGAAAGGCGAAGAGCGAAATCGCCAAACCGAGGTAGCTCCAGATTTTGAGCGGCAGCGAGCTGAATGAGGTGATCGCGTCGAGCGCAAAATTCCACAGACGCCAGTAGCTCCACTTGGTATCGCCGGCATGGCGCGGATTGCGATCAAAGGTGATCGCGGCCTGCTTGAAGCCGACCCACGCGAACAGCCCCTTCATGAAGCGGGTGCGTTCGGGCAAGCGCACCAACACGTCAACCACGCGACGATCGAGCAGGCGATAGTCACCGGTATTGTGCGGGATCGGGATGTCGGTGATGCGGTCGAAAATCTCATAGAAATAGCGCGCGCTGATCCGCTTGAACCAACTGTCACCGTCACGGCGCGCGCGCGTAGCGAAGACTACATCGAAGCCCTCGCGCCATTTCGCGATCATCGGCACGATCAATTCGGGCGGATCCTGCAAATCGGCATCGATCGGAATGACCGCCGCGCCGCTGGCGAAATCGAAGCCCGCGCTGAGCGCAACGTCTTTGCCGAAGTTGCGCGAGAAATTGACGACTTTGATAGCGGGGGTCCGTCCGTGCAATTCGATCAGCAGATCGAGCGTCGCGTCGGTGCTGCCGTCGTTGACGCAAACGACCTCCCAGGTCGTGCCGAGCCGCTCGAGCACCGGCAGTAATTCCGCGAAGAACGCCTCGATGCCGGCGGCCTCGTTATGCATCGGCACGACGATCGAGATTTCGACTGGCGCGGTGACGGTCGCGGCGCCAGCGCGTGCGGCGCTGGGCGTCGCGGGTATGATGTCTTCAGTTCGCATCGGGGCAATCACGATCCGAGCATAACCGACGGGTCATTTCGAGTGCCGCACCTCGAACAGATCGTAATAGCCGGCGCCGTAGCGCGGATAGCGATGGATGAATGAGACACACGGAGTCGCGGACGTGATGTCAAAACGGCGTTCGTCGCGATTGCCCAGCGCCAGATAGCTGGCGTCGCTGCGTGATTGAAGCCACCCGCAGAGATCGGGCACTGCGGCGACCGGCATCAGGATGAAACTCGCGCCCGCGTAGTAGGCGAAGCGTCCGTCGCGTGCGACCACGCCCGCCGGCTTGCCGGCGCTGCGCCGCGCAATCTCCTCACCCGCGTAACGCACCCCGCGCATATCATAGCCGATCGGCCATAGGGTCTGCGGCAATAGTAACAGCGCGAGCGCGAGCGCGGGCGCGCTTTGCGGGATACGGGCGAACCGACTGCTGGCAAGCAAACGTCTGAAGGCCTCCGTCGCTGTCTCGAGCCCCAACATTACCCAGCCGAATGTGAAAGGAATCAGATGCACCATGAAGCGGGCGCCGGTGTACGAGAACGAGAAGCCGGCGATGTAGAACGCGGTCAACAGAGCGAGCATCGCCTCGGCAAAATTATTCAGGAGGGCGCGCCCGCGCCGCCAGATTCCAACGACGAGCAGCACCGTGAGCAATGCGCCGAGCGCCTGGATAAAGCCGTACAGCGAGGCAAAAAAGTCCCCGGCGACCTTGTCCAGATACAGCCGTGGGTTGGCGATAATCGGCGCGAAGGGCGAAACGCTGGTCGAATAGCCGAGCCGCTGCCATTGCAGCGGGTTCGGCGCGACCTCGCCCATCCCGTACATCATCGCGGCGGTAAGCTCGCGCCCGACGCTCCAATGTCCGGTCGTTTCGCGCAGGTAGATCAGATACGGCGACGCGACGACGAGGAAGCCGGCAGTGAAAGCGGCAGCCGCGACGACCGCCCATTTGAAGCTCCACCGCCGCCACCACAGCGAGCCGGCCAATACGAAGCCCACCGCGAAAAGCATCAAGCCGATCGCCTCGGTGCGGTAGAGGTAGGCAAGTCCACCGACCATACCCGCCGCTCCCGCAATTGCGCTTCGCCTCCGCTTGAGCCCCGCGATCAATAGCCACACCGCCGCGGTCAACAGAAAGACGAAGCCCGCCTCCGTTCGCACGGACGCGGAGTAGGCGGTCAGGTCGGGATGGATCGCAACCAGCACGGCCGCGCCGATCGCGAGATCGTCGCGCTCGAAGGCCTCGCGCGTCATCAGGTACACGGTCGCGACGGCCGCGGTGCCGAGGATCGCGGAGACCAGGCTGCCGGCCAATTCCCAATCAGGAATCAGCCGGTGTGCGATCGCGATAATCCACGGGTATAACGGCGAAAACACCGAGGCGAGCGCCTTGCCAGGCGCGCCCGCGGCAAACTCACGGGCCATCGCCAGGTAGGCAACTCCGTCGCCGGCGATGCAAAAGCTCGTCAGACTCAGGTAGAGCCGAATCGCCAGCGCGATCAAAATCGTCAGTGCGAGCGCGATCCCCCGCGGACAATCGTTCACTGCTCGCGGCAGCCATCGCGGACTCGCCGTACCGTCGGACGAAGTTTGCATCTCCGGCCTATCCTATGGGGCGCCGCATCAGACATAAACCGCGGCGACCCGGGAGGGCCGGTTCAACGCCCCGCGATTACCCTTGACGCGCGCTCACGGCGGCCTGCGCGCCGTTGCGCGTTACCTTCGCCGCCTGCAATCCCTTGGGGCCCTCCGTCACGTCGAACTGGACCTGTTCGCCCTGCTCGAGCGACCGGAATCCATTTCCGTCGATAGCGGTGTAATGCACGAAGACTTCCTGACCGTCGTTCATGGTGAGAAAGCCGTAGCCCTTTTTGGGGCTAAACCATTTGACTACGCCGATAACCATGTCCCCCGAGAACCTCCGGTACAGAGTATTACATTTGTCCCCACGTACGGCGGTTATGGCCCCCCGGCCCCGTCGTATGCGGATACGGGCCGCATATAACACAAGGTCAGGGGATTACCAAATACTCCGTTTGGGTGTGTATTGATTGGGGTGGCGCGTCAGTACGATTCACGACCGGATTTGACTACCTCGCGCGCCTTGCAAACTCAGCCGCGCCAGCGGGTGGGACGCGCGTGCATGTGGCAATGGTCGGGGATCTGGCGCATTACGCCGTCGATTATGAATTCGCCTTCTCCATACTTCGCGCGGGCGATCAGCGATAGCGCTTCGACCATAAAGGCGCGCTCCTCGGCGGTCGGCCCCGCCCGATGGTCGCCCAGTACCGCCATCGGTGTATCGCACGAATCGCAATCGAGAATCGTGAAGCGGAAGGGTTGCGTAAAACTCGCGTACCAGGGAGTGTATTCCTTCAATTCGCACAAATCGCACTTGGCCATGATGTATCATTGCTTAGCCGGTAGCACGGGGCGCGACAAGTGCTGTGAAGCACCACTCGCTCGATGCTACAAATGGTGAAAATGAAATAGTTACTTGGAATCGCGGAGGTAACCTCGATGGATGCTAAAGCCGGAGCGCGCGAGCAATTGAATACGGTCGAGAACGGGCTGATCGAACTGAGTCATCGGATTCATGCGCATCCCGAGTTGGGGTTTCAGGAGGAGCGCGCGGCGGCGTGGTTGTGCGAAACGATGGCGGACGCGGGCTTCGCGGTCGAACGCGGCATCTGCGGAATACCGACGGCGTTCGCGGCGCGGGCGGGTTCGGGGCCGCTGCATATCGCGATTTGCGCGGAGTACGACTGCCTGCCCGGAATCGGCCATGCCTGCGGCCACAACATTATTGCCGCGAGCGCGGTGGGCGCCGCGATCGCGGCGGCCAAGGTGGCCGGCGACGCCGGACTGACTATCACCCTGCTCGGCACACCGGCCGAGGAGATCTGTAATGCGGGCGGCAAGATACTGATGCTCGAGCGGGGCGCCTTCAACGGTGTGCACGCGGCCATGATGGTTCATCCGGCACCGGTTGACATGTCGGCGCCGCAGATAATTGCCGCCGCGATGTTCGACGTGCTCTATACCGGCAAGGAGGCGCACGCGTCGGCCTTCCCCGAACTGGGCATCAACGCCGCCGACGCGCTGACCGTCGCACAAACCGCGATTGGCCTGCTGCGTCAGCATATTCATGACACGGATCGCATCCACGGCATCGTCACCAAGGGCGGTGAAGCGCCGAACATCGTGCCCGCGCACACGTCGGCCAAGTACATGGTGCGTGCGCAGACGCTCGGCAAACTCGCGAACCTGCTGCCCAAGGTTCATCGATGTTTTGAGGCCGGTGCAATTGCGACCGGATGCAAGTACGAGATCGCCGGCGGCGACAAGCCCTACGCCGAGATGCATCACGATCGCGAGATGGTATCGATTTACCGGCGCAATGCCCAAGCGCTCGGACGCAGCTTCGTCGATCCGGATCCCAAGGCGCCGCAGGTCGTCGGGCACCCGCGTGCGATGGGCGCGGGATCGACCGATATGGGCAACGTGTCGCTGGCGCTGCCCGCGATTCACCCGCTAATCGGGATCAATTCGATTCCGGCGGTCAACCATCAGCCGGAATTTACCGCGGCCTGCGCTACACCCGATGCCGACCGCGCAATCGTTGATGGGGCGCTGGCGATGGCCTGGTCGGCGATCGATATGGCTAATGACAAAGCATTGTGCGAACGCCTGATGAAAGGTGCATGAGCCGCCATCGCGCGGGCGAGTAAGGGGCGGCTCATGCGCCGGCTCGGCACGCAATAGCCAGTTGCGTCCGCGGGAGCCGACGCCGATTCCGCCGGAGGGCTGAGAGTCGCGGCTGACGATCACGGGAACTATGCTCCGTGTACTCGTCAGCCGCGGACGATGCGCGGGTTACTTGGAAGACGCTGCCGCGGCCGGTGAGGCCATGCTGGCGCTGGCGGCTTTGGTCGCCGTGCTCTTGGCGGCGCTGCCGCCCGCCTTCTTCTTGCACTTGTAAACGCTCGACGACGAGATCTTCAAATCCTTGTCGATGTCCTTGGTCTTTTTGCCCGCATGAACTTCAGCCATCACCTTGTCGCAGTCCACTTTCTGGCCCGCCGTCGCCCATGCGTTTGACGGGTTGAACCCCACGCCAACCGCGACCGCAAGTGAGAGGCCCGCAATTCCCAGTACCAGTTTCCGCATCACCGTGTTCGCCCCCTGGATAAGTAATTAACTTCAACCGGTCGTAGTATTTCAGAAATATCGATCCGCTAGAAGTGTTTCAGATTAACATTTGTACTGTCCGTCAGAATTCCAGCATCACCTTGGTCTGCTTGGCCGGTTTAGTCAGTGCGGCGAATGCCCGCGGCAAATCCTCGATGCCGACCGAATGAGTAATCATCGCATTCGTCGAGAGGCGCCCTGACGCGAGCACCGCGATCGCGGTCTCGACTTCACCCGGCGCCAGTCCGAGGCTGAAGTTGATTTCCAGTTCCTTGCTCATCGCGAGCGCCGGCGGAAAGCCGTCGTCCTCCATCGAGACGCCCAGGATCGCGATCCGCCCGCCGCGCGGCGCGTGCGAGATCGCTTGCGCCATCGTGCCCGCCTCGCCGATACATTCGAAGATGACGTCGGGGCCGGCGCCAGTCAGCCGCGTCATCGCGGCGGCCGGGCTATGCATTCGCGGATCGACGGCGGCGTCGGCACCCAGCTTGAGCGCGACCTCACGCCGGTCGAGCAGAAGTTCGGAAACCACGATCGCGCGAGCGCCGGCAAAACGGGCCCATAGCAGAGTCATCAGCCCGATCGAGCCTGCGCCCATAATCACGCAGGTTTCGCCGGCCTGAAAGCGCGCCCGGCGCAAACCATGCAGTCCCACCACCAGCGGCTCGACCGTCGCCCCGGCACGAAAGCTCATGGTCTCCGGCATCTTGAAGACACTGCCGGGCCGCGTCTTGATCAGTTCCGCGTATCCGCCGGGCGCTTCGCCGAAGCCGATCAGCGCCATCGCTTCGCAGCGGACTCCGATGCCGGCGCGGCATTTGGCGCATTCCCCGCACGCCAGATAGGACATCACGACCACCGGCTCGCCGCGCTCGAAGCCGCTGACACCGGTGCCGATTTGATCGACCACGCCCGCCAGTTCGTGGCCCATGACGGTCCCGGATGGCAGCTTGGCCTTGGCCGTTGTCGCGGCGTGAAGGTCGGAACCGCAGATACCGCAAGCCTTTACGCGCACCACGAGTTCGCCGGGTCCTGCGACCGGATCGGGTAATTCGATGACTTCCAACGGCGCGCCGATCGCCTTGAATACGCATGCTTTCATGATGGTCACGAGAGGATAGCGAAGATCGGCGGCGAAGGCGCTAGCCCATCCGTCGTGCGCGCGCGCCTGCGTGATGGGTCCAACTGAGATTGAGAGGGCGGCGGCGTCATCCGCCACCGCCCTATTGCGATTGGATTGATCTCTCTCTGCGCCGATCGGAATTAACGGATCGGAAAAGGGGCCCCGGCTACTTCTTCAGATGCGGAAAGACGGGCGGGCGCTTCTCCTTGACCGCGGCGACACCCTCGTCCACGTCCGCGCTGAAGAAGCCGAGCATCTCGAAAGCGAGCGATGCGTCGAAATGCGGCCCGAACGTTTTTACCCAGTTGTTGAGCGCGCGCTTGGTCAGACGCGCCGCCTGCTGTGGGCCGCGGGCAATCTTGCGCGCGACCTCAAAGGCCTTGTCCATCAGCTTGTCGGCCGGCACGCACAAGCTCACCAGTCCGATGCGCTCAGCCTCCTTGCCATCGATAAAATCGGCGGTGATGAGGTAGTACTTCGCCTTCGCCAGACCGCAAAGCAGCGGCCACAGGATGACCGCGTGATCGCCGGCGGCGACGCCAAGGCGCAGATGGCCGTCGGTGATGCGCATTGCTTCGGACGCGATCGTGATGTCGGCCATGAACGCCACCGCGAGACCCGCGCCCACCGCCACGCCGTTGATCGCCGAGATGACGATCTTCTCGCAATTGACGATGTTGTAAACGATGTCGCCCGCCTCGCGCATCGCCTGCGAGATGTTGGCGTGGTTGCCCTTCATCGCGTCGATCATGTCGAGGTCGCCGCCGGCCGAAAACGCACGGCCCTTGCCCGTGATGATGACGACGTTGGTTTCGGGATCGTCGTCGATATCTCTCCAGACGCGGCTCAACTCCCAATGCAGGCGGGCGTTGGTCGCGTTGAGCACGTCGGGACGGTTGATCGTGATCAGCAGGATGCCGTCATCGTGGCGGGTAAATTCAAGGAACTGGTATTCGTCGTACTTCATGGGCCTGTTCTCCAATAGCGCTTGCGGAATGTTCGGGCTGATTTTGCGCGCCGTTGGCTGGGCATGGCAACCAAAACGGCGCGCATTTCAGCGGCGGCAAAGTCCGCCAGAGCGCATCGGAAGGGTCCGGAGTCCGCAACTCGATTTGGCCTTTTCCGGAACCCGATCAGCCCGCGTAGATGTCCATGATCTTGTGCAAGAGCGCGACCGCTTCGGGCTTCGAGCGCTGAAACGAATTGCGGCCGATGATCGATCCGAAGCCGCCGCCCGCCTTGATCGCCGTGGCCTCTTCGAGCAGGTTCGCGTCGCCGCTCTTCGCCCCGCCCGAGAAAATCACGATGCGGCGGCCGTCGAAGCAGCTCTGTACGATGTGGCGGACGCGTTCGGCCAGCGGCTCCAGCGGAATCTTTTGCGCCTCGTACACCTTCTTGGCCTCCGCCAATTCCAGATGCGAGGACGGCAGTTTGACCTTGACGATATTGGCCCCGAGTTGTGCCGCGATCTGCGCCGCGTACGCGACCACGTCGAGTGCGGTCTCGCCTTCCTTGCTGAGCCCCGACCCGCGCGGATACGACCATACGACCACCGCCAGGCCGCATTGCTTGGCCTCTTCGGCGATCTCGCGCAATTGCTCGTACATCTCCTTACTCTCCGACGAGCCGGGGTAGATGGTGAAGCCGACCGCGGCGCAGCCGAGCCGCAGCGCATCGCCGACGCTGCCGGTGACGGCGGAAATCGGATTGCGATCGTCGAACAGCAGATCGTGATTGTTGAGCTTCAGAATCAACGGAAGCTCGCCGGCGTATTCGCCCGCTCCCGCCTCCAGAAAACCGAGCGGTGCCGCATAGCCGTTGCAGCCCGCGTCGAGCGCCAACTGGAAATGGTAGAGCGGGTTGTAAGCGGGCGGATTCACCGCGAAACTGCGCGCGGGGCCGTGCTCGAAACCCTGGTCAACCGGCAGGATCACCAGCTTGCCGGTGCCGCCGAGCCGTCCATGGTTCAGGAAGCGCGCGAGGTTGGTGCGCACGCCGGCGTTTTCGGAATCGTAGTACGACAGAATTTCGCGCACTCGCTTGGTCATCATCGGAATAGTCCTCTCTCTCAACTGCAATTATTGGTTTGAGCCTGGTGCGCCGTTGGTGCGGCGCAGGGTTTCTTTCTCCATCATCGCGACGCCCGCCCAGGCTGCGCCGATCAACGCCGCCGACGGATTGAGCGAGACGCGAACGTCGAATCGTGCGAGCGTCGAACGCAGGCGGCCCTTGTCGAGAAACGCCGCAACCAGCCCGCCGCGCCGCAGGAACGGAAGGATTTTAGGGGCAATTCCTCCGCACAGATAGACCCCGCCGATCGCCAGATATTTGAGCGCCAGGTTGGCCGCTTCGGCGCCGTAGATCGCCGTGAAGAGTTCGAGCGCATGGACGCAGCGGGCGTCGCTGCCGGCGATTGCGCTCTCGCCGATCACTGCCGATGGATCTTCCGTGCGCATTCGATCGGTGAGCCACGCAGGCTCCGCACCGGGCCGCCGCGCGACCACGAAGCGGTAGATATTGTGCAGGCCGGGGCCTGAGAGCACCCGCTCGAAGCTGACATGATCGAACTCGCGCGCGAGGAAATCGAGCAGCGCGCATTGCTCCGGGCCGCGCGGCGCGAAGTCGCAATGGCCGCCCTCGCTCGCGACCGCCACGTAGCCGCCGGGCGTCGCGATCAACCCGGCTTCGCCCAATCCGGTGCCGGCCGCGATCACCGCTATATTGCCGGTGCCGTGCCGTTCGTCGCCACGATGCAGCACCGCGAGTTCGGACTCCTTCAGATGCGGCAGGCCGTAGGCGGTCACTTCGAGATCGTTCATCAAATGCGTGGGGACGCCGCCAATCGAGCGCTGAATGGAGTCCTGCGCCATGTCCCAGGCCACGTTGGTGGCGTGGCTGACGCCGTCGATTACCGGACCCGGCACGCCGAAGCAGGCCGCGCCGATCTGAACGTTACGGTCAACGGGAGCGTCGGCGGCGAGAAACGCCGCGCACGCCTGCTCGAGACTCTGGAACGCGGAGGTGTGATAGACGCAATCGCGGATCGGTGTCAGCGCCGGGCCCGCAGCGCGGAACAGTCCGAGATGGGTCTTGGTGCCGCCGATATCGCCGGCCAGAATCACATCCGCCATCGCTCTATCGTACCGCGCCGACAGGCGGATGAAAGAGGCGATGCGCCGATATCGGCGGTCACGAGGAGGAGTTGCGCACCGCCAGTGCGGCACTTAAGCCGGCGATCCAGCGCGAGCGATCGGCTCGCAACGGCGGCGTTTCACATTAATTCTAAGAGGGCCCTCCGCTGCGACCTTCTGAAAACGGGGGCAGGTTTTTCAGAATCCAACGAGCATCGACAAGCGACTCGCAGCAATGCTCTTATTGCGATATCTAGCCGGATACCATTGACAACAACAACTGCCTACTATTATGAGCATAGTATAAGAACTTAGAGCGTTAGCCGCCAATCCGATGATACCGTAGTGGAGCGGCCACAGATCAAGGGGGATGCTCAGAGATGGCGAGATGTGCTAAAGCCTCTATCATCATTGCCGTTACCCTTTTGTTGGGCGCCACCAGGGCCAATGCTTGGAGTTCGCTCGACGCATCTGCAGCCCGCTTCGGCACCACTACCGCTTTCGATAGCTACTTTCCGAATTACACCTGCGATGCGCCGAATTGTGCGTACCTTAGCGCTAACGGCGGCCAAGCCTACACGTCGGACTATGCGGTCGCATATGAGTGGGTAATATTCGGTGCAGCCGATGGCGAGGTAATTTCAATCAGCGCAACTAAGCCCGATGGTACGGTTGTCCAAGGACCCATCCTAACTGAGAATTACGCCTCAAACATGCCACCCTTTGCCGAGTGGACCGATCAGTACGGAAATATTTGGTACGATCCCACGGGCTATGGTGCTTTCCTATCCGGAGTCACCGTCACATGCCAGACGGCGGGGACGTGGTCTATTAATTTCTACGACAACGGAACGATGCTGTATTCCACTCCATTTACGCTGAGCCACAACGCGACGGGACCACTCGGCATCACCTCGCCAACCGACAACCAGCTCGTCGATCTGGACCAACTGTATTACACAGAGACCAACATAGTTCCGTTCTTAGCCGGTAGTAATACTGGAAATCCTATCGACTGGACCTCCTCGCTCCAATATGCGACCAGCGGTGGGAAGGGCAATACAACGGATAACCGCCTGTTCACTACCAGCAGCGCGCAGGAACACGATGAGACATATCAATCGGAGGGTGGTCAGGTAGAGGTGACGGCGTCTACCACGGCCAGCGACGGGAGCACGGTAAATGACTGCGTGACATTCTATGTCGAAGGTCCGGCAGATGGGATCGACGACGCTACCTACATCACTCCGCAACTGGACGGCCTATACCAGCAGAGCAGCAACTACCCGAGCGGCGGTACGAAGAACCTGATGACTGGGATAGCCGAGGTGGAGAGCACGTATCACCAATTTCTGACGCCTCTTGAAGGCAACCCTGATTTATTTGAACTGTTTTTCGACTATCAGATCGCCGCGAAGTGGCCTAATGAAAGTGGTGACGGTGGCTCACACATCGGTCTGATGATGGACCCCGTCACGATCGCTGATGCCTGGAACTGGCTACAAAATACTAGTGACGGGGTGAATAGTACGATTTATGGTTTCGCCGGTAATAAGCTTCCGACCGCAACTACCTATATCAAGGACATCATAAATGGAGTTAAGAGTCCTAAGATTCCGGGCCACATAGGTCTCAGCTCGCTCCAGGGCCCTGAATTGGAGAACATGGCCCTTGTGCTATATCGCGGGGCAGGACTGGGGCCGGACTTGGCCACGACACTGACGGAACTTTACTATATTCCAGCATGTTCGACGAATAACGTGGTTATCACAAACAAGGGACTTCAGTGCCAAGGGGGCCAGTGGACCTGGGCCCCGAATTCCGGAGGCAATCCGGTTGGTTTCGCCTATGCGAATAGTGTTACGTCGAATCTACAATAGGGCGGGGAAAGGGGCTCAGCTAATGAGAAAATCATTGATTTCTGTCTTTGCGATCGTGATTTTTATCACGACTGCAGCGTTTAGCGCCGAACTCGCCAACACTCAGTGGAACCAGTCCAACATAGCCACGCTGCGCGCCTTTGATAAATCCTCCGTTGAGAGATTTGTGAATGATTTGCGCGGTAACGACCCGATGCACGCGACGGTTGGTGCCTTTGGCTGGTACGATCTGGCTGGAGATGGTCATTATCGACTGTTAGCGACCGAGGACCTCAGCGGTCGCGCATATTTTGATTACTTG
Source organism: Deltaproteobacteria bacterium (assembly GCA_021780755.1). GTDB lineage: Bacteria > Desulfobacterota > Binatia > Binatales > Binataceae > JADMIL01. The sequence goes on along the minus strand of JAJXYF010000021.1, from coordinate 73,257 downwards.
GCAATTTACGAGCAAGGCAGTTCTGGAAACGCGGTTCTGCAACAGTGGATCGAAGGGTATGGGTTCGGCACTGACCTCAGCAAGGTAGTTTACGACCTCGCCGGCGATGGAAAGGACGAATTGATTGTCCCGATGCCACTTGCTGCAAGTGGCTCCGTGTGGCTGCCGGTCGGCGCAACGCCCACGTGGCCTGCGGTGTACCGATTGGAGAATGGCAAATACGCCGAGGCGAGCCGCGACTTCCCGAACTTCTATGACAAGGAAGTTCTGCCGGAACTGGATAAAGCGATCGCGGCTGCGCAAAGCCGCGGACACCAGGACGCCTTGGCACTGGACGTCCTTGAGAAGAATAAGATTCTCCGCGTTCTTGGGCGCGATCCGGCGGCGGGACTCCAGCAGGCATATCACTGGATGAACAGCGACGATCCGCAAGAACTGCAGTGCGCGATAGCGACGTTTGCCGATATCGGCGGTCACGAGGATGAGTTGCAGACCGCCAGCGCGGCCCTTAAGCCGGCGATCCAGCGCGAGCGATCGGCTCGCAACGGCGGCTGAAAGGTGCCGGAGAGTGGCGCGCTAGCGCGCGAGATCCTTCGCAGGCTCAGGATGACGGAGAGTGGGCGCTGCCCTCACCCGCCAAAGAGCATCCTTAATTATAGAGAAATCTGAAACCTCACTGAGGTCTCAGGAAACTATATGGTTTGCGGTCCCCGTCGCGCGCGGCGGGCGCGCATCAGAGGGTGCGCCAGGCGCGGCCGTCGCGCGCGATCAGCAGGGCGGATTCGGTCGGACCCCAGGAGCCTGCGGCGTAGGGAAACGGGGCCGCGTCGGAATGCTCCCATTCGTCGAGAATCACCTGCACGAAACGCCACGCCGCCTCGACCGTGTCGCGCCGCATAAACAGCGTCTGATCGCCCACGATGACGTCGCTCAACAGCGTCTCGTAGGCCTCGGGCGACGCGGTCTTGTAATGGAAATCGACATCGACCGGGTTTAGCCGCAGGGTCTGGCCGGGAACTTTCGAGATGATGTTCAGCGCGAGCCCTTCGTCGGGCTGGATGCGAATCGAGAGGTAGTTGGGCGGCAGCGCGGGCGCGGGGCGCGCGTTGTAGAGGATGCGCGGGACCTGTTTGAAGTAAATCGCGATTTCGCTCGCCCGCCGCGGGAGTCGTTTGCCGGTGCGCAGATAGAACGGGACACCGGCCCATCGCCAGTTTTCGATGTAACACTTGAGGGCGACGAAGGTCTCGATATTGGAGTCGGGCCGGACGTGGTCCTCGTCGCGATAGGACTTGGCCTTTTCGCCGCCGCACAAACCCTCGACGTACTGGCCGCGCACGACCAGCCGATCGACGTCGGCCCGATCATAGGGGCGCAGCGATCGGATGACGTCGAGCTTGGAATCGCGCACCGCGTCGGCGCCGGTCGAGCGCGGCGGCTCGGAGGCGATCATGCAGAGCACCTGCAGGATGTGGCTCTGCACCATGTCGCGCAGGGCGCCCGCGTGATCGTAGTAAGCGGCGCGGGTGCCGACGCCCTCCTGCTCCGCGACGGTGATCTGCACGTGGTCGATAAAGCGCGCACTCCAGATCGGTTCGAAGATCGCGTTGGCGAAGCGCAGGACCATAAGATTTTCGACGGTCTCCTTGCCGAGGTAATGGTCGATGCGGAAGATTTGGCCCTCGTCGAAATGGCGGGCGAGCTGACTGTTGATCTCGATCGCGCTGGCGAGGTCGCGGCCGATCGGTTTCTCGACCACCACGCGCGTAAAGCCGTCTTTGGAGTCGGGCGCATTGACCATCCCCGCGGAGTGCAGCCCGCTGGAACATTGGTCGATAAAGGCCGGTGGAATCGCGAAGTAGAAAATGTGGTTGCCGGCGCTGCCGACTTCGCCGTCGAGTTGTTTCAGGCGCTCATCCAATTTGGCGTAATCGCCCGGCCGGTCGAAGCTGCCGGAGACGAAATGGAGCAGTGGCGCGAATTTGTTCCAGACCTCTTCGGAGAGCTTCTGGCGCGAGAACTCTTCGATGCCGGTGCGTGCGAATTTGCGGTAGGCGTCATCGTCGAGCGACTCCATCGAAAAGCCGACAATCGCGAACTTGGACGGCAATTCCCCTTCGACCATCAGATTGTAGAGCGCGGGCAGCAGCTTGCGATGGCTCAAGTCGCCGGCGCCGCCGAAGATTACGATGATGCACGGAACGTCGGTCGATTTCGGATGCATCGAAGCGAGCACGTGAGGCGGCGGCAGAATGCGATGATTTTGCTGATCGGCCATCGTAATCGGTAATCCTCCAGCGGGCGGTCGAGACGCGGGCTGTCGCGGGGCGGTGCGGTCTCAAGGCTAACCGATGCCGCGAAACCACGAAAGCATCCGCGGGCGCTTGATTGTACTGCTGCCGGCTTAGCGCGGAGGGATGGTGTCCTGAAGGACGAGCGTGTGCAGGTCGTCGTGGCGGAAGATGCCAGCGATCGCACGGGTCATCGCGACCGACAGCACTTCGCCGGGCTGGTCGTAGATTTCGGTCTCGTCCTCGGGGCTGGCGCCGCTCGCGGGGCTGGGCGGATCGTTGTATTCAGCCGCGCTCGAGCCCTGCCAGAACGGGACGGCGAAGGGCGGTTTGTAAATAGTGACTTCGAGGGCGACGTTGGCGGCGCTGAACCAGACCGGGCCGCCGTCGGTGCTGGCGCCGCGCTGCTTGACCACCCACATGCTGGTGACGACCGCGACCAGGACGTAGTCGGCGCCGTGAGTTTTGAGCGCGTCGGTGAGCGCCTGGGTCGAAGTGGAAGCGGTCATCCCGGCCTCGAGGGCGGACTTTGCGATAGCGTCGCTGATCAACGGAACGAGGTCCGGGCCGTAGAGGTGCTGGGCGGCGACACTGTGGCGGTCGAGGACGACGCCGATAGCGGGATGGCCCTGGTAGGGGCCGTGGGCGACGGTGCCGGCGTCCTTGAAGGAGCGCGCGTCGGCGGCAGCGAGGATCACGATGTGCTTGTGGGGGAAGCTGTTCTGGTAGCCCTTGACGAGGAAGGGGTAGTACCGCAGGGACTGCACCGAGACCGGCGGGAGGCCGAGGTTTTCGTGATAGGGGGCGGTGGCGCATCCGGCGAGCGCGAGCATCATCGCGCCGGCGAGGGCGGCGCCGAATCCGCGCAGGATGCCGATGGAGCGCGCGCGGGACATCGCGCGCCTCAGGCCTGCGCGGCTTGGGCCCGATCGCGAAACAGAAACAGCGTGCCGCCGATTTCGACGCGGTCGCCGCTTTTCAGCACGCAACGGCCGCTGACCGGTTGGCGATTGACGAGGACCTGTCCACCGCTGGTCGGGGTGACGAAGAAATTCTTGCCCTCGTGGCGGATGGTTGCGTGATGGGCGAGGACGGCTTGATCACCGAAGAGGCCGATATCGCTTTCCTCGGCGCGGCCGATGATGGTCACGTTTTTGACCAGCGGGTATTCGCGCCCCTCGCGGGCGTTGCGGCTTTGCGACCGCACGACCATCAGCCATCCACGCTTGAGCAGTTCGCTGACCAGTCCGATGAAGAAGCCGATGAGCGCGCCGATCAGGATAATCGCGATGGCGCGGCCGAAGGCCTGGGGAAAGGTGGCGGTGAGGGCCTGGTAGAAGAAGCCGCCGGTGGCGCCGCCGACGAGCCCGCCGATCGCGCCGTTGCGGCTGCGCGCGCCGGACCGCGTGGCCCATCCGACGCCGAGACCGACGACCAATCCGAGCACCGCCCATCCGAGGATGCGACCGTTGAAGCCGCCGAGGAGGTCGAAGGCGAACTCACCCACGAGCAGGCCGGCGGCACCGCCGACCGCACCGAAGATGGCGCCGAATTGCATCCCCCGCGCCGCCTGCCGCCATTGGCCGACGCTGAGCGCCTCGATCGACGCGAGGAACGCACCGATGAACAGTCCGACCAATGCACCGAGCACCAGGTCGCGGCCATAGACCGAGCGGATGCCGAGGAACGGCTCGGAGGCGCCCCACGCGGCGAGGCCGCCGAGACCGCCGGCGGCGGCATAGAAGAGCAATTTTTCGCGTGAAACGTTACTCGCCATCGGGTCTCCGCAAGGGCGTCACTTAAAGAGCATTACTGGTGCAAAGGAATCGTTCAAGCGCCACCGACGGCCGCGCGAAGGTCGCACGCCGAATCGCGATGAGCCGCGGTCGAGTAAGGTTAGCGGACTCAACAATTGCGAATCAGTCGGTGTGGGTGGTCCAGGTGCCGCGGTCGCCGGACGGCGTGACCTCGAAGGTGCCGCTCAGGACATCGCGTCGGCGCTGGCCCTCGAAATAATAGGTCTCGCTGCCGTAGGGAACCTGGAATTGCAGATGGTCGCCGCGCACGAAGCCCTCGATCGGGGTGGGCCCATAGCCCGACTTGTGCACGACGAGTTCACCGTGCAGGAAGCCGTTGGGCTGGGGGCGCAGCCGCAACTCCATCGGAACGCCGGTACTGCCCGCGATGCCGTCGATGGTGCCGCTGGCGAGAGTGGGCGTTTCGATTCCGCTGGACATCGCGGGACTGGCGCTACCGCCGCCGCTACTACCGGTTCCGCCGCTGTAGGGCAGGCCGGCATCGGCGACGACGCGAAATTTGCGCTGGGCGAAATATTGGCCGTTGAGATAAAAGTTGACGGTGTACTGGCCGGGTAAAAAGGCCCCGCCGGCGGAATTGCCGACGCGACCGCTGAAGACGGCGCGGTCGCTCGCGCGCTTGACGGTCTGGATATCGTCAACGCTGCCTAGGGTGCTGCCGTCGGGGCCGATGTAGGCGGCGTCAACACGGTATTGGTTGTTGTCGAGGCCGAACAGGCGGTTTTCGAAAATCGCGCGCCAGCCGACGAACAGCACCTTTGAGACATTGAAGACGTTGGCGGGACCGGAGAGCACGGTGCCGTCCTTGGTGCTGTTGACGAACTCGATGTCCTTGATCGCGAGCGGCCGGCGCATCCGCTCCTGGATCATCGCGAGGCGCTCGCCCTCTTGCTTGCGCTTGAGGTCTTCGGTGCGGACGGCCGCCGCGGCGTCGGCGGCGGCTTTGTCGGCGGCGGCTCGCGCATTCAGGTCGGGGGTCACGTCAAAGCGCTGCTCGGTCAACATCCGATCGTCGGAGTAGAGCGCGATCTTGTAGCTGCCGGGCGCGATCGGGGTTGCGTTGGGAATCAGGGCAACGCCGCTGAAATCGACGGCAGTCTCGTTGGGGCCGACGAAGCGCTGGTCGGGGCTGGTGGCAATCTGATTGCCGCTCGGATCGAAAAAGCGCGCCTCGATCTTGTCGTTGCGGCCGTCCAGACCCGCCATGTTGTTCTTGAAGGTGGCGTCCCATTTGACGTACTGGGCGTTGGCCAGCTCGGTATCAGTGAAGGAGGCCTTGGGGGGCGAGATGGCGGTGCCGGAGCGGGTCGAGAGGGTCAGGGTCATGCGATCGAAGTCGAGCGGATGCGCGCGGGCCTGATCGAGCAACTGCTGATGCTTCCAGGGCAGGTTATTGACGAAGTCGGTCAGTCCGAGTTGGGACTGAAGGGCCGGATCCGAATAGAGATAGGTAGCGCCGAAGGCGACCCCGGCCAGCATGACCGTGAAGATCGCGAAACCCATCGCCCGACGCTTCCAGTTGACCGGCCGGTGCGGGGCGCGATGGCCGGTCACATGCGTGACTTCGGGCGGCAGAACCACCCCGGCGAGCCCGGCGGTGCCGCTCTTTGAATTGACGTGGCCGGCGCCGGGCGCCGAGAGGCCGCGCCCGTAAAGCATCATGTCGCGAAATTCCTGGATGGTGGCTGGCCGCCCGTTCATCTCATAGGCCAGCGCGCGATCGATCGCACCGGCGAGGTTGCTCGAAATGTCGGGGCGCAGTTCGCGAATCGGGGGAAAGCTGAAGGGCGGGAACTTTTCCGGGTCGCGGCTGGTCACGATGTAATGCAGCGTGGCGCCCAGCGAATAGATATCGCTGCGCGGGTCGGCGATACCCTGGTACTGCTCGGGCGGAGCGAAGCCGAGGGTGCCGATCATCGTGCCCTTGCGCGCCGCCTTGAACAGCCGCGCGATGCCGAAGTCCACCAGCACCACGCGTCCCTTCTCGGTGAGCATCACGTTGGACGGCTTCATATCGCGGTAAATCACCGGCGGAATGAGGCCGTGGAGGTAGGCGAGGACGTCGCACAACTGGCGCGCCACGTCGATCACGAGGCCTTCGGGCAGCGGGCCGCCGCGCACCGCGAACTCCTCCTCGAGGTTGCGTCCCTCGACGTACTCCATCACGAGGTAATGGCGGTTCTGGTCGTCGAAACGGTCGCTGATCGCGGGAATCGCCGGATGTTTGAGTTGGGCGAGGGTGTCGGCCTCGCGGGCGAAATAATCGTTGGCCTCGATGCGCTGCTGGGGGTCGATGAAATGATCGACCATTTCCTTGATAGCGCAGGGACGATTGGAGAGGCGCTGGTCGTGCGCGAGATAGACCATGCCCATGCCGCCGCCGCCGAGCAGGCGCTCGATGGCATAGCGGTGCTGGAGCACCGTGCCCGAGTCGAGCGGACCGGCCAGCGGTCCCGAATTACCGGGTGGATTGGCGGGATTATTGGGGGTGTTGTCCATCGGGGGTGTCAGTCAGCAAATATAACCACTACCGACACGTTATCGGTTCCGCCGCCCGCATTCGCCGCCACCACCAGTTCGCGCGCCGCCTCGTAAGGGTCGGAATGGCGGCGCAGGATCGCGCTGATGCCCGGGTCGTCAACATGCGCCGTCAGCCCGTCGCTGCAGAGCAGCAGGCGGTCGCCGCGCTTGAGGCGCAACGACAACGCCTCGGCCCCGGCGGGGCCGCTCTGGCGCGCCCCGAGCGAGCGCGTGATCACGTTTTTGTGTTCGTGATGGCGGGCTTCCTCGGCGGTGATCTGCCCGATTTCGATGAGACGCTGCACCAGCGAATGGTCTTTGGTCAACTGGCGCAGTCCACCCTGGTCGCAGAAATAGGCGCGGCTGTCGCCGACCCACGCCACCGCCGCTTCGGGCGGGACGATTAGCGCGCTCACGGCCGTCGAGCCCATGCCGCGCGATTCGATATTGACGGCCTGATAATCAAGAATCTTGCGATTGGCCTCTTCCAGCGCCGCCGGCAGGAGCTGGCGAATTTCGCCGGGATTCCCGGCGGTCAGTTTCGCTTCGACAAACCCACGGATAGTGGCGACGGCGATCGCACTGGCCATCTCGCCGGCCTCGGCACCGCCCATCCCGTCGGCCACGACGTAAAGGAAATTTTGCGCCGGCTCGATCAGCGAGTCACGCTGGAATTCGACCGCCATGATGGAATCTTCGTTCAGCTCGCGGACCATCCCGACGTCGGTCAGCACTGCGGCGCGCAGGCGAATAATCCCGCCGAGCCGCACGAGTTCGGTTTTGAGAGCGTCGATGTTGGGCCAGCGGGCGGCGGGGTCGAAGAGCAGCGCGCGGCGCACCGCCTGCTCGAGCGCGGGCGACACCACGTGGGGCGGGTAGAAGCGAATCGGACCGCCCTCCTCGCGCCAGCTTTCGGATTCGAGCCGTTCACCGGTCAGGCAGGTGTAGAGCAGAGCGCCGACCGAGAAGACGTCGGCGCGCTTGTCAACCTTGCGCCCCTTGTAGATTTCGGGGGCGCTGTAGCCATCGTTGATGAGCGGTTCGGCCTGGAGCTCGGTGTCGTTGCTGATGCAATCGAGGCCGGTCAGCTTGATCCGTCCGTCGGCGCCGAACGCGACCGAATCGGGACAGATATCGTTGACGCGCAGGCCGCGCCGATGGACGAAGGCGACCGCCTGGCAGACCTGGATGGCGGTGGCGATGGCGTCGGCCTCGCTCATGCGGAGGCCCTCGGAGCGTCGCGCAAGGGCAATGAGCGGCTCGTCGGGGTAGGCGAGATAGACGCGGCCGTTTTCGGCGAAGCCGTCGATCGCGCGTTGAAAGGCCGGATGGTTCAAGGTCATCGAGAGCGCCATGACGCGGCCGAAGACCTCGCCGAGGTCGTCTTGTGCCGGCCTCGGGACCGCTGCCGCGGTCGAATCGAGAGGCGGTGCCTCGGGTGTGGTCGCGGATGGCGCGGCGGATTCGGCGGAGGCGATTTGCTGCCCGTCGGGGGCCGGGCCGGATTCTTCCGCTGGGGTCAGGATTACCGCCCCGTCGGGGGCTGTCGCCGGATCGGCGCTGCCATTGGAGGCTGACGGCGGGGCGACCGCGTCGTGGTCTGCCACGCTGAACTCATTGGCGACCGGATCGGCGGTGGCCGTCGCGAGTCCGCCGGAGTCGCCGGGCGGAGTACCGCTCGAGGGCGCCGCACCGGGCGGCGCTTTGAGTTTGAGGTCGGCGGTTTTGGCGCGTGGGCCGGCGGGGTCGTCGTCTGGAATCGGCTCGCGAATTGGAGACCGGTCCACGCCGTTGGCGGCGGCGGACTCGTCGGGCGATGCGGAATCGTCCGGATGAGCGGTCGGCGGGCCGATTTGTTCGCGCAGTTGCAAAAGTTCGACCTTGCCATCGGGGGTCCGGCGCTCGGCGCGATAGCGATTTTCATGGGCGGTTTTGCCCAGCAGCTCCACGACGCGCAAGCCGCCCTTTAGTTCCGTGCCGGGCGCCAGCGGCGGTATTGCCGAGGGGGCCAGCGGGCGCGCTGAGCCGCCGGCGAGGCCCTGACCGCAGCGATCGCAGAATTTAACGTCGTCGCCGTTGGACGCGCCACATTCGGGACAGGTAATCATCAGGATTCAGCCCTTTCGAAACTCCAGTTTAGCTCCGCCGAGTACGATTTCGTCGCGATCATTTAGACGATAGAGCTGGTCGCGACCGAGTTTGCCGCGGCCGGCCACATAGGTGCCGTTGAGGCTGCCGAGGTCGCGGATGAAGAAGTCGTCGCCGCGCCGAACGATCTCGGCGTGCCGGCGCGAGACGCGATCGATGCCACGGGCGAGCCGCGACAGGTCGATATCGATGGCGTCCGCGGGACTGATCGAGCGGCCGATGACGACGCGTCCGCCGTCGAGGCCGAACTCGACACCCTCGCTGACGGCGATCAGGCGCGCATGGGCGGCCGCGATCGGTGGTGGCGCCGCACGACCGTTGCGCGCGGCGGCATGCGAGGGCGGTTGCGATGGCTTGAGGGCCGGATGCAAGCCGGGAACAACCGGACTCTGCCGCGCAAGCTCGGAGCTGCGCGTGGTCCGCGGATCGGGAACGGTGATCGGCGACGCGCGCCGCGGACTGGTACTGGCGGCGGCGGGCGGTCGCGGCGCGGACGGCGCCGGAGTCGCGGCGCGGCGGGGCGTTGAGACCGCTTGAGCGCTGCCTGCGGGCTTGAGTCCGAGGTCTTGGGTCCTGGCGGTGGGCGATACGCGATTGGCCGCCGCGGGTGCCGACGGATGCGCGCGCGAACCGCTGACAGGTTTCGCGGCTGGAACCACCGGAGAACCTGCCGGCGATTTCCCGAACCATCGGGACGGTGATTCCGCGGGCCTGGCCGGCGGCACGGCCGGTTGCGGGAGCGTCAAGCTGCGCTGGGTCTTGAGCTGCGCGCTCGGGTTGGGCGTCGCTATCGGATGGGGCTTCGCGGCCGCCGGCGGATGAGGGACGGGGCGATTGAGCACGATGGTCGCCATCGCGGCCATCTCGGGGACGCCCGATCGCGATACGCTTGAGCCGTGGGCCGCCGCGCCCGAGGTTCCCGGCATGCTGGCGTCGTCAGGCCCGGGGTCGGGCAGCAAGTCGCGCATCTCGCGGGCCGAACGCGGGCGTTTTTCGACGTCCTTGTCCAGCGCACGCGTCACCACTTGATTGGTCGGCGCGGAAACCTGCGGCGCGAGCGTCTTAAGCTCGGGAAAGCTGAAGGGCGGTTCGAGCTGGGGGTCGCGGCCGGTGAGCAGATGATGCATGGTGGCGGCCAGCGAGTAGAGGTCGGAGCGCGGTTCCATCTTGCCGAGGTACTGCTCGGGCGGAGCGTAGCCCACTGAGCCGATCTGGGTGCCACGGCCGCCGGAGGGCAGGAAGCGCGCGATGCCGAAATCGACCAGCATCGCACGGCCATGATGATCGATCATGATGTTGCCGGGCTTGAGGTCGCGATAGATGATGGGCGGATTTTGCGCGTGGAGAAACGCCAGCACGTCGAGAATCTGGCGGGCCCATCGCAAGACCTTGGCTTCGGGGAAGCGTCCGCCGGCGCCCAGTTGATCGAGATGGCCTTGCAGGTCGCCGCCGGCGACGAATTCCATCACGAGGTAATGGCGTCCGCGCTCGCCGAAGTAATCGATCACCTGCGGAATCGCGGGATGCGAGAGACTCGCCAGGACGCGGGCCTCGCGATTGAAGTCCTCGACGGCCTTTTGCTCCTGAATGCCGTCGCCGATGATCATCTCTTTGCAGGCGACGGGGCGATTGGCGAGCCGCGTATCGTTGGCGAGATAGACGCGACCCATGCCGCCCTGCCCGAGCATCTTGGCGATGCGATAGCGGCCGTCGAGCATGTGATTGACGGCTAGCGGCTCACCGGTACTCATGACGGTTTCAGAGATTGACGTTCGCGTTGCCCAAGTATGCGGTCAAGTCTGGCGGCGTTGGCGAGAGCGAGCGTTTGAGAGGCCTCCGCACGTTATCCTGAACGGAGTCAAGGATCTCACGCGGCCCTCCGCGCGCTAAGCCAACAAACCTCGGCCATCGGGTGACGCGCTGAGAACCGCGCGAGATCCTTCGCTCCGCCAGCCGCCGCTCAGGATGACACCGGGGTACGTTCCTGCCGGACTTGGCCACATCGCCGAGCATCGCGAGCGTCAATCCATAACGGGAAGTCTGAAACCTCGTGAGGTTTCAGAGAAATTATAGGTTTCGAGTTCCTCGACAACTTCCGCCACGCGCAAGGCCTCCGGTGCGCACGGCTAGGAAATCGGATCGACCACCAGCTTCAGAAAAGTCTTCCCGATAATGACTTCGTCGCCCGCCTTGATTTCGAGCGGAGTGCCCGGAATCAGCCGGTTGCCGCGATTGACATAGGTGCCGTTAAGGCTGCCGATATCTTCGATGGTGATCTTGGCGCCCTCGATTATGATGAGCGCGTGCTTGCGCGAAATCTTGGCCTCGGGGTCGTCCTGTTCGAGGTCAACCTCGGGGAACGAGCCGGTCTCGGGGTCCCATCGGCCAATGAAGTTCTGACCGTTGTCGAGCGGGAATTCCTGACCCTTGCGACCGCCGCGCAGGAGCGAGAGTTTCGCCTTGAAGTGGGCGGCGGCAGCCGGCGCCGCGGCGGGAGCGGCCGCGGCGGGCGGCGTGAGATCGCCGGTCTTGACCTCCGAGGCTGGCGGCGCCTCGGCGACCGGTGGCGGCTCGCCAGCGATGGTCGAGGCGGCGGCCTCGTTGGCCCCTGCGACGGCGGCAGCCTCAGACGCCGGATGCTCGGCGGCGATCGCGTCGGGGGCCGGGGCGGCGGGCGCCGCCGGAGCAGGCGCCGTGGCGGCTTCGGCGGCGGCGGCGAGTTTGGCGCCGCAGCCGTCGCAATAGTCGAGACCGTCCATGTTCTCGTAGCCGCATTCAGTGCACTTGATCATAGTCGTATCGAACCTCGTCCGCCGGCGATCGCCGTGTAAGTTCCCAGTAGCCGGGAAGGTATAAACCTATTTCACTCGCCTTTTTGTAACTCTTTGAGCGCTTCCGGATCGAGCATCTGGGTTTTGCGCACGACCGCCTGCGCCTGCAAAAGAGTGGTCTTGGCGGCCTTGGTTTGCAAGGTCTGGGTCTTCTTGACCTGATCCATCAGGCCGACCAGCGCCTGCGTGGCCTTGACGTTGCCGAGGCGCTGCGTACCTTGGATGGCGTTGCTCAAAAGGCGCGTCGCGCGATCGACGTTGCCCGCCTTCAATTCCTCTTCGGCCTTGGCTTGCAGCTTGGCGATCGACACCTGGTCCACCAGGTTCATCACACGGCCGTTGCGTTTGCTGGTGAGCGTGCGGTCGAGGGTGTATTCGACGGTCACGTCGGTGTTGGCGACGCGCTCGCCGAGGCCGGGTAACTCGAAGCGAAAGGCCGACTGTGCGATCCGCACGGGGCCCGGCTTGCGCGGCGGCAGCACCAGGGTGAGCAGCACGGAACCCGGCAGGCCGGCTTCCAGGTCGCCGATTTCATAGGTGATTTTGCGATCCTCGGGGACCAGCGGCGTGCCGAGGGTGTAAATTTCGGGACTGGCGCGAAAGGCCTCGCGCACCTGCACGCCCTGGGCGAGGGTGACCTCGATGCGGCCGTTGCGCACGCTGACCGCCCGCATTCCTTCGAGTTCGTCCTCGAAGATGCCGGGAATCTCGGCGGGGTCGCCGATGAAGTGATACTTGCCATGCGAATCCTGTGACATCCGCATCAGCAGCTTCTCGTTGAATTCGACCCCCACACCCATCGCGGAGAACGACATCTGATCGCGATTCTGGTTGGCGAGATCGATGCAAGCGGTCTCCTCGTAAGTCTGGCCGTCAGTGAGGACGAGCACGCGATTGAGGCGGTTGGGCGCGAGGTTCTGCTTGACCTCGTCGATCGCCGCGCGCATCCCGAGCGCCATCTGGGTGCCGCCGCCGATTTCGAGCAGGTCGATATCGTCGAGCGCGCGCCGCACCGCGCCACGGTCGTGGATCTGATCGGGCCGCAGGATCACTTGCGCCTTGTCGGCGAACGCGACCACCGCGATCTTGTCTTCGGGGGCGACGTTATCGCCGAGGAACTTGACCGCCTCAATGACGAACTCGAGGCGCCGTTCGTCGTACATCGAGCCGGAGCGATCGAGAACGACGCCGAGGTTCAGCGGCATGCGATTACCGCCGCCGGCCCCGCCGACGCCGCTCGCGACGGCCTCGAGCAGAACGTAGAGCACGAAATTTTCGGCAGTCGAGAGGACATACTCGCTGCTGGCGAGCGCGTCGAAGGAAAGCGGTTCGGCCATCTAGTAATCTCCCAGCATCAATTCTAGGGGCAAGGTTCGTGGATTGGCAACATCGAAGCGGAGATCGCGACGCGGTGCCTGCAACCGTTGCGCCCCCGCCGGCGGGCGAATCATATCACGGCGAACATTAGACGACCCACGGTGACAGATGTTTCACCGCTCGACGGTTCATCCGAAACCTGGTGAGGTTTCAGAAAACTCCAGGTTTTGGGTTCCTCATCGACTCTCCTCCCGCGCTTAGCCGGGGGCGCGGCCGGGTCAGTGCCCCCTTAGGTGGGCGGAGTGCGGCGCGAGATCCGGGGGATCGGGGTGGCTTGCGGTCCCCGATTATTTGGACCTAAGATAATTAGGCTAGTTAAACATGCTTGAACCAAACAAACCGGTTCCAAACGTGACGGGTCGGCGTGTCCGATACCCCGGAGAGTGGCGCGACCGGTGTTCGGGCGGTGGCGAGGTGTGGACAAGGTGGCGAGTTGCGCTTTGCTGCCTGACAAATGTGTGCCAAAGATTTCGGCAGCAGCATCAATTGGACGAATGTGAGGCGAGGTGAGAAAGTAGCGCGCCTTGATGAGATGCATCAGTTGTCAAATCCCGGCTTCGCGCGTCCCGCGTTCGCGTCCCTGCTTCCTGCGCGTGGTGGCTTGGCCGCCGCAGTGTGCGGGGCGGCCTCGATGGTTAGATTTAAGGAAGTGAACGTGCTCATTCTCGGGACGGCGGAAGCGGCCGATCCCGTCAAGCTATGTGGGAAGCTGGAAAAGAACGTAGGCGAAAAGAACAGCGACGAAGTTACGCTGCCGAATTTCCGGCCCCGCAACTCCCCGTGATACCTAAATTCGATGTTCCCCGGCGGGGCCGCTGCCTCGTGTGGAGGTTCAACTAATTTCAATGCTCACGCTCGACCAGAATTATTTACAAAGACTAATCGAGAGCTCGCCCGATATCGTGATCGCGGTGAACCGCGAGGGGACGATCATCTATTACAACGATGGGGCGCGGCGGAACCTGCGCTACAGCTCGGCGGAGATCATCGGGCAGAAGATCGATCGGATCTATCCGTCGATCGACGAAGCGCGCCGGGTGATGAAGGCGATGCGGGCGGCGGAAGGCGGGCGGATCGCGAATTTCGACACCGTGCTGCGCGACAAGGACAACCAGCAGATCGTGTGCGCGATTTCGGGCTCGATCATTTACGATGAGAAGGGCGAAGAGATCGGATCGATCGGGTTCGCCCGGGACATCCGGCGGCTGCGCCAGCGCGAACAGCTCGCGACCTGCGGTGAGATCGCGGTCAGCCTGGCGCATGAGATCAACAATCCGCTCGAGACCATCACCAACAATATCGATTTGCTCGCGCGCTGCGTGGAATCGCGTCTGAGCGACGCGGAGCTGGTGGTCGAGACCGAGCGGCTCGATTCGATCCGGGCCGGTATCGGCCGGGTGCAGGCGATCGTGCGGCGGCTCGACGAGATGACGCGCAAGGGCGTTTACGAGACGCGCGACTATCTGCAGGGCAAGAAGATGGCGGACCTGGCGCCGCGCGAGGGCGACGCCCAACCCGGGCATAGTAACGGCGGCGCCGTGCATGACGACTGGGCGCTCAGCGGGATGTCGGTGCTGGTGCTCGACGACGACGTCTCGGTGGTGAGTTCGCTGGCCGACGTGCTGCGCGCGGAGCGCTGTACCGTCCATACGGCGACCCGGCCGAGCGCGGCCCTGGGCATACTGCGCAATATGAAGGTTGACGCGGTGATTTCAGACGTCGTGATGCCCGAGATGGACGGCTACGAGTTCTACATGGCGGTGAAGGAAGAGATGCCGGACCTGCCGGTGATCCTGATGACCGCGTACTATTACGACAAGGACCATATTATCAAGCGCAGCCGGCTGCGGGGGCTGGAGGCGGCGCTGTTCAAAAAACCGGTCAATCCGGGGAAGCTGCGGGCAGTGCTGGTGCAGTCGCGGCAAAAGGGACGCGCGGCGAAGACTGCGGCGGCATGCGCCGCGAGTGCGGCTGCCGCGGTGAGCAAGGCGCCTCAGGCGACCGCCGCTGCCGATGCCGGAGCGGCCGCGGTGGCCGCCGGGACTGGCGTCACGCCGCCGCTCGGATCCACCTCGAGCACGCGCGGCTAGTCCGCATTCACGAAGCGAAGCGCGTCTCCGCCAAGAGCGCCGCCGGATCTCGCGATGACTGACGCGGCGGCGGCGCTGACCGATTTCGGACTGGCGTTGGAAGCGGCGCTGTTTGCCGGTCTGATCAATCCTGGCCGTCGGGTCGGCGGTCGCCAATCCGATCGCGGGAAATCCCCTCAAGCAACACTCGTCCGCTGGTTCGAACTGTTTTTCTACGCGGTCGCCGCGGCTTCACTGATTGGCGGCGCGGTCCACGGCTTCGTGCCCGACCAGGGCACGGTTGCGGGGCGCGCCTTGTGGATCGCGACGATGATCGCGGTGGGCGCGGCGGCGTTGGCGGCGTGGGGGATCGGCGCCACGATCGGGTTACCGGCGCGCATCGCGCAGGTCGTAGTGTGGGCGGCAGGCGCGGAGTTTGCGCTTTACGCGGGTGCGGTATTTTCCGGCATGCGCTCATTTCGCGGTGCGATTATCGAGTACCTGCCGGCAGCGCTGTTTTTACTGCTGGTGTTTGTGCTTGGGTACCGGCGAAGTCGCGAATCCGGCTACCTGCCAGGGGCGCTCGCGATGGCGATAACGCTGCTCGCGGCGGCGGTGCAACAATCCAGCGCCGCGATCGATGCGCTCGGGCTGACGCATAACGCGCTCTATCATTTAATCCAGGGAGTCGGCCTGTGGTTGCTGTATATGAGCGCGCGCCGCCTGGTCGAGTCGCACGCGGGTGGCATCGATCGGCCACACCGTCAAAATGCGGACAGACGCGATTGAAGATGACAGGTGGGATTGTTGGCGTGCTTCGCGCGGCATGTTCGACCTGGATGACAGGCTGCGGGCGGGTTGACGATTATGGGTATCGGATGGTAATAATTATCATCTAGGCACTGACCCAATCATCCATTTATGGAGTTGCAGATAATCAGCGAGGGCCGCCGCGGGGCCTATGCGAAGCGCCGGATGGCGGAATTTGCCGATCGCTGCCGCCAGGGCGGGCTGGCGGTTACGCCGCAGCGCCTCGCGATAATCGAGGCGTTGCTCGCCGCGACCGACCATCCGCGAGCCGAGACGATTTTCGCGGCCGTGCGCAAACTCCATCCGCATATCTCGCTCGCCACGGTCCATCGCACGCTCGAGACCCTCTGCCAGATCGGCGAGGCGCGCAAGGTCACGATGCTGCACGACAGCGCGCGTTACGACGGGAACCTCGCGCCCCATCATCATGTGGTGTGCGTGCGCTGCCGGCGAATTCGCGACGTTGAAATATCGGGACTCGAACGGGTGATCGACAGCAACGCGGAGCTGAAGGGATTTCGTCCGCTTGGATGGTCGCTCGAAATACAGGCATTGTGCGACAGTTGTCGCAAAGAGGCTTCAGACGCGCGCCGTCGGGGACGGCGGCAGGCGCTGAAATAGGATGCGAATAGGCGCATCACGGAATTCAAATCAAACCAGGGAGACAAGAAAATATGGCAAGTCTAAAAGGGACCAAAACCCACGAGAACCTCAAGGCCGCGTTTGCCGGCGAGAGCCAGGCGAATCGGCGCTATCTGTACTTCGCTAAGATCGCCGATGTCGAAGGGCAGCCGGAAATTGCCGGGCTGTTTCGCGACACGGCGGAGGGCGAGACCGGCCACGCGCATGGGCATCTCGATTACCTGAAGTCGGTGGGCGATCCGGCGACCGGGCTGCCGTTGGGCGATTCGGCGCTCAACCTCAAGGCGGCGGTGCACGGCGAAACCCACGAATACACCGATATGTATCCGGGGATGGCGAAGACCGCGCGTGACGAGGGCTTTGCGGAAATCGCCGACTGGTTCGAGACCCTGGCGAAGGCCGAAAAGTCGCACGCCGGCCGCTTCGCGAAGGCCGCCGAGACGCTCTAAAACCGCGCGAATTGCGCTATCTCATGGATGGGCCGGCCGTCGCCTTAATCGCTATGGTCGGCCCATTCCATCAGTTGGCCTGTCTAAACACCACGCGAACCTCGCGAATCGCAAAATTATTTTTTTACAAAACGGCCTCCTCTAATCATGCGCTGGCGTGCGCACCCTCGGCTGAAGTGATGGCAGCGAATAGGAACGCTTACGAACAGACCGTACCGCCCGCTGAGCGAGCGCGCCGATCACGCGTCGCCCATCACACTCACACTCCGCCTGCGTCGATCGTGGTTCCGGGGCGAGCTTCAGCCTGCGCGCCGCGCCCCGCACCTCAAATCCCGCAAGTCGGGCCTAATCCTGGAAAGTGAAATGAGCCGAATCGAAGCGCGACCGACCGACGCCCTCACTTACGACCCCAACCAGCCGCATTATTGGGACCGCGCGAAGCTCGACGTCGAAATCGAGCGGGTGTTCGACATCTGTCACGGCTGCCGGCTGTGCTTCAACCTGTGCCCGTCGTTTCCGGACCTGTTCAAGTCGGTCGATGCCAAGGGCGACGACGTGCGCAATCTGACCACGGCGGAGAAGGACCGCGTCATCGACCTTTGCTACGAATGCAAACTGTGCGAGGTGAAGTGTCCGTACACCCCGCGCGACAACCATGAGTTCCAGCTCGATTTCCCGGCGCTGGTGCTGCGCGCCCGCGCGGTCAAGGCGCGCGCGGAGGGACTCGGGCGGCGCGAGAAGATGCTCGGGAACCCCGATCGCACCGGGAAGCTGGGGAGCAAGGTGCCGGCGCTCGCCAACTGGTCGTGCCGCAACGCGCTGCAGCGGCGCGTGATGGAAAAGCTGCTCGGCATCCATCGCGACAAGCAGTTGCCGGAATTTGCCGGCGAGACCTTTGAGAAATGGATCGCGCGCACGGGACTGCCAGCGGCGCCGGCGGAGCCGGCCGCCAAGGTCGCGATTTTCCATACCTGCTTCGTCAACTATTACAACACGTCGCCGGGCCAGGCGCTGGTGACGGTGCTGGAAAAAAACCGCTGTGCGATCGCCAGTCCGCCGCAAAACTGCTGCGGGATGCCGGCGCTCGACGGCGGCGACGTCGCGTTTGCGCAAAAGCAGGCGCGCGCCAACGTCGAATCGTTGTTGCCGCTCGCGCGGCAGGGTTACAAGATTGCCGCGATCAATCCGACCTGCTCGCTGACGCTCCGCCGCGAGTATCCGACGCTGGTCGGCACGCCCGAGGCGCGCGAGCTGGCGGCGGCGGTCGTCGATCCCGGCGAACTGCTTTACCATCTGCGGCGCGAGGGAAAGTTCAATCGCGATTTCCGCTCGACGCCGGGCAAGGTCGCGTATCACGTGCCGTGCCATTTGAAGGCGCAGGCGGTGGGTCTGCGCGGACGCGACCTGCTGCGCCAGATTCCGGGGACCGAAGTGACCACCGTTGACGCCTGCACCGCCCATGACGGCACGTGGGCGATGAAGCGCGAATTTTTCGAGCTCTCGATGAAGTGGGGCGAGAAGGCGTTTAACGGCATGCGCGAGGCCGAGGCCGACTTCATGGCGACCGATTGTCCGCTCGCCGCGATCCAGATCGAGCAGGGCACCGGTGTGCGTCCATTTAATCCGGTCGAACTGCTCGCGCGCGCCTACCAGCCCGACGGCTTTGCCACTCCGGTCCCGCCGCCGGCGCCGCCTGCCGCGGCAGAGGAAACCAAATCGTGAAGCCCGTTACCCTCAAAGAAATTCTACCGTACGAGCAGTACGAAATTCTGCGACCGCGCCTGCGTCCACTGATAATCGCGGAGAAGGAACGCCGGCGGCTCGCGATCGGCGAGCATCTGACGCTCCTGTTCGAGAACGGCCAGACCGTCTGGTACCAGGTCGAGGAGATGGTGCGCTCCGAGCGGATGAAGGACGAGGACGCGATCCGCCACGAAATCGACACCTACAACGAGCTGCTGCCGCGGCCGGGCGAACTCACCGCCACGATGCTGATCGAGTACGCCGACGAGGCGCAGCGCGACGCCGCGTTGCGGGCGCTGATCGGGCTCGAGCGCCATTTCTGGATTCGCATTGGCGAACGGCGCGAACCGGCGCGCTTCGACACCCGGCAAATCGCGACCGACCGCATCAGCGCCGTGCAGTTTGTGCGCTTTCCGCTCGGCGGACTGGACCAGGACGACTTTTTGAAGTTCGCGGCGGCGGGAAAAATCGCGATCGAGGTGGACCATCCGGAGCTTACCGCGCGCGCGGAAATTATCGGCCCGATCGCCAAGGCCCTCGCCAGCGACCTCGCCGACCCCTGAATTGAAACACCCACGCCCATTCCGATGACCGCGCCCGAAACCCCACGTGCCGTCACTTATCCAGATGCACCGATCGGTCGTCAACGCAATAATCACCATCGATGAATCCCATGCGCACACAGGTCGGCATCGTCGGGGGCGGTCCGGCGGGCATGATGCTCGCCCATCTGCTGCATCGCGCGGGCATCGAGTCGATCGTGGTGGAGGCGCGCAGCCGCGAGTACGTGCAGGAACGCGTGCGCGCCGGCGTGCTCGAGCAGGGCACGTGCGACCTGATGCGTGAGGCGGGCGTCGGCGCGCGGCTCGCGCGCGAAGGCATCACGCATCATGGACTCGAGTTGCGCTTCGGCGGCGACCGCCATCGGATCGATCTGAGCGGTCTGACCGGCGGCAAAACGATCACGATCTATCCGCAACGCGAAGTGGTGAAGGACCTTATCGACGCGCGAATCGCGGCCGGCGGCGCGATTTTCTTCGAGGCCGATGAGGTCGGGATTCGCGGTTTCGACGGCAACGCGCCGGCGATTCGATTTCGCGGCGGCGGCAGCGTTCAGGAAATCAGTTGCGACTTTATCGCGGGCTGCGACGGTTTTCATGGCGTATGCCGTCCGTCGCTTCCGGCCGGCGCGCTGACGATCTTCGAGCGGGTCTATCCGTTCGCCTGGCTCGGGATTCTCGCCGAGGTCGCGCCGTCGTCGGATGAATTGATCTACTGCCGCCACGATCGCGGCTTCGCGCTGCATAGCATGCGATCGCCGACCCTCACGCGGCTCTACCTCCAATGCGGGCCCGACGACGAGATCGGCGCCTGGCCCGACCAGCGGGTGTGGGCGGAACTGCATACCCGGTTTGCGGTCGGCGACGGATGGAAGTTGAACGAAGGTCGGATCGTGCAGAAGGGCATCACGCCGATGCGCAGTTTCGTCGCTGAACCGATGAGCTATGGGCGCGTGTTCCTGGCGGGCGACGCAGCGCACATCGTGCCTCCCACCGGCGCCAAGGGACTCAACCTCGCGCTGGCCGACGTGCGCGTGCTGGCCGCGGCGCTCGCGAAGTATTACGCCGACGGGTCGCGGGAATTGCTCGATTCCTATTCGCGGTCCTGCCTCAGGCGCGTATGGAAAGTGCAGCGCTTTTCGTGGTGGATGACCTCGCTGTTACATCGGTTCCCCGAGGACAATCCGTTCGACCGGCGCCGGCAAGTCGCCGAGCTGGATTACGTGACGAATTCGTGGGCGGCGGCGCAGAGCCTGGCCGAGAATTACGTTGGGCTGCCGATGGATTGAGCGCTGCGCGACCGCGTTGCTTGGGCGATCCATGCGCAATTGCGTAATTGACTCCCGGCGTATCGCGATGCACAGTTAATTATTCAGCAGAGGCGATCATCGAGATGGGTCACGCCGTACGGAGGGCCGTTGGAAACTGCGCGGCCTGGACGTTGCGGCTGAGCGGGGGTGACTGACGTGGACTGGTATCTGGTGCGGACCAAGACCGGCAAGGAGCGCTGGGTGCGTGATCAACTGACGGCGCAACTGCCGGAGGTATTTTTGCCCTTGCTGGAGGCGCGCACGCCGCGCTGGGGCAAGCTGACGTGGTCGATCGTGCCGTTGTTTCCGGGCTACCTGTTCGCACGTCTCGATCCGCAGAAAAATTACTTTGACGTGCGCTACCTGCCGGGTGTGCAGGGGCTGGTCTCGGCCGGCAACGATCCGATCGCGGTACCGTCAGGGGTGGTTGAAGAAATCCGGCGGCGGGGCGTCAACGGGGTCGTCAAGATCGAAGAGAAAGAGTTCGATAACGGCGAACGCGTGCGCGTCGTCGAGGGGCCGTTTCGTGGCTTCGAGGCGATCTTCGAGCGTTACCTTTCGGGGGCCGAGCGAATCGCGATTCTGCTCAGCGCGATCGACGCCAAAGGCCTGCGGGTAGTGCTGCCGGCCTCGGCGGTGACGCGGTTTTCGTAACCCGCGGCGATTTGACCGAATCCGGGCGATCGGCCAATCGACCGTTTTGAAGCCCACCGTTCGCTAAATTCTCACACACATCGTTGGTAAGTCCGGCTAAGCGACTCTTTGCCCGGAGATTCCTGAAAAGAGACCCAATGAGGCAATCCGCACAATTATAAATGAATAAGGCGATTCGTGCCGAAATCGCTATTGCAAAAGGCGCGGCGAGAAGACTAAGCATTGGAGGGTAACAATCCGGAAACGGAAAGCTTTCGGTAACCTTTGAAGATTCTGCACATCAGCCCTTACTTCATGCCGGCCCATAGTTACGGGGGACCGGTGGAATCGCTCTACCGTCTCTGCCTGAACCTCGCGCGCGTCGGATGCGAAGTGCGGGTGCTCACGACCAACGCTAACGGAGCGCGCAAAGTCCTCGACGTGCAGCCCGGCAAGGAAGTCGCGGTGGCGGCGGGCTTCGAGGTGACATATATGGGGCGGGTCGCGCGGCTGGCGTTGTCGCCGGGCTTGCTGGTGCGGTTGCCGTTTGAAGTGCGGCGCGCCGACGTGGTGCATCTGACGGGGGTCTATTCGTTTACGACAATTCCGACGCTGCTGGCGTGCCGGCTGCTCGACAAGCCGGTCGTCTGGTCGCCGCGAGGGGCCTTGCAGCGTTGGAGCGGGAGTCGCGGACACGCGTTGAAGCGCATCTGGGAATTGGCCTGTCGCCTCGCGGCGCCGCGCGCGACGACGATACTGCTCACGTCCGAGGCCGAACGGGCGGAAAGCGTGCGGCGCTTTCCGAACTTCTCGGTGATCGTGATTCCGAACGCCGTGCGGATTCCCGCGGCAGTCAACCGTATGGCGTCAGACGGGACGCTGCGGCTGGGCTATATCGGCCGGCTCCATCCGAAGAAGGGGATCGAGAACCTGCTCGAAGCGTGCCGCATTCTAAAGGACCAGGGCGTGGCTTACTCGCTGGTTATCGCGGGCGCCGGGCGCGCGCGCTATACTCGCTCGCTGATGCGCAAGATTGCGCGGCTGGAAATAGCCGGTGCGGTGCGGTTGGCGGGCGAAGTGCATGGCGCCGCCAAGCGCGCATTCTTCGAGGGGCTCGATCTGCTGCTGGTGCCGTCGCACGTCGCTAGCTTCGCCACCGTGGTCGCTGAGGGTCTCGCCTTCGGAGTGCCGGTAATCGCCAGCGGCAACACTCCGTGGGCGCGATTGGCTGAGCAGGGTTGCGGGCTATCGATCGATAACGACCCGGCGTCGATTGCCCAGGCGATTGGGCAGTTGCGCACGAAACCGCTGGAGGAAATGGGCCAGCGCGGGCGCGAATGGATGTCGGCGGAATTTTCGTGGGACACGGTGGCGCGCGAAGTCTGCAACGCGTATGCGGTGATCCTGCGCGGCGCGCCGATCCTCGGAACCTCCGCCAACTTGAACGAATCGATACCGGGCGCCGAGCGGTCGGCGTCGCGAAACTGAAAACGGCGCGCCCTGCGCCGCTCCCTGATCCAAATCGCAAAACCGCGGGCCCGGTCGCCAGATTCAAGCGAATCTGACTCGCCAAACATCCCAACCTGAGTAATCAGGGATAATTCAGGGGCAACTTAACCAGATGACAGAGATTCACGGCTAATCTATGATGCACAAATAAACTGACGAAGCTCTTGCACTCACTATAAAGCTCGTACAGAGTTTATGTAGCGTTATGATTACTAGACTTTCTCATCAGAGACTCTGCCACGGCGGTATCCCTCCAGGTTGAGTTTATCCTCGATGCCGATGGTGAAACTGGCCGCGATGCCGCTTATCGCGTTCGCCCTGGCGGCGCTGACGATGCCGTTGGCGAAAGGGATTGCGCGGTGGCTGGGAATCCTTTCGGCGCCGTACACCGAGGCGCAGCATAAGGAACGGACGCCCTTGATGGGCGGGGCCGCGATAATCGTCGCGATCCTGGCCGCGATGGCGGTGGGCCGCGTGTTGCCGCTATGGATGCTGCTCGGAACCGCGGCGCTGTTTGTGGTCGGACTGGTCGATGACGCCTACGTGCTGCGGGCACGCTGGAAGCTCATGCTCCAGATCGTCGTGGTGCTGATGGTGCTGGCGATCGGGCCGCGGATGCGACTGGCGCCGTGGCCCCTGGTGAACGCGGGCCTTGCTGGATTCTTCCTGCTCTCGACGGTCAACGCGTTCAACCTGATCGATGGACTCGACGGGCTGGCGGCCGGGGTCGGGATAATCGTGGCGGCCGGCGCCGCGGCGATATCGCTTCTGCACGGGGACGCCAGGGCGGCGGGTCAGGCGCTGATCGTGGCCGGCGCGCTGGCCGGCTTCCTGATCTACAATCGGCATCCCGCGTCGATTTTTATGGGCGACAGCGGGGCGCTGCCGCTGGGGCTGCTGCTGGGGGCGATGGCGCTGCATGCGGGGAACCTGGCGGGAAATTCGCGGCTGCCGCGCTATGTCGTACCGATCCTGATCATGCTGGTGCCGCTGCTCGACACGGCGATCGTGAGCGTGAGCCGGATGGCGACGGGGACGCCGCTGTCGCGCCGCGGCCTGGACCATTCGCATCATCGGTTACTTTCGCTGGGGCTATCGGATCGACGCGCGGTCGCGCTGGTGTGGAGCCTCGCGGCGCTGACGGCGGCGTGCGCGGTGGTGCTGACGCGCCTGCCTCATCAGTATCTGTTGGCGACGCTGCCGATAATAATCGCGGCGTTCGGCGTGATTGGCCTGTTCATGATCGATCTGACCTTCGACGTGAACTCGCCGGGCGTCGCGTACGATAATCTGCGGGGGCCCGCCCGGTTTATTTTGACTTTCAGCTATAAGCGCCGGATGGCCGAAGCGGCGCTCGATCTGGCGTTGATACCGGCGGCGTATTTCGGGGCGTTCCTGATTCGCCTCGATTTCAAAATCAACGACCCCCTGATGGCGAGCTTTATCAGTAGTCTGCCGCTGGTGATGGTGGCGACCTATGCGTCGTTCCTGATAGCGGGGATTTATCGCGGGATCTGGCGTTATGCCAGCGTCTCGGACGTGATCAGGTTCGCCAACGGATCAGTGCTCGCGGGTATTTTCGTCGTGCTGACCTCGCTGGTCGTTCCGCTTGAGATGTCCGGCTCGATCGCGGTGCTTTACGTAATCCTGTTGCTAAACCTGCTGGTCGCCAGCCGGATGTCGTTTCGCGCGCTGCGCAGAGGCGTCGGGCTGCTGGCCTTGCCCGACGAGCGGGTCCTGATCGTCGGGGCGGGAGAGCTGGCGGAAGCGGCGGCGCGCTACCTGACGTCGTATCGCGGGCAGCGCCTCAAGCTGGTCGGATTTGTCGATGACGACAGTTTCACGCAGGGCAAGCTGGTGCATGGGCGTCGCGTGCTCGGCACGCTCGCGGACCTCGAGCGCATCTACCAGACGCGTCGCTTCAGCCAGGTGCTGGTGGCGGCCGAGGCGATTACGGGCGATCGCATGGAGCAACTGCGGCAATTTGCCGGCGGCCATCGGTTGAGCGTGCGCCGCTTCACGATTCGCTTGAACGAGGTGGTCCCAGCCGCAGAGGCGGTCGAGCGGGCGAAGCCAATCATAGCCGGCAGGACGGCCGCCAGCGGAAGAGTGGTGGCGTGACCCGTGGCATTTAGGTACGGTTTTGCGTGGAAGCTCGGGTAGGTCGTCGAGCAGTGCGAAAACCGAATGCGCGAGCGATCACATCAAAGGGGTCAGTGAAGCGGGCTGCAGAGAGGGAATCTAAAACGATGAGCAGAGTGCGTGAGCCGGTGCGGATAGTGCCGAAAGGATGGGGCCGCGAGGTCTGGATCGCCAATGGCGATTTGTACTGCGGCAAAATTCTTGAAATCGTCAAGGGCAAGAAGCTCTCGCTACATTATCACAAGATCAAATCGGAATCCTTTTATCTGCGCGCGGGGCGGCTGGTGGTGCGAATAAAGGAGACGCCGGAAGCCGAGACGATCGAGGAATTCATCCTCGAGGCCGGTCAATGCATGGACATCCCGGTCGGCCTGGTCCATCAGATGGAAGCGCTCGAGGACGCTGAGCTTTACGAATTTTCGACCCAGCATTTCGACAGCGATTCACACCGGCTGGTGCGCGGCGACTGATGACGAAAGTCGCGTTGATTACCGGCGTCACCGGACAGGACGGTTCCTACCTCGCTGAACTGCTGCTGAGCAAAGGCTACGACGTTCACGGAATCGTGCGGCGCAGCTCGACCTTTACGACCGGCCGCATCGACCATCTGCACCAGGGCTTCGGCGCCAACGACTCGCCGCTGCGATTACATTATGGGGACCTCGGCGACGCCACCGGGCTGCGGCGGATAATCGAGCAGGTGCAGCCGGACGAGGTGTACAATCTCGCGGCCCAATCGCATGTGAGGATTTCGTTCGACCAGCCCGAGTACACAGCCGATGTGGTCGGGGTCGGGGCGCTGCGCTTGCTCGAGGCTATTCGCGATCACATCAATCGCAGCCGGCGCGCGGTGCGCTACTACCAGGCGGGGTCGTCAGAGATGTTCGGCGAGGTCGCCGAGATTCCGCAGCGCGAGACCACCCCGTTCCATCCGCGCAGTCCCTACGCCTGCGCCAAATGTTACGCCCATTGGCAGACCGTGAATTATCGCGAGGCCTACGGGCTGTTCGCCGCCAACGGAATCCTGTTCAACCACGAATCGCCGCGCCGCGGCGAGAATTTCGTCACGCGCAAGATCACGCGCAGCGCCACCCGGATCAAGCTCGGACTGCAGGACAAGTTGACGCTCGGCAATCTCGACGCCAAGCGCGACTGGGGTTTTGCGGGCGACTACGTCGAGGCGATGTGGCGGATGCTGCAGCAGGAGCGGCCGGACGACTACGTGATCGCGACCGGCGAGACCCATTCGGTGCGCGAGTTTCTCGACGTCGTATTCGATCGGCTCAAACTCGACACCCAGCGTCACGTCGAGTTTGATTCGCGCTTCATGCGGCCGGCCGAAGTGGACATCCTGATTGGCGATTATTCCAAGGCCAGGCGCGTGCTCGGCTGGGAACCGCGGGTCAAGTTCAAGCAGTTGGCCGAGATGATGGTCGATGCTGACCTCGAATTAGCCGAGCGCGAAAAGCGCAGCCTCGGCTAGTCGGCCACAGCGCGTGGGCCAGTTGTTCAAGAGCTCGAATTGTAATTCTTTCTGAAACCTCACAAGCGCTTCCGCATCTCCGCGGCAACGATCCAGCCGCGGCTTAGCCACCT
This sequence comes from Deltaproteobacteria bacterium, assembly GCA_021780755.1. Lineage (GTDB taxonomy): Bacteria > Desulfobacterota > Binatia > Binatales > Binataceae > JADMIL01. The sequence goes on along the minus strand of JAJXYF010000021.1, from coordinate 46,810 downwards.
GACCCGAGCGTCGCGAGCGTCAATCCATGACGAGGGTTATCACAGGGCGAAGCCCGCATCTTACAAAAGGGAAGCCTGAAACCTTGTGAGGTTTCAGAAAACTATAAGTTTTGAGTTCTTCACCAACTCTCCCCACTCTCAGGTTCTGGGCGGGGTGGCTTAGCTGGCGGCGGCTTGCGGGGTGCCGTTTAGTTCGCGTTCGAGCGCCTCGATATCGGAAGCCGACAGCGCGAAATATTTGGCCAGCGGGTTGTGGAAGATCAGCGCGCTGACCGAGCTTTCGGGATCCATCATGTAGCCTTCGGTCAGGCGCACGGCGAGTCCGTTATGTTCGAGTTCGAGCAAACGGAAAAGCTGGGCCTGATCTTCGAGCCGGGGGCAGGCCGGATAGCCGAACGAGAAGCGCTTGCCGTGATAGTGCGCCTGGAACAGATCCTTGTGCGTGATGGTCGGCGGATCGCCGAACCCCCACATCTGGCGAATCTTCTGGTGGAGCAGTTCAGCGAACGCTTCCGCCCCTTCGAGCGCGAGAATTTGCAGCACGTGCGATCGCAGGTACTCGCCCTGATTTTTCCATTCCTCGGCCAGCGCGCGTACGCCTTCGCCGATCGTCGTCACCATCATCGCGATGTAGTCGGTACGGCCTGATGAGGCGGGCGTGACGTAGTCGGCCAGGCATAGCCCCGGGTCGTCGGTCTGGCGGCCGAAGGTAAAGGATTCGAGCACGCGTTTGCCGTCGGCTGCATAGACCATCAAAGCGCGATCGCCGTCGGAATGCGCCGGAAAAAATCGGTAGGCGGCGCTCGCGGTGATGTCGGGGCGCGCGAGAATTTCGTCTTCGACGGTATCGACGACGCTTTGGAGTTCGAGTGCCTTGGGATCGCCGGCGGCGATCGCGGTGGCGAAATTCTTGAAGCCGAGATGGCGCGTGAAGAGCATCACCGGGTTGATGTAGCGGAAGATCTCTTCGAGGCGGTAGTCGCGCAGCAGGTGCAGCTTGAGGTCGGGCGGTTCGGGAATCGGTCCGTCGTAACTGATGGCGGGGCCGCGCCGGGCCGGACGCGCCTTGGCTTCGACCGCGCGGGCGGCCGCATTCTGGAGCTTGCGGGTCTGCTCGGCGAGCGCGACCGTCAACGCCTCGCGCCGCTGCGCGTCCATCAGCTGGTTGGCGAGGTCGAGCCCTTCCATCGCGTCGTTGGCATAGGCGACGACGCCATCATACTCGGGCGCAATCTTGATCCGGGTGAAGCGCGCGGAGAGCGCGGCGCCGCCGACCAGGATGGGACATCGGACGCCTGCGGTTTTCAGGTCCTGCGCCGTCGTCACCATCATCTGCGCGGACTTGACCAGCAGGCCCGACAGCCCGATTGCCTGCGGCTGATGCTGCTGCCAGGCCTTGATCAACTCCTCCGGCGGCACCTTGATGCCGAGGTTGACGACGCGGTAGCCGTTGTTGGTCAGGATGATATCGACGAGGTTCTTGCCGATATCGTGAACGTCGCCCTTGACGGTCGCGAGCAGGATGGTGCCCTTGTTGAGGCCGTCGGCCTTGTCCATGTGCGGTTCGAGATGGGCGACCGCGGCCTTCATCGCTTCGGCCGACTGGAGCACTTCGGCGACGATCATCTGATTGGCGTTGAAGAGGCGGCCGACCTCGTCCATCCCCTTCATCAACGGGCCGTTGATGATTTCGAGCGGCTTGCGGGCTTTGAGCGCTTCTTCGAGGTCGTCGATGAGGCCGTCGCGCGAACCCTCCAGGATGTAGAGGGCGAGCCGTTCGTCGAGCGGCAGGGCCTTGCGATCCTCGCGCGTGGGTTTGGCTTTGCGGGCGCGGAAGTAGGCGGCGAAGGCGGCGATCGGATCGTCGCCGCGCCACCAGATCAGGTCCTCGGCGAGGCGGCGCTCCTCTTCGGGGATCGAGGGGTAGCGTTCGAGCTTCTCCGAGTTGACGATCGCGAGATCGAGGCCGGCCTGCACCGCGTGATAGAGCATCACGGAGTTGAGCACCTCGCGGCCGGCGTCGGGCAATCCGAAGGAGACGTTGGAGACGCCGAGAATGGTTTTGGCGCGCGGCAGCGCCGCCTTGATCAGGCGGATACCCTCGATAGTCTCGACGCCCGAGCCGATGTAGTTGCGGTCGCCGGTGCCGACCGGGAAGACCAGCGGATCAAAGATGATGTCTTCGGGCTCGACCCCGTACTTTTCGGTGAGCAGGCGGTAGGAGCGCTGGGCGATCTGAAGTTTGCGATCGCGCGTGACGGCCTGCGCCTGCTGCTTGTCCTCGTCGATACATCCGACGACCAATGCGGCGCCATAGCGGCGCGCGATCGGGACCACGCGCGCGAAGCGTTCTTCGCCGTCTTCGAGATTGATCGAATTGATAATCGACTTGCCGGGCGTGCGTTTGAGCGACTCCTCGAGCACCCGCGCGTCGGTGGTATCGATCATCAGGGGCACCTTCACCTTTTTGACCAGGGTGAAGAGCAAGGCGTTCATGTCGGCGAGTTCGTCGCGATCGGGATCCTGCACGCAGATGTCGAGTACGTGGGCGCCGCGGCGCACTTGCAGGCGGCCGATTTCGGCGGCCTCCTCGAACTTGGCGGTGCCGATCAGGCGCTTGAATTTGCGGCTGCCGAGGACGTTGGTGCGCTCGCCGACAATCACCGGGCGCGTATCGTCGTCGATTACCAGCGATTCGATGCCCGAGACGATGGAGCGGCGCGGCGGGGAGATTTCGCGGCGCGGGCGGCTCGCCACCATCTGCGCGAGTGCGCGAATATGGGCGGGCGTTGTGCCGCAGCATCCGCCGACCAGGTTGACCCATCCGCTGGCGACAAAGCGATCGAGCTTGGCGGAAAGCGATTCGGGCGTTTCGTTGTAGTTGCCCTCTTCGTCGGGCAGTCCGGCGTTGGGCACGCAGGCGACCGCGAAGCGCGAGATCTCCGCGATCGTGCGCAAGTGGTCGGTCATGAAGTCGGGGCCGGTCGCGCAATTCAGCCCGATCCACAGCAGGTCGTGATGGGCGATCGCGGTGTAGAACGCCTCGATGTCCTGGCCGGCGAGCAGCGTGCCCATGGTTTCGATGGTGCCCGAGACGGCGATGCCGGCGGGCACCCCGGTGCTCGCGATCGCGCGCTCGATGCCGAGCAGGCCGGCCTTGCAGTTGATCGCGTCCTGCACCGTCTCAAGCAGCAGCAGGTCGGCGCCCCCCTCGATCAGGCCCTCGGCCTGCTCCTGGTAGGACGCGGCCAGATCGTCGAAGGTGATGCCGCCGGTGACCGAGATGCTCTTGGTCGTCGGGCCCATCGAACCGGCGACGAAGCGCGGGCGGTCGCCGGTGCTGAAGGCGTCGGCCTCGATACGCGCGAGTCGCGCCGCCACGCGGTTGAGTTCGCGCGCCTGCCGTTCGAGGCCATACTCCGCCAATACGACTGAGGTCGAGCCGAAGCTGTTGGTCTCGACGATATCGGCGCCGGCCTCGAGAAAACTCCGATGCAACTCGCTGATGCGCTCGGGACTGGTGAGGACCAGATTTTCGTTGCAACCGTCGAGATGGGGCCCGCCGAAGTAGCCCGCGTGCAGGTTCATCCCCTGGATCGAGGTGCCGGTGGCGCCGTCGAGCACCACGATGCGTCTCGCGAGCAGGCTGCGGAGGATTTCGATTCGTTCTCTGGTATTGGACGTATTGGACATCAGCACATTAGGACCGCCCACGTGCGGTCAAGTCGAACTATTAGAGTATCCGACGGGTGCGGATGCCGCAATTTGGGGATACCGAGAGGATGAGGGCTGCATCCTGTAAAGCCTCGTCATGATTGGCGCAGTCGGGACGTGGAAGCGTTACCGCGGGACTTGGCCGCCTACCCGAGCATCGCGAGCAGTCCGAAAAGTAAGGTCAAGACTGTTGGGCGGCTCGTCAATCCATGATGGGAAGCCTGAAACCTTGTGAGGTTTCAGAAAACTATAAGTTTTGGGTTTTTCGACGACTGACTTTCGAGCTGGGCTGTCGTCCGCTTTAATTCGCTAGTGGCAATCGAGAGGAGCTTCCTGTAACCAACATTGGTCAGGCTCCGCTGATGGACCCGGCCGGACGGCCACGACTAGCGGGCAGACGGAGGCGGCGATGATATTGGCATGGCTGTGCTATTATGACGCGTTGATCGCGGTCGCGGCAGTTGCGGCGGGACTGGTCAGTGCGCATTACAGGCTGAGCACGCCGTTTTTCGGGTTTCAACTGATGCTGATCGGCCTGGTCTTCGCGGTCCTGTCGGCGTTGAGCGGACTGATCGCGCTGCCGATGACGTATTTCTCACCGAAGCGGCGCGCGGCGTTTGGCCGAGCGGTCCTCGGATTTCTGCTCGCGCTGCTAGTGATCATGCCGATTGTGGTGATCGCCTCGAAGACCCGTCAGTACCCGCTGATCAACGACATCACGACCGATACGCGGAAGCCGCCGGAGTTCGTCAAAGCGCTCGAGTTGCAGCCCAAGCGCGGGCGCGACATGAGCTACGATCCGCGTTTCGCCGCGATCCAGAACGGTGCGGCCGCTTACCAGGATCTCGCGCCGCTGAAGATGGATGGTACGCCGGACGAAGTCTTCAAGCGGGTCGCGATCCTCACCGGCGAGGTGCCGACCTGGCAAATCACGCGCGATGATCCCGCGGCGCATACGCTCGAAGGCGTGGCCACTTCGGAGCTGTTCAAGTTTCAAGATGACTTCATCATTGAAGTGCGGCCCGCCGACGGCGGCGGCAGCCTGGTCGAGATGCGATCGAAGTCGCGCGATGGCAAGGGCGATCTCGGTACGAATTACCATCGGATAATGAGCTTCATGCGGATTTTGAAGGCGGGCCCGACGGTGATTCCGCCCGGCGGAGCGCAGGTGCAGCCGTAGCCGCGGATCGAAGACGTCCGCCGCGCCGCGCAGACGGCATGACGGACGGTGGGGGCGACGGGGCGGGTGGACGTGGCGATGGCGATCAGCGAGAACGATTCGACCGCGCAGCCGCGGCAGGCACGATCACACGCATCGGAGAATCAGCGCAGATCGCTTTTGCGGGTGCCCGCGCGGCCCGCGGACAGGTCCGCGCGGGTGCTAACGCTGTGGGCGGTTTACACGCTCGAGGTGCTGATCGTCGCCGTCCTGCGAATCCCGCACGACCTGGATTTCTTCGCCTTTGCGTTCGGCGATCGCGGCAGTTGGCTGGTGGTGCAATACCTGACCGCGCGCGGCTATCGTCCGACGATCGATTTCGGCTTTCCCTACGGACTGCTGCCGGTGATGTTGGGCGGTGTGTGGTTCCGCGTCTTCGGGCTCACGCCGGCGGCCTTCAAGTTGGCGATGACGGCGGGCGGTATCGCGATGGCGTGGGGGATGGCGCGCTTCGCCAGTGCGATGCGGCTCAGCCGAATCGGGCAGACCTTGATTATCCTCACGCTACCCGTGGCGATTCAGTCGTCGCTGCCGTCGCTCTCCCACCTGCTCGAAGCGGTGCTGCTGTGCCTCGCCCTCGGAGAACATTCGCAGGGTAATCGAAGCGCCGCACTCGCGCTCACCACTACGGCGTGCTTCGCCAAGCCGGCCTTGGGCTACCTGTACGGATTCCTGCTGCTCGTGATGATCGTCGCTCAATGCCGGCGGCGTGGCGACGCGGATGACAGCCCGAAAATGAACTGGCCCGCGCTGGGGCGCGCGTTAATGCCGGCGGCCGTGACCGGCGTGCTGATGCTGGTCGTGCTTGGATCGATCTACGGCGTGCGACCGCTCGTCGCGAGTGTGCTGCCGCTGAACGGGATGAAAATCTACGCGACCAATCACTTCGGGTTTTTCACCCCGTGGAGCCGCACCTTCTGGTACCCGGCGCGCGATGCGATCGGCGCTTACGTGGGGACGATCGCGCCGTTCTGGATGGGCTCGACGGTATGGCTCGCGCTGGCCGGCCTGTTCGCGGGTTGGCAATTATTGAGCGCGCCCGTTAGGTCGGCGCCGACCCGCACTCGCGACGAAATAATCTTTTGCTGCGGACTGCTGCAGACCCTTTTCGTGCTGCGCCTTTTCGGGCCGCCGATGTCATGGACTTATTATCCGTATCTGCTGGTGATGGGCGTGGCTGCTGCCAGTGCGGTCAGCTACGGGCCGGCGTTGGTTGCGTTCGCGCTCGCGGTGGTGGTGCTCGTCCCGCAACTCGTGTACCTCGCGTCAGGGGCCCTGCAATGGAAATCGATGACGCCGAGTCCGGTGACGGCGGGACTGTGGGCCGACGCGAACGAACGCGCCGAATGGGCGAACGTCCAGCGCCTCGTCGCGGGCCATCGCGCGGTTGCGATAGGCGTCGCGGGATGCGTACCGCTGCTCGCGCCGAATTTCGAGCCGCCGATTGGCGCCTATCTGGTTCCCGACGAATCCACGCCGACGGAGGTCGAGCGGACGATCGCGCGGGTCAAAACGGCGGAGATGGTTGTGCGGCCCGCCTCGGTCAGTATCGGCGATCCGATCGCTTCATGGCCCGAATTGACGCGCGCGTTCGATAACTTCGACCTCGTGTGGAAGGGGCGGGTGTATCAGGTTTGCCGCCGTAGGCCCCGCTCAGCCGTTCACCCGAGCATCGCGAGCATCAATCAATGATGGGAAGTCTTAAACCTCCCTGAGGTTTCAGAAAGCTAAGGTTTTGAACTCTTCGACAACTGATTTACGGCTTCAGCGCGCGCATCGCACGCTTCATCGCGCTGGCGCGGTCCTCGCCGACTGGATTGATAAAGACGATCGCCCATCCGATGCCGGGCGCCACCAGTTCGGCGAGGCGCTCGCGCACGCGTCCTTCAGGGCCGACCAGGAGCGTGGAATCGATCATCTTGTCGGTCACGGCGGCGATCGCCGCCTTGCCGTCGCCAGCGGCCGCGCGGATGCCCTCGATTTCGCGATCGAAGCCGGCGTGCGCGAACATGTTGCCGTAAAAGCGCAACGCGCCGTATCGCGAAAGCAGTGTGCGAGCGGGCTTGCGCGCGAGCTCGACGTCGTCCGAGATGAACGCCGTCGCGAACATCGTGGGCACGATCTCGGCGACGTTGCGACCAGCCTTCTGAGCACCTTCGGCAATTTCGCCGAGCGCCTCCTTGATGCGCGCGGGCGGAAAGAAATTGAAGATCACGCCGTCCGCGATCTCGCCCGCCATCCGCACCATCGGACGCGACACGCCGGCGAGGTACAGCGGGGTCTTGCCGTTGACCTTGGGATTGGTCTTGCCGCCCTCGAGCATGCGGCGCAGCGTGGCGACCGTGTAGCGCATCTTCTTCATCGGATCCGCCGGGCCGCCCATGTCGATGCCGAGTGCGCTGTTGCCCTCGCGATGGCCGGTGCCGAGACCGAGGATGAAGCGCCCGCCGGTCAGCTCATGGAGAGCGGCAACCTCGTTGGCGAGCAGGTTCGGATGGCGCAGGTAGATATTCGTGATCGCGGTGCCGAGCGTCACGCGGCGCGTGTTGAAGCCGATGCCCAGCGAGCAGGCGAGCGAATCGTTGTTGGCCTCGGTCATGAAGACCCCGTCGAAGCCGGCATCCTCGGCCGCGCGCGCCCATTCGATAATGGTGGGCAGGGGGCTGTCGGGCATGATCGAAAAGGCGAGCGCAATTTTTGCCATGACGGTGTCCTTTGAGCGGCCGGTACTTCGGCGAACGGCGCGCTCTCTTGATATCGTTCATCGTCGCCTGATGGCAACAGGCGCACCTCCGGGCCTCGAGGCTCGGGCGGGAGGTATCGGCAAAAGGCGGGCAAATCGGGCTATAATGGCGAATGCGGAAGGACCACAGGATCAAATCGCGCTGTTGTGATCGATGGAATGCCGGTATGATTCGCCTTCCGGCAGCTAGCGACGGCGAGAACGACGCGAGCGATTTGCGGAAGCGATCAGGATGATAGCAATCGTCGATTACAAGGCGGGCAATCTGACCAGTGTGGCCCGCGCGCTCGACCATCTGGGCCATCGATGCGAAATCACCGATCGGCCCGAGCGGATTCGGGCCGCCGATCGCGTGATCATCCCGGGCGTCGGGGCGGCCGGCGCGACGATGGAAAATCTGATCGCGCTCGAACTCACCGGCGTCCTGCGCGACGACGTGGCGCGCGCCGGCAAGCCATTTTTGGGCATCTGCATCGGAATCCAGGTATTGCTCGATCGCAGCGCCGAGGATCGCGCCGATGGTCTCGGGATTATCCCTGGTGAGGTCGTGCGCTTTCCCGCGTCGGTCGATGGGCGCCCGCTCAAAGTGCCGCAGATTGGCTGGAACCGCGTGCGGCAGACGCGCGCCCATCCGATGTTTGCCGGCGTGCCCGACAACTCGCATTTCTATTTCGTCAATTCGTATTATCCGATGCCGGCGGATCCCGCGGTCACGATCGCGACCAGCGATTACGGCGTGACGTTCACGGCGGCGATCGCGCGCGACAACGTGATCGCGACACAGTTCCATCTGGAAAAAAGCGGCACGGCGGGCCTGCGCATGCTCGACAACTTCTGCCGCCTCAAGGTCTGACCGTCATGCTCGCCAAGCGCATCATCCCGTGCCTCGATGTCCGTGACGGCAAGGTCACCAAGGGCGTGCAGTTCCTCGAGAACGTCGACGTCGGCGATCCGGTCGCGATGGCGCGCTACTACTACGAGCAGGGCGCCGACGAAATCGTTTTTTATGACATCACGGCGTCCAACGAGCGTCGCGGTATCATGATCGAAGTGGTGCGCGCGGTCGCCCGCGAGATCTTCATTCCGTTCAGCGTCGGCGGCGGATTGCGCACGCTCGACGACATGCGCGCGGTGCTGCTGGCGGGCGCCGAAAAGGTCTCGATCGATTCGGGCGCGGTGCGCAATCCGGGAATTATCGCCGAGGGCGCGCGCGCGTTCGGCAGCCAATGCATGGTGCTCTCGATGCAGGTGAAGCGTGGCGCCCCGAACGAGCGTTTCCCCTCGGGATGCGAGGTCGTCATCGACGGCGGACGCACTCCCACCGGACGCGACGCGCTCGCGTGGGCGCGCGAAGGCGCGCGCCTCGGCGCGGGCGAACTGTGCATCAACTCGATCGATCGCGACGGCACCAAGGCCGGCTACGACCTCGACGTGACGCGGCTCATCAGCGAGTCGGTTGCGATCCCGGTGATCGCCTCGGGCGGCGCCGGCGAGCCCAAACATTTGTACGAGGCCTTTACCGCGGGCGCGGCCGACGCCGCGATCGTCGCCTCGATTGTCCATTACGGCGAGCATCCGATACCCGACCTCAAGCGCTATCTGCGCGGGCGCGGGGTCGAGGTGCGTGACGCGGTGGGGATGGAAAGGAGCGCCAAGTGAAAATCGCGCTGGTAGTTTCGGACTTCAATTTCGACGTGACCTCGGTGATGGCTGAGCGGGCGCGCCGCCACGTGGAATTCCTCGGCGCCGAGGTCGCGCGCGTGGTTCACGTGCCGGGCGTCTTCGACATGCCGCTCGCGGTCAAGAAGCTGCTGCGCCGCAAGGACGTCGATGGCGTCGTGATGATTGGATCCGTGATCAAGGGCGACACCAACCACGACGAGCTGATCGCGGGGGCGACGGCCGGTGCGGCGGTCGATCTTGCGCTCGAATTCGACAAGCCAGTCGGCCTCGGCGTCACCGGCCCCGGGATGGATCGGATGCAGGCGCTCGACCGCATCGACAACGCCAAGAACGCCGCCGAGTCGGTCGTGCGGATGCTTCGCATACTCAAAGATCTCGACTAGGCAATTGGCCCCGTCGATTGGTTGAAGAGCGCAAAACTTTGACTTTTTCCAGACACTGAAACCTCATGGAGGTTTCAGACTTCCCGTTTGTAAAAGATGCGGGCTCCGCCCTGAGAGAACCTTTTAATAGGATGCGGGCTGCGTGCTTGCCGAGAATCGAGCAACGCGAGCGTGGCGCACCGGCGGCATGGAATGCCGTGAAACCTCATGAGGTTTCAGAAAATTATAAATTTTGCGTTCTTGAACAAACATCCTGTTAGCTCACGGGGAGAAGCTGTTGAGAAACCCTCGTGCGCTGCGTTGAGACGCGCGCATCTGGCACCTATACTCGCTTGCGTGGCGGTGACGACGGAGGAGGGTGGATTGCCCCGGGTGCAGACGTTTTCAACACGTTCGGCCGCCCGGATACTCGCCGTTTCTCCCGACCGGATCCGCTACTGGGTCAAGCGCCGCCTGATCGAGCCAAGCGCACGGCGCGGACGTCGTTTTCGCTTCGCCTTCAACGACTTGCTGCTGATGCGGATGGCGAAAGAGTTGCTGCCGCACCATCATCACGTCGGACTTTTCCAGCGCTGCTTCGATCGTGTGCGCGATTTGCTCGAACCCGCGCGCCCGGTCACCTCGCTCAAGCTGCATAACGATGAAGGCCGCATCGTGCTGAGCGACGGCGACGTGCTGATCGAGATCGAGACCGGTCAGATGTTGTTGCGTTTCGGACCGCAGCGCGAAGCCGGCAAGGTCGAGGATCGCTTCGGACCGGCGCGGGTGCGCGAGCGTTTCGAAGAGGCGCGTCGGATGGCCGAGACCGATCCGCTGCGCGCGCTCACGCTCTATAGCGATTTGCTCGGGCGCGAGCCGAGTAACTTCGAGGCGCACATGCGGATGGCGACGCTGCTCGAGCGCGAGGGCGACCTGTCGGGTGCGCTGCGTCATCTGCTCGGCGCGGCCGTCATCGTCCCGGCCAACGCCGAGGTGAATCTGCGGCTCGGCACGCTCTATCGATTGCGCGAGGAGAGCGAGAACGCGATCCAGAGTTTCCGGCGCGCGGTCGAATGTGATCCGTTATCGCTCGAGGCGCATCGCAACCTCGCCGAACTCTACGATCGGGCGGGCCGCAAGCGCGACGCCCTGCGCCACCTGAGCGCGATCCATCGTCTAAGCCGCGACAAACACTAGCTTCGGCATCAATTGTGCTGTCTATCCGGGACGTGAGGTCCTGAGCCAAGGTGCGTTGGCGCCGTGAATTAGAACTTCAAGCGCGAGCTGGAGACGCAGAGTAAGATCAAAAAACGTCAACATCTTCGAAACATATTCGCAATTCCAGTACTCGGTTCGGCCGTGCAAAATCGCGTGTCGATTAAGCACCGCCGGAATTTCCGACTTCGGTTTGAACGGGGCGTAATAGATGTTCGCAAATTCTAAAAACGACGACAGAAATACGCCGATGATTCGCAAGTCCTCATCTTCCGAGCGTGCCAAAGCATTGCCTTGTTCAGGATTTTCCCGTCCCGTCCATACCGCATACCCAGGTTTTAGATCTTTCGGAAAAACCTTGGCATTTTTGAAAGCGGCGCATAACGTTCCAATCGATACGTCGTGCTTGTTGGCTGCGTAGTATTCCCGAATCAAGAAATCCAATAGCGGAAGTGCAGCAGGAAGACACACGGCCCAACTTCCCCGCTGATATGCGAGATCAATCTCGTTCAGGATAGGCAGCTTGCTAGCAAGGAGCGGAGAGGCCTTCCAATATTCGAAGATCTTTCGCGAGTGAGTACGAAATAGGGTGCTCATGTAATCGGTCTCCGCGAGAGCAAAGATCTTTTTCGAACGTCGTGTCTCTAGCCATTTCCATGGTCCGCCAAGTTGCTCTCTCGAGATTCGTCGCCTTTCGTTCGAGACGAGAAGCTGAAGCTCATGTTTGAGGTCGAGATATGCCGGAAACGGCCAGTTTTGTGCCGCTAGAATCTCACTGAACGACAAAACCCAACCGACCTTATTCGTATCGGTATAGAGCGAAAAAGCTTCCTCAGGAGTTGAAGCCCAAACTGATGAGGCGGACTTTTGGTCTGACGTAATAGACGGGGGCTCCCTCGCAATTAAGTTTGAGAGATATCGGATGTTATCGCGTAAAACCCTAGCGAGGTCCTTCTCAGCTTTTGCCATCTCAAGTAAAGGGTAGTGAAAGAATAATTGATCGCGCAAGGTCCTTGCTCTGATAACGCGTGCATCAAAGGAAATGCAAGATATAGCTAGGAATCTAGTTCATCGGCCGGGCGCACTGAGCGGAACTGCATCAGCAGCAGCGCGTCGTAAACCAGCTTGCACGCACCGCCCAGAATCAGCGGCCATCCGAAAAGTGAGTAATCGAGCAGCGCGCCCGCCGGCAGCGGAGCAAACGCGCTCGCGAGACTGCGCGGCACGTTGGTGACACTCGCCGCCGCCGCGCGTTCCTCCGGCGGCACCACCGCCATCACGTAGGACTGGCGTGCCGGCACGTCCATCGAGGACATCGAGGCGCGCAGCAGCAGGAAGGTCAGCGCGAGGCCGACGTTCGGCATCATCCCGGCGATCATCAGGCACAGGTTTGCGGGAATGTGCGTGTAGGCCATCGTGCGGATACGTCCGATGCGCGCCACGAACCACGACGACGCGAGTTGCGAGAACGCGCCGAGTAATCCAGTGACGAAGAAGAACGCGGCGGCGGCCTGAATTGAAAGATGGAAGCGGCGAAACAGCCATAGCGCGAGCAGCGACTGGATCGCGAGTCCGCCGCCGAATGAGTCGAGGCTGAAGAGTGCCGCGAGCCGGATTACGATCGCGCGCGATTGAGCGAGCGGCTGAGTGCCGGGCGCGAGCGGTTCGGCTTCGACCGCCGGCGTCAGCGACCAGTAAATCGTCGCGGCGATCAGCGCGAGGGCGGCATAAGCGACGAAAGCCGAGCGGTCGGCGGCGACGACGTTCCATCGCATCCGGTTGGCAATAATCGCGGGGAGCGCGCTGGCCAGTGCGCCGACCGCGCCCATCAATGCGCCGGCGACGTTGTAGCGCGAGAAGATCGCGGTGAGGTCGCCGGCCGCGACCGTCTCCGCCAGCGCCGCCTGCTCGACCGGCAGAAAGAGGCTGACGTCTCCCGCCGAGGGATTGAGCGTGCCGACCACCGCGACGACGAAAAGCGGCCAGAAGGCGGTGACGGTCGCGAAGCCGAGGCCGGTCGCGAACATCAGGGCGCACGCCGTGAGCATCACGCGCCGTCGCCCGAGCCGATGCGCGAGCAAGCCAATCCACAAGGTCAGCGCGGCGGAACCGATCAGCGTGCCGAAGACGATCGCGCCGACGCGCAGCGAGCTGAAGCCGATCGCCGTCAGGTAGCTCGGTAACAGCACGCTGACCGCCCCGTCGGCAAGTCCGCGCAACGCGCGCGTCGCGAGCAGCCGCTTGCCGTCGGCCGTGGTGCTGCGCGGATACCAGAGTTCCGACGAATTCAGCATGCGACTTGGCGATGGCATTGCGGCGCCGCGCCGCGGTTGAATCCGCGCGACCGGCGGCGATAAGCTTTAATCACGATGGAATCCCGTCCGCTCAAACGAATCGATATTCTGCGCCATGAACTGAAGGCCTTGCGCTTCATGCTGGATAACTATCATGCGGGCAAGATCAACCCCGCGTCGATTCCGCCGCGCGAAGATTTTCAAGCCGAGCAGGGCCGCCGCCTTTACGACATTATATTGGGCGCACCGAGCCGTGCCGCCGCCGAGCGGGAAATCGGTGAACTCGAACTTGACGAGGTCGATATCGAATCGTTCCTGCGCCTGACCGGAGAGCATTACTACACTTATCCGGCGCTGGTGCGGGAACGCGCGGAGGCGATCCGGCAGGGCCGGCTGCGGATCGAAGCGGCGTGAGTGCGATTCCATCGAAGGAACTGCATTTTCTGCTCGACGCCGACGGCGCCCTGATCGCTTTTCAGGAGAAGGAGCAGTCGTGGGCGGGCGCGCTGGTGTTTTCGAGCGAGGATCTCGCGCGCCGGTTTATCGCCTTGAGTCATCTTGATGTAGTGGAGATCGCCTCTTTGGCGACTGACGATCGCGCCAGCATCGCGGCCCTGATCGCCGCGATGAAGCGCCGGCCGATTCGCTACGCCCTGCTCGATCTCGACTACCAGACCGGACGCTGCACGCAGCTCGATTTCGAGGGCGACGGCTTCGGCGCGGCCACCGAACGCCAATTCGTGGCCGCCCATCGCCACGGATGAAATCGCGGCGCACCCCGCGCATTCGGCCCGCGCCCGATGGGACGAAAAGGAGTGTATTCTTACAAGAAGTGCCGACTGCCGGATATTTTGGCACTCACACAGCCGAGCCCGTCAGCCGAAAACTTCTTTTACAAAACGGAATCGACATTCTCCGCATTCTCCTGCACTTTTCCTGTTTTGACACCTCCAAAATACGTCATGTTTGCATAATTTAGCATGCCGATGAGTCGTTCTTGAGTAAGCTGATGCCTTTGAATGCCGGCGATATCGAGCAGGCCCGCCACCGCCTGGCAGGAATCGTCAAGCCGACTCCGCTGATTCGCAGCGCGACGCTCGAGCGCATGCTCAATGCGGAGGTTTACCTCAAGCCCGAGAATCTCCAGAAGACCGGGTCGTTCAAGATTCGCGGCGCCTACAACCGGATCGCGGCGCTCTCGCCGGTCGAGGCAGTTCGCGGCGTAGTTGCGGCGTCGGCGGGAAATCATGGACAGGCGCTCGCGTACGCAGCCACGCGCGCAGGTCTTAAGGCGACCATCGTGATGCCGACGACGGCCGCAATCGCCAAGGTTGACGCGACCCGCAGCTACGGCCAGGACGTGATGCTGGCGGGCGTCGATTACCAGGCGGCGCGGCGCGCTGCCGAAGAGCTTCGCGATCGCACTGGCGCGGTCTTTATCGACGCCTACGACGACCCGCACGTGATCGCCGGACAAGGCACGATTGGGCTCGAGATCGCCGACGAAATTTGGCCTGACGTAGTAATCGTTCCAGTGGGCGGCGGTGGACTGATCGCGGGAATCGCGATGGCGCTCGCGGCGCGCACTCCTCAGGCCGAAATAATCGGGGCCGAAGCGGCAGGGTCGCCGCAACTCAGTCTGAGTCTCGCGGCGGGAGCGCCGACCCCGGTATCGAAGCCAGTCGATACCATCGCCGATGGCCTCGCGACCGGGCGCATCGGTAACCTGCCTTTCGAGTTGATTCGTGGACGCGTGCGGCGCGCGGTGACGGTTGACGATTTCGAAATCGGCGAAGCGTTGTTGCTGATGCTCGAGCGGATGAAGCTGCTGGTCGAGGGTGCTGGCGCCACGGCGCTGGCAGCTGCGCTCAAGCTCAAGGCGGAACTCGCCGGCAAGCGCGTGGTGATCTGCATCAGCGGTGGCAATATCGATATCAATCTGCTCGATCGGATTATCGGCTACGGCCTCGCCAAGGCGGGGCGCCTGATGCGCTTTGCGATTGACCTGCACGATCGGCCGGGCGAGTTGCAGAAGCTGCTCGTGCTGATCGGTGAGACCGGGGCCAACGTGCGCTCGATTGAACACGATCGCACGCGGCGCGACGTACCGATCGGCAGCGCGCGCGTGATGCTCGAACTCGAGACGCGTAGCGCCGGCCATCTCGACGAATTGCGCCGCCGGCTCGCCGAGCGTGGCTACTCGATCGCGAGTGATAAAGCGGTCTGATCGCGCGGTCGAATCGAGCGCGCCGTCGTTTGCGGACCCGCGGTGCGCAACCTGTGAGGCGCAGAATGTGTCGTAATCGTGCAACCAGTGTTACGGAAATGACGCGGCGACCGCCAATCCGAATCAGTGAGTCGAACCGAGCGCCCGGACACGGTGATCGCGACGCGCAATCGCTAGAGACGCATCTGAGTAATTTTATTTGTTTCGCTTCGCTACTTCGTCTCAGTCAACCGCCGCAGATCGCGCTGAGCAACGCGCAGGATTGGCAAATATAGTCAGTCAGTAGATGGCACGGCAATTGTATTAGACATACCTGTGTGATGATTGGTTCCGGTGCGCGACGCAGGCGGCAACGGCTGATCAAATGAGATTTGTTCGAAGCGGTAAATGTGTATACTGCCTTAGGGTGAGGGGGAAGCGATGGATAGCAGCGACAGGTTCATGCCCGAGTTCGGCGTTCGCGTTTTCCTGGTCGAGGATAACCCCGAGCATTCGTTTATCGCGGTGACGGTTATCCGGCAGTTGCTGGGGGAAGCGAGCGAAGTAATCGTGGCGGAGAATGCGGAAGAAGCGGTGGGGCTGATCGGGCAGTTTACGGAAAACGACCGGCCCGACCTGATGCTGGTCGATTTGCGCCTGCCCGACAACGGCGGATTTTCGGTGTTGACCGCCGCGCGTTCGAGCGAGGCTTGCAACGCGGTACCCACCTTCGTCATCACGAGTTCGCTCTACGATCAGGACATCGCGCAGAGCTATGAACTGGGCGCCTCGGCGGTCCTATGTAAACCGCTCTCTCGCGCGAGCCTGCGTGAGGAACTGATTCGAATCGGCAAACTGCCGCCGACCGGCTCTGCCAATACCACTAGCAGTCATTAGGATTCCCGTTCCCGGGTCCCCTCCCGGCGTTTCCGATTCTCAGATACAAACCGTGCAAGTTGACGGGCGGCCAGGGCCGCCCGGTCTTATTTGCCTAAACCTTCGGCCACCGATTGTTCCACGGCCGCACCTGCTCGTACGCGTAGGCGGCCTGCATCACGAGGTCGTCACGATGGCGTTCGGCGACGATCTGCAAGCCGCAGGGCAGCCGGTTCACGCCAAATCCGGCGCGCACCGTGGCGGCTGGATGGCCGCTGAAATTGAACGGATAGGAAAAGGTCAGCGCATGCATCGGGTCTTCGATCGCGATGCCATCGATCACCTTGGGCGGCGGCCCTGCCGCGTTGAAGGCCTCGGTCGGCAACATCGGAGTCAGCAACAGGTCGAAGCGCTCGAACACGCTGCGCATCCATTCGTTGAACTGCGTGCGAACCCGGTAGGCGTCGCCATAATCGCGCGCCGTGGTCTTTGCGGCCGCCTGCACCCCGGCGATAAACGAGCGCCCGAATTCATGTTCGTGGCCGGCGAAGTAGCCGCCCAAATCCGCCAGCGATTGAAACGAACCGATCGTGCGCCACGCGTGCGCGGTCTCTATAACCGGTTCGTCGAGCACGGTGAGTTCGTGCCCCATCTCCTTGAAGGCGGCGGCCGCGCGCTCGATCTCGATCCTGACGCCGGGATCGACGAGGCGGCCGAAATCCGGGTGAAAGGCTACGCGCAGATGTTTGGGTAGGCGGTCGATGGTGGCGCTGTACGAAAGGCCCGGATGGGGCAGCGAAGCGGGGTCAGACGGATGATAACCAACGGTAGCATCCAGATACAAAGCGGCATCACGGACGGTGCGCGTGATCGGGCCAACTACCGCGAAATCGACCCATTGCGTCATCCCGAGCCGTGCGCGTGCCGGAATCAAACCTTGCGTCGATTTGATGCCGAAGGCTCCGGTGTAGCAGGCGGGGATTCTGATCGAGCCACCCCAATCGGAGGCAGTCGCGAGTGGCACCATCCCGGCGGCGATCGCGGCGGAGCTGCCGCCCGAGGATCCGCCGGGCGTGCGATCCGGATTCCACGGATTACGCGAGACGCCGAAGAGCAGATTGCGGGTAAACGCGGTGTGTCCGAATTCGGGGGTGTTGGTTTTGCCGACGACGATCGCGCCCGCTGCGCGCAGCCGTGCGACCTCGATCGAGTCTTCCGGCGCGAGGTTATGCTTGAACGGCAGCGAGCCGAAGGTCGTCGCCATTCCGGCGACGCCTTCGAGGTCCTTGACGCCCAATGGCAGGCCGGCCAGCGGCCCGACGTCGTCGCCATGTGCGATACGCTCGTCCAGTGCGCGGGCCTCGGCCATCGCGAGGTCGGAGCGCATCGCGCAAAACGCGCTGAGCTGTGGATTCAGCCGCTCGATTCGCGCGATCGTCGCGGCCATCAATTCGCTCGGCTTGAGTTCGCGCCGGTGAATCATCGCGGCGAGTTCATACGCCGCCATCCAATGCAATTCGGCCATCGTGGTTCCCTCTCCCGGACCCGCGCGCGGATTCGACCGCCGTCTAGTCTTCATTGCGCGTGCGCCGCCAAAATTCAATCGCCGGTCGTCATTGCCACGTTGACTTCATCGCGATGCGATCACCGCGTTGACGCCGGGCGGCACAATCGTCAGCCTTGATCAGACGCCGGCGCAAGGCCGTTCGGCGGCAATGGAAGGCACTCGGGATGAAATTCGGCACGTTCTACGAACATCAATTACCCCGGCCATGGCGCGCGGGCGCGGAACTGAA
Organism: Deltaproteobacteria bacterium; assembly: GCA_021780755.1. Classification (GTDB taxonomy): domain Bacteria; phylum Desulfobacterota; class Binatia; order Binatales; family Binataceae; genus JADMIL01. Next base: position 28,702 of record JAJXYF010000021.1, on the reverse strand, counting down.
ACTCATCCAGGACGCGCTCGACCAGGTCGAACTGGCCGACCGCATCGGTATCGATCACATGTGGGAGGTCGAGCATCACTTCCTGGAGGAGTACGCGCATTCGTCGGCGCCCGAGATTTTTCTTGCCGCCGCGAGCCAGCGCACCAAGCGGATTCGCTTGGGTCATGGCATCGTACTGCTGCCGACGGCGTACAATCATCCGGCGCGCGTGGCCGAACGGATCGCGACGCTGGACCTCGTCAGCAACGGACGGGTGGAATTCGGCACCGGCGAATCGTCGGCCGAAGTTGAACTGGGCGGCTTCAACGTCGCACGGTCGGAGAAACGCGCTATGTGGCTCGAAGCGCTGGAAGCGATTTGCCGCATGTTCGTCGAGGAGCCGTTCAAGGGCCATCAGGGCAAGTATTTCAGCATGCCGGAGCGCAACGTGGTGCCCAAGCCGATGCAGCATCCGCATCCGCCGCTGTGGGTCGCATGCTCGCAACGCGAGACGATTCGCCTGGCGGCACGCCTCGGTCTGGGGGCATTGAGCTTTGCCTTTGTGTCGCCCGACGAAGCGCGTTTCTGGGTGGACGATTACTACGCGACGCTCGCCAACGAATGCGTGCCGATTGGCTATGCGGTAAATCCGAACATCGCGTTCGTCACCGGGTTTATGTGCGATCGCGACGCCGCCAAAGCGCGATCGATGGGCGAGGATGGATTGAAATTTTTCGCGCACGCGCTCGGCCACTACTACGTATTCGGCCAGCATCAGCCGGGCGCGACTGATATTTGGGCGAACTATCGGGAAAATCCGATTGACCTTGGGATGGTCGGAGCGGAGTCGGCGTGTATCGGCACGCCCGATGAAATTCGCACGAAGCTGCGCAACTTCGAGGAGGCGGGGGTTGACCAGGTGATATTCGTTTCGCAGGCCGGTAACAATCGGCACGAGGATATTTGCTCGTCGCTCGATCTGTTCGGCCGCGACGTGATCGGCGACTTTAAAGAGCGGGAGGAAAAGCGCGCCGTGGAAAAGGCCGAGCGGATGACGCCGATCGTCGAGCATGCGATGCGGCGCAAGTGTCCACTCGAAACACCGGTGCGCGACGGCGCGACAATCATTCGCGCCGTCATGACGCCGTGACGCGGCGGCTAATTCGCGGAACGATCGCGGTTGCGGGATGGATAAATCGATGTTGATGACATATCGAGCAGGCCTTTATCTAATGATGGTGATTGCGTTCGCCGCGATCGCTAACGTCGCGGCTGGTGCTGCGCCGGTGGTGGTGCAGGCGGGCAACGTCGAGGCGCAAATTACGCTGTTGGCCGACCACGCCTCGGGCGGGCGAAAGATTGGGGTCGCCGTCGAGCTCGCGGTTGCCCCAGGATGGCATATCTATGGCGAACCGCTGCCGGCGGGCGAAGGGCTGACGCCGACGTCGATCAAATTCGACAGCGATCTGGTGGCGCGGCAGAATCTCAAATTGCCGAAACCGACGCCGCTCAAATTCGAAACGCTCAACGAGACCTATCCGGTGTACCAGGGCAACTTCAAGGCGGCCGGCGATATAGTGCTCGCGCAGAAGCTCAAGCCCGGTGACTATTCGATTGCGGGCACTTTGAATTTTCAGGAATGCAATGATGCGATCTGCAAGATGCCGCAATCGGTGCGCTTCGCGCTGCCGATCAAAATAGATTGAACCGGGCGGCGTCGCCGGATGCCGAGCGGGCGACCGCCCGCGATAGCTATTCGATTTTCGACTAAGACTGGCGATTGGGCCGCCCGCGAAGATCTATTCACCGGGCGGCCCGTCTTTTCGCTTACCCGCGCGAAGCGCGCCGCACTACTCACTTAGTAACTAACGGCCGCAGTACGCCTCCAATCGATAACCGTCCGGATCGACGACGAAGGCCGCATAATAGTTGTCGCCGTAATCCTTGCGCACGCCCGGTTTGCCGTTATCGTGTCCACCTGCATTAACCGCCGCTGCGTGGAACTGGTCAACCGCCGCGCGCGCCGGCGCGTCGAAACAGAAATGCAGGCCGGAGGCTTCGTCCGCTGGAACCGGACGCACCACGCGCATAACCCACAATTCGGGACTGGTCGCACCGTAGCCCAGCGCCTCGGCGCTGTCGAAGAGGCGCTTGTAGCCGAGCGGCGCCAGCGCCGCGTCATAGAACTTGCCGGCCTTCGCGATATCCCGGACGCCCACTGAAACATGGCTGATCATCGTATTTCCTCCGCTGTGAGAGGGCGTTATAGCCGCGCCCTCGGTTGGCTAACCTGTATGATGGTTAGATATAACGAGACTACCGGTGGATGTCAACCTTCAAGCTGGTTAGAATAGAGGATGAATGTCCAGCGCCACCGATTCACGATCGCCCCGCAATCTCGTCGTTGTTCCACGTCGCGATTTGAGTTTCGACTTTGTTAACACGCTCGCGTGGCGTGGCAGCGCGCCGACTGAGAGTCTTCATTCGATCGGCGAGCTGCTTGGCTGGATGGTTTCATCCAAGGCGATGACGGAGCGGGCGGCGACGGAACTGAGTAATTGGTTCGCGGCCCATCCTGCGCAGGGCGTGACGGTCTTCGGCGCCGCGATCGAAAGTCGCGAAATGATTTACCGGCTGCTGCGCAGCATAGCGTCAGATTCGCCACCCGCGCGGGAAGATCTGCGCAGGCTCAATCGTGCGTTGGGCGAAGCAGGGTCTCGGCAAATCCTTGATCGTGCCGATAAGGGATTCGGATGGCGAATCGAGGCGAAGACGACCGTCGCGGGAATCCTGGCACCGATGCTATGGTCCACCGCCGATATCCTGGTCAGCCCCGATGCCGCGCGTGTTCGTCAATGTGCGAACGACCGCTGCCTGTGGCTATTTCGCGATGATAGCAAGAACGGCACACGCCGCTGGTGCTCGATGCAGGCGTGCGGGAATCGCGCCAAAGCGCATCGCCATTACTTGCGCCAGAAGGCACAATAATCGCAAAGCGCTGGCCCGCGCGTCGCCGTGGTTGATGCTCACCGTTCGAGTTCGATGCTGCTCATCGAGATGATGGCCTCGACATCGGTGTAGTTCGCGAGGTCGCCCTGAAGCTCCGCGGCATGCGGCAAGAAAGCCTTCTCAAATACCTCTTTCGAGTCGCAAACAAAGTGGCAGAGGGCGTGAAAAGACTGTGGGGGCCACGGTGCACCCGGATCGAGTCCGCGTTCGACCGAGACGGATCTCATCGCGTGCCCGATGCGCGCGATCGAGAGCGGCATGTGAGTCGAGACGTAGTAATCGAAATCAAAGCGGCTGCCCGGCGTCTTGGGATAGAGGATCGTGACGCGGATCACTCGAGGTTCCTCGCTGCGTTCAATAAGATTTCAGCATCACGGCGCACCACTAAACGAAAACGGGGCGAGGCGGTGGCGCCTCGCCCCGCGATACCGGGGTCGCGATCGATTACTCAGATCAGGTTGTAGGCACGCGCGACGTTTTCACCGAGGATGCCGCGGCGCCCCGAATCCGCCATCGGCTTGACCAACTCCGCCAGCTCTTCGAGGTAGTTACCCGGATGGTCCGGATGCGGGTAGTCACTCGCCCAGAAAAACTTGTTCTCGCCGACGTGCTGCATCATACCCGCGATGGTGCGCTCATCGGGATCTGCCGAAATGAAGCAGCTACGTTTGAAGTAGTATGACGGCTTTTCCTTCAAGCGCACGGTTTGCGCGATAGTAGTACCGCTGAAGATCGCGTCGGCGCGATCGAGGAAATAGCCAATCCAACCCGCCCCCGATTCCAGCACAACGACCTTGAGCTTGGGGAAGCGATCGAACGCGCCGAGTTGAAAGAAAGTCGCGAAGGCGTGCTGCACGCCCTGCGCGGCGAACAAATCGTAGTACCAGGCCGCCCAGGCGAAGCCCTCATAGCGATGATGCACGCCGAGGGCTGGCGGTTCGAGCGTCGGATGAATGGCAAACGGGATGCCAGCGTCCTGCGCGATCGCGAAAATGCGATCGTGCGCGGAATCGGCATGCGGGCGGCGGGAAATAGTGAATGGCGCGACGAACGCGCCCTTGCATCCGTCCTTGACCGCGCGCTCGAGTTCGCGGGCGGCGGCTTCGGGATCGCCAAGCGAAAGATGCGCGACCGGTACCAGGCGTCCGCCGGAATCGCGGCAGAAGTCCGCGATCCATCGATTGTACGCGGTGCAATAGGCCGCCGAGAGCGCGGCGTCGTTGGTCTCGCATTCCCACAGCAGCCCGATGGTTGGATAGAGGATCGATTTGGCCATCTCCTCCTTGTCGAGCAGTTGCAGGCGCTCCTTCATGTCCATGGTGCCGAAGGCTGCGCCCTTCAGGTAGGTTTCCTCGGGCTTGGGCTTTTCGTAGCGCAATTCTGACGCGCGCCCGGCGTCGATAAACTTTTCGCGACGGCGCCGTGCCTCCTCGACCATCTTGCCCATTCCGCCGAGCGTGCCGAGTTGACCCTGGCGCGTCAATTTGGCGCGATTGCCCGCGACTTCCAGATACTCATATCCGTCGTCGCCGACGCGAACGCGAATCGCCTGATCGCGGTACTTTGATTCGAGGTATTTCTCCCACAGGTCCGGCGGCTCGAGGATATGGCCGTCGGCGTCGATTACCATTGCTTCACTCTTCATTCGATCATCTCCGAATAGTCAGATGGGGGCGTCGCAAGGTGTCCGCGCGAAGCTAGAACAGCGCGAGCGGATTGACCGGCGACGCGGTCGCGTGTTCGAGAATCAACGGCGCCATCGTGAACAGAAATTCATAGCGCCCGAGCCGCGCGCAGGTCTCCGCGAGCGCGTCGAAGTCGGCATTGTCAATTAGATGGATGCCCATCATCACGAGCGTGCCGATATGAATCGGCAATCCGAGTTCGGCGCCATATGGACTCGGCGCGATGTCGCTGACCGCGTCGCACCCGATGACGGCGACGCGGCGTTCGTGAATCCAGGCGAGGCACGACGCGTCGAGGCCGGGCAGTCCCTCGCGCCGCGGGTCCCACGCGCCTTTCACCTTGCGCCGTTGATGCCGCCCGGTGCGCAGCAATAATATGTCGCCCTCTTCGACGCGGATCTTACCGAGCTTCTCGGCCGCGTCGAGGTCTTCCGGGAAAATCTCGTCACCTGGGTCCAGCCATTCGATTTTTTTGGCCTTGGGGATGTCGAGCAGGACGCCGCGACTCATCACACCGTCGCGCGTCACATCGATGGCGCACTTGCGCGCGCCGAAGCGGCCGACCTCGCGGTCGCTGAAGCCGTTGTACATGCGGCCCTGGTAGAAGACGTGGCAGAGCGCGTCGAGATGGGTAAAGGCCATCCCATGCGGCGCCATACCGAAGTAATCGAGCGACGCGACTCCCGGCGGTCCCGCATGCAACATCATATGCTGCACCGGCTGCGGATTGTCGGGCGTAGTTTTGGTCGAGAGCGGCAGCGCCAGCGAGACGATGTCGCCGCTCTGCACAAGTTTCGCCGCCCGCGCGCGCTTCTCGGGCGTGATGAAGTTGAGCGCCCCGCGCTCATCCTCGGCACCCCAGCGACCCCAGTTGCTGATTTTTTCGTAGAGCCCTTTGACTTCCTGAACGGTCAACCGTGCTGCCATGGAATGCACCCTCCCTGGGTGGCGCTTCGAGCCTTCGGTTGCTGAGTTAGCGTTGCCGGCATCTTGCCGATGGCAGCGGGTACGCTCGCATCGCGGCCCGCATCGATTCGGCGTTCCGGCACCGTATCGGCCTATAGCATGGGCTGGGCGGGCGCGGCCAACCCCGCGAATAGCGTGCGGGCGAGTATGGCTAATCCGCCGATCGGCGCGCGAATGATATGATGACGGCGGACACGGACTTTCGCCGAAGGAGCGGCGCGCAAATTGAGCAACAACGATCGCGACGCGGCGCGGCTCTACCATGAAGTCACCAAGCATTCGTACACCAACGTGCGGAGCAATCCGCACGCGCTCGATTGGGACAACCGTCCACTGCAATACAAGATTTATCCGGCGGCGGGGGCAATTGCGCTGCCGCGCGAACTGGACTTGTCCGCGATGCCGGCGACGGCCGCGATCACAGCGGCGGGGCCGCTCGACGCAACCGATGCGCCGCTCGACGTCGAGACGCTGACCCGAATCCTTTTCTGCGCGGCCGGCCTGACTCGCAGCAAGACGGTGGGCGGCGAGGATTATCATTTTCGGGCAGCGGCCTCGGCCGGCGCGCTCTATCCGATCGAAGTTTACCTTGCGGCGATCGCGGTCAAAGGCGTCGAGCCTGGGCTGTATCACTTTTCCCCAGCCGACCTGAAGCTGCGCGGGCTCAGGCGAGGCGACTGGCGAGACTATCTCGCGCGGGCGGCCGCAATGCGTCCTGCACTGGTTGAGGCGCGTGCAATCCTGATGCTGTCGGCCATTTTCTGGCGCAGTACATGGAAATATCGGGCGCGCGCCTATCGCTATTGCTTCTGGGATGCGGGCACGATGCTCGCAAATCTGACGGCTGCCGCGAATGCCGAGCGGCTCGCCGCTGAAATCGTCACGGCCTTCGAGGACGCCGCGGTCGAGCGATTGATCGACATCGACGGCGAGCGCGAAGGGGCGATTTGCATGGTCGCGCTCGGACGTGCGAGGCGCGTGCGCGAGTCGGTCACCGTTTCCGACGGGCACGCGGCAACGCCGCTCCCGCCGCTCGAACTCGACACGATTCCGTTGTCGGCGCAAGAGAAGTCTTACGACGATTTGGCCAAGATGCATCGCGCGTCGCGCCTCGAATCGATCGAGGAAGTTAGCGTGGTGACGGCGGCGTCGCTCGAAGCGAGGCCCGCGCCCGCGGCGACCGACGCGATCGTTCCGACCGTCCTTCCGCCGGCCGACGCGTTGGGACTGGGCGAGACGATCCTGCGCCGTGGATCGGCGCGTGCCTTTGCCCGTGAGCCGATCACGGCCGAGGAACTCGCGACCATCATGGCGACCTCGCGAGCGTCGCTCCAGGCCGACTTTCCTTCGATGGTCGAGCCCTATCTGATCGTGAATGCCGTCGATGGTATCGTGCCGGGTGCTTACTACTATCGGCGCGAAACCGGGAGCTTCGAGTTGATCAAGCTGGGCGATTTTCGCGGTGAGGCGGGGTACCTCTGCCTCGAGCAGCCGCTCGGCGCCGATTGCAGTGCGCTCATCTGTTATATGACGAACCTCGATCGCATCCTCGATGCGCTGGGAAACCGTGGCTACCGCGACGCACATCTGGAAGCTGGAATTCTCGGTGGGCGCGCGTATCTCGCCGCTTATTCCCTTGGCTGCGGGGCGTCGGGGCTGACCTTCTATGATGATGACACTACCAAATTCTTCGCGCCGCACACTGAGGGCAAAAGTCCTTTGCTGATGGTCGCGGTGGGGGTGCCGCGTCCGCGCGGGCCGCTGATCGAAGAGGAAGTGGATTAATTTGCACGCGTGGACCTTTCGTACAGTGTAAATTCTATTATTGACCCATTGTAGTAAATCATTTTGCCTCTAATCGTCGCGAAGTCCCTGGTCGGAATACGCGATTCATTCTGACCGTCGAACCCGGCGAGTTGAAATTCCGCCACATCGCTGACCCTGCAATGTGCAATTGCCCGCAATGTGGGCATTCAATTTCGACGCCTCGTCGATAGTACTATTACTTCCTACAACTTTCGTTGGCATTCGTCTTGCTCACCTCCGCTTCTGCTCGTCTGTCCTTTGCTCGGGGACATATCTGACATCCGCAGAGCGGATCGACCTTAAGGAGGAATGATGGCTGCTACACCCGAAGCACCCAAGATGCAGGCAACACTTGGGCTGACTGGAGTCACGGTCAACGCGATGGCGCTGATCGCTCCAGGAGCATTTTTATGGATCACGTTCGTCATCCAGGCGGGCTACGTCATGCCGTCGGGGCTGGCGATGTGGTTCGGAATCCTGGTGGCGCTGGCATTGGCCTATGCAACCGCACTGTCGTATTCGGAACTGGCTAAGCTCTATCCCGGCGCCGGCAGTTCCTACTTGTTCGCCGAACAGGCGTTCCTGAATACGACGAAAGCTTACCGCTTCGCGCGCATCGCGAAGTTCGTCATCGGCTGGGCGTCTCATCTGTATTACTGGATTTATCCCGCCGTGATGGTCACGACGATGGGCGTTCTGGTCGGCTACATCGTGGGCAACCTGTTCCCGAGCGTGATGAACAGCACGATCCCGGGACCGGTCTTTATGGCCTTTATCGCGATCGTCTTCTCGTACGCGGTCTCGTATATCGCGTTTCGCGGCGTGAACGGTTCGACCAACGTGAACATCGCGATCAACGCGATCCAGATCGCGGCGCTGGTGTTCTTCGGCGCCCTGGCGATCGCGTACCGCGTTGGCCATCCCGAAGGTTCGACCGGTCTGGGCTTCGACGCCAACGGCAACGTGGTCTCGCAGACCCTGCATTACGCGCTTTCGGGCGACAACCCGGCGCATCCGAGCGCGCTCTCGGTAGTCTCGCCGCATGCGTTCTCGTACACCATGCTGCAAGCGACGATCGCGATCCTGCTGCTGGTCGGATTTGAATCGGTGACGGCGATGGGCGAGGAAGCGAAAAACCCCAAGCGGGACATCCCGCGCGCGGTTTTGCTCTCGCTCACGATCCAGGGACTCATCTGCTACATGTTCGAGTACTTTGCCGCGAACTACTTCCTGAGCAGCGCCTACAGCCTGAAGGCGGCGAGCGGATCGGCGGCCCCCATCGGCGACATGATGACCCTGATCGGTGACGCGCTGCTGGGCGGTCACGGCGAGGTGTTCATGCTGATCGAGGCCTTCACGGTGTTCCTGGCACTCATCGGTACGACGCTGAGCTGCATCAATACGGGCGCCCGCGTGACCTATGCGATGGGCCGCGACGAGGAAGTGCCAGAGCATTTCGGGTTACTCCACGGGGAGAAGCTGACGCCCCATCGCGCGATTTGGACCCTCGCCCATATCTCGGCGGTGCTGGGTGCGATCGCGGCGCTGGCCTTTTTCACGGGCGGCTCGGCGCCGACCGACGATGCGATGAAGGTGCTGCCGCACAACATCTGGTACTCGTTCGGTCTCGCCTCGAGCGCGACGATGGCGTCGCTGCCGAACGGTCTGCTGACGGTCACGCTGCTGTCGAACTTTGGCACCTTCGTGCTCTATGGGCTGACCAACATCGTGTGCATCGTTGCGTTCAGGGAGCGCCACGAGTTCCACGGCATCAAGCACATGGTGGTGCCGGTGTTCGGCGCGATCGCCAACTTCTCCTGCCTGGCGTTCTATGTAATCGGACCCCTGGAAGGCATCGGTAGCTGGAAGGAGCCGATTATCGCGGTGGTGCTGTCGGCGGTGTGGGGCATCTACGGCGCGATTTATTTTGCGCGCAACTCCAAGCGCAAGGGCAAAGACACAGTGCTGATTGCCAAGCCGGCCTGACCGGTTGCGACCCGCAATGGGCGTGATTTCGAGGTGATAAGGGGAGGACCGCAACCAGGGTCCTCCCCGTTTTTTTGTCGGCGGCGGTACGTCTTGGCTGCTCATTTGGGCCGAGTTGGCTCTATCCATCGTGCCGGACCCGGCACCGACGAGCGAGGTTATGACGAGCGAGACAGCGAAATCGAACGGATCGCAAATCGCAGTGCGTAATGAATCGGCATCTGCCGCTCGGATGGGCTTGCCGAGTGCTTCAAAGCACGAAATAGGTGCCTATTGGCTCACTTCTTTCGGAGGCACGAATCTTGATCAGATGGGAGCGTCTGCCGCCACCCGAAGGGGGAGCCTTACCAATCAACGGCAGACATTGCATTCAACAGGGACCGGAGGTGGCAGTAGCTGGCCGCCAGGGAGGACACGAGGAAATGAGGATAACAGTAGGGAGTCGATTTACTTCGAGGCTGGCGGCGTCAGGGGCACTTGCGTTGCTACTGACGTGTGGACCCCTGGCGGCATGGGCCCAGGATGCTTCGAGCGAATCGGTCAGCGATCTCAAGAGTGAGGTTCAGGAACTGCAAAAGGAGATTCACGAACTCAAGGGCGAAGTCACCACCATCAAGTCAGAGCAAGCATTAGTACCGCCGCCACCGGCAGATCAGAAGCCCCAGACCATCGGCGAGACCGTAGGCGGACTCGGCAAGAGCGTCGAGGACATCAGGACCAACCTGGCGACCAACCTTGGTATTCAGGTTCACGGCATGGTCGACGGCACCTACGAGTACAATCTCAATCACCCGAACACCAGTTTTGGCAGCAAGGGTGGACCGAACCCGACCGCTACCGGCGGTTGTGTCAACCAGCTACGTACCTTTGACGTCGATTGCGAAGGTTGGAACCTCCAGCAGTTCAATCTTCACATCGCGCGGGTGTCCGATGGCGGGGTCGGCTTCGTAACCGACCTGAACTTCGGTCAAGTCGCCAACGTGCTGGCCGCTTCGACGCGGAATTCGAACCTGAATCCGTCTGCGGTCAGCAACAATGAGTTTGATCTCACGCAGGCGTACCTGACCTATACTGTGCCGTTCGGCAGCGGGATTAACCTGCAGCTCGGCCGCTTCGTGACGCTGCTCGGCGAGGAGGTTATCCCTACTTACCAAAACCAGAACTTCAACATTTCGAATAGCTACATCTTCGGCTTTGGCATTCCGTTCACTCATACGGGGTTGCGCGGAACGTACGCCTTCAACAGCGCTGTCAGCATGACGTTGGGTGTCAACAATGGCTGGGACGACACGACGGACAACAACTCCGGCCAGTCCGTGGAGGGCGAACTCTCGCTGACTCCGACCGCTAACACTTCATTGGTACTCAACGGCATTTACGGGCCGGAGCAGGTCAACCACGGCAACTCGCAGCGCTGGGCGATCGATCCGATCGCGACCTGGCATACGCCGATACCGGGCCTGCAACTAATCGGCGAGTATCTCTACGCCAACGAGGGCAACCCGATCAGCGTCGCGCCGGCCTACAGCTCTCATGGCAACGGCCTGTTAACGGATCAGCCCGATCCGTACAACCCGGGCTTTGTGCTACTGAACAAGAGCGCGAGCTGGACCGGAGCGGCGGGGTACATCGTGTATGACTGGAACGATCATCTCGAGTTCGCCACGCGCGGTGAATGGTTCCGCGATAGCGACGGTTCCCGCACCGGCCTGCGCCAGACCCTGGGCGAAATTACCGAGACGATCAACTACAAGATTCCCGGCGTGACGGGACTTCTGGGGCGACTCGAATATCGGCATGACGAGTCGAACGCGGCGCCGTTCTTCGGCAGCGCTATCGCGCCGGCGACGAGCCCGAATTTCCCGAATCCGGATCACACTTATAACGGTCAGGATACGTTCATGGCGGCCGCGATCTATTCGTTCTGATCGCGCCTCGGACAGGTTGAGTTGAGGGGCGCGGCGGGTCCGAGTAATCGGGCCCGCCCGCCGACTTTCAGATGCGACGTGCGGCCCCGTTACCTGGGGATTAAATTGCGCAGCATGTACTTGAATCGCGGCCGGTGCGGTGGCGGAATTTATTTGGCGGGTTCCCGCGCGGAATTCGCCGAGAGTATTTTTTGTAAGAGGAGGATTTGTGATGGCTGCGCCCAGGAAACCGAAATCGACCGGCCTGCGGACCGCAAAAAGCAAGGCCAAACCCACGACCAGCACCGCCCAGGTGACCGAGACGGTGGTGACGCCGCCGGTCGCGAATGGAAACGGCACCGCCGCGCCCAGCGCCGAGCTGATCCGTCTGCGGGCCTACGAGCTGTTTCTCTCGCGCCACGGCACCTCCGGCGACGAATTGTCCGACTGGTTGACGGCGGAGCGCGAAATCATGGAGAAATTCGCCCCTCACGCATAACCGCGGAGGCGCCGTCCGCCGCGGCGTTCGCGGCCGTACCCACGCTCCTTAACCGGCGTCTGCCGCGTGATGCGGACGCGCGCCGGCGGCTCGTTGACGCCCGTGCACCGGTTTCTTCGGGCGTGCCGATTGCCGCCCTCCAGGAGCTTAACCGGTGGCCAGCGTAAGACGGACGATGGAAGCGTCGGACCCCGCCGCGCCGGAGCGCAGTCCGGCATATGACCTTGCGCTGCTCAGCCATGTCGGCACCAAGCGCGAAGGCAACGAGGACTCCTGCGGCCAGTTGGTCGAAAACGGCAGCACGGTCGTTTTCCTGGTGGCCGACGGGGTGGGGGGCTACGAGGGCGGCGAGATCGCCAGTGCGATGGCGGTGGAGACGACGCTCGAAGCCTTCCGCGCGAGCTCGCCAACCCTCGGATCAGCCAAACGCCTCCATCGCGCGCTCCAGCAGGCCAATATCGAAATTCACAACCGCGCTTTGACCGTGCCTGAATTGCGTCGGATGGCGACGACCGCGACCGCCGTGGCCGTCAGCCTCAGCGAGGGGATGCTCTATGGCGCGCATTGCGGGGATTGCCGTCTTTATCTGGTGCGCGATCGCAAAATCGAGCAACTTACGCGCGACCATACGGTGGTCGGCGAGCGAGTCAGAATGGGCCTGATCTCGGCCGAGCGCGCGCGCACTCATCCCGATCGGTCGGCGCTCAGCCGGAGCCTCGGACACGATCTGATTCCCTCGATCGATCGCATCACCACTCCGCTGCAGCAGCACGATCGCCTCATTGTGTGCAGCGACGGCTTGTGGTCGGTGCTCCCCGACGCCGAAATCGAAGAGCTCACGCGCGGCTGCGACGCCCGGACGGCCTGCCGGCAGCTTATCGAGAGCGCCAACGCCCGCGGCACGCCGGACAATCTGACGGTCGGCATCTTCTCGCTGCTGGTCGAAAGCCCCAACGGCACGGTGCGGCGCGGATGGCGGGAGCGCATCGTCGCGATGTTCGGGCGGGGCAATTGATGTCGGAATCCGAGTTTGACCGCCCGGCAGACGCGCCACCTTGGTTTGCGCTCGCCGCCCTTACGCATTTGATTCGCCGCGCGGCTGGATGTTAACGTCCGGCGCGAGTTCGGCACACCGTCTTATATGCGCGAGGTCAACGTCGGCGACAAGCTCGACCAATATGAACTGACGGAGCTGATTGCCCGGAGTGGAATGGCCTCGATCTTCAAGGCCGTCGATCGCATCAACGGCCAGACCGTCGCAATCAAAATTCCCTACGCACAGTTCGAGAGCGACGTGGTCTTTTACGGCCGCTTCCAGCGCGAGGAGGAGGTCGTGCGCCGGCTCGATCATCCGAACATCATCAAGGTGTACACGCCCGAGCGCAAAAGCCGCATGTACATCGCGATGGAGTTCGTCGAGGGCGTTTCGTTGCGGGTCGAACTGCGCGACAAACGGCCCTTCGCGGCCGAGCGCGCGCTCGATTACGCGCGGCAGATTTGCGGCGCGCTGGTTTACATGCACGGCCAGCGCGTCGTCCATCGCGACCTCAAGCCCGAAAATATCCTGATCACCGCGTCCGGCCTGCTCAAGATCATGGACTTCGGCATCGCCCTGGACGAAGAGGCGCGCCGCCTCACCTGGTCGGGCCTGTCATCCACCATCGGCACGCCCGACTACATGGCGCCGGAGCAGGTCAGTGGACGGCGCGGCGACGCCCGCACCGACATCTACGCTTTGGGCACTATGCTCTACGAGATGTTTACCGGCGAGTTGCCGTACTCGAGCGACAACGTTTACAACATGATGCGGGCGAAGACCGCCGAGGACCCGCAGCCACCGACCCATTATCGGCCCGATCTCGATCCGCATCTCGAGGAGATCATCCTGCACGCCATCGAGCGCGTGCCGCGCGATCGCTACTTGAGTGCGGCGGAGATGCTCCACGACCTCGAGCATCCGGCGCAAGTCGAAATCACCGGGCGCGCCGCGCGCTTGCATCCGCGCAGCCAGCGTGGTCAGAAGATCCGCCGCGCGCTGTGGACCGCGCTGTTCTTTGGTTCGCTCGCCGGCGTGCTCGCGCTGCTGATCTGGCTGGCCAACCGCTATCCGGCGGCGCCCTATCCGCCGCAACGCTCATTTCGGGGGCAAACCAAATGATTGCGCGAAACCGTCCCGCACCGCTGTCGCGGCGCTATCGATCGCGACTCACAGTGCGCATGACCGCATTGCTGCTCGCGATGATCGGGCTGGTCGCGATGCGCGCGCAGGCCTGGGCCGACGATGCCGCCGTCAACCATGCGTGGCAGCAACTCTCGCAGTCCCTGAACCTCGCCTGGGTGCTGGTCTGCGGCTTCCTCGTGATGTTCATGCAGGTCGGCTTCGCGATGCTCGAGACCGGCTTCACGCGCGCCAAAAACGCCGTCAATACGATGGCGATGAACCTGATCATTTACCCGATCGGGCTGTTCGGCTTCTGGATCGTCGGCTACGCCCTGATGATGGGGGGCGTCAGCAACTGGCCGTCGCTCGGCGTACTCGCGATTCCACATCGTGAACTATCGATCGCGATCGGCGGCCATCAATACGGCCTCATCGGCTGCGCGAAATTCGCGCTGGTCAGCGTGAGCCACGATCCCGGCAGCCTCGCGATGTTCCTGTTCGCCGTAGTCTTCATGGATACCGCCGCGACCATTCCGACCGGCGCGCTCGCCGAGCGCTGGAAGTTTTCCGCCTTCGCCGTCTATGGGCTTTTCATGTCGATGCTGCTCTATCCGCTGTTCGGCAACTGGGTCTGGGGTGGCGGATGGCTCTCGCAACTGGGACTCAACTTGGGCCTCGGTCACGGCGACGTCGATTTTGCCGGATCATCGGTGGTCCACATGACCGGCGGTATCGCCGCGCTTGCCGGGGTCATCACGCTCGGCCCGCGGATCGGCAAATTTCGCCGCGACGGCGCGATTGGCCTGCTGCCCGGCCATAACATTCCGATGGCCGTCGTAGGCACGCTGGTCCTCGCCTTCGGATGGTTCGGCTTTAACACCGGATCGACACTCGCCGCCGCTGACCCGCGGATCGGAATCATCGCCGTCAATACGATGTTGGCGTCGGCCGGCGGCGCGCTCTCCGCAATGGTGTACCTGTGGCATCGCTATCACAAACCCGACGTTGCGATGGCGTGTAACGGACTGCTCGGCGGACTCGTTTCAATCACCGCCTCGTGCGCCTTCGTCTCGCCCGCCGCCGCCGTGATGATCGGCGTCATCGCCGGCCTCATCGTGGTCGGCAGCATCCTTGTTATCGAGCGGCGCTTTCGCATCGACGACCCGGTCGGCGCGATTTCAGTGCACGGCGTATGTGGCATCTGGGGCGCGCTCGCACTCGGCCTGTTCGCCGACGGCACCTATGGCGACGGCTGGAACGGCGTCGCCGGCCCCGTGCGCGGTCTCCTCTATGGCGATATCGGACAGTTTACCGCGCAATTCATTGGCGTCGTGGTGAACATCGTGGTGGTGTTTGGATTGTCGTGGACGTTCTTCCATATCGTCGAACGCACGATCGGCAATCGTGTGTCGGCCGAAATCGAATGGAGCGGACTCGACGCGCTCGAGATGGGCAGCGAAGCGTATCCGAGTTGAGGCGCCCTCATTTGAAAGCGCACGTGACCAGGGCCGAAATCAGGCTTATCAGGCGAGATTTGGCGAGAATTAATCGAAGGAGGTGGAATCAACCGTCCGCAATTAAAGGGATTCAGGCTGCCTAGAACCGACTTTAATTAAGGTGAATTGTCATCATATCCTAATTGTGTTAGGGTTCGGTCGATCAAACTTTACCAAACGTCTTTTTTCTTGTTGATTGGCCTTAGAAAACCTTGACTTCTTTTAGAGCGGCGGCTATTTTATCGGCCCCGCACCGAGGTTTGCCTTATGAAGTTAGGTAACGAGGCCTTCGAGCCTGACGCCATAGATTTGCAGATTATCGCGATCCTCCAGGACCACGGCCGCATCCCGTTGGTCAAACTGGGCGAGCAGGTCGGACTGTCGGCGCCCTCGGTGATCGAGCGCGTAAAAAAGCTCGAGGACGGCGGAGTTATCACGGGTTATCACGCGTCGGTGGACGCGCGTCAGTTGGGCAAGGACGTGACGGCCTTCATCGGTGTTTTAATTGGGCATCCGCGCACCATCGGACTGTTCGAGGATCAGGTCGAACGGCTCGAAGAAGTGCTCGAATGCCATCACATAACGGGCGAACACACGGTGCTGTTGAAGGTCAAGACGGGCAGCACTGCGACGCTGGAGGAGTTGATCAAGACGATCCGGGCAATCGACGGGGTGACGCGGACGGAGACGATGGTGGTGTTGTCGACGCACACGGAGCGCACGCAGATATCGGTCAGTAACGGCAGAGAACCGAACGATGCCGGCAATGGCAAACGCCATCGCCACGTCGCCAGGGGCGCAGCATCCGACAGCAGAAGGGCATGACTATGACGCATCACCACCGCGGCATTCCATCGAGCCAGGGCCTCTACGATCCCGCCCACGAACACGATTCGTGCGGCACCGGATTCGTGGTCAACATCAAGGGCGAGAAATCGCACGACATCGTGGAAAAGGGCCTCGAGGTGCTCCGCAACCTGGAGCATCGCGGCGCCTGCGGATGCGATCCGCTGACCGGCGACGGCGCGGGAATCCTGATGCAGATCCCGCATGAGTTCCTGGCCCAGGAGTGCGAGGCGTTGCGCTTTACGCTGCCCGCTCCCGGCGAGTACGGCGTCGGCATGGTCTTCATGCCGCTCGACGTCACCAAGCGCAACGCCTGCGAGGAGATCTTCGAGCGCGTGGTGCGCGACGAAGGGCAGCACGTCCTCGGCTGGCGCACGGTGCCGGTGGACGAATCGCAATGCGGCGAGATCGCGCGCCACGGGCTGCCCTCGATTCGCCAGATCTTCATCAGGCGCGGTGCCGATATCGGCGACGAGGAGACCCTCGAGCGCAAACTCTATGTCATCCGCAAGCGCGTCGCGACCGAGGGTGCCGAAGTGCGCCTGGGCGAAGGGGAGCTGTTTTATGTGTGCAGCCTCTCCAGCTCGACCATCGTTTACAAGGGCCAGCTCATCTCGTATCAGATTCCGCGCTTTTATCCCGAACTGAACGATCCCCTGATGAAGACGGCGCTCGCGATGGTCCATCAGCGCTTCTCGACCAATACGTTCCCCAGCTGGGACCGCGCGCATCCCTATCGTTTCCTTTCGCACAATGGCGAGATCAACACGCTGCGCGGCAATATCAACTGGATGCGTGCGCGCGAGCAGCAGTTCACGTCGTCGCTATTCGGTGAGGACATCAAGAAAATCCTGCCGATCGTCGAGCCCAACGGCAGCGACTCCGCCGTCTTCGACAATTGCCTCGAACTGCTGGTGCGCACCGGACGCCCGCTCGCCCATGCCGTGATGATGATGATCCCGGAGGCGTGGCAGAACGATCCCCTGATGAGCGATGCCAAACGCGCCTTCTACCAGTACCATTCGTGCCTGATGGAGCCGTGGGACGGTCCCGCCTCGATCACCTTCACTGACGGCCGCCGCATCGGCGCCGTGCTCGATCGCAACGGGCTGCGCCCCTCGCGCTACTGGGTCACCAAGGACGGACTCGTCGTGATGGCTTCGGAAGCCGGCGTGCTCGATTTGCCGCAGGATCAGATCGTCTCGAAGGGGCGCCTGCAGCCGGGCCGCATGTTCTTTGTCGATACCGCCGAAGGCCGGATCGTGCAGGACGAGGAGATCAAGGAAGGCTTCGCGCTGCGCAAGCCCTATCGCACCTGGCTCTCGGAGAGCCTGATCGAACTCGCGGATCTGCCACCGGCTCCGTCGGCGCCGCCGATCGACGGCTTCGAGCCGCTCGATCTGCTCAAGCAGCAGCAGGCCTTCGGCTACACCATCGAGGATTTGAAAATGATCCTTGCGCCGATGGCCGCCAACGGGCAGGAGCCGGTCGGCTCGATGGGTACCGATACTCCGCTCGCGGTGCTTTCGGACAAGTCGCCGCTGCTGTTTAACTATTTCAAGCAGCTCTTCGCGCAAGTGACTAATCCACCGGTCGATTCGATCCGCGAAGAGATGGTGATGTCGGCCGAGACCACCATCGGCTCCGAGCAGAACCTGTTCGAGGAGACCCCGCTGCATTGCCGGCAGTTGCGTTTGAAGCAGCCGATCATCACTAACGCACAGCTCGAACAAATCAAACAGCTCCAACAGCCGGGCTTCGCCACCGCGACGCTCTCGACCCTCTTTCGCCCCACCGACGGTGAGCAGGGCCTGTGCGAGGCGCTCGACCAACTCTGCCGGCAGGCTTCCGAAGCGATCGAGAAGGGCTACACCATCATCGTACTCTCGGATCGCGGCGTGGACGCCGAGTGGGCGCCGATCCCGAGCCTGCTCGCGACCGCCGCCGTGCATCATCACTTGATTCGCGAGGGCACGCGCACGCGCTGCGGCCTGGTGGTCGAATCTGGCGAGCCGCGCGAAATTATGCACCTGTGCCTGCTAATCGGTTACGGCGCCGGCGCGGTCAATCCCTATCTCGCTTTCGCCACGCTCGCCAGCATGATCCGCGACGGGCAACTGAAGGACGTGACGCTGGACGAGGCGGTCGAACACTTCATCAAGGCGGGCACCAAGAGTCTCACCAAGGTCGCCTCGAAAATGGGTATCTCGACCACCCAGAGCTATCGCGGCGCGCAGATTTTCGAGGCGATTGGCCTGAACCGCGAAGTCATCGACAAATACTTCAGTTGGACCGCGTCGCGCGTAGGCGGCGTGGGGCTCGACGCGATCGCTCGCGAATCGGCCAATCGCCATCGCTGGGCCTTTGCGGCGGATCCCAATCTCGATGGCGAACTCGAAGTCGGCGGCCAGTACCAATGGCGCCGGCGCGGCGAGTTCCACATGTATAATCCCAATACGATCGCGAAGTTGCAGCACGCGGTACGCTCCGGCAACTATCGCCTCTTCAAGGAGTACTCGCGGCTCGTTGACGAACACAGCCGCAATCTCGCGACGCTGCGCAGCCTGCTCAAGTTCAAGCCCAACCGCTCGCCCGTGCCGATCGAGGAGGTCGAGCCGGCCGCGCAAATCGTCAAGCGCTTCAAGACCGGGGCGATGTCGTTCGGCTCGATCAGCAAGGAGGCGCACGAAAACCTCGCGATTGCGATGAACCGGCTCGGCGGCAAGAGCAATACCGGCGAGGGTGGCGAGGACCCCGAGCGTTTCCAGCGCGATCCCAACGGCGATTGGCGCCGTAGCGCGATCAAGCAGGTGGCCTCCGCGCGTTTCGGTGTCACCAGCAATTACCTCGTGAACGCCGACGAGCTGCAAATCAAGATGGCGCAGGGCGCGAAGCCCGGCGAGGGCGGCCAGCTGCCCGGCCATAAGGTTGACGACTACATCGCGAAGATTCGCTACTCGACCCCGGGCGTCGGACTAATTTCGCCGCCGCCGCATCACGATATTTATTCGATCGAGGATCTTGCGCAGCTTATCCACGATTTGAAGAATTCCAATGACCGCGCGCGCATCAGCGTCAAGCTGGTGGCCGAGGTCGGCGTCGGTACGATCGCGGCGGGCGTCGCCAAGGCCAAGGCCGACGTCGTTCTAATTAGCGGCTACGACGGCGGCACCGGCGCGTCGCCGCTCCAATCGATCAAGCACGCGGGCATCCCGTGGGAACTGGGCCTCGCCGAGACCCAGCAAATCCTCGTGATGAACAACCTGCGCGGCCGCATCTATGTTGAGACTGACGGCCAGCTCAAAACCGGCCGCGATGTGGCTGTCGCCGCGATGCTCGGTGCCGAGGAGTTCGGCTTCGCGAGCGCCGCACTGGTCGCCTCGGGCTGCATCATGATGCGTGTGTGCCATCTCAACACCTGCCCGGTCGGTATCGCGACACAGGATCCCGAACTGCGTAAGAAGTTCGAGGGC
This sequence comes from Deltaproteobacteria bacterium, assembly GCA_021780755.1. GTDB lineage: Bacteria > Desulfobacterota > Binatia > Binatales > Binataceae > JADMIL01. Next base: position 8,889 of record JAJXYF010000021.1, on the reverse strand, counting down.
AAGCCCGAGCACGTCGTCAACATGATGATGTTCATTGCCGAGGAAGTGCGCGAACACATGGCGCAGTTGGGCTTCCGCACTATCGACGAGATGGTCGGGCGGGTCGAATGCCTCGACGCCAACGAGGCGATCGAGCACTGGAAGGCACGTCACGTTGACTTGAGTTCGATCCTGCACAAGCCCGACGTTCCGGCCGACTGGCCGCTCCATCGCGTTGAGCCGCAGGACCACGGCCTCGACAAGGCGCTCGACCAGCAATTGATCGAGGTGTGCAAGGACGCGCTCGAACACAAGAAGCCGGTCGAAGTGCATTTGCCGATTCGCAACGTCAATCGCACCGTCGGCACGATGCTCTCCGCCGAAGTCTCGCGCCGCTACGGCGAGCACGCGCTGCTGCCCTACACGATTCAGGCCCACTTCAAGGGCACCGCTGGACAGAGTTTTGGCGCATGGCTCGCGGCCGGCATCGCGCTCTACCTCGAAGGCGACGCGAATGACTATTTCGGCAAGGGCCTGTCCGGCGGGTTTATCGCCGTCAGGCCGCCCACGGAAGCGACCTTCAAGGCTGAGGAGAACATCATCATTGGCAACGTCGCGCTCTACGGCGCGACCGGCGGCGAGGTCTTCGTGCGCGGGATGGCGGGTGAACGCTTCGCCGTGCGCAACAGCGGCGCCACCGCGGTCGTCGAAGGCGTCGGTGACCACGGCTGCGAGTACATGACGCGCGGCACCGTCGTTGTACTGGGTAAAACCGGGCGCAACTTTGCCGCCGGCATGAGCGGCGGAGTGGCCTACGTGCTCGACGAGGACGGCACCTTCAAGTCGCGGTGCAACATGGGCATGGTCGAACTGCACGACTTGGCCGACACGGCCGAGGCGAGCCAGATTCACGCACTGCTGGTGCGCCACCATCAGTATACGGGCAGCACTGTCGCGCGGCACATTCTCGATAGCTGGGACGATTACGCGCGCAAGTTCGTCAAGGTAATGCCGACTGAGTATCGGCGCGTGCTCGAGCGCCAGCTCAATATGCAGTCGGATATGGCGCGGCTGGCGGCGGTGTAGCGGCGTTTCGGCGCGGCGGCGCCCGGCGTTGCTGTGCGAATTCTCGAAGGGAATGGTGAGGCGCCTGGATTGGGCGCGGCGCAACCATGGCCCGCGATCCTTCGCATGCGAATAGTCAGTCGAGTAGTTAGTCAGGAGAGCGGCTTTCGATGGGTAAAATAACGGGCTTCATGGAGATCGGGCGTGAGACCTCGCCGCGGCGTCCTGCGCGCGAGCGCGTCAAGGATTGGCACGAGTACGAACTCAAGCTGCCCGAGGAGAAACTGCGCGAGCAGGGCGCCCGCTGCATGGATTGCGGCATCCCCTTCTGCCACAAGGGTTGCCCGCTCGGCAACATAATTCCCGACTGGAACGATCTGGTCTATCGAGGGCGCTGGCGCGAAGCGATCGATCGCCTGCATTGGACGAACAATTTTCCGGAATTTACCGGGCGCGTCTGCCCCGCACCGTGCGAGGAAGCCTGCGTTCTCAATATCAACAACGATCCGGTCACGATTAAGCAGATCGAAAAAAATATCATCGATCACGCCTGGGCCGAGGGCTGGGTCGCGCCGCGGCCCAACCCGCGCAAGACCGGCAAGAGCGTCGCGGTAGTCGGATCGGGGCCGTCCGGGATGGCCTGCGCGCAGCAGTTGGCCCGCGCTGGCCATGCGGTCACGCTCTACGAGCGTTCCGATCGCGTCGGCGGCCTCCTGATGTACGGCATTCCCGATTTCAAGCTCGAAAAATGGCAGGTCAATCGCCGCGTCGAGCAGATGAAGGTTGAAGGTGTCGAATTCGTCACGAGCTGCCGCGTCGGCACCGATCTGCATGCGGATGAATTGCGCGCGAAACATGACGCCATCGTACTGACCATTGGCTCAACCAAGCCGCGCGATCTGCCGGTGCCGGGACGCAATCTCGCCGGCATCCACTTCGCGATGGACTTCCTGCCGCAGCAGAACAAGCGCAATGCCGGCGACATCATTTCGCCCGCCGTGTCGATCGTCGCCAAGGATCGCCGCGTCGTCATCCTTGGCGGCGGCGATACCGGCTCCGACTGCTTAGGCACGTCCAATCGCCAGGGCGCCCGCGAGGTGTCTCAGTTTGAACTGCTGCCGATGCCCCCCGATCGCCGCACCGCCGAGATGCCGTGGCCCGATTGGCCGATGATCCTGCGCACCTCGACCTCGCATGAGGAAGGCGTCAGGCGCGACTGGAGCATCAACACGAAATCCTTTTCCGGCGAAAACGGGCAGGTCAAAAAACTCCACGGCGTGCGCATTAACTGGAAGCGCGATAACGGCCGCATGGTGATGGAGGAGCTTCCCGGCACCGAATTCGAGATCGAATGCGACCTCGTCCTGCTCGCGCTGGGCTTCCTCGGCCCGGAACCCGACGGCATCGTCGCCGAACTCGGCCTGAAGCTCGATCAGCGCGGCAACATCGCGTGCGATAACTATCATGCGAGTGAGCCGCACGTCTTCGCGGCCGGCGACGCGCGCCGCGGTCAATCGCTGGTGGTCTGGGCGATCTGGGAAGGTCGCGAATGCGCGCGCGCGGTGGACGCCTACCTGATGGGTGAGACTTTTCTGCCGGCCAGCCCCGACCTCTAGCGAGGACTCCGCGATGATCGCGTATCTGGACACCAACGTATTCGATCATCTCTACAGAAAGATCGGGTGTACCAGCGCGGACATCGCGGAACTGCGCAAGGCGATCTACGGCCGCGGCCTCTCGATGCCGATCGGCATTCACGTCCTCGAGGAGCTTCTGCTCAACCGGCGCGCTTCTCCGCAGGAATTGGTCGCGCGTGTAAAGCTCACACTGTCGCTCGCGAGCATTCGCCGGATGGTGAAGCCGTGCGATCAATTAATCGCCGATGACATCCGCAGCTACGCGGCGACCGGGGCGCCCGACCGCCCGCTGGTCGGCGCGCAAATTCAGAACGCGCTCACGCAGGGAATCGCCGAGCTGATCGAAAGCGACGGCGAAGAGTTCTCGGAGGAAATGCTCGCCGCGCTCGAAGAGACCCGGCAACGCAAGGAGCGTTTTCTTCAAGCGATGAAAATTTCCCAGCAGCGGGGCACTGCGCTGATTGAGAAGCTACCATCGCGCATAAGCTTCGAGGACTACTTCCAACTCACGGCCGTTCCGAGGGCTGAGAAATTCGCTCAGCGTATCGGAGTACTGGAGGCTTGCCGCGAACGCGGCATCGATGGGTTGCTTAAGATCAGAAGTGTCCGCGCGGCGATCGGAATCGCGCAGTCTTTTATTTATGGGCTGACTTTTAACGGCTGGGCGCCTTCCCGTAGTGACTCGATAGATCTCCTGCACGTGCCGTCCGCGGCCGCTACCGCCGAAATCTTCGTGACCAACGACCGCCGTTTGCGCGAGGCCGTCGAGCGCGTCGCGCTCGACGGCTTGCGCGTGCTGAGCCTGGGCGAGTTCCTCGCGGCCGTAGGCCGCGAGGAACTCGCCGGCTAGGCGGAATCCGGCGGCGCGCCGCCGGATTCCGCCCAGACGAAGAACGGGACGGCCAACGGCCGTCCCGTTCTTCGTCTGGCTCTCTGCGGCGCATCGCTCTCGCGATGCGCCGCAGCCGGGCGCGCGCCCGGCCCCTCTCACCGCATGATCTGCATCAGCCCGCTCGGCGAACTGTACCGCGTGTAGTCGTGATACTCCGGCGGCGCGTCGCTGTTGAACTTCGGCCCGATCCCATGTTCGTCAACCGTTGACAGGAACGTCATGTGCTCGTTCTGTACGTCCCACACCGACGCGGCCGTCGAGTTGGTCGTCACATGGCCGACGCCCGGCACCGTGTTCGCGCGCGGTCCGAGCCAGAACATCTTCCACAATGCCAGGTTGGCATCGTAGATATCGATCCAGGTCGCGTAGTGGAAGTGCGAATCGACGTACATGATTCGGCTGCCGTAACAGTAGCCCGCCGATTCCGACGGCACGCGGCGCACGTCGATTATGTTGTCCGGGCGAATCTGCCACTTGCCCCAGCTCGGCTTCGGAAAGCCCAGTGGCATGTCCCAGTCGTCCGGGAACTTGCCGGTGTCCATGGTGTAATCGTCAACCAGGGCGAGCAGCTTGCGCTCGCCGAGATCGTGCGCACGGAACAGCGCGAGACCGCCGTTGAAGCCCACGGTCTTATAATCGTCGAGCACGAAATCGCTGCCCGCCGCCGGCGCGCAGCGCGCACTGACCGCGAGCCGCAGCGAGCGCCGCAGCGACGGCACGAATACGTAGTCGTCCTCCGGCTTTTCCGGGTCCTTGCTGAAGGTGGTCAGGTTCGTCGTGTACTTCGACTGCTCCGGCTCCATCACCATAAACCATTCGGTGAACCAGGTATTGCCGGCCTCGGGCAGGTTCTGCGGAACGTCGGGGTCGGTATTATAGCCAACCTGCCGATAAATCCAGGTGATTTTGACGCACGCGACGCTGCCGAAACGGTCCTGCGTACAACTGACTCCCGGATGGTCAAACTGTTGCGCGTACAGGTTCGGCACGTATGAAAACCACACGTCGGCCAACAGCTTGTAGCCCTTGTCCGGTTCCTGCGGGTTGGGGAACGGCTCGCCCGCGACATAGTTGCTGACGAAATGATGGCCGCCCGGCGTCGTCCCGACGCTGGTCTGCGATCCATACTTCTCGCTCGCCTCCTGGTAGCCCTTGGGCAGCGGCAGGATCGTCGTCGGTCCGACCGTCATCGCCACGTCGGCGGGCATCTTCCAGAAATATTTGCCCTCGAAAAGCGTCTGCATCCCGTAGGGCATGGCCGTCTTGTACTGTTGCCAGTTGCTCATCGTGATAGTCGTGCCGGGGGCGACGTCCCCCTGGCTCGCCGTGTCTTTGAGCCACTGCTGCATCGGTGCGGGTGGGTCGTAGCTTTCGTCGGCACGGGCCGGGGTGCTGCTCACACCCCACGCCAATCCGACCGCCAATACTAAAGCAAGTCTACGCGCTGTCATTACCGTTACTTCTCCTTACTCGGTGAAAATATTTGTAAATCTTATATGCCTGCGCTTGCCGAGCAAAGCCTGTCCAGGTTCTGGTGGGTCTCGTTCGTGAAATTACGCTGGTGATAGCGGGGCGAACCCGCGAAGGCGGGGCGAATGGCGAATAGTTCAGCGTCGCAACTTCATCGCGTCGAGCTTGCGCACCAGCCAATCCATCCGATCGTAACCCCAGAAGCGCTCGCCGTCGATCACGAACGTCGGCACCCCGAACACCTGGTCGCGATCCGCCTCCGCGAATCCCCGCTTCAGACGCGGCTTCGCCTCCGCGTTCTCGTCGGCGATATAGCGCAGGAACTGGTCGGTCGTCGCGCCAACCTCACTGAGTATTCCGGCTAGTGCCTCCAGCTTCTCTACCTCGAGTTCGTGCTTCCAGAAGCGCTCGAAGACCCGGTCCGCATACGGCCGGAACAGTCCCTGGTCCTCCGCGCACATGCCGCCATAAAAGGCGCAGCGCGCGCTGTATATTTTCTTCGGCGGATAAATAGTCAGTCCGCGCTCCTTGGCGAAGCGCCGCGCGTCCAGGTACAGATAGCGCACTTTCAACGCATCGCGACGCGATCGCGTCGGCGTGTCCCCATACACTCGCCGGATATTTACGCCGTACGGGATAAAGCGCAGGTGTACGCGATGCGTTTGTTCCAGCGCATATGCCGGTGCCATCGCCAGGTACGTGAACGGACTGGTGTACGCGAAATAGAATTTGATTTCGGTAGTGGTATCGTCGATCGCCATCAGACTGTATATTTCTTCGCCAGCGCTTCCATCTCGGGTACGCCCAGCGTTTCGATTAACTCGCCGAACAGATGGCCGGTGATAGGGATATCGAGTACTCCCGTCTCCTTGAGCTGGCGCATCGCGTCCCGAATACTCACATACGCCGCCATCAGCGTCCCGGTGTGAATAGTCAGTTTGAAGCCGTGCCGCGCGAGCTCCGCGACCGGCAGCAGCGAGCCGTTATAGAGCAGCGGCAGGTCGCCGAGTTCCGCGACGTACCGCTTGAGATCGTCGATCGTGCGGATACCATCGACGAAAATCATGTCCGCACCCGCCGCCCGATAGGCCCGCGCCCGCCGCGCGACGTCCGCCCAACCGTTGACCGCGAGTGCGTCGGTGCGCGCGATTATCACGAAGTTGGGGTCGCGCCGCGCGTCGCACGCTGCCCGCACCTTCGGCACCATCTCCTCCGTCGCGATGACCTGCTTGCCGGCCAGGAATCCGCACCGCTTCGGAAACACCTGATCCTCTATATGCAGCGCGGCGGCACCCGCCTCCTCATACTCGCGCACGGTCCGCCACACGTTGACCGGATTTCCATAGCCGGTGTCGGCGTCGCAAATCACCGGCAGGTTGACCGCATGCGCGATCGCGCGGACGTTCTGTACCATCTCGCTCATCGTCAGCAGCCCCAAGTCCGGATAGCCGCGCGCGGCTGCCGTCCCGAACCCGGTCATATAGACCGCCTTGAATCCCGTCCGTTCCGCAATCTTCGCCTGCAGGCCATCATAAACGAAGGGCGCCAGCAGCATCTCGGGTCCATTGAGTAATTCGCGCAATCGCGCGGTGGTCTGCATCATGGCATCGCCCTCAAATAAAGGCTGGTCAAATCCGGTTTGGTGCGTGATCTGAATTTTGCGCCAACCTCTCGGATCACCCGCGTCGCCCCGAAGCTAGGTCGGGGGACTTGTGAGTGTCAACCCAACTGCACAAAGGCCCTGCGCATTAAAAAGCAAAGGGCGCCCATCGCGATGGGCGCCCTTTGCTTTTTAATGCGCGCGACGACCGAACGCCGCCCGCTATTTCTTCACCCGCTCTATTTCGTCGAATGCCGCACAGGCTGCGGCGCTACCGATTTCGCCGGCGCGGGCTTTACCGGTGCCACCGCATCGTCATCCGTCGGCTGATCAGTCGTGCGCGCCGCCAGCAACTGCAGCGCCTGCCCGAGATCGAGTTCGCTATACTTCGGATTGCCGTAAAGCGTATCGAGCTTGTTGACCGCCTGGTCGGGCGTCAAACCGGCCGTCGAGAGCTCGCTCGAAAGCTGCTTGATAATCTTGTTCGCGCCTCGCCAGTGGAACAGGTCCGCCGCGATACTCAACGAGTCCAGCTTACCGGCGCTGACTTGCATCGCGTCGCCGTAGCCATTGATATAGCCCGTCTTGGCGGCATTGTTGAGCTTATTCCAGAACACCCCATTATGGTCCAAGCTCTGCGCCGCAAATCCCACCCCACAACTGGCTACGAAACCGACCACCACACCCGCAATAAATTTTTTCATCTTCGTGATGCGCCCCTCCGAGGCTGCATCGAAACTTCAAGTGATATATCAAATTTTAACAGTATGTTAAATACTATTCGATGAGCCTCTAACCTGGTCCTGAGTCGATTAAGCGGCTCCGCGCGCCGTCGGCATTGAACCAGCCCTCGCGCGGATGCCATCATTCGGGCAGGCTTTCGAACGGTTGCCAATGTCCATCTACGATGAGGTCCTGGCGTTTATAGATTTCCCGCGTCCGGAGGCGTTCGACGCGCTGGCGCTGGCGGTCTTTCGCTATCAGTTCGATCATGTCCCAGCGTATCGGCAATTCTGCGTCGCGCGCGGTAGGTCGCCGGGAAACGTAACGCAAATCAGTCAAATTCCTGCCGCCAGCACCGTCGCCTTCAAATACGCCGAGGTCCGCGGCCCCGCCGAGGCCGTCTCTCATGCCGCGCTTACCTTCACTACGAGTGGCACGACCAAAGGTTTCACCAAGCGCGGCCGCCATCTCGTGCCCCGTGCCGAAATCTATCGCGCGTCCGCCATCGCGCATCTGCGCCGGATGTTGTTCCCCGATGGCCGGCGACTCCCCATGTTGGCGCTGCATCCGACCGCCGACCGCATGCCCGAATCGTCGCTCTCGACCATGTTGACTTGGTGTATCGAGGAGTTTGCCGCCGGTGCGACGCTCTGCGCCGCTACCCGGTCGAGTGTCGATACCGCAGCGGCCATCAATTTCCTCGACGCCGTATCCACTCGGCGCGAGCCGGTATGCATCCTCGGTACCACCGCCGCCTCGGCCGCCCTGTTCACGGCCCTCGCGGGTCGCCGCCGCCGGACGATCAAACTGGTTCCGGGCTCGCGTCTGATGGATACCGGCGGCGCCAAGGGCCAGACGATTCCGCTAACCCCTGCCGAGGTCGTCGCGCACGCGCACGAATCGCTCGGGATCGAGCCCGCGCTCGTCATCAACGAATACGGGATGACCGAGATGTGCTCGCAACTCTACGACGCGACGCCGTTTAACTTCCCCACATGGCCCATGGACTCCGCAGTGCCTCCGCTCGATTTCGGACTCGACTCTAACCCCGGAAGCCGCAACCTTCCCGCTGGTTTCCGTGTGAAACTTCCGCCGCCGTGGCTGCGTCCGTCAGTAATCGACCCGGTGACGCTCGCACCGCTCGAGTCTGGCCGCGTCGGCCTCCTCGCGTTCTTCGATCTCGCCAACGTCGGCTCGATCTCGGCCTTGATGACCGAAGACTTCGGCATCGTGCAGGACGGCGCCGTCGCCATCCTGGGTCGTGCCGCTGCTGGCGGCGCGCGCGGATGCGCCCTCAGCATCGACGAATTCGCGCGCCGCGAGTCCGCTCCGCAGGCGGGTCGCGAATGGTGAATGCCCAGCCGATGAAATCCGTGATTGAAATGGAAGCTGTGGCACAGTCTCACGTGGTCTCCGATGTGGGCGACGAAGCAAATCGTGCGACGGCGAAGTTCTTTGATTTGGCGGCGGGGCTGCGCGCGGCGCTCGCCCGGCCGCTGCCACCGGCGCGCGTCGCGGCCGCG
>JAJXYF010000018.1 GCA_021780755.1 Deltaproteobacteria bacterium | reverse complement strand
GACATCACGCCGCTGCGCGCCTCTGACGGCGCACGCCGCGTCACGCGCACGCGCGCAGGCCGCGCGCCCAGCCCCAGTACCCCGCTGCGCGGCGTGCTCAGGACCTCGATCGTGACGTCGTCCTGTTCGGCGCCCAGTTGCGCCAGCGCCTGGCCGATGGCCTGGTCGATTGTCGGTGCCGATGCTTCGATAGAATCGCTTGAACTCATGTCGCTGCGGGTGCGGGTAATTGTTTAAACTCGCGGTTGAGTATGAACTGCTGGACCACGCCCAGCAGGTTCGAGGAAAAATAGTAGAGCGTCAGCCCCGCCGGCATATTGACGAAAATCAGGCTGAACGCCACCGGCATATACATCATCATCTTCTGCTGACTCGGATCGGGCTGCTTCGGCGCCATCCATTGCTGCACAAAGGCCGTTATCGTCATCAGGATTACCAGTACCGGAATACCATGGCACGACGTCATCGGCAGCGTCGGAATAAACGAAAGATGCAGACAGTCGGGCGCCGACAAGTCCTTGATCCAGCCGACAAACGGCGCATGCCTCAGCTCGATCGCATTGAGCAGCGCCTCGTATAGCCCGAAGAACACCGGCAGTTGCACGACCATCGGCAGACATCCGCCGAGCGGGTTCACGTGGTTGCGCTTGTACAGGTCAACCATCTCGCGATTCAGTCGTTCCTGGTCGTCCTTATGCTTCTCGCGGATGCGTTCGATCTGCGGTTGCAGCCGTTGCATCCTCATCATCGAGCGTTGACCTTTGATCGACATCGGCAGCGTCAGCAGCCGCACCACAATAGTCAGTAGGATGATAGCAAGACCATAGTTAGGTGCAATCCGATAGAATAGCTTCAACAGCTTCAGAAACGGCAGCGCGATGATACTGGTCCAGCCGAAGTTGATCGTCTTGTTCAGCGCCGGATTGACCGCGTCCAGCACGTCGAGTTCCTTCGGCCCCATGAATACTTCGCTCTCGACCGTGGTCGCGCCGTTAAACACCATCCGCGCGTCCGCCTCGTCGTCCGCAAAGTCCATCGCGAGCGTGCCGGTCACCGGTTTCTTCGGCATGAAGGCCGACAGGAAGTACCGGTCGCCGAAGCCCGCGAACGTGATCGTCCCGCTGACCGGCGCAATCCCCTTCTCGAGCGCTTTTTGTGCCTCGTTCAGGACCTTGCCCTGCACGTCGGCCTGCAGTTCTGGGACATCGCGGAAGCCTATGTTGGCCTTGAGCGGCCGGCTCATCTGAAAGCCGATACCGTCGATTTTGACGCCGGCGGTCGCCGCCGCCGTGCCGGTTACGCCGAAAACGTAGCTGTCGGGCTTGAAGGTGAAGGTCTTTTGCAGCTTCACGCCGTCCGCCGTCACGCCGTCCATCGTCACCGTCGCGACGCCGCTAGTCAGATCCGTATGCGCCGGCGCGTCGCTGCTATAGATGACGTCGCCGTCGTCCATAGTCGCCGCACCGCGCGCGATCACCATCCCGAGCGGCAGCCGGTCGCCGCCCGCGATTATCTGGTACGGCGGACTGTCGGAAGCGCTGGTCTGCCGGTAGTCCTTGAGCAGAAAGCTCGCCACTCGGCCGCCGCGCGCCGTCAACTCCGCTTCGTAGCGGTTGGTGCTAATCGTGATCGTTCGCGCCGGCGCCGTCATATTCGCGGCCGTCGCTCCCGCCGGACTCGTTCCACCCGCGCCGGTCGCCGAGGGCGTGCCTGCTCGGGTCGCGACTTGTTCCGGTCCCGGCGATATGGCGGGACTCGGCGGCGGCGTGACGGCAGCCGTGCCCGGCCGATGGGCCAGTTCGGGATGGCGCCATTGCACGAGCTGGTTGTAGAAGATGACGATCGCCAGCGAGATCAGTAGAAAGGTTAGAAGCCGCGAGTTTTCCAAGGAGTTCCTTACTTCATGCTACAAACTTCAGGTCCTGCCGCGCCCCGCTCGCGCGGTACGGGATCGTCGCCCCATCCGCCGGCCGGGCGGCAGCGCGCCAGCCGGCGCACCGTCATGCGACCACCCGCGAACACGCCATGGCGGGCAATCGCCTCGCGCGCGTAGGCCGAGCAGGTCGGCTCGAAGCGGCAGGCCGGTCCGAGCCCGCTGGTCAGCAGCGGGGACACGATCATGCGGTAGAGATCTATTAAGATGATAGCGGAGCGACGCACGACCCGCGTCGCGATCGCTTTCGTGATTCCGGCGGCGTGCGCCATCAGCGCCCCTGCCGCGCGATTCGCGCCGCCAGGTTCGACGCCGCCTGCACGAGTTCGCCCGCGATCGCCGGCGTCTTCAGCGCTCCCGCGCCAATCCGCGCAATCACGATCAGCGCCGTGCCGTCGGGAAACATCGATCTGAGTTTGAGCCGGTAGCATTCACGCACGCGCCGCTTGGTCCGATTGCGCACCACCGCCGATCCAATTCGCCGCGACACCGTCATTCCCAGCCGCGAGCGCGTTGGTGAACGATCGATCTCGCCAAGCGTTCCCGCGTACATCACGAAATGGGCGGTCTGGTAGCGCGCGCCGATCTTCTGCAGCCGCAGGTATTCAGCGCGCCGATGTAATCGATCGGCGGGACCGAACGATAACGCGCTCCGTGTGCGCGGCGCTCCTTCACCCTCTAGCCGGGCTGCTTCGGCGGAATCGAGACCGTCAACCGCGCCCGTCCCCTCGCGCGCCGGCGTTTCAGAATCTTGCGTCCCCCCGGCGAGGCCATCCGGGCGAGGAATCCGTGCGTGCGTTTGCGGCGGCGATTGTGCGGTTGATAAGTCCTTTTCATCGGTCACGGCCAACTTGTTTCTGCTTGATTGCTCCGGGGGGAGCCGGTCACGTGGATAGTTCGTCGAAAAGGCGCGCCACGACGGCGAACCTCAATCGCCTATCGAACCATACCCACCCAGCTACCGCAAGCACCATCCCGCAAAACCTTCCGCCGCCGGGCTTCGTCTATGATACATAGTTCGCATTTCTGACGCCGCCTCTCGTCGGTCATTCTGAGCCTGCGAAGAATCCCGATCCGGATCCGAGACCCCTAGTTCGGGTGACCTCGCCACTCCCGCCTTTGCCCCCCCCCATTTTGGAGTGACTGCGCAAGCGCCTCGTCGCGTTTAGCGAAAAACGCGCGAAAGTTCGCGCATTGGCAGGCGTCCGGTGGGCAGGATTCCGGCCAGCGGCGCCATCAATCGGGCTCACGTACCACCCTCTCAGGCCCAAAAACCCAGCAAATTTCTACGTAAACACTCTACCGACCTTCATCCCGATGCGCCGCCCGGATTTGGCATGACGTTCGCTCTCTTACTCTCCAGCGGAAGACGCGCCGATAAAAAGATCAATGATCGACGCGAATCCGTCGGAACTACTGCCAAGGAAAAGGAGCATCACGATGAAAGTTCTCGGAACCGCGGCAACCTTTTTGGGCGCAGTAACCCTGATGTTCGCGCTCATCCTCGCCCAGCGAAACTATCAGCGTAACTGGAGCGCGAGCGCGTTCGCACAACCCGACACCCAGAGCATGACCGTTCCATCGATACCCGAGCGCGTCGCGCAGGCCAACATCTGATTACTCTCCGACCCTCTCCCTTACCCGCACTACCCCGCTTTCCGCTTCGAGCACCCCTTCCCGCCATGGAAGGGGTGCTCTTGTTTCGGACTTCACCGAACACTTCTCATACGCGCCCACCAATGGTGCCAACGACGCGATCCGTATGAACTGCTTTCTTGCCGCTATTCACCGTGGGAAGTTTGAAACCTTTTAAAGGTTTCAAGAAAATCACAGTTTCGGATTCCTCAACCACTCTCCGCCGCTCGCCCGCGACGACATGCTAATCTTTTCCCGATGTATCCCGCCGATACGATCGTCGCGCCGGCGACGCCGCCCGGTACCGGCGCCGTCGCGATCGTGCGCCTCTCCGGTCCGCGCGCGATCGCGATCGCCCGCGCCCTATGGCGTCCGCTAGCGCGTGCGGATTTCGCCGACCTCGTGCCGCGCCGCCTCTACCTGGGCGAAATCCGCGACCCCGCCACCGCCGCGCCGATCGACCGCGCAATGCTCGCGGTCTTTCCCGCCCCGCGCAGTCTCACCGGTGAGGACGTGGCGGAACTTCAATGCCACGGCGGCGTCTATCTGGTCCGCCGTGTGATCGCGCTCGCGACCGCGGCCGGCGCGCGCCGCGCCGAGCCGGGCGAATTCAGCCGCCGCGCCTTCCTCAACGGCCGCATCGATCTCACCGAGGCCGAAGCGATCGCCGACCTGGTCGCGGCGCGCGGCGAAGCGGCGCTCACGATGGCCTTGGCGCAACTCTCCGGCGCGCTCGCCGCCCGTGTCACTAACCTCCGCCGCCAGGTCATCGCGATTCGCGCCCATCTCGAGGCCGAAATCGATTTCGCCGACGAGGACATCCGCCTTCCTTCGCGCGACGATATCGTTCGCGATATCGATTCGCTGGCCGCCGACCTGACCGCGCTGCACGATAGCTTTGCCCGCGGCCGTATCATTAGAGAGGGCGCCCGCGCGGCGATTATCGGCAAACCCAACGCCGGCAAATCAAGCGTGCTCAATCTCCTGCTCGGCACCGACCGCGCGATCGTCACACCCATCCCAGGCACCACCCGCGACATTATCGAGGATTCGATCGCCCTCGGCCGCATACCCATGGTGCTCGCCGATACCGCCGGCCTGCGCGAGAGCGACGACCCGGTCGAGCGCCTCGGCATCGAGCGCACCCGTCGCCACACCGCCGCCACCGACCTCGTGATCGCGGTCTTCGATTCGTCGCGCCCACTCGACTCCGACGACGCCGGCGTCATCGCGATGTGCGCGGGCCGCGTCGGCGTGGCCATCCTCAACAAGCGCGATCTGCCGCCGCGCCTCAGCGCTGACCTGCTGCTGGTGCGCGGCCTCGAATTACCGCTGATCGAAGTGTCAGCACTCACCGCCGCCGGATTGCCCGAACTCCGCGACGCGCTTGCGCACACCCTCGCCGAACTCTCCGCCAGCGACCCCGGCGCCGCCATTGACGGTGAGCAAATCGCGATTTCCCGCGAGCGTCATCGCGACGCCTTGAGTAACGCCATCGCCGCGCTCGCCGCCGCCCGTGCGAGCGCGCGCTCCGCGATGCCCCCCGAGATCGTCGCTGTTGATGTGATGGCGGCGGCCGACGCGCTCGGCTCCATCACCGGCCTCGTCGGTACCGAGGACGTGCTTGACGCGCTCTTCCGCGAATTCTGCATCGGCAAATAAAGGGTCTCTAGATGACCGAGGTTGATCCCAGACGGCTGCAAAGACTTCGCAGCATCCGGCGCCGGTCGCTGGTCCTCTTCGCTATATATACTAAAAGTATTATTTAATTACAAAACGCATAGTCACAGAACGCTACAGCGCGTGGCGTTCATCGATCCGTCGTGCGCGCCTTCCCACTCCCGGCGAACCCGCGACCGCGCCACGTCTTTGCGGGACGGCCCCAACGCGCCATAATCAACCGCCGACGAGATCGGAGCCGCACTGAAAAACGAAGATATAGCGAAAATGTTTCACGTGAAACATTTTCGTCTTGCTTTCGCTTTTTGGAGAATGATGGTCAGGGCCGAGGACTCGAACAAAGTGAACGCGATGTACCGGCGGCATGGAATGCCGTGTTTCACGTGAAGCATTTTCGCTTCGCCTTCGCTTTAAGTGAAAAATGGTACGCGAGACGCCTTCGCTGATATAGGCACCGAGCAACGCGAGCATACAACGGTAAAACAGTGAAATTTGACGTGATAGTGGTGGGGGCCGGGCACGCCGGTATCGAGGCCGCGCTAGCGGCCGCCCGGATGGGCGCGCGCACGCTGATGCTCACGCTCAACCTCGACCATATCGGCCAGATGTCGTGCAATCCCGCCATCGGCGGCATCGGCAAGGGCCATCTGGTGCGTGAAATCGACGCGCTCGGCGGCGAGATGGCGCTCGCGATCGACGAAACCGGAATCCAGTTTCGCTTCCTCAATACCCGCAAGGGCCCTGCCGTGCGCGCCCGCCGCGCGCAGGCCGACAAGGCCGCCTACCGCGCCCGCATGAAGCGCGTGCTCGAAGCGACGCCCAACCTGACGATCCGCCAGGCCAGCGTCGAGCGGCTGATAGTCGAGGACGGTGCCGTGCGTGCCGTCGAATCGCAAATCGGCGAGATCTTCGCCGCCGAGACTGTCATCCTGACCACTGGAACATTCCTGAAGGGGCTGGTCCATATCGGACTGCGCAACTACAACGCGGGCCGCGCGGGCGACTTCGCCGCGATGGGTCTCAGCGACAGCCTTGCCGCGCTTGGTTTTCAGATCGGACGCCTCAAGACCGGAACGTGTCCGCGCCTCGACGCCCGTACGATCGATTATTCGGCGCTCGAAATCCAGCCCGGTGACGAGCCGCCGCCGCCGTTCTCCTTTCGCACCACCCGCATCGCGCAGCCGCAGGTTCCCTGCCACCTGACGTTCACCAACGAGGCGACCCACGAGATTATCCGCGGCGGCCTCGATCGCTCGCCGATGTACTCCGGCGTGATCCACAGCCGCGGCCCGCGCTACTGCCCGTCGGTCGAGGACAAGGTGATGCGCTTTCGCGACAAGGAGCGCCATCAAATCTTCCTCGAACCCGAGGGCCGCGACACCGTCGAGGTCTATCCCAACGGGCTCTCGACCAGTCTTCCACTCGACGTCCAGGTCGCGATGGTCCATTCGATCAAGGGGCTCGAGAGCGCGGAGATCATGCGGCCGGGCTACGCGATCGAATACGACTTCTCGGACCCGACGCAGCTTCTGCCGTCGCTCGAAACCCGGCTGGTAGCGGGCTTGTTCTTCGCCGGCCAAATCAACGGCACCACCGGCTATGAGGAAGCGGGCGCGCAAGGGTTGATCGCGGGTATCAACGCGGTGCTCAAGGTCCGCGGCGAGCAAGCGCTCGTGCTCGGGCGCGACCAGGCCTATATCGGCGTGATGATCGATGACCTGGTAACGCGGGGAATCGGTGGCGAGCCCTACCGGATGTTCACGTCGCGGGCCGAGTACCGGCTGCTCCTGCGCGAGGACAACGCCGACCGGCGGCTGTCGCCGATCGGAGAGCGGGTGGGGCTGGTCGGCAGCGACGCCGCCGGGCGTATCCGGGACCGCGGTGAACGCGTTGCCGCCGAGGTCGCCCGCCTGCGTGCGACGGTCGTTGCGGCGGGCGACGAGGTCAATCGCATCCTCGTCGAATGCGGCTCCGCGCCGATTCGCGAGGCGGTGCGCGCCCTCGAGTTGCTGCGGCGTCCCGAACTCGCCTATACCGACGTCATCCGCCTCGCCCGCATCGAACGGGCGCTCGACTTCGACCAGGCCGCCGAACTCGAAACCGAGATCAAATATGAGGGCTATGTGCGGCGCCAGAGCGAGGCGATCGAGCGCTTCAAGCGGCTGGAGGAGGCGGTCATCCCGGAATGGGTGGATTTCGGCGCCGTCCACGGGCTTTCGACCGAGGTCTGCGAGCGGCTCTCGAACGTCCGTCCGCGTTCGCTCGGGCAGGCCGCTCGGATGCCCGGAGTCACGCCGGCGGCGGTTTCAATCCTCGCGGTGCATATCCGGGCGCGCTAATTTCAATGTTGGATCGCGATGCTCGACGAATTTGATCAGCGAAAGTGTTAGTTAGCTAAGCCGCATCTTTGTTAGAAAAAAACGAAAATAAGGCGAAAATGTTTCACGTGAAACATTTTCGCTTTATTTTTGCTATTCATTTGAGAATCGAGCGGTCGATCTAGTGACCGAACAACGTGAGCGGAAAGTACCGGCGGCATGGAATGCCGTGTTTCATGTGAAACATTTTCGCTTTTTAGGCGAAACTGTATCGTAGCAGTGTCGTATCATTCGATAACTAACCAGGAATATCGAGACGAACTGAGTATGGCGGCGGAACCAGTTGAAATCGGGCGGACGGTGCGCTCAATTGTCGTCGAAGCGCTCGTGCTGCTCGGCTACGACCCGCCAGGCCCCGACTTTCCTGGCCGGATCGAGACTTTCGCCGCGACCCTTGCGCTGTGGGGCTCGAAGCTCAATCTGACTTCGGCTCCTGACGACCCCGGCGAGATCGCCTTTCACATCATTGATAGCCTGGCACCGCTTATTCTCGCGCATCTGGCCGAAGGTGCGGCGAGTACCGCAGAGGCCGTGCTGGCGGGGGCGTTCGCGCCTGGTGTGCGCGTGCTCGACCTCGGCAGTGGCGCCGGTTTTCCGGCGCTGATTCTGGCGGCTGTCTGCGCCGGCGGCGTCACGCCGGCCTTCACATTGCTCGAGGCGCGGCGCAAGCGGTCGAGCTTTCTCGTGGTCGCGGCTGCCGGGATGGGTCTCGCCAACGTCCGGGTGGACTCCTCGCGTAGCGACCCGATGACGCTGGAACCCATCTTCGACATCGTGACCGCCCGCGCCTTTGCCGAACCGGCGATCGTCTATCGGACTGCCGCCGCGGCACTGAAGCCGGGCGGCCACGCTATCCTTTATGCGAGTCCGGCACAGCGGTCGGCGATTGAGCTGGTAAGTGGCGCGGATTTCGAGCCGGTCGCCTTCTTTGAGTATGAAGTTCCGCGCGGCGGAGCGAGCATCACCCACCTACTAGCCGTGTCGAAGCGTCGCTGATCGGCGTTCGGGGAGCTGTTTTCGTCTCTGCCCACAGGTTCGTGGGTTAATCGAAGCTTCCTGTGGATTAGCGGTCAGGACAGTTTTGCTTTTGTTCAAGCGAGGGCTATCATCGGGTTGCCGGGTCCCGCGCTGCGGCTGAAAACGAAATTCCAGCGAAAATGTTTCACGTGAAACATTTTCGCCTCAACTTCGCTTTGGGGAGAGGCGGGACACATCGTTTTTCGGTGCCCGGACAACGTGAGCGTGACGTACCGGCGGCATGGAATGCCGTGTTTCACGTGAAACATGCTTGAGCGGAGGCGGTTGTGGCGCGGCTCATCGTTGTAGCCAATCAAAAAGGCGGAGTCGGCAAGACCACAACTGCGGTCAACCTCGCGATCGCGCTTGGCCAGCGCGGTCTCATCGCTGCGGCCGAAGGCGCGGCGAGTGAAGCTGTGAGTGCGCCACCCATCAACAGGAAGGTATTGCTGGTCGATCTCGACCCGCAGGGCAACGCGTCTTCGGGGATAATCGCCGACACGCGGCTGGCCGAACTCAAAAGCTCCGGCAAGACCATCTATGAGGCATTGGTTGGGCGGATTCCAATCGGCGATGCGATTCGTTCGGCGCGTGAGCGGGTCTTTCTGGCGCCGTCGGGACCGGACCTGGTCGGCGCCGAGATCGAGCTCGCCACGCGCGAGGGCCGCGAGCGGGTGCTCAAGCAAATTCTGGCGCCGGTGCGCGACGACTACGACTTCGTGATTATCGATACTCCGCCGTCGCTGGGATTGCTCACGCTCAACGCACTGGTGGCGGCCGACTCGGTAATCGTGCCGATGCAATGCGAGTACTACGCGCTCGAAGGGCTCAGCGCGCTGCTCGGGACGATCAAGCGGATTCGCGCGTCGCTCAATCCGAAGCTGCAAATCGACGGGCTGGTGCTGACGATGTTCGACGCACGCAATCGGCTGAGCCATGAGATTGCGCGAGAGGTCGAAAAGCATTTCCCGGAGAAGGTGTTTCAGAGTGTCATTCCGCGCAATGTGCGCCTGTCAGAAAGCCCGAGTCATGGGCTTTCGGTGCTGGAATACGATCCGAAGTCGGCGGGCGCGGAGGCGTATCGGAACCTGGCGGTAGAGCTGCTGGCGAGGCTCGACGGGGGCGTGGCGGGGCCCCTCCGAAAGGACAGCGACGAAGTGCCGGCACGGCGGTCATGGAGTTTGCGAGCGCTTTTTGCACGCGACAACGAACGAGGTAAGCGATGATTCGAAAGCCATTGGGACGCGGGCTGGACGCGCTGATCGAGGGCGCCGGGAACCGTCCGGGGACGGGCGGAGGGCCGGCCCTTTTGATGATCGCGCCGGATCGGATCGTCGCCAGCCCGTTTCAGCCGCGACGCTATTTCGATGCGGAAAAGCTGGAGGAGCTGACCAACGCGATTCGCGTGCAGGGGATTATCGAGCCGCTGATCGTGAGGCCGATCGCGAGCGACTTCGAAGCCGAGCGCTACGAGTTAATCGCGGGCGAACGGCGCTTGCGCGCGGCCCGCGCGGCCGGACTCGCGGCCGTGCCGGTGGTGGTGCACGAGGTTGACGACCATCGGGCGCTCGAGATGTCGCTGGTCGAGAACCTGGTGCGCGAGGACCTTAACGCGGTCGAGGAGGCGCGCGCATTCGTGCGGCTCAGCCGGGAATTCAATATGAGCCACGAGGAGATCGCGGCGCGAATCGGCAAGAGCCGTCCCTACGTGACCAACACGATGCGTCTGCTGGAATTGCCGATTCCGGTGGTCGAGATGATCGCGAGCGGCAACCTGGCGCCGGGGCAGGCGCGGCCGTTGCTCAGTATGCGATCGGCCGACGAGCAGATGACGGCGGCGGCGCGGATCGCGGAGGGCAAAGTGACGGCGCGCGCGGCCGAGCAGATCGCGGTGGACAATCGGCCGGTGAGCCGTAAAAGCGTCAGCCGGATAGTGGACGCGGGCGGCGCGCGGCCTGACGCGAACCTGGGCGCGCTGGCGGAAACGATCCAGAAGGCGCTCAAGCGCAAGGTGCGGCTGACGCCGCGGCACGGCAAGACGCCAGGACGAATCGAGCTTGAGTATTACGACGACGACGACTTGACGGGGCTCTCGCGGATGCTGGTGGTGGCGGGCACCGCGTTCAATCGCGAGTAGAGAAAAACTACAGATTGTAGATAAATAGCCGAAGCATCGAGATTGTCCGCAAGCGCACGCCGGTGTTACGAAGCGACGGTGGATCCTTCATTCACGATGACGAAACGGGGCGTTAGCGGTGGGCGTAGGCTTTGCCGCGGCGCAGCAGGACGAGGCGGGGGCGGCCGGACGAGGACTCGAAGACCGGCTGCAGATCGAGCGCTTGCGACTGGAGGCGGCGCCAGGCGTCGGCGGTGGCGATCACGTAGCCGGGCGGCGCGTCGCCGAGCTTGCCGGTGATGCGTGGCGCGGTGCGATCGAGATAGAAGAGCAGCGGCGCCGGTTCGTCCTCGAAGCCGAAGAGATAGAGCGGCTCGTGGGGGCCGACGACGTGATTGATCTCGGCCGCCGCAGGACGCATCGAATCGCCACCACATTCGCGAACTTCCTTGCGCGGCAAATAGAAGAAATTGACGGCGATGAGGACGGCGCAGGTCGCGACGACTGTGGGGCGCAGAAATTTGCCGCTGCGTGAGTGTGCGAGCGAGGTTAGCCACCATGACAACATCACGGCAGCCGCGGGCCATAGCGGCAGGAGATAGGCGCGGCGCTTGTAGGCGGCGACGGTGAAGAAGAGGACGGTGACGACCCAGAAGATCGCGAAGAGGCGAACGGCGATCAGGGCGCGGGGGGCGTCGGTGGCGCCCGTTGGTCGATCGTCGGAAGCGTCCATTGGCGGCAGGAACATCATCCGGAGGGCCATCCGGAGGGACAGGGGGTTTTGGGATGGGCGTTGGTGTGAAGGGGACTCCGCGGCGCTGCGCTCATCCGCTGGTTCGTGACCTGCGGTCATGTCCGGCGACCTCTCCACCGCACGGTCGTTGGCGAGGTCTGAGGAACCTTGAATTGGCGTCGGGCTGAAGTAGGTGCGCAGGGCGGAGAAGACGGCGAGCGGGACGAGGAGGCTGAGCGGCGCGGAGTTCAGCAGGACGGGTTTGACGTAGTACCAGGGCGCCATCGCACCGAGTGAGCCGAAGAAGCGGCCGAAATTCTCGCTGCCGAGCTGGCGGTCGAGGAAGCCATAGCGGCGTCCGAAGAGACATGCGAGGTACCAACTCGAAGCGATCGCGAGCGTGAGTATCATCGGGCCGGGCGTCGCGAGTTTCCATAGGTCGCGCAGGCGGCGTTCGGCGACGAGGAAGATGGCGATCGCGAGGCCGGGAAGAAGCGCGCCGACGGGACCCTTAGCGAGGACGGCGAGGCCGAGGGCGGCGGCGAGCAGATAGCGCAGCGCGTTGGAGCCGCGAGCGGACGGACTCGCGGAGCAGGAACTGCCCTCACCCACGCGCGATGCGCGCGTGCCCTCTCCCTGGACAAGGAGAGGGGCTAAAGGAGGCGCCGCCGCAGACGGGGCGCTCCACCATGCGAAGGCGAACAGGGCGAGCGTTTCGAAGAAGCATAGTGTCATGTCAACGCGGCCGATGCGGGCGTTCTCGATGTATTGATAGGACGCGGTGAGGATCAGACCAGCCAGCAGGCCGCCGGGGCCGCCGAGCATGGCGGACGCGAAGGCGATCGTAAGGATGACGCCGGCGATGGCGTAGAGCGCGGCGGGGAGTCGGAGGTTGAAGGCGGTCACTTTTTCGAGGCCGGCGAGGCGGTCGATAGCGACAGCGGTCCAGTGGAAAAGTGGCGGCTTGTACATCGGGGAGCGCCCGTTTTCGAGTGGGAAGAGCAGCGCGTCGTGCTCAACCATCTGCTGGAGAAAGACGGCCTCGACCGCCTCATTGGAGCCGCAGACGTCGGCGGCGTCGAGGCGATGCATCGTGATGAGGGCGGCGAGCGCGACGATGAGGGCGATCGCGATAAAGGTAGAGGAAGTTGTTGGGGAGCGCAAAATCTTTAGTTTCCTTCGGAGACTGAAACCTCATCGAGGTTTCAGTCTTCCCGTACTTAATAGGCATAAGTCGGTCTTGCGGATCGCATAGAGGAGACCCGGCGTGGGCGCGTATGTAAGGTTCTTTGGCAGAGCAGAGACCTACCCGATCGATGATAGAGATGAATCCACCAATGGGAAGTCTGAAACCATCATGACTGACGCTCGCGCTGCTCGATCGGGTGGCCAATTCCCGCGGCCCGCCCAGGTCACCCGTGACCAATCAACAAAAAGACACGCGGGCGAGGATCGGGCGATCGAGCAACGCAAGCGTCGATCACCGAGAAAAATCGCAGCGGAAGATGCTCAGGCGGCCGATGCGGGATTTTTCGTAGCCGCGCCATTTGGGGGGAGCGACGGCCTTGGGACCGACGCGGCGGAACCGGAGGCGGCCGATTTTGAGGCGTGCGAAAAAGCGCGCGGCGCGTTCCTCGGAGGTGCAGGCGAAGACGTAGCTGAGGCGACGCGCCTGTGCTTCGGCGATTACTTCCTTGACCAGTTCGGAGGCGACACCCTCGCCGAGGAAGCGGGTGAGGGTGTAGAGGCCGGTGATTTCGCCGGCGCGTTCGCGGCGATAAGGCTCGGTGAGCAGGGCACATACGCCGGCGAGATGTTCGTCGCCGACGCGGTAGCCGAAGCACGATGGCAGGAGGCCGGCGATTTCGGGCTCGGAGCGGGGGAGCAGGAAGCCCTCTTCCTGGCCGCGGCGGATGAGGGCCTCGACCTCCTCGAAGTCATCGATGGAAATCTGCTGGACGTTGGCATAGCGCTGCTCGGTAAAGAGCGTGCCGGTGCCGACGAAGCTGAAAAGTTCTTCGTAAACCTGGCGCGGCGCGGTCAAGTTGACCGAGGCGACGCCGTCGTCGAGGGCGCGGCGGGCCGCGCGAATAGTTGCGCGGCGCAGGGGGGCGCGCTCGCGGGTGAGGACGCGGCGGATATGGCGAAGGTCAACAAACGAGTCGATCTCGGCGTCAGCGTCGGCGAGGCCGCCGGCCCGATCGAGCATCACGAGCTTGAAGACGCGCAGGCGGCTGGCGAGTTCCTGGGCGAAGACGACGAGGTCGATGGGATCGTCGGTTTCGGCGGCGGCGACGACGATCGAGCCCTCGCGCAGGCCGCGCCAGATTTCCGCGACGGCGGAATCGGGCGGATAGGGGCGGGTGCGGAGGCCCTTGGCGGGATTGAAGAGGGCCGGTTCGTGGCGCAGGATACGGCCGAGCCGTTTGACCAGACGCGGCAAGGCGACAACCGAGCAGATGACGATGCAACGGGTCTGATTGCGGCGCAATTCGCGCAGCGTGAGGACCAGCGAATCGAGTTCGGAGAGGCGTTCGCCGCTCGGCGGAATGAGCGCGAAGAGGATGCTCTTGCCGTAGAACTCCTCGAGATAGAAGGTCTTCTCGGTGAATTGCGGCGCGCGCGGACGGGCGAGGCTCGGTGGCGTTGCTTCTGCTTCGTTCAATTGGGGGTCCGAGTGGAAGAAGGGAGGGGCGACCACTGCGCGTTGTGAGATACTACTTTGCGTTATCCAGAAAGTTCAATATCTGAGCACCGACTTGCAGCCCGTTGTGGATGACTTCCTCGATCCGCTTATCTCCCACCCTGTTGTGTCCATTGAAAGAAAGGTGAATGAAACTCACTCTGCTACGATTGAAAGTTTCAAGTTGATCGAGTAACTCCGACTTGCCCTCGAACCCCAAGGTGTTGCGCGACAAGATAGTAATCAACCCACCGAGCGTGTAGCCAAGATCCACAAGTAAGGATGCCGGGGACAACAGTCGGGGGATATTTTCGGCGCGTTTTGCGTCGGCCTTCGGCGACTTCCGGAGCCTCTCAAGAAAAGTGCCCTTTATCTTTCCGCACCTCGCTAATTTAGACAGAAACTCGGTCAGTCGAAACTCAAGGAATTGGCATAAGAACAGAAACTGGTACTCCTGCCACAATATCGTGCCGGCTTCATCGTAGTAGATAACAACGTCAGAGCCCCAGCTGCGGCGCCGCTCAAATATTTCCCGGATTTTGGTTTGAGCACTCTGCCACGATTCGGAGTCGAGAATAATTTCCTTACCAAGGAAGTATCGCTCGAAGCCGTTCACTCTTTTCACTATCGCGATGGTGTCCAGAGGGTACGAGATCGTCGGGGCGGCGCGGGTCAGTTCTTGACCGGGGCGGCGGCGAGGTCGGCGGCCGCGCGGGTCTGCATCCGATTGAAGAAGCTCGGCGACGGCTTGGACGAGGCGATTTCGCGAATGGTGGTATGCGAGAAGATATCGAGGAGGCTGCGCTGCCCTTCTTCCCATACGCGGAACATGCGGCAGGTCGGCTGCAGGCTACATTGCGAACCGCCCTCGACGCAGAGGTTGAGGGTGATGGGGCCTTCGACGGCCTCGATGACGTCGCGAAAGGAGATGGTCTCAGGCGGGCGGGCGAGCTGGTAGCCGCCGCCGGGGCCGCGACGCGCGCGGACCAGCCCCCCGCGCATCAGATCGCGGATGACCTTTTCGAGATAGTACTTGGGGATGTGCTCGTCGCGGGCAATTTCGGAGCCGCGCGCGACGCCGTCAACGTTGTCGGCGAGATGGATCATGGCGCGCAGGGCGTACTCGATCTTGCGCGGAATCTGCATCAGGCTCATGGCGCGTCTCCGATTGCGGCGATCGCGCCGGCGGCGGTGCGGGCTTTGACGGTGGCGGCGGTGCGCTTGCGGCCGTTGGACGGCATGGCAGCCGGGAGCGCGCCGAGCATGCGCTCGACGTATTTGACGAGCATATCGCTCTCGAGGTTGACGGCATCGCCGGGGCGCTTGAAGCCGAGGGTCGTGAGCTTGAGGGTGTGCGGAATCAGCGCGACCGAGAAGCGGCGGCCGCGAATGCCGAAGACCGTCAGGCTGATGCCGTCGATGGCGACGGAGCCTTTTTCAACCAGGTAGCGGGCCTGCGCGGCGGGGGCCTCGAAGGTGTAGAGGCGCGAGTCGCCCTCGGGTTTGATCGAAACGAGGCGGCCAATGCCGTCAACGTGGCCCGAGACCAGGTGGCCGCCGATGAGTTTGTCGAGCGTGAGGCATCGTTCGAGGTTGACGCGATCGCCGGGGTGCAATTCGCCAAGCGTGGTGCGGCGCAGCGATTCGGCCGAGATGTCCATCGCGAAGGTGCCGCGGCCCTTGCCGGTGACGGTCATGCAGGCGCCGTTGATGGCGATCGATTCGCCGAGGGTGACGCGGCCCAGCGGTAGCGCGGTACGAATGGTGAGGACGGCGCCGGCGGGCGAGCGCTTGATGGCGGCGACGGTGCCGAGGTCTTCGATGATGCCGGTGAACACGATGCGATCTCCGCGAGCGATAATCCAGAAAAATCATACTTTTTCATGGGCGGCATAGCAACTGAGCATTCGGGGGGAGGCGTGGGTTGCGGCGAGCGAGGCGTGGGATGGATAATCCGGCACAATTCATATGGGCATCATCAAAGAACAGTCGGAGAAGTTCTGGAACGGCGAAATCACCGTCGCGCAACAACATCCGCTAGTGCCGACCGGCGAGTACGAGGAAGTCGCGGCGGGGGTGATGTTCTACCGCTGGTTCGCGAACTTCGTCGCGGTGAAGACCGAAGAGGGGATCGTGCTGGTGGATACCGGCGCGCATTTCAACCGGGCGGAGACGGTCGCGATGGTGCGGCGGTTTGGGCCGGAGCGGATCAATACGGCGATCTACACGCATGGGCATGTCGATCACGCGTTGGGGATGGCGGCGTTTATCGCGGAGGGGCAAAAGAACAAGGTCGCGCGGGCGCGGGTGGTGGGGCATCGGGCGGTGGCGGCGCGCTTCGATCGCTACAAGCGGACGGCGGGATATAATGAACTAGTCAATGCACGGCAATTCAGCGGGCCGGCCTCGTGGCCGACTGACTATGTATATCCGGATACCTACTTCGACGATCGGTTCACGGTATCGGCGGGAAGCGTCAAGTTCGAATGCCATCACGGTCGCGGCGAGACCGACGACGCGGCGTGGGTATATATACCGCAGCGCAAAGTACTATGTACGGGCGACTTTATAATCTGGGCGTCGCCGAACGCGGGAAATCCGCAGAAGGCGACGCGCTACGCGCGGGACTGGGCGGAGGCGCTGCGCGCGATGGTAAAGGTCGGCGCCGAGGTGCTGCTGCCGGGGCATGGGGTGCCGGTGTTCGGTGCGCTGCGGGTGCGGCAAGTACTAGTCGATACGGCGGAGTATCTACAGAGCTTGTACGATCAGACGGCGGCGCTGATGAACGCGGGCAAGCCAATCGAGGAAATAGTACAAAGCGTAGAGCCGCCGGCGAAGCTCGCGGAGAAACCTTACTTACAAGCGGTATATGACGAGCCGCAGTTTATCGTGCGTAATATCTGGCGGCTGGAAGCGGGATGGTACGACGGGGTGCCGTCGCATCTGAAGCCCGCGCCGATGGCCGAGCAGGCGCGGCAGATTGCCGAGATGGCGGGCGGCGTGGGCAACCTGGTCGAGCGGGCGAATAGCAAGTTCGTGGCGGGCGACCTGGCGATGGCGTCGCATCTGATCGACTGGGCAGTAATGGCGGCGCCGGAGGATCAGGCGGCGCACGCGGCACGAATGAGTATTTATGCGGCGCGTGCGGCACAGTCGCGTTCGACCATGAGCCACGGGATTTTCCGGGCGGCGGCGCTCGAATCGGCGGAGAAGGCGGGTCTCGCGGCGCCCGAGGACTTCAGAAAGATGTAGGGGACGAGCGCTTTCGCGAGAGTGTGTGAAGATGGGGAATCGAGAATTCTTGTTGAGGAACTCAAAGCTTAAAATCTCACTGAAACCTCACTGAGATTTCGAGCAGCCCACCAGTCTTGACCTGATTTTCAGGACTGGACTTCTCTTCCGTAAAAGATGCGGGCTTCGCCGTGATGATTGGAGCGTGATGCTCTGTAGCCGGCTCGCAAACATCATATTACCGATCGAAAATGTGGGAGAATTTGCGGTCGAAGGATTCGCGTTGCCAGGTACGTTCGGGGCCGGTCGCCGACTTGCCATCGATGGCCCATCGAGCGGCGCGCATCGCCGATAGCGCCGCGTCCTGAGCTTCGGAAAACGTCACGCCGAAGGCCGCCATCGCGGCGATGCGGGCGATGCCACTCGCCTTGCCGGCAGCATCGCGCGCGAGAATCAGCGCAGACTGCAAGTCTTCGGCCGTCGCGCGCTGTCGGGCGTAATCGAGTGCGATGTTAATGGCGAGGCGCGGGCGATCGTTGCCGGGCCAGGCAGTTTCAAAAATAGACAGGACGCGCTCCGCACAGGCGCAAGCGAACAAGCGGAGGTCGGAACTAAGGTCGATGGCCGCGAGCAATTTACGGGAGTTACTGATTTGAAATCGACCCTGTTCGAAGTCACCGCCGGTAGAGACTGGGTCCGAGATTTCAACCGCGCATGCGATTGGGCCGTCAGCCCGCATCATCGCGTCCCATAATGTTGGTGAAGAGTGGTAGCCGGACTGAGTAATGAATTCGCCGTCTCCAGTGTCAAGGGTAACCGGAATATAGGTGCGCATTTCACCGATGCGCCACGGGTCATCGCGACCCGCAATGAGATCCTCGTCGGACCGCATGTCATCGGAAATGAAATGGTAAGCCCTGTTCATTTGGAGAGGTGTTACTTGACGGGCGGGGCGGGGACTTCAGTCATGCGGGCGGTGGTGTCGTTGTCGTATTCGAGATGGAGTGCGCGGACGATCAGCCCGTGCATCCGCCAGAGCGCGATGACGTAAACCAGTTCCATGATCTGCTCGTCGCTGAAGTGATGTTTCAAGGCGGCGAAGGTCGCGTCCTCGATGAGATTGCGGCCGACCAGTTCATCGGCGGCGGCGAGCACGGCGCGTTCGCTCGGGTCGAACTTGTCGCTGGTGGCCCAGCCCTTGATGGCGGCGAGTTTTTCTTCAGGGAGGCCGACCATGCGGGCGACCTTCATGTGCTGCGAGTATTCGAAGCGGGAGTCGCCGACGATACCGGCGCGCAAAATCGCAAGCTCGCGAAAGCGGGCGTCGAGGGCGCGGCCGGGCGCGAGCATCGCCATCAGGGAGTCGCGCGACATAGTGAGTATTTCGGGCACGAGTGCATAGGTAGTCCAATAGTCACCCGGAGTGCCGGTGGCAGTGCCGGGTTGGGCGACGGGATCGCGATCGCCGAAGAGTTCCTGGTAGATTTTCAGGACCGCGGGCGAGGCGTCGCGTTTGCTGACCTGGCGTAATCGATTTCCCATGATGGTGTTCCTCCAAGCTGTGAGAGACTAACTATATCGAATGGCGGCGGTTTGCCATGTGCAGGGAGGCTGCGCGAGTGCCCTCACCCGGCTAGCACGAACTTCGTTCATGTTTAGCCGACCTCTCCCTGGACGAGGAGAGGTGTTGGGAATCGAGACCTAACCCCCGGCACCTTCCCTGAAGCGGAAGGGGTGTTTGGAATCAGTTGTTGCGGCCGTTGCGGCGGGCGAAACCGCGATGGCGTTTTTTGCGCAGGCGGTTTTTCTCGGAGAAATCGATCAGGTATTGCTGGCAGCTCGGGGCGGAATCGCCGGTGGAGCGATTGATATAGGTGCCGTCGGACTGCATTTCCCAGAGGCAGCGGTTGGGCTTGAGCTGGGCGTCGAGCACGACGCGCAGCTCGCGGCGCAACTGCGGGTCTTCGACGGGGGCGACGACTTCGACGCGGCTTTCGAGGTTGCGCGTCATACAATCGGCGGAACCGATGAAGTATTCCTCGGCGCCGCCGTTGCGGAAGTAGTACACGCGGCCGTGTTCGAGGAAGCGGCCGATGATGCTGACCACGCGAACGCTTTCGGAGAGGCCCGGGAGGCCGGGGCGCAGGCGGCAGGTATCGCGCACGATGAGGTCGATCTTCACGCCGGCGCGGGCGGCGCGGTAGAGCGCGCGCGTGATGTCCACGTCCTCGAGTGCGTTCATCTTCATCTGGATGAGTCCGGGCGCCGTGGGCGAGCTGACGCGGATTTCACGATCGATGCGGTCGAGCAGCGCGTTTTTGAGCACGGCGGGCGCGGGCAGAATTTTGGTGTAGTCGCGCTTGGGGCGGTAGCCGCTGGTCAGGTAGTTGAAAAGCTCGGTCAAGTCGTGGCCGATGGCGTCGTCGCTGGTGAGCAGGCCGAAGTCGGCGTACATGCGAGCGGTGCCGGGATGGTAATTGCCGGTACCGATATGGGCGTAGCGGCGGATGCCGTTGTAGTCCTGGCGAATCACCAAAATGACCTTGCTGTGGGTCTTGTAGCCGACCACGCCGTAAGTGACGTGGATGCCGAAATCCTCGAGGCGATTGGCGAACTGGATGTTGGCGGCCTCGTCGAAGCGGGCCTTGAGCTCGACTACCACGGCGACCTGTTTGCCGTTGCGGGCGGCGTCGCACAGGTAGCCGATAATCTTGGCGTCGTGCGAGGTGCGATAGAGCGTCATCTTGATGGCGCGGACCTTGGGATCGACGCTGGCCTCGCGCAGGAAGCGTTCGACCGAGGTCGAGAAGGATTCATAGGGATGGGCGAGGAGGATCGAGCCGGCGTCGCGCAGGATGTGGAAGATGCTGCGCTGGGCCTCGGCCTGCAGGCGCGGCTGATCGACCGGGTGATGGGGCGGATCGTGGAGCGCGGGGACGTCGAGCGCGGCGAGTTCCATCAGGTCGCGAATCTGGATCATGCCGTCGGCCTCAAAGACGTCGGCGTTTTCGTCGAGTCCAAGTTCCGCCGCGAGCATCCCGCGATGGAGCGGGTCCATGCCGTGGAGGACTTCGAGTCGCACGATGGGTGCGAAGCGGCGGTCGCGCAGTTCGGTTTCGATTAGTGCGAGGAGGTCGTCGGCTTCTTCCTCGTCGCGCTCAGTGTTGGCGTTGCGGGTGACGCGAAAGAGTTCGCAAGCGGCCACACGGATGCCCGGGAACAGCAGGTCGAGGTTGTGCGCCATCACATCTTCGAGGAGGACGAAGCGGTTGGCGGCACCGACGCGAATGAGGCGCGGGATACCGGAGCCGATGGGAACCTTGACCCGGGCCATCGAGGGCTCGGACTCGCGCGCGTCGCGAATCGTGACGAGCAGATTGAGCGACAAATTAGAGACGAACGGGAAAGGATGGGCGGGGTCGATCGCGAGCGGCGTGACCAGCGGAAAGATGTTGCCGTAGTAGTATTCGCGCACGCCGGCTTGTTCGTCGGCCGAAAGTTCCTCGTAGCCGGCGACGCTGATGCCATGCGGAATCAGCGCAGCGAGCAACTCATCGACGATCTGACGCTGGCGGCGCTGGAAGTCGCGCACCTCGGTGTAGGATTCGGCAATCTGCTGATGGGGTGTGCGGCCGTCAACGGTGAGTTCCTGGACGCCGGCGGCGACCTGCTGCTTGAGGCCGCCGATGCGCTTCATGAAAAATTCGTCGAGATTCGAGGCGGTGATGGCAAGGAACTTGAGCCGCTCGAGCAGCGGATTGCGGGTGTCCTCGGCTTGGGCGAGGACGCGACGATTGAATTGGAGCCAGGTGAGTTCGCGATTGAGAAAGAGGTCGGGCGATCGAAGCCCAGTATCGATCCTGATGAAGTCGCCCGCGGCGGCGCCATTGGTGGCGACGGTGGAGACTATTTCGGCGTCTGGATGAGGCTGGTCGCCGGCGACGGAACCGTTGACAGCGGACGTCGCCGAAGGACTCGATGACGAATCGGGATCGGCCGTAGAGGAGGTGGTTGCGATTGCTACAGCCAGTCCGCCAGGAGCCTGAGTGGTGCTCATATCGTCTTAGGTTGTCGTCGCTATGAGATCCGTTTAATTCGTGGTGAAAAGACCAGCACGCTCGTATCATAGCCGGAGGGAGGTCAGGCTGGCTACCGGCGGAATGTTTCAGTTCGATGACGGCCGGGAATCCGAAGCGAAAAAGCGGCGCAACTTCAGGCGCTTGGGGGAGCGAGCAGCGGCAGAGAAGAATTAGCTGCCGAAGCGTCGATGCGCCTGCGCCATTCGTCGTCGTCGATGGTTCCGACGATGAGCGCGCAGCAATCGGAGCATAGCAGCACGAGCATCGCGAGGTTCGCGGCGTCCTTGTGTGAGACAACTTCGTTGCGCGGGACGCCGGAGCCCTGGCGAGCTTGATCGCGAGTGGGGTTGCGATCGCGGTTGGCGTTGGGTTGAGGGTCGCCGTCAGCCGATGATGGCTGATCGTGGTTATTGCGAAGGAGCGTAAGGCGCAGTCGCCGATGGGGTCGCGACGCCGGGCGCTCGCAGAGTTCGCAACTAAGCCATCCGGGTGCACGTGGCCGTGCGATGTGCGCTAGGGGTTGGATCATGGCGGTGGTTCTCATGCGGCGAGGCAAACCGCGGGAGCCGGACGGCCTCGCCGGGACGAACGCGGCGGGAAAGAGACGCATCCGGCATGCCAATCGAGGGCCGGTCAGAGAGCATCAACGACGGTCTAATCTCAGCTTTACGATCAGGGCGGGCAAACGGCGGGCAATATCGTTGCGGCGGCGCAACATCGGGCGGCGTGCCCGGAAGATTACGCGCGCGTAAAGATTCGTCGGCGGGAAAGGATGCGGCTTTCGCTGAGGTCCGGCAGCGGCTATCGTGAGGCTGGTCACCCCGGGAGGGCCTAGCCTTGGACACGGGAGTCAATCCGGCCATTGCAAATAACGACGCTCGCGGTCGGAGCGCACCGAGCCATGGCTTTTCGCGTGGACTGATCGCGGGTGCGATGGCGATCATGCTGGCGGCAATCGCGGGCTGTTCGACCAACTCCCACAAGATCGACAACGCGCCGCGGCCTTCGACAGTGGCGACGAACTCCTCGATGGCGCTCACCGCGAATCCGCAGGTCGCGCAGATTCTCGCGAGTTCGTGCTTCGATTGCCATTCGGAAGCGGGCACGGCGGTCTGGTACGTGAAAATGGCGCCATCGTACTGGTTTTCGGGATCGGCGCGCGAGAACCTGAACTTCACGAACTGGCAGGACTACGACGAACAGCGGCGGAGCGCGGAGATCGAGGCGATCGGGCGCGTGGTCAATCGGGGCGAGATGCCGCCGTGGGATTACACCGTGTTTCATCCGGCGGCGGAACTGAGCAACGAGCAGAAAGACCTGGTGAGTGAGTGGGCGGCGAGCCACGTGGAAGCGCTGTCGGCGCATTGAAGCGGAGACGGGCGCAATTCAGTTGTCGAGGAACCCGGAATTTATGGTTTCTTTCTGAAACCGTCGTTTTGGACGCTCGCGATGCTCGGGTAGGCAGCCAAGTCCCGCGCGGCAGGAGAGCGCGAACCGTTTGAGAGCGGATCGCGCAATCCCACGGCCCGATGCTTCACAAATTCTGAGGCGGGCTTAGTCGTAGAGGCGGGAGGCGCCGAAGAGGCCGACGGCCAGAAAGACGATGCCCAGCGTGATGGTCGCGAGCGAGGGCCACAGCGCGGAGATCGGCGGCAAATCACGAATCATCAGATTGTTGAAGGCGAGCATCGTCCAGGTGGTGGGCAGGAACTGGGCGAAGTCGCGCATCCACCACGGCTCGAAATCGAGCGGCCACCAGCATCCGCCAATCGCCGACATCGTCATCGCGACGACGGTACCGAAGGGCATCACGGAGTCGTGAGTGCGGGCGACGCACGCGATGATGAGGCCGAAGGCGGCGGCGGCGAATGAGATAGCGGCGGCGGGCATCAGCAGCATCGCGGGAGATCTGCCGAGCGAGACGCCGAACAGGGCGTATCCGATCGCGAACAGCACGACCATCTGAAGCAATCCGACGACAAAGCGGGCGAGCAGTTTGCCGATGAGGGTGCCGGACAACGGGGCGCCGCTGACGCGCA
Organism: Deltaproteobacteria bacterium; assembly: GCA_021780755.1. Classification (GTDB taxonomy): domain Bacteria; phylum Desulfobacterota; class Binatia; order Binatales; family Binataceae; genus JADMIL01. Next base: position 91,397 of record JAJXYF010000018.1, on the reverse strand, counting down.
GGCGCGCGAGGGTGCCCCAATCGCGTTCGTCGATGAGGCCGAGCGAGATACCGAGCAACATGCCGATGAGCAGAAAGGTGATGCCGAAGCCGGGGACGTACTGGTCGAAGGAGTTGACGTTGGCATTGGCGCCGGAGACCGGGCGTTCGGTCCATCCGAGGGTGCCTGGAATGACGGGCAGGGCGGGCGGGGCGAGCGCTTCGAGGTCGGCGCGCAGTTGCGGGACGGGGAGCGCGGGCGGTGGCGGTGGCAACTTGATCGTGATCGCGCCGGCTGGAACGGCGTTACTGGCGGCGGGAATCGGTATCGGCGGCGCAGTGAACGCGAGGTCGATCGGCTTGGCGAGTTCGGCGAGGGCGGCCGGCGTGGGCGGAGGTGGGAAGGCGGGCGGCGGCGGAATCGCGCCGGCGTGCGAGCCGGCGGCGGCTTTGAGCGCGGTGAACCAGCGGTCGAAATCGCGTTCGCTCGCCTGCAGGGCGACGAGATAAATGGTCACGGCGGAGATCGCGTCGCGGCGCGCGGCGAGTTGGCTGGTGATCGTGGCGCGCGCCTGTTCGACCGAACGTTGAACGGCAGCCTGGGTCTGCGCGCGCAGGGCGTCGATCGTCGAGCGCATTTGGCGGCGAATTTGAGTTTGCAATTGGCCCTCGGCGCTCGACCGCGCATTGGTCAACTGCCGCTGATAGTCGGCGATGCCGCTGTGCAGGGCCTCGAGATCGGCTGAGATCCGCGAGAGCCGAGCGCGCAAATCAGCGCTGCCGTCGGCGAGGCGGGCGCGGACCTCAGCCTGGGCGCCGGCGGTGACGCGGCGACAGAGATCGGCGATGCGGAACTCGATGGCGGAAATTTCCAGGCGCTTGATTGGATCGACGTAGAGCAGGATGTGGGCGTCGCGGCCGGCGGCGAGGTCGGCGGTGGTGCCGGCCGGAATCACGATGGCGAGCGGCGCGCGATCGCGGTCGCTGACGATGACGCGCGCGCGGTCGAGGTTCGCGACGCGGACGACGGTGACAGCGGATTCATCAGCGAGCGCGGCGGCGATCGCGCGGGCGACGGCGCCGTGATCGTCGTCAACCAGCGGCAGGGTGTAGGTATGCGCGGTCATCCGCGCGCCGTAAAGATTGCCGAGTGAGAAGCCGGCGACCGCGATGATCACGAGGGGGGCGAGCAGCAGCATGAACAGGCCGACGCGATCCTGGACGAGCAGGCGGAATTCGTTGAGGAAGGTGAGAGCGATCGTGCGCAGCATCGATGACCTGGGGAGCTGGACTCAGTGCGAACTGGCGATCGGATCGCGCAAGGCGTGACCGGTCAGCGCGATGAAGGCGTCGGAAAGATTGGGGCTATGCACGTGGAATTCGAGGACGTGGGCCCCGGCGGCGCGGGCGCGTTCGAGAATCGAGCTGACGAGGGCGAAGCTTTCGAGTTGGAGGGCGATCTTGCCGTGGTTGCGTGGGGCGGCGACCTGGGTAATGCCGGCGAGACCGTCGCACCAGGCAGGCGGCGCGGGATCCTGGAAGGTGAGCTCCATCAGGGGCAGGCCTCCGCCGAGGGCGATTAGCTCGGCAATGGTGCCGGCGGCGACCGCCTTGCCACGATCGATCAGGAGGGCGCGGCCGCAGATGCGTTCGACCTCCTCCATATAGTGCGTGCTGAAAACGACCGCGGCGCCGGCCTCGGCAGCGCGTCGAACCGTCTGGAGGATTTGCTCGCGCGATTGCGGATCGACGCCGACGGTAGGCTCGTCGAGCAGCAGGAGGTCGGGGCGATGAACCAGACCGCAGGCGAGATTGAGCCGCCGCTGCATGCCGCCGGAGAGCACCGCAACGGGGTCGTGGGCGCGTTCGGCGAGGCCGACTTCTTCGAGCACGCGCATACTTTCGCTGCGCGCCTTCAGGCGGGAGATGCCGTGCAGGCGGGCGAAGAGTTCGAGATTGCGAAAGCCGCTCAGCGACGGATAGAGGGCGATGGCCTGCGGCACGAAGCCGAGGCGGCGGCGCAAGGCGCGATGTCTGCGCGAAGGGATGGCGCCGGCGATGCGGACGGTGCCGCTATCGGGCTCGATCAGCGTGGCGAGTAGCGATAGCGTGGTGGTCTTGCCGGCGCCGTTGGGACCGAGCAGGCCGACGATTTCGCCGGCGCTAACCGCGAGACTGACGCCGTCGAGCACCAGATGCGAGCCGTAGCTCTTGCGCAGCCCGGTGGCCTCGAGCAGTGCGACGCCGGTTGGCACGCTCACGAGCTTGCCCGATCGGGGAGGGGATGGCGAGAAGCAATCTAGGGCGGGGGCAGATAGCGGAGGCATTCGTCAGACGGACCCTTGCGAGATTCCCACGATGGGATGGTGGCTTCCCAGTTTAGCAATTGATCGGGGGCAAGGGTGGGTAGCGGGCAGCGCCAAGGTGTAAGATGCATTAGATTATGTTCCCCACGGAACAGCCCTGCTCCATCCATAATATATGGAGCCGCGTTGGCGGATTCGCAGTTGCTATAATTAAACAATAATTGACGACGAACACGCGCGTCTCGTTCCCCTGAGTCGGTTCACCGGCAGCCTGCGCTTGGACGTGTTGTCCCCGACCTTCAGGGTCGCCATCGGCCCACGGAGTTTTTGTAGATGAGAATTTTGAGCGTCGGCAGCGCCTTTCCCGCGAACCTTTATCCGCAGGAAGTGATCACGGGCGCTATCAAGCAACATTGGGGCGAGCGGCTGGAACATCCGGCGCTGCTCGATCGGCTGCATTCGCGGGCGGGCGTGAAGCAGCGTTACCTGTCGTTCCCGCTGGAAAGATACACGAGCTTCGAGACCTTCGGCGAGACCAATCGGGCCTGGTTGGAGGTTGCCGCGGAACTTGGCGAGCGGGCGATCGATGAAGCGCTGGAGCGTGCGGGACTCGGACGCCAGGATCTGGACGCGCTCTACGTGGTCTCGGTGACAGGGGTGGCCAGCCCGTCGCTCGACGCGCGGCTGATCAATCGGATGGGTCTGCGGCCGGACATCAAGCGCACGCCGATTTTCGGGGTGGGCTGTGTCGGCGGGGCAATCGGGCTGACGCGCGCGGCCGATTACGTATTGGCATACCCGAAGCAGGTCGCGGTGATTTTGTCGGTGGAATTGTGCTCGTTGACGGTTCAGCGCGACGACCTTTCGACCGTCAACATGATTTCGATGGGGCTGTTCGCCGACGGCGCGGTGGCGGCGATCCTGGCGGGAGCGGAACGCGGTTCATCAGGCCCGGCGATAGTTGCGAACCGGTCGGTATTTTATCCCGACACCGAGCAGATCATGGGCTGGGACATTTCGGAAAAGGGCTTCGCGATCGTGCTTTCGCAACAATTGCCGGAGTTGATCCAGCGGCGCCTCGGCGCGGACGTCGACGCCTTCCTGGCGGCGCATGGGCTGACCCGCGGCGAGATTCAGAGTTGGGTAATCCATCCGGGCGGTCCGAAGATTCTGCAGGCGGTCGAAATGGCGCTGGGCCTGTGCCAGGGCGAATTAGCGCTGTCGTGGGAATGCCTGTCGGAATTCGGCAACCTGTCGTCGGGGTCGGTGCTCAAGGTGCTGGAGGCGGTGATGACGACGAAACGGCCGGCGCCGGGAGCGCCCGGAGTGATCCTGGCGATGGGCCCGGGATTTTGCTCGGAGATGATGCTGGTACGCTGGTAGGGCTTGCGCGGTGGGGGCGTTGATTTCAGATCGTCGCCTGGCCGAGGCCGCTCGGGATGACAAGCTCCCGTACGCAGCCCTGTTGATGGAACACCAGACCACCCGGTGTTAATGGGAGACGGAATCAGAGCAGGGTCGGGATGCCGATGCCTTCGCGGGCCCGAGGGACCCGCGGTCAGACGCGGCGCAGGCGGCGAATGTCTTTTGCGGCGCCGATTTTCTCCAGCGCACAGATCGTCAGGTAGCCGAGGTCGGGCTGACGCCATCCCCATCCGAGTTGCGCCGAGCCGGGCCGCGCGTGATGGTTGCGATGCCAGTTTTCGCCCTGGAAGAAATGCATAAACCCGAGCCATCGCACATTGCGGCTCGAATCCTCACCCAGCGCAGCGGTCGGTTCGGTATGGCAGATGCTATTGACGAAGCATTGCGCGTGCAGGGCGAATACGAGGCGAATCGAACCGAGCCAGAAGAACGCGGCCCATCCGAAGTAGAGCCCGCCAAAGTAGGAAAGCGCGAGCACCGGCGGCTGCAGGTACTTCCAGATGCGGTAGCGAGGGCTGTCGAGATCGGGGCAAAAGCGCACCGAATCGGGAATACCGGCCTGCCATAGCCAGCGCAGATGCGACCACCAGAAGCCGTGGCGCGGGCTCGAGATGTCGTTGTCAGTATCGGCGCTGGCGTGATGCAGCCGATGGCCGGAGACCCAGCTGATCGGCTTGCCGGAACCGTTAAAGACCGCGAAGAAGGTGAGAATCATCAGCGCCCACGGCTTGAGCGTGAGCGCCCGATGGGCGATCGCACGGTGATAGCATACGGTGGTGCCAAGCCCCCCGATCCACGCCAGCGCAAACGCGCCGAGCAAGATCGGCCATCCGGGTAGAGGAAAGAGGATCAGCCCGATAAGTGCGGTGACATGAATGAGAATGATCCAAGGGAGGATGACGGCATCCTCCTTGGTCATTCGCCACCACGGCCATTCCCACGGACGCTCCGCGATACGGGCGCAGGTCTCTGCGGCGATCAAGGTTGAGCGTCCTTGACTTGGCTACTGGAGAACAGAGTCGCTTTACGAGTGTAAAGAGGGCCGCTTGCGCACAGCCGGGTTACCAGCGGCTGCCACCGCGGTTGCCGCCACCACCGCCGCCGCCGCGATTTCCACCGCCACCGCCGCGATTGCCGCCGCCACCGCCCGCTTCACGGGGCCGCGCCTCATTGACCTTGATATTACGGCCCTTGAGTTCAGTCTCGTTGAATTGTTCGATCGCGCGGGCAGCATCGGCCGCATCGGCCATCTCGACAAATCCGAAGCCTTTGGACTGGCCTGAGAACTTATCGGTGATGACGGCGACGCTTTCGACCGCGCCGGCCTGGGAAAACAACGCCTCGAGGTCGGCGTTGGTGACGGAGTAGGCAAGGTTGCCTACGTAGAGCTTACTGGCCAATTGTCTGGCCTCCTGAAATATTTGCGAGGAAGCAGCAGACAGAAAGCCATAGCAGGCTTAAAGGGGAGTGCGTCCTAGCGTGAATATAGCGTAGCCGCAGCCAGCCCCAATGTAAAGTGACCAACCGGCAGAATTAATGATCCGGCCGCTCGCGATGACGAATGTCGCGGCCTTCGACCATGAAGACGACAGATTCCGCAACATTGGTCGCATGATCGGCGATTTTCTCGAGCGATCGCGAGACGAATACCAAGGTAGTGCCGTGACCGATTTCGGTTGGCTCATCGACCATCGCGTTGAGCAACTGGTTGAGCACGCGATGATGCAGGGCGTCGATCTGATCGTCGGTCTCGATGACGCTTTTGGCGAGGGAGGTGTCGCCGTGCTCAAAGGCGCTGAGGCTGTTTCTGACCATCTCGCACGCCATCGTGGCCATCCGTTCGATCTCACTATCGACGCCGAAGGCGACGCGTCTGGCGGTATTGCTGGGGTGCGTGCAGATATTGACGGCCTGGTCGCCGATGCGTTCGAGGTCAACGGTAATCTTGAGGCTCGCCAGGATCATTCGCAGGTCGATGGCGGTGGGCTGATTGAGCGCGAGCACTTCGACGCAGCGGTCGTCGATTTCACAGTCGAGGCGATTGACCTCGGTGTCGCGCGCGGCGACCGCCGCGGCACCGTCGGCGTCACCCGCGAGGAGGCATTGAACGGCGTCGCCGATTTGATTGGAAACCAATTCGCCCATCTGCAGGAGGGTTTCCCGCAAGGTCGAGAGTTCCTGCTCATAGCGGCTGTTAGTGTGTTGCAACGGCGGGCGCTCCAAGTGGTTTTCCGATCCAACGTGCGATGCGCGTAAGGGGCGCGGCGCGGGCCGTGCGAAAGACCAATAGATGATCGGGTGATCGAGGTGTAATGCCTTGCGGGTAATGACGCAACCGATGCGGTTGCGGTGTCGGGAGACCGGGGCAAGTGGCTTGACTAATATGGAGCGTGGAGTGCGTGCGGAGTTGTGAAAAGGAGGAGCGCGACCAAAGATGGCAGCTATGCCTGAGGACCACTCGCAAAATCGCGGCGGTCTATCGGAGATCGAGGCGGCTCGGCGACTGCGATTGGAAGGGTACAACGAGTTACCGCGAGCGCCGAAACGAACTCTGATCCGTATCGTCGGTGAAATCGCGAGCGAGCCGATGTTCGAACTGCTGCTCGCCGCCGCGGCGATCTACCTGGTGGTGGGCGATCTCGGCGAAGCGCTGATGCTCGGCGGGTCCGCGATCGTAACGGTGGTGATCGCCGTCGTTCAGGAAACCCGCACGGAGCACGTGCTGGAGTCGTTGCGGGACCTTACGAGCCCGCGAGCCCTGGTGATACGCGACCAGATCCAACGGCGCATTCCGGGCCGCGAGGTGGCTCGCGGCGATATCATCGTACTGGCCGAGGGCGATCGGGTTCCGGCCGATGCCGTGCTCGTCTCGAGCAACGATCTTCAAGCCGACGAGTCGCTGCTTACCGGTGAGTCAGTGCCGGTGCGCAAGCAGGCCGGGCGCGATTTGCCCTTGACGGCGCGCCCCGGTGGAGACGACCTGCCGTGGGTCTTTTCCGGCACCATGATTGTGAGCGGGCAGGGCATCGGCGAGGTTTACGCGACTGGTCTGGCGAGCGAGATCGGCAAGATCGGCAAGGCGCTCAGCGAGATAACGGAGGAGCCGACTCCGCTGCGCGTCGAGACCCGCCGCCTGGTGCGCGCGCTAGCCACCATTGGGCTCGGGCTGAGCATCCTGACGGTCCTTCTCTACGGGTTGATGCGCGGCCTGTGGCTCGACGGGATATTGGCCGGGATCACGCTGGCAATGTCGATCCTGCCGGAGGAATTCCCGCTGGTCCTGACGATTTTTCTCGTGATGGGGGCCTGGCGAATTTCGCGGGCCCGTGTGCTGACGCGCCGTTCGGCCGCGATCGAGACTCTGGGTGCGGCAACCGTATTGTGTAGCGACAAGACCGGAACGCTGACGCTCAATCAGATGTCGGTGGCCGAACTTCGCATCGGCGATGAAATTCTGCGGGTCGCTAACCTGGCGTCCGAGGGCCTGGCGGAGAAATTCCGGCGCCTGATCGAGTTCGGGATATTGGCCAGCGAAGTTGAGCCGCTCGATCCGATGGAGAAGGCGTTCCATGCGCTGGGCGCGCAATCGCTCGCCGCCATCGGGCACCCGCATCCGGATTGGGTTTTGTCGCACGAATACGGGTTGAGCCCGCAACTTCTCGCGATGTCGCACGTCTGGAAGCCGGCGGCAGAGGCCGGCTACATGATTGCCGCGAAGGGCGCCCCCGAAGCGATCGCCGCCATGTGCCATCTGGAGGGGACGCCGCTGGCCGGGTTAAGCGCCGCGGTCGATCAGATGGCGGCGCGGGGGATGCGCGTGCTTGGGGTTGCGCTGGCCCGCGCGGAAGGACCGCCGTGGCCCGAGTCGCAGCGCGATTTCGCTTTCGATTTTCTCGGCCTGGTGGGCCTGGCCGATCCGTTGCGGCCGACAGTTCCCGGGGCGGTTCGCGAATGCCGGAGCGCGGGGATCCGGGTCGTGATGATAACCGGGGACTACCCGGCGACGGCGCGCGCAATCGCGGAGCAGGCCGGACTGGACGTGGCGGGCGGCACGCTCACCGGCGAGGGCCTGGCGTCAATGAGCGACGCCGAACTGCGCGAAGGAGTCGGGGCGGTCGGGATTTTTGCGCGGATCATGCCGGAGCAAAAGCTGCGAATCGTAAATGCGCTCAAGGCCAACGGTGAAATCGTCGCGATGACGGGGGACGGCGTTAACGATGCGCCATCGCTGAAAGCGGCTCATATCGGAATCGCGATGGGAGGCCGTGGCACCGACGTCGCACGCGAAGCCGCCGCGATCGTTTTGCTGGACGATGACTTCGGCTCGATTGTGAGCGCCGTCCGACTGGGCCGGCGGATCTACGATAATCTGCGCAAGGCGATGGGATACTTGCTCGCCGTGCACGTACCGATCGCGGGATTGGCGCTGATGCCGCTGTTCTTTGGCTTTCCGCTGATATTCTCGCCGGTGCATATCGCATTTCTCGAACTGATAGTCGATCCGGTCTCCTCGGTCGTCTTCGAGGCGGAAGTCGAAGAGGGCGACCTGATGCGCCGGCCGCCGCGGAACTCGCGGCGTCCGCTATTTGCTCCCGCGATGATCGGGTGGAGCGTTATTCAGGGCCTGTGGGTCTTTGCCCTCACGGCCAGCATCTTCGTCGTGATGCTGCGGCGCGGGATGCCGGAGCCTGAAGTGCGTGCGCTGACCTTCACCTCCCTCGTAGTAGGAAACTTCGGACTCATCCTGGTGAATCGGTCGTTCACTTCGTCAGTGATCGTCGCGTTAAAGCGCCCGAATGCCGCCCTGTGGACGATCCTGGGAATAACGATCGCACTGCTCGCGGTGACTTTGGCGATCGGTCCCGTCCGGCACTTATTTCGTTTTGGCGTGCTGGACGGATTCGATCTGATGCTGGTGGCGGCAGTCGGAGTGGTGACGGTGGTGTTTCTGGAATTGATCAAGGCGGTATCGAAGTCGCTGCGGCTAAGTCTGGTCTGAAACGGGCCGCTGGCGTCAATCAGATCGGAAATAGACGCGCCGGGCCATTGCCTGACGACGATCGCGATCACGCCGTCGGTGAAGGCCTCGAGACCGCCGGTGTCCATGTTGGGGAGTCGGCTATAAATCCGGGTGCGATGAGGAACCGGAGATCACTTGTCAGCGAGGGCCCAGGTCTTGATCAGATGATGGGCGATGGCGATCGGCGGGGGCACGCGCAGACCGGCGACCTGCTTGCCTTCGAGCAGTTCGCGCGCGACACGGCGCTCAAGCCAGCGCACCTCGGCAATCTCGATCTCGTCGGGCTTCGCGTCGCGGCTCTCGGCCCGAGCGAAACATCCGATCATCAGCGAGGACGGGAACGGCCACGGTTGCGTCGCGTAATAGGTCACTTCGGCGACTTTCACCGAGGCTTCCTCCATTAGTTCGCGCCGCACCGCCTCCTCGATGGTTTCGCCGGGCTCGACGAAGCCGGCCAGGGCCGAGAACATGCCGGACGGGAACTGCTTGCCGCGTCCCACCAGGCACGCGTCGCCGTGGGTCGCGAGCATGATGACGACCGGATCGACGCGCGGGAAGTGCTCGGCGTTGCATTTGGGGCAGATGCGGCGGTAACCGGCGTCCATCATCGTGGTCGGCGCGCCGCAGCGCGGACAGAAGCCGTGGCGTTGGTGCCAATCGATGAGCGCCTTGGCCTGCGCGATGATAGCGGCGTGCTTGATCGACACGGTTTGCGCCGCGGTGCGCGCGTCGCGGAAATAGCCGAGTCCGGCGAGCGGGCCCACGTTGCCGGGCGCGGCGGCCGCCGACACGTCAAGCGCGAAGACCGCGGTGTCACCCTCGAGGCCGAGAAAAATGCACGGTGCATCGGTGCCCGCGAGCGCATCGGCGAGGCCGGGCCGCAGCAGGCCAAGCTCGATCGGAGCGCCCGCGGTTTTGGGTTCAAGCAGGAAGGGCTCGAGGCGCCATAGCGGTAGGATCAGCGAAGACAGGTCGCGCCGTTTGGACTCGATCCAGTCGGGGTCGGTGCGCTTTTCGCTGGCGCGATTAAGGGGACTGCCGGCAAACGGAATCATCAGCGTCTCCAGGAAACGGCCACATCGATATCGGGCCGGTGAATGCGTCGCGCCCAAACTAGCCGGTTTTCGCGGCGAATTGCACGCGCAGCGAAGTCCGAGACTGGCGGGAAACTGAAATCTCACCGGGGTTCTGATTTAGTTTTGGTGGACCCACCAGGACTTGAACCTACATCCGTATAAGCCCGTCGCCCGATGGCATTGCATTGAGCAAGCCCTTCGCGAAGGTAGAGCCATACCTCGCTCGATTAGATGACTCAGGCTCCGAGCGCCTTCGCATACGACGTCTACGAAACGCGAGCGGTTTAGCTGGCAAGCCCGCGATTGCCGCGACCCGCCTATTCGTGGCAATAGAACCATATCCAAAGCTAGCCGCCGAGCACCTTTCAAGAGCGATGAACACATCAGATGAATCGAGATTTGAGCCCAAACGCCGCGTCCAGTTCGCATTCACGGACGAGCAGGAGCAGTTCCGCTCGGCGATTCGGCGATTTCTAACTGACAAGTCTCCGACGACTGAGGTTCGGCGCCTCATGGGCACTGCCGAGGGTTACGATCCCGCGGTGTGGCGCCAACTGAGCGAGGACCTGGCACTGCCCGGCATCCACGTACCGGAGCAATATGGTGGTGCAGGGTTTGGCATGGTCGAGCTTTGCATCGTTACGGAAGAGCTTGGTCGCGCGCTGCTTTGCGCGCCCTATTTTTCCACCGCGGTGCTCGCGGGCAACGCCATCCTGAACTCTGGCACGGAGGCGCAGAAATCGGCCTTGTTGCCAGACCTTGCAAAAGGCGCTCGGCTGGCCACGCTGGCAGTCACCGAGCCCGACGGTAATTGGGATCCGGCGAGCATTGAGGTCGTCGCCACCCCCGGTGTGGACGGTTACCTTCTCGAGGGAGCCAAAAGTTACGTTTTGGACGGCCACGTGGCGGACCTGCTGATCGTCGCCGCACGTACTCCCAAGACTGTCGGCCGCGAGGGGTTGGCGTTATTCACTCTCGGTGCGAAGGCCGGCGGTGTGGAACGGCGCCTTCTGGAATCTATGGATCCTACTCGCAAGATCGCGCGCATCGATTTTCACGGCGCTCCGGCGAGCCTGCTCGGCAACCTCGATGATGGTGCAAAGCCAATCCTCCGTACTCTTGATCAGGCGGCCATCGCGCTCGCCAATGAAATGGTGGGCGGCGCCCAGGCGCTGCTCGACTCGGCGGTAAATTATGCGAAATTGCGGGTGCAGTTCGGACGGACAATAGGCTCGTTTCAAGCCATCAAGCACAGGCTCGCCGATATGCTGCTGGACGTGGAGCTAGCCAAGTCGGCGGCCTATTATGCGGCTCAAGCCGCGGCGATGGACGAGCCCGAGTGGCCCGCGCTCGCCAGTCTGGCCAAAGCTGCCGCGTCAGAAACGTACCTGCAGACCGCGATTCAATGTATTCAGATTCATGGCGGCATCGGCTTCACGTGGGACAACGACACGCATCTTTGGTTCAAGCGCGCCAAAAGCTCGGAGGTGTTCCTCGGTCAGCCAAGTTACCACAGGGAACTCTTGATGCAGCGGTGGGGAGTTTGAGCGATGAGTAAGGTAAACGAAACCGAGGTTCGTGCCGAAGTGCGCGAGTGGCTGGCGGCCAATTGGGATCCGGATATGTCGCTGGTGGAATGGCGTAGCAAGCTCGCCGATTCCGGCTGGGGAATGCCGCAATGGCCGAAGGAATGGTACGGCCGCGGTCTGCCGCACGCCCTGGCGCGCGTGGTGGAAGAGGAATTAAGCAATGTTGGCGCCGTCGGCGTTGCCAAATCCGGAGTGCGATTGCTGGCGGCGGCCACGCTGCTCGAGCACGGATCGGATCTGCAAAAGAAGAAGTTCCTGCGCCGTATTCTTACCGGGGAAGACACCTGGTGCCAGTTCTTCAGTGAGCCCGGCAGCGGGTCCGACCTCGCCGGCGCCACCACCCGCGCGGATTTGAACGGCGACTATTGGATCGTCAACGGACAGAAGGTGTGGACCACGAGTGCGCATCATGCCGACCATGGCCTGTTGCTCGCGCGCACCGATTGGGACGCGCCCAAGCACGAGGGACTCTCGTATTTCGTGATCGACGTCAAGCAGCCCGGTGTTGACGTGCAGCCGCTCAAACAGATGAACGGTCACGCGTCTTTTAACCAGGTATTCTTCACCGACGCCAAGGTCCCGCAGGAGAACCTGGTCGGGCGCGTCGGCGAGGGATGGAAGGTGGCGATGACGACCCTCGCCCACGAACGCCGCGGTGCCGATGGGCTTGCCTCACCGTCAAAGCGCGGGGCGCGGGTCGGACGGATACACGCCGAAGAGCGAGCCGAAACCGAAAAGGCGAATCAGCCCTACAAGTGGTATCCGCAGCGTGCCGGTCGGGTGGATCTTGTCATCGAGCGCGCCAAGGAAACCGGTGCGAACAGGGATCCTCACATGCGCCAGGAGATCGCCAAGCTGATGATCATGGCCAAGTCGGCCGAGTGGACCGCGCGCCGCGCACGCGCCGCCCAACAACAGGGGCGCCCGCAAGGGCCGGAAGGCTCGCTCGGAAAGCTGGCAGCCAGCAATGTCGCGCGGGCCGCTGCCCACGTCCATACTTTGATTACCGGCACGGAAGCGATGCTGACTGGAAGCGGAAGTCCGCGTGACGGGATCATCGCCGAAATTCTGGTCTCGGTGCCTGCCGTTTCCATCGCCGGCGGTACCGACGAGATTCAGCGCAACATCATCGCCGAGCGCGTGCTTGACCTGCCGAAAGAGCCACGGTTCGATACCGGCCCGTTCCGCAACGTGCGAAAGAACTAGCCGGTCTGGTGGCGCCTGCCGGCGCCGGCGCGGCCGGTTCTCGCTCGATCCTGCGAGTTCGTCGCCGTGCGGGCGATCGGGAAACCAGATTACTGAAAGCGCCGGAATCTTTGGTGGACGCACCAGGACTTGAACCTGGGACCCCTTGCATGTGAGGCAAGTGCTCTAACCGGGCTGAGCTATGCGTCCACCGGGGATGAAATTATTGCGCCGACGGCGCGTCGCCCGCAAGAGTGTCGAGAGGCGATTTCGCGGACGAACCTCGAGAGACGGGGACGGCGGGCGCGTGCGATCCCGCGCGAGCGGTGGCGGGATGGATCGCGCGCGGAAAGAATTGACGCTCAACCGGCATACTGATAGCTCGGTTGTCGATAAAGCAGAGCGTCGCTTGAAGCCAACGGTTAGAATCGATTGCCGGCCGCGATAGGGATGCGGTGCGGGGGGGGGGCCGAGGTCCGAGCGAGCGATTACAACCGCATGAGCACGTCCACCAGTAGTCCGCAGTCCGGCGCCGCTTCGATCATCCATCACGATCCGCTGCAGTATCGCGACTACAAGTTGCTGTTGCGGGCGGATCGGTTCACCCATTCGCAGCAGTTCCACAAGTTCTGGAAGGTGACGCGGCGCGTCGCGAAGTCATTGGGGATCGCGATTCGCAAGCGCGGCAAGCCGATGGAGACGCATCTGCGCGAGGTGATCTTCTTCGACACGCCGAAGTTCCGGCTCTACAACAACGGCTTCATGCTGCGCCGGCGGACGTTTTACCGGGCCGGCGTGCCGCGACCCGAGCACGAGCTGACGCTCAAATTTCGCGACCCGGATTTCAAGGCGACGGCAGCGGTTGACGTGCGGCCGCTGCTGCCGTGTATCGACGTGGTGAAGTTCAAGGAGGAAATCGTGCTGCCGTACGACAAGATTGGCGGCATGCGCATCATCTACTCGCACGGCTGCGAACTCGACACGCCGAACACGGCGATGACGCAGAGCTTCGAGACCATCTGCCAGGTCTTTCCTGCGCTGCTGCGCACCGGCGCCAAGGCCAGGACAGCGCTCTCGGTGGTGAACGGACTCGCGATCGAGGAGGTGCTGGTGAACTTCGGCGAGATCGATTTCGGCGGCAAGACGACGGCCAAGGCGACGTTGGCGATCTGGCGCAACCGGATGACGCAGGAGAGTTTTATCGGCGAGTATGGCTATCAGCTCAGGTTCAATTCTCCCGAGGATTTTCACGGCAAACCCAAGGAGTTGTCGGAGGCGTTTTACCTGGGACTGCAGAGCGAGGCGCCCGAATGGGTCCAGCTCGGGACGACCAAGACGGCGATGATCTATCGCATGGGGAAGACGCCGGTGGTCAGTCATGAATGACGCGGGGGCGATCGATGATGCGGAGGCAGCGGCGCGCGACCGTCCGGGACTCGGTGACATCTTCAAAGTGTTCCTCATGGCGGGCGCGATCAGCTTCGGCGGCGGCGTGCTCGCGTACCTGCGCGAATTCCTGGTGCGCGATCACGGCTGGCTCGACGACGACGATTTCCTCGACGCACTCGAGGTGAGCGAGACGCTGCCGGGCCTGAACTCGGTCAACATGAGCGTGATCGTCGGCGACCGGATGCGCGGTGCGATTGGCGCGGCGGTCGCGGCGGTCGGTCTGATGCTGCCGGGGATGGTGGTGATGATGACGCTCGGGGTGCTGTGGGAACAGCAGCGGCACAACCCGGAGGTCGGCCATTTCCTGGTGGGAGTGGCGGCATCGGCGGTGGGACTGCTGCTGACGGTGACGCTGCAACTCGGGCACAAGCAATTCGTACGGCCGCTCGACCTGATGATTATCGCGGCGACGTTCGTGGCGGTGAGCGTGTTCAAGGTCTCGCTCGGATGGGTGCTGCTGGTAATGGGGCCGGTGGCGATCTGGCTCTACCGGCCGCGCGGCGCGGTCGAGACCGCCGAGCGTTTCACGCATCTGCGCGATCGGTTTCATTCGCATCGATCGCACTGGCGGCATTGAGGGGCCGATGCACAAGCTGATCAGCCTGGCCTGGGTGTTTGCGCTGCTGGGGATCCTCGCGGTCGGCGGCGGCACGGCGGTGCTGCCCGAAATGCAGCGCATGACGGTCAGCCAGTTTCATTGGGTGACCGACAAGCAATTTCGCGACATCTACAGTCTCGGGCAGGTGGCGCCCGGCCCGAACATGCTGATGGTGATGGTGATCGGCTACCGGGTGGCAGGATACCTGGGGTCGGCGATCGTCGCCTTCGCCTTCTTCGTGCCGGATTGCCTGCTGACGTTGTTCGCCAACCGCATGTGGCTGCGTTACTCCGAATCACCGTGGCGGCACGCGATCCAGCGCGCGATGGCGCCGATCTCGATCGGGTTGATGCTCTCGGGGACCTACGCGATCGCGCAGCTTTCGATCCATAATCTGATGAGCTTCGCGATCGCGGCGGCGACACTATCGGTGTTGATGTGGCGGCGGGTCAATCCGTTGCTGCTAATTTCGGTCGGCGGCCTGGCGTACCTGGTTTTCTTCGTCGCGACCGCGCATTCGGCAACCCCCTGATCGTACTACCTGCCTGCGCGGCCCGTCCCGAAAGGAAGGATGCTCAACAGGTAGATGGCCTCGGAAACCGGGCACCTCACGCCAGGCGAACGGCGATTGTCGATCGTGACAAGCGCGCCGCTGACGCCATCGTGGAAGGTCCCGGACATCAGGCCGACGGCATAGTGGGGCCGGGTGGGCGCGAGGCCGAGGCTAATGTTTTTCGTCATCGTCGATTTCGTCGGGGTCGTCGCTAAACTGAGCATCATTCACGTCGCGGCTGTCCTGCGAACGGTCGCGGCGGCTCAGGCGGAAATATCGCATCGAAGCGAGCACCAGACGCCAGCCCGAGGGAAATTCGATCGCCCCCTCATCGGGGTCAGGCTCGGCATCGATTAGCACCTTGCGTCCGCGATGCCATTGGACGAGCAGCATCTTGTGACCGACCTGGCGTCCGCTGACCGGATCGATCGCGAAGTCGCCAAACAGGGTAGTCATGCGCAAGCCCGAAAAGGCGCTGCGCAGATTTGAGTGGTCGAGCGAACCGGCGGCGCGCAGGGCGGCGAGCGTGACCAATCCGGCGGCGTAGGCCTGGGCGGCCGGATAGTCACATTCGGGGGCGCCGAGCGCGCGCATCCGGTGGATGAACTCGCGGCTGGAGGGTCCTAGCTGAGGGATGATTTCGGCGTCGGGTTCCCATTGGCTCGGCCCGACGATGCCCTCGGCGTCCTCGGCGAGGTCGGCGCCGAAGCGCGCGACGCCCGCGGCGACGCATGCGAGTACGGGGAGATTGGGGACGTGAGCGGCGCACAGGCGCATGATGGCGAGGTCGTGTTCGTAGCGGCCGGCGCTGACGACGGCATTGATGCGATTGCGGTGCAAGGCGCGGGTGAGCGCGTCGGGGGTGTGGTCGGGATCGAAGTGCGTCGAGTATTTGAGGCGCAGACGGACGCCGTGCAGCCAGATGCGCCGCCGTTTGGATTCGCGTTCGGCACCCTCTGCGACGGCGCGGGCGAAGGGCGTCTTGGCCGCGACGATCGCGAGGCGCTTGCGCCAGAATTTAAGCGTCGCGAGCAGGCTAACGAAGCCCGTCATGTAATCGCTCGCGGAGCTGAGGACGCCGACGATCATGTGTCGATGGTTGGCGGGGCGGCGGCCGCTGCGGTTGAGGTCATCATAGAGATCGTCGCCGGCGCCGCCGTGGTTGACGAGGAGCATTCCGGCTGCGTCGGCAACGGTGGCGGCGACGCGGGTGAGCGCGGTCGAGTAGGGGCCGAAGATCAGCGCGGCGCGGCGCTCGAAGCAGAGCCACCGGTAGATTTCGCGCGCGCGGTCGCGGCGGCTTGCGTCGTCGCGATACTCGAACTCGAGGTCGCGGCGTTCACCCGCCACGGTCACGCCGCCGGCGGCGTTGGTGTCGTTGGCGAAGAGGCGGAGCGCCGCCTCGATCTGCAAACCGGTGGCGGCGTATTGACCGCTCAACGGGAGCGAGAGGCCGATGACGAGTTTTCGCATCGCGGCGCGCGTCCGCGGCGGCTAGGGTGCGACTTCGGCGCGGCCGCCGCGAATTACGGCGACGCCGTCGGGATTGGTGGTTTCGTAGGTAAATATGCGCCGTCCGTCGCGATCGCCCGCGGGCCATACGCGGGTGGTGATGGTGTCGCCGGGCAGGACGGGGCGCGAGAAGCGCACGGCGAGGCGCTTCAGGCGCGCCGGGTCGCCGCCGCAAACGCCCTCAACGATCACGCGCGCGGTGAAGGCCATGGTGCACATCCCGTGTACGATGATTCCGGGCAGGCCCGCCATTTTGGCGACATTTGCGTCAACGTGAATGGGGTTGCGGTCGCCGGAAGCCTCCGCATAACGCACGGTCTGATCCGCGTCGATGGTTTGCGCGACGGTCACGATGGGTGTGCCGCGAAGGCTATCGCTATCCGGAGTTGCATCGTCTGATTTCGCTTCGGCCGGAGGGGATGCGGCGCGCCGCCCGCGAATGAAGACGGTGAAGACGATGCGGGTCACCGCTTCGCCGCGAGCATTGTGCGCGTTGAGTTCGAGCGCCATCGCCTCGCCGTTTTGAGGCGACTCGAGCGAAGCGATTTTGCCGGTTGAGGCGATCGAATCGCCGGCGCGGATTGGAGCGAGAAACTCGATGTCCTGGGCGACGTGCAGCAGGCGGAGCAGGTCGGCATGCAGCTCGGTGTCGGTCATCGCGGTGATGACCGAGAGCCAGGTGACGACCACCGCGAACATCGGGGGCGCGACGATGCCGCCCGGCAACGCAGGGTCGAAGTAGCGCGGGTTGAGGTCGTTGCACGCGCGCGCGTAATTTTGCAGCGCCTCGAGCGTGACGACGGTTGAGAGGGGCGGATAAATTTT
Organism: Deltaproteobacteria bacterium; assembly: GCA_021780755.1. Classification (GTDB taxonomy): domain Bacteria; phylum Desulfobacterota; class Binatia; order Binatales; family Binataceae; genus JADMIL01. The sequence continues at coordinate 73,881 of JAJXYF010000018.1, read as the reverse complement.
GCCGAGGCAGGCGTGGTTGAGCGGCATCGTGAACTCCGCGAACGGGTTTGGAGTACGCAGGGCAAGCGGCGCGCGCGCCGCGACTTAGTCGAGCTCGCGGCCGCCGACGAAGACGGCCTTCAGATTCAGATCGCCGTCGAGCACAATCAAATCGGCGCGCCATCCGGGTTCGATGCGGCCGCGATCGGCAAGACCAAGGATCGCGGAAGGGCCGAAGGCCGACATCTCGCCGTATTCGGCCAGCACGCCGCCCATCGACCAGCCCTTCGCGAGGAGGCGCTGCGACGTGAGGTGCAGACCGTCGAGCATGGTGATGACGCTGCCGGCGAGGGTTCCATCGGGAAGGCGCGCGGCGCCGCCGGCGGTACGCGCTTCCTTGATCAGTCCACCGAACAGGGCCCTCGGAGCGCCGTCGGTGCCGGCCAGGGCGACGCGGTCGGTGGTGATAATCGGGTTGAGATGCGGGGTGTCGAACAGCGCCGGATGAAGGTGCACGCCATCGGGAATAATCGCGGCACGGGCGGCCGACAGCGAGAGCGCGGCGCCGACCGCGCCGGGGGTGCGATGGTGCAGCGGGGGCATCGCGTTGAACAGATGGGTGAACATCCGGGCGCCGGCGTCGATCGCGGCGAGGGTCTGTTCGTAGGTCGCGTCGGTGTGACCGATCGAAACCACGATGCCCTGCGCGGTCAGCGCGCGGATGGCGTCAAGCGCGCCCTCGAGTTCGGGTGCGAGCGTGATCAATTTCAAGGTCTGGAGGCGGCTGACGCGAGCTAACGCCTCGCCCTGCGGGAGCAGGTTGAGCGGCGGATGGACGCCGCGCCGCGCGGGGGAAATGAACGGCCCTTCGAGATGCATCCCGAGGATGGTCGCACCGGCGAGTCCGCGGCTGCCGCGCTGTGCGGCGCGCTCGGTTTCGGCCTGCGCGGCGATCGCGGCGGCGATGATCGCGTCGGCGCGCTCGATGGTCTCGAGCGGCGAGGTGATCACCGTCGGCAGCCATCCGGTGGTGCCTTCGTGCGCGAGGCAATGCGAAAGTTCGAGCAGGTCGTCCACGCTGGCGGACATGACGTCGATGCCGCATCCGCCGTTTACCTGCAGGTCGATAAAGCCTGGAATGATGTAGTCGTCGATCGAATGCGTCCGCCTTTTGATCCGGATGATGCGATCATCGAAGCTCAAATCGGCGTGATAGGCCGCGCTGCGAAACTTGGTGCGGGCCAGGACGAGGCCGGAGAGTTGGCTGATGGCGACGCGTTTGCGTCGCTGCGTCGCTCTTACCAGCCTGAGCGTGGGCGGTTTTCTAGTTGGCACGGAAGCGTTCGGCCAGCAATCGTGAGAAGCGCGGCAGGTAGAGCAGGTCGAAGGTGTCGTCCTTGCCGGGGAACATCGCGACCGCGGCACCCTTGAGTGCGTGGACGTGCTCCCAGGCCTGATCGAGAGTGAGCGACTCGTCCTGCGCGATGGTGGCGAAGGTCAATTCGACCAGAAAGCGCAGGCGCCGGATCAGCTTGTTTTCGTGCTCGATGCGAGCCGCCCGTTCGTTGTCGGTCATGGCGCGTCCCTGTCCCGCATGCGGATGTCGCCGGCGCGCGGCGCAACCAGAACTATAGCGTATCGGTGCGCAGCTTGCCGCATCGCGCCGCGATGGCGCGGGTGCCTTGTGTCAGGCGTCGCGCGATGGCAACCTCGGTAGGTTAAATGCCGACGCGGATCAAGAGCAGCTTTATCTACCTGGCCAACGCGGTTAACGACCTGCGGGGCAATTGGGCGACGCTCGTGCTGGTGCTGGCGCCGCTGGTGCTGGTGTCGGCGCTGTGCCTGTTGCCCGACGCGTTGAATCTGCAGCACGCGCTGGTGCAGAAATTCGAACCGGGGGTTCGCTCGGTCGGATGGATTCCCGCACAAGTGCCGTATGCGCCGGAGGTCGCGCCGGCGCGACCTCCGGCGATCGCGCACTCGATGGTCCGCGCGCTGTTGCTGCGCGGCGCGCTCGCCCTGATCACGTTTCTGGTCAACCTGGTGGTGCTGTGCACGATCAAGCGGATCGACTCGGGCACGCGCAAGACCCGCGTGCTCAACGAAGCGATCGAAGTTTATCGCGAGGCGATCGGGCTGGCGCCGGCGTTCTTCTGGATTCTGGTGCTGCAACTTATCGCGGTCGCGGTGGGCCTGGTGCTGCTGGTGATTCCAGGCCTGCTCGCGATGGTGTGGCTTTACTTCGCGCAGTACGCGCTGGTGTTCGACAATCGGCGGAGTTGGCCGGCGCTGTTTTACAGTCGCGACCTGATGCGTGGGCGGTTCTTCAAGGTCGCCGTGCGCATCGTGGTTTTCCTCGCGGTGTGGTCGGGTTTCAACTCATGGGTGGGCGGTGCGTTCTTCGGTATCAGCCTGGCGGTCGGACTGATCGGGGTCTGGACCGGCGCGCTGTGGGCGACGATCTTTTTGTTCGATCTGATTGCCTTTGCGGTGGCCTACGCGACGATCGCGTTTTTTATCGCGGCCGGCGTACGGCTGTACCAGGATCTCAAGGCGCTGGCGGCCGAAGAGGCGGTGGGCATGGCCGTCGCGCCGCAGCCGGCGACGGCGCCGTTGGCCAATTTCGGCGCGGCCGCGCAGGAGTGAGGTGTCTCACCGATTGACGGCTCGGGGAGGCGCGCCAAGTCTCGCGGTAACCGATCGCGCGGACGATTTCTTCAGCGATTGGCGGGCGCGGACTCTGCTGCACGCGCCGGCGACACGCCGTCAGCAAGGCCACTCGCGAGTCGCGATAGTGCGCGCACGGTGACCTGCAAAGGCGGTAATCCAATCGCCGTGAGAGCACGCAAATCACCCATCAGGCGGTTAATCTCGGCGACGCGGCGTTCGCGTCCCGGCATCGTTAATTTGCCGGGTGCGGGCGTGCCGTCACCGGCGTTATCGAGCACCTGCCGGCAGAGTTGGATGCGTGCCCAGGCGAGTTCGGCGGCGAGGTCGCGCGCCGCGCGGCGCTCCCAGCGATCGTCGCTATTGATCGCGTCGATGGCCCTCTCGAGGGCGGCGAATTCAATGCTTTCGCTGAGGCCAAAATAGACCCGGGCAACGGCGGCCGGTTCGGCGCCACGGGCGAATGCGAGACTCAGCACGTTGAGCAGATGATCGGCGAAGACGAGCCGCGCGAGTTCAAGGGCAAGCTGCTCATGGTGGACGGCGGCGCGCAGATCGCGATACGAGCGCTCGAAGCGTTCGCGTTCACCGCCGGCGAGACAGCCCTCGAACTCGCCCGCGAGTTGGTGCAGCGCGGGCGCGAAGCGGCCGATGGTCGTGCCCAGCGGTTCGGCCGGGTTGGCGTGCGCGATCGCCCAGGTGCAGGCGCGCCGCGCGGCGCGCTCCAGGCCGAGAAATGCACCGGCCTCGGCCTCCGCGCTCAATTCGGAAGTATTGAGCTTGAGTTCTCCCGCGCGCCGCGGGAGTTCGAGCACGCCGGCCGCAATCAGCCATGCGCGTAGTGCGTCCTCGGTCTCGATTCCATAATCGCGTTCGAGATTGAAGACGAACACCGAGCCCATCAGATCGACCATTTCATTGACGACGCGGGTTGCGACGATTTCGCGGCGGAGATCATGGTGCGGAATCTCGCTCGCGAAGGCCTTGGCGATGGCGGGCGGAAAGTAGGGCCGCAGGACGCGATCGGCGAGGTTGGGATCGTCAATCAGCCGCGACCGTCCGAGGCGCGCCGTCAGATCGATCTTGGTGTACGCGGTGAGCATCGCAAGCTCCGGACGCGTGAGCCCGGGGAAGCGCGCGCGGCGGTCGCGCAAATCCTCATGAGTCGGCAGCAGCGCGTCGCTACGGCGCACTACTCCGGCCTGCTCGATCGCGGTCAGATGGTCGCGATAGGCGCTCAGGTGCACGCGGCTGCGCAGTTGCTCGAGGCTGAGCGAGAGCACCTGGTCGCGGTTGTCGCGGAGCACGCTGTCGGCGACCTCCTCGGCGGCGGCGGCCAGCCGGCGATTGCGCTCGCCGAAGTTGAGTTCGCCGCGTGCGACGATCGGCGCCAGCAGGATCTTCAGGTTGACCTCGTGGTCGGACATATCGACGCCGGCGGAATTGTCGATGGCGTCATTGTTGATGCGACCGCCGCCGAGCGCGTATTCGATTCGCGCGCGCTGCGTGAAGCCGAGGTTGCCGCCCTCGACAACGACCTTGCAGCGCAGCTCGGCGGCCGTGACGCGGACGTTGTCGTTGGCATGGTCGCCGACTTCGGCGTCGCTCTCGCTGCCGGCGCGGACGTAGGTGCCGATGCCGCCGTTGTAAAGCAGATCGACGCCCGCGCGCAGGATTGCCTGGACCAGGCTGTCGGCGTCGAGTTCGGCTGAATCGCATCCGAGCGCCCGGCGCGCTTGCGGCGACAGCACGAGGCGCTTTTGGCCGCGCCGGAAGACGCCGCCACCCTCGCTGATAAGTTCCGCACGGTAGTCGGCCCAGCTCGACGACGCCATCTGATAGAGGCGTTTGCGCTCGGCGAAACTCAACTTCGGATCGGGATCGGGATCGATGAAAATGTGCCGATGGTCGAAGGCCGCGATGAGTTTGAGGTTGTCGGAGCGCAGCAGGCCATTGCCGAAGACGTCGCCCGACATATCGCCGATGCCGACCATCGTGACCGGCGTGCCGCGATCGATTTCGCGGCCCATCTCGCGCAAGTGGCGGCGGGCGGATTCCCATGCCCCGCGCGCGGTAATGCCCATCTCCTTGTGGTCGTAGCCGTGCTTGCCGCCGGAGGCGAACGCGTCGCCCAGCCAGTAGCCGCGGCTCTCGGCGATTTCGTTGGCGATGTCCGAAAAAGTCGCGGTGCCCTTGTCGGCGGCGACCACCAGGTAGGGTCCATCGGTGTCGAGCACGCGCACTCGCGGCGGCCGCACGATCGCGCCCTCAACGACATTGTCGGTCAGGTCGAGCATCGCGTTGATGAGGGTAGTATAGGCCGCGACCACCGTGTCGCGATCGGGCGTGCGCACGCCGCGCGACTTGACCACGAAGCCGCCCTTCGAGCCGACCGGTACGATGATCGCGTTCTTGACCGTCTGGGTCTTCATCAGGTCGAGAATTTCGGTGCGGTAATCGTCGGACCGATCGCTGTGGCGGATGCCGCCGCGCGCGATTTTGCCGCCGCGCAGATGGCACCCTTCCATGCGCGGGCTGTTGACGTGAATCTCGTAGAGCGGGGCGGTATCGGGCAGATTCGGAATCCGCGCGCTCTCGAACTTGAGCGCCAGGTAGGGCGTTGGCGCCGCTTGCGGCTGGAAGTAGTTGGTGCGCACAGTCGCCTCGACCATCGCGAGCAGGGTGCGCGCGAAACGATCGTCGGCGATATTTTCCACCGCACCGCATTGTTCGAGATACGCGGTGCGCAGTTCGGCGATGGTTGCGGGCGGCGGGTCGCGATCGGGATCGAAGCGGGCCACGAAGAAGTCGGTGAGCAGGCGCGCGAGCCGCGGATAGAGCAGCAGCGGGCGATGGGCGGAGAGGCGCGCGGGCACCAGCTTCATCTGGAAGGCGGCGCCGAGATAGGCCCGCACCAGTGCGACTTCGCGCCATGCGAGACCGGCGTTCAGGGTGAGCAAGTTGAGCGCGTCATCCTCGGCGAGTCCGTCGCGCACCGCGATCAGCGCTTGAGCCACCAGTCCGGCCCCCGGCAATTGCTCGAGCGCAGCGCCGGTAAGGCTCCGCGCGCGAAAGGATTGGACGTAGGCGGTGCGCCGCTCCCCGCCGCTTAGCGGATGCAGCTCATGGGCCTCCTCACTGACCACCGAGATGCCGAAGTTTTGCAGCGTCGGCACCAGCTCGGAAAGGATCGGCGCTTCGCGCAGCTCGTACATGCGCAGTTCGCTTTCATTGCCGGTGGTGCCCGGCGCCGGTGTATGGATGTCCACGCTGAAGGCGCCGCCCGCGGTGAGCAGGGCCTCCAGGCGTTCGATGTCGTGGAGCGCGATTTCAACCGCCGTACCCGATCGATAGGCGGCGCTGAAAGCGTCGCGCCAACGCTCGGCGAGCTCGTGGCCGCGCGGCTGCCCATGGCGCTCGACCAGATGGTCGCGCAGAAAATCATCCCAGGTGCGGGCGAGCCGGACGACCTCGGATTCCATCGCGGCGACGGCCGCCGGACGCGGTCGCGACGCCGCAAAACAGAAGTGCAGCCGCGCGGTGTAGCTCTCGCCCAGCGCCAGGTAATAATAAATCAGCTTGCCGCCGAGATGATGGGCGAGCGCGTCCTGAATATGCATCCGGACGCTGGCTGAGAAGTGCTCGCGCGGCATGATGACGAGCGCGATGACGTTGCCGCGCACCGGATCGGATTGCAGACTGAGGCGGACATCGCCGGCGTTTTTAAGATCGAGTACGAGACGCATCTGCGCGCGCAATTCGGCCACGCGCGCGCGGAACAGTTCCTCCTTGGGGAAGCTGTTGAAGACCGCGACGGATTCCTTGTAATCGTGCGTGCCGGGCTGCGCGTGCTCGGCCTCCAGCACTTCGGCGAGTTTGGCCCGCAGCACCGGGATGTGCTGCGCCTCCTCGGCATATGCGCGCGATGTAAACAGACCCATGAAGCGGTCGAACCCCACCGCCTCGCCATTGGGTGCGCAGCGCCGCAGGGTGATGTCGTCGAGCGGGGCGCGCCGATGCACGCGGGCCTCGGCGCGGGCCTTGCCAACGATTAGCGGCGGCCCGTCGAACAGTAGCGTGCGATGGTCCGGGTCCATCGAATCGAGCGTGACCGGTTCGGCGTAGCGCGAGCCGGCCGCATCGCGCATGATGCCGAGACCCGAATCGCGAACCGTGGCGAGCGCGCGGCGGCCGTCACGGTCGATCACCTGATAGCGGCGATAGCCGAGAAAAACGAAGCCATCCTGGACCAGCCAGCGCAGGAAATCGCGGATTTCGACCAGGCCGCGCGCGGCCGCCGTCTCGTCGCATATCTCGAGCGCGCGTTTGGTCATCGCGCCGAAGTCGCCCGTGACCTCGCGCACTTCGTTCAGAATTTCGGTGAGTTCGCGCGTCAGCGCGGCGGCGGTCAGTGTGCCGGGCGTGAGATCGATCTCGACGTGCGTGAACGATTCGGCATGCTCGGCCGCGGTCGCCTGCTCGAAGGTCACGATGGCGCCGTCAGCGTCCCGCGCGACCTGGAACAGCGGATGCAGCAGCAGGCGCACGTGAAGTTCGCTCTTGTGCAGGAATTCCAGAATCGAATCAACGATGAAGGGGCAATCACTCATCGCGGTTTCGACCACTATCGCTCCCTCGGTGGCGCTCGCGCGCACGCGGATGCTCACCGGGTCGGCGCGAACTTCGAAGAACTCGAATGCGCTGGCGGCGATCGCGCGCCGCCGATGGTCGGGGTAGCTATCGCTCAGATCGGCGGGCAACCGCTCGAACAATCGTTCGGTGAAAATCTCGAGGCGCCGCCGCGCTTCGAGTTGCTCGCTGGATTCCTGCTGACTGATTTCGCTGGCCACGGAGATCACCTGTCGAACGAAGGTCAGGAAGTTTGGGCTGACGCAATTACCCCAATCGCCAATTATAGTTTGCGGAGGGTCCCGGTCGCCACCTCATTTGCTCACGCGCGCATTGGCTCGCGCGGTCGGCTATAATGAGCGGGATATGCGATGCGACCTTCAGCCGCATCATCAGCATCAGCGCTCATTCGATGCCGGAAATTGAAATCAACGCAATGACCTTCGGGCCTTACGGCGTCGGCAGAATCGACGGCAAATCCGTGATGGTCGCGCAGGCGGTGCCGGGCGACCTGCTCGAGGTCGCGACGGCGACGGAACGTCGTGACTACGTGATTGCGCGAATCGAGCGGATTGTTCGGCCGGGGGCGGCCCGGCGCGAAACGCCGTGCGCGTATTTGCCGCGATGCGGCGGATGCGACTGGCAGCAAATCGCCTATCCCGCCCAGGTGGCGCTCAAGGCGCAATTGATCGCGGCGGAGTTTCGCCATGTGCTCGGCGTCGAACTCGATCCGAACGGCCTGGTTGAAGCGGCGCCGGCGGAGTTCGAATATCGTTCGCGCACGCGCTTCAAGACGGCGCCCGGCGGGCGCGTCGGATTCCATCAGGCGGGCAGCAATTCGATCGTCGAAATCGATCGATGCATGGTTGCCGCGACGCCCGATCGGATGCCGGTGGCGCTGGCCACGGCGTTGGGCCGGCGATGTGTGGAAATCGAGGTCGTATGCGATCGCGGCGGCGAAGTGCAGGTCGCGAGTCTCGCCAGGGCGCCGGGCAATGCCGAGGTATCGCGCGCGCATCAGGTGATGCGTACTGACGATGCGATTCGCGGTATCGTGCTGCGCGGCGGCGGCGCCCGCGAGGTGGTGGGCGACGCGAAGATCTCCTTCGAACTGGAACCCGAATGCGTGATCGAGATCGACGCCGACCTGTTCAGCCAGGTCAACCGCGCGCAAAATTTGCGGCTGGTCGCGACCGTCGTCGCGATGGCGGCCGTGCGCGACGGCACCGCGCTGCTTGATCTGTTCTGCGGTGCCGGCAATTTCAGCCTGCCGCTCGCCCGCCGCGGGGCCCGCGTCACCGGCGTCGATGCCGACGCTCTCGCGATCGCCGGCGCGCAGCATAACGCGGCGCGGATGGGTCTGAGGGATGCGCAGTTTATCGCGATGAAAGCGGCAGAGACCGCGCGCTTCTTCGAGCGGGCGCACTATCGGCCCGAGCTCGTGATAATCGATCCGCCGCGCAGCGGAGCGCTCGATCTGATGACGGCGGTGGCGCGCCTGCGTCCGCGCGCCGTGATTTATGTGTCATGCGATACGACGACTCTCGTGCGCGACTTGCAAAGCCTGTGTGCAAGCGGATACGAGATTGGTCGGGTGCAGGCGTTCGATTTCTTTCCGAACACGCATCACGCGGAGGTCGCCGTTCACGCGCTATTGACTTAGGTCAGATGGCGTTCCTAATCTAAGCGAAGGTGATCCAAGAGCACCTTCCCGCCAGGGGTGTTTACCAGAGCAATGCCAAAGCAGGAAAAACTAGCACGTCCTAAAATCACGATTATCCCGGGCCGTGGCGTTGCCCAAACCATCAACTACCTGCTCGAAGACCGCGATGACCTCGAATGGATTATCGCGGTCGGCCGCACCAAGAACGGTGAGCTTTTTTTCTACGACACCGGCGGCGATATCGTCGAAGACCTGGGTACGCTGGAGTACTTGAAGGCGCGCATCATCCGCGCCCACTTCGGCGACGAATACGAATAAAACAGGTGGGTCTGATCGCGGGTGCGGGCTAGCCGGGCATGGTTCGATGTTGTTTGTCCGCTCGGCAAGAACGTCGGCCTGAGTCGCATCGCGAAAGACCGTCGTGCGTCACCCGGCATGAATGAGGTCAGACGCTAGGCCCGTCACTCAATCCTCGAACTCTTCCTGCGGCGGCCGTGCGTAAATTTTCCCGTTCTCGATTTCCAACGGCACCCGATAGAGCATCTTGCCGCAGGTCTCCGGCGGCCCCGCGATACATTCGCCGTTGGACGGCTCGTAATAGGCGTTGTGGGTCTGGCACATCAGGTAACGGCCTTTTTCGCCGAAGAATTGATTGTCCACCCAGTCCATCGCCATCGGCACGTGGCGGCATCGATTGACGTAGGCATGGAGATGGCCGCGGAAGTTAATCACGAAGCATTCTTCCTCAGCGCCGCGCACCGGCATCAGGAACTTGACCGATTCGCCGCGCTTGACGTCCCTGGCCTGGCCGACCAGGTAACGGACGCCCTTTGAGGTGTGCTCGCCGTCGCCGCCGTTGCGACGCGCCGGATGACGCCGCCTCAGCGGGGCGCCGCGATCGTGTTTTTCAGACATCCGATTTGCTCGATCTCGACCTCGACCACGTCGCCGACTTTCATCGGGCCGACGCCCGCCGGCGTTCCGGTGGAAATTACGTCGCCCGGCAGCAGCGTCATCACCTGCGAAATGAAACTCACCAGGTAATCGCAGTTAAAGATGAGTTGCGACGTGCGACTCTTCTGGCGCACTTCGCCGTTGACGCGCGTCTCGAGCGCGAGGTCGGAGGGGTCGAGGCCGGTGACGATCCACGGCCCGAGCGGGGCGAAGGTGTCGAAGCCTTTGCCGCGCGTGAACTGCACGTCGCGGCGCTGGAGGTCGCGCGCGGTCACGTCGTTGGCGCAGGTATAACCGAGGACGTAGCGCCGCGCATCCGCCGGCGAAACATTGCGCGCGGCCTTGCCGATCACGATCGCCAGTTCGCCCTCATGATGCAGATTGGCGGTCTGCGGCGGATACACGATCTCGTCGTCGGGCCCGATTACCGCGGTTGACGGCTTGATGAACAACATCGGCTCTTTCGGCAATTCGCGATTCCCTTCGGCGGCGTGGTCGGCATAGTTAAGCCCGATTGCGACAATCTTGCTCGGCACGGCCGGCGCGAGCAGGCGCACGTCCTTCAGTGCAACAGGTGATCCACCGACGGCCGGCGTCAGCGCCTCAATCGTGCCGTCGAGCGGTGTCACGCGATCCCCTTCGAGCGCGCCGTAACGGTCGCGTCCCGCATGCCTGAAGCGCACGATCTTCATCGTTCATCTCCTTAGTTGACCAAAGGAAGTCTGAAACCTCACAAGGTTTCTGTCTCCGAAAACTATCAGTTCTGCGCTGCTCGACAACCCTCCCTTTCTCTCATGGTCGCGGCTTGCCGCGTTTCGCCAAAGCCCTTAGCATCGACTGTGCAGGTCGTGCCGCGCGCCGGCGCGGCTCTCGGCAAGGAGTGCGCGTCGCCGATGGAAAAACCGAAAATTCGGCCGGTCGAGGCCTTTCCCGTCGATCAGGATGGCCAGACCTATATCTGCCTGCGCGATCCCAGCGGCATCGCGCCGACCCCGATTGTGATCGGCATGGGGGCGTATTTTCTCGTGACCCTGTTCGATGGCACGTATTCGAAAATCGATCTCCAGGCCGCGTTCACCAAGCGCTTCGGCGACCTGCTGCCCATCGAGCATCTCGACGGATTAATCGGCGCGCTCGATCAGGGATTCTTTCTGGATTCGCCGGCGTATGCGGCCCGGATGGGGCAAGTGCGCGACGAATTCGCGCGCAATCCGCAGCGCCCGGCCGCGCTCGCCGGCCTGTGCTACGAACAGGAGCCGGCCCGTTTGCGACGCGAGATCGAGTCGTTTTTCCGCGCCCCCGGCGGCCCCGGACAAATCCCGCAGCCCAATAGCGACGGCGCGGCGCTGAGCGGACTCATCGCGCCCCATATCGACCCGCGCCGCGGCGGTCCGGCCTACGCCCACGCATACGGCGAGCTGCTCACACGCGAGCGGCCCGACCTCATAATAATTCTCGGCACGTCGCATTACGGTGCCGGCCCGCAACTGTTTTCCGCCACCCGCAAGGACTACATGACGCCGCTCGGCGCGGTCGCCACCGATCGGGACTTCGTCGATCGCGTGGCCGCGCGCTATCGCCACGGCGACCTCTTCGCCGATGAGCTGCTCCATCGCAACGAGCACTCGATCGAGTTCCAGGCCCTCTTCCTGGCGTGGGCGCTCGGCATCGCGGGCTACAAGGTGGTGCCGATCCTCGTCAGCTCGTTCCATCAGATGGTCGCCAGTGGCGCGCCGCCCCGCTCAGACCCGCGGGTGGGCGGCTTCATCGACGCGTTGCGCGCAGAAATCGCCGACGAGAAGCGGCGCGTGCTAATCGTGGCCGGCGTCGATTTCGCGCACGTCGGCAAGAAGTTCGGCGATTCCTTCACCGCCGACGCCAAGATTGCCGAATGGGTCAAGACCGAGGACCTCGCGCTGATCGAGACCATCGAGCGCGGCGACCCCGACGCCTTCTTCACCCAGGTCGCGAGGGAACATGATCAGCGCAAGATCTGCGGACTCGCCCCGATCTACACCCAGCTCGAACTGCTGCGCGACCATCGCGCGCGCCTGCTGATGCACGACATCGCGATGGAGCCGCAGACCGAATCCGCGGTCTCCTTCGCCAGCCTGGCGATCGACTGACGCGCCTTTAATGCTTGGTCAGGAATTCGCGGACGCGCGTGACCGCGGCGGCGACCGTGGCGGGCGTCTTCCAATGCTCGACCATCTCGGCCTTGGGCGCGAGCGTCGCAATCTCACGTGAGATCGGCGCCGGATGGTACAGGTCGTCACCCGCCAGCACCAACATCGGCGTCTCACACGAGCGGACGAAATCGCGCGTCACGCCAAACACGAAGTCGCTGCCGTACATCTGTTCGCGAAAGCTCGCCAATGCGGCGTCGGTCAGGCTCGCATCCTTGCGCTGCAATTCCTTCGCCCAGCCGTTGAACATCTCGCGAAAGGCCTCGCGATTTTCGTGCAGCCCGATCGGATTCTGGAGTACCGCGGCGCTGACCCGCTCGGGTGCCGCCTTGATCAGATTCAGGCAGTAGGTCGAACCGATACATCCGCCCATCGTATGGCAGCGCTGGATGCCCAGATGGTCGAGCAGCGCGAGATGGTCGTTTGCATAGGTATGCCATCCGTCGGCGGCGCTGACCGGACCGTGCGAGCGTCCGGCGTTGCGCTGATCCATCGCTATTACCCGAAAATTGGCGGCGAACTCCTTGGTCGGATCGAACGGGCTCTTATGCCAGAACTCGATACTTGAGCGCATCCCGCCGGGCGCGAAGAGCAGCAACGGGTAGCCCGAACCGAACTCCTCGTAATAGAGCGAAGTGCCTGTGCGTTCGAAGATTGGCATAACGATTACTCCACGTCGGCGCGGCGACGTTCAAATTTGGCCCGCCGGAGAGATGAACTTTGTGGTGGCAATTAGACGATAATTCGGCCGCCGTGCAAATGGATCGCGACACGCCACGCGTATCGCGAGATGGTGGGCAACTTCGCGTCGCTCGTGCGGCAAGTTATTGGCGGCAGTTCCTAATGGTTCGATCTACTTCTTCACGTGCCCGAACGCACAGATGGGCGCCCTCTTGCGGCATGCATCTTGGAATACAGGATACATCGACGCGGCTCTTGAAAACGACCTTGAGTTGCGACGTGGGGGGAATGTGGATGCGGTGTGGGGGCATGAGATCGCGTCGGGGGGTTCGCCCCCCGGCGGCGATCGAGTGGCTAGCGCGCCTTGGGCAATCCGAGCACGCGCTCCGCAATGATGTTGCGCTGGATCTCCGAAGTGCCGCCCTCAATCGTATTCGCGCGCGAGCGTAAGAAATGATGTTGCCAGCGGCCGCCCTGCACCGCGTATGGCGATCCCTTGATCAACTGGCTGGCGGGACCTTCGAGCTCGATCACGAATTCCTGCATCCGCTGATTGAGCTCCGACCATGCGAGCTTCGAGATCGATCCTTCGGGGCCCGGATTTCCACCCCTTAGGATTTGCGAGAAGGCCCGGTAGGAGGTAAATCGCAGCATTTCGAGTTCAACGTAAAACTGCGCGAGCCGCTGACGCACGGCCGGATCGCTCGTCGCCGGCGCGCCATTGCGGGTCATCGAGCGCACGAGGTCGAGAATCTCCTCGAACACGATGCGGTAGCGCATCACGCTCGCCAGCGCGGTCGTGCCGCGTTCGTTCATCAGCGTTGTCGTCGCTACGCGCCAGCCCTCGTTCAGTCCGCCCAGCAGGTTCTGGCGCGGTACGTGAACGTCCTCGAAGAACATTTCGTTGAACTCGGCCTCGCCGGTCATCTGCCGGAGCGGACGCACCGTGATACCGGGGGTTTTCATATCGACGAGGAGGTAGCTGAGCCCGCGATGTTTCGGGGCGTCGGGATCGGTGCGCACCACCAGCATGCACCAGTCGGCGATATGGCCGAGCGTGGTCCAGACCTTTTGCCCGTTGACGACGAACTCATCGCCCTTGAGTTCGGCGCGGGTGCGCGCGGCTGCCAGGTCGGAACCGGAGTCGGGCTCGGAAAAGCCCTGGCACCAGATCTCTTCGCAGCTCAGAATCTTCGGCAGGTAGCGCTTTTTCTGTTCGTCGGTGCCGTACGTGATGATCGTCGGCGCGGCCATCGTTAGGCCGAGCACGTTCAAAGGCGCCGGGGCGCGCACGCGCGCGACCTCCTCGTTGAAGATCGCCATTTCGATCTGCGAGGCGCCCTGCCCGCCAAACTCCCGCGGCCACGCCATACCGAGAAATCCGCCCTCGTACAGTCGCCGCTGCCAATCGCGCATGAACTCGATCATGCTCATGCCGTCGGGTCGAAAACCGGCCTTGCCCCATCCGGGTGGCAGATTCTCGCCCAGGAACTTCTGCACCTTGGCGCGAAATTGCTCCTGTTCGGGGGTAAAGCTCAGGTCCATCGATCAATCTCCGTTCATCCGAGCGTGTTCATCAGGCGAATCAGCTCGGCGCGGCCCCATTCGACTTCGAAGCGATGACGATTGGCCATCTTCTGCAACTGGTCGTGAATCGGACCGGTTGCGGGCGCTATCGCGATCGCCTCCTCGACCTTGCGCGCGACCCATTCCTCGCCGTGAATCAGCAGCTTGAGGCGCTCTCGCAGGGAGCCGGCCGCCGCCACTTTGGCCGCGAAATCACCTACCTTAGTGCTTGGAATGTCGCCGCCGGATCGGATCAGCGCCTCGAGCTGGCTCGCGGTGGCTGCCTCGTCCTCACGCGAAGTCGTGAGCAGTTTGCGCAGCTCATCCGGCGTGACTTCCTTGAGCAGTTGATCGAGCGCGGCGACGCCGGCGCGTTCGGATTCGAGCAGCAGATTCAGGATTTGTGCGAGGGCCTGATCCACGGCGCGAATCTATCCTGTGCCGCCAATCATGCGCAAGGCGTGAGGATTCGGCGGTGATATCGAAGCGAATTACGCGGTCAGGAGTCGCGTTCGAGGCGGTCGCCGAGGATTTCCGCGAGCCGCTCGGCGGGTGCGCGCTTGGCGTCGGCGATCGCGAAGCCGGCCGCCGCCGCGTGGCCGCCACCGCCGTACCGTTGCGCCAGCACCGAGAGATCGACTTCGCAGTCCGTGCTGCGCCGCAGGCTCACGCCGAGGCTGCGCAGGTCGAACAGTGCGATTACGGTCTGCGACTGGCCCTCGTATAGCTTCGAGGCGACCTCGCTGCTGTAGCCCATGCAACACGCGGTGCGAATTCTCAGGCCGTTGCCGAGCGGCCGCTCGACCATCGTGGCGTGGGCGAGGTCGAGGCTCTTGTCCATCGCCTTTTTGCCCTGCTCATAAGCGAGGCGCAGCCGCCGGCTCATGACCGGCTCGCTAAGACGTGTAATCTCCCGATAGGAATCAGTGCCGCCGAGAGTCTGCACCGCCAGCGCCCAGTTTGCCGATTCGGGCACCTGATGGATCCAGCGGTCGTGGTCGTCCGCGATCGCGACGAAGGGAAAGAACTTCTCGAACTCCGGCAGCCGCGCCAGCGCGCCGCGCTCTGCCGCCAGGTCCTTTAGATAATTGAACGTGAGCCGCGCCGCCGAGAACTCTTCCGAAAGCAGGCGCCCCGTGAACGGCACGTCAAATTCGGGGGCGTCGGCCCGTGACACGGCCGTGCGATGGTGGTCGATCCAGTACAGGCGCGCGCCATTGCTCACCAGATTGGTCAGATGCTCGGCGGTTTTGGTCGAGGTCCACGAGAGGTCGGTAATCCAGATCTCGTCGTCGCCGCCCTTGGCGCGGACGCCCTGAATGATGCGGTCGCTGTCGCCGTTGGCCGCGAGCATCGTGATCACCCGCTCCTCCAGGTAGAAGCGTTTGATGGTGGCGGCCGCCATTACTCCGTCGAGGCACGACGGTCCGTGGCTCACGACCTGTATAGTGCGTCGATCGGGTCGAGACATAGTCTTCCGATTGTATTGAATTGTGGCACGGCAAGCGATGCACGGATTTCACCTTCCACCGCCGTCGCCCCAGGGTTTGCGACCTGTTCATCGGCGTCGTCCGCACGATGGAGATTTTTCTAGCGCGTGCTAGAGTCGCTGCGGATGAGCTAAGGGGCGCTGGGGGAGGCGTCCAGGGCACGACGGAAACGACACCAAGTGGAACCCTCGATTCTGGAGCGTTCGCAGCATCCGATCTCGCGGCGCGATATCGATCCGAACGTACTCAAGGTGCTCTACCGCCTGATCGCGGCCGACTACGCCGGCTATCTGGTCGGCGGCGGGGTGCGCGATCTGATGATGGGCCGGCGGCCCAAGGACTTCGACGTTGCCACCTCGGCGCATCCGCAGCAGGTGCGCGATCTGTTTCGCAACTCGCGACTGATCGGCCGCCGCTTCCGTCTCGTCCACGTCTTTTTCGGCCAGCAGAATATTGAGGTCGCGACCTTTCGCCGGCGTGCCGAGGACGTTGCCGAGGGCGAGGATCCGATGATCCGGCACGACAATACCTTCGGCACACCGGAGGAAGACGCCTTTCGCCGCGATTTCACCATCAATGCGCTCTTTTACGATCCGCGTTCCTTCCAGGTGCTCGATTACGTTGGCGGCGTGCCCGACCTCGAGGCCCGGCTGATTCGAACGGTCGGCGATCCCGAGGTCCGCATGCGCGAGGATCCGGTTCGGATGATCCGCGCGGTACGCTTTGCCACCAAGCTCGATTTTCAGATCGAGCCGGACACCCGCGCCGCGATCATTCGCCATTGCGGTGACCTCGCAAAGGCCTCGGTGCCGCGCCTGGTCGAGGAAATCTTCCGCACGCTTAGCTTCAGGGGCGCCGAGCGCGCATTGTTGCTGATGCAAGAGCTGGGGCTGCTTGAAATATTGCTGCCGAAGCTTTCGGTCCATCTCAGGGCGACCGCGCCGGACGACGGGAATCTTGCGATTGCCGCGACCACACGCAACCTCGCCGCCCTCGGGCGCTCGATCGAAAATGGCGTCGAGCCATCGCGTCCGCTGGTGCTGGCCTGCGTCTTCGCCGATATGCATCGAACGACCGTGGCCAACGCGGGCGAGGCCCATCGGCTGGAGCTGGTCGATTTTTTGCGCGAGCGGGGCTTTTCCCGCGCCGATACCGATCACATGCGCCTGCTGCTCGAAGCGGCTACGCATATGATGACGCGATCGCGCCTCGCGCGGCGGATTGTGCGGCGTCCCTACTATCCCGAGGCACGCCATTTCTTCGAATTGATCGCGCCGACCTACGATCTCGAAGTCGCGGCCTTCGATCGCTTTTTGGACGAGACCCGCGACCATCCACCACGCCATCGGCGCGCGCCATCGGCTGAGGCGGGTCATACCGCCGGCAGCCCGGGCGCTAGCGGATCGTCCATCTCCGGTCCACCCGTCCGCCGCCGCCGACGACATCGTGGCGGACGCCGCCGCCGGCCCTCCGCAACCAGCGTCCTGACCGCCGCGATATCGTCGCCTGACGGCGGCAATGACGCCGGCGTCAACGCCAATGAATCGTTGCCGGCCACACCCGCGGCCACCGCTGATGACTCCGCACCCGATGAGCGCGGCGCCGACAGACTGCCCGGTCACCGTTGAAATCGGGTAGGCCGCGGGCCGCATAACGATTTCGCGGCTTGTCCATGCGGGCGTCATCGACTACTTTTGAAGCTCCGTTGGGGGGGTGAAAACGCCGCGCGGACGCGCAAAGGCCGAGACCACCCCGCGGGCCGCGCGACGTGCCGTGACCGACGGCCCCGGCGGGCGTCTAATACTCTCAGGCGAGGTTCCGTTTTGGCTGCAAACAACGTGCGCTCGGAAAGGATCTGGATGGACGGCGAGATGGTCCCGTATGAACAGGCCAACGTCCACGTCCTCACCCACAGCCTGCATTACGGGCTGGCGGTCTTCGAAGGGATGCGCTGCTACAAGTCAGAAAATGGGCGATCGGCGATTTTCCGCGCCCAGGAGCACATCCGGCGGCTCTTCGATTCCGCGCATATCCTCGAGATGCACATCCCGTTCAGCCAGGAAGAGATCGTGAAGGCCTGCGCCGACGTTGTCCGCATCAACAAGTTTGACGAATGCTATCTGCGGCCGATCGCCTTTTACGGCGCCGGCGAGATGGGTGTGGTCGCGCGCAATAATCAGGTTCGACTCGCGATTGCGGCGTGGCCGTGGGGCGCGTACCTCGGCGACGACGGCATCACCAAGGGCGTCCGGCTCAAGACCTCCTCGTTCGTGCGCTTTCATCACAACTCGATGATGGCGATGGCAAAGACCTCGGCCAACTACGTCAATTCCGCGTTGGCCGGTTACGAGGCGCGGCGCAACGGTTACGACGAAGCGCTCCTGCTCGACGTCAACGGTTACGTCTCCGAGGGGAGCGGCGAGAATTTCTTTATCGTGCGCGACGGCGTGGTGCGGACGCCGCCGCTGATGTCGTGTTTGGCGGGAATCACCCGCGATGCGGTCATGAAGATTCTGGCCGACGACGGTATCCAGGTGCTCGAGCAGCAATTCCCGCGCGACCTGGTTTATATCTCGGACGAAGCGTTCATGACCGGCACCGCCGCCGAAGTCACGCCGGTGCGCGAACTCGACGACCGCCAGATTGGCGACGGCAAGCCCGGGCCGATCACGCGCAAGGTGATCGAAGTCTTTCACGGCGCGCTGCGCGGACGCGAGGCTCGCTATAACCAGTGGCTCCATTACGTTTAGGCTTGGCCGGCGCCCGGTAACTATAGTCAGTCGGCGAACCGCCAATAGTCAGTCGATCTATACTCATTCAATGAGGTTTCTCAGGACCGCTATTGGAGTCGTCTTTATGGGAGCCCTCTTCAATCTTCTTTTTCCGTGGCTGGCGCGGGCCGAGATGCTCAAGGTGGGCGACGTCGCTCCGGAATTTTCGACCGCCGCCGTTGTCGGTGACCAATCGACGCCGGTCAAGCTCAGCGATTATCGCGGCCGCAAGGTCGTGCTCTACTTCTACCCGAAGGACAACACGCCCGGATGCACCAGGGAGGCGTGCAGCTTTCGCGACGGGTACAACGATTTGCAGCGATGGGGCATCGTGCTGCTCGGATGCAGTATCGACAGCGCCGACAGCCATCGCGCGTTCGCGAAGAAATACAGCCTGCCCTTCCCGTTGCTGCTCGATCCCGACCACAAGATCGCCAAGGCCTACGGCGCCGATAACGGCATCCCGATCCTCGGCCTCGACCGGCGCGTTACTTATGTGATCGGCGATGACGGCCGCATCCTGAAGGTCTATCCCAACGTGGACCCTGCGAGTCACGCGCGGCAGATCGTGCGCGACCTCGGAGCGGACCAGCCGCCGCCGACTCCCGCCGCGACGCCGTCCGCCACCCCCACCGCCGCGCCGACCGCTCAGCCTAAGCAGCGCAAGGGCGTCGATTCCGACAGCGAACCCGACTAGGTGTTTGCGGCGGAGATCGCTTCCGACGGCGAATACCCCAGGCTGACTGCGAGCAGTACCGCCGCCACCGCGATCACCGTTGCATCAGTCTCGTGCCGTGCGAGGTCGTTCAGCGCCGGCAGATGCGCCGCGACCGTCGCGGCGATCGATTTGCGAGCGCATCCGTAGCTATCCGCGTCGAAAATCGCCTCAATGATCCGATTCCGGTCGAAGCTCGTCTCACGCAAGGCTTCCGCGACTGCGCGCCGCCAGAACTCGCGCGGTTCGATCGCCGCGAAGTCGATCAGGCCCGCGATACGCTCACTCATCGTCCGGATGAGAGGACGGTAACGCTCACTCAACGCCAAATGACTGTCGATCTCCTGCCCGGCGAGAAATTCGCCGACGGTGCCGTCAACGCCGTAAACGCCGGTCGAACCCGCCGCCGCTTCGAGCGCCACGAAGCGTTCACGCCCGCCGTCGCGTTCCAGTCCGAGTGGATAGAGCCGGCACGCGAGCGGGCGTCCGCGATGGATCGAGCAACCCACGCCGTCGAGCGCCGCGCAGCGACCGTCCGGGAGGAATCGGAGCAGCGATCCGCGCCGCAACGTGTAGCGCGCGATCGCATCGCCCGTGCTGATTCCCCCGCCGCGCGCGATCGCGATCACGTCCACCGGCGAGAGCGTTATTGCCTGGTTATGACAACAGCGTCCGCACTGGTTACATCGATACGAAAATGCGCTCTGGCGGTCCATTTCAGAAAAATCTGCCAAATTTGTGAACGCGGGTCTCCCGCAAGCGGCTGCGGCGCGGTCTCATAACGCTACCTAATTTGCACGAGCTTCGGTACGATCATTGGAATAGCGCGTGATTCGTCTTGAAGGGGACCGCCAATGGATTTCAACTACTCGCCCGAACAGGAAGTCTATCGTCAGGAAGTTCGCACGTGGCTGGAGGCTAATCAGCCGCCGCCGCTGACGCCGGAGGAAAAGGAGCGCATCGACGAGGACCTGCTGTGGGAGCGCAACAAGCGCTGGCATAAAAAACTCTACGAACACGGGTGGGCGGGGCTCAACTGGCCGAAGGAATACGGCGGTCGCGGGGCCACCTTTATCGAGCAGGTCATTTTTCAGCAGGAACTCGGCCGGCTGGGTCTGCCGATGGGCATCAACGTGCTCGGCATCATCATGACCGGGCCCGCCCTGATGCAATGGGGCACCGACGAGCAAAAGCAGCGCTACCTCAAACCGATCATCATGGCCGACGAAATCTGGTGCGAAGGCATGTCGGAACCCGGCGCCGGCAGCGACCTGGCGTCGATTCAGACCCGCGCCGAACTCCACGGCGACGAGTTTATCGTCAACGGGCAGAAGGTCTGGACGACGCACGCGCATCGCTCGGACTTCTGCCAGCTTTTCGTCCGCACCGACCCCGATGTGCCTAAGCATAAGGGGATGAGCGCGTTGCTGGTCGATATGCACAGCCCCGGCGTGGTCGTGAAACCGCTCAAGCAGATCACCGGTGATTCCGAGTTCAACGAGATTTTCTTCGAGGACGTTCGCGTGCCCAAGGAGAACCTGCTCGGGCCGCTCAACGCCGGGTGGCAGGTACTGGTGAACACGCTGATGCACGAGCGCTTCGGCATCAGCGAAACGATCGGCGGTACCGAGGTGATACTGGCGCAACTGGTCGAGATGGCGCAGACCATTCCGCTCGGCGGCCATTCCGCCGCCGCGGATGACGAAATCCGTCAGCAGATCGCGCAGTTCGCGATCGAAGTGACGGCGAAGAAGTACAACGGGTTGCGCGCGCTCTCGAAGCGGCTCAAGGGTCAGCAGCCGGGCGCCGAGTCGTCGATCGGCAAGCTGATTTCGACCGACCTCTCGCAGCGCATGACTAAATTCGCGACGCGACTGCTGGGCGGCTACGCGATGATCGAGCGCAAATCGCCGTTTGCGCCGGAGGGCGACTGGATGCGCCGTATCCTCAACGTCGAGATGCTGACGATCGCGGGCGGCACCTCAGCGGTGCAGAAGAACATGATCGGCGAGCGCATCCTGCAACTGCCAAAGGGTTGAGGGGGGCACGGCGCCGTCCGCCTTCCTTGTGGACGGGCGCAACTTCTGTCACAAGCATTGCCCTGATGCGCTCGCCAAGCGAGCGAGTCGGCCCGTCCGCACGCGCGCGACGACCCGGCTGTTCACTTGGCGTCGCGAGCAATCGCTTTCTCTATGGGGGATTGGGAATGCGCCCGATTCGGCTCCGCACGCTCGTACATACAATCGCACTCGCGGGCTTCGTCCTGCTGATTCGCGCGACGCCTTCGCTCGCCGCTGATGATGCGAATATCAGTGCCGGCGATACCGCATGGGTGCTGACTTCGTCGGCCCTGGTGCTGCTGATGACCGCGCCGGGCCTGGCGCTCTTTTACGCCGGCATGGTGCGGCGCAAAAACGTGCTCGCCACCCTCATGCAGAGCTTTTTCCTGGTCGCGATCATCTCGGTGCAGTGGGCCCTGTTTGGATATAGCCTGGCGTTCTCGCCCTATACCTGGTTCATCGGCGGGTTGAGCTGGATTGGGCTCAACGGCGTCAGCGCTTCGCAGGCCTACCCCGCCTATGCCGCGACCATTCCGCATCAGGCGTACATGGTCTTTCAATGCATGTTTGCCGTGATCACGCCCGCGCTGATTACGGGCGCGTTTGCCGAGCGGATTTCATTTCGCGGCTTCCTCGTCTTCAGCCTGCTCTGGACGACCCTGATCTATGATCCGCTGGCGCATTGGGTGTGGGGTATCGACGGCTGGATCCATCGGATGGGCGCGCTGGATTTCGCCGGCGGCACCGTCGTTCATATCTCCTCGGGAGTCTCGGCGCTGGCGGCGGTGCTGATCATCGGGCGGCGGCGCGGTTATCCGCGCGAGCCGATGGTCCCGCACAACCTGACGCTCACGATTACCGGCGCGGGCCTGCTGTGGTTCGGATGGTTCGGCTTCAACGCCGGCAGCGCGCTGGCCGCCAATGGACTCGCGGTCTCGGCCTTCGTCGCGACCCATCTCGGCGCGTGCGCGGCGACGATTTCGTGGGTGTTCGCCGAATGGTGGAGGATCGGCAAGCCGACCGTGCTCGGCGCGGCCAGCGGCGCCGTCGCCGGCCTCGTCGCGATCACTCCGGCGTCGGGCTACGTCGGTCCCGGAGGTGCGATCGCGATCGGCGCGGTGGCCGGCGTCATATGCTTTCAGGCGGTGCGGATGAAATCGCGCTTCGGCTACGACGACGCGCTCGATGTGGTCGGAGTCCATGGCGTCGGCGGCATCTGGGGGGCGCTCGCGACCGGAGTCTTCGCCAGCGCGGCCGTGAATTCGGGCGGCGCGAACGGTCTGTTGTACGGGAATCCCCGGCAATTACTGGTGCAGGCGATTGCGGTCGGCGCGAGTATCACGTTCGCGTTCGTCGGCAGCCTCATTCTGTTGAAGGTGACGGACGCGGTCGTCGGATTGCGCGTTGACGCGGAGTCCGAATCGATGGGCCTCGATCTTAGCGAGCACGACGAGAACGGCTACGCCTTGGAAGCGTAACATCCGCGACCGGGACGACTCAGAGGAATTTGGACGAGTTGCCGCGGCAGATCAGCGTTGCATCGCCTGGAACAACAGCGGGGCTGCTTCGGCCATCATCTCGCCCACGACCTCCGACAGCGGCTTGCCCGGCACGGCGAGCTTTTCGGTCAGCGTCTTGAGCACGCGCAGGTAATGCGTTTTGGTCTCGTCGCTGATCAAGGCGAGCCGATCGCTTTCCATCACTTCGATATAGCGGAGATGGATTTCGTGAATTTCCTGATCTTTGGGATCAGTGAATTTGGGTGCGCGCGCCATGACATTTCTCCTTATCAGAACAGGTAGCGGCGCGTATTGATGCTGATCAGTACGCCCATCGCGGCCATCATCGCGATCAGCGACGAGCCACCATAGCTCACCAGCGGCAGGGTGATACCGACCACCGGCAACATCCCGGTGGCCATCCCGATATTGATCGCGACCTGCCAGAAGATGATGCCGGTGAAGCCGATCGCGAGCAGGGTGCCGAAGCGGTCACGGGCGTGACGCGCGATCCACGCGCCGCGCGCAATCAGTGCCGAGTAGAGGCCGAGCAGCACGATCGAACCGAAGAAGCCGAACTCCTCGGCGAACACCGCGAAGATAAAATCGGTGGTCTGCTCGGGCAGGAAGTTGAGCCGCGCCTGTGTACCTTTGAGGAAGCCCTTGCCCCACGCGCCGCCCGAGCCGATGGCGATCTCGGACTGGATGATGTGATAGCCGGAACCCAGCGGGTCGGATTGCGGATTGAGAAAGCTCACCAGGCGGCCGCGCTGATAGGGCTTCAGGAAATGCCATCCGACGGGCGCGACCAGCAACGCGCCGAGCATCAGCACCAGTAACATCCGCCAGTCCAGCCCGCCAACGAAGATCAGCGTACCGGTAATCAGCACCAGGATGAGCGCGGTGCCGAGATCGGGCTGCTTCAATACCAGCACTGCCGGCACCGCCAGCAGCAGCGCCGGGATGATCATGTGCAGCAGGCCCCATCCGCCCTTGGGCGGCTCCTCGCGCAGGTAGCGCACCATCACCAGCACCACGGCGATTTTCGCGATTTCAGAGGGCTCGAGATTCAGGATGCCGAGGTTGATCCAGCGGCGCGAGCCGCCGGTGCTGTGACCGATCACGGAGACCGCCAGGAGCATCGCGACGGCCAGTGCATAGAAGGCATACGCATAGGTCCCGAGCGAGCGGTAATCGATCAGCGCGGCCGCCGTCATCAGGGCGGCGCCGACGCCGACCCAGATCAATTGGCGCATTACCAGCGGGTCGATGCCGTGGGCTTTGCCGCCCCAGGTCGCGCTGACCGCGCTGAGCACGCCGATCCCGCAAATGGCGAGCGCCAGGCTGAACAGCGTCCAGTCGAAGTGGTAAATGATTCGCCGGTCCAATGCCGCCATTCGCGCTTACCCGTGTGCCTCGATTTCAGTCGGCGGCAATCAATCCGCCAGCGGGTCAACCGGTTCCGCTGCGCCGGCCGGTGCGGACGCCGGCCGCGGTGCGCCCTGCGGCGGATTTAGCTCGAAATACTTTTGCATCACCGCCTTGACCACCGGTCCCGCCGAACTGCCGCCATGGCCCGAATGCTCGATGATGCATGCGATGGCGATTTTCGGATGGTCCACCGGGGCGAACGCCATGAACCATCCGTGGTCGCGATATTTGTCCGGCAGCGCGGTTTCCTTGGTGCGCGCGCCCTGCGCCTCTTTCACCACCTGCGCGGTGCCAGTCTTGCCGGCCACTTCGATGCCGTCGATGCGGGCCGCGTGACCGGTTCCGTCGGAGGCGTTGACGACGTCGGCCATCGCACTACGGACTTCTTCCAGCATCTGCGGATCGATGCGCGTCTCGCTCTCGACCACCGGCGGAAAAGTCTTCACCACGGTGCCGTCCAGGGCGTCGATCTGCTTTACGAACTGTGGCTTATAAAGCGTACCGCCATTGGCGACCTCGGCCGCGAGTTCGGCCAATTGGATCGGCGTCACCGCCACGTAACCCTGGCCAATCGCGACTGACAGCGTTTCCGCCGGATACCAGCGTTCGTGGAACCGATGCTCCTTCCACTCGGTGGATGGGATCGTGCCGGTTTTCTCATTGTCGAGTTCGATGCCGGTCTTTTTGCCGAACCCGAGTGCGTGCGCCCATGCGGCGATGCGGTCAACTCCGAGCCGTTGGCCAACATCGTAAAAAAAGACGTCGCACGACTCGACGATCGCGCGATGGAGGGCGACGTTGCCATGGCCCTGCTTGCGCCAGCAGCGGTACTCGCGATTGCCGAACCAGATTCCGCCCGGGCAGTAGTAGGAAGTCGAGGTCGTCATGGTGCGGTCCATCAGGCCCGCGATACTGTCCACGACCTTGAACGTGGACCCAGGCGGATAGATGCCCTGGGTGACGCGATTTTCCAGCGGATGGCTAGGGTCGGTGGTCAGTTCGCGCCACGCGGACGACGAAATACCGCCGGCAAAGATATTCGGGTCGAACGCCGGATGGCTCGCCATCGCGAGGATGTAACCAGTGTTCGGATCGATCGCGATCAACGCGCCCGAGCGCTCACCAATCGCGTCCTCCGCAACGCGTTGCAAATCGAGGTCGATGGTCATCACGACGCTGTTGCCGGGCCGCTCGGGTATCTCGCGCAACAAGCGGAGGCGGCGCCCGATCGAATCGACTTCGATCTCCTGACCGCCGCTGTCCCCGCGCAGGGTGCCCTCCCAACTCCGTTCCAGGCCGAACTTCCCGATATCGTCGCCCATCCGGTAGTCGGGCAAGCGGTTCAAGTCCTTGACCGTCACCTCGCCGACGTAACCGAGCAAATGGGCCGCGAGCGAATCGTACAGGTAATGTCGCCGCGGGGTGACCTGCAGGCTCACGCCGGGCAGTTCCAGTTGATGGGCTTCGAGGGCCACCACCTGCGGCCATTCAAGGCGCTCGGCGACGGTGACCGGCTCATAGTCGGGGCGGCCCTCGTCGTCCGCATCGTCGATCTTTTTGGAGAAGCCGGTCTGTCCGAGCAGCTTCTCGAGACGGCCGATGGTGACGTCGAGATTCGGCGCGTCCTCGGGCACGATGACGGCGTCGAAGGAGGGGCGCGTGTCAACCAGCGGACGCAGGTGTCGGTCGAAAACCAATCCACGCAGCGCGGGCATCCGCTGAATCCGAATCCGGTTGCGGTCGGCGAGTTCCGCAAGGTCATGATGTTTGATGACCTGCAGGTAGTACAGGCGCAGCGCAGCCGTGATCAGGACCGCGACGATCATCGTCATCAGACCGGCGATGCGCGGCGCCAGCTTGGGCACGGAACGGATTTTTCCCCGGCTCGTAAATCTGGCCATGTGGGTAACTAAAACTTACTCGCGCACACTACGTGTACGCAATCCGACCATCCGTTTGCCCCATCCCATGATCGCAAAAACCAGCGGCGTGAAGAGCGCGCTGATCGCTCCCTGCAGGGCGAGCCGCGGCATCAGGCCGGCGGTCCCGGGTCCCACGTCTAAACCGGCGCTGCCGATCGAATTGGCGAGTCCGGTCAGGATCGCGCCGATGAAAACCACCACGACGCCGATCGCGGTGCTGGTCGAAATCAGGTAGCGCGAGAGGGCGTACGCGATCAGGTAGATGAGCGTCAGCATGAAGGCGTTCAGCCCCAGATGGGTGCCCGAGAACGAGTCGATCGCATAGCCCA
Source organism: Deltaproteobacteria bacterium (assembly GCA_021780755.1). GTDB lineage: Bacteria > Desulfobacterota > Binatia > Binatales > Binataceae > JADMIL01. The sequence continues at coordinate 47,339 of JAJXYF010000018.1, read as the reverse complement.
TCGCAAACGCCATCATTGCGCCGAGCGCCCCGTGATGTTTCATCCCCAAGTCAACCGCGAGAATCAGGACCAGGTTCGGCGCCAGCATGCCAATCGGCAGCCAATAGGGGATGGTGGTTTCCAGCGCCAGGGCGATCAGCGTGGCAATCGCATAAAGTGCTAAGAGGCGCACGCCGCGTCAGCCCTTGGGGTTGGGAGCGATTTCGGTTGGTTGCTGGGTCAGTATCAATACCTGTTCGAGCTTTTGAAAGTTCGCCGCCGGCTGAATATCGACGTTGAGAAAAAGTCCGGGTCCTTCCTGCGAGACCCGCGTCACCTGGCCGACCAGCAACCCGCGCGGGAAAATCCCGTCCATCCCCGAGGTGACCACCGCGTCGCCCGGCTTCACGTCCTCGGTACGATCGACGTATTTCATGGTCAGGGCGCCGTTGAAGAGGCCGGCGACGATCCCGCGCGCGCGGCTGCGTTGATCGAACGCGTCGAGTCCCGAGTTGTGATCATTGATCAGCAGCACGCGCGAGGCGTTAGGCGCCACCGCGATCAGTTTGCCGACCACGCCCGCGGTCGAAATCACCGGCAGGTCGCGCCGCAAGCCGCCACGCGAACCCTCGGACAAGATCAGCGTGCGCGACAGTTCGGTGGTATCGGCGCCGATCACGCGCGCCGCCACCGCGCGCGTCGCGAGCGCGTCGCGCAGCTCCAGCAGGTCGCTCAGATGGCGATTTTCAACTTCCAGCTCGGCTAGTCGGGTGCGCTGGCCCTCGAGCGTCGCGACCTGTTCGCGCAGTTCCACATTCTCTTGGCGCACGTTGACCAGGTCGAAATAATCGTGGAGAAACCCGGTCGTGTCGTCCGCGATATTCGCTTCGACGGTCTGCACGGGCTTGAGCATCCACATCAGCGCCAAGCTGGGTTTTTCCGCGCGCGCGCCTGGGGTGACACCGGCGGACAGCAGATGCAGCGCCAGCAGGAGCAGGAACCCGCTGGTCAAGACCACCCGATGACGCCACAGGAATGTTCCTCTCACCTTAAACGGCCTGTGGGGTAAATCAGCTTGTGAATCTGGCGGCTGTGATGCTCAATGCGTCCTAAGACACGCTCCGCGCTTAGTCAACCGTCACGTCCCGCAGCAGGGTCAGTTCATCGAGCACCTTTCCCGCACCCATCACGACCGCGGTCAGGGGATCGTCGGCCAAGGTGACGGGCAACCCGGTCTCCTCGCGCAGCAGCACGTCGAGGTTGCGCAGTAACGCGCCGCCGCCGGCCAGCACGATGCCCTTTTCCACGATGTCCGAGGCCAGTTCGGGCGGCGTGCGTTCGAGCGCGATGCGCACCGACTCGACCACCTGATGCACCGGTTCCATCAACGCCTCGCGAATTTCTTCGTCGGTGATCTCGATGATCTTCGGCACCCCTGCCACCAGGTCGCGCCCCTTGATCTCCATGGTCTGGATCTCGTTGCCGGGATAGGCCGATCCGATCGTTATCTTGATCAATTCGGCGGTGCGCTCGCCGATCAGCAGATTGTACTTGCGCTTGATGTGATGGATTATGGCTTCGTCCATCTTGTCGCCGGCCACTCGTACCGATCGCGAAAACACCACGCCCGCAAGCGATATCACCGCGACCTCGGTGGTGCCGCCACCGATATCCACGATCATGTTGCCGGCCGGTTCCGTGATCGGCAGACCCGCGCCGATCGCCGCAGCCATCGGTTCCTCGATCAGGTACACTTCGTGCGCACCGGCCGATTCGGCCGATTCGCGCACCGCGCGCTTTTCCACCGCGGTGATGCCGAACGGCACGCAAATCACGATTCGCGGATGCACCAGCCATTTGCGCTGATGGGTCTTTTGAATGAAATGTTTGAGCATGCTTTCGGTGATCTCGAAGTCGGCGATGACGCCGTCCTTCAAGGGCCGAATCGCGACGATCGATCCGGGCGTGCGCCCGAGCATCTTCTTCGCCTCAGCGCCGATCGCCAGCACCCGCCGTCCGCCGCGCGAGTCCTTTTGCACCGCCACGACCGAAGGCTCATTGCAAACGATGCCCTCGCCCTTGACGTAAATCAACGTGTTAGCGGTCCCCAGGTCGATCGCGAGATCGTGCGAAAACCATCCGAAAATCGAATTGAAGCCCACCGGAATTTTAGCCTCTTGATGTGCCCGATATGGGCCCTGATCCGCCACCCCGCGTCCCCACCCTGAACCCCCGAAAGCGAGTCGTTTACGCGGAAATTATACGTGCGGAATACGTGTGGACTCGCGCTGGATTTGAAGCTAACGAGAATCCCCTCGCGACGCAAGCAAGCAAGGCCAATTGCGCTATCAAAATCGGCTCAACTATGATGTCAGTCCCATGTTCGAAGCAATCCGCAAGCATCAATACACTTTCGGGACCCGGCTCCTCCTGATTTTCTTAATCGGGTTGATGACGATTTTCTTCGGCACGCTTAGCGCCTACTTTGCTCGCGTCAAACCGATCGCCACCGTCGATTGCCGCTCGATCCTCTTGATCCAGCTTCCCGGATGCCATCAGATCCTCGCCGACGACGTCGATCGCGAAGCCGGCAACATCCGCAATACCCTCACCAACATCTACGGCAAAAACGCGCCCGCCGTACTGCGGAGCATGAACCTGCGCGAGACTGCTGTGGAGCAACTCGTGCAGCAGCAGTTGATTGAGAACGAGGCCCATCGACTGGGCCTCAGCATCGGCGACGACGAACTCGAAAAGACCATTGGTACGCAGGCCGCGTTCCAGACCGACGGCCAGTTCGACGTGAACCGCTATCGCCAGATCCTGGCGCAAAATAATCTGGAGCCGGCCACCTATGAGAGCGAAACGCGCACCGCGATGCTCTCCGACGCGATGCGCAATATGGTTACGGCCACCGTCCAGGTGAGCAACGATGACGCGCACCGGGCCTACGACGATATCGCGGGCAAGATCAACCTGTCGTATATCAAAGTGCCGTATTCCGGCTTCGAGGCCGGCATCAATCCGTCGGATCAGGAAGTCGCGAAGTTCTACCAGGACCATCTGGAGGTTTTTCGCGAGCCCGAACGCGTCAAGATCTCGTTTATCCGTTATGAACCGACCGCGCTGGCCGAGGCCGAAGCACCTACCGACCAGCAGGTTCAGGACTACTATGAGCAGAACCTGAAGACCGAATTCACCCACCCGGCGCAGGTCCGCGCGCGCCATATCCTGATCGGCCTCGGGCCCGATGCCACGGTCGCTGAAAGGGCCGCCGCCAGGGCGAAGGCCGATGACGTCCTGAAGCAGCTCAGGGCGGGCGGCAATTTCGCGGCGCTCGCGAAGCAGTACTCCGAGGATCCCGGGACCAAGGACAAGGGCGGCGAACTCGGCTTCTTCGGCCGCGGCGAACTGGTGAAGCCGTTCGAGGAGGTTGCGTTCACGCTCAAGCCCGGAGAGTACGGCATCGCTGAGAGCCAGTTCGGCTTTCATGTGATCCAGGTCGAGGAATCGAAGCCGGAACACCTCGATACGCCGGAAGAGGCACGGCCGAAGATCGTCGAAGATCTGCGCCGCAAGAGCGGCGAAGCCGTTGCCAAGCAGGATCTGCAACAAGACCTGACGGCGGCCCTGACCGGCCATGCGCTCGACGAGCTCGCGAAAAAGCGCGGCTTGACGGCGGTCGAAACTCCCTTTTTTGGGGCGAACGAGCCGATAACCGGCGCTGAGGATTATTCGCAACTGGGCGCCGCGGCGCTCAAGCTGAAGGACGGCGAGGTCCAGGCCTTCACCGACGGCCCCGAGCCTTACCTGGTCAAGCTGATTGCACGCAATCCATCGCACATTCCGCCGCTGACCGAGATCCAGGACCTCGTGCGCAAAGCCTTCATTCGAATTGCCGCCGAAAAGAAGGCGCGGCAGGCCGCCCAGGTTATGCTCAAGCAGGTTGAATCGCCGGCCGATCTCGACACCGTCGCCGCGCAAAATCATCTCGCCGTCGCCACTACCGGCGATTTCCCGCGCAACAACCCCGAGGTTCCCGGCATCGGCGCTGTGCCCGGCTTGATGGCCGCCGCGGTCGCACTGCCCAAGCTCCCCGCAATGATCGGCCAGGTGATGGAAAACGACGGCAATTCGTATCTGTTTGCGGTGAGCAGCCGCCCGCCGCCGGATCCCGACCAATGGAAAATCCAGGGACCGGCCTTTACCGAGCGGATGCTCGAGCAGCGGCGCTCATCGGCCTGGATCAATTTCGTTAACGCTTTGAAGAGCCGGGCCGATATAGTCATTCATACCGATCTGGTCGGCACTACCCAGAGCTGACCGGCAGAGGCCAGCGTTCGAAGCAACCAATATCTATGCAAAAATCCGACGACGACCCACTCCCGCCGCGTCCCGACACCAGCGAATTCCTTCTGCCGGGGTCGGGACTCAGCGCACTGCTGATCCACGGCCTAAGCGGTACTCCCTACGAGATGCGCTATCTTGGCGAACGGCTGGCTGCCGCTGGCGTGCGCGTGCTCGGCGTCCGCCTCCAAGGCCATGCGCGGGCGCCCGAGGACCTCGGCGCCAGCAGCCATTCCAACTGGTATGAAAGCGTGGTCGATGGCTTCGAGCGCCTGCGCCAGTTCGGCGATCCCAACGTGGTCGTCGGCCTCTCGATGGGCGCAATACTCGCGGCCCGCCTCGCTGCCGATCAGCGCGAAGCGGTCGCCGGCCTCGTGATGCTCGCGCCCGCATTTTTCCTGCCCGCGAAGACGCGGCTCGCGCTGCGTCTGATGCGGCCGGCGCGGGCGTGGGGCAACCGGGTTTATTTCAGCAACGGTGACGGCGCCAGCTCCGACATCCACGACGATGACGCCCGCAGTATCCATCCGGGGACCCGATTGATGCCGCTCGGGGCGGCCCTCGACCTGGTGGAGTTGTCCGACCGGATGCGCCCGCGACTCGGTGAAGTCGTGCAGCCCACGCTGCTAATCCACAGCCGTCGCGATCACACCTGCCCGTTTGAGCGCAACGTGGACTTCGTGATGCGACATCTGGGAAGCGCTGACAAGCGCACGGTCGCGCTGGAGGAGAGCTACCACGTGATTGCGGTGGACAGCGAAAAGCATCGCGTGGCCGAGGAAACGCTGGAGTTCGTCGCGCAGTTCCGCACGACCGTCCGTGCTCGTGCCAACGCCTGATTACTGGGGAGGCCGGCCGGGATCTCAGACCGTGTCTGTGCTTTTATGAAACCCCGACTTGCGGCAAGCCATCGTCCCATTTTTACAAATTGACGCTCGCGGTGCCCGGGTCGGGCGGCCAGGCGGCGTCGCTCTTATAAATATGGGAAGTCTGAAACCTCGTGAGGTTCAGTAAAGGTAGTGGTTTTGAGTTCTTCAACGACCCTCCCCGGCCCTTTCACCTGATCGATCACGCCCGCGCCCGCTGTACATCGGAGGCCGACCGTTCTAATTTCATCGAATCACGCGGGAGGCTGAATCATGGGTACACTGTCCGGTTATAAAATCGTTGAGTTCGCGGGGATCGGCCCGGCACCGATGTGCGCGATGTTGTTGGCGGACATGGGCGCCGAGGTGCTGCGGATCGACCGGGCGGAGGATGCGGCGCTGGGAATTTCCCTCGACGCGAAGTACAGCCTGCTGAGCCGCGGGCGTAAATCGGTCGCGATCGATCTCAAGCGGCCCGAAGGCGTTGCCGCCGCGATGAAGCTGATTGAAAAGGCCGACGCCCTGCTGGAGGGGTTTCGTCCGCAGGTGATGGAGCGCCTCGGGCTGGGGCCCGACGAATGCCTCAAGCGCAATCCGCGCCTCATCTACGGCCGCATGACCGGATGGGGCCAGGAGGGGCCGCTCGCGCATGCCGCCGGCCATGATATCAACTACATCGCGCTGAGCGGTGTGCTCGCATCGATCGGGCGCAAGGGCCAGGCCCCGGTGCCGCCGCTCAACCTGGTCGGCGACTTCGGCGGCGGTGGATTGTATCTCGCGCTCGGCGTCGTCGCCGGTCTGCTCGAAGCGCAGAAGTCGGGTAAGGGGCAGGTGGTGGACGCCGCGATGGTGGATGGGGCGGCTTCGCTTCTCACCGCAATCTACGGGATGCACGCGTCGGGCATGTGGTCGAACACGCGCGGCGACAACATCCTCGATACCGGTGCGCATTTCTACGACGTTTACGAGACCAAGGACGGCGAGTTCGTTTCGATCGGTTCGATCGAGGCCAAGTTCTACGCCGAATTGCTCAAGCGCTCGGGTCTCGAAGGGCAGGAGATGCCGCGCCAGATGGATCGCAAGGCGTGGCCGGACCTCAAGGAAAAGTTTGCGGCGCTGTTCAAGACCAAGACCCGCGACGAATGGTGCAAGATCATGGAGGGCAGCGACATCTGCTTCGCGCCGGTGTTGAGCATGGCGGAGGCGCCCTCGCATCCGCATAACCAGTTGCGCGGGACCTTCGTCGAGGTTGAGGGTGTGGTGCAGCCGGGGCCGGCGCCACGCTTCAGCCGCACGCCGAGCAAGATTCAGCGCCCGCCGGCCAAGCCGGGAGAGCATACCGAGGAGGCGTTGCAGGAGTGGGGTTTTAGCGCGGGGGATTTGGAGAAGCTACGCGGTGCGGGCGCGATCGGCGTCCGCGACAAGTAGGTGGGCGATCCCTCGCCAATGCGATTGACTATTCAACTAGCTAATTGATACACGCGGCGCTTCGTCCGTCCGGGCGAAGCGCCGCGTCGTTTCAGGCGCCGCTCTTCCGATGCGCGTGATAGCGACGAATCAACGCATTCGTCGAGCTATCGTGCTTTAACTCCGCCGACGCGTTTTCGAGTTCCGGGATGATTTTCTGCGCGAGCGCCTTGCCCAGCTCCACCCCCCATTGATCGAACGAATCGATGTCCCAGATCGCGCCCTGCGTGAAAACGCTATGCTCGTATAGTCCCACCAGCTTGCCGAGCGTCTCCGGCGTCAGCCGCTCCGCGAGGATCGTCGTCGATGGACGATTGCCCTCGAACGTCCGATGCGGCACCAGCCAGTCGGGCGTGCCCTCCGCCTTCACCTGCTCGGCCGTCTTGCCGAACGCGAGCGCCTCACCCTGCGCGAAGACGTTCGCCAGCAGCATGTCGTGATGCCGTCCGAGCGGGTTCAGCGTCTGGTAAAAGCCGATGAAGTCGCACGGGATGATTTTCGTCCCCTGATGAATCAACTGGTAAAACGAATGCTGCCCGTTGGTCCCCGGCTCGCCCCAGAAAATCGGCCCGGTCTGATAATTCACCACCGCGCCGTCGAGCGTGACGTGCTTGCCGTTGGACTCCATCGTGAGCTGCTGCAGGTATGCGGGAAAGCGTTTCAGATACTGCTCGTAGGGAAATACCCCGACCGTCTGCGCGCCGAAAAAGTTGTTGTACCAGAGCGCCAGCAGGCCCATCAGCACCGGCAAATTGCGCTCGAAGGGCGTCGTGCGGAAATGCACGTCGATCGCGTGGAAGCCAGCGAGCATCGCGCGGAAATTCTCGGACCCGATCGCGATCATGGTCGATAAACCGATCGCGGAATCCATCGAATAGCGCCCGCCGACCCAATCCCAGAAGCCGAACATGTTGGCCGTGTCGATACCGAACTTCGTCACCTCGGCCGCGTTGGTCGAGACCGCGACGAAGTGCTTCGCGACTGCCTTTTCGTCGCCGAGCGCCCGCAAACTCCATTCGCGCGCCGTATGCGCGTTGGTCATCGTCTCGAGGGTCGTGAAGGTCTTCGACGAAATGATGAACAGGGTTTCGGCGGGGTCGAGGTCGCACGTCGCCTCGGCGAAATCGGTGCCGTCCACGTTGGAGACGAAGCGCATCGTGAGGTTGCGATCGCTGTAATGGCGCAGGGCCTCGTACGCCATCACGGGGCCGAGGTCGGAGCCGCCTATTCCTATATTGATGACCGCGCGGATCCGCTTGCCCGTATGGCCCTGCCACGCGCCGCTGCGCACGCGATTGGAAAAGTCCGTCATGCGGTCGAGCACCTGATGCACTTCGGGCACGACGTTCTTCCCGTCAACCATGATGGTCGCGTCGCGCGGTGCGCGCAGCGCGACATGCAGCACCGCGCGCTTCTCGGTGACGTTGATCTGGTCGCCGCGGAACATCGCGTCGATGCGCTCGCGCACCCCCGTTTCGCCCGCCAGCGCGATCAAAAGGCTGATCGTCTCGGCGGTCACGCGATGCTTCGAATAGTCGAAATAGAGCCCCTCGGCCTCGAGCGCCATCCGTTCGCCGCGCTGCGGATCTTCGCCAAAGAGCGCCCGCAGATGGACGCCGCGAATCTTCTCGTAATGCGCCTGCAGGGCCTTCCACGCGGGACGTTCGGTGAGCGGAACGTTAGATGATGGCATTGGCGACGACGGCGTTGGTGCTGTCGGCATGGGCGACTCCTCGGCGGGGCAATTGGACGTTCGCGCCCATCGATTTTAACAAGGCGCGCGCCACCGTTCGATGACGCCGGCTTGAATAAAAGGGCGCCCTCCGACGGGCGCCCTTTCGCAGACTGGGTTCACGCGCGATGCGGCCGCATCGCGATACCGCTAGAGCTTCATCCAGACCGACTTGATCTGCGTGTAAAGATCGATCGCGTACCGGCCGAGTTCGCGGCCGAAGCCGGACTGCTTGTAGCCGCCAAAGGGCGAGATCGGATCGAGCTGATTGTAACAGTTGACCCAGACCGTGCCGGCCTTGAGCGAGCGAGCGACTTTATGGGCGCGGCTGATGTCGCGCGTCCAGACCGCGGCCGAAAGCCCGTACTCGGTGTTGTTGCCCTGGAAGACCGCGTCATTTTCATCGGTGAACGAGATCGCCGTGCCGACCGGGCCAAAAATCTCCTCGCGCGCGATGCGCATTTCGTTCTTGACGTCGGAGAACAGCGTCGGATTGACGAAGTAACCCTTGCCGGCTCCCGCCTCGCCACCGGCCGAAACCGTGGCGCCCTCTTTCTTGCCCACTTCGAGGTAACCCTTGACGCGATCGAACTGCTCCTTCGAAACCAGCGGCCCGATGGTGCTCTTTTGATCGAAGGGATCGCCCATCGTGACGTTCTTGCTGAACTTCGCCAGTTTATCGACCACCTCGCCGTACTTTTCGCGCTGCACGAAAATACGCGTGCCGGCGCAGCAGACCTGACCCGAGTTGAAGAACACGCCCATCATCGCGGTCGGCACGGCCTGATCGAGGTCGGCGTCGGGGAAGATGATATTCGGCGCCTTGCCGCCGAGTTCGAGCGAAACCTTCTTGAGGTTTCCGGCGGAAGCCTTGAGGATGATCTTGCCGACCTCGGTCGAGCCGGTGAAAGCCACCTTGTCGATGTCGGGATGCTCGGCAATCGAACTACCGGCGCCGGGACCGAAGCCGGTGATGATGTTGAGGACGCCCTCGGGCACGCCCGCCTCCATAATCAATTCACCCAGGCGCAGGGCGGTGAGCGGAGTCTGCTCGGCCGGCTTCAGGATGACCGTGTTGCCGCAGGCGAGCGCTGGGCCGAGCTTCCACGCGGCCATCAACAGCGGGAAATTCCACGGGATGATCTGCCCGCAGACGCCGACCGGCTCGCGCAGCGTATAGTTGAAGAAAGAGGGGTCGGAGGGGTTGGTCTCGCCGTAGATTTTCGTCACCCATCCGCCGTAGTAGCGGAAGGTTTCGGCCGCCGCCGGAATATCGAAGGCGCTCGAGAAGGTCAGCGGTTTGCCGTTATCGAGGGTTTCGAGTTGCGCGAGTTCGTCGGCGTGCTTGTCGATCAGTTCGGCGATCTTGAACAGGTATCGCGCACGCTCATGCGGACCGATCTTCGACCACTGACCTTCGTCGAACGCCTTGCGTGCCGCTTTGACTGCCAGGTCAACATCGGCCTTGTCGCCCTCGGCGATGAGCGCGAGGACTTCCTCATTCGACGGGTTGATCGTCTCGAAGGTCTTGCCGGATTTTGCCGCGACCCATTTTCCACCAATCAAAAGCTGTTTAGGCTTGCGCAGAAAATCCAAAGCCGCGCTGTTCCGGGCGCCGGAAGCCGCCCTTTCAACCGATACTGTGGCTGCTGCCATGATGGTCACTCCTTCTGTGTATTGTTGGGGGTTCTTGGACCCTATCCATTGCGCGCGCTTACCTGCCCCATCTGCTTGGTGTCATACGCGCATAGTTGACTGATTTCCAGTGCAAACCGCCTTGAATTAAGCGTGTCGAGCATCGCCTTGACCGGTGCGGTTTCAAGATCGCGGGCCATGAAAACGAGATCGTAGCACTCTTCGCGGATTGGGATGAAGCGCAAATCGTAGGCCTCCGCCGCGAGACGGATGGTAACGCCAAGGTCGGCGCGCCCACTGGCGATCGCGGCAGCCACTTCGAGATGTCCGCCGGCCTCGAAGTCGTAACCCTCGACGCCCTTCGCCGCTATCCCGAGTTCAGCCAGCGCTTCATCGAGGAAGGCGCGCGCGCCTGCGCCCACTTCGCGATTCACCAGGCGAATCCCTGGCCGCAGGAGGTCCGCGACCCCGCGGATTTCGTGGCGGTTGCTCATGGCGGTCGCCAGTCCCAGCTCCCATCGCGCGAAGCTGACCACGATTGCCGGCCGGGTCCCGAGGGCCGCCCGCGTTGGCGCGATATTGTAATCGCCGCTGCCGCGATCCTTCAGATGAACGCCGGCGACGTGCGCGCGGCCGGCGATCAATGTGGCGAGTGCGCGGTTGCTCGAGCATGGCAGTGCGACCGCGGACACCGGCGACCGATGGCGTGCGAGCCAGTCGCTCAGGATCGCGGTTGCGGGGTCACACCCCGCGATCAGGAGCGTTGAATCGATCTCGCTGGCCGTGCGATACGTCGCGATCTCGGCGCGCCTCCCACCGGTGCGCTCGACGATGCCGGCGGGCGCCGCCAGCTTCAACCGCGTCGCGGGAGCGGGCACCGCGACGACCTTGCCGCCGACTCGTGCCAGTGCGATACACCGCGTGGCGCCGCTCGTTACCGGCGATTCGTTGCCATCCCACGCCGTGCGTATCCGCTTGCATTCGCTCGGCGCCTCGCCGCCGAACAGGCCTTCGACCGAATCGCCCAGTTCGCGCGCCAGCGCGATCGCGACCGTTACGCCCGGCTGATAAGCGCCCGCCTCCAACGCGCCAAGCGCCTGGCGCGAGATCCCCGCCCGCCGCGCGAGTTCCATCTGAGTCAGCCCGCGGGCCTCGCGGGCGCGTCGCAATGGTTCTCCCGATGATGCCATGATAGTTGCCTATGCGCTCGCATGGTGGCATAACGATCGCGCGATGAAAACCGCGAAAGTTACTCGTCTCATGGCCCTGGCTAAGGTTGTCGCCCTAGCCGTGGTGATGCTGACGATCGCGGGCGTGCGCCTGGTACAATCCGCCGACCCGCTGACGCCGCTGCAGGTCGCCTATGCCGGGTCGATGGGTTCGATGATGGACGGCGCGATTCGCCCGGCGGTCGCGCAGGCCCTCGAGGCCGATTTGCGGGGCCGCGCGCAGGGTTCGACCGGCCTCGCCAAAATGATCGCGGCCGGCAGCATCCGGCCCGACGTCTTTATCTCAGTCACGCCGGGTCCGATGCGGTTGGTGATTGCCGCGGGCAAGGCGGCTCGCGCGATCCCAATCGCGCGCACCGAAATGGTAATTGCCTATAGCCCAAAAAGCCAGTTTGCCGCCGAGTTCGCCAAGTCCGGCGGCGCTGGCGCAAAACCCTGGTGGCAAATTCTGCAGTCACCCGGCCTACGCTTTGGCCGGACCGATCCGAATACCGATCCATCGGGACTCAATATTATCTTCACTATGCAACTTGCCGCCGCCTACTATCATCAGCCCGATTTGGCGGAGAAAATTATGGGTACTCAGATCAATCCACATCAGATCTTCATGGAACCTCAGTTGATGGCGCGGCTGCAGGCCGGTCAACTCGACGCGAGTTCTGCCTACAGAACTCAGCCGGACTCGTTCGGATTGCCATTCGTTACACTACCTGGTGCGATCAACCTCGGCGATGCGGCGATGGAATCGGCCTACAAGAAGGCGACGGTCACGCTCAACGGCAGGATCCTTCATTCGGAGCCGTTGACATTTTATGCGGCCGCGATGAAGGACGCTCCGCAACCCGAATTGGCCGTGCGGTTCGTGACTTGGCTGCAGGGGAGTGCGGCCCGCGCGATCCTCGCGAAGTATCATTACGACGACGCCGGCGACGCGCGACCGCTGGCGCCCTGAGCATGGTGCGATCGTCATGGTGGGGCCGTCTCGGCATGCTCGCGTTCGCCCTCGCGCTGCTTTATCCACTGATGGGGCTAGGCGCGCCGGCCGGCGACTGGCAATGGAACGGTGGGATTCCCGGATCGACCGCGAGCGCGGTGCGCGTGTCGCTGACGCTTACCGCGGCAGCGCTAGCGATCGTAGTCGCGCTCGGCACGCCGGTCGCATGGTACCTCGCGCGTATCGCCGGCCGCGACCGCATCTTATGGGAAGCCGCGGTGCTAATCTCAGTCCTGATGCCACCGCTCGCGCTCGGCATCCTGCTCTCACTCGCCTACGGACCGCAGACCGCGATCGGTGCGTGGCTGATGCGCATTGGAATACTCACTTCCAACAGCGCGACCGCCTTCGTGGCGACACAGGTGTACGTCAGCATTGGCTATTACATCGTCGCGGCGCGCGCGGCGATTGCGGCGGTCCCGCGCGAACTTGAACAGACCGCCGCGTTGCTCGGACTCACCCCGTGGCGGATTTTTCGCCGCGTGACGTTCCCGCTCGCCCGCCTCGGTCTCGCCGCCGCGGTGAGTATTGCGTGGGTGCGCGCGCTCGGCGAATTTGGCGCCGTGATCGTGACCGCCTATTACCCCAGTGGCATGCCGGTGCAGGTATGGATCAATTTGCAGAACGCCGGTATCCCGGCCGTGATGCCGGTACTGGTGATATTTCTGCTGACCGCGCTGCCGCTGCCGTGGCTCATTCACATCCTCGCCGGGCGGCGCTTCGCCATGGGTGACGGCCGTCATGCTTGACGCCCATATCGTCAAAGCCCGGCCGCAATTCACGGTTGACGTGCGGATTCGGCTCGCCCGCGGTGAGCGGCTCGCGATTTTCGGCGCCTCGGGCGCCGGCAAGAGTACCGTGTTGTCGTGCATCGCCGGCCTCGAGGTTCCCGACTCGGGTGCGATTCGCTTGGGCAATCTCGTGCTGTTTCCGCCCTCGCTTGCGCTCCATCGGCGCCCGCTGGCCTACATGACGCAGAGGGATTTGCTCTTTCCGCATCTGAGCGTGGCGGAAAACGTCCGCTTCGGTCTGCGCGACCTCCACACCGGCGGTAATGCGGTCTGGATCGACGAACTTCGCGAGCGCCTCAGGCTCGGGCCGGTATGGGAATCGTCGGCCGGAAAGGTTTCGGGCGGACAGGCGCGCCGTGTTGCGATGGCCCGCATGTTGGCGCGCCGCCCGTCGCTGGTCCTGCTCGACGAGCCGTTCGCCTCGCTCGATCGCCCGCTGATTGGCGAACTGACGCAAGCCCTCCTTGAATGGCAGCGGCGGTTGGGATTTTCGATTATCGCCGTCGATCATCGCAGCGACATTCTCCAGGCGGTCTGTCCGCGCGTGATCGTAATCGAGCACGGGAGCGTAGTGCAGGAAGGTGATTGGAATGAGATTTCGTCATCGCCGGCTACGCCGCTAGTCGAGCGCCTGCTGGCCCCGCATTGACCAAGGGCGGCTAGGCGAACTTGCGGATCAATCCTGCGTACCGTTCGAGCACGGGCCATTGCTGGTCGGGTCTGGCGACCGGCGCCATGAGCAGGATTCGATTGAAGCCCAGCTTGAGCAGATCACGAATACGGGTATCGAGGCCGCCGCCGGCGCCCATATCGAAGGCCGTCAATACGGTAAAATCGAACTGACTAATCGCCCGGCCGCGTTGTGCCGCCTCCAATCGGATCGCTTCGATTCCACTCGCGAGTTCTTCGCTTGCGCCGGGACCCACATCGATCGGAAACCAGCCATCGCAGTACTCGACGACCCGTTTGGGAACCCACTTTGACGACGCGCCCATCAGCACCGGCGGGCCGCCCGCCCGGACCGGCTTGGGCCAGCACCAGAGCGGATCGAAATTGACGAACTTGCCGTGATACTCGGCGACTTCCCTGGTCCAGATTTCCTTCATCGCGAGGACACCCTCGCGCGTCACTTTCCAGCGGTCCTTGATATCGACGCCGTGATCGGCCATCTCCTCGGCGTTCCATCCCGCGCCGATTCCGAGCACGAATCTGCCCTTCGATACCTGGTCGAGGCACGCAACGGTTTTGGCGAGGTTGATCGCATTGTGTTCGGGAACCAGGCAGACCGAGGTCCCGACCTTGAGCTTAGTGGTAACCGCGGCGGCGGCGGTCAGCGCGATAAACGGATCGAAGAATTCCTTGTAGAACTGCGGCAGCTCGCCACCCATCGGAAACGGGGTCTTGCGACTGGTGGGGATATGCGAATGCTCCCCGTACCAGAGCGACTCGAAGCCGTTGGCCTCCGCCCACTTTCCCAGTTCGGCGGGCGGAATTGTATAGTGAGTAGGTACTGAGCAGATTCCGAAGTCCGCCATTGCCAAAACTCCATAGTATTCTCAGAGCGAATACTCACTGCGCATGACAACGAGTCACGACTGACTATTGCGCGGCCGCGTGCGACTAGCCCTTGGGCAAGCCCAGCACCCGCTCGCCGATGATGTTGTGCTGGATCTGGTTGGTGCCCGCGTAAATCGTCGGACCGCGCGCCGCCAGCATCCGCAATGACCATTTGCCGCGATCTAGCGCAAACGGCGCGTTGTATTCGAACTGACTATACGGCCCGAGCAACTCCATCGCGTATTGCGCGATTGCCAGCGACAATTCGGTTCCGCACAGCTTCATCATCGAGCCTTCCGGGCCGGGCGGCATGCCCTTGAGCTGGCGCGTGAGCTGGCGATAGCCGGTGTACTTGAGCGCGTAGGCCTCGGCCGCGAACTTGACGATCTTCTGGCGCACGCCCGAATCGTCCCATGCGCTGCCGCCATTGCGCGGCAGGCGTTTGGCGAGTTCCGCGAGTTGATTGATCTGGGTCAACGCACCTTCATTGCCGCCGGAACCCGAGCGCTCGAACATCAAAGTGGTAATCGCGACCTGCCAGCCATTGTTTTTTTCGCCGACGATATTCTTTTTGGGTACGCGCACGTCCTCGAAGAATACCTCGTTAAAGCCCCTGCCGCCGGTCATCTGCACCAGCGGACGCACGGTGATCCCGGGACTGTGCATATCGACCAGCAAGTAGGAAATCCCTTTGTGCTTGGGGGCGTCGGGGTCGGTACGCACCAGCAGGAATATCCAGTCGGCAAACTGCGCCACCGAGGTCCAGACCTTCTGACCATTGACCACGAAGTAGTCGCCGTCCTCTTCCGCGCGGGTCTTGATCGAGGCGAGGTCGGAGCCCGAGCCAGGCTCGGAATAGCCCTGGCACCAGAACTCGTCGCCGCGCAGGATCGCCGGCAGATAGCGTTGCTTCTGATCCTCATTGCCCCAATGAATCAAGGTTGGCCCGAGCAAGCCGATCCCCATCCCGAGGCCGGGCTCGCTCAGGTTCAGGCGTCCAAGTTCCTCGCGAAAGATCAGCCGCTGCATCACAGTCGCCCCGCGCCCGCCGTATTCTTTAGGCCAATGCACGGCGCCCCAGCCGCCCTCGTTGAGTTTCTTGTGCCAGCGCACACGGGACGCCCATCCCTCTTTGCCGCCGTCGTCGAGCGGGCCGCTGGGCGGCGGCGCAAATTGTTGATTGGCTTCGAGCCACGCCCGGACTTCCGCGCGAAAGGCTTCGTCTTCGACGCTGTAGTTGAAATCCATCGCTCCTAATCCTTCCGATGCATCGCTTGGGGATCTTTGGAGATCTTGGGAATTGAATGACCCGCGAGGTCGGTTCAAGTCAAGGTCTGAATTGGCGAGGAGGGCATGGGGGCGTCGGAGACGGTGGATTTATGTAAATTCGCATTAGCACTCCCGTCACCTATAGGTTCCTAATAGACGGCTTGCGCGCCTAGGCAGCACTTGCTCTAGTTCGTTTTGTAAAAAAAGTTCTTCACGTCGGTGCCGGCGGCATCGAGGGTTGCCGCAAAAAACAGCATAGCACAACGCGCGGATGGTGGCGCGGGATCTTAGCGCGCGGAGGACCGCGCGAGATCCTTCACCTCGTTCAGAATGACGGAAAGGGATTTCAGGATGACGGAAGGGGGGCTCATCGCGAGCGTGAAGCCCTGATAAAAGGGCGAGCCTTGCGTACCTATCGGCGCGCCGCACAGAGCGCGCGCGAACCAACCAGTCGAGTAGCCGGGGCGAGTCTTTCAGCAGCAAACGTCAGCGGCTGACCAAAGACCAACGCTGTTACGTGAATAATAGAAGACCCGTCCGCGAGAGCCGCATTAGGGTGAAGCCCGTGCAGCGGGGTGGGCTGCCGGCTCCCCGGTGGAAACCGCTGGCTAGTCCTACGGTAAAAGCTTTCATCAAAGCCGACGCACCCCGTTTCACAAAACTTGCGGCAACAGCGGAAAGGGAGGCGACGAGCATGATACGGAAAAGACTAATGGCGGTTGCGATGGTGACGGTGGCGCTCGGGGCGGCATCGATGCTGTGGGGGCGGCCGGTGTTCGCAGCGGCGAATACACAAGGGTTGGTGAATTTCCAATCTGAGGGCGTGGGCATCGGAGCACTCGCGGCCGGCCCCTGTACCAGTCCAGCAATTGCGTGCGCCCCTGCGCATACGTGCGAATGCTTGACCGGGGCTGAGACGGTGATCGGCAATCAGAGTTTCAACCGGGGGTCGTTGACGTTCGAGCTGAGTATCGACGAAACCAGTGCTCCGCTTCCAATCTCGACCGCCGGTGACTGCCTCCCGGCGACGGGCTTCGGAACGCTCTCGAGTTCCAACGGCAAAACGACGATTTCGATAGATATCTCCGGACTCGCTTGCCCGACCGCGGACAGCAGCGCCGAACTCTTCAATGGGACTTTCACTGTGACCGGGGGCACAGGGCACGGTAACAAGCCCTTCACGGGGGGCACGGGAGCGATGAACGGCAGTCTGGCGGGCACGGTTTCGCGCGCTTCAATGGATGGAAACCTTCAGCCGTAGAACTACGAATCGCTAGATCTGTCCAGCACTCGGCTCCCGCCCATTCAATCTGGAATCGGCGGGAGCATACTTTTGGGGCACATCGTTTGCGCGGTGCGGTTCACGCGCGGCCGCTGAGGCGCGCCCGCTCGAGCACCGCCTCGTGGATGCGGACGGTGGCGGCATCGATGAGGACGCCATCGGCGGCGGCGGCGCCGGCGCCTGCCTGCTCGGAGGCCGCATAGGCGTCGCACATGCGGTGCGCGAGGTCGATTTCCTTGACGGTCGGTGCGAAGACCTCGTTGGCGATCTCGATCTGGCTCGGATGGATGGCCCATTTGCCGACCGCGCCGAGGGTCGCCGCCCACACCGACTCGCGCCGGTAGCCCGCGGGGTCGCGAAAGTTCGCGAAGGGACCGTCGATCGCGTCGATACCTGCGGCGCGCGCCGCCACGATCATCCGGCCGCGCGCGAAATGCCACGGGTCGCCCGGATAGCGATTGGCCTCGTCCTCCTCGGCCAGCGACGCGCGCACCCCTTGGCTCGCGGACAGATCGCCGAAGCCCAGGATGATCGCCTCGAGACGCGGGCAGCATCCGGCGATTTCCTCGACCCGCGCGAGCGCCGCGGTCTCCTCGATCAGCGCCTCGAGTCCGATTTTCCGCTTGAGCTTGAGTTTGATTTCGAGTTGCGCGAGCAGCGTATCGAAAAACCATAGATCGCGCGGCGCCTTGACCTTGGGCAGAATGATCACGTCAAGAGATTCGCCGGCGGCGGTGACCACATCGATCACGTCGTCATGCGCCCATTTGGTCTCGGCCGCATTGACCCGTATCGCGCGCAGTTTGCGCCCCCAGTGCGGATTCTTCAGCGCCGCGATCACATTGGCACGCGAGCTTTCCTTCAGCGCCGGTGCCACCGCGTCCTCGAGGTCGAGGAAAACGAGGTCGGCCGCGCTCGCCAGCGCCTTCTCGATCATCTTCGGGTTGGAACCCGGCACCGACAGTTCGGAACGTCTCAGGCGAACGGTCATCATGCACTCCTTATACGGCGGTGACCAGCGAGCGCCTGCGTGAGATCCGGGATACGCAAATCGAAGGGCTGCGCGGGCCGCCTGCACATGAATTAGCTCGATAACGAGGCGTTACGCCAGATCCGCGCGCCGCTATGCGGGGGTCTCAGATCCCTTTGCCGTGAAGCATGATCAAATGCGGACTGTTACCGGAGCTGTCGGTGACGATGAGCGTGGAGGCGAGCAGGCCGCCCGCGCTGGGCGTGAAGCGGACTCCGATGCGGCATCGTGCGCCGGGCGCGAGAGTCGCGCCGTAAGTACAGGTGGTGCTCGCGCTATCGATGACGAAGTTGCCCTCGCTGAAGGTGAGGTTGCGGATCACGAGCGTCGATTTGTTGCGCAATGGATTGACGATCACGACCCTCCGAGCGACGGTCGCGGTGCCGACTTTGTGCGGGCCGAAGAGAATCGATTTCGGGGTAAAAGTCGCGGGACCGGCATTCGGTATCGGAGTGGGCGACGGCGACGGCGTCGGGGTGGGCGTTGGTGAGGGCGAAGGAGTTGGCGTTGGTGTGGCAGTGGGCGTTGGGGTGGGTGTTGGCGTGGGAGTAGGCGTCGGAGTTGCGGTAGGAGTTGGGGTTGACGACGCAGTCGGGGACGGGGTCGGTGTCCGCGTGGGAGTTGGAGTAGGCGTTGGGGTCGTCGTCGGGGTTGCGGTGGGAGTCGGGGTCGGCGTCGCGACCGGATAGCCGGCAGCGAAGGCGGCCATGTCGGCACTGCCCCATCCGGTGGCCTGGTCGTAGCCGGCGACGGCGGCGAATCCGCTTACGCCATTGTAGTTGTTGTTGCCCGAGGTGACGTCGCGCAGTCCGGAAAGGGACTCGTCGTGCAGCGCGCCCATTGTATAGATGCGCGGGTTCATATTGCCGAGGCGGGTGCCGGTGGTTTGAGCGACTACTTTCGCCAGACCCGCCCACATCGGCGCGGCGATACTGGTGCCGCCGATGCAGCAATTGAGCGCCGCGGCGCCCGCGCCGCCGGTGTCGTCGCCCCAATAAAAGCCCGGAGAAATCGGGCTTGCGCCGAGGGACACATCGGGAACGTCGCGCCGGGCATCGGACGGAGTGCCTGGAACCTGCCACGAGGGTTTGCCAAATGCGGCGCTCGCACCGCCGCCGCTCGCGCCGGTCGAATCATTCCAGACGCTCTCGGCGGTGCTGCCGATGTCATTGTTCGACCCGTCGTAGCTCGGGGTGAATTCCGTGCCGCCCACGCCAATCACGTTGGGGTCGGCCGCCATTTCGCTGACGTTGCGGGTCTTGCCGACGACGCACGCGGTCCCGGCGGTATTGAGCACGATGTCGGCGGCGCCCTGATCGCCGCTCGAGATGAAGACTGACTGACCCTGCGTTGCGGCTTGCGCGAAAATCGGATCGAGGGTGCCGGTGAAAAATGCGGACGAGGCCCCGCAGAAGCCGTAGCTGACGCTGATCGCGCCGCACTTGTTATCGGTGACGGCCTTGCTCAGCGCGCTGACCAGCGGGTCGATCGGCGCGGTGGCGGGGTTGCCGATATACACGCTGATCGCGGCCCCCGGTGCGACCGCATGGGCCCATTCGATATCCAGCAGCGCTTCGATTTCGTCGCCGTTGCGGCCGGGATTGGTGCCGTCGGCGAATACGCGCGTGATGGTGGCGACGGGGAGCGCGAAGTTGGAATCGAACAGGGTGACCGACGGGCTGTAGTAGTCGGTATCCTCGATCATCGCGACGCAATCGCCCGCGCCGCCGTTGGCGCCGGCGTCGAGCAGTGGCGTTTCGTCATAAAAGGTCCAGAGGTCGGCGGGACCGAAGGCGAGTCCGAGGCCGTTGCTGTAATCGGTAACCGCGGCCGGAATCAGCGTGGCGCGTGGCGTTCCGCGCGATGGCCGGCTGGTTCGCCGCGTCGCGACCGCGCGATCGGGTAGCGCGGCGATGGTTGCCGCGGATGAACCCGGCGGCCGAATCGCCAAGGCGAGCGAATGACGCATGTTGTCGAGTCCTTCGATCGAGCCGACCACGGCAGCGAAACGCCCAGGGACTTGAGGATCGGTCGCGTTGGCGAACGATGAGCTATCGTGCGAGGCGAGCAGGCGCGTGGCGAAGGCGGACTCGGCCTGCGCGACGGTCGCGATCGAGGTCACGCCGCGCGGCGAGGACTCGACTACGCGAAAGCCCTGTCCGGATAGCCATTGTTGCACCGCTGAAACTTCGGTGGGGGTCCGCCCGAAGGTGGCGTCGAAAGCGGCCGGCGTCAGCCATCGATGGTAGCGCGGCGATGCCGGATCCTGGAGGTCGGTCAGCAATTTGGCGAGGCCAGCGGGATTCCGTGGGGCGAACGATATATGGATGTTGAGTGGACGCATCGCGTCCGCCGGCCGGCTGAGCGCGGAGGTGTCGAATGCCGGATGGTTTCCAATCAGCGGCACGGTCTGTGCGGAAACCGTCGCCGGCGCATCCATTAGTAAGAGCGCGAACACTACCAAGAGGAGGATCGCGGCGCCGGCCGGGTTCAGATAATAGCCGCGGGTGTGTAATCGAGCCTCGGGAATTTGAAGTGGTCGGTCAGAAACAATGATTTGATACATCTGTGCAATTGCAGAGTTGCGACGCCTGATTCGCTATGTTCGGAGGTGTTCGGCTATATCCGCCCGTATCCTTCGTCGCGGATGCCCAATGGGTGTAAGTGCAATCGCCGCGCCAGCGGGAGGAGAGAGCAAGAGGCGGAACGCGGAACCGGAAGCGGGAGAAAGAGTAATGAAACCTTTGAAAGGTCTCAAGCAGCCCAACGGTCTTGACCCGATTTTCAGGACTGAACTTCCCACAGGGATGCAGGTAGGTCATACGGATGCCTTTTGTGGGCGCGTAAGCACGGTTTTAACAGGGCGCAGCCCACTCGCCCGATCCGATAATCAAGCAACGTGAGCGTAATCCACCGTCGGCATGGAATGCCGTGAAACCTCGTGAGGTTTCAGTGAAAGCAATAGTTTTGCGTTTTTGAACAACTTCTTTTTCTTTATCGAGTTCAATTGTGAGTAATCCGGACGCGCGCGAACTGGTAATGACCTACGGTTGGAATACGACCGCGTACCAGATACTGAATCCCGGCTTGCAACATTGGTATGCGCCGCATGAACCGGCGGTAGTCGCGTACACGCGGCGGCAAAACGTATTGCTGGTAGCAGGAGCGCCGGTGTGCGCGGCGGACGCGCTGGGCACGGCGGCTGCAGCGTTCGAGCGGTTCGCGCGCGATCAGGGCTGCCGGGTCTGCTACGTATGCGCGGCGGAGCGGATGCGCGCGGTGGCGGCACGGACGGGCGAACATTCGACGATCGTGATCGGCGCGCAGCCGGTGTGGAATCCGCAAGGGTGGGCCCGCGTGATCGAGACACGGCGCTCGCTGCGCGCGCAACTCACGCGGGCGCGCAACAAGGGAGTGACGATCGAATCGATTCCTTGCGCGCAAGGACGCGGCAATCCGGAACTCGACCGGGTGCTCGACGAATGGCTGAGGTCGCGCGGGCTGCCGCCGCTGCACTTCCTGGTCGAGCCGCACACGCTGAACGGCGCGGTCGCCGATCGCGTACTAATGGTCGCGCGCCGTGCGGGTGCGGCGGTCGCCTTTCTGGTGGCGTCGCCGGTAGTGGCGCGCAACGGCTTTCTGATCGAGCAGGTGGCGCGATCGCCGCGGGCGCCCAACGGGGTGAGCGAGCTTTTGATCGATGCGGCGATGCGGCGCTTTGCCGAAGACGGGCGCGCCTACGTCACGCTCGGGCTGGTGGCGCTCTCGAACCAGGCGGACGGGGCGGGGATCAATCCGTGGTGGCTGCGCCTGATGATGACGTTCGCGCGCGCGCACGCGACCCGGTTCTATAATTTTCGCGGGCTGGAGCGCTTTCGCACGAAAATGTCGCCCGATTATTGGGAGACGATTTACGCGATTTCGAACGAGCGCAGTTTCTCGCTGCGCACGTTGTATGCGATGGGCGAGGCGTTTTCGGGGATCTCGCCGTGGCGTGCGCTCGGCCTCGGCGTATTGCGGGCGGTGGGTCATGAGGTGCGCCGCCTGCGCGGAAGAGTCAGCAAGCGCAGTTGAAACCTTTAAAAAGGTTTCAAGCAGCCCAACAGTCTTGACCCGATTTTCAGGACTGAGCTTCCCACAATGAATCAATTAAGTCGGTCATGCGGATCGCGTCGTTGAGACCGTTCGCGGGCGCGTACGCACGGTTTTCATGTTCGCGATGCCGGGTCAGGTGGCCGCGCGGGGCGCGCGGGAGGGTTACCCCGGATCGGTGGAGATGCGGTATGGTCGCGGAAATTCAGCAGCGGCGTACCGGTCAGCCGGCGGCCCGTCAGTACCAGCGCCGGACCAGGGCCAGTGTGATGCGCCGACGGAGGATTCGATGGCGGAGGAACAGTATTCCAAGCGCCTGCTCTCGGCTGACTCGCATGTGATGGAGCCGCGCGACCTCTGGGAAAAGCGCATCGACGCGAAATGGCGGGCGAAAGCGCCGCGGATCGAGATGCTCGACGAGAGCGGCGACTACATCGTGATCGACGGGATGCGCCCGCGGCCGTTGGCGTTTGAGGGGCCGATGGCGGACATGAAGGCGCAGGGGATGGAGATCCCGGTGCCCAAGGGCTACCGCTACGAACAGAACCGGCCGGGCTCGTGGGACCCAAATGAACGTTTGAAGGACCAGGACCTCGACGGCGTCTCGGGCGAGGTGATTTATCCTGGTGTGGGTCTGCATATCGTGCGTGCGCCCGATGCCGAATATATCTACGCGTGCTGCCGCGCCTACAATGACTGGCTGGCGGAGTACTGCGCGGTGCATCCGCAGCGGCTCAAGGGTGCGGCGATGTTGCCGAATCGCGGGCCGATCGAGTGGGCGGTGAAGGAGGCTCAGCGGGCGGCGAAGCTGGGTTTCGCGACGGTGATGTTGCCGGCGTGGGTCGATGATCGGGCATACAACCTGCCGGAATGGGACGGGCTGTGGGCGGCGTTGCAGGACCTGAACCTGGTGGCGAGCATGCATCTGAGCGGACGCGAGCCCTACGGAATCGCGCACGGTCCCGGCGCCGGCGGCATCAACGTCGGCGTGATCAAGTTCATGATGTACGACACGGTGATGCGGCTCATCTGGGGCGGTGCGCCGATGCGGTTTCCGAAGTTGAAGTGGTCGATGGTCGAGGGCGGTATCGGGTGGATCGCGTCGGTGGTCGCGTTCATGGACCATTGGTGGGACGACCATCGCGGATGGATGGAGCCGAAGCTGCCGGAGACGCCGAGCTTCTACTTTCGGCGGCAGTTCTTCGCGACCTTCGAGGACGATCGCGCGGGCGTGCTGACGCGCGACATGATCGGAATCGACAACCTGATGTGGGGCTCCGACTATCCGCATACGGAGGGCGTGTGGCCGTACTCGCGCAAGAAGGTGGCGGCCAACTTCGCGGAAATTCCGGCGGCCGATACGCGCAAGATGGTGCACGACAACGTCGCGCGGGTCTTCGGCTTCCCGCTGAATTGACGCGCCGATGGGAACGGAGAGCCTGAAGAACAAGGTCGCGATTGTGGGCGCCGCCGACACCGAAGTTGGCGTGGTGCCGCATCTGAGCGCCACCCAGCTTTACGTGAAGGCGGCGAAGCTCGCGCTGGCGGACGCGGGAATCACGAAGGACGAGGTTGACGGCCTGATCACGTGCATCTCGTTCGTCGAGCCGTTCATGTATCACGCGGAAATGATCGCGGAGTACATGCAGATATTTCCGCGGTACTGTATGACGGCGCCGTCGGGCGGCGGCACTACGCTCGCGATCATGCATCATGCGGCGTCGGCGATCGCGACCGGGATGTGCGACACGGTGCTGATCACGATGGCGGACAGCCAGTTGTCGGGGCTTTCGCGAACGAAGGCGATCGAGGCGATGTCGGGTGCGGGCCATCCGCAGTTCGAGCGTCCGTACGGGCCGCCGATACCGGCGTTTTACGCGCTGCTCGCCCGCGCGCATGAGCATGCGTACGGCACCACGGCGGCGCAGCGCGCGGCGGTCGCGGTCGCGTGTCGCAAGCACGCCGCGATGAATCCGGCGGCGCAAATGCGCAAGCCGATCACGGTCGAGGATGTGATCAACTCGCGGATGATCGCCGATCCGCTGCATCTGCTGGATTGCTCGCTGGTGAGCGACGGCGGCGCGGCGATCGTGATGACCTCGGCGGAGCGAGCGCGCGACTTCAAGACGAAGCCGGCGTATCTGCTCGGCACCGGCGAAGGCCATTCGCATGAGCACATCAGCGAGGCGCGCAGCCTGACGACCTCGGCGGCGAAGGAGGCGGGCGAGCGCGCGTACGCGATGGCGGGGCTGGGGCCGCGCGACATCGACGTCGCCGAGCTCTACGACTGCTTCACGCCGGTCGTGATTATCGAGCTGGAAGACCTTGGGTTTTGCTCCAAGGGCGAGGGCGGGCGTTTCGTCGAGGGCGGGCGAATCGAGCTGGGCGGCGAGTTGCCGGTCAATACGCACGGCGGCCTGCTGTCACATTGTCATCCGGGACATCCCGGGTCGATGTTTTCGATCACCGAAGCGGTGCGGCAGTTGCGCGGCGAATGCGGGCCGCGTCAAGTTTCGGACGCGAAGGTCGCGCTGGTGCATGCGCAGGGCGGAATCATGTCAACGCATTGCACGGCGATCTTCGGGAGCGAGCGAGTCTGATGGCGGCGGAAATCGCAAAACCGCTACCCGCACCGACGCTGGAAACGCGTCCGTACTGGGAGGGATGCAAGCGCCACGAGTTGCGGATTCAGCGCTGCCGGGTGTGCGGACGCTATCAATTCTACCCGCGGATATATTGCGCGCAGTGCTTCGACGATCGCGTCGAATGGGTCGCGGCGTCGGGTCGGGCGACGGTGCTTTCATTTACGATTGTGCGGCGGCCGGTGTCGCCGGCGTTCGCGGGGGACGTGCCCTACGTCGTCGCGCTGGTGACGCTCGATGAGGGGCCCACGATGATGACGAACATCATCGGGTGCGAGCCGGAGAAAGTCGCAATCGGGATGCGGGTGGCGGTGACCTTCGAGGATTGGAACGAGGAGATTTCGATCGCGAAATTCCGGCCCGCTTGAAGGGTGATCAACGGGGGAACGGCGACGATGTCGAGAGCATTATGAAATGGCGGAATTCTGAGAGGCATGCTGCCTACCGGGATTATCGCTGCGACTAGTGCAGCAACCCGTAGAGTCCCCCGACGGTAGAAATCACGCCGACGAATTGCGGGGGTATGGCCGGATCCTTCGAGTTTGTATAGCGATCGTACATCGGTTCCACCAGGCGAAGTTTGAATACTCTTTCGATCTGCTCCGCCGTACCACTGAACTTGATATAGTCCGCGTTCGTATCGTAGCTCTCCTCCGTAATCGTGAAGCCCTCCGACTTGAGCCACTGCTCGACCGCGTGAAACTGGCCGGCGGTCTCGCCGAAGCGCGCGTGGGTTTCCTGCGGCGTCAGCCAATGATGATACTCAGGCGATTTCTTGTCGTCGATCTCATGCATGAACTGGTCGAATTCCGCCTGGTTGCGCATCGCGAAATCCACTTCGAGGTCGAGCACCTTGTCGCGCGGCACCGGTACGTCATGCACGACGTCCACCCCGGTCGGATGATTGACCGCCAGTCGCGTCGCATTATCGTTGCCACCGGAATCGGCGGTGCCGGCACAACCGGCCGCCTGCGAGATCAGCAAGACCGCCAAGACGATCGCGGCCAGCCATTTGCAGTCGTGGCCGAACGTCGGGGTTTTCAATTTTGCCGTCGCTTCATTCACAAGGAAACAGGATGCGGTTTGCAATCACCTGGTTCAAGTGTCGCGATGGTCGAGATTACATCGTGGTATGCGATGCGCCGAATGCGTGCTTCAATGAAGTTACAGGCCGCGTCGCGTTGCGCCGCCGTTTCGCGATCGGAGCGATCATTATGGCCAAGATTTCATATCGCGTGCGTCCGGAAACCGCAGTACTGACTAAAGGTTTCGACCCTGCGTTGTCGGTCGGTTCCGCGCGCCCGCCGGTTTATCGCAGCTCAACTTTTGTCTTTCCAAGTCCGGAGGCCGCCGAACGCGCCTTCGCAATTGTGCTGGGGAAAATTTCGCCGGTCGATGAAGACCGTCCGGATTTGATCTACGCGCGGCTCAATCATCCCAACGCCGAGATTCTCGAGGAGCAACTGGTGCCGCTGGAACGCGGCGCGAATTTTGCCGCCGTTTTCAATTCCGGCATGGCCGCGATAGTCACCGTGATGCTCTCTTTTCTCGAACGCGGCGGCTCGCTGATCTACACGCAGCCGCTCTACGGCGGAACTCAACATTTGATTCATCAGATAATCGAGCCGCTCGGCTTCGTGGCGCATGCGGTGCCGGCCGGCAACGCGAGGGCGCTGAGCGAGGCGATCGAGCGATGCGAGAATCCGCGGCTGGTATTGATCGAAACGCCCGCCAATCCCACCCTGATGATGACGGATATCGCGCAGGCCGCAGCCGCCGTGCGCCGGCATCCGAAGCGCCCTTTGCTCGCCGTCGATAACACGCTGCTCGGACCGACCTTTCAGCATCCGCTGACCTGCGGCGCGGACCTCGCGATCTATTCCGCGACCAAGTTTATCGGCGGCTTCAGCGACCTGCTTGCCGGCGCCGTGCTGGCTGTCGATCCCGAACTGATTCAGACGCTCACCGGGATGCGCGCGTTGCTCGGCAACATCCTGCAGGCCGATGAATGCTGGATCCTCGACTCGCGGCTCTCGACGGTGGCTTTGCGGATGAACCGGCAGAGCAAGAATGCGCAGCGCATCGCCGAGCAACTGGCGAAGCATCCGCGCGTCAGCCGCGTGATCTATCCGTCATTGTTCACCGACCCCGAGCAGATCCGGATCCGCGACGCGCAGACCGATTACCCGGGATCGCTGGTGTCGCTGGAAATCAAAAATGGCAAGACTGGCGCTTTCGAATTTCTGCGCCGGCTGAAGATCGCGAAGAACGCGGTCAGCCTCGGCGCGGTGGAAACGCTCGTATGCCATCCGATGACGACGACGCACAGCGAACTTTCCGCGCAGGAGTTTGCGGCCGCCGGCATTACTGAGTCGCTGGTGCGCATCTCGGTGGGCACCGAGCATTGGCGCGATCTGCTCGACGAGTTTTCGCGCGCGCTCGACGCGTAACACCGGCTAGCTGGTCGCCATCGCCGACGCGGCCAGCTTGATGCCGAACTGCGTGGCGGCGTTGCCGCCGAACATCCGCGCCAGCGTAGCCTCATCCAGTCGTGCGCGGATTAGCGTCTCGATCGCCTCGGTGGCGCTGGTCGTATCCTGCTGCGGGTAGCGCGAACCCCACACGATCTTTTCCGCGAAGTCATCGGGCAGCTTCTGGATCAGCCGCTCTTCGGCGTCGAACCCGAGCATCACGTTGCCCTCTTCCCACATCTCCTCGGTATCGGTGCGCACGGGATAATGGTGTAGCAGCGGAATCGTGCGCGCTGACGCTTCCATCTTCTCGAGCACCTCTTCCATCCACGAGGCCTTGCCGTGCGCGACGACGACTTTCATCTTCGGATAGCGCTGCATCACGGTGAAGCCGATCAGGGTGGCCCCGACAAACATATGGTTGTCGAGCCACGGTGACAGAATCGGCGCGAGCGGATGTCCGAGCGGGGGCGAGGCCGCGAAGGCAAAACTTTTCGCATTACCGCCGCCGGCGGCCGGGCCGCCGCCGATATTGTTGATGAAGGCGTGAAAGTTGAGGCGATTTTTAATCTTCTCGATAAACTGCGTGTGCGAGGTCCATTCCGGATTCCACAGGCCCATGCCGGGATGCACCGCGGCAGCAATTCCGAGCAGTTCCAGTTCGGCCCACAGCGGGTCGTAGTATGGATGAGTGGTGTAGCGGCCTTCGACGAACATCGGGCGGATGAAGGCGCCGCGCAAAGACGGAATTTTGGCCACGCGCCGCAATTCCTCGAGCGCGTAGTCCATGTGCTGGAGCGGGAGGATGGCCGCCGCAAAGAGCCGCTGCGGCGCCGCCGCGCAAAAATCCGCGATCCAGTTGTTGTAGGCGCGCGCGAGTGCGTAGGCCACGTCGGGGTCTTCCACCAGGTCGAAACCCTCGGCGAACCAGGTCGGATAGAGGAATGCCTGATCGATACCCATCGCATCCATGTCACGCAGCCGCGCATGCGGATCGGAAGCGCCCGCGGTCATCGGATGGCGTCGCGAGGGGTCGAGTTCGCCGACTTTGTCCCAGGTCATTCCGGGCCGCCAGATGGCGTGGCGCGGGATATTCGAGTTGCCGGTGTCCCGGAAAATTTTGCCGTTGACCTTCAAATACGACCCGAGCTTTCCTTCCTCGCGCCACAGGGCATGTTTGCCCAGCGTGCGATATTCGGGCTCGAGATATTTCTCCCACACCGCCGCAGGCTCGACCACGTGCGAGTCGCTGTCAAAAACCACAAAGCTCTTTTTACTCATAATCGGGTCAACTTCCGGCTTCGATTTCCGCTCCCGGTCAGCGCTGCAGCAGCGAAGCTTCAGGCTTGAGCGCCGCTTTGATTTCTTCTTCGGTCGGCCACCATGCGGGCCGCTCGATCTCGGTCACGCGGTCGCGGATGAACTTCCGGGGCGTCGGGATGTTGTACAGCTTGCGCGCGTTCTCGCCGAGGAACTTGGCCTGGTAGGCATCGGGCAACTCGCATTTGCGCATGGTTTCGATCGCGCGCCACACATCGTCGCCGTCGTGATGGTACACGTCGGACGACCACGCGAGGATGTTTTCGTAAAATTCCGGCAGACGCGACGGCGGCGCCTCGTCGCCCTCGAAGCCGGTGACGCAATGGGCGAAAAAAGTCTCGCTGGGCAAGCGCTTCAGCGGCGGCAGCTTGCGGTCGTTGCGATACAACCGATAGTGCTTGTCGCATTCATCGACAATGAAGCTCAGCCAGGTCGAAGAGGCCTCGAAGACCGCCGCGCGAACCTTCGGATAGCGCTCGAAAAAGCCCGTCATCAGCACCATCGAGACCCATAGCGAGGCTTCGGCCTGGAAATTCTGCACGTTGGTCAGAAACGAATGCGGCAGCCCGGCCGAGGTCGCGGTCAGCGCGATCAACTCGGAGCCCGAATACTGCTCGCTGTAGCCCGCCGGCTTAAGCGCGCCCAAGGCCGGGAACGGATGCATCCCATAGATCAGGCCGGTCTCCTCCATCGCTCGCCAGACGCGCGAGTACTTCGGCTGAATCGGATAATTGCCCATCGCGTCGATCGGACGAATCAGGCCGACCCGGCAACCTTTGGCCGCTACCCGATAGACCTCCTGCTCGGCAAAGACCGGATCCTGCATCGGAAGCAGCGCCGCGAAGAACAAGCGCTCCGGATCCTCCTGGCAGTACTCGTATGCCCACTCGTTGTAGGCTTTGCACATCGCGCGCGCGCCTTGCGCACTCTGAATCCACGGATAGGTGTCGATGTCGGTCGGGATGATCATCACCTGGTCGATGCCCTGCGTGTCCATGTCGCGCAGCCGCGGCTTCGGCAGGTAGGAGCCCTGATGATCGAGGTAGGCCGCCTGCTCTTTGGTGAGCGCGGTCTTGCGATTGAGGTTGCGCACGTTCAGCGCGCGCTGGATGTCGTGCTTGATTCCCGGGCCCGCGAGGCTGAGCACGTTGACGATGCCGGGGTTGCCGCCGATGCGCTGCGAACCGAGCCCCGTATTCGCGTAGCCGTTGACGATTAGCTGCTTGCTGTCAGGGTCGAACCAGATGCTGCTTTTCAGCGCCTCGAATTCGTCCTTGGTCAGGTAGTCTTTGGCCCGTTCCCACAGCCATGGCGGCTCGGTGACATGAGCGTCGCAATCGAAGGTCGGAAAATCTTTTGTCATCGGCGCAAATTTTTGAACGGGCATGAGGTCTGTCCTCCGTAATACTTCAATACTTCGCGTACTCGGTTGCGAAGCTGATTCTAGCGAGTCGCCGCTAGATAGTCTCCAGCCAGACTTCCGGCATCGTGACCGCGCCGTGGCGGGCGAAGATCGCCTCGATTTCCTTCATGTCCGCGTCCGAGATCGACCAACCCAGCGCACCGACATTGTCGTCAACTTCCTTGGGGCCGCGACAGCCCACCAGGGCGGTGCTGACCACCGGATTGGAAAGCGTCCAGCGCAGGGCGAATTGGGGCAGACTCTTGCCGTAGCGCTTCGCCATCGCCTTCAACTCCTCGACCGCGCGCAGATTCTTGAGGAAATGATCGGGACCGAACAGATGCTGAAAGAGGTTGATATTCAGCAACTGCCCGCGTTTCGAGCGCCAGTCGCCCTTGTCGAAGGTCATCTCCTCGTTGAAGGTGCCGGTGAGCATTCCGTAGGCGAGCGACCCGTAGGCCATCACCCCGATGTTGTTCTCGCGACAGTACGGGAAGATCTCTTTCTGCATGCGCCGGTCGAACATGTTCCAGCAGTACTGCACGACGTCGACGCGGCGCGCCTTCATGCAGGTCTCGATTTCGCTGAGCTGAAAGTTCGAGAGGCCGACCGCGCGGGCCTTGCCCTGCTTGACGAGATCGTCGAGCGCACGCATCGGCTCCTCGAACGGGATGCTGCGGTCGGGCCAATGAATCAGATAGACATCGACGTAATCGGTCTCGAGCGCCTTCAGGCTTTTCTCGATTGATTCCATCACGCGCTGGCGGCTGCTGTCGCGATAATTCGTCGCCTTCGGATAGCCGACGCCGAACTTGGTCGTGATGATCGCTTCCTTGCGGCGCGCGCCGAGCGCCTTGGCGAGCGACTTCTCCGAGGCGCCGAAGCCGTAAGCCTCGGCCGTGTCGAAGCTGTTGATGCCGACGTCAAGCGCGCGATTGATCGCTTTGATGAACTCAGTTTCCTCGATGCTGCCGTAACCGCCGCCGATCTCCCAACAGCCGAAGCCGATCGCTGAGATTTGCATGCCGGTCTGGCCGAATTGGCGATATTCCATTTGTTCCCGCCTCCAGAGCTGGTGCTAGAGCTGGCCGCGTCCTGCCGATTTGCCGCGCCGCGACTGTTCGCACTTTACCGCCAATGGTCAACGGTCTGCAAAGCACGCGGATTCGGCGGTCCACCCGCGGGTGAATCCCGTCTAATTCACGCGCGATGACCGCTCCGCTTGTGACCAAGGCGGCCCTGCCGCGCCGCCGCCGCGTGATACTTGCGGCGAATTTCCGCGATGTCCACCTGCGTCGGGGGCAGCTTCAGCTTCATGTCGTCCAGCGTGTCGGCGACGATTGCCGAGATCGCCAGGTTGCGGAACCACTTGTGATTCGACGGGATCACAAACCACGGCGCATGCCTGGTGCTGGTCCTTTCGAGCGCCTCCTCGAACGCCTCGGTGTAATCCGTCCACAGCTTGCGCTCCGAGTAGTCGGCCTCGCTGATTTTCCAATGTCGCGCGGGGTCGTCGAGCCGCTGCTTGAAGCGCGCGAGTTGCTCCGCGGGGCTGATGTGCAGATAGAACTTGAGGATGCGCGTGCCGTTCTCGACGAGCGTTTTCTCGAAGTCGTTGATGAGGTCGTAGCGCTTCGACCACACCGCCTTCGGGACCTGCTTGTGCACGCGCACGATCAGCACGTCCTCATAATGCGAGCGGTTGAAAATTACGACTTCGCCTTTGGCCGGCGTCCGTAGATGCACGCGCCACAAAAAATCGTGCGCCGCTTCCAGCCGGCTCGGCTGTTTGAACCCGAACACGGAGGTGCCCTGCGGATTCATCGCGCTGAAGACGTGGCGCACGACCCCGTCCTTGCCGCCGGCGTCGATCGCCTGCAGCACGACGAGTAGCGACTGGCTGCCGTCGGCGTACAGCAGATACTGCAGCCTGGCCATCCGATCGACATGGTTCTGTATTTCCGCGGCCGCCTTCTTCGGCGATTTGCGACTGTCGCTGAACGATGGATCAATTTTGCCGAGGCGCACCTTGGCGCCGGGTTCCACCATGAATCGCTTGCGGTAATCCATCGTCGCTCCGCCTCTCATTGACCGGTTCGGCTGACCTGCGGATCGCCCTCTTCGATGATTCGGATGCCGCGCACAAAGCAAAGGTAGAACTTGCCATACAGGATATATGCGGGGATTCCGGCGGGCGGAATCATCATCGGCACTATGTATCCGATCGCACCATTCCTTAATCAAGGCGTGTTGCCATTTGGAACGGTTTCGCAGAATACTCCGAACACCCGTCAAACTCGCTCATCCGATGGCGACAAGATCATGCCCTCCAAGTCCGCGGATCCGGAGACGGCCAAGGTGTGGGAGTCCGCGAACGACGATGACGCAGAATGAAGATGCCACTCTATTCCGCGAGTTCGAGCACACCGGCGATCTTGGTATCGAGTTGGCCGCTCCTACTCGGGCTGAGTTGTTCCGCCGAGCCGCGATTGCCCTTGCTTCGCTGTTAGTCGAAAGGGCAAGAGTCACGGCGATCGAGCAGCGCGAGATCATAGTGGAGGCCGAAGCCGATCTCGATCTCATGCATGACCTGCTCACGGAACTGCTTGCTCTTTTCACGGTAGAGGGGTTCATCTGGCGCGACGCTTCGGTCAAGGAGGAGGCCGACCGGGCTCTCCGAGTGACGCTTCGAGGCGAACCTTTCGACCCGACGCGCCACGTATTTCGCGGAGAAATCAAAGCTGTCACCTACCATCAACTGGTGGTTGAGAACTCAGCCGACGGGTGGCGTTCACGCGTAATTTTTGATGTTTGAGCCGGATCAGAGCATTTGGCTGCCCGGATTGGATCGCATCTTGCGGTGCGTGAAAGAGATCGGCGCGGTAGTGCCAAACAGATTGGCCAACCGGCACCCTTCGCGCCTGGATATTGAGACCAATGGACCTGCTGCGAGTTCACGATTACCTGTGGGAGATTCCCCGCTTCGGCGAGATGCGTGTGCCCGGGCGAATTTACGCCAGCGAGCGCATGATCAATGAGCTGCGCGATGATCCTGCGCTTACGCAGGTCGCCAACGTCGCCTGCCTGCCTGGGATCGTCGGCTACTCGCTCGCGATGCCTGACATTCACTGGGGTTACGGATTTCCGATTGGCGGCGTCGCCGCGATCGATGCGGAAGAAGGCGTCGTCTCGCCGGGCGGCGTTGGTTACGACATCAACTGCGGCGTGCGGCTGATTCGGACCAGGCTGCGGTTCGCCGATATCGGCGATCGCATCGCGCAAATCGCCGACGCGCTCTATGATGCGATACCGGCCGGCGTGGGTTCGGAGGGCGCGATTCCCGGCCTCGAGATACCCGAGTTGAAGCGCGTGCTGCGTGACGGTGCGAATTGGGCGAAGGCTCAGGGTTACGCGACCGCGGCCGATCTCGAACATACCGAGGAAAACGGTCGATTCGCCGGGGCGGATCCCGACGCCGTCACGGAGCGGGCGCTGCTGCGTGGACGCCGGCAGCTCGGCACGCTCGGCTCGGGCAATCACTTTCTCGAATGCAGCCGAATCGACGAAATCTATGATGGCGAGGTAGCGAGTGCGCTCGGCCTGGAGCTGGGGCAGGTCAATGTGCTGATTCATTCCGGCTCGCGGGGACTGGGCCATCAGACCTGTGATGATCACCTGCGCATAATCGGTGCCGCGATGGCGCGATACGGGATTCATCTGCCGGACCGGCAGCTCGCGGCGGTTCCGATCAAATCGCCGGAAGGCAGGGCGTATCTGGGCGCGATGATGGCGGCGGCGAATTTCGCCTGGTGCAATCGGCAGATCATGATGAATCTCGCGGAGCGCGCCTTCATGCAGACGCTGGCCATCGGTCCAAAAGATCTTGGGTTTGCGCTCATCTATGACGTTTGCCACAACATCGCGAAATTCGAGGAGCACGTCGTGGACGACAAGCGCCGGCTCTTGTGCGTCCATCGCAAAGGCGCGACGCGCGCCTTCGGCCCCGGCCATCCGTCGATTCCCGCGGCAGTCCGTGACCTTGGTCAGCCGGTTCTGATTCCCGGCGACATGGGGCGGTACTCGTTTCTGCTGGTTGGACAGGCGCGCGCCATGCGCGAGACATTCGGATCAAGCTGTCATGGAGCGGGCCGCGTTATGAGTCGTGCGCGGGCCAAGCGCGAAGCCGGGAATCGAGATCTTTATTCGGAATTAGCCGCGAGGGGCGTCACCGTCAGAGCGCGCGGTCGCGCGTCGGTCGCCGAAGAGATGCCGGCCGCATACAAAGATGTCGCCGAAGTGGTCGAAGTGATGGAAGCGGCGGGTGTGAGCCGGAAGGTCGCGCGACTCAAGCCCTTCGCGGTCATTAAGGGTTGACTCGCGCCCGACTCGATTCCAGGTGGAAACCGAGATTCGACTGCTATTCGTTGGGGACGTGATGCTCGGGCGGCAGGTCAACCACCTGCTGAGAGAAGTCCCGCCTCAATATCCATGGGGCGACACCAAGCTTCTGTTTCGCAACAGCGATTGGCGTATGTGCAATCTTGAATGCGCGATTTCCGATCGCGGCACTCCCTGGTCTCGCACGGAAAAGGTCTTTCACTTCGCCTCGGATGCGAAAAATGTCGCGGTGCTTCAGGCGGCTCAGATAGATGCTGTAGCGCTGGCCAATAATCACGTGCTCGATTTCGACTACGAAGGGCTGTTTGAAACACTCAAAGTCCTTGACCGGGCGGGAGTCAAGCATGCTGGAGCGGGACGTGACCTCGACGCAGCTATCAAGCCGGCGATATCCGAGGTAAAGGGCGCGAAGATAGGTGTAATTGCATTCACTGATAATCAGCCGGAATGGGAAGCCGCCGCAGCCCATCCCGGAATCTTCTATCTGCCCATCGATGGGCGCGACGAACGGGCAGGCTTGCTACTTGACACCATTTCCAGGGTCAGGAAGAAGGTCGAGATCCTGGTTGTTTCAGGGCATTGGGGACCAAATTGGGGCTACGAACCGCTCGCCGCTCACGTCAAGTTCGGGCGCCTGCTGGTAGATGCTGGCGCCGACCTCATTTTCGGCCACTCAGGGCACGTCTTCCAGGGAATTGAACTTTATCGGGGACGACCCATCATTTACTGCGCCGGCAACTTCATCGACGACTATGCGGTGGACGAAGTTGAGCGGAACGACGAATCATTCATCTTTTTGGTTCACGTCAAGCATGGGCGGATATCGGGGCTGACACTTTTTCCGACGGTGATCGCCGGGTGTCAGGCTCGTCTTGCGCGTGGGCGCCAAAGCAGGGAAATCGTACTCAAGATGGCGTCCCTGTGCGTAAAATTCGGCACTCGTACAGAATGGCACGAAGCTGAATGCGCCCTCGAAATTCGCATCGACCGATAGGGGGGTCGTCAGAATTAGCAGCCTAGGACGCCTGGCCTAATGCGGCCGCGAAATCCGCGAGCGGATTTGACGGATTTATGGCGCAACCTTTGCGTCGATCTTTATCAAAAGCAATGGAGGGCGTCCGACGGGAGCATTAGCACCGTGGCGCCATGACGGGGTGATGGGCGGGTCTCGCGTAAACAATCTCGTTCGCAGGAGGTCGCGGCAATGTCTACCTACGTGATGATGACCAAGCTCTCTCCAGAGGCATTAACCCGTCCCGGGTCGGTTGCCGATCTCAATAAACAGGTCGAGGATCGCATTCGCGGCGAATGCCCCGGCGTCAAGTGGCTGGGCAACTATGCAGTGCTCGGTCCCTGCGACTACCTGGATATATTCGAGGCGCCAGATGTCGATACGGCGACGAAGGTCGCGCTGCTGGTTCGATCCTTCGGTCATGCGACCACGGAAACCTGGGTTGCCACTGCTTGGGACCGATTTGCCGAGATGGCAAAAACTCTGAAGTAGGGACAAGGACCAAAGTGGACGGCACCAGTGAGGTACTCAGGCAAGTGCGCGCTGCGCTCGAGCGCGAGCCGCGTGTAAACCTGCACCAGTATCCGTTGAAGGTCAACCTCGACGCCGACGGTGCAGTGATCGTCGAAGGGGAACTCGCGAACATTGCGGCGAAGAAACTCGCGCTTGAAGCGGCGGCCGCGGTTCCCGGAGTCGCGGCGGTCATAGATCGCCTGCGCGTCGCTCCCGCCACACGAATGACGGACGGAGCGATTAGAGATCACCTGCGCGACGCGCTTTGCGAAGAGCTGGCGTTCGAGAATTGCGGAATAAGCGTTAGCAGCCGGGGTGTTGCGCAAATGGTGCGGCGACGGAATTCGCTCGGCTTTATCGAGGCGTCCGTCGACAACGCGATGGTCACCCTGAATGGACAAGTTGGGAGCTTCTCGCACAAGTGCCTGGCGGGCGCGCTTGTGTGGTGGGTGCCCGGCGCCCGGGATGTGATAAACGGGTTGGAGGTCGTCCCGCGGCAGGACGAAGGCGACAACGAAATAGCGGAAGCGGTCGATCTCGTCCTCGCGAAAGATCCGCTCGTCAATGCCGACAGGATGCGGGTCAAGACCGAAAACTCCGTCGTGACTCTGGAAGGCCTCGCAGCCAACGAAAAGGAGAGCGAAATGGCCGAGATGGATGCCTGGTGCGTGCTTGGGGTGAACCGGGTAATCAATCGGCTGGAGATCGAGTAGCTATTTACCTGGGAATAGATACTCGCGCAGCGACAAAGCTGGCCGCGCACGAGGCTTGAGAATGCGCTTCGGCGCAAGGGCGGCCAAACCGGATAAACGCGCGATTTCATCACTGGTTCGACCGGATTATCTTCCATGACGCCTCGCCCTGAGTGTTCGAGGTATCCAACTTCCCGTTCGGCGTGCTGGTCTTCTTGAGCTTCCGGTTCGTACCAGTGCGATCGTTTCGCCCGAGGCGCGGCTAAGGTTCTTCAGCGAGGCGGTCCGCCAACGGCTCATCGAAAGGCGGGCTCATCGAAGCCGCGGAGCTTGCGCGAATGGAGGCGGTCGATGCCTTGCTTGCGCAGAAGGCGCATGGTCTCGATGCCGATGCGCAAGTGCTGGCTGACCCGCTCGCGGTAAAAGGCGTTCGCCATGCCGCGCAGCTTCAATTCCCCATGGAGCGGCTTATCCGACACACATAGCAGGGTGCCGTAGGGGACGCGGAAACGCAGTCCATTGGCCGCCACCGTCGCCGACTCCATGTCAACCGCGATCGCACGGCTGAGGTTAAGCTGTTTGAACAGTTGGTCGAAGCGAAGTTCCCAGTTGCGGTTATCAGTGGTAGCCACCGTTCCGGTGCGCATCCGCGTCTTAAGGTCCTGGCCGGAAAGCCCGGTTACCATCGCGGTTGCCTCCTGCAGCGCCACCTGCACCTCCGCGATCGGCGGCACTGGCACCCAGAGGGGTAAGTCCTCGTCGAGCACATGGTCGTCGCGCACGTAGCCATGCGCGAGCACGTAGTCGCCCAGAAGCTGGCTTCGCCGCAGGCCGGCACAGTGGCCGAGCATCAGCCAGCAGTGCGGCCGCAAGACGGCGATATGGTCCGTGATCGTTCTCGCGTTACTGGGGCCCACGCCTATGTTGACCAGCGTAATGCCGTCGCCGTCGGCGCGCTTGAGGTGATAGGCGGGCATCTGAGGCAGCGTCGGAGTGCGTATCGGAGCGTCCGCTGGGTTGCCCCGCGCGCTATCGGAGTTCATCAGGTATTCCGGCTCGACGAATTCGGTGTTCTCGCGATCTTTGCCAACTTGCGCCCGCCCCAATTCGACGAATTCGTCAACATAGCGCTGATAGTTCGTCAGCAGCACGAAGTTCTGGAAATGTTCGGCCGAGGTGCCCGTATAGTGGTGCAGGCGTGCCAGCGAGTAATCAACCCGCTCCGCGGTGAAAAGGGCAAGCGGCCGAGGCTGGTCGGTTCCCGGCCGATAGGTGCCGTTGGCGATCGAATCGCTGGTCGCGCTCAAGTCCGGCAGCGCGAAGTGCTCCTGCAGAGCGCGCACGTGGGTCTCGGTCACATCGGTGACGCTCTCTTCGATTACAAATGGCAGCGGAATCCGCCGATCGCTCTCGCCGACCACGACCGGAACGCCGTGGCGCCGGAGCAGCAGATCGATCTGCTCGCGGTAGTAGCGCCCAAAGAGTTCGGGATGTGTCAGCGTCGTTCCGTAAACGCCGGGTTCGAGCAGAACGCCGTATGAGTGGCGCGCATCGACGTAAAGATCGGCTCGCCCCACGGCAATGCCGAGATAAGGGTACACCGCCCGCGCCGGCGGCGCCGGCGTGCCGCGCATGAGATCCGCGAATGCGCCGCGGATGGCATCCACGCCTGCGGCGTAAATGGCGGCGATACGCTCGACCGCCGCGCCAGCGTCGCGGAAGGTGACGAGGTCGCGCGCGGCGCCGTGGCCATTTTGCGTCATGGCACGGCTCCAGTCCGCGGAATTGATCCGGACGGCATTGACTCGATGCTCCGCAGAGTTACGCTCATCTTCAGCCAATCGATCGGTAATGCGTCGGCGGTTCGCGGAGGCTCGTCGCACAAGTGACGATGGACTCCAATTAACTACTATCTCCAGCGATACTTGGTCGGGATAATCGGTCAATCTCGCGCTCCACTACGGCCGCGGCCTCGGCTGTTCCGCGAGACGTATCCGCCACCAGATGGAAGCCGGCGTGAATCTCCACGAGGGGTTCGAAATCGTTTACCTGTTCGAGGTAGGTCTCGACGGTGGCGTCCGAGACCTCGCCGGCGCGGGTCTGCCGTTCAATGAGACGGCGCCGGATTTCATCCGGCTCCGCACGGCACTCGACGAAGAATGCCTTAACACCCAGGCGCATGGCGACCTCGATGGCGAGGGCACGTTCGCCCCGATGACGAAAGGTGGCATCGACGATGACGCCGTTGCCCTGCTTCAGCAGCTTCTCGGCGTTTACGAGAAGTTCCTCGTAAACCCGACGGCTGAACGAATCGCTATAAATTCCAGCGCGAAAGCGCTCGGGGCAGTGGGTCGTCGGAGCGATACCGGCGAGCCGCTTGCGCTCAACGTCAGAGCTCAGGACTTCGAATCCGAGGCGGCCAGCGAGTTGGCGCGCGAGCGTTGATTTCCCGCTGCCCGATACGCCGCAGACGATCACCAGGTTTTTCGCCGGAGGTTCCCCTGCGTATTTCATCGCAAGGCCGAGGTAGATCTGCGCTCGCGCCAGTGCCTCCGCCTGCTCCTTGCTCGAGCGGTCCGGCTCAATGCTCCGGATAAGCTCGACCTTGAGGCGGATGGTGGCGCGATAGCATTTGTAAAAAGCCATCAACTTCAGAATGTCAGGATCATTTGAAAGCTCGACGTAACGCCGCACCAACTCGTCGGACAGGTTGGACTGGCCGAGCCGATCCAGATCCATTGCGAGGAACGCGATCTCGGCGGCAACATCGCAATAACGAAGGCGCTCGCTGAATTCGAGGCAGTCGAAGATTTCAACGCGCCCAGCGGTGAGACAGACACAGTCACATCGCACATCCCCGTGGCCCTCGAGGACGAATCCGTTGCGCGCGCGTTGGTCCAGCAGTTCCCGATGCGCCGAAGTGAATTGCTTAAAGTAGTAACTTAATCGCGCGAGCTTCGCCCGGATGAGTGGTTCGGCAACTGTGGGCTCGATTTCTCCGAGATTGTCCGCGACAAGGCACGAAATCGCCTCGGCCGACCCATAGCTCCAGGCTCGATCCTTTGCGGCACTGGCATGAAAGGTCACCAACCTTTCCGCGATCGACCGGATATCTTCGAGCGAGGCCGTACCGTCCGCGATCATTTGGTCGAGCATACGGTCGGACGGCAGGCGCCGCATTTTGACCGCGTACTCAACCGCGTCGCGAACGTGGGCAACATCGTCCTCGATCAAAACGTACCTGCCATCGCGCACGACCATGGCAATCACACCGAGATAAACTTGCGGTGAAAGGCGCCGATTGAGCCGTACTTCTTCCTCACAGAGATGCTTGCGCCGCTCCGCGGTGGAGGCATCAAGAAATGCGAGGTGCGCAGGTTTCTTGACTTTATAGGCGTAATGTCCGGCCAGTAACACGAATGAGATGAGCGTCTCCTTGAGTTCGACCCGGGCGGGCGGGTCAGCAAAAAAGTCCGGCTTCATCATTGCTCGGACGAGGGGCGGGAGACGGCGATCGGTTGCGAGCTGGTTGATGCCCATGGCGGCTGCCAGTCAATCAAGGTAACGGAACACCAATCATTCTAGCGAGATTGGCCGCGCGCTGGGAACCGCTTCGCCGCGATCCTGCCGGATGCTGAGTGCCCGCGGCGGCACGATCGCGGCTGGCACCAATCAGATTCAGTACAATATCATCGGCGAGCGCGTCCTCGGCCTGCCGAAAGGATGACCCACAGAATATTCTCTCCCTTTCGATTAGAATCACTGCAATTCACAGGCATCCGCACCTTCATCAGCGATGGAGCGAAGTCGCGGGTGCTTCACGAATTGTGGCAACCGGATCGGGCCACGCCACGAAGTAATCGAACCGCACTGACCGCTCGAAAAGCGTGATGAAAAATTCAGACGGACCACGACTCCACTGTGGTCCGTAAGAACTCCACGACCGTCAAGCGGCGCGGTCCAAGAGGCTGTACTCCTGGTGAAGTCCGTTCAAGACTGGGTGCGCCGCACTCGGCTGGGCCGGTCGAAGCGATGCTCAATGTCGAGTGCAATTGACAAAAAAATACCCCGACCGATATCATGCGCGAGGTCTTATAAAAGAACTGAGAAGGGCTCAAGCCGATGGTTGGCATGTATTCCTTCCTGCCGGCCTGTGACGAGGAGAAGCGGCCCCTTGCTGCCCATCGGACGGAATCGGGAAAGATACCAGGCCACCATTTTCGGCTTGACCGAGATTATCCAGGCGTGGGACGAGATAAGCTTTTGGGGTCCAACGACGCGGGAGCACCATTTCTGGGTCGAAAGATTATGAGGTCGCAGCTTCATGGCCTTTGCTCGGGGTTATCAATCCCGCCCTACCAACACCTTAGGCCAATGAGCGAGAACTGGAGTAAATCATGATCGATCGGACCAAGTCGCACTACGAGGTTATTGTCATCGGCGCCGGAGTGGCCGGAATCTATCAGATCAAACTTTTGGCCGACCTCGGAGTGGACGCCACCGTGCTCGACGCCGCCGGCGACCTGGGCGGGACCTGGTACTGGAACCGTTATCCGGGAGCCCGGTTCGACTCGGAAAGCTACACTTACGGCTTCTCGTTCTCCAAGGAATTGCTGAACGAATGGCATTGGAAGGAACGGTTCTCAGGTCAGTCTGAGAACTTGCGCTACCTGAACTACGTCGCGGACAAGTTCGATCTGCGCAAATACATGCAGTTTAATTGCAAGGTCGAGGCGGCGCACTTCGACGAAGCGAATGAATTGTGGCGGCTGAAAATCGACGACGGTCGCGAGCTGACAAGCCGGTTCGTCATTATGGCGGTCGGCCTCCTGTCGGTGCCCACCCCGCCGCGGCTCAAGGGTATGGAGACCTTCAAGGGCCGTTCGTTCCATACGTTCTACTGGCCGCACGAACCGGTTGAGATGGCTGGTAAGAAGGTCGCCGTTATCGGTACCGGCGCCACGGGCATCCAGGTGATTGGAGAGATCGCGGACAAGGTCGCCGATCTGACCGTATTTCAGCGCCGGCCTAACTGGTCCG
The DNA here is from genome assembly GCA_021780755.1 of Deltaproteobacteria bacterium. Taxonomy (GTDB): domain Bacteria; phylum Desulfobacterota; class Binatia; order Binatales; family Binataceae; genus JADMIL01. The sequence goes on along the minus strand of JAJXYF010000018.1, from coordinate 5,579 downwards.
CTCCACTGAACAACGGACCGATCTCCGACGCGGAGATGGCCGACATCCGGTCGCGCTATGACCAGATCTTCGCGACGTGTGCGCGTACCCCAGGTGGCTTCGAGCATGAGCCGGATCGGCGTGGCTTCTATGAGGTCTCACGTGAGGAGCGGCTGGCGCTGTGGGACCGGCTCTATGACATCCCAGGGTTTGCGATCTGGCTGCGCAACTTCCGCGAGATATTCACGGACGAGAAAGCGAACGCCGAGTTCTCCGAGTATATCGCCGATCGGATTCGTCGCCGGGTGAAGGACCCGGCCGTCGCCGAGAAGCTGATCCCGCGCGATCACGGCTTCGGCGTGCAGCGGGTGCCGATGGAGACACGCTATTTCGAAGCCTACAACCGTGACAACGTGCACCTGGTGGACATCAGCGAGACGCCGATCGTGGAGGTGACCGAAACCGGGTTGCGCACCACCGAGCGTGACTACGACTTCGACATTATTGTGTATGCCACCGGCTTTGACGCGATAACCGGCGCTTTCGACCAGATCGACATTCAAGGCGTCGGAGCTGCCAAGTTATGTGACAATTGGAGCGAGGGTCCGTCGACGTTCCTCGGCATGTTCGTTCATGGATTCCCGAATCTTTTCATGCCGTCCGGGCCGCAAAGCGGCTCCGCGTCGACGAACTATCCGCGTGGCATCGAAACCGGCGTCAGCTGGTGCACGAAGTTGCTCGAGTATATGTGGGCCCACGGTTACACTCGCGCTGAACCGACGCTCGAGGCCGAAGAGCGCTGGACCGCCCACGTGAAAAAGATGTACTCGGCGATGCTTATGCGGAAGGCCAAGTCCTGGTTCACCGGGTACAACTCGAACGTCCCCGGTCACGAGCACGGCAAGATTCGGTACCTCGTTTACAATGGTGGTGCCCCGAAATACGTGAACAAGATCAATGAAGTTGCAGAAAAGGGCTACGAGGGAATCGTCTTCTCCTCAGGTTCTACGCCGGCCCACGGTTTGGGCCTTGAAACTGCAACCATCGGAGAGAAGATCGCTCACTGAAGCAGCCGGATAGGCCGGTTGCGCCGGAGTAAAGCTCCGGCGCAACTCCCGCGCCGCGATCACCCACAGTAAAACGGCCACGTTGAGGGCCTCATCGGATCGATTCGGCGCGAAAGTCTCGATCACCTGATGGTATTCGACGAAGCCAGTTGCGTCGCGTGCTGAGGATCGAATGGATAGTGCACCGGAGGCGCAACGAGTTTCTCTCCCCCCATTCCCGACAGGCTGCCGCGAATCCGAATGGCGCGAAGGCCTCGGTCACTATCGATGGGCATACACCCTCGCCGCCGATCCTTTCTTGATCAGCCGTCGCATGACGGCTAGATCTTGCGCCAGGAGGCACTATGGAATTTGAACGCGCAAAACTCGATATCGATGGACAGATCGCCATCCTCAAGCTCAACCATCCTGAGGTGATGAACGCCGTCTCGCCCGAAATGGTCGGCGGGCTTATGAAAGCGCTGGACGAGGTCGATCGACGCCGCGATGAAGTGCGATGCGTGATTATGACCGGTGAAGGACGGGGCTTCTGTGCGGGAGCGAATTTGCAACCCACGTCAGGAGAGGGTGTCGATGCGGGTATGCTCCTGGAGACAGTTTTCCATCCGTTCCTCCGTCGTCTGCGCGAGCTCGTGGTCCCACTGGTTACTGCGGTTAACGGCGCGGCGGCTGGCGTCGGGATGAGTTTCGCGCTGATGGGCGACCTCGTGTTATGCGCCCGCTCGGCCTACTTCCTGCAAGCCTTTCGCCGTATAGGTCTGGTGCCGGATGGCGGTTCGACCTGGATTCTGCCGCGATTGATTGGCAAGGCGCGCGCCAGCGAACTCTCGCTGCTGGGCGAAAGATTGCCCGCTGACAAGGCGCTTGAATGGGGACTCGTGAATCGGGTTTTCGCGGACGATGAGTTGATGGAAAAGGCGCGGGAGATGGGACGCGAGCTGGCTGCCGGGCCAACTATCGCACTGGGACTCATCCGCCGGCTCTACTGGGAAAGTCCCGACAATACTTACGAAGAACAGTTGAACCTGGAACGCCAGATGCAGCGCAAGGCGGGTGCCTCAGCGGACTTCAAGGAGGGCGTGCGGGCCTTCTTGCAAAAGCGCCCGGCCAATTTCAAAGGCGCGTAATTCGCTTTGGGATCGCCGATGCGGGTGAGCGACGCGCACGCACCCGCACATCGATTTCGTCAACGCGAGGCCGAACCGGTCTGTTGCGGCGCGGTGGAAGGGGCTTCGCATGCAAAACCGGGCCCGACCTTTGCGTTTGCAAACCAAATAGTCGTGGTGCGAGTCTCAGTCAGCATTTAAAAAAGGGAATCCCAGTCTAACGGTCCTTCTCAGAGATTGGGAGAAGAATAATGATGATTGATCGTAACTTCAAAATGCTTGAGACCAATGGTGTCAGGTTACGCACCGTGGTCGAGGGCAAGGGGCCGCTGGTCATTTTGCTGCATGGGTGGCCGCAGTGCTGGTATCTGTGGCGTCATCAGATCGACCCCCTTGTCGAGGCCGGCTTCCAAGTAGCGGTCCCTGACCAACGTGGTTTTGGCGGCAGTGATCGACCGCTCGCCATCGCGGATTATAACATTCGGACTCTCGCCGCTGACATCGCAGGCATTGCTCCTGCGCTTGGGCATGACACTTTCACCCTCGTTGGTCATGACTGGGGATGCGTCGTCGCCTGGAATACCGCGCTGTTGCACGAACAGACGTGCAAAGCGGTGATGGGGCTGTCAGTGCCCTTTTGGCGCCTGGCGCCAGAAATAATAAATCCTCCCGGCATGGATGATCGCTTCTGGTACATCCGCTATTTCCAGCAGCCAGGAGTCGCTGAAGCCGAACTCGAGCGCGACTTGGAACGCAGCCTGCTCTCGATTTATTACACTCTCTCCGCTGACGCGCCACCCGCGAGTTTTATGAAACAACTGGAGCATCCACGGGCGAGTGGTCTCCTCGATACTATGCTGATGCCGAAGCAGTTGCCGTCCTGGCTTACGCGAGCAGATCTCGACTACTACGTTGAGCAGTACCGGATGAGCGGGTTCCGAGGCGGGCTCAATTGGTATCGCAACGTTCCAACCAATAACAGCATCACGCCTGAACTGGAGTCCAAGCGCTTCACGCAGCCCGCGGCGTTTGTCTCTGGGGTCGCCGATGATGTGCTGCTTTACGACCCCGACTGGCGCACCACGTTCCCCAAAGCGTTCGATGATCTGCGCTTTATCGAACTCGTAGAAGGTGCGGGACATTGGGTTCAGGTGGAAAAGCCCGAGGAAACGACCGCCCTGATTCTGCGCTTTCTCAACGGACTCTAGATAGAATTCATCCGCTACGCCTGCCGGCCGCTTCCACCTGAGGCTAAGGCGAGGGCGCCGGTCGCACGATTACTTGTCGATCGTGTACGGGGACTGCCGGGTTGCCTCTACAAACCTTCATCGGCGGTAGGTCATGAAAAACGCTGCTGCGCGCGCCTACGACGGCGCCCCGTCCGATCGTGGTCCCGGGACCAACGAACACGTCCGCCGCAATCCAGACTTCGTCTCCTATGATTATTGGTGGACCTGAAATATCAAAGTTTGGCGCGCTATAGTCATGCGTGCCGGCGCACAGGTATGAATTCTGCGAAACCACCACATCGGAGCCGATCTGAATAATTCCCAAGCTGTAGAGCGCGACCCGGTCGCCGATCCACGATCGGTCGCCTATCGTGATTTTCCAGGGATAGGTAAATTCGGCCGACGGCCTGATTAGAGCGTTCAGCCCGATGCGGGCGCCGAAGCAACGCAGCAACCATCTGCGCCAGCCGTACATGAATTGGGGCGACCAGGCGAACAGAGTCGCTTGAACCAGCCACCAGAGTTGGACAAACCACGCCGGACGGCCACGAAAGCCATCCGGCAGCCGGAACGATCCCAAGTCCTGTACGGCGCCGGCGCGCACACTCAACACTCGATATCGTTGGAAAGCTGCACGCCGCTGTCCGACGACTCGTTCGGCCGGGCCGCTGGTGCTTCATCTCGTATTGGTATCTCTGCGCCGCTAACCCGGCGCAGCTCATAAAGCTTTGCGTCAACCAACATGCGATACCAGCATGCCTGAAGGAAATGAAAGACGAGGCCGGGCGTACCGTCGAGAAATCCGAGCCTAATCACATAGCGATAGAACCAGTATGCGAACGCGCGCCAGAAGAGCGGACACCGCGAGTAGAGCTTTTCTTTGGCCCAGCGCCGCCGCCCGGCCTGTCCTGCCGGTAACTCGCCGCCTTCTCCGGCCGCCAGCCCGAGCAGGTCCTTTACCTCGCGATCAGCATATCGATTGTGCTTGTCGGTCCAGAATGTCAGTCCCTTATGATTCTCGTCGATGAAGTCGTGGTCGAGCCTCCTCACACGGCCGCGACTGAGCACCATGTGCTCGTCCATCCAGCGCTGCTCGCATCGCGCGATGCCCGTCCGCCATACACGCAACAGCCACGACGGATAGTACGCGCCGTGGCGAATCCAGCGCCCCCAAAAATAGACCCTGCGGTTGAGTTCGAGGCCGGTTACATCTTCAGGCAGGGTCGGCAGGACCGCCGCGAGCTCACGCCCGAGCTCGGGAGTCAGGCGCTCATCGGCATCCAGGCGCATCACCCACCGGGTGCGAATTGGCAGGTTGTCTAGAGCCCAATTGAGCTGACGTGCGTGATTTTCGAACGCATGCTCAAGTACATGAGCGCCGGCCGCACACGCAATCTCCTTCGTTCGATCGGTACTCCCGGAATCGACCACAAATAGGTCTGCATTCAGTGCTTTTATACTCTCCAGTGCCGCCGGCAGATTGGCCTCCTCGTTGAAAGTGAGCAATATGACAGAGAGTTGGTGTGGCGCGTGTTCCATCGTGCAGTCTGTCCGTGATAGCTGCCGCACAAAGCGGTAAACCTCAGAATGTCAAGTTTCAACCAAATTGGCTCATTTGTTCAGTCCAAAATTGACGGAGCGCTTCCAATACTGGCCGATGTCGAGGTGGCAGGGCGAGGAAGTTGGTCGCTCGGCCTCGATCGTTATTCATATGCTCCGCGTCGCCTACCCAGTAGCCCAGTGATTCGAGAAAATCCGTTATTTCGCCGCCCCCGTGGAAGCATTCGAAAATCAAAATCGGCTGGTCTTCCTTCAGTGTGGTATGCGCTCCGCGAATGACCGACTCTTCGTGCCCTTCGACATCAATCTTGATCAGGTCCGGCGCGCCGGCGCGCGTCCGCTCTTCGTCTGCCGTAACAGTCGCTACTGCCATAACTTCATTCGCGACGCCCCAATATCGTTGAGAAAAACTCTCGCCACTGCCGTTTATCGCGCCGGTTGACCCTGCGACGAGATCACGCAGAAATGTTTTCCTCTCGCATGTATCGCTCACCGCAACCTCGCGGAGTATCACTAGTGGCCTGTAACAGAGAAATTGGTATTAAGGCTGATGCGGTGTGAAGGGTCACGATAGGTCCACTTGATGGGCTTGGGAGCGCGGTTGTAGTGACGGATGTAGCGCATGAGCTTGCGGGCCA
>JAJXYF010000035.1 GCA_021780755.1 Deltaproteobacteria bacterium | reverse complement strand
GCCGCTGCCACCGGCGCGCGTCGCGGCCGCGGTTGGAGCCGCGTGCGCGCGATGGCGCGACCGCACCTTCGCCTCGCGACGCGAGACCGTCGCGGCGATCGCCGCCGCGTGGGGCTGGAGCGAACCGTTAATCGACGAATCGCTCGACGCGCTGCTCACCCCCTTCAGCGCCGAGGCGCTGGAGGGTTTCGCCCGGCGCGTCCCGCAGTGCAACGACCTCGTCGGCTTGATAATGCCGGGGAACATACCGGCCGCCGGTCTCCATGAGATTGCGATCGGCCTCATCGCCGGGTGCGCCTTGATGGTCAAGACAGCTACCGCCGAGCCGATCTTCTTCGTGCGGTTCGCGCAGACGCTACGGGATGCCGACGCCGAAGTCGCCGCGCGCGTCGCGGTGATGAACTGGGGCCGCGCGCGCATCGAACTGACCGCGGCATTCCGCGCCAACTGCGACTGGGTCGCGGCGTTCGGCGCCGATGAGACGATCGCGAATCTCGCTGCGCGCGCCTTTCCGATTGCGTCGAACGCGCGGCTCGTGTCGAACGATACGGACGCAGGCAGGCTGGCGGTAGGATTTGGCAGTCGCGTGAGCGGCGTTCTGGTCGGGGCCGAGAGGGTGACGGGAGCGGGCGCGACCGCGGTCGCTGACGCGATCGCTCGCGATGTGAGCCTGTTCGAGCAGCAGGGCTGTCTCTCCCCACATCATATATTCGTAGAAGCGCGCGCTGTCGGCGCGGCGTACGAGTTCGCGCGCGGACTGGCCGCTGCGCTAGAGCGTTGCGTAACGCCAATGCCTCCGCCGCGACGCTACGGATTGGAGGAAGCGGCGGCGATTCGGCGGGCACGCGAAAGTGCGCGATGGCGTACGATCGGCGGTGACGCGGTGACCCTGTGGGAGGGCGCCGGGCTCGGATGGACGGTGATCCGCGACGAAGCGGCGGTGTTCACACCGTCGCCCGGCTACCGCACCGTGACTGTATCGCCGATAGCCGATCTCGAAGACCTGAAGTCGCGCCTGCAGCCGGTCGTGGGACGAATCGAGGCCTTCGCGATCGCCGCGCCGATGGATCGCTGTGAAAGTCTCCGCGCATCTCTCGCGGAACTCGGCGTCTGCTACCTGTGCGAGCCCGGTGCGATGCAGTCGCCGCCGATCGATTGGAGTCATGGAGGCGGCGCCTTCCTGCGCGCGCTCGCTAGTTCACGATGAGCACTGTCCGCGACGACTTCATGCGACACCTGGCGCAGACTTCCGAGGCGCCGATCGGCCTCGAAATCGATCGCGCCGAGGGCGCGTGGATTTATACCGCCGACGGCCGCCGCTATCTCGACTTCATCGCGGGCATCGGCGTGAGCGCGCTCGGTCACGGTAACGCTGCCATCCTGTCGGCGATCTCCGCGCAGGCGCGCCGCCATCTGCACGTGATGGTCTATGGCGAGTACATAATCGACGTCCAGGCGCGGCTCGCCGCACGGCTGGCCGAACTGCTGCCGGCCGGCCTCGGTCGAATCTACTTCACCAACAGCGGGGCCGAGGCGATTGAGGGTGCGCTCAAAACGGCGCGCAAGCATACCGGCCGCGCGGGTACGGTTGCCTTCAACGGCGCGTACCACGGCGACACGATGGCGGCGCTCGCGTTGATGGGCAACCCGGCGTTTCGAGCGCCGTTCGAGCCGCTCCCAGGCCCGGTCCGCCATCTACCATATAACGATGTGGGCGCGCTCGAGGCGATCGACGAGACGATCGCGGCGGTGGTAATCGAGCCCGTGCAGGCCGAGGGCGGCGTGCGGATTCCCGATCGAAACTTTATGATGGCGCTGCGCGAGCGCTGCTACCGCACTGGCGCCGTGCTTATTTTTGACGAAGTACTGACCGGTTTCGGGCGAACCGGGCGGCTGTTTGCGATAGAGCATTTCGGCGTCGTCCCGGATATTGTGGTGCTGGCAAAGGCGTTGGGCGGCGGACTGCCGTTGGGCGCGTTCTGCGGCGGCGACGAGTTGATCGGCAAGCTCTCGCGCAACCCGCCGCTGGGACACATCACGACCTTCGGCGGCCATCCGCTGTCGTGCGCGGCCGGACTTGCGGCGCTCGAGGAACTGGTGGACGGGCGTTGGTGGGAGGCGGCACGGCGCGCGGGCGATCGGATACGTGCTGAGGTGAATGGCTTCGGCGGCAGTGAAATTGTTGCGGTGCGCGGACTCGGGTTGCTGGTCGGGATAGAGTTTGCGCAACCTCCGCTGGCCCATCGGTTTGTCGCCGAAACCATAGCGCGAGGCGTAATCGTGAACTGGACGCTCAACGCCGACCGAGTGGTAAGATTGGCACCGCCATTGACGATCAACGACGCCGAAATCGAGTTCGGACTTGACGCCATGCGCGCCGCTCTTGAAGCGGTTCGCGCGGGCGCGTAGGGGTTAATACGGTGGGGGCGGTCGCATCATCGAGAAACGGCGCCGCAGGTTCCCGCAAAGGAAGTGGGGGACCGGTCGCGGCAACAACGCGTCCACCGCGAGTTACTCCGCGCCAGATCGAGGAGCAGTTCGACGACAACCTCGAGGCCATCGACATCCTCAAGAAGTCGGGGCCGGTCGGGATTTTCTTCCTCGTTGCTTACATCGTCATCGACTGGCGCACGAATCATAGCGCGAATGCTCACTCGTTGCTGGTGTCGCCATATCACTGGCTGGCGCTAGCGACGGTACTGGCCTTTTTCGGCCTGACCTGGCTTCCGGGATTTCGCGCACATTGGCGCGGCTGGTCGCTGGTAACCTGTATCGCGATGATCGTGCTGGTGATCCGGATCAGCGCAATCACGCACGAAGGTGAGACCCGCTACATCACGATCATCCTGTGCCCGTTCGCGACGGCGGCGTTCGTTATCTGGGGCTGGCGCTGGCAGCTATCATTGATAGTTGCGTGCTTCCTGCTTGAAACACTGGCCGAGCTGCTGGTGCCGATCCCGCCGCGCTTCGACATTCACCGGATGCTCGGTCTGGTGGCCGCGCTGACGCTCTCGCAATTCACCGCGGTCTTTCTCGATCGCTACCGGCGCAGGTTGCGCCGTCAGTTGATGCAATTGGCTGAAGCGGCGGCATTCCGTGAAACCCAGATTGCGACGATGACGCACGACATCCGCAATCCGCTGGCGACGCTGGTCGGCCTGGTGACGCTGCTGGTCGAGGACGAACTCGACGACAAGGAGCGCAGCAACCTGCTCGCGCGAGTCTGGTCAACAACCACCTCGATGGATCTGCTGGTCAAGAACGTGCTCGACCTGTACCTGCTCGAAGAGCAGCGGCTGCGTCCCAACTGGCGCGTGGTGGACGCCAACTCGGTGGTCGCGGAAACCGCGGAACACTGCAATATCGAGGCGCGGCTCAAGGGGCTGCGACTGCGGGTCGATCTAGGCGGACTGCCCAAGGCGAATCTCGACCCGCTGCATCTTGAGCGCATTATCGCGAACCTGCTGACCAGCGCTGTGCGGCGAACTCCCGCCGGTGAGGTCCGGATGCAAACTTCGCAGCGCGGCGACTGGATCGTAATCGAGGTCAGCGATACCGGGCCGGAAGCGACGCCGAACGAGATCGAATCGATTTTTTCACGGCCCAATCTGGCGGTCGAGGGCGCGCGCTCCTCGGCGCTCGGCCGCTACATCGCGCACGCGCTGGTCGAAGCTGACGGCGGCAAAATCCAGGCGCGGGTGGAGGACGGCTGGGGTCTTAATCTGATCGTGCAATTGCCGATCGATCCACCGTCGAGATAACCACCCGCATCGCGATAAATTCCACCCTCGCATCGACGCTGAGGGCGGGGTATTGCCACTTCCCATACCGCGCGAAGTGGCTACAATACCCGAATCGGCGGCGGGGGCCGTCGGGGTCAGGGGGCAAATATGGTTGCGGCCACTGTAGCCGCCCACCTTCCGGTGGAGGAGGCGACGCATCAGCACAAATGGCTGATCGCGGTCGCCGTGATGCTCGGCACGACGCTTGAGGTGCTTGACAGCTCCATCGTTAACGTTTCGCTGCCGCACATGCAGGGGACCTTCTCCGCGAGCGTCGATGAAATCGCGTGGGTGCTGACGAGTTACCTGGTTGCCAACGGCATCATGATTCCGATGACCGGATGGATCTCCTCGCGCATCGGCCGCAAGCGCTATTTTCTAACCTCGGTGTTCCTCTTTGTAGCGGCATCCGGCCTCTGTGGAGCTGCCGGGTCACTTACGCAGATGGTGATGTTTCGCCTGATCCAGGGCGCGGCGGGCGCGGCGATGCTGCCGTCGTCGCAGGCCATCCTGATGGAAACCTTCCCGCCCGAGGAACAGCAACTCGCGATGGCGATGTGGGGTGTCGGCCTGATGTGCGCGCCGATTCTGGGGCCCACCCTCGGCGGATGGATCACGGACAACTGGAACTGGCGCTGGAATTTCTATATCAATTTGCCGATCGGCGCGATCGCCTTCGCGATGGTTTACGTCTTCGTGCACGATCCGCCTTACATGAAGAATCGCGTTGCCGGCCGCCGCGTCGATTACCTTGGTATCGCATTTCTCGCGGTCTGGCTCGGTCTGCTACAAATCGTCGTTGACCGCGGCCAGCGCGCCGATTGGTTCAGCTCGGCGTGGGTCGTATGGGCGACCGTCGCCTCGACGCTCGCGATGGTCCTGCTCATATTTCATGAACTGCGCTTCAGCGAACCGATCCTGCAATTGCGCATCCTCAAAATTCGCCAATTCTCGAGCGCCCTGTCGCTGGTGGTCGTCCTCAGCTTCGTGCTCTTCGGCACCGGCCTGCTCAATCCCATCTTCCTGCAGGAGTTCATGGGCTACACTGCCTGGCGGGCCGGCCTGATCATGGCGCCGCGCGCGGTGGCTGCGATGACCTCGATGATGATCGCGGGGCAGGTCGCGCGCGCCGGCTTCGACAACAAACGGCTCATCGGCGTCAGCTTCGCGCTGATGACGCTCGGCCTGTGGTCGATGGCCCATTGGAATCTGCAGGTCGGCATGTGGCAGGTGATCTGGCCGGGCATCGTGCTCGGATCGGGCCTCGGCCTGTGCTTTCCGATTCTTTCGGCGGCGGCACTGTCGTGCGTCAAGCGCGAGCAGTTGGGCTACGCCGCGAGCCTCTACAACATGATGCGCAACACCGGGGCGGCGGTCGGCATCGCCTTCATGACCAACACGCTCATCAGCAACCAGCAGATCCATCAGGAGCGGCTGGCGGAGCACTTTTCGGTCTTCGACGCGTGGCGGCTGGGTGCGGCGGCGCCGCAAGCGCCGGGCGCTCCGATGTTCCACTACCTGCCGCAGATTATCAGCGGACAGAAGCAAGGCCTCGGACTGGTTTACGGTCTCATTCAGGCGCAGTCCTCGATTCTCGCCTTCAACGACATCTACCGTTTCCTTGCGGCGCTGACGCTGATTATGATCCCGTCATTCCTGCTCTTCAGAGGAACCCGCCCGGCGGCCGGCGGCGGCGGATCCGCAATGCATTAAGTTGCCGCCGAGGGAATCGGCCCGCTCGCGGCACTAGCTAATCGCCCTCACCAAGTTTCGCGAAGGTACGTGCGAAGACCGCGAGCGCCGGCGCATCGAAGAGCACGATTTCGACTCGTTTGAGCGTCGATTCGGATTCGAGGTGCGCGCGAATTTCCTCGAGCATCACTTCCGCGCACCGCTGCATCGGAAAACCGGCGATCCCCGTGCCGATCGCCGGGAACGCGATCGATTCCAGCCGGTTCTCATGCGCGCGCAGCAGCGAATTCCGCGTCGATTCTCGCAATCCCCGCTCATTTGTGAGGCCGCCCAACTTCATGCTCGCGGCGTGAATCACATGGTGCGCCGGCAAATTACCGCCACCCGTAATCGCCGCCTCGCCGATCCGGATCGGCCCGAGACGCTCGCATTCCTCCTGGATCGACGGTCCACCCCGGGCGCGAATCGCGCCGGCAACGCCGCCGCCGAGAATCAAGTCGCTGTTCGCCGCATTGACGATCGCGTCAACCTTTGCGGCGGCCAGGTCGCCTTGTCGAATAGTCACCTTTGCCCGCCATGATTGCATCGACCGCGAAGCTCCCAATGGTCAATCGATTCGTCGGCGAAGTCGTCAGCCGGTCGCTTTCGCCTTTGCTATTATTCGCTTCGACCCGGACGAAGTCCAAGAAGACCAGCCCGAAGAGGTGGATGTTATCGTGGCACACGGAAATCGGGAATCCGCCGATATAGTCACATGGGCAAAGGCGATCGCGTACGCCGCGATAGTATGTTTGTTTGCCCTTTCCGGATGCGCGAAGCCGGCGCCGCTCGCATCGCCAGGCTATCTGCAGATCGATTTGCCGACCGCGCCAACCGCGATCGATCCGCGCGTCACCGCCGACGCGATTTCATCGCGCGTCGCCGAACTGATTTACGATTCGCTCGTGCGGATCGATCGCACCGGCGCCTTCGCAGGCGATCTGGCCGAGAGCTTCGAGCGCCCCACGCCGACGGAGATGGTCTTCCATTTGCGTCGCAACGTCCGTTTCAGCGACGGCCGCCCGTTCACCGCGCGCGATGTCAAATTCACCTATGAGTCGATTCTCGATCCGGCTACGCTCTCGATCAAACGCGCCGGACTCGTCGAACTTGCCGCGGTGACTATTGTCGATGACTACACGCTGACCATGACGACGCGCCGCCCGTTCGCGCCGGCACTCGCACTGGCGACGATCGGCATCGTACCCCGCGACTCATCGATCCCGGGCAAGGCCGCAAGCCCCGCGCCGCCCGGCACCGGGCCATTTCGGCTGGCCCGGTTCGCTCGCGACGAAGCCGTGATCCTCGCGCGCAATCCGTATCATCAATCCCTGGCGAACGCGGTGCCCGGCCTCGCGCTCAAGGTGGTTCCCGATCCAACTGTCCGGGCGCTTGAACTCAGCGAGGGTATTTGCGGGTTCGCCGAAAACGATGCGCTTCAAGCGGAATTGCTGCCTTATCTCGCGGCGCAGCCCCATCTGCGTATAGTCAGATCGCCGGGCAGTACCTATCATTACCTGGTATTCAATTTCCGCGATGTGCGTCTGCGCGATCTTCGAGTGCGCCGCGCGATCGCATATGCGATTGATCGCGACACCATCGTGGCATCGATGATTCGCGGCAACGCGCGTGTCGCGACCGGCGTGCTCGCGCCGGAAAATTGGGCCTATGACGGTAACGTCACGCAGTATCCGTACGACCCGGCGATGGCTCGTGGATTGCTCGAAGCGGCTGGCTATTCGGCACACGCCAGGCCGCTGCGGCTGACCTATATGACCACGCCCGAAGGCCTTCGACTCGCTGAAGTGATACAGGCGATGTTGCGTCGAGTTGGTATTAAGATCGATATTCACACCAATGAGTGGGCGACCTTTTATAGCGACCTGCGCAATGGCAACTTTGATATCGCTTCAAGTCAATGGGTGGGAATCGGCGACCCGCATCAATACTACGAGATATTCGACTCCCACATGACGCCGGCCGCCGGCGGCAACAATCGCGGTGACTATTCGAATCCACGCATGGACCAACTCGTCGAGGCCGGCGACGCCACTATCGATCCCGTGGTGCGGTGCGCGATTTATCGCGATGTGCAGCGGCTGTCCGCCGCCGATCTACCCTATGTGTCGCTCTGGTGGGACGATAACGTTGCCGCGTTCGATCGACGGCTCACGGGCTTCGAGCCGTATCCCAACGGCAGCTTGCTTTCGCTTGCCGCGGCCGTGTTTCCAACCGAAAACCGCCTCGTCCGGACCGCCCCGTGACACGTCAATTTTTGCGGCGCCTCGCCGCGCTGCTGCCGGTCGCGCTGGGGGTTGTGACTTTGACCTTTGCGCTGATCCATCTGGTTCCCGGCGATCCGGTTTCCGCGATGCTCGGTGATTACGCGGCGCCCGCCGATGTTGCGCAGATGCGTCACGATCTCAAACTCGACCTGCCTCTGTGGAAACAGTACGGCGGGTTTCTGGCGGCATTGGCGCACGGCGATCTCGGTCAGTCGATTTCCCAACGTGAACCGGTCGCGCTGCTCATTCGCGAGCACTATCCCGCAACCCTCGAGTTAGCGGGTGCGGGGCTTGCGGTCGCGATCATGATCGCTTTACCGCTGGGAATAATCGCTGGTGCCGATGCCGGCGGTCCCGGCGATATCGCCGCGATGGGTTTTGCGATTCTTGGTATCTCAGTTCCACATATTTATCTCGGGCCGCTGCTGATGATTTTGTTTTCGCTCGACCTCGGCTGGCTGCCGCTCACCGGTCGAGGGGGCTTCGCTCATCTGGTGTTGCCGGCGGTGACCATGGGCACCGCGCTCGCCGCCATCCTCGCACGGATGTTGCGGCAAAGCCTGGTGCGGATCGGCAGCGCGGATTACATCCGCACCGCGCGCAGCAAGGGACTCAGCGAGCGCGCCGCCCTGCTGCGTCACGGCCTGCGCAACGCGCTCACCCCCGTCATCACGCTGATCGGTCTGGAAGCGGGCGGCCTGCTGACTGGGTCGATCGTCACCGAGATGATTTTTTCGTGGCCGGGCCTCGGGCGTCTCCTGATGACCGCGATCAACAATCGCGATTACCCATTGGTCCAAGGCTGCGTGTTGACGTTCGCGCTCAGCTACGTAGTCGTGAACCTGATCACCGATCTGTTCTACCGCGCCGTGGATCCGCGTATCCGCCTGGGATGAGGATGATTCGCCGCAATCCATCGCTGGCTATTGGTGCCGTGCTGGTCGCGCTTTTGACGTTGGCGGCGATTTTCGGTCCACTCGTGATGCACACCGACCCGTTCGCCATCGACCTCAGCCATGTGCTCGCCGCTCCCAGCCGCAGCCACTGGTTCGGATGCGATTCCCTTGGGCGCGATCTGTTAGCCCGCCTAATCCGGGGTGCGCGGCTCTCGCTCGGGGTCTCGACCATGGTGGTGGCGCTCTCGCTCGCGATTGGCGGCCTGATCGGCGGAGCCGCTGCGCTTGCCGGCGGCTGGGTTGACGGTCTCGTGATGCGCGGGGTGGATATCATAATGGCGTTTCCGGGCTTCCTGCTCGCGATCGCGCTTGCTGCGATCTTGGGGCCGGGAATGGTTGACCTGGTAATCGCGCTCACCGCGATGGGCTGGACTGGCTATGCGCGACTGGTCCGCGGCGAAGTGCTCTCACTGCGCGAACGCGAATATATCGAAGGGGCCCGGGCGCTCGGGGCCCGGCCTGCGCGATTACTCATGCGCCATCTGATGCCGGCGCTGGCCGGGCCGGTAGCGGTACAGGCTACCTTCGGTATCGGCGGGATTATTATCGCGGAAGCGGCGCTCTCCTTTCTTGGACTCGGCGCGCGGCCGCCCACGCCAAGCTGGGGAAATATGCTCGACGCCGGTCGCGCCTTCATCCTGGTCGCACCGCATCTCACGACCGCGCCCGGAATCGCTATCGGTCTTTCGGTACTGGGTTTCAATCTGCTCGGCGACGGCCTCGCGCAATTCATCGGGCACCGCCGCTAATCTCGGCGGCGCTCAAATCTCAGTAACATCGCGCACCGCGAGGGCCGCGATCGCTTCGACGAGAAATGCCACTTCACTCGTCGGCGACAGATTTAAAGGGTGAGCCAGTGCGAGGAGTAGCTCCCGCCAACAGCTAGAGCGAGAAAGAGCTTCGGATTGACTATTATCAGGAACCGCGTTTCAATTTCGCCAGACTTTTCGAGAACGGCGGATACGCGACGCCGCGCTCCGTGATAATCGCCGTAACCAGTTCGGCCGGTGTGACATCGAAAGCCGGATTGAAAATGCCGACGCCCTTGGGCGTGACCTGCTTGCCGGCAAATTCGCTAAGCTCTTTCGGCGAACGCTGCTCAATCGGAATTTCGGCGCCGCTAGCGCAATCGAGGTCGATCGACGAGAGCGGCGCGGCAACATAGAAAGGTACGTTGTGACGCCGCGCCAGCACCGCCAGTGGATAGGTGCCGATCTTGTTCGCGACATCGCCGTTGGCCGCGGTGCGATCGGTGCCGACGATTACGCAGTCCACCCGTCCGCTGCTGAGTAAACTTCCCGCCATGTTGTCGGCGATCACGGTGACTGGAATGCGATCCTTATGCAGTTCCCATGCGGTGAGACGTGCGCCTTGCAAAAACGGCCGGGTTTCGTCGGCGAATACTTCGATCTTTTTGCCGGCGTCGCGGGCGGCGCGAATGACTCCGAGCGCGGTACCGTAACCAGCGGTTGCGAGTGCGCCCGCATTGCAGTGCGTGAGTACCGTGGCGGATTTCCCGATCAATACCGCGCCATGATTACCCAGTGCGCGATTCGCCGCGATGTCCTCGTCGTGAATCGCGATCGCCTCCGTACGCATCCGGCGAAAGAGTGCGGACCCGCCGAGTTCGAGGTTGGCTTCGAGCACCATGCGCATCCGCTCCAACGCCCACGCGAGGTTGACGGCGGTCGGTCGCGTCGCCCGCAGAGTCTTCGCCACCTTCTCGAAGCGCGCCAGTGCGCGCTTTCCTGCGTAGCCCTTGAATCCGAGTGCCGCACCCATCGCGGCCGCCACTCCGATTGCCGGTGCGCCACGAATCACCATCGTGCGAATGGCTTCCGCAACACCGCGATAGTCACGATAGATGCGAATAACTTCGCGGTTCGGCAGCAGGCGCTGATCGATCATCCGCACGCTGTCGGCGCGCCATTCAATAGTCTTTACGGCCACTGATTGACTCTCCGAGGACACCGACGCGTCGTCCTGCGGAATTTCAGGGTACGGCGCTCGCGCCAACGATTTTACTAAAATTGCGAGGATCCGCGACACTCACGGATTACCCGTTCGCGCCGCCATGATCCGGGCGGGTTTCAGAATACTATGCAGATCGCTGGAATCTTCGCGCTTAGACCCGTTCGTATAAGCCACGAGCCTTGCGCCTGACGCTGCCCGCTTCAATCCAGCGGGTGATCGCCGCGAATATCTCAGAGGGGCGCTTGCCTTTGACTCCACGGATATCGCGAACCTGCGCAGCCTTGAATTGTTTGGGCAGTTGTTCGAGTATCGCGCCCCAATTAACTCGTCCGCCGCGGGGCCTGCCGACCGTGCCGGACGGCGCTTTCGCCGCTGCCGCGACGCGTGTGGTGCCGGATCCGGAGAGCCGTCCCAGGTTTGCTTCCTGGCTTTTGAGGTGAAGCAGTTCCTGTTCTTTTGCGCGAATTTCCTTGCGCAGACTGACTAGAATTGCCTGGGCGTGTTTCTGAACCTGCCGTAACGCCGAACTCACACCACCTGCATTTTTCCTTCGCGGCATCCCATACTCTCCTTCCAGAACTAAGAGACTAAACCGCAATGCTACACAATCAACTATATCAAAACAAGTACATTTGCCACAGTCGGCACTACTCAGACCACTATCCTGCCGAAACTGTATTTGGGATTGTCGTTAACTCGGACCTTCGGATCCGCGCATTTGCATCATTTGAAATTCGATGCCGAATTCCTCCCGCGCGTTTCCGCACGCATGTGTGAGGTTGGATGAGTCACTGTGTTGCGATGACTTACTCCGCTCGCCGAGCAAGGGAGAACACGTTCGAACCCCTGCTCGCGCTGCTCAAAATACTATTCGATTAACGAATAGAGTGACGCCAAGCCCTGCTGCGATCAACGGTCCGCGAAATGAATTGATATGCGTGAATGCATCACGAGATGCCTACTTGAGCGTCGCCTTGAACGATTCCTTTGGCTCGATAGTTTTACTTGTAGTGTGAGTTTGACGACGAGATCGACTTGGATGTTTTACCTCGCAAATCGATCTATCAATTCACTCCGGCTGGTAGATCGATGGCGCGACGCGCAACGACGGGCCGCGGGGTCGTTGAACAGAATCTGCGCTTCGACGTGTATGCTCGCCTCCGCTAACCGGATACGAGCGGCAAACAGGATCGGCAGGGGCGAGAAGCATCGCGGTTGTGATCGCCGCGCGTCAGGGTGGCGAACGGCCGGCGGCGAAACTGGCCGACACTGAGCGGCGTCCAATACTTAAAATATTGTTTTATATAAAATCCGTGGTGCGACGTCGCTCCACAAGGACTTTCGCTCCCACGCGATATGATCCTAGCGACTCCTTGAGGCCAAAGATTCCACTGCTATGTTCCTGTTGCTCTGAGTGCTATAAAGAAGCCCACGTTGGGGTCCGACGCGGGATGCGCACCGTGAGTCAGGCCGAATAAACATGGCGTCAGTACTGCCCGGCCACAAATTACGGAGCAGACCGAAAACGTCTCACCTGAAGGTGGGCTATGAGGTCCCCGAGGAGAGGGTAATGGGCCGCAGACTGTACGTAGGGAATCTGGCTTGGACTGTCACGGATCAGGATCTACAGGATGCTTTCTCGGAAGCCGGAGCAGTTGATAGTTCACAGGTAATCATGGATCGCGCGACCAATCGTTCGCGCGGCTTCGGGTTCGTCGAGATGGCGACCGACGAGGCTGCGGAAACCGCGATCAAAACGCTCAACGGGCGCGAGATTAAGGGCCGCCCGATCCGCGTGAACGAGGCGCAAGCGCGCACTGGTGGCGGCGGAGGCGGTGGTCGTGGTCCCGGGCGTGATTATTAGCTCGGCTTGAATGACGCTCGGCGCTCGCGGTTGCGGGGCTCGACTGTCAGCTCGACTTGTCGCCATCACGCGGGCGCTGACGCCACACATCCTCGGCGACGCGTGAGAATTCCTGCTGTGCGGACCAGTATACCGCGCAATCGCGTATATTTGCCCCGCTAATTCACGAACAATTCCTACATCGCTGTCATCTCGCATTTCTCAGACGGGCGGCGGGCTTTCGTCCCGATAAGCAAGCGGAAAGGCTGCAAAAAACGAGGACCGGACGGATTGCTCCGGCCGGCCCTCTACCAACCGGGAAAAGGGGGGGCAAACCCCGGTTAGCAAGCTTCATTGTACGCAAGTTTAAGTGACTTGCAAGAGGTCTCCTGACGTAATTAAGTGGCAACCATTCACGTGCTTGCTTATTCTGAGCACGTTGTCCCGCGAAAGACAACCGGTTTGTTTTACCCTCCCGTCGATGGACTGCTAGTTAGCAAACGCTATCTTTCAGTCAGCAGCCGCGGCCTGTGTTACGGCCTGGTTACGCCGATCGAGAATCGCTTTGAGCAGATGCGGCGGTGACATCGGCAGCTCGGTCATGCGCACGCCGATGGCGCGATAGATCGCGTTGGCAACCGCCGCCATCGGCGGCACGATTCCGACTTCGCCGACGCCGCGCACGCCCAGCGGATGATTGGGATTTGCGACTTCGACGATCAGCGCCTCGATCATCGGCAGGTCGAGACAGGTGGGCATCCGATAGTCGAGCAAGCCCGAGTTTCGCAGCACGCCCTTCTGATCATAGAAATATTCCTCGCTCAGCGCCCAGCCGATGCCCTGCGCCATCGCACCCTGCATCTGACCCTCGACGTAACTCGGATGAAGTGCACGGCCGACATCCTGCGCGATCGTGCATCGCAGGATGCGGACCTTGCCGGTATCGGGATCGACTTCAACGTCAACGCACACCGTCGCAAACGCATTGCCGACGGCGCCGACGGCGCCGGCGTTGAGGGTCGCGCGTCCGGTGACCGGACCGCCGGTGCGGGCGAGCCGCGTTGCCAATTGCTTGAGGGTGAGCGGCGGCACGCCGTTGCCGATCGCCGTAAAGGCGCCATCGGAGAAGGCAACCTCGTGGGGTTTTTTCTCCCACAATTTAGCGGCGCGTGTTTTCAGTTGAGTGAGAGCGTCGTGCGCCGCCTCGTAAACCGCCATTCCGGTCGCGAGCGCGATGCGGCTGCCGCCGGTGACATCAGTGTGTCCGGTCGAATCGGTATCGGCGACGAGTGCGCGCACGTCCTCAACCGCGACGCCCAGGACCTCCGCTGCGATCATCGCCTGCACCGCGCGGGTGCCGCCGATATCAACTGAGCCGGTCACGACACTGACAGTGCCGTCGGTATGGATATTTACGGTTGCCGACGATTGGAGACCGCCGTTGAACCAGAAGCCCGAGGCGACCCCGCGGCCGCGGTTCGGTCCGTCGATCTTCGAGCGGTAGTGCTCGCTGTCGCGAATCGCCTCCACCGTCTCGACGAAACCGATTTTCTTGAACGCCGGACCGGCTGGTTGCGGCGTGCCTTCATGCGCCCCGTTGCGCAGGCGGAACTCGAGTGGATCGATGCCGCACTTCTCGGCGAGTTCATCGATGACGGTTTCGCAGGCGAAGGCTGAGGCGGGCGATCCGGGCGCGCGATACGCGGCGACCTTTGGCCGATTGACTACTACGTCGAAGGAATCGATGCGCAGGTTCTCGACGACGTAAGGTCCGAGCGTACACATCGCGCCCGGCGCAAACGGAGAGCCGGGAAATGCGCCGGCCTCGTATGCCAGCCAGACTTCCGCGGCGGTGATTTTGCCGTCGCGGGTGGCCCCCATTTTGACTTTCATTTTCGTGCCGGAAGTCGGCCCGGTCGCGCGCAGAACTTCCGCGCGCGTCATTACCATCTTGACCGGACGGCCGCTTTTCTTTGAGAGCAACGCGGCGACCGGTTCGAGATACACCGTCGTCTTGCCGCCGAAACCGCCGCCGATTTCCGCCGGCACGACGCGAATGCTGCCCTCGGGAATACACAGTACACTCGCGGTCAGCGTGCGCACGTTGAATGAGCCCTGGGTCGAGCAATAGATAGTCACATGGCCGTCGGCGCTCCAGAGCGCGAGCGCATTTTGCGGTTCGATATAGCCCTGGTGAACAGTGGCCGTACTAAACTCGCGCTCGACTATGAAATCGGCGCCGCGAAAGCCGGCCACGAGATCGCCGCGTTCGAAGCGGATGTGGCCGGGGACGTTGCTCGGGCGGTCGGGACCTTCCTGGGAACCCGGGTCGGTGCGATGCTCCATCAGCTTGGTGCGCACTTCCTCGAGCAGGATTGGCGCACCGGGCTTCATCGCATCTTCGGCGGTCATGACCGGTTCGAGTACCTCGTATTCGACCTCGATCAGTTCGACCGCCTCCTGTGCGATATGGCGGCTGGTGGCGGCCACCGCGGCGATCGCGTGGCCGTCGTAGAGTACCTTCTCGCGCGCCATTATGTTGAGCGAGAGGTAGTGGGTATTGACGATCAGTTCGCCCACCTGCGCCATCACGCCTTTGACCACCGGGAAGTCCTCCGCGGTGACAATCGCCTTCACGCCCGGGTGTTTGAGCGCCTTGGCGATGTTGATCGACTTGATCCGCGCATGCGCGTAGGGGCTGCGCAGGACGCATCCGTGGAGCATTCCTGGGAGAGCATAGTCAGCACCGTAGAGCGCGCGACCGGTGACCTTGTCAACGCCGTCGGGCCGAATCGGCCGGGTGCCGATTACTTTGAAATTCTCGTGGGGACTGGACTCTGACATGGCAAACCTCCGAATCCGCTGGCAGGCGGCCGCGGCGATCCTGAATCGGCGGCCCGCTTCATTACACTCATTGCGCCAGGACAATGGCGCAATTCAAGCGACGGGCAGGGCGAGCGGCTAAGCGGGTAACGGTCTTAACTTTAGTAGGATTTCAGTGCCGCGCAAGGCGCGCGGCGGCGAGGCGTGGGTCAGCCGCCGCCGATCGCCGGAAGGATGAACACTTCGCTCGATTCACGCACGGGTTCGAGTACGCCGCCGGTTCCCATATCACCGTCGATCGACACCGCGATTGAGGGCTTCACGTCGCCGTCTTCGATCAATTGTTCGCGCAGGCCGGGGAATTGCCGCTCGAGGTCATCGACCAGCTGGCCGAAATTGCGGCCGTTTGCGGTCACGCGATCTTTGCCGTCAGTGAATTTGCGGAGCAGGGCGGGAATTACGACCGTTGCCATTTTGCGGCGAGGGCCGGATCCGGTTGGATCCGGCCCCCCCTGTTAGTCAGTATATCAGTCGGCGGCCGCGGCCTGGGAATCGCCGGCCGCGCGCTTTTTCAGCATCGCCTTCATCAAGCGCGGCGGTGACATCGGCAGTTCGAGCATGCGGACGCCGGTGGCGCGGTAAATCGCGTTGGCGACGGCGGCCGGCGGTGGCACAATCGGAACCTCGCCGACTCCACGGATACCCAGCGGATGGCCCGGTGTCGGCACCTCGACCATGATGGTTTCCATCTCGGGCAGGTCGAGGCAGGTCGGCATGCGGTAGTCGAGCAGCCCGGTGTTTCGCAGGACGCCCTTCTCGTCGTAGAAGTATTCCTCGTTGAGCGCCCAACCGATGCCCTGCGCGGTGCCGCCCTGCATCTGGCCCTCGACGTAGGCGGGATGAATCGCCTTGCCGACGTCCTGCGCCACAGTGACCCGCAGAATCTTGACCTTGCCGGTGTCGGGATCGACTTCGACGTCAACCAGGGTGGTGGCGAAGGCCGGTCCGACGCCGCGCGCGTTGACGGTCGCCCGTCCGACGATCGGACCGCCGGTGCGCGCGAGGCGCGGTGCGAGTTGCTTCAGCGTCATCGGCTTTACGCCGTTGCCCGAGACCGGACTGAAAAGACCATTGGCAAACGCGACTTCTTCGGGCTTCTTTTCCCAGGTCTTGGCGACGCGCTCCTTGAGCTGACGCAGCGCGTCCTGCGCGGCGTCATACACCGCCCATCCGGTAGCGAACGCGGTGCGGCTGCCGCCGGTGACATCGGTATGGCCGATCGAATCGGTGTCGGCCACGATCGGGCGAACGTCATTGATGTCCGCGCCCAGTACCTCGGCCGCGATCATCGCCTGCGCCGCGCGCGTGCCGCCGATATCGACCGAGCCGGTGACCACGCTGACGGTGCCGTCGGTGTGGATATTAACCGTCGCGGACGATTGCAGGCCGACGTTGAACCAGAAACCCGATGCCACGCCGCGTCCACGATTGGGACCGGTGAGCTTCGACTTGTAGTGCGGGCTATTCTTGATCGCCTCGACGGTCTCGACGAAGCCGATGCGCTTGAACGGAGGTCCGACGGTTTGCGGCG
Source organism: Deltaproteobacteria bacterium (assembly GCA_021780755.1). Lineage (GTDB taxonomy): Bacteria > Desulfobacterota > Binatia > Binatales > Binataceae > JADMIL01. The sequence goes on along the minus strand of JAJXYF010000035.1, from coordinate 299,039 downwards.
TGCCTTCCGCCGACGCATTCTTGAGGCGGAACTCGAGCGGGTCGATGCCGCACTTTTCGGCGAGTTCGTCCACTACGGTCTCGGACGCCATCGCGGCGTTGGTCGCACCGGGAGCGCGATAGGCCGCGGTCTTAGGCCGGTTGACGACGACGTCGTAGGCGTCGATCAGGATATTCGGAATGTTGTAGGGCGTGACAATCGTCATCGCGCCGGCGCCGACCGGCGAACCCGGATAGGCCCCGGCCTCGTAGGCGAGCCAGCATTGCGCGGCGACCAACTTCCCGTCTTTGGTCGCGCCCATCTTACAACGGATGGTCGAACCCGACGTCGGACCAGTCGCGCGCAGGACTTCGCCGCGAGTCATCACGAGCTTCACCGGATGGCCGGTGATCTTCGAGAGCAGGACGGAAAGCGGTTCGAGGTAAACAGTGGTCTTGCCGCCGAAGCCGCCACCAATCTCGGCCGGGACGACCTTGATCTTGCCTTCCGCAATGCCGAGCACCGCCGAACACAGCGAGCGCACCACGAACGTGCCCTGCGTCGAGCAATAGATCGTCGCATGGCCGTCGGCGCTGTAGATGCCGACCGCATTGTGGGGTTCGATATATCCCTGATGGACCATCGCGGTCTTGAACTCGCGCTCGACCACGAAGTCGGCCGCCTTGAAACCTTCAGCGACGTCGCCCCGCTTGAACTGCATGTGAGCGGCGACGTTGGTTTCCTTGTCCGGCCCGTCTTCCTTGTTGCGCAGCGTCGGCAGCAGTACCGGAGCACCCGGCTTCATCGCGTCCTCAACGCTCATCACCGGCGGCAGCAATTCGTACTCGACCTCGATCAGGCGCAGCGCCTCTTCGGCGATATGCGAGCTGGTCGCGGCGACCGCGGCGATCGCATGACCGTCGTACAGCGCTTTGCCCCGCGCGAGGATGTTGGCCGACAGATGCGCCAGGTTGATCGCCTGCTCGCCGGCCGCTTCCATCTTGTCGGCGAGCTCCGGCAAATCGGCCGATGTGACGACCGCCTTGACGCCGGGCAACGCGCGCGCCTTGTCCACCTTGATCGATTTGATCAGCGCATGGGCGTGCGGGCTGCGCAGCACCTTGCCGAAGAGCATTCCGGGGAAGGAGTAGTCAGCGCCGTATTTCGCGCGACCGGTAACCTTATCAACGCCATCGTGCCGAATCGGGCGGGTGCCGATGACCTTGTAATCATGACCATTCGTTGAAGCTGCCATTTACTTCACCTCTTCTCCCTTTCCCAGCATGTCCCGGGTGGCTTCCGAAGCCGATTTGCGGGGAACCTTGCCGTGATGAGTGGTGCCCACGCCGTCGGCGACGTGTTTCGCCGCGTCGATGACTGCCTTGACGATCTTGTCATAGCCGGTGCAGCGGCAGAGATTTCCCGCCAGCGCGTAGCGGATGTCGGCTTCGGTCGGCGTCGGATTGTGATCGAGCAGGGACTTGGCCGACATCAGAAAGCCCGGCGTGCAGATACCGCACTGCAGGCTCGCGTGTTCGAGGAACTTCTGCTGCAGGACGTGCAGGGTCGCGCCGGTAGCGAGGCCCTCGACAGTGGTGATGTTCTTGCCCGCGGCTTCGACCCCGAGCATCAGGCACGAGCATACCGGGCGGCTGTCAACGATCACGGTGCATGCGCCGCAATCGCCGGTCAGACAGCCTTCCTTGCTGCCGGTCAGTTCCAGTTCGTCGCGCAGGACTTCGAGCAGGCTCTGGCGCGGCTCGCACAGGAGTTCGACCGGATCGCCGTTGATAGTCGCTTCGACAATAACTTTCTTTACCATGATAGATGCCGCTTGCTTCTCAATTGTTAGCGTTGTTCGTTGTGGCGCGCGCGTTCGGCCGCAATCGTCAGGACGCGGCTCGTGAGCACTCCGACTATGTGGCGGCGATACTCCGCCGTCCCGCGCATGTCGTCGATCGGAGTGGCCACGGAGGTCGCGAGGCGCGCCGCATTTTCGATCGCCGCGGCGTCGAATTTCTTGCCGATCAGCGACTTGGAGGCCTCGGCCGCGAAAATCGGCGTGGGACCTACCGCGCCGAGCGCGATCCGTGCGTCCACCACGCGATCATCGTCGAGGTCGAGCGTCAATGCGCCGCCGACGCCGACCACCGCGATATCCATCTCGTTGCGCGGGATGAAACGCAGGTACGCGTCCGAGGAATGCTTGGCGGGCGCGTCGATCAGGAATTCGACGAGCAATTCGCCGGGCTGCAAAACGGTGCGGCCGGGCCCGGTTATAAAGGTCTCGACCGGGACGATCCGTTCGCCGTTGGGACCGACGACGCGGGCTTTGGCGCCCAGCGCGATCAACGCGGGAGTGGCGTCGCCCGCGGGCGATCCGTTGCAAAGATTACCGCCGACGCTGGCGCGGCTCTGTATCTGGAGCGATCCGATCAGATGGGCCGCTTCGGTTAGACCGGGGTAATAGCGGCGCATGTCGGCATTCTCGTGCAGCTCGATGCAGGAGACCGCCGCGCCGAGGTGGAGTCCGTGCTGCAGACTAAACGAGATGCGATGCAACTCGGGTATCTGCTTGACGTCAACCACAAATTCGGGCCGCCGCGTGCCGGCGCGCAATTGGATGATAAGGTCGGTGCCGCCGCTGAGCGGCCGCGCTTTTTCGCCGTGCGCGGCGAGCAGCTTTACCGCCTCCGCAATGGTTTTAGGGGATTCGTAATTAATCGCGTGCAAGGCCGCAGAACCTCCAGGTCCGGCGATGGTTAGATCGCCGCTTCATTTCAAACGCGCACTGTAGCGCAAAGGGCCGCGAAAAGGCCAACCCGAAAATCGGCCGCGGCCGTCGCGCGCTCAAGGTGGATCCGATAAATCCTGCTTACTCCTTGAAGCCGTGCCGGGCAACCACGCTGGCGGCCGCGCGCGCGAGAATTGGCGGATGCGCGCCCATCCGCTCGAAGCGTGGATCGGTGGTCTGTCCACGCACGAAGCGCACGTAAATCTGCTGCAACACGGTGGCGGTCTTCCACAGGCCCCACGCGCGGTAGTAATCGACGTGCGTCAGGTCGCGGCCGCTGCGCTTTGCATAGCGCTGGGCCAGTTCGTCGCGCGTCATGAATCCGGGCCGCGCGGTATGTGCATAGCCTTCGCTCATCGCGAGCAATTCCTCGGGGTCGCTCGCCTCGCGCCAGTAATTGAACGAGGTGCCGACGTCGATCATCGGATCACCGACGGTGGACATCTCCCAGTCGAACACCCCGACCACCTTGCCGCTGTTGTCGGGCGCGAACATGACGTTGTGCAGATAGAAATCGTTATGCAGCAGCGCCGGCGGCTGCGGCGGTGGCATCTTTTCCAGAAACCATGCGCCGAGCCGGTTCATCAATGGGACTTCGGAGGTCTTGGCTTTTTCCCACCGATCCATCCAGCCGGTGATCTGCCGGCGCACGAAACCGTCCGGACGGCCGGTCAGGCCGAGCTTTTCGTAATCCACCGAATGGAGGTCGGCGAGCGCTTCGATGAAGCCCTCGGACATCGCGCGGAAAGTCGCGCGGTCCTGCGAGAGGCCGGGGGGCAGCGGCCGGCGATTAGGAATGACGAAGCCGCTGCGCCGCTGCATCACGAAAAACGGCGCGCCGATGATCGACGGGTCCTCGCACAGCAGGATCGCGCGCGGGGCCGGCTCGTAGGCTTCCCACAGGCGCGAGAGCACACGGTACTCGCGCGCCATATCGTGGGCCGAGGGCGGCAGCGGTCCGAACGGCGGGCGCCGCACGACCCATTCGTGCTCACCGAAGCGCAGCAGGTAGGTGAGATTCGAATGGCCGCCGTGAAACTGCAAAACCTCGAGCGGCTGGTCGGCGTGCGGCACCTGATGTTCGCGCAGGTAGGCCACCAGCTTGGGCCAATCGAGTTGTTCCTCGCCGCGGACCTCGCCGTATTCGGGAAGCGGTTGGTTTATGTCTTCGAGTTCCTCTGCCATGCCAGACCCCGAAAATAAGACCGGGCGTCACACGCCGGCCTTGATTGGATTTAGTCCGCGGACAAGCTCACGAGCGCGCCGCCACGCGATGGCTAGTTCATCCACTTGCGGCATTCGCGCCGCGCGATCGTCATGCGATGAACTTCGTCAGGGCCATCCACGATGCGCATCGAGCGGTTCTCACGCCAGAAGCGCGCGATCGGCAGGTCGTCGCTCATCCCGAGCGCGCCGTGTAACTGAATCGCGCGGTCGAGCACGCTCATCACCATGTTGGCGGCCTGCACCTTGATCATCGCGATTTCCTGACGGGCCTCGCGCTTGCCGACGGTGTCAATCTTCCACGCCGCATGCATCACGGCGAGCCGCGTCGAATCGATCTCGATGCGCGAATCGGCGATCCATTGCTGCACGTTGGCCTTGTCGGCCAGCAGGCTGCCGTGCGTGAAGCGGGTGTTGGCCCGCTTGCACATCAGTTCCAGCGCGCGCTCGGCGACGCCGATATTGCGCATGCAATGGTGGATGCGGCCGGGGCCCAGGCGCGCCTGCGCAATCTTGAAGCCGTCGCCCTCCTTGCCGAGGACGTTGGTGACCGGCACACGGCAGTCCTTATAGATGATCTCGCAATGGCCACCGCCGGCCGCATGGCCCATCACCGGCACCGCACGCACCATGTTGAAGCCCGGCGTATCGGTCGGCACGATAATCATGCTCGCGCGTTTGTGCGGCTCGGCCTTCGGATCGGTCACGACCATCGCGATCGCGAAGCTCGAACCGATGCCGTTGGACGTAAACCACTTGTGGCCGTTGATATTGTAGTAATCGCCCTCGCGGGTCGCGCGGGTCGCGAGTTGCGTCGGATCGGAGCCCGCGGTCTCCGGCTCGGTCATCGAGAAGCAGGTGCGCATCTCGCCCGCGAGGCAGGGCTCCAGCCACGCTTTCTTTTGCGCGGGCGTCGCGAAGTCCTCGAGGATTTCCATGTTGCCGGTGTCAGGCGCCATACAGTTGAAGGCGCGCGATCCGATCGGGCTCCTGCCCATGATTTCGGAGAGCGGCGCGTATTCGGAGACCTTCAGCCCCTTGCCATGCACCTCGTCGGGCAGAAACAGGTTCCACAGGCCGGCCGCCTTGGCCTTGGCGCGGACGTCCTTGAGCACCTGCGGTTCGGTATGCTCCTTGCCCGGCACGCTCATCTCCTGCTCGACCTGATGTTCGATCGGGTAAACGTACTGGTTCATGAAGTCCGAGACCTTTTTCTGCAGATCCTGGACCTTGGGCGAAAGTGCGAAATCCATTTAGTTCCTCACAAGCGATAGATGCGGACACAGCGACGGCCCGTCGTACCTAGATAATCCAACGCGCCCGCGAATAGAAGCGTCACATCGCGGCGGTGCGGCGTCGAACCCTTGATGTCATTCCAGCGGCGCACACGGGTTTTATCTTTCGCTGCCAATCTGCTACATGCAGCGGCAAAGCAGTGCGGCACAGGCCGCTGGAGGCGAGTACATGGATCTGGCCAAACAGACAGTGGACGTTGGCATCTTCACCAATAATCTTGAGGCAATGCAGGAATTTTACGGCAAGACCCTCGGCCTGCCGTTCGAATCCGTGATGCCGGTGGGCGGCGGAATCAAGCAGCATCGCTACCTGGCGAACGGCTCGGTGATCAAGCTGATGCACACGACGGAGCCGCTGGCGCGACGCCATCCGGGCGGCTACGAGACGATCATGATTGCGTCGTCCACCGCGAAGATCCCGCGCTTCCTGCCCGACCCCGACCACAATTCGGTTGAAGTCATACCGACCGGCCACGATGACGTCACTCAGCTCGAGATTCGCGTCGGCGTGACCGACCCCGATGCCTTCGCAACCTTCTATACGAAGGCGCTCGGCGCCACCGCCATCAGCGGCAATCGCTTCAAGGTGGGCGAAACCATCATCGCGGTTTTTCACGAGCCGGAGACCAAGAAGGCGACGATATTGCCGTTTGCCAATGCGCTTGAAGTGGTCAAGGGCATGGCGGGACTCGGAATTCGCTACATCACGCTGGGCGTGAAGGATTGCGAGGCGGCGTTCGCGGCACTTAAGGCCGCTGGGGCGGCCGAGGCACTCGCGCCGGTGAATTTCGGCACGGTCGCGCGAATCGCGTTCGTCCGCGATCCTGACGGCAACTTTATCGAGTTGGCGCAACGTCCCGCCCCCGCCGCTTGACGGTAGGCGAGCGGTAGCCGGCATCCGCCGGCTGCCAACTGCGTAATCAAAAAGGGGCTCGCGTTTTCGGCGCGAGCCCTTTTCTATTTCAACCGGGTAATGGAACGCGCCGGATGCGGCGCCGCGGCTCTTACGCCCAGCGCGAGCGCTGACGCTTGCGCGGTGCACGGCTGCCAGTGGTCCGGAAGACCTTGACCGGCTTCGGCGCCGAGATTTCAGGCTGTTCGATGCCCTCGACCGATTCGCGCTCGAGCGTGATTCCGAGCGCCCGCTCGATGCGCCCCAGGTTCACCCGGTCGTCGGGCGTCACCATGCTGATGGCGCAGCCTTCGCGGCCCATCCGCGCCGTGCGTCCGATGCGATGGATGTAATTCTCGGGCTCGTCGGGCAGGTCGAAATTGATCACGTGCGAGACGCCCTGGATATCGAGTCCGCGCGCGGCCACGTCGGTCGCGACCATCACACGGAAGGTGCCCTTGCGAAAACCGGCGAGCGCCGCGTTGCGCTGGCCCTGCGAGCGGTCGCCGTGAATCGGCACCGCGCGGATACCTTCGCGCGTCAGCATCTTGGCCACGCGATCGGTGCGGTCGCGCGTGCGCGTAAACACGATCGCGCTTTCGACTCCCGGCCGCTTGAGCAGCGCGAGCAGCAATTCGCCCTTCTGGCTCATGCCGACCGGGCAGATCATCTGGCTGATCGATGAAGGCGGCGCGGCCTTGTCGCCGATACTGATACGCTCGGGATGGGTGAGGAATTCGCGCGCCATGCGTGCGGCCGCCCCTTCCATCGTGGCCGAGAACATCAGCGTCTGGCGTTTGCTCGGCACCATCTTGATGATGCGGCGCAGTTGCGGCATGAAGCCCATGTCGAGCAGGCGGTCGGCTTCGTCGATTACGACGATCTTGATCCGATCGAGCGAAGTGGTGCCCCGCTCGACGTGATCAATCAGACGGCCCGGGCATACGATAAGGACGTGAGCGCCCTTGCGCAGGTCGTCCATCTGACGGCGCATCGATTCGCCACCGACCACCAGCACTGCCCGCAGCTTGGTATTGCGTGCGAGGATCATGAATTCGCGCAGCACCTGGGCGGCCAGTTCGCGGGTCGGCTCGATGATCAGCGCGGCGGGGCCCTGCGGGGGTTCACGATGTAGCCGGTCGATCAGCGGGATCAGAAAGGCGGCGGTCTTGCCGCTGCCGGTTTCGGCGGTCGCGACCACGTCGTGACCGCTCATGATTACCGGGATCGCGCCGGTTTGAATCGGCGTGGGATGATGATGGCCGCGGTCACGGATTGAGCGATGGATCTCTGGGGAGAGTTCGAAGGCGGAAAAAGACAATGTGTCCTACGTGGGAAGTCGTGGAATTTCGGGCGACACCAATGCCGCGCCGTTTAATATGGTTGAGGGGGAAAAGCGCTCGTGATTCCCGAGCTGCGTGTCAATCATAAGGACTTCTGGTTCACAAGGATACACGGTACGAGCGGTTGAAGCAATCCCATGGACCTGCGCGGTACTGGCTTAATTTGGCCGTGAGTGTCTTAATTTCCCGGCGCGAGTGGCTTAATTAAGCCAGTACCACCTGCGCACTCAGGCGGCGCGACGAACGCCTGCCCGCGGGCATCGAGCCGAGCTGCCAGATTACGTGCGGCGCTGGCGGCGTCACATTGGGGACTAGATTCACGGCGTAGTCGGCGAGGCCCCGCGCGCCTGAACGTCACTCGCGTTTATGGAGTTATGCCAGGGACGCACAGATTGAACGGCTGGCAGATGGACCTGCTTCGCGTGACAAATTCGCTGATGAAGGTGCCCCAGTTCGCTTCCGGTGCGCGCGTCAGACCGCACAATGGATCCAAGGCGTATTGCGCGTCGGTGCAAGCGGACGGAATATACTCGGTGGCCATCCAGATGTTATCGCCGTCGGCGACCGCCGTACTATAGTCACCCCAGCGCGCGACGTTACTGCCAAGTGAGTTTTCGGTCGGATAGCCGCTGAAACCATCGTCAGGCCCGGCGCCCGCCGCGGCGATATGAATCTGAAGCAGGCCAGCGCCGGCAATTGGTATCCAGCCGGCGCTCGGATACAGCTCCGTCCCCGACAGCGAAAATACCATTACCGACTTGCCACTCTCAGTCACTCCGATAGAGGGATAGTATATATCGGTGCCGGTATGTGCGACGTAACCCGATCGCAGCAGCCGCGCGGAAAAACTAAAGTTAATAAAGTTTAGCAACACTCTGGTGTGGAAGGCGGGCTTCACGATGAAGTATTCGATGCCCGCATGGAGACCGCCGCCAACCAGCACCTGCGTATCGAGTGCCGCGTAAAGCCGCCCGTGCGCATAAACGACCTGTCCCATCCGATCGTCGTTGGTGTCGATCTCCTCGAGCGGGTTGCCGGTCGCATCACCGTATGGAATCGGTCCGGCCTTCTGATTTGCCGGAGGCGCAATCGCATAGGTTCGCGTGCGCAGGATCGGCGGCCCGAGCGTGAATCCCAACAGCCCCGCGCACGGTGAACTCGCGAGCATGCAGGTATTGGTCATCGCCCATACCGCGACGCGGTCGTCGCCGATGCCGGCGAAGTCGAGCGAACCCATGAAGAACTCGGTGCCACCGTTCGCGGTATCGAAGACCCCGTCGGGCGACGTCGCCGGCTGCACCGACGCCGCCAGGTCCACGCCCAGCGGAATACCGCCGGTAATTGAGTAAACCCGCGGACTAGTCACTGCGGCGGCCAGGTCCGACTTGCTAATCGCGTAGATCTGAGCGCCATTGAAGGCAACACCTGTATTCGGCTGCGAAAACTCGTTGGTGCTCACCAGGATTGCGTTGGCGTCCGCGCCGAGTAGCGGCTGGTCGCCGAAGCATGGACATCCGTTGTGGTAGGGCGTGCCGTCGGTGCCGTTGTCGGTGGTGTCGATCCGATAGTCAGTGATAGTAGTTAAGTTCGCCGGCATCACCGCGACCAGCAACCACGACTGAGTAGTCAGATCCGTGAGATCGGTCAGGGTCATGTAAAAGCTATTGGTGGGCCGGTCGTAATAGCATTTGGGGTCGGAGATGAAGTCCGACGGTGGCACGCCAAAGACGCTGCTCAGCGTAAGCGGCCCGACAGTCCGATTGCCACTCGTGTCATAGACCACCAACTCGAGGTTGGTCATCTCGACGACCTTGCCGTTGCCGACGCACAGCCCCTGGTCAGGCGGTTCCGTGCCGAATCCGACCGTCGGCGCCTTCACGTCGAGGCCCAGACCGATCGCGGTGTCGAGCGCGTCGAGACCGTTGAAGCCGAAAATTTGCATGGCGCGCGGCCCCGCGAACGGGATACTCGCGGCACGCGGCAGTGTCAGCAGCGCGGCACGTATCCGCGCATCGGCGAGAGCCGCACTCGACCGCGACGCCACCGGAATACGCCGATTCACCGCCGTCGCATGTTGCGACTGCGTTTGTAGCGACGGTTCGATTGCCGGCGACAGCAGGGCTGCACTCTTCGCGACCTCCGCTAAATTCACGGATGCGAATGCCTTCATCGTGAGACGTGTCGTCGCAACGGCCGTCACTTGGGCGTGGGCCGATCGTGCGGCGAGCGCGAAACACACCATCATCGCGATCGCACCGATTAGCCTGCGTAACATAGGCATTACTTTTCTGCCACGTCCGCGTAATACAGCCCGCCGCTGGTCGTACTCAAAGGCGATGCGAATGAATCTCGGAGTCGCGCGCGAAACCTCAGCCCTTGCGCTTGGGCGAGGGCGTGGCCGGCGCCGCTTCCGGCGCTTCCTCGTCAGCCTCAGCCGCGGTGTCGAGCGGTATCGGCTTGGTCGCGAGCTTCGCGCGCAGTTTGCCCTCGATTTCGTCGGCGATGTGCGGATTCGCTCTCAGCAGATCGCGCGCATTCTCGCGCCCCTGCCCGATGCGCTCGCCGGCATAGGAGTACCACGCGCCGAGCTTCTCGATAATGTTGTGCTCGGACGCCATGTCCACCAGTTCGCCTTCCTTCGAAATGCCGGAGCCATACAGAATGTCGAATTCGGCCTCGCGAAACGGCGGCGCGACCTTGTTCTTGACCACTTTGACCTTGGTCCGCGACCCGATCACCTCGGTGCTGCTCTTGATCGTGCCGATGCGCCGGATGTCGATGCGCACCGACGAATAGAACTTCAACGCGTTGCCCCCGGTGGTGGTCTCGGGATTGCCGAACATCACGCCGATCTTCATCCGAATCTGGTTGATGAAAACGACCACCGTGCGCGACCGCGAGATGATCGACGTGAGCTTGCGCAGCGCCTGTGACATCAGGCGCGCCTGCAGGCCCATCTGCGGCTCGCCCATCTCGCCCTCGATCTCCGCGCGCGGCACCAGCGCCGCCACCGAATCGATTACCAGCACGTCGATCGCGCCCGATTGCACCAGCGTCTCAGCGATTTCCAGCGCCTGCTCGCCATTGTCGGGCTGCGAAATGAGCAGGTCCTCGACCACCACGCCGAGCTTGCGCGCGTAGCCCGCATCGAGCGCGTGCTCGGCGTCGATGAAGGCGCCGATGCCGCCGAGCTTTTGCGCCTCCGCGATACATTCGAGCGCGAGCGTGGTCTTGCCCGACGACTCGGGGCCGTAGATCTCGATTACCCGTCCACGCGGCAATCCGCCGACACCGAGGGCCAAATCGAGGCCCAGCGAGCCGGTCGGGATCACGGCGATATCGGCCGCGATTGCCTGCTCACCGAGCTTCATGATTGAGCCCTTGCCGAATTGTTTTTCGATCTGGCTGAGCGCCAAATCCAATGCTTTGGTCTTGATTTCCTGCGCCATCGACGCCCCCGCACCGCGGGCCTTGAGAGTACCCGCGGAAAATCTTGCCACAATTTAAGCACAATAGCGCTAGGGGCGTGTGATTATCGCTCCACAGTGACCGGGGAATCCCGCGCCGATTCCCGCTGGCGGGCCGCCGCGCACCTGCTGCGCCAGCTTCTTCGGGGGGCCGCGGCGAACTAAGCGCCGCCGCCGAAGGGGTAGCGCGCCAGCTCCTCGTAACTCGCCGCGTCAACCGCCAGCGTACTCCGGTAGAGTATCATCGATTGGGCCGCGCTGTGGCCAAAATCGCGATCCGCGGCCACTTCGATGGCGGGACGCAGCTCGTCCCATCCGCGGTAGTCGCGCACCCGTCCGATAGTCAGATGCGGTGAGTAGGCGCGCGGTTCGGCCGCCAACCCTGACGCGCTCGCCGCGCGCTCGATATCGGTGGCGAGCGCGACCAACTCCGCGCTCTCCAGTCCGACCCACACCACCCGCGGCCGCGTCAGATTGGGAAAGCCGCCGGTGCCGTGGACGCCGATGGTGAAGCACGCGGTGACCGCCGCGATCCGGATGAGCGCGCGGTCGAGCCGCTCGAGGGTTGACGCTTCGACGCGGTCGCCGAGAAACCGCAGCGTGAGATGCAGATTGGCGCGCCGCACCCACCGTATCGCGCCATGGTCTGCCGGCCGCAGCGACTCGACAAAATCCGCCAGCGCCCGCTCGACCTCAGCCGACAACCGCAGTGCGACGAAGGCGCGAACCCGGTCGGGCATCTTCGATGGCGCTGGCGTCATCGTTACATTACCGGCGGCGGATGCGTCCGGTGACCGCGGCGAGAATGCGCATGCCGCGGCGCGACGATCGCGCAATCCGCGCGCGACCTAATGCGTATGGACGAGGGCGTGCTCGACCAACGCCAGGCGGTCGTTGCCGAAGTACATGTCGCCCTCGACGAACATGGTCGGCGATCCGAAGCCGCCGCGCTCGATCAGCTCGTCGGTGTTCGCCTTGAGCTTTTCCTTGTATTCGGGCAGCGCGATCTTGCCAAAGTATTCCGCTTCGTCGAGTCCGGTCGCGCGCACGATATCGCGTAGCACCTCGTCCTTGCTGATGTCGCGATTATCACCCCAGTACGTCTCGAACACCTTGCGCGAGTATGGCGAAATCTTGCCGTGTTCCTGCGCGACGAAGGCCCCGCGCATCGCCTTGACCGAATTCACCGGGAAAATTACCAGCGCCGCCGGGTCGGTTATCTTGAGTTTGTACAGATGCGCCCAGTCCTGCATGTCCTTTTTGTAGTAGCGCGCTTTGACCTTCACCGGGCGCTCGCGCGATTCATAGACCGACGGATTGACCGCGTTGAAAACGCCGCCGACCAGGATCGGCCGCCACACCAGGTCCGCGCCGTGGCGCTGCGCCACTTCCTCGATCCTGGTAAACGCCAGATAGGTCCACGGACTCGAACAGTCGTAAAAGAATTCCAGCTTCTTGGCCATCGCAAACGCCCCCATGCGTAGGAAATCGCTCGCGCCGAGGAATAGCACAGCGGATGCCCGATCGGGTAAGCCCGCCCGGCGGCGCGACCCGCTATTTCATCATCCATGCGCGTCCGCCGGCAGCGGTGCGCCGCTGACCTCAATCAAGTCGGCATAGACGTTGCCGAAAAAGACCGCCGCCGAAATCCGCACCGGCAGATGGCGCGAATCGTCGGTGACCCACACCGTGGTCGCGCGCGTCTGGGTGCGGAAACTGCCTTCGCTCAGCCACAGCACCCACGGCTCGATCTTGAGTGTGTCGAAGCTGCCGAGGGCGGTGGTGATCCGTTCGCGCGCGACCACCTTGAAGGCGAACACATAACGATTACCCCCGCTGAAGACGTCGAAGGTCAGGCTCTCGCCGGGCCGCAGCGCTTGCGACAGCGCCATGATCGAGCCCGAAAAGGGGCCGAGCGGATCGCCGCCGCTGAAGCGTCGCGTGGTAATTTTGCCATGACGGCTGGTCTTGATCGCGGTCACCAGGCTCCGCGGATGGTCGAAGGTCACGCGCCATTGATCGAGGCGCTGCTTCTCATGCTGCACGATAAAGATGTCGTTCGGACGCAGCGAGGGATAGTTGAAATTCTCGCGAAAGACGTCGCGCATCTGATAGACGACATCGACCACCGGACTGGTATTGAGCCACATCACCCCGGTCCACCACTGCGGATTTACCTTGCTGTGGGCGATCAGGATCCGCGCGTCGGCGGCCGGTACGCCCATCCACGACGCCCGGTACAGGAGCGTCTCACCGTCGCGGAACGGAATGGTTTTCGCCGTGTATTTTGGAATCGCAAGGTTGCCCGGCAGGGCGAGCGGCGCTGGCGTTGGCATCACCCGCGGACGCGCCGGCGCGTGCGGCGGATGTGCCGGTGCGTGCGCCGGAGTATGTTGACCGGCGGGCTGCTGACCGTAAGCGCAAAATGCCGCCAGCGCGAGCACGACCGCCGTTGTGGCAAGACTCGCGGCGGTCGTGACGCGGCGCCGCGAGTGCGACGATCGGGGCCGCCACCGGCGTGGGATGTCATGCTGGTTGAAGATGGAATACACTGTGGCCGTCAATTCTGCCCAATTGTGGAGGGCGTTGGAATGTCGAAAGCCCGTTTAATTCTCGCGACCGCGTTCGTCGCGATCGCGATGATGCTCCCGCAAGCGGCACGCGCGCAGCAGCTTGGCCTGCCCGGCCCGATGAACAACCTCTCCCTTCAGGGGTTGGAGCAGGCCGGTCCGGGCAGCCTGAAGCACAGCGGCAAGACCGCCGACGAGTCGATCCGCGACGCCAAGCGCAAGTTCGCCGACGCCGATCCGCGCGTGCGGGTGCAGGGGCTGGAGGGGTTGCGCTTCGTTGACAGCATGGACGCCAACGAAATTCTCTTCCGTGGAATTTCCGATCCGGACGTGCGCGTGCGCATCAAGGCGATCGATGTCCTGGGGGCGCGCGGGGTTGCCGACGCCGTGCCGATCATGTCGCAGGAACTGTTCCTGCGTGAAACCCCGGCCGTCGAGAAACTGCACCTGGTGGCGTCGCTCGGGCGGATCGGTGATCAGCGCGGCGCGATGCCCATAATCAACTACCTGAAAGAGACCGACGACGCCGACAGCCGCGGTACGGCGGTTTACGCGCTGGGCGAAATCGGCGATCCGGCCGCCAACGATTCGCTCATCCAGATCGTCTCGAACGATCCGAGTCCGAAGGTGCGCAAGCTGGCCCGCGAGGCGATTGAAAAAATCGACGGCGAGCTGCCCAGCCGCCATCAGGCGGTGGTTGAGGCGGGGAAGCAGAAGGACATCGCGACCGACGAGAAGCTCGCGAAGTTGCGCCAGATGGACGAGGAAATGCAGGCCAAGCAGTATTAACGTTCGGTTTTCGGTGGGCCGGCGCTTCACGTCCTGATCAACCCGCCCAGGTTGTCGCGGTCGGAGGCATAGCCGGGGAACACTCGATTGATCTGGATCGCCGGCAGTCCCATGTGAGTGCGCAGCACGCGCTCGATCGGCTCGCGAAAATCCGTGGTCACGGCGACGTCGCGCTCCTGGTACAAATCGCCCGGCGCGAGCCCCTTCCATTGCGCATAGACGCGGCGTCCGCGCACTGGCCCGCCCATCACCCACATGACGTTGCCGTGGCCGTGGTCGGTGCCGCCGTTGCCGTTTTCATGCACGGTGCGGCCGAACTCGGAAATCACCAGGACAACCGTATCGTCGTAGGCCGGACCGAGCGCCTTGACGAAGCTCGCGAGTCCCTCGCCGAGCGGCGTCAGATGATTCGCGAGTTGGCCCTTACTGGCGCCCTGGTTGACGTGCGTGTCCCATCCGCCGAGCGCCAGAAACGCGAGCCGGATACTGGGGTCGCGTGCGATCAGCCGCGCCAGGCGCCCGGTGTCGTCGGAAAATCCGTTGGGTGACGGCGCGCCGTTGTCGGCCTCCGTCATGTCCTGCATAAGTTCGCCGCGCAGTTTCTGGCGCGCGAGGCGGCCTTCCTGGTAGGTGCGGCTGAGCGCGTCGTCGCCGCTGTAAAGGCGGTCGAAGGACGCCTCGATGATCGGATTATCCATCGGCAGCGGCCGATCCGCTGCGCGCCCGAGCGGTATATTCGCGACCGCCAGCGGTCCTGAAAGAATCCGCGGCACGGTGGGCCCGAGGCTCACCGCTTCGGTCGGGGAATGCGCACCCGGCAACGCCGTCATCACGCGGTTCATCCAGCCGTCGCCCGTGCTCTTGACGCCCGGGGTGCCGCTCTCCATGTAGTCCTGCGCGTCGAAATGCGATCGCGTGGGATCGGGGGATCCGCAGGCGTGCACGAAGGCGAGCGTGCCGTCGGTCCACATCGGCATCATCGAGGCGAGGGCCGGGTTGAGTCCGAAATGGCCGTCGAGGTCGATTAGTCCGCCGTCGCCGCCGCCGCGCGGGATCGCGATGGTGGGGCGCTGCTCGTAGTATTGCGAGTCGCCGTAGGGGACCACGAGGCTGAGGCCGTCCACCGCGCCGCGCATGAAGACCACCACCAGGCGCTTGCGGCTGGGGTCGCCCGCCAAGGCGCGCGCGGCCCACGCCCGCGGCCCGATCAGCACTACGCCGGCGGCCGCGAGCATCGCGGCGCCGCGGATAAACTGGCGCCGTCCGATCGCATCGCCGGCCAAGGTGCACAGTCCCGCGCCGGCTTCGTTTTGATTAGTCACTCGAATATTCATTGGCTTCCTTGCGTCAGCGCAGCATGAACTCCGGACTACCCAGTATGAGCGGCGCCCGCAGTTGGGTTGGCGCCGACTCGACGGCGTCCGCCGTGCGCGGCGAAAACTGGTCGCCGAGGGTGAGCGCGAGTTGCGCGGGATCGGGCGCGTTCGTCCTACCGTTAAATTGTGGTTTGCGATTGAATTGAGGCTTGCCATCGAACCTGGCCGGCCGCGGCTCACCCGATTTTTTGAACGCGCCTCGGCCGCCGAAATCGCCGTCAGGGCGCCGGTCGAGCGGCAGCCGGCCGGCACCGAGCCCGGTCGCGAAGCTGAGCCGCAGCATCATCGCGTCCGGATTGAGCCACGCTTCACGGGTGTTCTTATAGCCGTCGGGGGTCTGGCAGCCGTACAGGGGCATGCCCAGTTGCGACATCATTCCGGCCAGCGGCAGCACGTTGACCACCGGGGCGCCGGTCGCCCGCACGGCTGAAATCACATACTCATACGGGGTCTTGAACTTACTATTGTAATTGCGCGGGTCGCGGAACTCGTTGCTCGCAAACAACGTCGCCAGCACCTGCCGTATATCACCGTCGGTCGCGAGATAGCGATTAGCCATTCGCTTGACCAGCGCGGGAGGCGGATTGTCGGCGACGAAGTATTGCGCAAGCTGATAGCTCAGATGGTTCGCCGTCGCCGGACTGCGCGCGAGCAGGTCGAGCGCCTGTTCGCCCTGCTCGATGCCGCCGCCGGGAATGGTATTGCCGAGGATGGTCTGTGCGGTGAAGTCGTGGCGGCTGGCGTCGAAGAAAAAGCCGTACTGGCCGATTACCCGGTTGGCGCGCGGCGGATTGTTCGAATTGCGCTGGCGCCAGCGGCGAAAAGAGAACGGACCAAAGATCCCGTGCGCGCGCGGCTGAAAATTATTCGCCGAGAAATCCTGCGCCGAAAAATTCTGCCGCGGACGCGCCTGCCCGCCCTGCGCGCCGCGCTTTACCAGTCCCCATCCAGTGAGTATATGAGCGAGCGCGATTACATCGTTCTGACGATAGCCGCCGTTGACGCCGAGCGTGTGCAGCTCCATCACTTCGCGCGCATAGTTTTCGTTGATACCGTCGAACTTGCCGTGAGAGCCGGGCGCATTCGGCGCCGTGTTTTGCCAGTTGTCGAGATAGAACAGCATGGCCGGATGTTTGGCCGTCGCCCCGAGGAGATCGCGAAAGCGGCCCATCGTATGGGGCCGAATCGCCTCTTCCTCGAAGGCGCCAGTCCAGATGCCGCACAGGCCCTTGCCGGCGAACACGTTGAAATGGTTGAACCAGAACGCGGCCATGACTTCCTGCAGTTGGCGGACACCGTTCGCGGCGCGCACGATGCGCGCCTCGACCGCCTCCATGATGACCTGGCGAGCCGCGCGACGCGCCATCTTGCGCGCATCAGGGTCGTCCTTGGCCGCCTGGCGCAATGGTTGCTGGAATTCGAGGAAGAGCTCGACCGGCGTCATCCGCAGCGTGCGCAGCCCGTCGATGCGGCGCGTGAGATCGTCAGGCTCCGGAATCGACTCGGGGTCGAGCTGGCGCTCGATATAGCGATCGACGCCGAGCTGCCGGACCGCGTCGAGGTCGCCGGGACGGGGCCCGAAACCGAGCCGGTTAAGGACGTGCAGTGACTGCGGTGTACTGTTCATGACGCTCGTGTCAAGTG
Organism: Deltaproteobacteria bacterium; assembly: GCA_021780755.1. Lineage (GTDB taxonomy): Bacteria > Desulfobacterota > Binatia > Binatales > Binataceae > JADMIL01. The sequence continues at coordinate 281,666 of JAJXYF010000035.1, read as the reverse complement.
CCGCACGCTATTTCCCGGCAGGGCGGTTCAAGTGGGGCGAAGAGGAGTTCGTTTTGTAAAAAAACATTTTTCGATTTGCGTCCGTCCCCTGGTTGTGAATTGGGTCAACTAGTATTTTGGCGCTTTTAGCATTACCCACTTTGCCGTTCAGTTTAGCGAATTTGACGCTTTTTCCCGACCCCGGGGAGGACGCCTGATCCAGCGCCCGGGCGTCCGCCTTAGTGTACTAGTATATACCTGTTGGGAGGTGCTTGCGGGGACCTACCTAGTGAGTATCTACATTACGGTTGTGATGCCGGTCCCATCGCGCTTCGGAGCGCTTCATGGTCGTGCGGTCCTCCTGCATGATGGTACGCAGCGGCGCACGGGCGGTTTCATACTTCCGGTTTGATCAGAGAGAAAAAGAGAAAGATTCTTCGCGGGCGCGGACGCGAGGTTATCGCGACTCAGAACGATGCGGAGGTCCCAGGGTGCCGCCCGCCGCTTGTCAAATGGGAAGTCCAGTCCTGAAAATAAGGTCAAGACTGTTGGGCTGCTTGAAACTCGTGAGGTTACAAAAAATTGGTAGCGGTTGCGCGCGGGGATGGACGCGCTATCGTAACCCTTACGATGGCGCGCGGACGGCGAAAATATCCCCAGCAGATCGGCGGCGCGCTGCAGGACATCCTGTCGCGAATCGACAACGAGGGTCATTTCGAGATCGTGCGGCTGGTGCGGCTGTGGCCCGAAGTGGTGGGCGAGATGATCGCGCGGCGCACGGAGGTGACCGGGCTTAAGTTTCACACGGCGGTGGTAAAAGTTTCGGGCGCGATGTGGATTCAGGAACTTAACCTGATGAAGCCGCAGATATTGAGGCGGCTGCGCGACAGCATGGGCAATGACGCGGTGCGCGATCTGCGCTTCGTCAGCGGGCGGCTGAGCCGCCGCGAACGTCCGAAATTGCGCTCGGTGCCGCGCGAGACCCGCCGCTCGATCAATCTGCCGGAGCTGAAGGATCCCGAATTGCGGCGCGCCTTCGAGAGTCTAATCGAGGCGTGGGGCCGCTCGTCAAGATAAGAAGGGGAGAGGCAGAGATAAAGAGCCTTGAAACCTTTAAAAGGTTTCAAACTTCCCACAGTGAAAAGGTGCAAGTACCCAGGTCATACGGATCGCGTAGTCGAAACCTTTGGCGGGCGCGTAGGCGAGGTTAGCGCGATTCAGAATGATGATGAGGGTTTTCACAGGGCGCATCGCACATCCTTATAACGGGAAGTCCGAAAGGTCCCACTAGACGCGGCGCTGCGGAGTCGAGCGAATACCTTTGCACAGCCGAAGCAGTCGCGATCCGCAATAGGCAAAATTCGCATGATCGCGCGAATCAGCGACAATTCTTTCAGCGTCGACGGTTTGTCTCAATTCGGCAATGATTGCCATTGAGGCTGCCGCGCTAGCCTGTACGCGAGTTCAAATGCTGTGTTTAGTTATGAGCATTACTTATGGGTCAGATGTTTTCCTCTGATGGATTCTTATAGCGGCGAAGATCTGTTGAAAACTTATCAACAACCTAATAGGTTGTTATCAACAGGTTGGTCAACACTACATGTAGGGGCTATGCCCTTGACAACGAGCTGCTGGAGTAATAATTCCGTCATACATCGGCATGGCAAATTCTGCTTGAGTGATTGTTGACCCGAGCGTGGTTGCTATGGCGCGGGTAAATGTCTCTGGGCGGGTGTGGCGGGGGGAGCTTGGATAATGGCGAAGAGCATAGAAATACCGGAAACACATACTACTGATAGTGCCCGTACTCCCGACGCTACCGCTACGCGAATCGGCGGGGTTACGCTCGAACGCTACTTCACCCGCCCCGGGGTCGATCCGATGGCCGAGGTCGATTGGGACCTTCGCGCCGCCATAATTTCCGGCGAAGACGGCCGCGTGGTCTTCGAGCAGAGCGACGTCGAGGTACCGCGCGCCTGGTCGCAGACGGCGACCAATGTGGTGGTCTCGAAGTACTTTCGCGGGCAGATTGGCACTCCCCGCCGCGAAACCAGCGTGCGCCAACTGGTCGGGCGCGTGGTCGATACGATCGCGTCGTGGGGCGACAAGCAGCGCTACTTCACCGGCGACGCGGAGCGCGACACCTTCAAGGCCGAGCTGACCTACCTGCTGATCAACCAGATGGCGGCCTTTAACAGCCCGGTCTATTTCAACGTCGGCATCGAGGCCAAGCCGCAATGTTCGGCGTGCTTCATCCTGAAAGTTGACGACAACATGGACTCGATCCTGAACTGGTACCGCAATGAAGGCATGATCTTCAAAGGCGGCTCCGGTGCGGGGGTGAATCTTTCGGCGCTGCGATCGCAGCGCGAGAAGCTTTCGGCCGGCGGCACCGCCTCGGGCCCGCTCTCCTTCATGAAGGCGGCGGACGCCTCGGCGGGGGTGATCAAGTCGGGCGGCAAGACGCGGCGCGCGGCCAAGATGGTGGTGCTCAACGCCGACCATCCGGATATCGTCGAGTTCATCAAGTGCAAGGTGGAGGAGGAGAAGAAGGCGTGGGCGCTGATCGAAGCGGGCTACGACGCGTCGCTCGACGGCCCGGCCTACGGCTCGGTGTTTTTCCAGAACGCCAACAACTCGGTGCGGGCGACCGACAAGTTCATGGAGGCGATCGTCAACGACGCCAACTGGCAGACCCATTTCGTGACCAGCGGGGAGGTCGCCGAGGAGCGGCGCGCGCGCGAAATCCTGCGCGAGATCGCCGAGGCGGCGTGGGCCTGCGGCGATCCTGGGATGCAGTTCGACACGACCATCAACGCGTGGCATACCTGCCCGGCCAGCGGCCGCATCAATGCGTCGAATCCGTGCAGCGAATATATGCACCTGGATAATTCGGCGTGCAATCTCGCGTCGCTCAACCTGCTCAAGTTCATCGACGATCGCGGCGACTTCGACGTGAAGGCCTTTCGCCATGCGGTCGATGTGATGATCACGGCGCAGGACATCGTGGTCGATAACTCGTCGTATCCGACCGACGAAATCGCCAAAAATGCGCATGCGTTTCGCGAGTTGGGCCTCGGCTACGCCAACCTCGGCGCGACGCTGATGGCGCTTGGGATGCCCTACGATTCCGACCAGGGCCGCAACTACGCGGCCGCCATCACGGCTTTGATGACGGGGGAGGCCTATCTGCAGTCGGCGCGCATCGCGGGTGTGATGGATCCGTTCGAGGGCTACGCGGCCAATCGCGAGCCGATGCTCGGCGTGATCGAGCATCATCGCAAGTGCGCCTACGAACTCGACAGCACCTACGTTCCGCTGGACCTGCTGGTTGCGGCGCGTTCGGCGTGGGACGGCGCGCTCAAGCTCGGGCAGACCGCGGGCTTTCGTAATTCGCAGGCGACCGTGATCGCGCCCACCGGCACCATCGCGTTCATGATGGATTGCGACACCACCGGCATCGAGCCGGACATCGCGCTGATCAAGTACAAGAAGCTGGTCGGCGGCGGGATGCTCAAGATCGTCAACGGCACCGTGCCGCGCGCGCTCAAGCGCCTGGGCTACGATTCGCGCGAGATCCAGGAGATCGTCGAATATCTGGATGAGCACGACACGGTCGAAGGCGCGCCGCATCTGGCCGACGCGCATCTGCCGGTCTTCGATTGCGCATTCAAGCCGCGCTCGGGCTCGCGCACGATCCACTACAACGGCCATCTCAAGATGATGGGGGCGGTGCAGCCGTTCATCTCGGGCGCCATCTCGAAGACCATCAACATGCCGTCGAACGCGACGGTTGACGAGGTCGCCGAGGCGTATGTGACGGCGTGGCGGTTGAAGTTGAAGGCGGTCGCCATCTATCGCGACGGTTCGAAGCGCACGCAGCCGCTCAACACCGGCAGTAAGGCGACCGACGCGGCCGACGCACAAAAGGCCGCCGCCGCGATCGCCGCGGCATCGTCGGCCGACGAGTTCCGCGCGCATCGGCGCAAGCTGCGCGACGAGCGCCACTCGATCACGCACAAGTTCGATATCGCGGGCCACGAGGGCTACATCACGGTCGGCATGTACGATGACGGCGCGCCCGGCGAGATCTTCGTCTCGATGTCCAAGCAGGGCTCGACGATATCGGGGCTGATGGACTCGTTCGCGACCGCGATTTCCTACGCATTGCAATACGGCGTGCCGCTGCAGTTCCTGGTGGACAAGTTCGCGCACATGCGCTTCGAGCCGTCGGGCTTTACCAAGAACCCGCAGATTCCGTTTGCCAAGTCGATCGTGGACTACCTGTTTCGCTGGCTGGCGTCGAAGTTCCTCGACGAGCAGGCGCGCCAGGATGTCGGTATTATCGGCGCGGCGCAGCCGGGTGCCGCGCCAGCAATTGGATCGATCGCGGCCGAGACGCACGGCGACACCGCGCCGAAGCTCACGCTGGTCGCGCCGGCACACGCCGGTCCGGCCGTCGCGGACCTCGGCGAGGGCAAGGACTCGGGCTTGCGGCAGGCGTTCATCAACCAGGCCGACGCGCCGCCGTGTCCAGATTGCGGATGCATCATGGTGCGCAACGGCGCCTGCTACAAATGCATGAATTGCGGCACTACCAGCGGATGCTCATGAGGAGGTGGGGTGTTCAATGATCGAATTCGAAGAAATCACAATGCGAGACGATAAGGGATGGATCCCCGGCGGACATATAGTTTTCCCCGGGACCCTCGGTGTCCTTTCCACAGACCGCTTCGAACCAGAACACTTCGAAAATCAGAAGGATGCCTTAGAACGGGGACATCAATTGAAAGCGAAACTTATTGACGAATTGTCGCTGGATTATTGCCGTTTGATGAAAAATTAGCGGGTTTAGATGAATCATTGCGGCACTACCAGCGGATGCTCATGAGGAGGTGGGGTGGGGATGGACTCAGCCGACTTCATGGTCGAAGTGGAAAAAGCCCGGGCGGTGCTCGAACGGGCGGCAGATTATGTCGCGCTGCGCGGACGCGGCCATGAATTGGTCGGTGGCGCCACGCTGACTTGCGCCAGCGATGTGCCGTGGCAACTCCAAGTGAAATGCTCGCGCTGCGCCGGCGTCTTCTGGTTCGACAACCTGGCGTGGCGCACCGGTGGCGCCGACCGTTGGCGGTTGAGCGCGGACTCTCGCGAGCATGCGACCGTCGGCTGTGCGGCGGCGGGCATTACGGCAGGCCAGTTTATCGCGCTTGCACCGAGACGGAATCTGTTCCAACCGGTGCGTGGCTGAAAATCGTAGCGGCGGCTGGGCGTGTGGGGGAGGGCCCCGGAGAGGCGTGGTGTGGCGGACGAGCGGTGGCGTGGAGGTGGATTGCGGATGCGGTGGCAAGCTTCTCCGGGGTCCAGGCTTAGTCAGGTCGGTTGAGACAGGCGATTATTCGGTAGTCGATTCGCTGGGGACGCCGATAACGATTTGAGAGCGGGCCCGCGCGGGCGCGCTTGGCGAGTGCGGTGGCGGGGCGGCGGATGTGGGGACGGCAAGGGGGCCGGGAGCAATCCCGGCCCCTTTATTTTGCGCCGATTCCCGAACCGGTCTTTAGATTCCAACTCCCTATCCGGATTCTATTGAGGGTGATCGGGCGAATCTTTGGCCAACCATCGATTAGGATAGGCTATCAGAATTATCTATTGTGATTGCGCACCCGAGCCGTCATATTAAATAGGGTTATAGCTTTTGTGCACTACGGACTCGCCACTCAATACCTGCCTCGCTTCCGGAACCTATCTATGGCGATAAGGGAAGTTGCACCGAGGTTCTAACTCGCAAGGATCAAGGTGAAGTCCTGATGCGGTGGCCCACTGGCATGGAACCGGAGCATTCAACCGTGTACGCGCGCAACGAACTGGTCATTCCGGCCGCGCCCGACCGGATCTGGCGTTGGCTGTGTCGCGCCGAACGTTGGCCCGAATGGTACAGCAACTGCGGATGGATTCGCTTTGGCGACGATGACGGTCCCGACCTCGGTCCCGGCTCTCAATTCGTCTGGAAAACCTTCGGCGTGCGCGTGCGCAGCAAGGTGATCATCTACGATCGTTCAATGGAATTGGGCTGGGACGCGACCGCCTTTGGACTGCGCGCGTACCACGGATGGCTCTTTGAGGTCGTCGATGCCGGTCATACGCGGATAATCACCGAGGAGACGCAGGTCGGCCCACTGACCCGGGTCGGCCGCTGGTACTTGCGCCGCGGCCTGCTTAGGGAACATCAGAACTGGCTGGAAGGTTTGAGCCGGATGGCGCAGACGGGCGACCCCTGACAGTACCTGTCAGTCGCGGTCGCGGCTTAAAACGGCACTCGAGTACTGTCCGCCGCCCGCTTGGCCGCCTTCACCCTGAGCGCAGGGAATGGGTGACCGATTGCGCTCGCAACGACGCGAGCCTCGTTTACTCCGTCACGGTTTGCATAACGCGGCCGCTCGCCGCATCGCAGATATCGACCTCCACCGGTCCGTCGATCTTGTGCGCGCTTTTCACCTGGTCGATGCCGGCCTTCAGGTCGGTCATGAACTTGTTGGCGGCAAACGGCGGCATCTGATCCATCGGGAAATTGTCCATCAGCACGCGCGTTTTGGTCGGCGAGGGCCATTGGAGCGACTGCACCTTAGGTCCCGCGATCGGCAAGTCGCGCAGCATCTGTTCCATCGCGCCCTGGAACGTATTGGCCGCGACCGCCGGTGGGCCGGACGCACTGGTGGCACCTGATGCAATTGACGAGGCCGGCGGCGTGCCGGCATTGTCCGCGCTGGCCGACGCTCCCGCCGGCATGCTGTTGAGCGACGCGATCATCTGGTTGACCCGGTTGCGCGCGTCGGCGTCGGGCGCGATCTTGAGCGCGGTGTCGAAGGCCGTGCGCGCGTCGGCCGGCTTGTTCATCTGACCGTACGCGACGCCGAGGTTGAACGCCGCCTCGAAAAACTGCGGATGCGCCGCCAGCACCTTCTTGTACTGTACGACGGCCTGGTCCGCGTTGTCGGTGGAGAGGTACATCGTGGCGAGATCTGTGCGCACGTCGGGATCGTCGGGCTTCTTCGACAGGTAATGTTCGTAGGCCGCGATCGCCTGGTCGAACTTGCGCTGATCGAAATCGATATTGCCCATCCCGCGCAGCGCGTCGAGATTTTCAGGATCGAGCTTCAGTACGTGCGCGTATGCGCTCGCCGCTCGCGGATAGTACGACGGATCGAATGCCGCCGCGCGCAGCGTCACGTCGCCGAGCTGATCCCAAGCCTTGAGGTCGTTCGGATTGGCCTTGGCCTTCTGCTCGATCTGCTTGATGAAGTCGAGCGCCTCCTTCGGTATCTGCACCGTCGGATGGCCGGGCGGCAGGCTCCGGCTGTCGTCGTCGCCCGCGGTTTGGGCCGGCGGCGGCGGGCTTGCCGCGACGCTCGGCCGCGCGGGCGTCTGACGCATGATCAGGATCGTCACCACCACTCCGATCGCGAGGATGCCGCCGAAGACCGCGACGAACGGTCCCAGCGCACCGGCGCCCTGCACGGCTGTCCCCGAATCGGTCGCGCTCGACGACACTAAGGGCGATCTGGATGGTGCCGATGATACGGGCGTCGCGGACGACGAACTCGACGCCGCTGCCGCGGCCGGCTCCGGCGACGGCAGCGGGGCGGTCGCGGCTACATTGATGGCGGCGAGATTCTCACCGCATTCGACACAAAAACGCGCACCGGTTACCACCGGCGCGCCGCACTGTGGACAAAATCGCACGGCCTTACGCTCGGGACCGAATCACAATGACGGTCCCCGCTCCTCTTGAATTAGCTTTCCAGTGTGGTCTTGCGGCGTCGCTCTATTGAGTAGGATTGTCGGGATTGACGCGCGGCTCATGTTCGACCGCATTGTGGCGTGCCGATGGCAAATAATCCACCCCCGCAGCCCTCCGATATCCGCGCCCGCCTTGGCGTGCGCTCCACATCGGACGCCGCTTCCTGTATAGTCGCCGCCGTCTGGGGACATTTCACGGCAAGACCACACGGGGAGAAATCGACCATGCAGTTATACGACTCATTCGGACCGAATCCGCGCGCGATGCGCATGTACCTGGCGGAAAAGGGCCTGAAGATTCCGACCAAGGAAATCGACCTGCTCAAGGCCGAGAATCGCAAGCCGCCCTATACCGATCGCAATCCCGGCGGACAGTTGCCCGCGCTCGAACTGGACAACGGCAAGTGCATCGGCGAGACCGTCGCGATCTGGGAGTACCTCGAGGAAAAGCATCCGACGCCGGCGCTGATTGGCTCCAACGCGGAAGAGCGTGCGGAGGCGCGTCAATGGCAGCGGCGAATCGAGCAGAATATCACTGAGAACCTCTACAACGGCTTCCGCTTTGCGGAGGGCCTACCACTGTTCAAGGATCGGGTGCCGTGCGAACCCGATGCCGCTCCAGGGCTTAAGCGGATTACCCAGGCGCGCCTGAAATGGCTCGACGGTCTGATCGCCGGCCGCGACTTCATCGTGCCTAACCGCTTTACGATCTCGGATATCATTCTGTTTTGCGCGCTCGACTTTGCCGCCGGCGTGGGTCAGACGATCGATCCCGCTAACGCCAACGTCACTGCCTGGTTCAAGCGCGTCGGGGCGCGGCCCAGCGCGGCGTCGAGTCTCCATCCGGCGTCGGCGCAGCTCAAGATGCGCGGTTGATGGGACCTTCGAATCCGGATCGCGTAATGAGTGAAGCGGCGTAGCTGAATGAATGACGATGCGGCGGCGCCGTGCGGGTTTTGATTTGAATCGATGGTATCCGACGAAGAAATAACTCGCCAACTGACCGCGCTGGTCCGCGCCAAGACGGGTGATCCGTCGGCGCGGATCAGCGCGCTTACGACTCTCCCCGGGCATGCCGGGCAGAGCTACAGCTTCGAGCTCGAGACCGGCTCGGGTGCTACCGCCACTTGCGAGCGGCTGGTGCTGCGCCTGGCGCCCGAAGGGGTGCGCCCAGTCGGCACCGCCGACGTGGTGCGTCAGGCGCGCATCATGAAGTCGCTCTCAGGGACCGCTGTCCCCGTACCGCCAGTGCGCTGGCTCGACGATGACCCGGCTGCCTTCGGGCGCCCGTACTTCGTCGTCGGCTTCGTGCAGGGCGACAAGCTCGCGATGGGCGAACGAGAGTATCCGCCCGACGTTCAGCGGCGCTTTGCGCGCTCGATCGTCGAGAAACTTGCCGCGCTCCATGCGGTGCCGTGGGAGCCGCGCCGCGCGGTCTGGGGCGATCCGCGCCCGCTGCTCGAGGAGATGCAACGCTTCGACGCGCTGCTCGATCGCCCGCTGCTCGATCCGAAAACCACCGTGGGCTCAGCCGAACTGCGCGAACGCCTGCGCGCCACGATGCCGTCCGCGCCGCGAATCGGATGCGTTCACGGCGACTTCCAGTGGTCCAACTCGTTATGCGCAGGCGAGGGCGTGCAGATCGTGATCGATTGGGAACTCGCGCAAATCGGCGCCGTTCTGATCGACCTCGGATGGCTCTGCATGTTCTCCGACCGCAAGAGCTGGGTCGATCAATCGCTGATCCCGCCCCATGCGCCGAGTCCCGAGGCACTGGCCGACCTCTATCGCAAATCCGTCAGTTGGCCGGTCACCGACGCGGACCTCCGCTGGTTCCGCGCCTTCGCCGGCTACCGTTTCGGTTCCATCACGGCGTTTAACCTGATGCTCCATCGGCGCGGTAAACGCCCCGACCCGACCTGGGAGGACATCGCTCTCTCGTCTCCGCTCTTCTTCGAGCGCGGACGCGAACTCCTCGGCTAATCCGCCGGCCGAGCCGCCCAGCCCACGCGCGGGCGGTGAATCGCGGATATTCATGTCGCCGTCAGGCAACGGCCTTTCCCCGGCTCTCTGCGCCTGATCTCTCCCGGCCTACCGACCGGTTCCCAGCCGGGCAGTCGTCACTTTCAAGCGGACTTTTGTCGCGACTCCGCTCTACGGATACGCAATGATTTCGACAGATTGATTAGGCTACGAATGTCCTATTTTGGCACACGTCCAAAGGAGCTTGCGGTAGCAATATGGCTTTGCTAGCGATGATTCGGTGTAGCTTGTTCATTTTTGAGGCGTCCAAATGAGTGCGGCGACGCTGCGTGAATTCGATCTCGCCAACCCGGAGGAACATGCCCCCGCGGTTGATGCGATACTTGGGGCGAATCCCTTCGTCGGCATCAGTGCGCGCGACGTACTCGCCTCGCTCGGCCAATTCCTGCGCAATGTCGCGGCCCATCCGGACCAATTCCGTTCGCGGACCTCGGGTTTTCTCCTCGACCTGATGGAGGTCGCGGCCGGTACCTCGGAAATCAAACCCGAAGCCAACGACCGGCGCTTTGCCGATCCGGCCTTTGTCGAGAACCCGCTTTTTCGCCGTATGATGCAGTCCTACCTGGCGTGGCGCTCCGCGATGCACGACCTGGTCGGACTCAGCACCGAAACGGTCGCCGGCGACGACTGGAAACTGCCCGCGCAAGAGCGCTTTGCGGTGACGCTGCTGACCGAGGCGCTGGCTCCCACTAATACCCTGCTCGGCAATCCGGCGGCGCTCAAGCGGGCCTTCGACACCGCGGGCCGCAGCCTGGTCGAGGGTTTCCGCAACTACGTGAATGATCTGTTGACGAACGGCGGGATGCCGTCGCAGGTGGACAAGCGCCCCTACGAAGTGGGCCGTAATCTGGCGGTTACGCCCGGCGCTGTGGTCCATCGCGGCAAGCTCTGCGAATTGATTCAGTACAAGCCGGCGACCGCCCAGGTCTATGAGCGGCCGGTGATGCTGGTGCCGCCCGAGATCAACAAGTTTTACGTGATGGACCTCGCGCCCAAGCGCAGCTTTACCGAGTACGCGGTCGCGCACGGTCTGCAATTCTTTACCGTGAGCTGGCGCAACCCGGGACCTGAAGACCGCGCCATGGGCCTGGACGATTACGTCAATGCCTGCAAGGAGGCGTCGGCGATTGTCACGGCGGTCACCGGCAGCCCGGACCTCAACCTGGTCGGCGTATGCGCCGGCGGTATCACCTCGTCGCTGCTCCTCGGCCATCTGGCGGCCAGTGGCGATCGGCGCGTGAACGCCGCGACGCTCATCGTCACGATGCTCGACTCCAGTGAGCCGTCGATGACCGGGATGTTCGCCAATGAGGAGTCCGTGGCGCTCGCGATCGAAGAGTCGCATCGCAAGGGCGTGCTCGACGCGGGTTCGCTGGCGCGCACCTTCGCCTGGATGCGCCCTAACGATCTGGTCTGGCATTACTGGATCAATAACTACCTGATGGGACTCGATCCGGCGCCCTTCGACATTCTGTTCTGGAACGCCGACTCGACCAATCTGCCGGCCAAACTGCACGCCGGCTTTCTCGAGATAATGCTGCGCAATCCGCTGATCAAGGCAGACGCGATTAAGGCGCTCGGCACTCCGATCAATCTGCGCAACGTCGATTGCGACATGTACGTGCTCGCCGGCCAGACCGACCATATCTGCCCGTGGCGCGCGTGCTACCGCGCGTCGCGGCTGTTCGGCGGACGCACCGAATTCGTCATGAGCGGCAGCGGCCACGTGCAGAGCCTGGTCTGCCCGCCGGCCAACTTCAAGGCCAAATATTTTACCAATCCGGGCGCCGGGTCCGACCCCGACGGGTGGCTCAAGAGTGCGACCGAGCATAAGGGGACCTGGTGGGACAATTGGCTCGAATGGATCGAGAAACGGTCGGGTGACAAGCGTCCGGCGCCCGCTGCGCTGGGCGGCGGTGGTTACGAAGCGATCGAACCGGCGCCGGGCCGTTACGTGCATAAACGGGCCTGAGCGCAAATCCAAATCCCGCGCGGAAAAGAGCGGGCCGGTGCACAGTGCGGGCACACGGGAGGAGTAGAGGGCTATGGCAGCTAGCAGGGTATTGACCAAGGATCTCGACTCGCGGCTCAAGGCGGTCGAGGATCGGCTGAGCGAATTGGCGGAAACGCTCAGGCGCCTCGAGGATCAGGTGCGCAACGCACAAGCCGAAGCGCAGGCGGCTGCGCATCGCATTGCCGAGGCCGAAGCGGTGGCCAACCGTATCGCGGAGGCCCAGGCAGCCGAGCATCATTCGGCCTCCAACGGCAATGGCAATGGAGAGTCCGACGACAAGCTTGTGAAGCTCGAGGCGGTGGTTGGACGGCTCGACGAGCGGGTCGAAAAGATTACCCATACGCTCATCCAGCAGGCCCATCGCTTTAGTTGATTCCGAATCCGCCGTTCATATAGGCGGCGGTGCGCGATTCGGCGCGCGCAGGTTTCCGAATGCCTGCACGGCGCTTGCGGTCGGCGTAAATGCGGGGGGGGGGCCGCTGTTGCCCGCAAACGCCGGGGGTTGAAGTCGCGTCAGCGGGCGGCGAGCACTTCGGCCAGATGAAAGGTCTCGACCTGCAGACCTTGCCGATGCAACGCACCGCCAATCTGCATCAGGCATCCACAGTCGTTGGCGATAACGGCGGTTGCCCCGCTCTCCTTGATGCGCACGATCTTGTCCTCGACCATCGCGGCCGAAATGTGCGGCAGCTTGACCGAGAACGCTCCGCCGAATCCGCAACACTCCTCGGGATTGCGAAAGTCCACCATCCGCAGGTTCTGCACCGCTCCCAGCAGCAGCCGCGGTTCATCGACCACCCGCAACTCGCGCGTCAGATGGCACGCCGGATGATAAACGGCGGTGCGATCGAAGCGCGCGCCCACGTACTTGACCTTCAGCACGTTGACCAGGAACTGTGAAAATTCAAACAGCCACGGGCGCATCGCGGCGGCCTTTTTCGCCAGTGCAGGATCGTCCGCGAGCAGGTCCGAATAGAAAATTTTGACCATGCTGGTGCATGAGCCCGAGGGGATCACCACCGGGGTGCCGGGCTCGCACGACTTCAAGAAGCGCCGCGCCAGATCGACCGCCTCATCGCGCAGCCCCTCGTTGAAGGGCGCCTGCGCGCAGCAGAACGCACTGCGCAGCGGACGCACCTTGAGCTTGAGCCGCTCCAGCACCAGCGCCGCCGACTCGATTACCGAGGGATAAAATTCCTCGACCAGGCAGGTCGCGAACAATCTTACTTCAGGCATCGACGGATCTTCCGTAACTGCGAATCAGACTTCGTTGGGCCAGATCGCCAGCGCATAGAGTTTCCTGGGCCCGTGCACGCCGAGGACGATCATCTTCTCGATGTCAGCGGTGCGGCTCGGCCCAGTGATCAGCGCGACGCGCTTGGTGGTGAAGGTCTCGGCGCCGATTGCGGAGACCGCGGCGGCCAGATCGGCGCGCATCCGATCGGCGTTGACGATGATCAGGTTGGCCGGTGGCAGCAGCGTCAATGAGTTCGGACTTGCCGATGTGCCGATCACGGCGAGCGTGCCGGTCGCCGCGATACCCGCGTTGGCCTCGACGATGCCGAGGTCGCAGCCCGCCAGCCGTTCACGATAGCTCGCGCGCTCTGCGTCGCCGCTCGCACCCGGCCGGATGACCGCGATACCAGCCTGTTCGAGCGCGCGAGCTACAGCCGCGGTATCGAGCGTCACACCCGCGCCGATCGCCGCGGTATGCGCACCGATGTCGCGCGCGAGCGCGACCGTCCGCGCGCGGACTTCGTCGGGCGAGAAGATCCCCAGGAACGCGCCGCCGACCGCTTCGAGTTCGCGCGCGAATTGCGAGATCAACTCGGCGCGGCGGGCATCATGCGTCACCGGGACGATCACTCCCGGACTCGCCGGATGGGCCGGCGGGGCGGTGCGCGGCGAACGTTCGATCGCCGACTTCACCGTCGCGATTATTTTGTGAAACGCGCTCATCGGGGTTGTGCCGCCACGCCCGCGCTCATCCCTCTCCGCGAGGTTTGCGGCGCCGTGCGCCGGGCGCGGGGAAGTCGCGGCCCCAGCGCGTCCAGTTCTTGAACGGCCCGGGCATTCGACGCAGATAGCGGTCGCGCGCAAAGGGCCGCAGCATCCATCCGCCGATACGGCTGAGCAGGCGCAGGGTCCTCGGATGCCGCGCCATCCGTGCGAAGCGGCGCACCCCGGCGCGCGTGCGCCGCGCGTCGGCCGGCCATTTGGTCGGCGGCTGCGCCTGGGTTTCTTTCCAGCGCAGATGCAGCAGGATGCGCGGAATGTCGATCTTCACCGGGCAGATATCGCGGCACGCGCCGCATAGCGTTGAGGCAAACGGCAGCTTCGCCGCCGCGCTGCCGAACAGATTCGGACTGACGATCGAACCGATCGGGCCTGGATAGGGCGAGTTGTAGGCGTGCCCTCCGATGCGCCGATAGACCGGGCAGACGTTCAGGCACGCGCCACAGCGCAGGCAATAGAGCGCCTCGCGCATCACCGGATCCGCCAGCATCGCGCTGCGCCCGTTATCCAGGATGACCACGTGCATCGCACGCGGCCCGTCCAACTCGCCTTCGCGGCGCGGTCCGCTGATGAAGTTGGTGTAGGTCGTCAGTTTCTGCCCCGTCCCGGTGCGCGCGAGAATTTCGAGAAAGTGCGAGAGGTCCGCGAGCTTCGGAATCACCTTCTCGATACCCATGACGGCGATAAAGGTCTCAGGCAGCGTGCTGGTGAGACGGCCGTTGCCTTCGTTTTCGATCAGCACGAGAGTGCCGGTCTCCGCGATCGCGAAGTTGACGCCGGTCACGCCCAGGTCGGCGCCGAGAAAAATCGATCGCAGGCGCTCGCGCGCGGCGGCGGTCAGCGCCTCGGGTTCGGCGGTGTACGCGATCCCGAGTTGGTCGGCGAAAAGTTGCCCGATGTCCTCTTTCGACAGATGGATCGCGGGCGTGATGATGTGCGAGGGGCGTTCGCGCCGCAGTTGCACGATGTACTCGCCGAGGTCGGTCTCGACCACTTCCATCCCGGCCGCCTGTAGAGCGGGATTCAGGTCGATCTCCTCGGTGGTCATCGATTTGCCCTTGACCACGTGTCGCGCGCTGGCCTTGCGGGCGATCTTGATGATGTAGTCACGGGCCTCGGCGGCGTCGGCGGCGACGAACACCGTGCAGCCGTTGGCTTCGAGCTTCTGTTTGAGTTCGATCAGCAGTTCGTCGAGCCGTCCGATGGCGTCTTCCTTGATGCGGCGGGCGACGTCGCGCTCGCCGTCGTAGCCGGGAAATTCGGCGCGCATGTGCGCGACGTGTTCGAGATGGCGTCCGGTGGAATTTTCGAGCTTGCGGCGGAGATCGGCGTCGGCCACGCCCTTGCGGCTGGTCTCGAGAAAATCCGGTATCGGATCTGGTTTAGCGGCCGCCATGCAGCGATTGTATCTGCTAACGCGCAGACAGGATCATTCTCGTGTGAAGAAGAGGGTAAATGGACTCGATCCGTTTGGCTACAATAGATTTGCATCCACCACTAGCTTTCGTTGGGCATCGGTCCATATCGGATTCGGCACTAATTTAATGGAACTATCCTGGTATCGCATCCACGGATTTTCAGAGTCTTCGAGACTGGAATGAATTTCCTCATGTTCGCCCTTCAGTAAAACGCAGCCGACCACGGCGCGCTCGAAGAACTTTTCTAGGTGTGCGAGGCTGCTAGTAAAATGTCTGAAAGCGGAGGGGTTCAAGAGAATTTCTCGCAGCTTCATAATTGGAAATACATGTTCATGATTTAGTGCGCGGCGCCCATACTTTGTTGAGCTAAGCTCCTTCGCCAGATTCCACGCATCATTGAAAGTCGGCTTATCTCCATATCGCTTCGTCAGCACTCCGTTGAAAAAATTCTTGGCTTCGTTACTCCAAAATTGACAGCCGACGAATTTTCCGGTCGCTTCCGTCCGATAGTGATCAGCGCCGATCGTGTTCCTGGTGTCACTGATCTGCGGATAGCCATGTTCGATCTGATTTATAGATTGATGAATTACGCCAAGGATCGTCGACTTCAAGCGTCTGACGGTGATGTCGTCGGCAAAGTGCTGAAAGACGCTCTTGAAACCAGTTATTGCCTGGGATGATGCACGAAAATTTCCCATGAACGTCCTATTGCATCGCAGGTCTCAATTGATGCGGGCGACCTGGCGCATCAGGCGCATCACCGATTCGCGCGCGCCGTCGGCGTTGGGATGTTCGGGGGCCTGCGTGATGAAGCTCTGGAAGTCCTCCAGCGCGGGCCCAAAACATTCGAGCCGTTCGTAAACCGTCGCGCGTTCGAGCAAATCGTCAAGCGCGCGCGGCTCCAGCAGCAGGATGCGATCGAGCGCCGCCAGCGAACGCGGCCAGTCGGCCCCGCTCGCGTAAATGTTTTTCAGGTTGCGCAACATCCGCCCGAGGATGTGTCGCGCGCCGACTGCCTTCAGCATCACCGGATTCACTTCGACCGGCTGCCCATAAATCTGCGTGAGGCGCGCCTTGATTTCGTCGAGGCTCAAGATCGCGCCGGCGTTGAACGGGTCGATAATCAACTCGCCCCGATCGTCCACCGCCTTGACCAGGAAATGGGTCGGGAAAGACACCCCGTAGAGATTCAGTCCGAGGCGCCGGCCAATCTCGATATAGAGTACAGCCAGCGTGATCGGGATGCCGAGGCGGCGTTCCAGCACGTCGTTGAGAAAGGAATTGCGCGGATCGCCGAACGCGTCGCGATTACCGTCGAAGCCCTTTTGCCCGAAGAGAAACTCGGACAGCAACTGGACTTTTTCGATGGTATCCTCGCCGGTCCGCACCAGCGGCTCCGCCTCGGCCGTGAGCGCGCTGATCTGATCGAGGTACTTCTCGACGTCGAGGTCGGGATATTCCTCCTTGGCGATCAGCAGGGCGCCGCGCGCCAACGGAATCGGTTCGCGCGCGGTGAGCGTGGAGAATTCACGCCGGGCGTTGTCGTTCATAGCTACATTTACCGTCCGCTTAAAGTGATATTCCATTTGCGGGTCTTGGCTCAAGCCGCCGCGTGCTCCAATGCCATCGCGATTTCAGCTGCAACCGTTTGATCGGTCTCGCGAGTGCGGGCCGCTTCGAGCGCGCGTCGCGCGGCCTCTCCGCCCAGTTCCCCGAGCGCCCACGCCGCGTGCGCCCGCACCAGCGCCTCGGGCTCGCTTGCGAGTGTATTCGCCAGTATCGCGATCGCGTCGGGATTGCCGCTGTTGCCCAATACGACCGCGGTGTTGCGGAGGAGTCCGCGGCGCTTGGTGCGCCTGATTGCGCTCCTGCCAAAGCGCCGGCGAAAGCTGTCTTCATCGAGCGCCATCAGATCGGCGAGCGACGGCATCAGCGCGTCGTTGACCGGCGCCGCGCGCGCATGGTCGTCATTCCACGGGCAGACCTCCTGGCAGACGTCGCAGCCGAAGATCCAGTTGCCCAGGTGCGGTCGCATTTCTCGCGGCAGCGGCCCGCGATGTTCAATCGTCAGGTACGAGATGCACAGCCGCGGTTCGAGCTTATAGCCGTCGGTCAACGCGCCGGTCGGACACAGATCGAGGCATCGGCGGCAGGTCCCGCAATGTTCGCGATAGGGCTCGCCGACCGCCGCAAATTCCACGTCGGTCAGGATTTCGGCGAGGAAAAAATACGAGCCGTGATAGCGGTTGAGCAGATTGGTATTGCGCCCGAACCAGCCCAGCCGCGCCTCCGCCGCCCATTCGCGCTCGAACACCGGCCCCGTATCGACATAGACGCGGCTGATCGCCCCCGGGACCACCGCCGCAATTCCGTCAGCGACCATACGCGCCTTGCGCAGCACCACGTCGTGATAGTCGGGGCCTAATGCGTAGGCCGCGATTCGCCCGCGCAACTCGGCGCGCCAGTCGAGGTCGGGCGGCCGTGGCGGCGTGTACGGATACGCAAGGCTCACGACCGACCGCAGCCGCGGGTCCAGCACCCGCGGATCGACGCGACGTTCGGGTTGGCGTGCGAGCCAGGTCATCTCGGCCGGGCGACCGTCGGCGATCCATCGGTCGAAGAAGTCACGGCGTTCGTCGAGCGCTCGCATTGGGGCGAAGCCGGTCAAAATAAAACCCTGTTCGCTCGCGGAATCGGCGATTTTCTCTTCCACCGATCTCATGAGTGTTGCTGCTTGACTAGGCAGACCTCAGATTGGCTGAACATCCGATATGTTTCATGCTTGCAACAACGCTCAAATCGAGCTAACAGTACAAATGTCAGCAATCAATAGCATCTCTATCCTAATTCTGCGTCATATAGAGAATATAAGCCTTGCGAAGATTACTCATAGACTGGCTTCCAAGATTTGCATTAATTATCTTATGGATGCTCTTTGTCTCTTTTGCGGCGGTCGCTCTTGTTGCACATCTGGCCAATGCCGCAGGCACGGATGCAACAATCGAGAGCCATACGCTGCCAGTGCTCGCGCGTGCACAATTTGTGAGCAGCGCACCGCGACATCGGGTCCTCAAGCTGGTCGTCGGTCTCCAACTCCAGAATCGAGCCGCCCTCGATGGGTTGCTGGTCGAACTCTACGATCCATCTTCCCCGAACTATCGCCGCTTTTTGACCCCTCCGCAATTCGCTGAACGGTTCGCGCCGCCTCGCCGACAGTACCAGCAGGTGATGCGGTATCTGCGGGCGAACGGGCTAGAAGTGACCGGCAGTTATCCGAACCGGATGGCGATCGAGGCGCGCGGAACCGTCGATCGGGTCGAGCGTGCGTTCGGCGTGCGCATCAATAGCTACGCGATCGGCGGTCGCACCTTCGTCGCCAACGATCGCGATCCGCGGGTGCCGGCCGAGTTCGCCGGCGTTATCGGGTCGGTCGCGGGTCTTGAGGACTTCCTCGAGTTGCAGGCACATTCGCGCGTTGCACCGAGCACGGCCGCGGCCAGTGCCGGCGGCTTCGTGCCGGTCGGCTTCACGCCCGGCCAAATCGCGACGGCCTACGATTTCGCGTCGGCCTACCAGCACGGCTATGACGGAGCGGGCGCGACCCTGGCGATCGCCACCGCGTACAGCTTCAAGGCCTCCGATGTCACCGCATTCTGGAGCACCTTCGGCGGCGTCATGCCGGACTATTCGATCGTTTCGGTCGGCGGCGTCAGCCATCGGGCCAATCCCGAGACCACCCTCGACCTCGAGCGCGCGGGTGCGATGGCCCCCGGCGCGAAGATCCTCGTGTACGAGGGGGTGAACGGCGGCAACGGCGCCTTCGAGGCGGTGTACAACCGAATCGTAGCCGAGAACAAGGCGTCGGTAGTGACGACGAGTTGGGGCCTGTGCGAGCAGCAGATGCCGCCTGCCCTGGTTACGCTCGACAACAATATTTTCGCTGAGGCCGCCGCGCAGGGACAGGCGTGGTTTGCCGCTTCCGGCGATACCGGCGCGTACGACTGCGGCGACTACACCACCACCGCGGTTGACTACCCGGCCTCCGATCCCAACGTGACCGCGGTCGGCGGCACCACCCTGATGCTCTCCTCCGGCGGTGCGATCAATGCTGAGATGGCCTGGGGCTACAGTGGCGGCGGCGTGAGCGGCCTCTTTGCCCAGCCGGCCTTCGCTAGCGGACCGGGCGTGAGCAACGCTTACTCCAACGGCAATCGCCAGGTCGCCGACGTCGCCTTCGACGCGGACCCGGCGACCGGTTATCCGGTCTATTTCAATGGTGCGTGGAACGAGTATGGCGGGACCAGTTTCGGCGCGCCCCAATGGGCGGCGATCTTCGCCCTCATCAATGGTGCGCGTGGCTCCGCTCCCGCCGTCGGCGCCGCCGGTCCGAATCTCTATGCGCTCGCCAACGGCGCCCTCGCCGCACCCTACACGGCCTTCAATGACATCCTGATCGGGATGAACGGCTACTATTATGCCGGCGCGGGCTGGGACTACGTTAGCGGATGGGGCAGTCCGCGGGTCTGGAACCTCGTGCAGGATCTCATGTAGCCTCAGATGCGTTGATTCGCTATTTGAGTTAAGATTAAACGGTGAGGCGGGGCGCGGGCGGGAAGCTCGGCGCCCTTTCCATCGGAGGCTTCGATGTCAGAGGAACTCCATCAGCAGGACGTGAACACCAGCAGCAACAGCGCGGCGGAAGCGTTGCCGGGCGTCAATCTCACGCCCAAGGCGCTCGACGCGGTGCGCAAGATGATCGAGAAAGAAGGGCTTAGCGCCGACCAGGGTCTGCGCATTTCCGTGGTTGGCGGGGGATGCTCCGGCTTCCAGTATTCGCTCGGCTTCGACGGCCGCAAGGACGGCGACACTTTGACCGTGCTCGACGGCGTCAACGTGTTTGTCGATGAAATCTCGCTGCCCTATATCGCGGGGACCACGCTCGATTACGTCGAGGGTCTGCACAACGCGGGCTTTCGCTTCGACAACCCGCGCGCCAGCCGCACTTGTGGATGCGGTTCGTCGTTCAGCGCGTAGGGCTTAACTCAGGCGAGCGAAGTCAGTGGCGCGGGCGGGCAGCGATCCCGCATCGCGGATTGAATCGCGCCCAAAACTCAAATGCAGGTGCGCAACCTTCGATGCACGCATTCCGTGCGTGTAAGGGACTCGCTCGCCGCGCATGAGAGTTCTGGTGTGCGAGTGAGGTTTTCGGTGTGCGAGTAAGGTGAGAGATCTCGAAGGGAAAGGCATAATCGTGACCGGCGCGACTCGCGGCATCGGCCGTGCGATCGCGCTCGAGGCGGCGCGTCGCGGCGCCAATGTCGCCTTCAACTATCTCAAGAGCGAGCAGCCGGCAGCCGAGCTCAAGCGCGAGATCGAGGCGCTCGGATGCCAGGCGCTCGCCGCCCAGGTTGACGTCGGCGATTTGAAGGCCGTGCGCGAGATGGTCAACGCCGCCAAGAGCGCCTTCGGCCGTCTCGACGGCCTGGTCAACAACGCCGGCCTCACCCGCGACAAGCTGCTCGTGATGATGAGCGAGGACGATTGGTCCGAGGTCATCCGCACCAACCTGACCGGCGCGTTCAACTTCGCGCGCGCCTCGGTCTTCATGATGATGAAAGCGAAGCGCGGCTCGATCATCAACGTGACCTCCGTCAGCGGGCTGGTCGGGATGCCCGGGCAGGTCAACTACTCGGCCGCCAAGGCGGGCCTGATCGGGATGACCAAGGCGATGGCGAAAGAGGTCGGCCGCCTCGGCGTGCGCGTGAACGCGCTGGCCCTGGGCTTTATCGAGACCGACATGACGGCGGCGCTGTCCGAGGAAAATCGTACGGCCGCGCTCGGCATGATTCCGCTCGGCCGCTTCGGCCAGGTCGAGGACGTTGCGCCGACGGCGGCGTTCCTGCTCTCCGACGCCGCCTCATATATTACCGGCGCCGTCATCCAGATTGATGGTGGACTCGCGATGTAGCGAGCGATGTACTTAATCACCATGGAAATCGTCCAAAGCTGTGCATCGCCACAGCAATCAAACTTGAACTACAACTCAACGCTATTGATAATCAAAGCAGGTACTGAGCGGTGACCGACAATATCTTTGAAGAACAGGAAGCACCGCAGGCGTCGCGCGAGCTGGCGGAACTCAAGAGTTCTCCCGACTATGTCGCGCCCTTCGAAATAATCCGGCGCCGAGTGATCGACGACTACAACGAAGGCCGCATGACCTGCGACGCGACGCTGGTGATTCGCATCGGCGACGTCGAGGATACCGAGGCCGCGCGCGGCGTTGGCGTCGTGCACGCGCTCGACGTCGCTCTGCGCAAGGCGCTGCTCAAATATTTTCCCTTCCTCGCCGACGTCAAAGTGACCGAGACCTACGCGCATGCGACCGGCGAATCGACCGAGGCCGACGTCATCGCGGTCAACAAGTTCTCCGACGGCCGCCTGACGTGGACGACGCTGGCGAAATCCGCCAACACCATCGAGGCGCGCTGGCAGTCGCTGGTGGACGGCTACGAATGGCGCATTATGCGCGAGCACAACCGGCTGCATCGGATGAGCCGCGGCTCGCAACAAGGCAAGCGTTAATCGCGGTCGCCTGGCGAGAGCGCGACGCCGGTGGAAAATCCCGATCCGCTCGCACCGATTCAGCCCGCCGGCGGACGCGCGCGCCCCGGTCGCATCGCCGTCATCTACGACGGCCAATGCAACCTCTGCCGCACCGGCGCCGAAGCCGTGCGCATCTTCGACAACTCCAACGCGATTGATCTGATCGATCTGCACGACGCCGACGCGCGCGCGCAATTCCCCGCGCTGACCATCCAGGCTCTGATGGAGGAACTGCACGTGGTTGACGACGCCGGCCGTGTCACCCGCGGCGCACGCGCGGTCAACGAGGTCCTGCGCCATCAGCATGGCGTGCGCGGATGGCTCGCGTATCTATGGTACGTGCCGGGCTACGCATGGCTCGCCGACCGCCAGTACAAACGTATCGCGCGCTCGCGTTACGGCGTCGATTGCGACGGCCGTCCGAGTTCCAGACTTTCGGGTAACAGCAGCGGGTAAGGGGTTATTTGGCGAGCAGGTCTGGGATTCTTATCGTGAATCGCCGTTGAATTCGGCTGTTTTTGGTCGCGTTTTCTTTTGATGAGCCGCGAAGGCCGTAATTAGAAATCCCCCCAGCGCCGCGACCGGTGTGAAAAGCAGACTTAAAGCTTCGCGCACATCCTGCTTGATGGTTTCCGTCGTGATCTCGCCGCTGTCCTTTCGGGCAGGAATTTCAGCAGAGGACTTCATTGTTCAGTTAAATTGTCAGATCGCTGCCCTTAGTTCCTTGATGAACGCCGCGGTTCCTGTCCAGAGAAAATATCCGAACCCCACAAGATCCGCTATGAAAATAGCATACTCCACACCCCTATAGCGTAAAGGATATAAAGGGGAAGCAAGCCTTTTGAAGCTGCGAAATCGTTTAAATAGTTGAGCGCAATCGCTGCCAGGTAGATCGCGATGAACCCTACCGTTGCAACCATTACCTCAATTACAAAATCAACGACAATTTGTATTCGCTTAGGTACCTGCACTGCGGCTTCCGGCTCTGTACAGACCGGACGGCCGTCCGTGCACAAGGTTTTTACGGTATCGATCCACGTCTAATGCCTTTGCCGTTGATTCGCGCCTTTGAGCGCCCGTCCGTCGGGCGCGAATCCCGCGGGTGGCTTGTGAGTATGCCGCGACGCACGCTAGGCTTGAGCGCATCGCGACCGTGAAACCCTTTCAGATTTTCAACACGCTCACCCGCATCGTCGAGGAACTGCGTCCGGGCCATCCACCAGACGTCACCTTTTATTCGTGCGGCCCGACGGTCTATCTGCCGCAGCATCTCGGCAACATGCGCGCCTATGTCTTCGTCGATACGCTGCGCCGCGCGATCGAGTTCAACGGCTTCCGCGTGCGCCACGTGATGAATATCACCGACGTCGGCCACATGACCTCCGACGAGGACGCGGGCGAGGACAAGATCGAAAAGACCGCGCGCGCCGAGGGCAAGTCGCCGCTCGAAGTCGCGAATTTTTATATCGCGCAGTTCAAGGCCGATTGCGCGAAACTCAATATCGAACTGCCGCCTGACGCGGCGCCACTCGATGAGCCGCATCCGCCGCAAAGTGCGCTCTGCCGCGCGACCGACAATGTTCCCGCGATGATCGCCGTCATCGAACAAATCATCGCGCACGGCTACGGCTACGTGACGCCGTCGGGGGTCTATTTCGACGTCGAGAAGTGGCGCGGGCCGCGCGGAATGGGCCGCCTCTCGCGCCAGAGCCTCGACGAGCAGCACGCGGCGCAGCGCCTGGAGCATTCGGCCGACAAGCACAGCCCGCACGACTTCGCGCTGTGGGTGCTCAACCAGCCGCATCACATGATGCAATGGGAATCGCCGTGGGGCCGCGGCTATCCCGGATGGCATATCGAGTGCTCCGCGATGTCGATGAAGTATCTGGGCGAGACCATCGATATTCATTCGGGCGGCCTCGACCACATCCCGGTGCATCACGAGAACGAAATCGCGCAGTCCGAGAGCGCCAGCGGCCATCCGTTCGTGCGCTACTTCGTCCACAACGCGTTTCTGACCGGGATGGCGGGGGCCAAGATCAGCAAGAGTGCCGGCAAGTTCCCGGTCGTCGCTGATCTGGTGACGGCGGGAATTGATCCGCTGGCGTTCCGCTGGCTTTGCCTCATGGCAAAGTATCGATCTGAATTGAAATTTGATCTCGAAATTATAGGAGCGGCAGCAAACAGCCTTTCGCGCGTTTGCCAATTGCTCGCGGACCTATCGTTTGCCACCAAGCAGCAAAATGACTCGGAATGGGTTGCCGAATATCGCGACCGTTTTCGAGATGCTCTCAACGACGATTTGAATACTGCACAAGCGCTTTCGGTCGTTATCGAGATGGTTCGGCGAGCTCACGGAGATGTCGAAGGACATCCGGACCGGGATCCCCGAATTTGGAATACGCTCCGCAGTTTCGAGAGAGTAATCGGTGTACCATTAGAAAAACTTTCCGATGATCTCCGAGTTGATGCTGGCCCGAACATAGTCAGTGGCGGCGGCGTCAACACTCCGATGAAGCTCAGCGGCAACGCGGAGGCACAGGTTGAATCGAGTAGCCCGAAGGGTCGGTTCCAAGGAGACCCGAGCAAACAGACCGCAGATGCATGGGCCTATGCGTTGGCCCTGGAGCGACATCGGTTGAGGGAAATCAAAAAGTTCAAAGAGGCCGACGCCATTCGTAAGGATCTATTTGACGGTGGTTACATAGTAGAAGATATTTCCGAGGCGCCGCGATTTCGTCTTAAGCGCAGATGAAGTGCAACGAGGCTGAGCGCCTTGAATCACGCGCGCCCGGTTTCCTACAATCGCGCCACGAATCCGGCCCCGCGCGGGTGTCGTCAAAATCCACTCAAGGCGCTATAGGTGTGCGATGGCGATTGAACTGAAAAAATTCGACACGCGGATGGGCACTCACGAGGGGCCCGAAGTCCGCCATCTCGACCCCGCGTCCACGCCCTTTTACCTGCCGATCGGCGACGAAGTGGAAATCTTCTCGGCCGCTTACCGAGCCCGTCTCCCCGTTTTGCTCAAGGGGCCCACCGGATGTGGCAAGACGCGCTTCGTCGAGCACATGGCGCATTATCTCGCGACGCTCGAAAATGGGCCCAACGAATTGATCACCGTCGCCTGCCACGAGGATCTCACCGGCAGCGACCTGGTCGGACGCTTCCTTATTCAGGCCGATGAGACCGTATGGGTGGACGGGCCGCTGACCCAGGCTGTGCGCCGCGGCGCCATTTGCTACCTCGATGAAATCGTCGAGGCGCGCAAGGACACTACCGTCCTGATTCATCCGCTCTCCGACCATCGGCGCATCCTGCCGATCGAAAAGCGCGGCGAAACCATCGAAGCGCACGACGGCTTCCTGCTGGTGATTTCCTACAATCCCGGCTACCAGAGTATCCAGAAGAACCTCAAGCACTCGACCCGCCAGCGCTTCGTCACGATCGAATTCAACTACCCGCCGGCCGAAAAGGAAGTCGAGATCATCGCGCACGAAGCGGGCGTCTCGCACGACATGGCCTACCAGCTCGCGCTGCTCGGCGAGAAGGTGCGCCACCTCAAGGCGTCGGGGCTCGAAGAGGGCGTCTCGACGCGGCTGCTGATCTACGCCGGCGACCTCATTCAGCAGGGCATCTCGCCGCGCCGCGCCGCGACCGTCGCGGTAACGTGGTCCTTGACCGACGAGAACGACAGCAAGCGCGCGATCGACGAAGTCGTCAAAGCGATCATGCCCGAATAGGCGCGCCGGACTTGCTCGAATTTGGACATCTGCCTTGATCGACCTGCGTAGCGACACCGTCACTCTGCCCACGCCCGCGATGCGCGAGGCGATCGCGCGGGCCGAAGTCGGCGACGACGTCTATGGCGAGGACCCGACCGTTAATCGGCTCGAGTCGATGGCCGCGGAAATCGTCGGCATGGAGGCCGCCGTGCTGGTGCCGAGCGGCACCATGGGCAACCTCGCCGCGATGCTGGCGCATTGCCCGCGCGGCACCAAAGCCTTCCTCGGCGCTCAGGCGCATACCTACGTCTATGAAGCTGGCGGTGCCGCCGCACTCGGCGGCATCGTGATGACTCCGCTGCGCAATCTCGACAACGGCGAACTCGACCTCGACGAATTGCGCGACGAACTGGCAAAGCCGCCCGACGCGCATTTTGCGTTGCCGGGGCTGGTCGCGCTCGAAAATACGCACAACCTGTGCGGCGGCACGGCGGTCGAACTCTCGCACATGGCGGCGGTCGCTGAACTCGCGCACGCCCATCGGCTGCCCGTCCATCTCGACGGCGCGCGCATCTTCAACGCCGCGATCGCTCTCGAGACCACCGCGAAGAAAATCGCGGAAACCGCCGACAGCGTTTCCTTCTGCCTCTCGAAGGGACTCGCTGCCCCGGTCGGGTCCTTGCTCTGCGGCAGCCGCGAGTTCATCGGACGTGCGCGGCGCATGCGCAAGATGCTCGGCGGCGGAATGCGCCAGGCCGGCGTCATCGCGGCAGCCGGCATCGTCGCGCTCGAAACCATGATCGATCGCCTCGTCGAGGACCATCTCAACGCACGCGCCCTGGCCGAAGGACTCGGGCTGGTCGCCGGCCTCAACGTGCGGCCGGTCAAGCGACGCACCAATATGGTCGTGTTCGAGGTTGACGGCGGCGCGCCCGCCGCGGCGAAGTTCGCGGCCGCGATGAAGGATCGCGGCGTGCTCGCGCATGCGCGCGGGCCGTCGTCATTTCGCGCCGTCACGCATCACGGAATTTCGCGGCGCGACATCGATCGCGTGGTGGCCGCCGCGGCCGAGTCCGCCGGCGAAGTCTTCGGCGATTGAGCAAACCAGACCTTCAATTATGAATTCACTGAACGACCTCTTTTCACTGCGCGGTCATGTCGGCATCGTGACCGGCGCGTCATCCGGATTGGGCGTCGAGTGTGCGCACGCGCTGGCGCTGGCGGGTGCCGACGTCGCGCTCGCGGCGCGTCGCGGCGATCGCCTGGGACCGCTGGCCGCCGAACTCGAACAGGCTTACGGCGTGCGCGTGATCGGCGTGCAAACCGACATCACCGCCGACGCCGACCTCGATCGGCTGGTCGTGACGTGCACGGCGAAACTCGGACTCCCCGACATCCTCGTCAACAACGCGGGGATTTCGCCCACCGGCCGCGCCGAGAGCCTGCCGCGCGCCACCTGGGACGACGCGCTCGCGACCAACCTCACCGCCCCGATGATGCTCGCGCAGCGCGTCGCGCGCGGCCTGATCGAAGCTAAAAAGCCCGGCCGCATCATCAACATGAGTTCGATCTACGGCATCCTCGCGAGTTCGATCTATCGGCTCTCGGCCTACACCGCGAGCAAGGCGGGGCTGGCGAACCTGACGCGCCAGCTCGCCGTCGAATGGGCGCAATACGGCATCCTGGTCAACGCGATCGCGCCCGGATGGATTCCCACCGAAGCCACCGAGGGCGGCATGGCGAAGCCGCAAAACCGCGAGCGCATGGAACGATCGACGCCGCTCGGCCGCCTCGGACTGCCGTCGGAAATCCGCGGCGCCGTGATTTATCTCGCGAGCCCGGCCTCGAGCTACGTCACCGGCACGATACTCTCGATCGACGGCGGCTACGCCTCGTGGTGAGGGTCCCGAGAAGCGGCGGAGGTGAAGGGGGGATGCGGGAACAGCTCTTCAGACGCAAGCCGGTCGAGGCCCTGTTGGCCGACGCCGCGCCGCATGCGGGCAGTCTCAAACGGGCGCTCGGCGCTTTCGATCTGACCCTGCTCGGCATCGGCGCGATTATCGGCGCGGGCATCTTCGTGCTGACCGGCGTGGCCGCGGCCGAGTACGCCGGGCCCGCCGTCACGTCGTCATTCGTGATCGCGGGCTTCGCGTGCGCGATGGCCGCGCTGTGCTATGCGGAATTCGCCGCGATGATCCCGGTTGCCGGCAGCGCCTACTCCTATTCCTACGCGACGATGGGCGAGCTGGTGGGATGGATCATCGGCTGGGACCTCGTGCTTGAGTACGCCGTCGCGGCGGCGGCCGTCGCCGTCGGATGGTCGGGCTACCTCAACGTCATCCTGCTCGGCATGGGCATTCATCTGCCGGCTGCGCTGACCCATGCGCCCGCCCCCGGTCATCTGCTGCAGATCGATCTGCCCGCGCTGCTGATCGTGCTCATCATGAGTTCGATCCTCTACGTCGGCATCTCGGAAAGCGCGCGCATCAACTCGGCGATCGTGATGATCAAGCTGTTCGCGATCGCGGTGGTCATCGTGGTCGGCGTGTTTTATGTGCGGCCCGCTAACTGGACGCCCTACGCGCCCTTCGGATGGGGCGGCGTGATGCGCGGCGCGGCCGTAATCTTCTTCGCCTACATCGGTTTCGACGCGGTCTCGACGGCGGCCGAGGAGGTCGTCGATCCGCAGCGCAATCTGCCGATTGGAATCCTCGCCTCGTTGTTCGTATGCACCGCGCTATACATCATTGTCGCGGGCATCCTGACTGGGATGGTTCCCGCGCACCTGATCGATATCAAGGCGCCGCTCGCCTCCGCCTTCGTGTTGCGCGGGCTTAATTTCGTCGCCGGCATCGTCTCGCTCGGCGCGGTCGCCGGGCTTACGTCGGTGATGCTGGTGCTGCTGCTCGGCCAGTCGCGCATTTTCTTCGCGATCTCGCGCGACGGTCTGCTGCCGCCCGCCTTCAGCCGCGTGCATCCGCGTTTCCGCACCCCCTATATCCCGACCATCCTCACCGGACTCGTGGTCGGTATCACGGCGGCGCTGCTGCCGATTCAGGAGATCGCGGAACTAACCAATATCGGTACGCTCTTTGCTTTCGTGCTGGTCTGCCTCGGCGTGTGGATACTGCGTCACGTCGAACCCGATATGAAGCGCCCGTTCCACACGCCGATGGTGCCGCTGGTGCCAATTCTCGGCGCGCTCTTTTGCGCGTACCTGATGCTCCAATTGCCGATGGTTACATGGATTCGCTTCTTTCTCTGGATGGGCGCGGGGTTGGTGATCTACTTCTGCTACGGCCGCTTCCACAGCGTCGTCAATACACATTCGCACGAGCGCGACCGCGCCGCGATCAGCTAGCCTGCGAAAAATCGATGCGGGCCTCCGCTCCGGCAAAGCGCTCCTCGATGTTCCCCCGGTAACGTGGGCGGCGCCGGTCAAACTTGCAAGGCGTGCACGGCGGGCGTTAGTATTTGGCGAATATACTCGATGACACGTGCGATCCGTCTCGCGGAGAACACGGTCCGCAAACGGTCCGTAATTTCGCTCTTACGATTCGGTACGCGCGCGACGACGGCTTAAATTTCTCGCAATCGAAAAGGAACGGTGACTCGCAATGGCCTTCGAACTGCCTACTCTCCCTTACGCGATCGACGCACTCGCCCCGCACATTTCCAAGGAGACGCTTGAATTCCATCACGGCAAACATCACGCCACCTACGTCACCAACCTGAACAACCTGACCAAGGGCACGCCGAACGAAAGCAAGTCGGTCGAGGAGATCATGAAGACGGCCGGCCCGGGCGGTCTCTTCAACAACTCCGCGCAACATTACAACCACAGCTTCTACTGGAAGTCGCTCAAGCCCAAGGGCGGAGGCGAGCCGACCGGTGCGGTCGCCGACGGCATCAAAAAGGCCTACGGCGATTTCGAGGCCTTCAAGAAGAAGTTCACCGAGACCGCCGTCACCCATTTCGGCTCGGGCTGGGCGTGGCTGGTGAAGAATGCCGACGGCGCGCTCGAGGTGGTCGGCACGCATGATGCCGACAGCCCGATCGTTCACGGCAAGACCCCGCTCATCACCTGCGACGTATGGGAGCATGCGTACTACATCGACTATCGCAACGCGCGCGCGAAATACGTCGAGGCCTTCTGGAACATCGTCAATTGGGATTTCGCCGCGGCCAACCTGAAGTAGCAAATTCCATTGCCGGGGCGTGCGTAGCGCGATCGCACGCGCGTCCCGGTCAGGATGCGGACCGCCCGCTGAGCGGGCATGCGCGCCGGCGAATGCGTCCGTCGGGCGCGGGCCGGCGCGTGCTTTCGCGCGCGACGAGCGTCGCGTGCGCGGCGCTGCTGGGTCT
The DNA here is from genome assembly GCA_021780755.1 of Deltaproteobacteria bacterium. Lineage (GTDB taxonomy): Bacteria > Desulfobacterota > Binatia > Binatales > Binataceae > JADMIL01. Next base: position 251,703 of record JAJXYF010000035.1, on the reverse strand, counting down.
CGCGATGGCGTCGGCATGCGGCAAGCCGCGCGAATTGAGCGCCGCCGATCGCGGTGCCGTCATCTACCGCACCAACTGCATCTCATGCCATAACGCGGACCCCAACCTGCCGGGGCCGATCGGACCCGCGATCGCGGACGCGCCGCGCGCGCTGCTCGACGCGCGGGTGCTCCACGGCACTTATCCGCCGGGCTACACGCCGCTGCGCAAGACCCATACGATGCGCGCGCTGCCATGGCTCGACGGTCACGTCGATGATCTTGCCGCGTACCTCGCGTCCGTCAACACTCATCATCCGGGCACTTAGCCGCTCGCGCGAGAACGCAGCCCCTCGCGCCATGCGGATAGGTAGTCCCGTCGCGAGTGCTATACGAGGTGCGGGGTCGCTAATTCTTTCGGGACAGCCGATGCGGTTTCAGTATAAACAATAGTTTCGCATTCCTTGACCACCGTCCCCGTTTCTCCCCTCCCGGGCCTGCGGCGCTGGCGCGGAGGGTATCGCGCGTTGTAAGTTCCCCTTTTGCCGTGCGGGGAAATCTGCCGGCGTAATGAAACCGAACATGCGGAGGGTGTAACCCGATGGAACTGCTTAAGGATCGAATCGCGATAATCACCGGCGGGACTGGCGCGCTCGGACGCGCGGTCAGCGAACATTTTCTGACTAACGGAGCCAAGGTCGCGGTGCCCTATATAATCGACGCCGAAGTGCCGCTCTTCCACGAAAAGATGGGCGGACGCTTTGCCGCCGGGAATATCCATCTGGGGAAAGTCGATGTCGGCGACGAGGGGCAGATCGCGGCATTCGTTGGCGAAGTCGAGAAGAAATGGGGCCGCGTCGATATCCTGATCAACCTGGTGGGCGGCTTCTGGGGTTTCAAGACGGTCGCGGAAACCAGTCAAGCCGAATGGCAGGCGATGTTCGATATCAATTTGAAGCCGACCTTTCTGTGCTGCCGCGCGGTGGTGCCGGTGATGCAGAAGAACAAGTACGGGCGCATCGTGTCGGTGAGTTCGCGCACCGGGCTGACCGGCGCGGGCGAATTCGCGGCGTACGCGATCACCAAGGGCGCGATCAAGACCTTCACCGCGTCACTCGCCGAAGAGGTGCTTAACGACAACGTGCTGGTCAACGCGATCGCGCCGAGCACGATTGACACCGAGGCGAATCGCAAGGCGATGCCGAAGGCCAAGCATGAGAATTGGGTCAAGCCGGAAGATATCGCGCGCACGCTCGCGTTCCTGTGTTCGGACCAGAACCAGGTGACGTCGGGCGCGGTCGTGCCGGTGTACGGTCGGGCGTAAGAGAGCACGGGAGAGTTGTTCAAGAACGCGGAACTGTAGCTTTTTTCTGAAACCTCCCGAGGTTTCAGGCTTCCCTCTTAATAAGATGCGGGCTGCGCCCTCAGAAAACCTTCTGAAGGAATGACGCTCGCGTTTCATCGACTGACGACCAGCCCAACAGTCTTGACCTGACTTTTCGGACTGCTCGCGAGGCTCGATGGGTGGCGGCCAAGTCACGCGGGAAGACCTGACCGTTGTGATGGACAGGTGCCTGCGGCTGCATCGGAGCCGCAGCCGTGCGGACGTTGCCGGCTCTATCCATGCCCCCCTTCAAAAAGGGAAGCCTGAAACCTTTATAAGGGTTTCAGAAAGCTATGGTTTTGAGTTCCTTGACAACTTCTCAGGCGTTTCGGCGCGATTCAAATCTGGAAGTGGATGGCGCTTTTGCGCCGTTCGGCGAGCGCTTGCAGGGTGGTGCGCCGGAGAATCGAATTGACGCTGTCGCGCACCTCGCACCAGACGTTGCGCATCGCGCAGGAGTCGCCGCGATGGCATGGTGAGTTGCCGCCCTCTTCGAGGCATTCGACCGGCGCGAAGTCGCCCTCGATGATTTCGACGACATCGGCCATCGTGATTTTCGCCGGGTTGCGCGCGAGCAGATAGCCGCCGCTCGGTCCCTTCTGGCTGGCCACCAGGCCGCCGCGCTTCAATTCGATCAGGAGACGCCGCAGATAGTTCTCGGGGATGCCCTGGGCGGCCGCTATTTCCTCGACGCGCTGGGGTTGCACGTTGGGATAACGCTCCGCAAGCATGATCAGGGCCTTAAGGCAGTAGTCAACGCCGACGCCGAATTTCATAGGCTTAACGGCAAGTTTATAGCATAGTTGGATCAATAGTGGAATAGCTGACTAATTTACTCATTTATTTAGTTGACTTAGTTGCTCCTCTAAGTCACATTCAAGTCGAATTGTCGCTTGAGGAGTACCAGAGAGCAGTGCCAAAACGGGACGCGCCCGCGTGGGAGATGGTCTTGAAGCGCAACTCCGTGGAGCGCCTGAAGCACGACCTTTTCCCGACCGAACTGACCAACCAATGGGACCGGCTGGTCGAGACGCCGTACGAGAAGTTGCCCGAGGAGGACATCGTGCGGCTGCAGTGGTTCGGGATGTATCACGACAAGCCGAAGATCGGCACGTTCATGCTGCGGGTGAAGATTCCGAGCGGGATTCTGAGTCCGGCGGGGCTGGCGGCGATCGGCGAAATTTCGGAGCTTTACGGGCGCGATCAGGGCGAGCTGACGACGCGCCAGAATATCCAGCTACATTACATCACGCTGGACCGCTGCCCGGAGATTTTCGAGCGGCTTAAGGCGGCCGGGCTGACCACGATGGGCGGCTGCGGCGACGTCGTGCGCAATATCACGGGATGCCCGGTGGCGGGCGTGGACCATGACGAGCTGTTCGACACGACCGGGCTGGTGGCGGAGACCGCGGGTTATTTTTATGGGAATCGCGAGTACTCCGATTTGCCGCGCAAGCACAAGATCACGATCGCGGCCTGCCGCTACCAATGCAACGCGCCTGAGATCAACTGTATCGCGCTGGTCGGGATGATTCGCGACGGCCGTGAAGGCTACGCGGTGCGAGTGGGCGGGGGACAATCCTCGACACCGCGCCTGTCACGCCATCTGGGGGTGTTTATCACGCGCGAGCAGGCGATCGAGACGCTGCGCGCGATAATCGACGTATGGCGATCGACCACCGAGTATCGGATTTCGCGGGTGAAGGCGCGTCTGAAATTCATGATCGACGATTACGGCGTGGAGGCGTTTCGCGCGCTGGTGGAGGCGCGCCTTGGCCGTCCGCTCGAGAGTCTCGATGCGATGCCGTTGCCGGAAGCGGAAAGCGACCACATGGGGATTCACGAGCAGAAGCAGGCGGGGCGCTATTACGTCGGCTTTCCGGTGCGGCTCGGCCTGATGAACGGGCGGCAGATGCGGGCGGTCGCGGCGGTGGCGGCGGAGGTTGGCGGCGATCTCCGATTGACGCGGCGGCAGAACTTTATCGTTGCGAATATCCCCAAAGAACGGCTCGACGAGACGATCGCGCGGATCGGAGAGCTGGGCTTTCCGCTTGACGTGAACGGGCTTTTCGCGTCGTCGATCGGATGTATCGGCGACCCGCATTGCAACTACGCGGTGACGCCGACCAAGGAGAAGCTCGCGACGGTGATCGATCGGCTGGTGGGGCAATTCGGTGCCGCGGTGGCCGACTTGAAGGTGAACCTGGACGGCTGTCCACACGCCTGCGCGCAACATTGGACGGGCGATATCGGCTTGCAAGGCACGACCGGGCGCGGGCCCAACGGCGAGCCGCTCGAGGCGTTTGACGTGATCCTGCGCGGCGGTCTGGGACGCGACGCGGCGATCGGCAAACCGTTGCTGCGGCGAGTGCCGTCGGCGCGAATCGAGGACACGGTGGCGCGGCTGTTCGCGGGCTACCTCGAGCAGCGGAATCCGGGGGAATCGTTCACCGGGTTTTGCGTGCGCACGCCCGACGACGCGCTGATCGCGCTCGGCAATGGAACCGCGGCAGCGTCGGCATAAGAGGCGGATGACGAGATCGTTCAGCGCGGGGCTCGCGATATTGCCGCGAGGATAGCGGGATCGAGCGCCGCGAGCGTGAGTCACTGAAAAAGGGGAAGAGCCAGCGATGGAAGCGCAAACCGAAGAACGTCTCCTGATGGACGAACTCGAAGCCGGCGAGGCCGCGGTTGAACTGGACGACAAGGGACCGCAGGAGGTGCTGGCGTGGGCGATCGAGAAATTCGGCCGCCGGCTGGGGATCTGTTCGAGTTTTCAGGCCGAGGGTTGCGCGCTGATCGATATGGCGTGGCGGATCGATCCGGGGATTCGCGTATTCACGATCGACACTGGGCGGCAGCCGGAAGAGACCTATCGGCTGATCGACAGGATTCGCGACAAGTACGGGATTCGCACCGAGATGTTTCTGCCCGATACGAAGATCGTCGAACAGATGGTGACGAAGCACGGCAACAATCTTTTCTATCGCGACGTGAACCTGCGGCTGCTGTGCTGCCAGGTGCGCAAGGTGTTGCCGCTGCGGCGCGCCCTGATGCATTTCGACGGCTGGGTGGCGGGCCTGCGCCGCGACCAGTGGGCGACGCGCTCGAATATCCGCAAGATTGAAATCGATCACGACCATGGCGGCGTGGTGAAGATCGCGCCGCTGGCCGATTGGACCGAGGATGAGGTGTGGGAGTACATCCGGGCCAACGATATCCCGTACAACGAGTTGTACGGCAAGGGCTATCCGTCGATCGGATGCGGCCCGTGCACGCGGCCGGTGAAAGCGGGCGAGGACCCGCGCGCGGGACGCTGGTGGTGGGAGACCGGCGCGCCGAAAGAATGCGGGATGCATTGCTCGATCGAGACCGGCGGTTTTGAGCATGAGCTGGCGGCGCTGCTGGGGAATAACGGTGCCCATCTCGGCGGTAACGGGAACAACGGCTAGCGATGACTGCCGACGAAGCACGCAAGGGTGACGAACCGCTGCGGATCGAGCGGCTGCATCGCGATATTTTGGCGCCGCAACTCGACGCGTTTATCGCGGCGGCGCCCGATGCGGCCGCGCGCGCGCCCTATGAGGCATTGCGCGCGGCGCTCGATACACTCGAAATTCCTCCCGAGCTGGCGGTCCGGCTGGGGGCTATCGCGGAGCTCGCGATCACCAGCGGACGGGTGCGCGGCGCCTACGGCCCCGGCGCCGAACTCGCGCTGTGGGCGCTCTATCAGAAGACTCCGCGCGGCCGCGAAATCGCGGCGTCGGTGGCCGCGCTCAACGCGGCGTTGAAGCCGCTCGAAGGGCAGGTGATCGAAAGCCTCGGCGCGATCGCGCGGGCACCGGGCGCTTACGCGTTGACGATCAAAACTTCGCAGTGCGAGTTGGTGATTCGCTTCGAGCCGGCGGGCGTGCGGCTCGAGAGTCTCGAAGTCGGCTGACGCCGCGGAGGTGTGGCGAGTTGTTGAAGAACGCCGCAGCGTCATCCTGAACGAAGTGAAGGATCTCGCGTGGTCCTACGCGCGCCATTTAGCGGTTGGGGAACTCGAAACTTATATTCTGCTGAAACCTCGTGGAGGTTTCAGACTTCCCATTTTGTAAGGATGCGGGCTTCGCCCTGCAAAGAGGGCTGTGCAAGATGACGGGGTCGTTCAACGAGCGGCTCCCGACATAAGGGCGAGGATAGCGGGATCGAGCAGTCCTGAAAATAAAGTCAAGACGGTTGGGCCGCTCATCGCGAGCGTCAATCACTGAAAGAAGCATCAATCATTAAAAGCCCATGCTGTCGGCCCAGTCGGCGAGTTCCGGGATGCGATAGCGCTCGCCTTTGTACGCCTTGTACATCAGATAGACCCAGAAGATCGCGAAGCCCAGATTAATCACGCTCTGCAGAAAGCGGATGAGACCGCCGAGCGCGCCGGGCAGCACGGCGACGAACACGCTCAGGATAATGTTGATGACGAAGCAGGCGATCGAATAGACGATCGATTGCCGCGCATGGAAGCGCACGAACTCGTCCTTATCGTAGGGTTCGAGGTACAGGAAGATGATGCCTGTAACGAAGCCCAGCAGATAGGTCAGAGCCGCGATCGGTTTGCTCTGTGGCCCAGTGGCCTCTCCGTCCATCACGGATTCCTCCTTGCAGGTGCAGCCGGTCTCTCGCGCGGGTCGTACCTATCCAATGAATCAGAAGGCGGCCACTTCGGCAACGGTAACGGCAACACGCGGTGCGGCGCGTGGACGCGTATCGATTCCGGGGTCGGCCCCGAATCAGGCGCGCCAAGGTGCGAACGGGGCGCGCTTCGAAGATCGTAGGCGAGCGGTTTAATTGAGGACGGTCGGAATGCTAATAGACATGCCGGCAGGAGGGACGACGATGGCGTTACAAGTGACGTGGGATAAGGACGTTTGTATCCATTCGGCGAACTGCGTGAAGACGCTGCCGCAGGTCTTCAAAGTCGAGGCGGGCAAGTTCGTGATCGACCCGAGCGCGGCCGACGACAGCAAGGTGCGCGCGGTGGTGGCGGCATGCCCGTCGAAGGCGTTGAAGGTCGTCGAGTAGTCAGGGTCAGTCCGCGCTCAGGCGGCGCGGGCCAATTGACGCGATCGTTTCAGGGCGCGAATCGGCGCCCATCGGACTGACGCCGGCGCGGCCCCACGCGAACGGAACCGGCCAATGAACTGACGCGAGCGTATCGGCCGCGTGCCGCCAGGGCGCTACTTCTCGTCCTCGCGATGGGTCTGTTCGAGGTTGCTCAGAGCGGCCTCGGTCGCGTGGGCGGCGGCGATCGCTTCGAGCTGCGCCCGGATACGGTTAGCGAGCTGGCGGCGGAACACCGGCTTGGCGAGAAAATCGCTCACCCCGAGGCGCATCCCTTCGGCGCGGGCGTCCAGATCGTCGCGCGCGGTGATCATGATGATGGGAATCTCGGCGGTGGCAGGGTTCTCTTTGAGCATACGGCAAACCTGGAAGCCGTCCATCTCGGGCATCATCAGGTCGAGCAGGATGACGTCAACGCGATGCTCCTGCACGAGCCGCAGACATTCGACGCCCGAGATCGCTTCGACGGCGTCGAAGCCTTCGCGCTGAAGATGGCGCGAGAGGATCGAGACCGTGTCGGGATCGTCGTCCACCACCATTATTTGCGGCACCTTCTCGGCTAGTTCCATATTTTCCTCAGGAGTCGTCCGCTTCATTGGAGGCTGACGGTGCGATAACGCCGCATCGGCGCAGTTTCGCGGCAAAGGTCGTGCGTTTGAGGCCGAGCAGTTTGGCGGCGGCCTGTTTGTTGCCGCTGGTCTGCGTAAGCGCCTGATTGATCATGCGGCCCTCGAGTTCGCGCACCAGCAGGTTCAGATTGACGCCGTTTTCGCCCAGCGTGGCCGGGATGCGCGCCTCGGCCATCCGGCCGCCGTTGACCAGATTAGACGGCAGCAACTCGATATCGATAATCGAATCCTCGCACATGATCACCAGGCGCTCGACCATGTTGACCAGTTCGCGGACGTTGCCCGGCCAATCGTAGGACCACAGGTTGACCATCGCCTCGCGGGTGACGGTCCAGTCGCGGCCGGGCAGTCGCTCGCGCATCCGGTCAAGGAAGTATTCGACCAGCAGCGGGATGTCGGAGCGCCGCTCGCGCAGCGGCGGGATGACGATGGGAACGACTTGCAGGCGGTAGAAGAGGTCCTCGCGAAACGCGTTGCGCTTGACGGCGGCGACGAGGTCGTTGTTGCTCGCCGCGATGACGCGCGCGTCGATCCGGGTGGAGCGATCGGACCCAACCGGGCGAACGATGCCGTCCTCCAGCACCCGCAGGAGCTTGGCCTGGAGCTGTAACGGCATCTCACCGATTTCGTCAAGAAAGATGGTGCCGCCGTCTGCGGTGGCGAAGAGTCCATGCCGCGGGGTGGAGGCGCCGGTAAAGGCGCCACGTTCGTGGCCGAACATTTCGGATTCGAGCAGTTCGTGGGGGATGGCGGCGCAGTTGACGGCCACGAAGTTGCGGCGGTTCCGCGCGGACAGCGAATGGATCGCATGCGCTACGACTTCCTTTCCACTGCCACTCTCACCTGTAATTAGCACAGTCGCGTCGGTGGCCGCGACCCGATCGACCAGAGCACGCAGCTTCACGATAGTCGGATGATCGCCGATGAGGGAGCGTTCCACCGGCGATCGGAAGGCTGCGTCGGCGCGATGAGGCTCGGATACTGCGGTCAAAATGTCCCCCGCTGAGTACATTCAGAGACGTACGGGTAGAGACAGAATCTTGTCACGTTCCTACAGTAGGAAACAAGAGAAAAACTGAAGAGCGAACGGAGGGTTCCAGGTCAAGAGGACAATTCAGTATCTCAGGGAACAAAAAAGGACAGAAAACGATAATTGAAAACGCGATAGAGCGGAGGGTCAAATTTTCGCGATATTTTCGTGATAAATGGCCGCCTGGCCCGGGCCCTCGGCGACCGAAATCTCCAGCGAAATGACGTCGGAGAGCGCGTTTTGCGCCTGCAAAGCGTCGCGCAGCTCGCTCCAGATGTACCGCGCAAGTTCCTCGGCAGAACTGTGGGCGATCGGCAAAATGGCGACATCGCTGACCGGAAAGACGAAGCGATCATGGCCGTAGAGCACGGAAAGCTCGCTGCCGGTGCGCTCGATCGAGAGGCAATCGCTGTCGGCGGGTATGATGGTGCGCTCGTCGAGGCGATCGGCAATCTCCTTGGTGAGTTTTTTGATGAGGCCGAAGTCGAGGACGTAGCCGATATCGGCGAGGCGGCCCTCGACACGGACTCCGACTTGATAATTATGGCCATGTAAAGGTTCGCGAAAGCCGGGATAGGCGATGAAATGGGCAGCGGAGAACTTGAGGTTCTCCTTGGTGACGTGAATCGAAAAGCCAGGTTTCACGGTGGGATCCCTCTAGGGCTTGCCGGCGGCATCAAGGAAGGTGCGGAGCCGGGCGTGCGGAGCGTCGCCGAACGCCCCGCGATAGCGCGGTTCGTCGAGCGAAGTCGCGCGCATGAAGCGTTCGCGCTCGCCGGGCACAACATGGTGGAAGCGCGGATGCAGCGCGCGGGCGAGATCGTTGTCGAGGTCGCGGAAGAGGTCCGCGATTTCGAGCCCGTGGAGGCCGCCGAGCAGACATTCGACGTAGTAGCCGACCTGGCCGTCGCGGTCGAGGTCGAAGGTCTCGACGCGCAGCGCTTCGGCGAGCGTCAAGAGACGGTCCATTCCGTACTCGTTGCGCTTGGAGCGCACGGCGGTGTCGCCACTGCCTTCGAAGCCCGATCCGATGGCGGCGACGGCAACGCGGCCGTCGGCGAGCGGAATCGGATGAAAAATGTAGCCCTCCGACGTATAGCCGAGAAGCTCGTACAGGGCACGACGATAGGCGAGCAGGTTCCAGTTGGTGCGGCGAGCGATCGCGAGCAGAAATTCGCCGAGCGGATGACCGGCGCGATCGGCCATTGCAATCAGTTCGAGGAACTTGTGCTCGTCGTACTCCTCGCGGCGCGAGATGAGCGGCGCCCATTGGCGATCGAAGACCAGGCCGAGTGCGCCGATACCGGCGTCGGAGGCGTCAACGGCGCGGGCCGATATCGGTAGCGCCGGATCGATCGGTTCGAGATCCATCGCGAGGTAATGGCCGTGGCTCGAGGGCTTGGCCAGACCGCGGCGGGCGTTGAGCAGGCGCACCGGAAAGGCGTCGCGGGCCACCAGCCGGCTCCTGCCACCGCGCCGCTCGGCGAGCATCCCATAGCCGCTCAGCAAAGAGCCGTAACCGATCACGAGCAGGGTATCATTGACGGCCGACGACAAGCGCGCATCCTCCTGTGGCGCGAGGTCAACGCGGGGAACGGATAACCTCGTATCGCCGATAGTAGCGGGTGCGGCCGAGTGCGTCGATGCGGCGCGACTCGAAGCGGAATCGAAATCAGATAAGGAGCAGATAGCCGGACGCGGGCAGCCCGGTCGCCTGGCTGATCGCGCGCATATAGAGACCGAGCTGAATGCGATATTCGGCCATGCGGCGGTCGAGATCGAAGTCGGTCTTGAAGTCAATGACGATCCATTGCGGGGCGCCGTCGCGCTGTTCGAGGAAGGCGAGGTCGGCGATACCCTCGACGAGTGTCGAGGGTATCGCCGACCTCGCCGGGGCGCTCGCGGATGCAGATGGCCCTGCCGCCGGCAGCGCCATCTGCATCGGGGCCTCGCGGCGGACGACGGCCGCCGCCGCGGCGCGCCGCATCAGCGGCGACGCCAGCGCGGCGGCGACCGTCGCGGCCGCCGCCGCGACTTCCTCTGCGGGCGCATTGAAAATGCGCCCGCAGAATCGCGCGGTCGCGCTGACCGCGTCTTCAGACGCGGTCAGCGCGACCTGCGCGAGCATCGCATGCACCAGCGTGCCGAAGCGCGGGCCATGCGGGCGCGTGGCCGCGCGCGGCACGCGCACGATTTCGATTTCCGCCGCGCCGGGCGCCTCCCCGCCGCCGACCCCGCTCGCCGACAATTCGGTGGCACTGGCGACGCGCATCAGCGGTACACAGCCGGCCGCGATTAGATCGTCGCGCCGTTGCCGCCACGCGGCGTACTCGCGAGTGCCGCGCTCGGAGCGCTCCCGATGCGCGTCGGCCTCGAGCAGCCGGGTTTGCGTCAGGCCCATGGTCTCGTGCGCGTCGAGCGCCAGGATCGAAGAATCCCACCACACTACGCGATGCGCGCCCGCCTCCGGCCGATGCATCCCGGGCGTGACGCCGGACGAGCGCGCAAATGCGTTGTCCGGACGCGTGCCGGCAATCTCGGCACGAAACTCGGGGCAGCCGGGCGCTTGGCGTTCGAGCGGTGCGCGGGAGTTGCGCGCTTCGGGATAGAGCGCGGGATTGAGCCGTCCGATCCAGCCGTTATGGCGCTCATCGGCGACCACCGGCGCGACCAGCAGGTCGCGGGCGCGCGTCGCCGCGACATAGAGCAGGCGGACGGCTTCTTCCTCGTCGCGGCGCATTTCTTCGTCCGCGTGATCGAGCAATTCGCCAGGGGCCTGTCCGCCGAGGCGCTGTGCGCAGAGCCGCCGTGCCGGATCGACGTAGCGGCGCGCCTCGGCCGCGGTTTCATGGCAGGTGATGTCGGCGAGAATGACGACCGGGAATTCGAGGCCCTTGGCGCGATGGACGGTCATGATGCGCACGCCCTCGGTGCCCTCTTCGACGACCGGCACCTCGCCGGCCTCCTCGCGTTCGGCGCGCTCTTCGAGGTCCTCGACAAACCCGCGCATCGAGGTGGCGCCGCTGATCGCTTCGTAGCGGCGCGCCATGTCCATCAGGCGCATCACGTTGGCCAACGCCTGATCTCCCGTTGGCCAGATGGCGAAGGCAGCGTGGGCGCGGGTCGCGTTCAGCAGGCGAGCGATGGTTTCGGCGATCGGGCGGCGATTGCGTCCGCGATGGAGTCCGCCGATGATCGCGAGCGCGTCGGCCACCTCCTTAAGTGTCTCGGGCAGGTCGTCGGGGAGGTGGTGAAACGGATTAAGGCTGCGGCAGGTTTCGCGAAAGCGCAGCAGGGTGCCGTCGGCGATTGCGAACAGCGCGCCATGCAGCGTCGCGAACATCGCGAGTTCGTCGTCGGGCCGCTCGATCGCGGCGAGCGCGTTGCGCATCGTCTCGACTTCCTCGCGCATGTGAAAAGAGCCGCCCCGTACCAGCACGTGCGGCACGTGGCGCGCTTCGAGCGCGCGGACGTAGTTGCGGGTGACGTCGCGGCCATAGGCGCTCAGTCGGCGAAACAGAATGCAGACGTGGCGCGGACGAATCGGCACGCGCCGATCGGGCGCCTCGCGTTCGGTTACCGTCCATCCGCTTTCCTCGACCAGCCATTTCACGAACGCGGCGATGGCGTCGGGCAGCGAATCCTCGATACTCCAATTTGTAATACGACCATACTGACTGTAGGGGCTGGGCACGGGCAGCGCGACGATCGCGGGCTGCTCCGCGTGGGCCGGGCGGAACGGCTCGAGCGCGACGTAACCGGGTTGGGTCGGCGAATCGGCGGCCATCGCGGGTGCGAACGCCGCATTCACCATCGATTGGATTTCGGGGGTCGCGCGGAAGCTGACCGAGAGATGCTCGAGCGCCGCGCCGCGCTCCAGCAGGCGGCGTTTGATTTCCTGGTAGAGGGCGACGTCGGCGCGCCGAAACCGATAAATCGACTGCTTGGGGTCGCCGACGATAAAGAGCTTGCCGGGATGCGGGCGGACTTCGAGCCAGTTGGTCGCGGCCGGGTCGGCAGCAGCCAGCAGGAGCAGGATTTCGGCCTGGAGCGGGTCGGTGTCCTGGAACTCGTCAACGAAGATATGGGTGAAGCGCGCCTGGAGTTCGGTGCGGACGGCGGCGTGGTCGCGCACCAGGTTGCGCGCCGTCAGCAGGAGGTCAAGAAAATCAAGACGCCCGGCGCGCTGTTTGAGTTCGCGGTAGTAATCGACCACCGGCCACAGCTCCTCGCGCAGGAGCGGGGCGAGGTTGGCGCCCGCGCGATCGCGAAATGCGTTGAGCCGGGCGCGCAGCGCGTCGCGCCGCGCGAAGACCTCGGCGCGCGCGAGATCGCCGTAGCGTGGGCCCGCGCCCCGCCATCGCCAATGGCGATCGTCGCCGCGCACCAGCCGCAGCAGCGCCGCCTCCAGCGCGTCGTAGTCGCGATCGCGGACCGCCTCCAGCCGCGTCGCCTCGCTGATCGGTCGGCGTAGCAGTTCGAGCGCCTTGCGTAGCCAGTCGTCGGGGTCGCCCTCGGTGGCCATCGCGCCGATCGCGTCGATCTCGTCCACCAGCGCGTCGATCTCGCGATCGCGATCGAAGGGCGCGTACTGCCAGGGAGTATCGAAGTCGCGCCATTCGAGGAGTTCCTGCGCGGCGGCGCGCAGCAGCGGCCGCGGCCCCTCGCGATCGGTGACGTCGGGGCGGCGCAGGATGCGGCGCAGGCCCTCGCCCGGAGCGGCCAGCGCCCGCTCGAACCAGCGATCGAAGGCGGCGCTGAAGATGGCGGAGGTGGCGTCCTCGGCGGCGACCTCGAACATCGGATCGACGGCGGCCTCGACCGGGCGTTCGCGCAGCAGGTCGGCGCAAAACGAATGGATCGTGCCGATGCGCGCCTCTTCGAGTTTTTCCAGCGACGCGGTCAGGTGCTCGCGGGCGGCGGGGTCGGGATCGTGATGCCGGGCGCGTTCGATTTCGGCCCGCAGCCGCAGCTTGAGTTCGCCGGCCGCCTTTTCGGTGAAGGTGACGGCGACCACGCGCTCGAGCGTGCTGCGGCCGCTCGCGATCACGGCGACGATGCGGCTGACCAGCGCGGTGGTTTTGCCGGTGCCGGCGGCGGCCTCGATAATCAGCGTGGTTTCGAGATCGGTCCGGATGCGATCGCGGACGCGCTGGTCGGCGGGCGCCGATGGCGCGGAGCCGGATGGGCGGAGGCCGGCGCTCATGGCATCTCGCGCAGGCGGCGCAGATTATCGAGCCGGCGCCAGGCCTCGCTTTTCGCCGAGGACTTACTATCTTCAGAGGTTTTGTACTTTACCCGAATATGCTCATACGGGCCGCAAACGCGCCGGTAGTCGCAGTATTCGCATTCGCGCGCGCCCGGCGCGGCAGGCAGAAAGCCCTCGGCGAGCGCCTGTCCGATGATCGCGGTGAAGTCGGCGATCGCGGCGCGCGCGGCGGCGTCGATGGTGACGACGCGCTCCTCGTAGCCGCCGGCTGCCGTGCAGTAGTAGAGGCGGCCGGCCTCGATCGGCTCGCCCAGGACGCGTTCGGCCGCGAGCGCGTAGAGCACCGGTTGCAGCGTTTTGCCGCCGCCGAGAACCACGTCGCGATTGGCGCGGACGCGTCCGGTCTTGTGATCGGTCACGCGCAGCGAATTATCGGCGCCGCGCTCGACCAGATCGATCGAGCCGCGCAGCTTGAGGCCGATCTCAAGTTCAATTGGTTCGGTCACACTCGCCGGATCGGCCTGCGAGCGATCGACCAGGCCGAAACCGAGTTCGAAGCGCTCCGGACGCCACCGGGTGGAATCGGCGGCAGTGCGCCGGAGCCATTCGCGCAAGTCGGCGCGAATCGAATCGATGCCGTCGAGCCACACGCGCTCGATCGCGGGGGCGAGTTCGTCGTGATAGCGCCCGGCGACCTCTGCGAGCGTCGTATCGAGCGTCGCGTGGGCGGCGTCGAGCGTCTCTGGCGTGACCGGCAGGCGCCCGGATTCGCGCAGCGCCGTCAGAATCTCGAACTGGACTTCGTGGAACAGCGCGCCGCGGGTGAGCGGGTCGATCACTTCGATGTGCTCGATCTCCTCCCGCGGTGACAGCCGGTGAATCGCCTGCAGGAAGAAGCGGTAGGGACACGCCGCGAAATTTTGCAGAGCCGTCGGCGAATAGGATCGCGCATCCAGTTGATGGCGGGCGAGGGCGGCGCGTTCATCCGGATCGGGATCGACGAGGCCGTCGTTGGAGGTCCATCGGCGCAGCCAGCGCCGGGCGCGCGCGCGCAGCGCCCGGCCCAGATGGGGGTTGGCGGAGAGCAGGTAATGCGCCGCGCCGACGGTCGTCGCGGGATCGGCGTCGATCAGTTTATCGAGCACGGCGAGATCGAATTCGGCGTCGTCGATCGCCTCTTCGGGGCGTTCCGGCGCGGGCCATCCGAGGCGTGCCGGACGATCGCCGGCGGCGCGGCGTGCGAGTTCGTCGAAGCCGGGCAGGCGGCCCTCGGCGGCGCGGAAGATCTCGAGCGCATAGAACGACGGCACGCGCGGGCGGCCTTGATCGAGATCGACGCGCGGATACGAAAGGACGGTGCGGCGCGCGGCGGCGCCGATCGCGAGGCGCAGGGCGAGGCGTTCGCCCGTCACCCGTTCGGCCTGCAACGGGAGCGTCGGGGAGAGGCGGCGGCGCACGGCGTCGGGCAGTATCGGATCCTCGACGAGCTTTCTCGGGAAGACGCGCTCGACCAGGCCGGGGACCATCGTGACGTCGAAATCCATGCCGCGGATGTCGTCGGCGGAGGCGACGTAAACCGCGCCATAGCGCCGCCGCGGTGGAGGCGCGGCGAGCCGGCCGAGCCGATCGGCGAGCGCGAGGCGAACTTCGTCGAGCGTGACCGGGCCGATCGGGCCGAGCAGATCGAGATCGGCAAGCTCGCCCATGATTTCGTCGCGGTCGCGGATCGCCAGCGTCGCGAGCGCACGCAGATGCGCCAGCCATTCGGCCCAGGTCGCATCGGCGGGGAGCGCGGCGAGTGCGTCAATAATTGGGAGCGCGAGACCCCGTAGGTGGCCAAGGTCGGCGAGTTGGCGATCGAGGGCGGCGGCCTGCGCGTCGTCGTCGCGATCGAGCGCGTCGCGGCGCAGGCATAGCTCGGCTTCGAGGCCGGCGAGGCGGCGGTCCCAGCGGTCGCGGCTGCCGATCACGGCGGCCTCGACGAGCAATTTTTCCCATCGCCAGGGTGCGCGGGCGGCGTGATCGACGGCGTCGTCGAGGTGCGAATCGCGATCGTCGAGGGGGTGCGCCGCGGCGGTGGTCTGCGCGTCGTCGCGGAAGCCGCCGGCGAACTCGCCAGTGGGCGCGATGAAATCGCTCGCGGAAATGCCCGGCGCGGCAGCGTCGGGCATCTGCGCGAGCGAGAGATATTCGGCGAAGCGGCGCGCCGAAAGATTCTCGGCAGCGCACGCGAGCAGCGCCAGCAAGGCGCGTCCGCCCGGCTCGGGCCGCGCCGCGCCGCGCGCGAAATATGCCGGCACGCCGGCGCGATCGAGCGCTTCCTCCAGGTATGACGCGTAACGCGACGGCCCGTGCAGCACGATCGCGATACGATCGAACGCTATGCCGGCGGCAGCCTCGGCCTGGATACGGCGCGCGATCTCGACGCATTCCTGCATCTCGCCCGCCGCCGAAAACACCGTGACGGTATCGTCAAGCGGATGTTCGGGCGGGGCCACGTCGGCGAAGAGAAATTCGTGCAAGCGGGTGAGCGACGACGCGTCGGGCGCGGCGGCCGGCGCGGCGTCGAACGCGGCGGCGTCAACGTCGAGCGCCTGCGCGAGCAGGCCAAGTGAACGCTCGTCGCCGGCCGCGACGGTGGCGAGGAAGCGCGGGGCGCGCGCCGTGAGTGCGGCGACCAAATCGCGCTCGCAAAGATTTTCGAGCGGCACGTCGAGGAGCAGCGTCGGGATTGCGGCAAGGTGCGGCGCCGAGGGCGCGCGGACGGCGGCGACCGCATGATCGATCAGGCTCGCGCGATCGATCAGGTTGGCGTCGGCGAGTTCGCGATCGAATTGGCGCAGGATGGCGGCGAGCGATGCACCGGCGCCGTCGAGTCGATCCAGTTCGGGCGGCCCGAGGCGGTTGAGGCTCAACTCGCGGCGCGTGGCGGCGAGCGCTTCGGCAAAGCCGGGATAGGCGATGACGCTATCGAAGTAAGATTTTTCGCCGCGGGCGCGCAGGCTGAAGACGGCGCGTGCGGCGATTGCGACGGTGCTGGAATTGGTCGCGGGAAGCACGCCCAACTCGCCCATCCGCGCGGTCGCGAGCGTGAAGATGAGCTGGTCGAGAGTGAGCCGATGAATGCCGAGGGTGGCGCCCCGTTCGAGCGTCAGGCCGCGCACGAGGTCGTCGGCCGCCGCAGGATTATTCGCGATGACCAACGCCTCGGAGTCGCGCGGGACGGCGGCGAGGAAGTCGCGCGCGGCGCGAATCCGATCGGTCGCCTGGGCAGCGCGGCAAATCGTGATGGTGTCGTTTGGTGGCATCGCGAGGCAGCGGCTTCGTTATCCTTAATGCTCTGTCGCGACACACGGTCGCCGCAAGGGGGGTCGCGCGCTCAATCCACAGGATTGTTGTGGACAGCGCGAGTCACGAGTCGTCGCCTGACGCCCCACGCTCTGACGAGTCGTCGTCAGGCGGAGAGAAACACCGGGTCGCCGACGCGCACGGCGCCGGGCGCTCCGATCGACGCGAACACGCCAACGGTGGCCTTATGAAATTGCGCGGCAGCACGGATGATGCGCAGGTCGCGCGCTAGGTCTTCCTGCCGATGCGTGGTCATCACGCAGCGCAGGGCCGGCTTGATCGCGACGATGGTGACGCGCTCGCCGACTTCGAGCGTCCGTTCGATCCAGTCGTCCTCGACAAAGCCGCCGATCGGCGTGCCGGTGTCAACCACGATATTCGGACGAAAGCGCCGGGCGTCGATTTGCGCGCCCTCGCCGACCAGCGATCGCATGTGGGCAAGCGTGCCGGTCGCCAGCACGTGGATGGTGGCGGAATCGAAAAAGGTGCCGTTCACCAGCGAGAAGCTGTCGGGCATGGTGGCGCGCGTAAGCTGCGGCATCACGTGTTCGATCGGCACGTCACCGAAAATGGTGCCGGGGTCGATGCCGGCGCGGGTGTACTGGCTGGGCTCGGCGCGTTCGATCGCGACTTCGCGGCCGAGCGCCGCGGAGAGTTGCGCGGCGGCGTCGATATCGCTGGCGTGCAACACTTGGCCGTCGGGCGTGGTGATTTTGATCGGCGCGGCTTCATTGTCGATCGGCGCGGCTTCGTAGGTCGCGCGGCAATCGAGCATCCGCGCGAATTTCTTGGCGCTGACGATCCTGCCGTTGGCACATTCGCGCAGTGCCCAGGCGCGGTCGCCGATCACGCCGCGCTCGCCGATTTCGAAGCGGTCGAGGCGCTCGCCGAGCATCGACTTGACCGGATAGCGCCAGAGTTCCTTGACGATGCCGATTTGACGCCGTTGCACTTGAGTCAGCTCCTGTTCCCATTTCGTTCAAGGTAAACCGGGTCGCCCATACGGATAACTCCCTCGGCCCCAACCGCCGCGAAGATGCCCGCGTAGGCCTGGTGGAACTGCCATGCGGTGCGCAGGATGGCGGGGTCGTGCGGCAGTTCGCCCTGCGGATGGGTCGTTATCGCACATCGCAGCGCCGGGCGCATCCCAACGATGCGCGCGGTCGCCTCGCCTTCGCCGGTTTCAAGGATGCCGTCGAGCCATCCGTCCTCGATGAAGCCGCCGGTCTCGGCGCCGGTGTCGATAATGATGTTGGCGCGAAAGCGGCGCGGGTCGAAGTCGGAGATGCCGCCGGCGAGCGCACGCAAATGCGCGAGCGTGCCGGTCGCGATCAGGTGGATGACGTCCTCGTCGAAAAAGTCACGGGCGGGCGGTAGCGCGTCGCCGCGCAGGATCGCCTCGCGCTCGGCGGCTGTGATCGGCTCGCGGCGCACGCGTTCGAGGCGAACCTCGCGCCCGAGGAATGCGGACAGGGCGCGCGACGCGGCGGGATCTTCAGGCGCGGCGGCGTCGATCGAGATCGTCGCGCCGTCGGGAAATTCGATACGCACGCGGGCGCCGCCGGCGTCGCTCAATGGGTCGTCAATCCAGGCGGCCCGCAACTGCAGCATCGCGGGCCACGTCCGCGCGCTGACGATGCCGCCGTAGGCGGTCTCGCGCAGCGCCCATTCACGGTCGCCGGCGAGGCCGTGCGGCGTCATCGTGGCGGCGGAAAGCCGCTCCCCGCACATCGATTTGACCGGGTAGCGCCAGATCCCCCCGACGATTCCGATTCTTTTCAATGTTTGACGCTCGCGATACTCGATCCCGCTATCATCGTAACCTATATCGCGCACCTCTCGCCCTTTTAACAGGGCGAAGCCCGCATCCTTTACAGAAGGGAGGTCTGAAACCTCGTGAGGTTTCAGTAAACTATGGGTGTTGGGTTCCGGAACCACTTGGTGAGGCGCGGCGACCCGGCTTGCCGTGGCGCTTCGCCTGCGGACATAATGATGGAGTCCGGAGACGCACCTGATGGCCGAGCGAACCTGCGCGATGGTAGTCGTGGGCAATGAGATCCTGTCCGGTAAGGTGCAGGACAGCAATGCCTACTTTGCCGCGCGCGAATTGCGCAAGCTGGGAGTCGCGTTGCAGCGAATCGCGGTGGTGCCCGACGAAATCCCCTCGATTGCCGACGAAGTCGCGCATTGCGCGAAGACCTTTGACTTCGTCCTGACCTCGGGGGGCGTCGGCCCGACCCACGACGACATCACGATCGAGGCGGTCGCGGTCGCGTTCGGGCGCAAGGTGGTGATCGATCCGGAGCTGCGGCGAATCGTGGAGCAGCATTTTACCGGCGGGCTCAACGCGGCGGGTCTGAAGATGGCCGAGGTGCCTGAGGGGGCGGTGCTGATCGCGGCGGGCGACGTGCGGTTTCCGACCGTGCAGCTCGAGAACGTCTATATCCTGCCGGGGATTCCGCAAATCTTCGAAACCAAGCTCGCGGCGCTGGCGGGACGTTTCGCGACCGACCCGTACTATATCCGTGCGATCTACCTGAACGCGGGCGAGGGGCTGATCGCTGAGCATCTCAACAGTTGTCTCAAGCAGTATCCGCAACTGCTGCTGGGTTCGTATCCGCGGATCGGCAATGCGGAGTACCGGGTCAAACTCACGCTCGAATCGAAGGACCGCGACTATCTGAAAAGCGCCTTCGATTGTCTGATCGGATTGCTTCCGGGTGCGGTGGTGGTGAAGACCGAGTAGTTATCAAGTATCAGCGGTTTTAGTGGGGGGTAGGAGGAAGGAAGATGGTTACGAAAAACAAATCGATGATCGCGGCAGCGATCGCCCTGGCATTCGCGATTCCCGCGGGTGCCCTCGCACAAGACAACAATGGCAGCGGCCCGGCGGTAGTCTCGCCCCTGCAATTACCGGGCACGGCAGCCGCACCGCAGGCCCAGGTGCCGCAACCGCAGAACGATCCCGGCGTCAACTGGAAGGGCGTCGGCGTCGGCGCCGGTACGATCGTCGGCAACGTCCTCTATGTACCGGCGAAGCTGGTTTACGGGATTTTGGGCGGCGTCGCCGGTGGCGCCGGATGGGCGCTGACGGGCGGCAATACGGAGGTCGCCAATACCATCTGGCGCAGTTCGCTCGGCGGCGATTACGTCCTGACGCCGAACATGGTGGCGGGACAGGATCCGATCCATTTCAGCGGTCCGACCACCACCGCCACGCAGGCGCAAGCGCTGTCGGCCGCACCGCCGCAAACGTCGTCTAACTATGGCGGCAGCACCACCTACGGAGCGACCGCGACCAGCACCAGCAATTCAGCGGCGTCGGCCGCCGGAACCCATCCGATCGACCGCGGCGCCGGCCCGATCGGCGGCAGCAATGGAGCGTCGCGGATGTCGGGGCCGTTGCCGAGCACCAGTATCGAGTGACGCGAGGGAGTGAGCGGAGAGTTGTTGAGGAACTCAGAACTATAGTTCCTCTCAGGACACTGAAACCTTAACAAGCTTTCACGGCATTCCATGCCGCCGGTGGGCTACGCTCGCGTTGCTCGATAAGTCGGCATGGACGCGCGGGCTTCGCCCTGGAAAAAGGCGACAGGTGCGGACATAGGATGCGACCGATGATAGCACGATCGAGCAACGCGAGCGTCAAACAGTGAAAAAACGCTTCCTCTGGAAATCAACCTGAAGCACTTGCCGCAACGCCAGGAGTTTCCTGCGCGATGAACTCGGGGTGCAACTCGACGAGCGCGATTACGCCAGGCAGGCGCTTACGCTCGACGAATTGCGAGAGCTGTTTGCGGGCGCCGACCCGCGCGATTACCTCAATCCGAAAAGCCCCGCCTTCAAGGCGAGGGGGCTGCGCGGCAAAACGCTCACGCCGGAAGACGCGCTCCGGCTGATGGCCGAGGAGCCGAACCTGCTCAAGCGGCCGTTGACGATCGTCGGGCGCACGATCGTCGCTGGTTTCGATCGCGACCGGCTGCGCGAAATTCTCAAGTAGGCCGGCCCGCTATCATCGCGCCTCGATTGCGCACCCCGCGCCTTTTTTCACCGGGCGCAGCCCACGCGTCCTTGCCGACTATCGAGCAACGCGAGCGTAGCCCCCGGCGGCATGGGATGCCGTGAAACCTGGGTGAGGTTTCAGTAAACTATAAGTTTTTAGTTCTTGAACAACTGCCCCTACGCGCCGCGGCTGCGCGACGCGCGATCGCTCACGCGGATTTCTCGATCTTCTCGGCCCGCTCGACCGCTTCTGCGCGGTCAGCTTTGTCGAATTTATCGGCCTTGTCCGGCTTGTCGTGATTGCGCGCCGGATGGCCCCCCGGCACCTTCACCTTGCTGGTCGTCAGCACGTCGATAAATTTGCGCACCGCGGGCGACAGTTCGCGCCCGCGCTTGTAGATGATCGCGAGCGGACGGGTGAACGGCCCCTCGCTGAATTCGAGCATCTTGAGCGAGTTGCGCGCGGTCTCGAGTTCGACCGTCGAGCGCGGCACGATCGCGATCCCCTGGCCGATTTCGACCGCGCGCTTGATGGTCTCGATATTGTCGAACTCCATCGTATAGTTCGGCTTGACGCCGTGTTCGCGCAGGATCCGATCGGAGGCCTTGCGCGTTGCGATGTCCCGCTCGTAGCCGACGAAGCGTTGCCCGGCGAGTTGCGCCACTCCCACCCGATTCAGCTTCGCCAGCGGATCGTCGGGCGGCACCACCAGTACCAGCTCGTCGTGGCGAAACGCGATCGTCACGATCTGGCCCCGCTTGGCCGGATAGGCGACCACGCCGAGATCGATCTTGCCCTCGACCAGGTCGTCGTAAATCTTGTTCGAGCGCAAATACTCGAGATGGACGTTGACTTGCGGATAGGTGCGCAGGAATTCGCTCAGGTACGGCGGCAGTTCGTGCAGTCCGACGCTATACACGGTGCCGACCCGGATCGATCCCGCGATCACCGAGCCGATTTCGCGCAGGCGATTTTCCAACTCGATGAAACGCCGCACGATCTCCTTGCTCGAATTATACAGAATCTGCCCCGCCGGAGTCGGTTTGACACCGGCCCGCGCCCGCTCTAACAATCGGCATTCGTACTTGTCTTCAAGGCTTCGGACCTGCTGGCTGACCGCCGATTGAGTCACGAAGTTTTGCGAGGCAGCATAAGAAACACTGCCGCTTTCGATAATGTCGCAGAAGACCTTTAGCGTTTCGATGTGCATAGAACTACGTTGTTGTATAAGCGTATTTGATGGCCAAGGCTGACGCAACCCGGTCTCCGAAGGGTTGCCTGCATGCGCGTGTTTTGGATAGTCAGGCGCGGACAAAAGGCGAAAAACAAAACTATTCGGTGATTATGTCGCGAGTCGCATCGAAAATCAGTCAAGCAATGTTTGAATTTTGAAGGAGTTTGAATAATGGCCGGCACCTTAGCGGACCTCGACTTTTACAACCTCGATGAATTGCTCACTCCGGAGGACAAGATGACCCGCGACGCGGTGCGCACCTTCGTCCAGCGCGAGGTGATGCCTAACGTCGAGCGCCATTTCGCCGCCGAGAGCTTCCCGCTCGACCTCGTCCCGAAGCTGGCCGAACTCGGCATCTTCGGCGCCAATCTGCATGGCTACGGATGCGCCGGGATGAACAACGTCGCCTACGGCCTGATCATGCAGGAGCTGGAGGCGGCCGACTCCGGCCTGCGCTCCTTCGCGTCGGTCCAGAGCGCGCTCTCGATGTACGCGATTTACGCCTGGGGCTCCGAGGAGCAGAAAAATCGCTACCTGCCCGGCATGGCGCAGGGCAAGCTCATCGGATGTTTCGGGCTGACCGAACCCGACCACGGCTCCGACCCCGGCGGGATGGAAACGCGGGCGAAAAAAGACGGCGGCGGCTGGATTCTCAACGGCACCAAACGCTGGATCACCAACGGCTCGATCGCCGATGTGGCAGTGGTGTGGGCGAAAGTTGACCAGGGTATCACCGGGTTTATCGTCAACAAGGGCACGCCGGGCTTCACCACCCGCGATATCCACGGCAAGTTCTCGATGCGCGCGTCGATCACCTCGGAACTCCATTTCGACGACGTCAAGCTCGACGCCAGCGCGCAGTTACCGACCGCGCGCGGATTGAAGGCGCCGCTCGCGTGCCTGACGCAGGCGCGCTACGGGATCGCGTGGGGGGCGCTGGGCGCCGCCCGCAGTTGTTACCATTGCGCACTCGACTACGTGAAGTCGCGCAAACAGTTCTCGCGTCCGCTCGCCGGCTATCAACTCGTGCAGAACAAGCTGGTCAACATGTTGACGGAAATTACCAAGGGGCAACTGGTCTGCCTGCGCCTGGGCCAGATGAAGGATGCGGGCACGATGCGCCCCGAACACGTCTCGTTCGCCAAGCGCAACAACGTGCAGGCCGCCCTCGATATCGCGCGGACGGCGCGCGACATGCTCGGCGCCAACGGCATCGTCAACGAGTACCCCGTCATCCGCCACATGCTGAACCTCGAGACCGTCAACACCTACGAGGGGACCTACGACGTGCATACGCTGATCCTCGGCCGCGACATCACTGGCGCGAGTGCCTTCGACTAACAGCCCGCCGGCGCGCGAGTGCCTTCGATTAACCACCCGCCCCGCCCCGCATGGCCGACTCCCGCGCGGATCTTGAACCCCTCTCCTTGTCCAAGGAGAGGTCGCCGAAATGCCGACTCCCGTCGGCATTTCGGCGGGTGTAGGTCACGTCCCCGGCCGTCATCCTGAACGAAGTGAAGGATCTCGCGCGGTCCTCCGCGCGCTAACGCGGCGACGTATTGAGCGTCGCGCGATATGAAGGCCAGAAGTTGTCGCGGAACTCAAAACTTATAGTTCCCTGAAACCTCCCACTAGACGAAGCGCAGCGGAGTCGAGCTAAAGGAGTCTGCGACGTGCGCACAGCGAGCGGAGCGAGCGATTTCAAGGATAGAGGTCAGACTTCCCTTTGCTAAAAATGCGAGCTCCGCCCTGTCAAAAGGGTGCTCGATGCGGATATAGGATGCCGGTGACGATCGCACGATCGAGCATCCTGAAAATCGAGTAGTGTGCGGTTTTGAATTCGATTCAGGATTAGCGAGGTGCGCGAAGCAATCGGAACAGGATTCGCGTCGCGATGTAAACGAAGCCAACTGACAAGATAGCCAGAGCCCACCAAGTGGCCGAGAAAATCTGATTCAGTAGGTCGGCGTGGTCTTTAAGTCGGTCAGTTTCGGAGACTACCTTGGTTAGCGGGATCGCAATTACCGAAAGGACGAGGAGGGAGCCTGCGGCTTTTGCGGCGCGTGCGATATAGTCGACGATGTAGCCATAATATTTTGCCGCACGGAGTTTTTGAATAATGGCTTTTTCTTCAACCGCTGGCAGTATCGTTGCCGCGGTCAGAAGATAAGCCGCCAGAATCGTGCTTGCGGCGATAACATTTGTCAGCAGATCGCTTTTCCACTCAGCCTTGAGAAGCCATAGATTCGGAAAGTACCAAACTCCAGCAAACGCGGAAGCCGCTAATAGCCAAGGCGCCCACCTTTCCACCCGGAGAGCGAAGCTCGGTCGTGGCGGCAACGACCTTACAGTCGGCTCGTCAAATAGCTCCGTTGGGTCTCGATAGCTTCTGCTAGAAGTTGCCGACATCTCACGCGATCCAGTTGCTTGCCGGATTCAGAGTACTCTACCTTACCAGAGAAAATCAGTCGATCGTTAATGAAATCAACAAACTCGGGTGGCCCGTCGCCGTGATTACCAGATACAACCAAGCTTTTCGCGTTGTCGTCCCGTCGAAAAAAGTTGACTATTCTTTGCATAATCGGCCGATCGAGTGACTGCGCTTTTGCTTGGCCCATCGAAAGGGATAGAGCAACTTCCATCGCGTGCCATTCCTGAGTGGCATCGTCAATAAATCCCGCCATCGCGGGGACGGTCCTAGCAAAGTCCGGATCGTTTAGAGGTCCGCGCACCTTGATCTCGACCTTTGCGATTCGCGTCATTCCCCTGAATCGTTGATATGCGTCCCTCCGCAGCTTGGGCGAGATCACGAATTGCGCCCTCGTAATCTCTTGCAAAAGGGCGGTCAGTCGAGAAGCACGAAAGAACTGCTGGCGCTGTGTCACGAGGGTCTGCAAGGACCTATCGAAATGGAAACTCATGTCCTCGCGAACTTCTTCGTTTTCGGCTAAACCGAGCGCATTAAGCGAACCAGTGACCGTGTTGACCTTGCCGGGCCAATTTTCGGTTCGGATCAAAGCCGCCGTACCTGACACGTTAGATCGGTTAGGAAAGACTTCGGCAAGATAATCTATCTGGCCAGCCCAGCGCGGCCTCATTCGTTCGGATAGCTGCGCTTCGCCGGCTGCCTGTATGATCGGAAGCAAATCGAAAGGATTGCCTTCTAAATCGAGCACGTCCCAGAAGTCTACAGTCACTGTTTTTGGCACTCGACGAGCTTCCTTGGTTAGATTAGCGAGTCATACTACGCTCATACCAACATGAGCAAGCATTTTGAAGTTCCAAGGAAGTCGTACTGGAATCGGCGCGTTACATGGTATTCGGGCCGAAGTATTTGCCTTCCGCGCCAACCCCGCTTCCTTGACCAGAGAAGCGACGGAAGCGGGGTTTCGGATCACGTCTGGAGCATACAAGAAATAGCCGCCCTCATTCCTTGAATTCAAAACCGCCCGCTACGGCTGTTCGTCAACCAGTGAAAGGCCACGAGTTATGCTACACTGCTTTGTGTAGTATTCATCGATGCCGCCCGCATCGATTCGCGTGAAAATTTATTTTACAAAATCAACAGACGGGACTCTGTCTTCGCCAACGTAGAAATCGGGAAGATTGCGCAAGCGGCAGGCGCGCGATACGGGAGTGCTATGGCGAGATTAAGCAATCCACTGATAGCGAAATCGAGTGGCCCTGAAAAGCAACTCACGACTGGTAAGCCGCTCAACGCGTACATTAATCACTGAAAAAGCTTCGCCCTGTTCAAAGGGCTGAAAATGGGCAATATTCGCACGCTGATAGCGGGATCGAGCAGTCCGAAAAATCAGGTCAAGACTGTGGGCTGCTCAGCGCGAGCGTCAAACACTCAAAAAAGCGTCAAGCGGTGAAAAAGCCGTTTGCGGGCGGGGCGCCGGATCGATTACAGAGAGGGTAACGGTACGGCGCGCTCCGGGCGTCGAAGGCCGGCCGATAACCAGTCCGGGCGGAGAAATAATAATGATTAAGACCACCACACTCAATCATGTTGCGGTCAGGGTCAGCGACGTCGAGAAGTCCAAGCACTTCTATGAGAACGTGATCGGACTGCCGAAAATCCCGCGGCCGAAAATCAATATTCCGGGCGAATGGTACGGCATCGGCAACAACGCCCTGCACATCATCGGGGGCGAGCCGCGCGAGGGAATCGATCCGACCGGCCCGCACATGGCGATCGAGGTCGAGGATTTCGACGCCACCAAAGCGCGGGTCGAGGAGTTGGGGCTGCCGTATCTCGATGGCGCGAAGATGGTCGCGAAGATGACGCCCGAGGCGCAGAAGATGGTCGGGCGTCAACTCTGGATTCGCGACCCCGACGGCAACGTGATCGAGTTGCGGCAGAGCTCGAAACCGTAAGGCATCGCGCGGATTTCGGCGACCGCGATTGACTCCGCCCATTCGATTCGCTTAGCTGGTGGGTCTCGCCGGGTGGTGGGGCTGTAGCTCAGCTGGGAGAGCGCCTGAATGGCATTCAGGAGGTCGCGCGTTCGATCCGCGTCAGCTCCACCAATAAAATCACGCACTATTTGGCTTTTGGACAACATCGGACAGCCGTATTGTCCGAAAACTGTCCGAATTTGTCAAGCGTCAATGGATCAGGGAGAAACCCCAGGGATTGGCCCTGATGGACGACGCTAATGGTATTCTTCTCGAATTGACGGACGTCCTGTTGGTTGTTGATCCGCGGCGGCTTTCTCCGACGATCCGACGGCCTGTATAGTGCGTGCTGAACAGCCTTTGGAGCCAGTCTTGAATGGCAGTACTGCTCGAAGATTACGTGCGAAATCAAATGCCCGCTCGCAAGAGCGAGATTGAACAGATCGGCGAAACAGCTGGCGCGGTGTTTAATAGCTTCAGTCTCGCGTTTGACCACGTGCGCAATGCTTGGCCATATCGACTCGATCGTGATCAACGGCCTGCAGCTGCCGACAAGTACTCTTTCAGCACAAATGCGATGGTACTCTTCGCGCTAAGAGCGCTACTCGGAGATTTCCAGAGCTCGGTCGTAGCAATAGCGGGTGCCGAACCACTCCTGCGCTGGTCGAGTGGAAACGTGGGGCTTTTGACACCAATGCTCGCACGACCCGACGAAGACCTAATTGCCAGCATCGCCGGCAAGGACGTTGAGCCCGAGAGCAAACGAGAGCTTTGGGCCAGACTTCGCCAGTGGTTTCGACCTTTAGTCGAGAAGACGACCGCTGAAATAGCGAAGCAGATTAATGAGGAAATAGCGAGATCTGGGCGGCTCACTGGGTCCGGTACCTTCGGAAGAAACGATCCTTTTACACTATCTTGGATTCTTGAGGCCGTGAATCTTGAAGATGCTTGGATCGACCAACTTCGAGAGCGTGCCTTCACGGCTCTGGAGACTCCGTGGGAATTCAAGTTGGAAACCCAAGATAACTTAGCGTCGGCGCACGCTCTCCCGCTGCTACGCGGACTTCAGATGTACTGCTTGCTGAGGCGCTTGGGGCGATGTGATGAAAGGCCTCTCATTGAGATACGGGATTGGTTCGAAGGTCGTCTTCACGAGCACCTCTCATATGCAAGCATTCCCGATAGTAGCTTTGACGCCCCAGAAACGATCTTCGCTCTCGAGGGACTATTGATCTGCGAGCCGCAGTCGTTAGGAATCGAACGTCTTCTGAAGAGGGTGCTCGACGTAGTTCAAGAGAAGCAACAACACAATCCCAATCTGCGTCCGTATCGCCCCATTCTCTCCGATGAAAGAGGACGCGCCCTTTTGCCCCTCACCATCGAAGTCTTCAGTTCGCTTCTCCGCATCTCCGAAAGACTCGCTTCGGATGATTCGCGAGCCATAGATTTCGGCGCCGTCCATTCAATTCTCAAACGGTACGCTCAGTGGTTACTGGGACAGCGATCTCTCGTGCCAATATCTGAAGGCTCGGTGTCGGGATGGAGCTCGGAGCACACCAATACTCGTCACTGCATCCACGTCTGGGAGACGAGCCAAGTCCTCCTTTTCTTGGTCCACTACCGTGCGCTCCTTCGAGAGCAGCTTCAGAGAGATCTTCTAGACGCTGCAAACTTTACCCGTGCACGTCCAATGCTAAAAACGTACATGCCGCAGACCGAAGTGGATTGCGAAAAGAGCGAACCCTGTCGCCCCGTGCAACTCTATCGGGCGATCTGGACTGACTTTATAGCACCGAGAGCGTCGTTGCGTACCAGCGACGCCAAATATTCCTTACTGCTGTTCGGTCCCCCAGGAACCGGAAAGACGACATTCGCGGAATACCTAGCAGCAATGCTAGGCTGGGAACTCATCATCCTGAGCCCTAGCGACTTTATTGAACGTGGGGATCAGGGCGTAGAGGCTCGTGCCAAAGTCATTTTCAGCTCGCTACAAGAGCTTTCTGAAAAGGTTGTGTTGTTCGATGAAATAGACCGCCTTTTGCTAGATCGAGACTCACCAGAATATGCCCGTCAGGATGATATCTTCCAATTCATGACTCCGAGTATGTTGACCAAGCTGCGGACGTTGCGTCGGCTGGAGAGGTGCATATTTGTCGTCGCAACAAACTACGAAGATCGGATAGATCCGGCGGCGAAGAGACACGGCCGGATCGACGACCGGATCCCAGTGCTGCCGCCCGACAAACTGTGCCGAGAAGGATTTTTAACGAAACAGCTAGAGGATAGAAATTGGAATAGACCTTCCCACGAGTCCTGGAAGGCCGCAGTCGAAAAGTCGGCACTATTTACGTTTCCTGAATTGAATGACGCGATCAAGAGAACGTTCGCAGGGAGAGCATTGGCCCAGGAAGCTTTCGACGGGTTAGTAAACTACATAAGTGAGCGGACTCCGGAGATCCGGCTCGCAACATATACTTCACGATTTGGACTTGAGCTCGTCGATGGGAAGCGTCTTCCTAAGCCTCCCCAGGTTCCTATCATCGAATTTACCTATCTTTGCGACATTGCCCGCGAGAATCCGGCACTCAAGGATCGTGCTGATGAGATCATGAAGAAGATCGACCACTAACGCTTAATGGGGCTCTGAAATAGATTTCGTGGAGTATGAATGTCCAGAAAGCGGAATAATACCATCGGAGTCGATACTGATTCGCAGAGCGTTGAGGACGTGTTGACCGTCTTCCGATCAATTCTGCCGGAAAAGTCCGCCATTTATGTTGCGACACCGATCACCACGGGCCGACAGTTCTATGAGAATAAACACGAGCCCACCATTGACGTCTTTCCGGATTGCGTACCGCACGACTCACGCCAGGTGGTTCTTGCTAACCGAAATCGGGTCCGGCCGATCATCAATCGCTTACGCGAGCAGCTCAAAGAGCCTCTTATCGATCCCACACAAGTTGAGTTTCGTCATTGGAGCCAATCGGAATATAGGAACCTTTGGCGCGATGTGATTCAGCAATTTGTGCACAAAATCGTCTTTTTGAACGGCTGGGAATACAGCACCGGCTGCATCCAAGAATTTCTGGTGGGCTGTGAAGAGCGCCTGATGATGTTTGATGAACAGTTGAAAGCGGTGACGATGGCAAGCGGCAAGCGACTGATTGAATCGGCCCTGGATGAGCTGCATCTAGCGGGACATGACTCTACAGTGCATCGTCAAGCCATCGAGAGGCTAACAACGAAACTCGAGCCACGTAGCGGCGTATGAGCGAAGAACATCCACGTCACCCGACGATAGCGCGGAATCCGCAGCTAAGATTTCTGATCGGTGACAGAAGCTTCTCGGAAGAGTTCAGCGATCAGAAGGATTCTCGACTCGCGGCTCTTAGCAAGGTTGCGAACACGGCACAGTTCGTTAGCTATTCGGTCAAATTAGAACAGCGGCACGCGGTGATCAGAGGATACAAACCAGACCACAGGTTTTCTAATGCACGCGAGGCTTTGACCGTTCTCTTTCGGATGTCGTCAGAAGGAAGAGTGAACGTCAGAAGTTATAGTACGAAGGCATCAAAAGGAAGTACTTTTCTATATGCATTGGAGACGGTCGACGAAGTGATGGGAGCCCTTCATCAGCTCAAGGAGAAAGGACTCAACACAATCGTTAACGAGACGATAGATGTCCACGATGGGGGTGTATCGGGTGTCGTGCACGGAGAAATAATGGAATTCGCACCGGGAGCAACGCCCCGATGTGTTGAAGAGCCTGGAGTTATAGCAATCGACAGAGACCTTGGACGGCAACTGCTCAAGACAGTCTACGGTTTCGATCCAGAACTGGAATATCCACCTCAAAGTAGGGTGGAATTTAGTGTCCACCCGCTCCGCCGCGGGTACAGAAATTCTCACACCTTGCTCTGGGAAATCGAGGATCTCTCGAATCCGGGCATCGACGAAAGGTTCCCTAGGTGGCCTAATCGATTCAGTCGTCTTATAGGGGATAAGGCTTTTGGGCTACTGGTTGCTGATCTTGCGGGTTTGACTGTTCCCAGTACGCTCGTCGTACCCCGTGGAGCAGCTCCCTTTCGTTTTGGTCGAGACACCGGCACTGGCGAAATCTGGCTAAGAACTTGTCCCACAGAACAGGTACCTGGCAAGTATTCTACCAGACGGGGTTGGACAGATCCTTACCTACTCCTCAATACTGAGGACCCCGACGGCACTCAATTGGCCTCTATCATCTGTCAAGCAGCGGTAGACGCCCATTACTCTGGTGCATTGAGGACCTTAGATTCTGGGCAAGCTCTCATCGAAGGGGTTGCTGGGACCGGAGAACGGTTTATGCAAGGAGAGGTTCCGCCCGAAGAACTACCACGGGAAGTCCTTGCTGCGGTTCAGAGCTCATTCGCCAACGCGCAAAGCGCGATGGGGCCGGTTCGAATGGAATGGGTGTTCGACGGCGAGCAAGTGTGGGTGGTGCAATTGCACAGACAGCATCATCCCGAATCGAGTCGGATGATCTACCCTGGAGAAGCCGACGTATTTCACCGTTTCGACGTAGCGAAAGGGTTAGAAGAGCTGCGAGCGCTTGTTGAGTCGCTTGAAGGAGGACGTGGAGGAATTGTGCTAGTTGGGAACGTTGGAAGAACGAGCCACATGTGCGATCTGTTGCGGCAGGCTCGCATTCCTTCAACACATGAGAGCGTCTGAGTCCCAGAACATTTAAGCAAGGTGCCGGCGGTCGGGTAGCGGTGTTACCTTGCGCTCGCTGGATTGCGCACCGAGGTGGCTTTGCAGAAGTTCAGTGGCCCGAGCGCGATCCGCGTCGTTGACGATATTGTACCGATCGAACACGCGTCGGGTCTTGTGTCCGCTGAGTTCCATCGCCACGCGCTCCGGAATGCCGGCGCGCACCATGTTGCGGACGGCGGTGCGCCGCAGATCGTGAACAATGATTCCGGCGAGTCCCGCCTTCTTGCAGGCCGTCTTCCATGCTTTCCGGAAGTCACCGATCGGCTTGCCATCATCGTGGAACACGAACGGGCAGTCTGGCCGCCGCTTCTCGTGAGCCCGCTGGATGATTTCGAGGAGCTCGCCGCGGAGAGGAAGCGGGCGCCCGTCTTTGTTCTTGCTGACCTCCGGGCGAAGACAGAGTTCGCGACCGGAGAGATCGACGTCGCGCCATTCGAGCGTCCGCATCTCGCTGACGCGCCATCCGGAGAGGTAAAGAAACGTGACGGGGTCTTTCAGGTGGGCCGGCAGTCCGTCCCGCAGCGCGAGGAACCCGCCGTGATCCAGAAAGCCGCGGCGCGAGTTGTTCTCTTCCAGTAGCGGAATGTATGGCGCGGAGGCGAGCTTGCCAGCGCGGGTGGCCAACGTGAAGGCTCTCTTGAGAGCCGCGAGCTCGCGGTTGATGCTTCCATTTGCCGCGCCCTCGCGCTGCCGCTCGCGAACGTATGAGCGGACGCGGTCCAGGGTGATGTCGATCGCTCGCTCTGAGCCGAAGAATTCGCGCAAGTGTTTGATAGAGAGTTTCGCGGACTCGAGCGACCGCTTCCCGTTCACCTCGTAGTCTGTGAGCAGCATGTTCGCGAGGTCTTCGAAGGTGAGCCGCTCCTCGCTCGGACCGATGAGCCGCCCCTGGCCCATCTCGCCGACCCGCTTCTTGAGAAGCTTGCGCGCCTGGGCTTCGTTATCGGAATGCGCGCTCTCGCGGTGCTCCTTTCCCCGGTAGCAGTAAGCAATCCAGTACGTCGAACCGCGCTTGAAAACCCGCCCAAATCCTCTCATCGCTTCAACCCTCGCCCGCTCCTGGACGGATGCCTTCGGAGAAAATCATCGATCGCTCTTCGGATGAGTTCCGCCATCGAAACCCGCTCGTCGACCGCCATGTGCTTCAGCCGCTGATGAATCTCACGGTTAAGGTAAATCATGGTCTTGGTCAATCCCGCTTCGTCGATTCGTGGTCTCCCCATCAAAATAGATTCTACCACAATGACATCGGTATGTCAAAAACACGTCGAGCGCTCTGACTGCCGCGGCCTCAGATAGTGCCGTACTCCACAGTGTTTCCGAGCCAGACAGTGGAACAGACCTGTCCGCCAAAGCCCGTCGATCGTGCGGGCGTCGCTGCCGCAGAAAATTGATGAGTGGACGGCGTTGCCGCCGCGTCCACGACGAAGCTCAAGAGCGATCAGGTGTTCCGGCGCTTCCGGATATAGTCTTCGATACCGTTCTCCGAGAAGCGCGGTCGCCGGCCGACACGCAGCCAAAACGGAAGGTCTTTGTAGTTGTGGTACAACCAGTCAGCAGTGACGCCGAGCTTCTCGGCTGCCTGCTTGAAGTCCAGAAGACGATCGCGCCTGTCAAGGCTGATCGACCCTGAGGGTTCAGCCTCCAGCGAAAGCTCATTGAACATGAGCGTGTTCAGCGCCACTAGCGCGGTAGTTGTGAGAGCCCGCCTTGTGCGCGGGTCGAGTACCCCGAGCTTGTCAGGGTCAGCCACCAGCTCCTCCAGCCTGGGGACCGCGTACAGTCCCACCACACCCGACCTTCGCGGCACACGGGGCGAACCATTGCCTCCCGTGTTGTTCCGCATGACTGCTTCTCCGGTCGGTTAAGGATTGATGCACTCGCGCGGAGTTCCGTGAGGAACGCCGCGGTTCGATCCGGGCTGATGAGAAAACGATTGGGATATGATCGAGAGGTGAGCAAACCGATATTGTGTGCGGACTCGAAGCGCGAGTTCGACGAGGCCCGGCGCACTGTAAATTCACCACGCATCGTTGCTAACAAACGGTCATCGACCACGGTGTAGTGCGGCACATTCTAACCGCTTGGTCCGCCGCTGTACATTACAAAATGGTTAATTGCATGTCCAAATGGCTCAGCGTTATAAAGAGCTTCAGCACAGAAATCTGAGCAACTCTGGGCGACGATGGCTTCAACCGTCCGCGCAGCAGCAACGCATCGCTCGGCGGTCGCATAACGATGCCGACAAATCAGCGACTTTCAGCGGTGTGCGACAAGCTTGCGATCGTCGCGAAGGCGAAGGCGTACGGCATTCGTATCGTTTCGGAAAGACGGTCACCCTCGATTGCGAAACCGAGGGGTCTTAGCGCTGCCGCTAGCGCGTGAGATGCTGGAAGGGGAGGACTCGCCATGCCGACTGTGAACTTGGACTGGCCCCAACCCTTGGTCCGCGTGAGAGCGAGACTGCTGGAATTCTTTCAGAACAATCCGAGCGCACTCCGGGTCGATTGGGTGACCATCGTCCTCAACGAGAGAGGCGAGGCGGGCGCAGCCAGCCACAATTCGCAGATCGCTCATCCCATGCGGTCAGAATTCTTTGGCAACGCTGATGCAATGGCGGGCTTCATGTCACGCTTGATCTGGGACGACGCAAGTTACCATGATGGCGTGGTCGCCAGACCCGAGGGGGGAGTACCCGAAGCCGAGACCATCGCGAGCGTCAGGGTGATCTTTGATCGATGACGCACTCGGCGCGGACGGCTGACGCTTCAGGATGCGCGGTGCTCTCCAACCTGGTCAGCAACCTGCAATTTGAGTTTGAAGTATGCGGGCCGAATTCGTAACGGCTTCGCGCCAACTTCACGTCGGACGGTATTCCTCGAATTTCGAGGCTCTGTTGATCTCCAAATGCCCGTTTCGGAATCTTCCCGAATCGGGAACGGGCAGATGGGGCGAGGGGTGACCGCCGAGGACATGAAGCGATGCCGCTGGCTGAGGCCGCAACTCGGCGCGGCGATTGAATTCCTGGAATGGACGGCCGATGACCACCTTCGTCATCCGAAATTCGTGGCGCTCCGCGATGACCGAATCGCGAGGGAGATAACGTGAGAGCGGAAACCGCCGACGCTATCGACCATAGCAATACCTCGCGAGAAAAACCGGAGTAACATATTTGTAACGCCCTGCTGTGCCCGGAGTCAGATTCTGATCATGGACATTGAAACCTACCTTCGCGCCGTAGCCGATCTTTCTGCGGAATGCGTGGAGCGCGACATCGCTCCTCAAGATCTGATCGAGAAGGCCGGCAGAAGCGAAGAGCTGGTGGCTGATTGTGTCCTTTTCAGATCTGGCTTGATTCATCCAGCGGAGGAGACCGAGCTCGATGGTTATTTACAGATGGGCTTCTTTCGCGAGGGCGATCGAGCCAAGCGTCTCGGCTCTTTCGCGTTCTGTTTCGATCTGCAACATAAGGTCGATCTCTTGGATCTTACACGCCAGTGCGCGACTTACGCGCGAGAGCAACCGCTGTTTCGCGGAACCCCGGACCTTTTCGAGCGCATACGGAAGCGTAAGAACGGATCACCTGATCTGGAATTGATCGATCCGACCGGCTCGAAGCACGAAGCGGCTTCACCCGTGTTTAAACTGAAGCGTGGATTCGGAAGACTCATTCCGCTTCTCAATCCCGGCGTGGTTGGTTGGGCGGAGAGTGAGTTTGCCGGCGTTCCGAAGTACGTCCGGCTCGATCCCTTCTGGTTCCACGAGACCGAGCCGCGGCAGTTGTTGACCGAGGCGACATTAGTTCCTGCCAACCCGCGCTGGTTAGGCGATCTTAGCCTCCATCGAGGCATGAAAGAATTCGCGGCGTACGTCCTGCAAGATGTCTCTCCGAAAAGCGATCCGTTGGGGTATTTGGACTATCGGATGCGTCGCATTCGCCGCCTCGAAGTCTATGCGGTGCGACGGAACGACGGTCATTTGTCTATGATGCTGGAGGAATTGCCGAGCCCGGACGCGGAAAATGGAATCATGATCGGGCGGTGTGTCCACTTGGATACAGACGATCCAGTCGGCACACCGCTCCGCCTAGTGCATACTGCCCACCTCGACTTAGCAATCAACGTCTATTGTGGCGATGATCGCAAACTCAGATTCAGGCAAACGCTGCAACAAGGGAAAGTTCAGGACGCCACATTCCGGACGCACTTGTTCCGAATCGAAGGAGCGCCTCTTCATTCCATGTTCGCCTTTTGCGAGATGTTTTTTCGTTCGCGCGTTCTTTTGCGCGAATGGGTTGATGAACTGGCGCTCAATAGCTGAACTAGGATTCCCGCTTCAGGCTTTCCGTGAATTGTCACCGCGAGATTGGAGTGCGGCGCCCGCGCGCAGCGCGGGCGCCGCGCGCGCCTATCCGTGGCTGGTGCGGTTCAGGACATAATCTGCCGCGCGTTGTGCCTGGGACGCCGAATGGATCAGAAGTCTGGGTTCATCGCCAAGCTTCTTGAGCCAGCCTGCGCAATACGCGGCCTGATTGCGAATGACCGCGTTCGAGATTCCGGCTTCGGCGCAAAGATAGGCTGCTCCGAGTTCCGCCGTTAACTCTTCCTTGGAATAGACGGGCGAACCGGCGCGGCTTCACAAATCCCTTCGCGCGCAAGGCGTTTCTCGCTTCCTGAACTATGAATAAGTTCGTGGGTCTGAGTGGCGGCTTCCTCTTCGGCGCTGATGAATAGCTCGCGCGGCGGAAGCGTAATGCGATCGGTGAGTGGCGAGTAAAACGCTTTCGAGCCTCCACGTACTATTTCGGGCGGGTTAGGCATTCCGGCTATGATCTTTTCGATAGCTTGAATCGGATCGTGCTGATGTGTTTCGATCTTCGGGAGTTTGTCGAGAACCGATTGCGACAGTTCGCATTGTTCGAGGTTCCAAACCCGGTAAAGTCTGAGTAGGAATCGACGGCGCGTCTTCGGATCGGTTTCCTCGACTTCGAGGTCTTCCGTGCCTCGCTTCACGTCATCGATCTTCCAGAACACCACGGCGGTAGATTCTTCGCCCTTGCGTATTTGTCCGCCAAGCTCGTTAGCCTGGCGCATCGTCAACCAGAATGGCGAAACGTACTTTGAGGCGGAAAGCAAAAACACGTTCACGCCCCGATACGGCTTCTTGCTCACAAGATTGCGCGGCATTCCGGTTGAGGTCCACGGCCTGCGCCACGGCACAATTCCGCCTTCTAGTAGGTTGACGATTTTGTCGGTTATGATTTGGTAAACGTCCATTGTCGTAATCTCCGATAGTGGATTGGTGGGTTGCGGGAGAGCCGTTTTCGCGACTCTCTCGCGGTGGGTAGAAACTAAAAAGGAATGTCGTCTGACGCTTCCGCTTTCGGAGCTTTGCCGTTCGCGAGATTGCCGAGCATGCGCATTTGAAGCGCTACGATTTCCGTCCAATAGCGGGTGCCGCTCCCGTCTTTCGCCTCGTACTGGCGGGTGGTTAAGCGTCCCTCGATGTAGACCTGGCGGCCTTTACTGAGAAACTGCTGGCAGGTGTCCGCGAGCTTCCCGAACGCAACCACGCGATGCCATTCGGTCCGCTTCTGCTGTTCGCCGTTGCGATCCTTGAACCGCGCGGTCGTTGCCAGCGAGAAATTCGCCACGTTCTGGCCGGAGTTCGGCAGAGTCCGAACCTGGGGGTTAGCGCCAAGATTTCCGATTACGATCACTTTGTTGACTGACATGATAAGAACCTCCGTTCTTTGCTCCTTCGTTTTGGCTCAATAGCCGTCTTCATCGATCCGGTGCGCGGCGAAATCGCGTTCGGCCTTTTGCCCGTGACCGCAACCGGAGCCGTAGAGCGCTCGATCGCTCGGGTAATAAAAGGCGAGGTCGCCAGCGTTGATTGGGGTTTGGCAATTCGGCTCGGCGCACCTAGCCGGATACCGGACGGTGATCCACTTGGGATCGCACTTGAACCTGCGTCGCATCGTTGTTTCTCCTTTCGCCCGCTTCCCGTCATCGGGCAGGGCGTGTTTCGCGTTGCTTTCATTCCCGCGCAACATTTTTCGCGGGGACCTCTCAACCCGAACTGGAGCTCCCGGCGCAGATTTCTAGATGCGCGAGCGGAGCGGGCGGCAGGACGTGCCAGAGCGAAGCGGCCCGAATGGGCTGGCACGGCGTGCTAGCGCAGCGAACGCCACCACTTAGAGCGGCGGCGAAGCGGAGATCGCAGGCGGAGTTGGGATGTGGTGTGGAGCCGCGACGCGGAGTTTACGGAGCGCTCGCGGGGCGGCTCACAGCGGAGCGCCGCGACCGGATTGGTTCGTAAATGGTGGAGACTCTCGGATATCCGATCATTTAGAATTGTCGGACACATTCTTCGGACTGACAAGCCACGAATTCTGTTGCGTTTTTTTTGTTCGGGAAACGGTGGTTTTCAGGACAGTCGTCTGCCGCGAAGACCGGTCGTGACCGATCTTTTCAAGCAGAACGTGCCCCTCGAGGACGTTCAGTAACCTCGCCGGGCACTCGAACCCGAGGACCACGCAGATATACGATAGAAGACGGCGGCGCGTGACGCGGAATATTGTGGAGAGGATTTCTGTCTGAGACGCCGATGAACACTGAGCCCAATATCTCGCTTGATCAGACTTATCATTATCCGCCCGAGCTGCTGGAAATGTTGACTGAGGTGATCCCATGCCTCTTCAAATCGAAACAGGGTGTAATCGACTTTTTCCGTGGAGCGGGCACCCCGGTGCCGTTCCTGACTGAGTGGCAATCGAAGGTTCGGGCCGATAGGGATTCAGTTAAAAAACATGAGATCGCGCGCGACGTCCTTCGTCGGTTGAATGAGGGTGGAGACAAGACTCTGGCGCAGAGGCGAGAGGTGATCAAACGAGTATCGGAGTTCGAGGACTTCTCCACCTGCTACGAGAACGACCGCTACAAGGCACAGGGGCTCGTAGTGCAGATTCAGAAGGTGGTGAACGTCAGGGACAGTTTCACGCGCATGAATCTGGAACGGGAAAAGGAGCGCAAGCAGCATCAGGCCGCCTACACCACAAGCATTGAAGCGAAACAGAAGGAAGCCAAGCAACGCGCGGCCATCAAAGATTCGCTTTACAAATTGTTCGCCGAAACAGACCCGTACAAGCGGGGAAAGCAGCTTGAGGGCATCCTCAACAGTTTGTTTTCCTTTGCGGGGTTTCTCGTCCGGGAGGCGTTCACCCTGAAGGGCGATGAGGGACAGGGAATTGTCGAGCAGATTGACGGAGCTGTGGAAATAGACGGGATGCTTTACCTAGTCGAGATGAAATGGTGGGACCAGCCGATTGGCCGGCAGGAAATTGCTCCACACTTCGTCAGCGTCTATGGTCGCGGGAACGTCGGGGAATCTTCATCTCGTATTCGGGATTTTCGTCTGCTGCTATCGAAGATGCGAAGACGGGCTTAGTGCAGAAAGTTTTCGTCCTTACTGAACTTCGGGAAATTATTCAGGTCATTGACCACGAGGCCAATCTGACGACCTTCTTTAAAGAAAAAATCAATCGAGCCAAATCGGATCGTAATCCCTTCTACAAGCTTCCTTCTTAAAAGCCCCACGGACCGCCCTATTTTGAAACTGATTTGAGAAAAACGCTGGGGCACTATTTTACGGACCTCCAGGACCGTTACAGAACTTACGGAAGGCAGCCCACAAGCTTCAGCGCTCGCTTCACATAACCTTGCAACTCAGCGTCATCGATCTGCTCTGATGCCGCATTCGGATTTTCCGCATGATGGTACCGGCGGCAGTACATATTCAGCTCGTCGAGATCCTCGACAATCGGGTAGAGCGGATGGCCCGAACCTTCATTGCGGATTTTCGTCACGATGCTTCCCATCATTTCCTGCTCTCCGAATTGCGTCGGGTAAAGGGTGCGGCAATAGCCTTCGAGCACCGGCCGAATTTTCTGAATCACGTCCATGGGCTCGCCTTGACCGAGCGAAACAAATCTCTGCAAGGTATCAATATCCGCGCGGTATCGTGCCTGCACCGCCCGTTCAATATCCCATTCCGCAATCGTCGTGTTTTCCTCGCCGACCCGCGCGAGCCAAAGCGCCTTCCGGTCGGCCGGGGGAACCCGGTCCCACAGAAGATAAAGGAATCCCGTATCATGGGAAAGCAAGATGACTTGTGCGCAAGTTTCTCCGCACCTTTGAATCTGGTGAGCCGTGTGATTGCGCCGGAAGCTATCCAGGCTCGTGAACGGATCATCGAAAACGACAACCTTGCCGGCGCGATTCGCATCCTGCTCCAGCTGCGCCAGGAAGAACGCGAGCGCGAGTGAGCTCCTATCACCAGCGCTGAGAGTATTCCTGAAGCTCGGCCTGTCCGCAGGCGTCGCTGCATCTCCGAGATCAACTGCGTTTTGATTGATGAGGATTTGGTAGCTCGTACTTGGTGGCCCGCCCCGGTAGCTGTGCGTCGGCGTGGTGATCCTGAAACCCGCGTTTATCCGCTCCAAGTAGCGGTTAATGCTTTGGCCGTACTGCGTGATGACCTGTTGCGTATGAGCGTCGAGCTGCTCCCGTGCCCTGCCCTTGCCCCCTTCAAGGGCGGTCTTCTCACCCTGCAGGCGCGTCTCTGACGCACAACGCTGCCGCACCGCCTCTGTGTGCCGCGCCTTTTGTGCCCGCAACCTGCCGAGAGCGTTTTCCACATCGCGCGCATTCGCTGTCTGTGCTTGCCGTTTCCGCGCCGCAATGACGGCATTCGCCGTGGCGACGGCGGCGTTGTACGTTCCCAAGGACGTGCGCAGGGCTTCGAAGGCACCGAGCGCCAGCGTAAAACCATCGTCCGGAGCTACGGCATCGAGTGGCGTCCCTGCCTTAGTTTGAAGAAGAGCCTGCGCGGATTGCCGAAGCGCCGCCATCACCTCGCCTACCGTGCCCGCCGCTGAAAGGACTGGTGGAGCGATGTCGCAATATGGCTGCCAGAATTCGACGCTGCTGTTGTTTTGCAATATCGTTTGCTCGATCGCTCCCGAAACCCGGTCTCCGATGGCGCCGCCCACCTGTCCGTTCATAGCGGTCACTTCATCACGGAGCGCATGATACTCCCGGCTGAAGAAAGACCTGTAAGCCCCGATCAGCTCGACAGCGGCTAAGCTTTGGCCGCAGAAAGGGCATTCCTCGCCGGCCACATACCCGAGCCCCTCCGTAAGCCAGCTCTCACCACGAGCCTGCATTCCATGGCGCGCGATATGTTCACCAACACGCCGCTCTGCATCCGCCGCTACACTCGCAAAGGTCCTCGCGAGCAGTTGCGCAAACGCCGCCGGAAAAACCGGCACCATGACCGCCGTGAGGGCCGCGCGTTGCTGAAGCTGCGCGGCCCGCTGCACAGCCTGAAGTTCCTGCTCCTTTGCCGCTATTTTCCCGTCGACTTGCGGATCTTCTGGCAGCGCAAGAAAATCCTGCACCGTCATCCCAAGTGGCATATGCCGTTGCAGGACTTCCTGGTTGTCCCTGATTTCGGTGTTCTTGGCCCTGATCTGGTTATCCAGGTCATTGAGGCGGCCAGCCAGCGTCACGCCCTGAGCGCCGATGATGACGCGGTAAAGGTTGCGCCGGTGATCTGTTTGGACCACATCACCCGAGAAAACATTTTCGCTGACGTAGGTTCCGTCGAACACCGCGATGTCCGGAAAAGCAGCGCTCCACGCCCCGTTGCGAAAGGTCAGATTACCATTCGCAGTCAAGAGCTGAACTTCCGGGGGCTCCATACTTCCGAGAGTCCTGCGGCCGATGATGAACGCCGGTGTATTGGTAAAGAGAGACCGAAGAATGGCACATAGGGTTGTCTTGCCGCGTCCGTTTTCCGCAAAAATCAGTGTGAAACGCCGGAACGTTACATCGCCGAGGGCGGCGCAACTCTTAAACCGGCCAACGTTCTTGATGGAAATTATCCGCTGCAGCATGCGCACTTCCCTTAGCGCCCGCGAATATCACTCAATCCGTGCTTCAGCGCCAGAGCCGTCGCGCCAGCGGGCGTTATCCAGCCGGCTTTCGGAGCATAACGGGCGCGATGCCATTGCAAGTTCGTCCCGTGAGAAGGCGTGAGACCACTTAGCTTGGGCGCCTGGGCAAGGCCTAACCCTGAGCATGCCTGTGCGCTCAACTCGGGAGAGAAAAGCGCTGAGCCGTCCTCCTCAAACGTGATCAATCCGGCATCGAATGCGGAATCCCAAAGCGCAGAGAGCAAAAGTCCGTTATGAACGTCCAGCCTTTGCTGGTCCGATGCACACTCCGCCCACGGGATGATGTGCGAGGCGCGGAGTAATGCCGAATCCGTAATTCCTGTGAGGGGGCAGCGGCCGTTCCAATAATTCATCAATGCTTGGCGAAAAAGATCCTGTCCAATCCGCTGGACTACTAGCCGCTCAACTTCTGTGGTTTGGGGAAGGTTTTGAACGGCGGCGCGAAAATTTGCCAGAGGTAAGTCGGGGAGGCTGAGGCCGAGGCGATACGCGCGGTCGAGTGCATTGTAGAGCGCGTCAAGGGTGTCAAAGACGAGAGTGACTGTGCCTGGACCTGGAAACGCCGGAGCCACCGGAAGTCCGATCTCGGCGGATACTTCTGGCCGATCGATTGAGAGAAGCCACGGACCACTTTGAGAGGCTCCGGCGATCCAGATGTCACCTTTTGCCGTTGTTGAAGCAAAGCGGAACCAGCCGTTTTCGACTCCACGATCCAGACGGTACCCGTTGTTGGACGCGGCCTTTTGGGCTT
This sequence comes from Deltaproteobacteria bacterium, assembly GCA_021780755.1. Lineage (GTDB taxonomy): Bacteria > Desulfobacterota > Binatia > Binatales > Binataceae > JADMIL01. The sequence continues at coordinate 209,860 of JAJXYF010000035.1, read as the reverse complement.
CAGTCCGTACGACAAATCCAGGCGGGTTCTCGGGCGCGATCACAAATCGGCACCGAACAAGCGTTCCGCTGCAGGTGCCCCTTTGATCGTAAGACACAGCCAGGGGGCACGGCGGAATTCCTCGGGTGGTTCTGTAGTGGTGGTGACAATGTATTGGAAAAGAGGGGTCGGGGTCAGAGATTCAAGCTGGGCGACGAGTGCGAAGAGCCTGTTGTAGATGGATTGCCCGAGGTCCGCTTCCCGCGGACTGTCATGTACCATGAATCCACTTAGATTGGTTTTTCCTTCGATCGTCATGATCAGAGAGCTGAGATCGAAGGCAACAACTTTGAGCGATTCAATCGCGGCGGTGGATCGTTCTCCGCCCATCTGAATCTTGAGGGCAAATCCATTCCCATCGAGCTTCACCTCACCCTTAATGTCAGTGGGAACAAACTCATGAAGCACGGCGTCGAAGCACGAGGAAAGGTGGCCGACTATGTTCGCGACCGCTTCTCGATGGGCTGTCAAAGTATCGCGTATCTCACTTAGCGCTTTGGTCGTTTCTTCGGCGGAGGCTGCCACCTTGGCACGTTCTTGCAAAAGATCATCATATCGTTGAGCTTCATCGATAAGGCGGTTTGCGGACTGGAGTGAGATCGAGCGATCGGACAGGGCGCGCTCTAAAAGCGTTACGGTGCGAACCAAAGGCTCAAGAGTACGCTGTGCAGCGAGGATTCTCGAACTGATTAAGGGTCGTTCCGCTTCGAGTTTTCCGATGCTGTTTTCAACGCTCTCGAGGTCCGCGCGACGCTGCGCGATACGATTCTGTAGAGCTTCCAGATCGCACGTGGCCGTTGAGATCTTGCATCCTTCGGCTAAAGCTTTGTCTATTGGCACGGCGCATATTGGACAAATGGGATTTTTCTCTTTTGTCAGGCGAGCCCACGCTTCTGGGAGTTCGGCTCGAATGTAGTTCGCCGACTTTTTTCGCTCGTCGACTAGAATGCGAGTATTACTCAGCTCCGTCTCCAAGCGTCGAAGCTCCTCTTCTGCTTTGTCGCGGTCGCGTCGAGCACGATCTAAATCCGTTGTGTTTGAACCGTCCGGGATCTTAAGGAGCTTTGTCAGGTTCTGGGCCGCCGCAGATTTGAAGGCAACTGAATCAAGTTCAGACGGAGAAGAGAGTCCGGGGTCGAACCCGAGGCCCGTCACTAGCAGCTTACGCGTCCTGCCTAGTTGCCAGTCCAACCGTTCTAGTTCTGACCGCAGAGTACGATTTCGGTTCTCCTGATCCTCTTGGCTTCGGCGAACGGCGTTTTCGCGAGACGAAAGCGCCCGGATCAGGGCACGCACAATAGTAATTCTGTCCTCGACCGATCGACCGCGGACAGGTGACCCAGATGCGGTGTTCGGATCGCGCCAATCAAGGTAATGTCCAAAGCGGCATTCTTGGTCACGCGTGGCCCACGCGAGGGCAGCGAGCCACGCTCCGCCTTCTCCAATTTGGGGCGGCATCAAGAGAGCAGCATCGCGTACGATAGCTTGAGTGATTGCCTGTCTGAGAGGAGCGATGCCCGTGGCCGGTGCGTCTTCTCGAAGCGCATCATCAAAAGAACCGTTGGCGACAACCACGTCGTGGTGGCGACTGCCAAGCGAACGCACAACGATCCAGAGATCGCCGTTCAGGATTACTTCGGCGCCGACGTGTCCGTTGGGAAAGGCCTTGGAGATGAGGATTCTTTGATCGTCCGAGGCGAAAGTGTCTTCACCCAAGCAATAGCGCAGAAGACGGCAGAAGGCGGTCTTACCACTACCGTGGCCGATTGGCGCAGACTCGGAAGGTCCGGAATCCGGTGACCAGACGATATTTAGTCCTGGTTTGAGCTTAATGTCTCGAATGGCTGTACGCGGTTCGCGCCAGATTACGAGTCGGCGAATCCAGAGTGGCGGCTGCAGACGCTGTGGCTCCGGTGTGACGGTGAGGCCTGAGTGGCGGAAAAATTCACGCTGCACTGGCTCGCACCCAAGCTTGGTCGTCAGCGGGCAGATCGGCGACAGCTTCGTCGAGATTGATCTTCGAAAGCGCCTGGAGAACGAAGGCAGCACGACCGTAGGGCCACGCGGCGTCGTCGATTACAAACTGATCCAGGCCGGGCCCCGCGGTCCAAGTCTGAGCCGCAGAATCTTCGATTATCGCGCGCATTCCCAACAGTTGTGTGACGGCGTTGCGCCAGCCGGCCGGAATACTTGGCGTGAGAGTAGTCACCTTGGGGTCCGTTACAAGATCGGCCGCACGACCGACGAGGCGAGACCACGTGCTTCTCTCCTTCTGCGGCAGTCGGCGGGAGAGATATCGGGGTTCCAAAACGAAGATAGCGGCAAGCCGGACCTGCGTGATCAGTGTCGGGCCGGGTAATGCTTTGATCAGCGCGGCAATCTGAGCGAGACTAGAATCGGCACTCGGAGTTAGATTCACCCATGCGCCATCCGGAAGCGTAGAGACGTCGATCGATGATGAGGCAATAGCGCTTTTGGCGATAGCAATCGGCGGCGATACATCGCGAATCTCGCTGCGTTGCATCTGGTCCCACGCCGCGAGTACGAGTCGCGCGGTTCGATATTCACCGAGCTTGGCAAGTTCGCTCTTCTTCAAGACACGAAATGTCTCCGAGGGGTAATCCGCGCCTTTTGGATCAGCAGGGTCAAGGACGTAACGAAGTTCATCACGCGTGAGACCATAGAGTCGGGCCACGCGAGCGTCGATCTCGGCGCGCAACTCTGCGCGACGACATTCATCCCAGATAAAAGGTGTGCCACTGAACCCTAGATCCTCGGCAAAGGGCCGCAGGGAATTGCTCGTGTATGAGAGCTCGAGCACGCGTGGCACCAGGAAGCTGAGGTCATCTTCATTGATTGCGGATGGGGCTGGTATCGGGATCTGTTTGAGATATCCATACGTAAGATGCGTACCATTCACCCTAGTACGCACAAGATAATCAAAGACAATAGATGACCAGAGAGCTAGGAGCACGGCCGACAGGTTCGGATTCTGAGAGATGAAAACGAGAGGAAGTGAATGGCCAACAGCCACACGCGGTAGTATCGTTGGGATACATGTCCGGATCTTTTCGACTCCGGTAATGTCCCGCCAGCCCATCAACCACCCGCGCGTCCAGCGTTTTGACGAGAGGCGTTCGCTGACCTCCACTTCAGGAACCCAATACCTCGGGGTAGGTTCGAACGTTGAATTTTCTTTCTCCGCGTTTGTTACATCGCGGCTCTCCGCATCGTAGGTTGCCCAGCGATGGTCGAATTGGTGAATCATCTTGGCTTCGTAAAGCGGAACGTAACGCTGTTCTTCGTTCTCCCAATTGTTATGTTGTCTACCGAATCCAGCGGTGCGCAACTGCGCCGCAGTGCGGAATAAACCGCTATCATTGGCCATATGGAACATGGTCATGAACGAGATGCGCCAAGGGTTGCCTGCCGTGCCTTTGGAGTCGTCGATCAGTACGGGGACAAGGCCACTGATCTTTGCCGTCAGCTCAGCGTCTGTACGGGAACGGAAGACCGGCGCTGTCTTCGTGTTCGGGTTGATGCGAGCGATATCATCGGCGGAAAGAGCAAAGATTCGTTCCGTTTCGGAAGTTTGGGCGACTCGCCGGAGAAAGAACGAGAATTGCGGTAGGTCGTGGCAAGGCTCGTGACTTAGAGTAATTAAACAAAACCGAAACGCATGATGAACTGCGGGAAAGACGAACTCTTCATTCTCGAATGACAACACGCGCACTAACCGACGTTCTTCAATGATAGATCTGAAGAATGGTGCCGTTGTCGAGTCGGTCGCGATCCCGGTTGGGAGGATTATACCGGCGCGACCGCGTCGACTCTGAAGCCTTGAAAACAACTCGGCGAACAAGGCGTATGTATTCACGTCGCCTCGCCCGGTGAGGGGAAAGCGGCCTAAGTCTTCCGCCGAAACTCGGGCGAAGACGGAAGAGGACTCTGCGACCCGCTTTGCTGTCTCGAATTCTTCATAAAGAGCTTTCTCTCTTGAGCCCCGAGTCGCTGTGTCAAGAGCCGCGATCATGCGCGCGCGCACGGCGGCGTTTGGCGCTTCCGCAATCTCTGGATCGCGTGCGGCGAAGAACTCTTGTTCCTGAAGCTTAATTCGCTCCCACGGAGGGTTCCCGAGGACGATGTCGAAACCACCGATCATCATGATTTCGGGAAATTCGAGCGGCCAATGGAAGGCGCGTGCCGAATTAGAGAGCTCCTGCGCCTTCCCGAGGAGCGGTCCATCGGGCATTTGTCCACGCACGGCCAGCCACACATGCGCGGTCGTGGGTATGGCGAGCACGTTGAGGTTCTGTGAACCAGTTCCGATCTTCAGCGTGAGGAAGGCCGCCATATAGAGATCAGCAGCAACGCGCAGGGGCAAGTGCTGGGGTGATGAGTGAGCAGCCTGGAAGCAGGCACGCTTGGCCGCGATTTCCTCCGGGGTGTCCTCCGGCAAGGCTCTGAGCGCGCGCGCCTCGCTGGCGAGTGGCGGAAGCTCTCCGCCGCCGCGAGCGAAATCAAGGGTTCCTTGGCCTCCGCGTTCGGCTATGTTGCGCTTCTCGAAATGCTTTGCCGTTATTTTCTCGTCACCGGTAAGTGGCTTAAACGCGTCGTCAGGGATGCCTTTCCTGAGGGCTTCGAGATCGTAAACGCCGAGCAGCGAATCACCGCACCGAATACTAGCGTCGAGGAATCCGAGCGGCTTGCCGGGTTCCACTGTCTCAATCCACAGGGCAACTTTGGTTAGTTCCACTGCCATCGGGTTGCGGTCTACGCCGTGAATGCATGACCGGACCACATCACGGAGCGCATGACGGAAATCGCTTGCCGATGCGACGCCCGCCGCGCGAGCCTTGGCGAGCCGCGTTGCAATTCGTCGTGCTGCCGCCAAAAGAAAATGTCCGGAGCCACAGGCGGGGTCAATGACCGTGACGCCGAGCAGAGCCTGAGCCGGATCGTCGGCCTCTGCCTCAGCATGGTCCAGCACGGGATCGAGCGCACTATCGAGAAGCTTCTGGACAAGTGCATCTGGCGTGTAGTAACTGCCGGTGGTTTTGCGAGCATGCCCTTTCGTCTCGCCGCCTTCGGCGAAACCCAATGCGTGTCCATCGTTAGTTAGGCGTGGCGTCAGTTCGAGAAGGCTCTCATAGACGGAACCTAGCTCTTCGGTTTCCATGTTGCGCCAATTGACCTGGAAGAGTCCGGAGTTTTCCCGCAACCAAGCGAGGCGATAAATACCTTCCATGAGTGCGCGGTTCGAAAGGCGCGCCGCCTCAAGATCGGAAATGCTGCCAGTGGCAAAAAGGCCATCTAGCGCAGGTAAGCCGAGACGCGGCTCACCGCTCGCGAGAGCGGAAAAGGTGATGAGTAAGCCTTCCCAGCGATCGTCGTGTCGGTCCCAGGCAGCGCGTCGCACGGCTCGATCGCGTAGCAGGCCTAGCGAATACCCATCGGCATAGAGCTTCCGCGCCTGAACTGTGGCTCCGGGCATATGCAGAAGTTCCCGGTCCTCCGCGGTCAGTAGGAAGATGAGACGATAGACCAAACGGAGGAGCTGACCGAAGAATTCCGGTAGTGGAAGTGTGCCGGTTCGCACACGCTCGCGCAGCTCACCGTTTTTTTCATGCGCGAGGAAACCTGTGCCGAGTGCCAAAAGTGCCGCTTCGACCCCGTCACGCAAGCGATCACGCGCCGTCACCCCTTCGCGCTGGCCGGCTTCCCGCCACTTTTCAAGGTAGGAGTCGGAGGAAACCGCACCCGGAGCGCCGAAACGGCTCGAATGGACCAAGAGCCAGAGCGTCGTGAAGTCCGCAAAGGTCTCATTCTCGAAAATGTGGCGCAAATCTGCCTCAATGTAGGAGGGTCGAGTCAGACTGGCATTGTCGCGAACAAGTCTGAGCCGATCGCCATTGCAACATATGCCCCAAAGCGCTTTTTCGTTGGCATTAAGCCAATCCTGAAGAGCGGATGCGGCCGAGCGGCGTCGGTGGTCAGAGGTGAGGTGTTCGCTCGGATGGTCGAGTTCGTCGTTCGGCGGAACAACCACGATTGGTACGCGTCCGCCCAGCCCCTCAAGTGTCGGGGCAAAGAGTTGGCCGTCCAAAGTCGGCGTGCTGACGCGTACCAGGTCGGCGAAGCCGAATACGTCTCGTAAGAGCGCCTCGACGAAAACGATCGTTTTTCCGACTGACGGAAGAGAGCCCGCGCGGAGATCTGTGAATAGGGCCTGGCCGATGCGAAAGTAGCGGGCGATTTCGTCCCGCAGGGTCAAGCCCTTTGGAACTCGATAGTCTTCTTCACTCTGGCCGTCGGCCTGTTGGGACGCTACCCGCGCTAACATCGCGGGAGGAATCAGAGCGCCCTCGACGGTGATCGCATCGGCTGCGAGCGTGAGAGTGGTGCGCGTTGAACGGGGCATGTTTCAGGCGCTTGCGGGCAAAAGAACGTAAAGGCCAATGACGTCAGGCGGGAGAACTGGTTCGACGGTGACACGCGGCACGCCTGCTCCTGCTGCCCGTACACGCGCATGATCCTGCGAGAGTTCGACGGAGCGACGCCGCGCATAATCTGCGATCGCGTTATCGAGGATAAGTGCGGCGCGGTCGCGGGCTTGAGCTAGTATTCGCTGGCGCGCGATAGCCGCTATATCCCCCGTCGCCGGGTGATCCAACAGTGCTTGCGCTGTCCCGGCGGTAGCGATCACCTCATTGCGTGTAGCCTCAAATGCTGCTGCACCGGCCTCTTCCACGAGCAACAGACGTTCGCGACGGCCATGTACTGTCAGCTTGTAACGCAGCCTTAAGAGAAAAACAGTGGTCACAGATTTAACGGCTGCGGTTGGCCACGCGCCGGTACGTCCGAGCGGCGAGATGGGCGCCGAGCCCGGATCGAGAGCGCTCTCAAGGAGCGACTCCGCTAGGGTCGCAGGAATCGGATGGCTGCGCGTCACGATTTCGGCACCTGCCGCGGCTGGCTCATCGAATGAAAGCGCGATCGAGCCTTCGAAGCCCCTCGCCTCCAAACGCTCCTTGACGGCGATCGGAAGCGCCCCCAGATGGGCCTTCAGCAAGTTCGGATTCACTGGCTGCAACGGAGCGTCCAAACGGCTCATCGCTCTTTCTACAAAGCGTCGGACCTGATCCGGGCCGCCGAGCAAAGTGCGCCAACGTTGCCATTCGGGCGCGACCTCTTCTGGCTTGAGCACGTTTTGAGCGAACCGAGCGCGGGAACGGCGCTCACCTTCTTCTGCGTCGCGCCAGCGTGTTTCAGCTGCGAGTGCATCTTCATGAAGGCTAAAATCGAACGCGAGCTGCTGGCGGCCTTTTCGAAGCAATACGGCGTTCATCAGCGCACCAGTGACTGCGTCGCGATCCTCCGGCAACGGCACCGTAACACCTGTGGCTTTGCGGATGCGCTCAGCCTTTCGAATGATGACTTCGAGGACCGCACCATCGATCGCGCTATCCGGCGAGTAAAGGAGAATCGACCGGACGAGTCGTGAGCGCTGGCCGAAACGGTCAACGCGGCCCTCGCGTTGTTGGTGGCGGGTTGGGTTCCATGAGAGATCGTAATGGATGACCGAGTCGAATAGCGATTGAAGGTTAATGCCTTCCGACAGACAGTCTGTTGCGACCAGCAGGCGTTGTTCGGCCCGCCCCATATCCTCAACGCGCGCGCGCCGTTCTTCAGGAGTGAACGCCCCAGTGACCGCCTCGATGCGTAGCTTGGGAAATGCTTTCCGGAGGCCTGCTGCTAAATGTTCGGCGGTGGCGATGAAGCGACAGAAGATGACCGGATTGGCGCCCTCCCGAATGAGAGGCTTCAGTTCCTTCACCATCATTTCGAGTTTGGGATCTGCGGCTTTGATGAGACGTTCTGCTTGTTTAACAAGAGCGGAGAGTGGGCCAAGGCCGTCGAGGCCGGGGGCCGGCTCTACATCTGCAGCGTCAGCCTCATCAGCGTCGTCATCGAAAATCTGTTCTTCTAATCGATCGGGGGCAGCACCGAGGCGATTCCGTAAGGCGCTTGCGGCGGCAGCTGGCGACGATCCAACGCATCGCATCAGTGCCAAGGTGCCCCAGAATGCAAGCCGTCGACGCCGCTGATCAGGACCGACGCGATTGACCACGCCGAGACAATAGTCGAGAACGGCGTCATGGAACTCACGGTGCTCCTTGGTCAACGAATAGGGACTCTCCTTGTTCTCGTGTCGAGGAAAAACGCGATCCTCGCCCCATTCGCGGCCCGTAATGTCGATACGGCGCCGTTGAACGAAGTGGCGGGCAAGCCGAACCCGAGAAGCCTCGTCGTCGAGTGCGGCGGCGCCGAATCTCTCTTCCATTAGTCCGAGGAGACGGTCGAATGCTTCTTCATCGCCACTGTGAGGAGTCGCGGTGAGCAACAACAAATGTCTTTCCGCATCGGCCGCGAGACGCTTCAGCAATTCGAAGCGCTGTTGGCGACCCTGATGGGTACCGACACAAGCATGCGCCTCATCGACAATTACGAACCCTGGGCAGACTCGCGCGAAAGTCTCGCGTCGCCTATCAGCCTTAATGTAGTCGAGACTCACGACTGTATAAGGGTGAGCATCGAACAGAGTCTGTGAGGCTGGGAGTCCGCGCTCCAGGCGCGCGGCAGAGGACGCCGTAACTGCGGCAGTGTCGAGATCGAATTTATTTCGCAGTTCGTCAGTCCACTGTTCTACCAAATGTGGCGGACATAGAACGGAGAAGCGATCAATTTCTCCCCGATCGATTAGCTCGCGCAAAACTAGCCCAGCCTCAATCGTCTTGCCGATACCCACGTCATCGGCGATGAGTAGCCGAACGACCGGGAGCCGAAGGGCCATCAGCAGGGGAACAAGCTGATAGGCCCGAGGCTCGAAACCTACACGTGCTGCGGAGCGGAACGGCCCCGCTCCACGCCGGAGCGAAACGCGCAGCGCCTCCGCCAAGAGGCGTGCTCCGTCTTGTGTCGCCGGTTGAGAAATCTCCGGGATTCCGAAGCGAGCCGGTCGTATCGGGTCGCGTTCCAGCGCAGGGTGCAGAACCTGAATATCAGCCTCGGTGCCCGAGAGCGGGCGGAGGCAGAGCGTTTCGTTGTCTGCGGAGGGTAGGGCCACCCACTCCCGGCCCCGCGCGAAGACGAGATCACCGGGCGCAAAGTCGCTGGTCACGGCGCGGTTCCCAACAATCCGGCGAGATCGGCGGGCGGTGCATCGTTGGGCGCCTTGGGCAACGCGACGACGGCATATCCTAACGCGTCGGCGCAACCGTTTACCTGGTCAGCGAATGGCCCGATGTCTGCGGCGACGCGGTGTTCGGGCCAGACGAAGCGGAGCGAAGTGCCGTCAAGCACTAACGGCTTGCCATGAGGCGCAGGCAAGCCCCAATTTTTGAAGGCATTGAGCCAGGGATCGGTTGATTCTTCCTCGCGTGTAGATTTCGTCGGAACTACCTTGCTCCGGGCTAGCCGCAGAAGGATTCGGAGCACGTCGGGATCGTTCCTGTCTATATATTCCTGGTCGGGCTGATTGAAATAGGACAGTAAACAGCGATAGCAGCCTTTGACGCAATCGGCTTTCGGATCCGTCGTCAACAGAGATGGGTCACTTGCTTCAATCGCCTTCTCGACACCTTGGTAGTGCATGAGGTCGAGCGCCGCGCGCGCCACCCGAGCGAGCGCTTGCGGTTCGCTTGTGAGTCTTCCAAGGACGCCAGCGCCACCTTCGGTTGATTCAAACGCGAGAATCGCTCGGCGCTTGTCGCGGGTCGGCACTGGCTCCGTGAGCGTCTCTCCTTCCTCTAGCTGAAAAACAAGGTCGAGACCGCGTGCGAGAGCATGTTGTAAGGTCGCCATCGCGCTCTCACCCAGAGGTTCGCCGAGTACCCGGATTAGAGCGGCGTTTTTGTTGTCCTGAACGATTGGCACAATGCGCTGCTTAATTGGTTCGTCAGGAGCGGGCGTTCCTTCTTCTTGGATTTCACCTCCAACCCAGCGCCCCGTCGCCGGGTCGATGCCGAACCCTAGAATGCTTTTTTCTCTACGCCGTCTAAGACCCTTGTTAAGTCTGCTGATAGTCGCGCCAGAGGCATAGTCGAGCCGTAGAACTGGACCATCTGAGTCGGTCGCGATCGCCGACGCAACATCAAGCAGACCGTCGCGGCGAGGCCAAGCAAAGATCGTCTGGATCTCGAATCCTCGACGCTGGCGATCCTCGTCGTTTGCTGTGATCCGTTCCGCCGGTTTCGTTTCGACATTGTCGATCCGCATCACATTGCGAATCGGGTGTATGCCCGCGATTGGTGAGGCGCAGACATGGCAACGTTCGGGCTCGTCGTGCTCGTGGCCGGCACCGCATTCGTCGCATACGTATATCGTCGACGTCGCGAGTCTTCCGCCTTCCTCGCTCCGTACGCCGGCAGGCAACTTAGCTTTGTAGACTCTATAAGCTCTCCCCTCATGATAGATGAGGCTGCCAGGTCCGAATTCGGCGATAGCAAGGAAGCGCGCACGCTGTAGGTATGCCGCCTTAGGCCCTCCGGCGCCGATTGCTGGAACATAGGCGTACAGCGGAAGCCGCGGGAAGTTGTAACCAGGAAGGAAACCTTCCGTCGCGAGATAGCGATAAGTGTAAAAATCTGATCCGCCACTAGTATTACCACGCTCCAACAGCGCCAGTTGCTCGTTGGCCTGAGCCTGTTGAACCTTGGCTTCCCTGCGGTCTGCGGCCGATATGCCATGCGTCTCAGATTTGCGATTTGCCTCAATGAGCTGAGCGCGCGCACCCTGATAGAGTTGACGCCAGCGATCGAAAGCCTTCGCGAAGCGCTCCATGGCGTCTGAGGATGTAACGCTCGCAAAGGCCTCCCGATCTAATGCCCACGGCGCGGCTTGCGGCGTCAGCTCGGTGCTGATGCTTGTGAGGATTCGCTCCATTCGCCTCACGGCGCGCGTCGACACTTCCGAATTGCTAAGTGCCGTCGCGATATCTTTCTGCACCGGTAGAGCTCCATCTGCGAGATCAAGGACATGTGGGATGTCGGCCGACAATTCCTTGCCAGTCTCAGCCAGCCACACGGCGTGAAGATGAGCTTCAATGAGATCGCGGTTGGCAAGTTCAATTGCGGGCGGCCGGACATATCCATTGACCATCCGCTCCGGTTTCTCAAAGTAGTACTGATCATGGGGGCTTTGCGCTGCACAATATGTGATGACGAGCGCAGCCTGTCCGGACCGACCGGCACGGCCTGAACGCTGCGCATAATTGGCGGGGGTCGGCGGCACGTTGCGCAGATAAACCGCGTTCAGTGCCGAGATATCAACGCCTAACTCCATTGTTGGTGAACAGAACAGAGCGGGCAGGAAGACGTCGGGCTCGCCAGCCTGACGCATAGCGTCCTTAGCCTCAGCTATTTTGAGCTTGTCGTCATCGCCCCAACGGAACCGCCATTCTCTCCATTGGCGTTGCGTCTGTTCGACTTGGGCTGTGTGGGCTCGGCCTTCTAGTCCAAACAGGGCCGCCCCACCGTCGGAAAGAGCCTCGGCCAGTGAACGATAAAGATCGACGAAATAAGGATTGGGCGCCTTCGAATCGTCTCGTCCCTCGCCGCTTACTAACCGGACGGCATTGGCTGCGAGGCGCCATCCATCGACATCAAAACTGGTTGTGACTGTGCGGACTAACTGGTAGTCAGCCGCCGCCGCGAGTAGCGACTTCAAGACAGTTAGGTATGTCTTGCCATCAAGTCTTTTCTTCCAGAGCGTTGGGTGGCCCAGTCGACGCGCAAGGCTACTGCGCGGGCCAGCCCGAAGGATTAAAGGCTCACCCCGCACTCCCGCATCAGCTTTTTTTGGCGCGTCGATTATGAGAGCTGCAGCGACGCGAGGATTTTCTTGCTGCGAGATCGACCACGGTTCGCGCAAGCTTTGGCGTGCAGCATTCGCGGTAGCCTCTACGGTAGTCGGATCGAGAGCATCGGCTGTGACGGCCAGTCCACGGCGCATCGTCTCCAGGAGAATGAAGAGAGCCTGTCTGCGCGTGGCTGGGTCGGCATGCTTAAGCTCCGGCGGTGCCTCAACGAATGCGTTGTCGTCTGCTGCCAAATCGTCGAGCGAAAGATACTCAGCGTGGACTAACCCCAACTCTTCGAGGTTGGGATTGGTGAAGCGCCAGCCTCGGCGCTGATCGGCCCAGACCCTATAGGCAAAGACTCGTGACAGAGTCCGTTCTGCGGCGACTTGTCCGGCCCCTTTTATCTCGGGGTCAAGCATCCATTCGCCGCGGCGGGATCGATTGGCGGCCGTGAAGCCTAGCGCTGCCTGGATCTTCCGACCGAATTCGTCATCTGCGAGCCCATCAGACCCTGCCGCGATGACGGCCGCGAGAATCGCCGCGCGCAATTGCGCTACGAACAGAAAGTCATTGAAGTGACCCGCCTGAAGTGCGGCGTCCTGTCGATTGTCTGTGAAGCCAAGCACCTTGCGCTTGTCGATGCGGAACCCGCTGGTGGGCGCGTTCATCCAGCGGAGCGTGCTTGAAACCAGGAGCGTTGTGGCAGAACTTCGGCCTTCGGCCGAAAGACCCGCCAACTTGTTGATTTCTCGCGCTTGTCCCGGGGGTTGATCCTTACAGGCGGGACAGAAACGGAACTTTCCTGGTAAGAACCATGCTTTGCGCCCCCGCATACCGATTATACCACTCTCATCAATAACTACAGGCTGCGGGGCAAAAGGACGCAGGTTGCTCTTGATACGGCTAGCCGGGTCTATCCAATCTTCGGGGTATTGCTCAGGAGTACCGTCGAAAGTGAATTCAGTGTCTGCCAACGGCTCTGGCATCAAATAGCCGGCCTGCTCGGCTCGATCTTCATTATCGAGTGGCGGTTCGTCGATTGGCCTGGGAAGAGCTTGGCGTCTCCCGTCTTGGTCGCTCAGAACGATTGGATGATGCTCTTGCCCGCAGTTCCGGCAGAAGAAAGTCGGATAGAGTCGAGTTTCTTTCTCTTCCGGATCAAAAAGTTGACCATCGAGCGTGACGCGGCGGCGGTTGGGCTCTCGAAGAGTCGAGTAGAGGCGGCCGGCACCGCAAAAGAATTGATGTAGTTTGAAGGCCATGAAGGCGCGATCACTCGTTCCACCTCGCTCGCTTGCGGGCTTGCTCATGAGGATCAGCATCGCCTGAATCTGCGACTGACAGCGCTGAGGATCGCGGCCGGTTTGGGTGGCCAGTTTTTGCGCTGCACCTTTTAGGGTGATTGGCGGATGTCGACGGAGGCGTTGACCATCTTCGAGCCCAATTTCGAGCTCGATCCAGACTGGGAGCGGATGCGACCGGAGCTCAGCGTCGGAGAGAGAAACAGGAATCTCATCGTCGATCGCGGCGCCGAGCTTACCCCCGAGCGATTTCACGTTCATCGCGGGATCGGTCGCACGTTCGAGGCTCTCACCAATTACCGCGTCACTGGTGATCTGAGTTCCGAACAGGCGTGAGGCAACGATCGCTACTGCTGCCGCAGGATCGTCGGTCGCGTCATCGCTTACCATCGTGGCGGATGTGCCAATGCAAACGGGTACTCGATCTCGGCACAAACGATCCCGAAGCCGCCGAACCAGCATTGCCACGTCGGCGCCTTGACGGCCGCGATAGGTATGCAACTCGTCGAGGACGATAAAGTCGAGGTCCTTCGCGTTGCTGATGACCGCTTGATCGAGGCTGTCCTGCCGCGTCATCAGCAGTTCCAGCATCATGAAGTTGGTCAATAGGATGTCGGGACAGAGTTCTCGAATTCGCTCTCTCTCGTCGGCCCCTTCTTGGCCCGTATATCGTTCGAATGTTGGCCGAAGTCTTTCGGGGAGCTCCGACTGGTTGATGAACTTCCTCAACTCTTCCAGCTGGCTGTTGGCGAGTGCGTTCATGGGATAGATGACAATCGCCCGCGTCCTTGGGGACTCGCCTGCGACTCTAGCCTTTATCGCCGCATCTATAATGGGAACGAAGAAGCAGAGCGATTTACCGGACCCAGTTCCAGTCGTGACGACAAAACTCTGCCGCGCGGACGCCTTCGCAAGGGCCTGCGACTGATGGCGATAAAGAATGATCGGTTGGCCAGCTATCCGAAATACTTGGCCTGTACTCGGATGCAGAGAGCCGTCCGCGACCAGTTTGTCGATTGCGATGTCGCGCTCGAAATTAGGATTGATACTGACTAGAGGTTCTGGCCAAAAGCGTCTGCTAGCGTAAATTGCCTCAACTTTTGCCCGAATGTCAGCCGCGCGTATTTGGGTGAATGACCGCGCAAAGCGTTCGTAATCCTGAACCAATGCGCGATCCAGATCGAAAACGTCGATAGTCGTTACCCCCGCAGTAGGCGCATCCATATCGGCAGCCGAGCTTTTGAGGCCAAGGTAATCCATTGGCGCGTGACAACGCAACGTTGCGTTTTTTGGCGCGAAGTGCCGGTTCGACGCCCAAACGCAGCAGCAGCTCAATGCTGAAAACTGTTCGATGCCAACTTGATTGGTTACAAATACCAGCATATATTGGAAATTGCTGGTAATTTTATAAAGTGAGCTTCGAAAAGGAAAAAAGAGCCTTTAGGCGAAGTGGCGGCATGCTCCGCACTGGCGCCGCGCTGCGTGCTGGAATCCACCCTCGCAGACTGTACGACATGCGCGACGAGGGCGTCGTCGAAGAACTTAGTCGCGGCCTCTACCGTCTGGCAGACCTTCCGGCGCTCAGCAATCCTGACCTCGTAACCGTCGCGCTCAAAATTCCCGCGGGAGTGGTGTGCCTCATTTCTGCCCTCGCTTACCACGAGATTACGACCCAGATTCCGCATGAAGTCCACCTTGCTCTGCCGCGCGGTACCGAGCCTCCGCGACTCAAGCATCCTCCGCTTCGCGTGTTTTGGTTTACGGGCGGCTCGTTTACGGAAGGTATCGAAACGCACAACGTAGATGGCATAGGTCTGCGCGTCTACAGTCCGGAAAAAACGCTGGCCGACTGCTTCAAATATCGGAACAAGCTAGGGCTGGATACGGTCCTCGAAGCCCTGCGCCTTTATCGAAGCCGGAAACGATCCAATGTTGATGATCTCATGAAATTCGCGCGCGTCTGCCGCGTGGAAAAAGTGATGCGTCCTTACCTCGAAGCCCTTCTATGAAAAAGCCGGGCACAAAGAACGTTGGGGCGTCAGTGCGACAGCGACTCCTCAACAAAGCGCGCGAGACCGGGCGTCCCTTCAGTGAACTGCTCCAGTATTTTGCGATGGAGCGGTTCCTGTATCGGCTCTCCAAGTCAGAGCATGCGGATAAGTTCGTTCTCAAGGGTGCTCTCATGCTGACTGCGTGGAATGCGCCGCTCCTTCGTCCAACGATGGATATCGATCTTCTTGGCCGGACGGGCAATGACATCGAGGCAATGGCGGCCATCGTGAGGCAGATCTGTAGGGGACGCGTCGAGCCGGACGACGGCTTGGTCTTCGACGCCGCGACGGTCCAAGGTGAACGCATAGCGGAGGCTGCTGAGTACGAGGGTGTTCGTATCCGGTTCCGCGCAACCTTGGATGCCGCGCGTATTCAGATGCAACTCGATGTCGGTTTCGGCGATATCGTGGTGCCGGCGGCGGTGCCGACGATCTACCCTACAATCCTCGATCTGCCCGCTCCACACATCCTGGCCTACAGCCGAGAGACCGCGATCGCAGAAAAGTTCGAGGCGATGGTTAAGCTTGGTGAACTGAACAGCCGGATGAAGGACTTCTTCGATATCTGGCTTCTGTCGCGGTCCTTTGATTTCGGCGGTTCGAGACTTCGCGAGGCGATCGAGATGACGTTCAAGCGAAGAGGTACCGCTCTGCCAAAAGCTGAGCCAATTGCGTTGACGCCAGAGTTTTCCTCCAACTCGCAGAAACAAACTCAATGGGCAGGGTTCATTCGGCGGATGAAGCTGCGAGAGGTGCCCTCGCTCCCGGAAATCGTCGGCGGGCTGCGGGACTTCCTGATGCCACCAATGGAAGCGGCATTGAAGGGCGAACCGTTCGATCTCGGTTGGGTCGGTCATCCGCGGAAGTGGCGAGGCGTGAAGCATTAGGGGATTCGGCCGGTGACAGAACACCAGGGGGAACATTTGAGCACTGTACCGAACGGGGGTCGGTGTCAGAATCAAAAATCGTAACGATAGTTGCGGAGGATCACTTGACATCATCGGCACAGAGCCACTCGGGATACCGAGGGCCGTACAGGTGATGGACACGCTTCTCGCGTGATACATCGAGACTGGCAGACCGCTGATCAGGTAGTTTCGAAGTCCACTTTGGACCGTCGGTTTGCCCAGATAGTCCAGCGGGTGACAAGTCTCCACAACCAGTAATTTCAAAATTAACGGGTATGACACGCTCCAGACCTGACTTTCGCCGGAGGTCCGCGTCGTGTATTCTCTTTGCAATTGGCTGACTCGCGATTGCCCCAAAACCGAAAGGAGGATGAAATCCGACTTTAACGAAGCAATCAGTACATTGTCCGAAGTCGTCCAGAACCGCCCGAAACCCATCCGCGAGTTCGATCAAATTTTCATGAAGAATGAAGATATGGTTAAGCAAGCGGCCTTTCTTGCGCAGCAATTCAGTGGCCTCAAGGTAGTCTTTGTCGGTGACGGCGACAGCATGGCGCTCGCTGTACTTCACCTCTGGAAACGTGGCCTTCTTCCCGAAGGTCCCGCGCATTTGCATGTCCTCGATTTCGACGAGCGGATCGTGAAAGCCATCAATCGTTTCGCAGAAGCTCGCGGATACAGGAAGTACATCGCCGCTGAGCTCTACAATGTTGCGGAGCCTCTTCCGCGGAGGCTCATCGGGAGAGCGGAGGCTTTCTACACCAATCCGCCCTGGGGTGCGAGCAATGGCGGCGAGAGCGTTATCGCATTTGTGCAACGCGGTATGGAAGCTCTCAACAGCCACGGGCTCGCGGCCGTCGTCGTTGCGAACGATCCGGCCATCCGATGGACCCAACAGGTTCTGCAGCGCGCGCAACGAGCGCTCCTGGGGGATGGCTTTGTCATCACGGAATTGGGTGGAGAACGTCGCCACTATCACATCGACGACAACCCCAACCTTCAGTCGTGCACTATTGTCGCGAAACGGCTTCGGTCGCGACCAACAGGGATCACTAGCCGAAAGTTAGACCGAGAGAGCTTCCGAAACTTCTACGGTCGCAATCGTCATCTCAACTTTAAGTACGTGCTTGAACGGAACGGAAGTAGTGGCGGTCGCGGAGCGGCGCAAGAATACGAGCTAAAGCCTTTCTAAGGGAGGGACGTCTAAATGCAAGACTTTCCTAATGGTTCCGGATTGATTTTCATGAAGATCGGGACTCATGCACGGGAACCACTCGAGGAGATTATAGATCGGAAGCGGAAGGAGTTAGATCGCGCGGGGAGAATATTCTGGGGCTATGGAGGCAGCACTTGTCACCCGGTTAACGTCGTTCGCCCATTTGCGAATGCACACGCTAAAGCGGGGAGGACCATTCATCTCGTAATGCAGAAAATGGTTTCGCAGCACTTCGCTGAGCCTGAGTTGTCGAAAGAATATTCGGACGACGGGGTCGACTGGCGACCAATACCTCAAGGAATCCAGGTTCGCGGGTCTCGTTACGCTATGGTACTGGACTCACTTGAAGACGCAGAGTTTCTACTCGACCTGAATGCGATTCGAGTTGCACAGGGTCGCACGCAAGGAAAATCGGGGTTTGACTATTTGCGAGGCCACGTCGATAAAGGATGCTTCGAGGTAGTCGAGACCCCAGTGCTATCACCGGTCGACAGTCTTGCTCCAACTAGACAACAAGCGATCATTGGACTCGTAGCAAAGGTGATTAGCCCGTACGCGGTTTTCCTGCGATGATAACGCCCGAGCGTACGATGTTTCGAGGTAGTCTATTACCGACCGCGAACTAAACCGGGCATCACTTCAGCAATTTGAGCCTCGGCCGATATGAGTGCGGCTCTTGCGTGCGCTTCGGCGTCAGCTTCTTGAGTGAGGAATGCCAGGTCGAGCATTCCATCGACGGGAGCTGCACTGAGAACTCGCTTTTGCACCGCGTCAAAGCCCAGTCGATCGATAAGACGTAAAAAGACAGTTTCCACAAGTTCAACGCGGGCGAGTAGCTGTTTCGCTACAGGCATCAACTTAGGATCTGTAGCGAGCGCGATGATGCATCGCTTATCTCCCGTCAGAAGGACCGCGGCAGGATCTACTACAGCTCGGGTCAAAAGAAGGGCCTCTCCCGCGTCTATCTTGGGAGAAGCCAACTGCTCCAGTATCTTTGGATCGCCTGGCTCTTCGATCGGTGGATACTGCTCGCAGAAGCGAACGATCCGTTGAGAAATGCGAGCTCCGATCCTATCTGCAAGCTTTTTTTTCTCTATTTTTCTCGGTCCTACGAATCTGAGCCCCGCTAGTCGTAGTGTGTTCGCTGCGGTAAGACCAAACATCGAACAAGCTTCTTGAAGCAAGTCAGTCTGCGCGAGCTTTATTGCAATATCGTTGTCTACGAGATAGCTCACACTATGTCGGCCGCAACTCAGAGACCGACCGTGTTTTCAAGAAACTCGCGGCTGTCATCTGCAAGAGCGTCAAAATTCAGAAATTCTCGGGCGACTTCTTGGGCAAATTCAATAGCCCGCGGCTGTGGCTCTAGCACTTTCAGTGCTGCGTTCGCCAAAGCCCAGTTCTTCGTCTCGAACGCTATCCGTAGAATTAGATGCCCTGCGTCTGTTTGAAGTGCTGTGGCCTGTTCCTGAGCCGCGCGGGCGAGTCCGTTCGGACTCCAGTGGCCACTGAATTCGAACTGAATGGGGTCCTCGCCGGCAAGTAGTACTCTTGCCCATTCATCAGCAGCAAGTTCTTCTTGATCGCGCACATTCGAAGCTCCCCAGTCTTGGCCCAAATCGTCGTCTATCAGGGTTCCGTCCGGCTTCACGTGGCCGCGACCTAGATGTCCAAGCTCGTGCGACAAAATGAAAAGCTGCCAAGCACTAACCGGTTGGTTTTTGGTCAACAGCACGACTGGTCGATCACTCGGAAAAATCACTGCGGCATCCATTTTCTGCCTACCGGGCAGGTCCAGAGCCGGAATCACCGGAATGCCGCTCCTCCAACACCAGATGATCAATGCCTTAAACGATAGCCAGTGGGCTCCGCTCTGTAAGATGTCTCTGCGAGCAGAAGCTGGGTCTTGAAGGTTGGGAACAACCGGAAGATGACTAGTCGCGACGGACACTACCCGAGCAATCGCTGACAGAGATGCCGTAGCCGGTTCTAGCAAGCCGACGTCTGTTCCTATACGAAGCTTGTACTTTGTGCCTTTCGGTACGGTGACGCGCAAATCAGCATCGTCGTCCAGAAGTGATTGCAGTTCGATGCCGAGTCGTCTGGAGAGCGCCATCTTGAGCTCAAGAAGGGCACCAGGCTCATGCGCGGCCTCGGGGCTCCACCACGAAGGAAATGCGGCTCGAACGTGGCGTTTGTCGAAGCCCGCCGTGCGCAGTCGCTCTAGTAACCTATCGAGTTTTGTAGTCGCCCTCGCCATCGCTCAGACTTGTCGGGACACAAGCGTTAATATTCGCCTTTTGATCGCCCCCGTCAAGACCTACTTCTGAACTTTATCACATACTTTATTTCATTCCTTCGTTTGTGAATGAGTTTCTCTCGGATCGGCGCTTTAGATTGGCATAAGCTCATCGCTTAAAAGGGAACAGCCTCATTTACCCTGAGAATCTTGCTAAACGGCTGCGCCGTTCTGCTCTCGGCGAGGAAATGTCTATTTGAGGCTGATCGCAAGATTCCGGCGGGAACTGGATTGACTAAAGAGGTGCTGACGGGACGAATTAAGTCGCCGGGCGCAATAGATCTCGAAGGAGGGTCGGCCGTTGAATCGGCGTTTGACGCGGACTCTGCAACACGATTGCTAGCAATGTTGCGCGCCCGATCCTTCTAAGACCAAACAGACCTCTCAAATCTTGTTGGTCGCTTTGCCTATCGTCGTTGTGCTGTTGCCATTCCCATAGCGCGCTGTGCCTGGATTCATCGCCGAGGTATTCGGCGCGCGCGACGGCATCACGGACGTGCCGCGAACGTCCTTCGGTGCAGGCACGCGCTGTCCCCCGTCGGTGCCGAGATTACCGAGCCGTTGGGTCTGTCGACCGAAATCCATCGCGTTGACCCAGCCAGTGGCTTCGCTGCTGCCGCTCGCGCCAGCGTTGCCGAGCTGCGCGACTCTGTTGAATCCGGTCTGAAGGGCGCTGGTGATCGGCCGAATGACAGTTTGAGCGATAAATGCAGCCTCGAACGCGTGGCTCAAGGCGAGGCCTACCGTGCCACCAGCAATACTGGCCGCCATATGGGGCACAGCAATGGTCACTATCATGAAGATGATTGCCAGCGCGGCGTATGTGAGCATCGTTGAGACAGACAGACTTCCTGAACAGACTGTGGTCACGATGGAACTTGGTGGAACGCCATAAGTAGTCCACCAAGGGAGGGTTGCAGGCACCGGCTTGCACGCAGCCAACAGTGCCGCGCTCCACTGGGTCGCCATCTGCACGCCCACCGCGAGTACGAGGTAGAAAAAGAGAAGCCTTACTCCAACGCGGATTACGTAACCGAAATAGCCCTCGGCGGCGGGCGCGGTGAAACGGTTGGCACCGAGCCCCAACAGAATCACACCTCCACCAACCACTAGGTACGCTTCGATTAGAGTGAGTATCAGCATGGCTGCCGTCACTACGAAGGAGAGGAGTACAAAGAACGCCGCTACACTCTGAACGATCGCGAGCTCGATGTTTGTCATCATGCTTGCGTTAGCGGGGGCGTCGAAGATTGTGCCGGCCATGTTGGCACCCAGTTGAAGTACGGTCTGCGGGCTGAGCGCGGGCAGAGCCGTGACCGCGGCTCCAATCGTCGAGAAACTTTTCACCACGGCGTTCATCCAAGAGAACGCGTTTACGATCATGAGATAGACGAACCCGCCGCTCAGAATGTGCTTGATAAGCCGACCCAAGAAGTGCGAAGCGTCGAGTTGACCTTCAGCCGTGAACTGAATCCACGTTACAAGGATGTCGATCAGCAGCAGGGCCAAGAACAACTTGATGGCATATGGCTGAATGCCGGCACTATATTTGGCAGCGGCCGAGTAGAACTGGGCAACGATATCGTTGAAGTTGTTCATACTCACAATTCCTCGCCCATTTTGAGGCGTGACGAATAACTATGGCTGCGGGGGTGGTGGAGCGTTGTGGTACATGTCAGGAACCCCGCTCGCCGGAGGCGCGGTGAAAGCAGCCTTCGATTGCGTGTCTGCTACGTGCTGCTGGTACATGTGCCAGCCGCCGTAGATGACCGCGCAGACGCCGACGATGGCGAAGAGA
Source organism: Deltaproteobacteria bacterium (assembly GCA_021780755.1). Classification (GTDB taxonomy): domain Bacteria; phylum Desulfobacterota; class Binatia; order Binatales; family Binataceae; genus JADMIL01. Next base: position 188,388 of record JAJXYF010000035.1, on the reverse strand, counting down.
ATGATGAGCGGGTTCTTGATGTCCTTCATCTTGAGCTCCCTGAAGATGTTACGGCTGCGGCGGCGGAGAAGCGTCATGGTACATATCGGGAGTTCCCGGAGCCGCGGGTGCTGAGAACAGCGCCTGCGCTTCAAGATTGCTCTCTACCTGATTGTTGACCTGATTGGCGGCTGCTACGTTCTGCGAATTCATCTCGGCCATGACGAGTTGACGCAACATCTGAACCTGCTGGACCTGCGCGAGCGCGATTTCGTTGCTCACCTGAACCGCCTGCAGATTTCCTATCGCCGTTTGATTCTTGAGCTCAAGAGTTTGCAGCGACGCCTGCTCCGCCTGAAAGTTCTGGGCCTGAGCCTGGGCCGAAGCGAGTGCCCCGTTTAGAGTGTTCAGCGTCATGCCGACAGTTGCCTGCGGACTCTGAACTCCAGCGGTCGAGGCCGCGTTGAACCCCGGATAGAGTTGCTGGAACTCCTGCGTGAGTCCCTGAAAGGTGTAGGAAAGCCCTTCCTGCTCGTTGATCAAATTTCCGAGGTTCGTAAGCAGATTCTGATTGGATTGCCAGACTCGCGCGCCACCGCCGGTCGTATTTTTAATCGCGTACTGAAGCTGCTGAGCCAGGTTCGTAACGGTGGCGGTCTCCTGTTGAAGCTGCTGCAGCTGGCGGGCGAACATCTGCGGGTCGAAGACGATCTGAGTGCCGCCTCCGAACTGGGCGCGCGCTGGCACAGGCTTTCCGAATAGACAAATCAACGCGGCCACGATCGCGAAGAATTTTGGAGAGCGTTTGGTGCAATTCATTGACGTATCTCCCCTTGATTGGGCTTCCCGTTGGCATGGAACGAATTTCCGTTCGCTCCGATCAGCGATACGACGGGTGGATCAGGTTGTGGATAAAGCTTCTCGAGGTACTCGGCCCAGTCCGGCAGACCGCGAATGCGAAGCCATTCAACAGTCCAACGGTCGCCGAACTGCTCGATCATGCGACGCGCGGACAGTACGTCGTCTTTCGAGCCCGCGCCGATAAACGCGAGCGCAGCAGGACCGAACGAGAACTGAAAAAGCCGCCGTCCGAGAGGCGAGACGTAGTAGTAGTGCCGCTTGGGCGTGGCATCCGCGACGATGTCGATTTGCCGATCGGAGAGTCCGAAGCGTCTGTACATCTCGCGGCTCGCAGCATTTTTCGCTTCCGCGTTCGGCAGATAAAGCTTGGTCGGACACGACTCCAGAATAACGTCGCGATGAGGCGAATTGGCGATCTCCGCGAGACTTTGGGTCGCCAGAACAACAGCGGCGTTTTTCTTGCGCAGGGTGCGCAGCCACTCCTCGACTTTCGCACCAAACACGCTGTTGGTGAGCATGATCCATGCTTCGTCGAGGATGATGAGCGTGGGTCTGCCGTCCAGTCGTTGATCGATGCGATGGAATAGGTACGTGGCGACAGGCACGACAACTTTCGGTCCCATCGCCATGAGCGTTTCGAGTTCGAAGGTCACGAAGCGCCCTTCGAGCATCACGTCATGGTCGGCGTCGAGAAAGCGCCCGAGCGGGCCGGCAAGTGAGAAGGCATTCAGACCGTCCCGCACAGTGTTGTCCTGAACCTGGGTGACGAGGTTGCTGATGGTGCGCTGCTCCGGCGGACCTTCGCCGACGAGTTCAAGCGCCCTCCACAATGCCTTCCGCTGCGCGGGAACCAGTCGGACGCTCTGAAGTTCGAGCCAGTCCTCCAGCAGACTCTGGAGCTTCATTCTGTCGGTCTCTCCATCGATGCGTGCAAGCGGTTGCAGCGGCACCTCGTCCTCCCCGAGGTCGAGGTGTTGTCCGCCGAGCGCCTTGGTCAAAACAAAGGCCGAGTAACCCTTGTCGAAGAAGAAGACCTGGCCCTCGGGAACGGCGCGGAAATTCGCCGCGATCGTTCCGAGCGCGACGCTCTTGCCACTTCCGGTTGGCCCGTAGATCCCCGTGTGGCCGGTGTCGCCAACATGCAGGTTCAGCCGGAAGGGTGTGCTACCACTAGTCGCGCCGTAGCAAAGCGCTGGCGTGTTCCTCGGATAGTAGGGGCACGGATTCATCGTAAGGCCCGGCCAGATGCTTGTCAGCGGGAGAATGTCGGCGAGGTTCTGGGTGTTGACCAGCGGCCGACGCACATCATACCAGCCGTGGCCGGGCAGGGATCCGAGCCACGCCTCAACTGCGTTTATCGATTCCATTCGCGGGTCGAAGCCCATGTTCTGGCAAACTTTGAAGACGAGCTGCGCGTTCTCGTCCGCTATCTCGGCTTGGTCCTCGGTGATAATCACTTTTGGAGTGACGTAGCAGTACCGGACCGCTCCTCCCTCGGCCTCCGTGATTGCCTCGTCAGCGTCAGCCGCCATTTTGAGTGCATGCTGGTTTTGAAAGGCTGCGCCGGCGCCGGAACCAAAGTGCTCGCTGATGATGCCGCGCAGCCCGAGTCGCTTTTGGAACCAGTTGCGTCGGTAAACGGTCAGCTGGTTAATCGCCGTTCTCGGTCCGACGGGAATTCCGCGAATCGAGTAGCGATAGCAGATGGGTAGTTCGCTCAGGAACGTGGCCATCTCCGCAAACGAGAAGGGCGGAAACCCAGCCAAAGCGACCACGCGAAGGTGTTTTCCACCGATGCGCGGCTTGAATCCTGCGATCAGGTCCTGATTGCCGAGAACGGCATCCAGGTAGGTGGGCGTTCCCGGCACGGCGATCTCGCACATGCGCCCGTTTATGCAGCTTGCCAGATGAGAAAGCAGGGTAGGCATATCAAGCGTGGTCAGCTTCCACACCGGACTGATCGCATCCTCGAACTCGCGGAGTTTCTGCCTGAACCAGTTGAGTTGTCGGCGCCAGTGGACATGCCTTGGCGCACCCGAGAGGAACATGCCCGCGATCCGCGTTTGTGCATCGGCCGGCGGACGATACGTGATCGTCAGAACGCATCTCGTCTCGAAATGCTGGCCCTCGGCGGAGTATTGAACCTCCCGCTCTCGGTCGAGCGCCGCGCTGACCGGATCGGGAAACGTTCGACTTGCATATTCGACGCTCGGATAGCGGAACAGGTCGATGTTGTACTGGAACCCGTCATCGAGACGCGCGAGCGCTCGATTGCCCTGGGCGCGATGCGCGTCGAGCTCCTCGACGCTCGCCGAGTTGAGGTCCAGTCCGGAGCAGTCGAAGGCCGATAGAAAAGCGCCGTCCTTCAACGCGATCGTATAGTCGTCGATTGGGATCGCGTAGTTGAGCTGATCGGGGAGCCCGCGCAGCTTGTCGCGCTTACGTCTTAAATCCTTGAACTCTTTGAGAAACATTGTTCCACCTCTCCACCATTACGCGCGGATCTCCTTTGGTATCGGTACGGACGGCCGGATTCGTGGTGGCGGCGCAGTAACTGAGGCGCGAGCGGGGTAGTAGTCCTGCTGATGCACGTGCCGGACGTAAACCCGGCTGAGCTGTGGATCGAATTTCGCCGCCTGAACCAGCGCCCAATGGCCAACCGTGAGCAGGAAGGTTCCCATTGCAATCGTGTACCAGTGGAGCCCGCCGCCAAACACCAAAGCAGCGGCTGTGATCCAGTTGGCGATCGCCAGAGGCCGTTCCGCGCCCGCGAGCAGAATTGGCTGAGTAAGCGATTGATGAATCGCACTCACCCGCCGCTCATTTTCCGCCATCAGCCCTTCCTCCCTAAAAGAGTGCTCCACCGAGTGGGAATAAGGTCGTCATCAGTTGTGTTGCGCCTAGAGCGCAGGAGCCGCCGAACGCGAGCGACGACATTTTCCGCACGCCGGTTCCGTGTTCGCTCACCGACCACATGATCCCGGTGCCAATGATCGCTGCGGTGGTGATCGCGTGAGCGACCGGACCCTGAAGGTCGTTCTGCAGAGTCGTGAGCGGCGCGTCCCACGGCAGAGCGCCGCCTGCGGCGACAGCCGCGAACGCCTTGACTGGCCATGTGAATGTGACGATCCCATATGCATAAGCAATCGACGACGCCCATTTCCTCCACGCACTTTTACTTTCTTGCAGCCGCTTCATTTCACGTACCTCCTTCGGTGATCGAATAAACCTCAAGCCCTGATGGCTTCGTGGCCTTCGTCCAGCTTCACAGGCGCAAGCGCGAATCCGTCGCGCGCGTTGTATCCAGCGACGCGAACAACTTCGGTGACTCGTCGTCTCGCAGAATTGCGGACGATGAATACAAGCAGGTTGATGGTTTCGGCTATGAGTTCTGGTTGCGGTGGCACGCCCGCCTCCTGCACGAGACTGGAGAGCCTCGTCAGCGCAGCTCGTGCACTATTGGCGTGGATCGTGGTGACTCCGCCCGGATGGCCGGTATTCCATGCCTTCAGCAAAGCGAGCGCTTCGGCGCCGCGGACCTCGCCGATGATGATGCGGTCGGGACGTAGCCGCATCGTCGTGCGGACCAGGCGTGTCATGTCGGCGCTTTCAGCTGTGTGAAGCTGGACAAGATTGTGGGCACGGCACTGGATTTCGAGAGTGTCCTCGATAATCACATAGCGCTCATTCGGGTCGGAGCGCCCGACCATTTCATTGATCATCGCTCCCGCGAGCGTCGTCTTGCCGCTGCCAGTGCCTCCGGCGACGACGATGTTCAGGCGTTGATCGATTGCATGGCGCAGAACCTGCGCATGCGCGTTGTCGAGGATCTCGTCGCGAACGTAGTCGTCGAGCGAGTAAAGCACTTGCGCAGGCTTGCGCATTACGCAGCAGGGCTTTCTTGCGACTGGTGGAAGGAGGCCTTCGAATCGAATGCCCTCGATCTGCAATTCGCCCTCCACGATCGGATTGCTCGCGTTGGCTACAGTTCCGAGCGACGCCGCCACAGTTCCGATGAGGCTCTCTACCTGCGACGCGATGAGTCGCAGGCCGGCTTCGTGCATTCCCTTGCCGTAGGACTCGAACCAGACGCGCCCGTCCTCATTGACGATGATCTCGGTGATCTGGGGATCGCCGATCGCCGCCAGAATTCTTGTCCCGAGCTGGCGCCTGAGAAGTTCGTCCAGGCGACGCTCCTGAAGCTGCTGTGCCGCGATCAAGCTGACTCTCCGTTGCGGCCGGCGCCGCTCTTTTGCGTCGGCACTGGCTCTTCCATCCGCTTCAGTGTTTCCTCCACTTCGGCTCGCAACCCGCGATGGCGCCTCTGGCCTGAAGCGAGCGCCTGCTTGCGTTGCGCTTCGGGTATCTCGGGCAAATGGCTCAGCATGCTCAGAGCAAACTGGTCGATCATGGCGAGCAGAGTGGTGAGCTGGTGAGCGAGCGGTTTCAGAGTTTCCGCCGTGGAAGTGCGACTCGCCTGGATGATTCGTTTCTCTGCGGCGGCGAGTGTCGCATCCGAGAAAGTCAGCCCGGAGCCGCCTTCGGTTTGAAAGAGACGCTCCTTCACATATCGCGACAGGGTGATGCCGCGCTCATCCGCTTCGTCGCGAAGCCGATGAAATTCCTCTTCACTCAGGTAAGCAGTGAGTTGTCGCCTCACAGTAATCTCTCCTTGGCGCCTTCCTCTTTCGGCGCTTCGACCGCGTCCTTCCCGTTCTCGACGGCGGATTTCAGAAACGAGAGCTGTTCCGCGGGTGCTGGCTTGTGGCGGCGAACTTTTCCGATAGCAACCCGGTCCGGCGTTATCTCTGTCGGTATGCAGTTCTCTGCGCTGTCCTCCGGTTGCTTCATACCGTTCGCAGGCAGGGCGTATTCGATGCGATCGCTCTTCGGTGACGGAGCAATTTGCGCGAGCCGTTTGAAAGATGGATCGGAGTAGTAACGAAGTTTCGTCGCTCGAATCGCTGGACGCCCACTGGTGAAAATCAACGCCTCGTTGGATCCCAGTCGCATCGCTTCATCGGGTGTGATCAGTGGTCTGGCCACTTCCGGCTCCGAGACGCTCGCGCCCGAGCTGGATACGGTCCGATGCGCATGGCGCACCGTGGTTTCCCCGGTCATCTGCGAGAGCAGCCGCGCCGTTTCGATTCGATTCGGAGCGAATGCGACGCGCGTATGGCAGTTGGAGGTTATCGCCTCGTCGTGCCCGTATGAGGCGTGGATCTGACTGAGATCCTGCGCGATCAGGCACGCTTTGATTCCGTAGCCTGCGACCAACGACAGGGACTCTGCGAACACATCGAGGCGTCCGAGACTCGGGAACTCGTCGATCATCAGCAGCAAGCGATGGCGATATCCGGTCACCGCTCGGCCATTTCGAAATTCCAGATGTTCGGTAAGGCGATGAAGGATTTGGCCGAGCATTAGCCGAATCACCGGCTTGAGGCTGTTTTTGTGGGCGAGTGGAACCTCGATATAAAGCGACATGGGCCGTTCGTGATTCATCAGATCGGTGATTCGAAAATCGGACACCGCGGTGTTCGCGGCGATGACCGGATCGCGATAAAGCTCGAGAAATCCCTTCACCTCGGAGATCACGCCCGAGCGTTCGTTCGGGCTCTTGTCGAGCATGCTGCGCATCGCACGCGCGACAATCGGATGCGTCGTGGTCTGGATTCCGCGCGAATCGGTCCAGCCCAGCGAGCCGGATGGATCGTGCTCGGACCGCATAATCTGCTGCATCGTGTCGTCGATCGGCTGACCGGGATCGCACAACCGCGCTTCAAGTCCACTGAGAGTCTTGTCCCGTCCGCTATAAAGCTGGTCCAGGATCATTCCGGTGAGGAATGCTGACCCTTCGCGGGACCAGTGATCGGGCAGCCCCTTCCCGTCGGGGTCGATGATCATCTGCACTATGTTGCGAACGTCGCGGATCTCGTTGGGTGTCCGGAGTCTGACCTCCGCGAGCGGATTGTACCGAGCGCCGTCGGTGTCGGCTGACGCGGGTGCGAACTTCAAACAGAGCTGACCCATCCGTTTGCGCGCGCCTGCCGTAAGCGCCCAGTTTTCGCCCTTAAGGTCGTGAATCAGGACCGAGTGCGGCCAGCTCAGCAGCGTGGGAATCACGATGCCGACGCCCTTGCCGCTCCGCGTTGGCGCGAACACCAGGACATGTGCGGGGCCACAATCGCGGATGTACGAAGCCCGCCGCCAAACACCGAGGTAGATTCCGGCGCGGCGAGCCGCCGGTCTCAGAATCCGCAACCTCACGCTGATCCCTCGCAGCAGTTCGCGCACCGACCTGCGTGGATCGATCAATCGGGCGGCTCTAAGATCACGCGTCGTCGCCCAGCGCGCGGAACCGTGAAGGTCTGAGACGTTCGCGAACCATCCATGCCGCACCATCGCGATAGCCGTGCAACAAACCACCGTCACAACGGACATGGGGTAGAGTGCCTCGCGAGCGGACTGTCGCCAGAGCGGTTCCAGCTGCGGTGCCCAGTACCAGCGGGTCCACCACACAATCCACGACCACGGTGCGTAGATCGCGCCGCCCTTCAGGCGTAAGAGCGGGCGCCCCAGCCACGACGCATCGTTAAGCACGATCGCGGCGTGTTGAGTTGTCACCCAGTTGATCGCGAGGAACGCTCCCACGAGTGAGAGCAAAGCGAGCCGCTTCGCACGTGCCAGCCTCGCGTCGACTGAAAATCCGGGGAGCCGATAGGGCCGCTGTTCAGCCATTGCGCTCCCTCCCGCGTTCACGGACCCGATCCATGCCTGAATCGATCGTGCGCTGACGGCTATGCGCACGACTCTTGATCACATCTTTGGAGACTTGGCGCTCACGCAGCTCGCGTTCATGGTTCTGCGAAAGCTCCCAGCTGCGCTCATCGACGCGGCGCGCCAGCCCGAGCGATGAAAGGAACTGCAGGCGATCGATCTCCTGTTCAGATCGAATCCGGGCTCCCTCGCTGGGCGGTTGGGACTGGTCATACGTGACGAGGCCATTTGCATCAGCCTTTCTCTGCAGCGCGCGGTCGATCTCGGTCCACTGCTCGCGCCTGACAGCGCGCTCACGCGACCGCAACATCTCCGGCTCCAGCCGCGGACCTAACTCCCGCGTTGCGATCTCCTGGCTCCGGATACGCAGCCCTGAGCCCAAATACTCGCGGTTGATCTCCAGTGGTCTGCCGTTTTCGCGCACTCCACGAACGAGCAGATGAACATGCGCATCGTCGGTGTTGTGGTGATCGATCGCGACCCATTCCAGCTTTGTGTCGAGGTCGCGTTCCATCTGGCCCACCAGCTCGCGAACGTGGTCGCGAAGATTGAGGCGATCGGCATCCTCGGGCGAAACGATGAATCGCCACATGAGTTCGTCGCTCTTCTCCCAGTCTCTGACCGTGGCAAGCATGTCGATGTCTTCACGGTCCGCATCGAAGCCCAATCCCTTCGCCATTTCCTGCTGCGCGCCGGGCCGCGACAAGTAGCGCGCATGGGCAGCCCACGCGCCGCTCCGGCGGTTGCGCGAGAACGAGGCCTTGACCACGCTGCGCCGCGCATATGCCGGTGGTTCCGCGATTCGTACTCGCGCCGCGCGCGCGCCGCTTAGACTTCCGCTCGGCTGCTGTCGCCGCAGCCCCTGCCGCATGCCTATCCGCCGCAACGCTCGCGCCCACCACGGCACGAGTTTGCGCGGACGTTCCGCATGCTCGTGGCGAAGCTTGATATCGACCTCTTTCTGGCGAAGGAACCTAGGCCGTTTCATCGCACACCTCGGTCAACGCCTCGCTGAGGGCGAGTACCAGTTTGGTCGGGCTCTCCGGCGCTCGGCCGCCGAGCGCTTCGATGATCTCGCGCAACTGCCCGGTGCTGAGCGTGATCGCGTGCAGATCCTGCGCGCGCCGCCATGACTTCCACGCGCGCTTGCCGGTCGCGCGTTCGTCGAGCTTCTTCCGCCCGATCGTCGCAACGTGCGCCCGCTGCTCGGGCGTAAGGTCTCCGGCCTCTTGTGCGACGCTCAGCAGGGCGCCCAGCAGAAAGTCGGGCGGCTCCAGATCGAGGCCTGCCAGCGCAATCAAGCCGCCGAGGTTGGCGAGATGATGCACGCGCAGTCCCTGCTCGGGGCTGTGGCTGTTGCCATTTCCATTTCCGTTGCTGTTCATGGCATTCACCACGTCACGACCGGTTCGATTTTTCCGCTAACGTTCGCGAGCGGAATCGGACCGAAGTAGCGCGAGTCCCAACTCCGGCGATCGTTAAAGCCGAACAGCCACACCTGGCCGGCCGCGACCCGATGGCTGCCCCACGCGACATGCGGAAGCGGGCGGTGTGCGCTGTCATGCGTGGCAACTCTGCTGCGCGCGAATCGTGCGCCGTTCACGGCGACCCATCCGGGCTCGATCTCGACGCTATCGCCGGGGAGAGCACCCACGATCTTGCCCACCGGCTCCGCGTTGCCAGCGCACGCGCCTGTGCGAAGATAGCCATGTGCGAGACCTTCCTGAGCGATCGTGATCGGCAGGCATGCCGCAACCAATTCGCCGCGCTCAATCCCGTGAGCGACGACACGATAGACGCCTGCCGGTGCGGCGCTGTCCGTATTCGAAATCAGCACGCCGAACGCATTGCTGACCGCGATCAGGACCGCTGCTGCGATCGCAATTCCGGCCATCGACCCGATGGGTCCACGCGCGCCTTCCAATTGTTGAAAATGAATGCGCTGGGTAAGCGATCCGGCGGGGTTTTCTGCCGTGCTGTACAGTGTGCTGATCATGACTCCCTCCGAGGGGGGAAGGCCGGGAGTTCGTTGAGCAATCCGCCGAAAATGCCGCACCGTACCGCAGGTCCTTTATCTTGCTCTACGAACGACTGACCTTCCCCCCTCTCCAATGCACCCTTCCAATCCGCTCCTTCCGCGCGCCGCAAAGCGGCGGAGAAATTCCTGAGAATCCTCACTGCAGTTTCTCCGTCGAAGGTTCGGTTATGCGGCCATTCAGTTTCCGGCCCGGACGGGGGGCACCTTCGAGCTCGGCCTTAATCTGTTTGCAGAGGCGCCACATTGCCGCCGTGATCGTCTCGCCAAGATCGAAGCCCGCGTCCTCGGCCCGACTGCGCAGTTGTTCGATCTCACGCTTGAGCGCCGCGGGCAGCTTGAATGTGATCGCTTCGCTTTCCTGTTTGCGCTTGAGAACTCCCATTACATTTCTCCTTGCGTAGTTGGATTGTGGAATTCACTTCCCGTATGGGGCGGGGAATACGAGGTCCTGGGTCACCATCACGTCGAACTGGTAGCCCGGCCGGATTTCGATCGTTGGCGGCCGATTCAATCCCTGCCCGATCATTTGCTGACCCAGCGCCCCGAATTGTCCCGAGGCGGCTGAACCGGCGGTTTGACTGGCCATCGCCCATTGATTCGGTTGGTAGTAACCGTACGGTCCGTAGGAGGCGCCGCCTCCAAAAGTGGCCATCTGGCCGATGGCCTGGCCTGCGCTGATTAGGCTCATAACGGCGGCGGTTCCGAACGTTGCGAGATAGTGGCGGTCAATCTGATCAGAGAAGCCGGCGTAGCCGCTCTGATCGTCGCCCGGCATTTGCGGCAGATTCATGCTCGAGGTGTTCGGGAAGATGAGCCGCTGCCACGCGATTTGAACGCGCTGCTGACCGTATGAAGATGCGTTCTGGTAGGCACCTATCAGGCGGCTGCCTTGCGGGATGAGAATCGATCTGCCGGTCGCGCTGTCGAGGACATTTTGGCTGACCTGCGCGAGAATCGGTCCGGGCAGATCTGAGTTAATGCCACTGATCAGAACGGCGGGGAGGATGCTGCCCGCCATCACGGTGTACGGCGACGCAACGGGGTGAACACTTATCGTCGGGTTGGTCTGATCACTGGAAGTATACGAGTCACCCTGCTGTTTGTTTGCGCTAGCGATCTCCAGCGTTCCGCCACTATGAAATGCCTGCACCATCTCTGGCGATTCGAGCGCCTTCATGTACTTCTCTTCTGCCCATTGCGCGTACCGGCTCGGAGGCTTCGGCACCCTAGGTTGAACGGATGGCTGCGAGATCGGCATAACGGGATCATTCGGAATTGCGGTTGGTGCCGCATGCGGCTCTGCGCCATGAGCGGCGAGGTCTTCGATCTCGCCCCGGTCTCGGGCTGCTGAGCCTGGGTCGTCGGCTGATTTCTGGGAAGCCGAACTTTGACCTATCCCCGAGGACTGGACGCCGAGTGCAAGCGCCACTCCGCCGAGCATCGCAACCGCCACGAAAACCACGCCGAGAAGGCGATTGAAACGGCCACCGCCGAGATGCTCCTGTTCCTGCTCATCTTGGTCCTGAATCACGTTTGCGGTTGCCATGGCCGTTACCTCGTTGCGCCTGCATATGAGATCGTCACGCGGTCCTGATCGCGGCCGACACCGGCGACGAGGACTGCATCGCTGAAGAGCCGATCGACGACGTAGTAATTTCCCTTGACGCGGTAGTTGACCATCTGGGTTCCGCTGCCGGCGTTGATCAGCAGAGCTGGAGCTTCGCTCGACTTCATTCCGGCAGGCATCTGGACATAGACGTGAGAACCGTCGTCGAAGGCTCGAACGGGCTTCCACGGAACGTTTGGCCCTGCGACCGTGTAAGCGAAATTGATCTGCGCCGGATCTACGGCTGCGACCTTCACGATGTCGTTGGATTCACCCGGCGGATCAGCCGCTTCCTGCTTGGCGTTCGCTGCGGCTGAGTCGGCCTCTTTCATCGCCGCAATCAGCTCGTCTGGGTAGTAGAACTCGACCTCCTGCATCGCGCGCCCGCGCGACCGCAGTAGCAGGTGATAGATGTGCCTTGTCGTGTAGATTGTCAGGTTGGTTTCGATTCCCGGAACCTGCGGTTTCACGGCGAGGTGGGGGACGGCATTGCGCGGATCGCCAGAGGCGGCCGGCGTCGCCATCCAGCGCTCGGTATCTCCCAAGGCAACGTCGGTGATCGTCTCACCCGGCTGCAGCTGAATGTCGGTGGTGCGCAGCGGCGCGCAATTGACGACCGGCTCCGGTTCCTGGTTGTACGGATAAAGCGTGTACTCGGTCGTTCGGTAGGCGAGCCATTTGCCGTCTTGCCGGTGCTGTTTGATCGCCCCCTGCACCTCGGCCGATTGCTGCGTGAGCAACTGCGCTCCGGTCGGCGGTGGTGGTGTCGGGCTCGGTTCAGTCGGAGACTCTGTTACAAGGTTTAGGGGTGGTGGCGCGGGCGTCTGGTGCTTAGTGGCGCATGCACTCAACACGAGTGCGAGTATCATTGTGCTGGTGCCTATGAATTTCATTGCGCTTCCTCCCTTTTGATTCGATTAACCTTGCTGCTCGGTCCAGGTGATCTGCGTGACGTAGAAGCCAAGCGGATTGCTCACAATCGCATCGTCGGTGTTGGGCGGGACGATCTGTGTCTGGAGTACGGCCTCCCAATGCGTGGGCGCTCCAATCGCAACTCCATTTAAATCGCGCTGCTGTTCTGACCACCGCACCTGATAGCTGCTAGGCGAAAGCTGAAGGATCGAATCGATCTGGATCGAGACGGTTTGCTTCTCCGCGAGCTTGAAAGGGTTATGAGTGAAGCCGTCGGAGTGAAAATAAGCGTCAAGGAATCTGTCGGCCGCTCCGCGCGCATGCGCGAGTAGCGAATTGAGCATCTGATGCTCGACCTGAGGATCGCTGCTGACCGAACGCGCGCTGCGGATAAAAGCAGCGACTTCATAGCGCTGCATTCGCGCGGTCACGTCCGGAATCGATGTAGGGGTCAGGGGCTGGGGAACGGTGAGCGCGTAACCAAGCTTGTCAACTTCAACGACGTAGGGAATGTAGCGGCTTCGGCTGATGAGCCAGACGTTAGCGCTGGCGAGAATCAGCGAGAGAACAAGCAGCCCGCCGGCCGCTATCTGCCAGTTGCGCTTGCCGAGAACGAGATCGGCATAACGTTCATCCCATTCCCGACGCGCTTCCACATAGGGGTTCGCAGCCATGAGACAACTCCCGTAACTCGGTCCTGCCGAGCCGCTTTACTGTCCGAGAATTGTCCGAACTTTGTCCGAAAACCCCTCGCAACCAGCACCAAAAACGCCCAAGAAAAAAACGCGGGATCGCCCGTATTTCTTGGGATTTGTTGTGCTGGTTTGGTGTGAGCTGCGGAGGTAAAGTGAATGGCATTCAGGAGGTCGCGCGTTCGATCCGCGTCAGCTCCACCAATAAAACCAGTCACTTAAAGAGACCGCTAAACTTTATCAGGAACTGTATGCCTCTTACATCGAGACGGTGGCCGGGCGGGCGCTGGTGCCGATCGCTCGCGGTACTGACCGTCCACGACAAATCACGCGGCGCCACTTGATCGTAAACAGGTATGGGTAGCGAGATGATGCGGCGATCAATTGATCGATATCGAGGCGGGTTTCAGGATTTACGGAGGGCTAGCGGATTTCATCCGGGCAGACGCCGCGGTCGGCGAGTTCCAGCTAAGCCGCGCGACGGCAGTGAAGCTCACCGCAACCTCTTTGGCGACCTTGAACATCAGGATGCTTGGGTCTTCAAGTCCCCATTCGACGAAGGGGATCGTAAAATTGCAGTGAATCGTCACTTCGTTGCCGTCGCGGCGGACTGTCGCATTGACCGTGAAGTCATGTTGGGCTCCATGCAGTGACATCACGCCGCGGACCGTCACCGGAAATTCTCCCTGCGCACTACCGTGACTTACTACTTGTTGTGGAACGAAGGTGATTTCCGGAAACCGGCCCACTTCCAGTACGCTTGATTTCATTCGGTCGTCACGAAGGGAATGTCCACTGTTACCGCTTGCGGCATCGACGACGATGACTCCGTCCATCTTGCCGGTTTGCGGGTCGAGCCGGATTACCCCGTGCTTGAGTGCGAAGGTGCCTTGCGTGTGATGCGGCCATCCTTCAAGTGAGTATCCGATCGTCGTTTTCGCCGGATCCAGTTCGAGCGTGGCGAGCTTCCCCGGCGGGACCGAGTCAGCGGCAATCGCGAGCCGGCATATCAATGCGATCAGGACAATGCCTATTAGCGGCTCGCGGACGACCGCGGATCGGGTTCGTGGAATCATCTAGACAAACTCCGTGTCCTCGAGCGGATTCCACGCGAACAAATGGCGGACGAATCCAGCCAGAACGCGCGGTCGGATTGCGGTTGGCGACCATGCCCCGACATGCGCGCCGAGCATGAGCCCAAACATCTGCGATTGCGCAGCCAGCGCATGTAGCATCCGGCGCCGCAGCCACGCGCGCGCGCCCACGAAGAGCATTAGTCTCGCCATCCGCTCGGGCATTCGGCCGATCTGGTGGTGAGCGACCTGGTAGTGCGCAAGGTTGTTCCGCTCGAAGGCCTCGGCCAGCGCAAGTGCATGCCGAAAGCCCATCGAGAGACCCTCGCCGGTAAGCGCATCAACCGAGCCGGACGCGTCCCCGATCAGCGCAACTCGTTCGCTGACGACAGAGCGCATACTGCTCGACCCGGAAATTGCTCCTCGAACGGAACTGGCGGGAAGCGCACCGTTCAGGCGGCGGCTGATTTCAGGGAAGTGATCGATCAACTTCACCATCGGACTGAGCGGTTCACTCGTGAAAACCGAGATGCACACTTCGTCTGAAGCAGTGGGCGTGACTACTGCCTGCCCCAGGTTGTTCCAATGGACTTCGACCAAATCGGTCCACGGCCGTGCCCGGAAATGCTGGCGAAATCCAATTCTGCGGGGAACGTTCGAGGGCGGTCGAAACCCCGCCCATCGTCTGACGCGTGATTCGCGGCCATCGGCGCCCACAACCCATCGGCATGGCACATTTCGTCCGGCAAGCTCGACGCCCGAACGGTTCACGGCGGTGATCGGTTCACGCCAGCGGCTCACGACCCCGACTTCATCCGCCCGCGCGACCAGCAAGCGGTGCAGGTGGAGGCGGCGAATCCCGATGCCATGTCCGGCGACCGCCGGGAAACAGGCTTCGACAGATGACCCGGATTCGGTAAAGCGGATGCCATAAAACGGCAGCGCGCCGTCATCGACCGGGACGCCGAGGAGGCGCAGCGCCGACACGCCTTCGGGCATCACGCCTTCGCCGCAAGGCTTGTCGATCGGCGGTTGAGCGCGGTCGGCAACGAGTACTTCGAGTCCGCGCAGGCGGGCGGCGATCGCCGCGGCAAGCCCGACCGGGCCGCCACCCACAACGACAACGTCAGGCGTCATCAGCCACCACCGCAGGAGGATCAGTTCGGAGCAGGATCCCGAGCCCATCGAGAAATCGTTGTACTTGGATAATGCGCACAGCTTCCCGAAGACGACGCTTAACCGTGGGAGCAAACGCCTTGCCATCGAGCGCCGACGGTCGAAATGGCGGCGGATTAGAGGGTTTTTCGCCTTTCGAGATGCACCAAGACATCGCCTTGTCCGAGAATTTGAACGCCGCAGTCCAAAATTTCATACAAGCAGATTCGCTCAATAGGGTAGAGGGGGGCACAAGGCCATCGTTGTTGGAGTAAAATGAGTCGAGGACAAACCTTGCCATGGCATGCTATCTGCGTGTGCCACAAAGTGGCAAGAAGAATGGCAGGTTCGCGGTCGGCTCGATGAAGGACCAGCTTAAAGGAGAGGAGCACTAGCACGCACAGTGGCAACCACCGCTGCAGATAAACCCGCGCTGGGCCACTGGTCTCGAGGCGTATTTGCGCTGAACGTTGGTCATCGCGATTCCGATCGCGTGGCGAGCGACTTCGAGTCGTTTCGCCGCCAGGAGCTATTCTTTGCGCTCCTCAATCTGTTCCTGATCGGCGGGCTGTTGGCGCTACAGGCGATCTCCAGATTCGTTCGCGGCCGACCCTCAGCTACCGTTATCTGGGTGCTGGCCGTTGGCTTGGTGGTGCAAGCCGTTCATTTCACATGGTTAAACCGGAGGACCGCACCGCTGTCGCTCCCGGGCCAGAGGGTGCTAACGCTCTGGTCGCTCGGATTCAATTCGACGCTCGCCTTTGTACTGACCTTGATTACGATCAGGGGGGACACCGCTTACTACGCGCTGATGCTGCTGCCGGTGCTTGAGGCCGCATTCAGGCTTGGCCTCGGCGCCACCATCGCGGTGGCGATGCTGGCGGACTTTATCTGCTTCCTTGCGTATGGGATGAAATTCGGCGAGTACATCGAAGCGGGCGCGATGGCCGTTATTTATACGGTAATGGGAGTTCTGGTATGGCTCCTGGTCAACAATCTGCGCGACCGCGAAGCGCGATTCGTGCGCAATCTCGAGGAACTTGAGCGGACCCGGCAGCGGCTGCTCTCGGAAGAAAAGCTCGCGGCGGTGGGCCGACTGTCACAGGCGATCGCGCACGAAATCCGCAATCCGGTCGCAATGATTGCCAGTTCGCTCGCGACCGCCGCGCGCCTGGGCGAGAACGAGGGCGAGCGCATGGAGATGTTCGCCATCGCGGAAAAGGAAGCGGCTCGTCTTGAGCGGCTGACCACCGATTTCCTGGTTTACGCGCGCCCGCGCGCGGCGCAAATCAGCCGGGCGAACGTCGCCGACATGCTCGACTACATCGCCACCGTGGCCCGCGCTCACGCGGCAAATCAGGGCGTCGCGATCGATGTTCTGGCTGACCGACACCTGGAAGGGGACTTCGACGCGGGACAGGTCCAGCAGGCACTTTTGAACCTGGTGCTGAACGCGATCGACGCGTGCCGCGAGGGCGATGCGATCAGCCTGAAGGCGGAAAAAAACGGCGGCGCCGCGCTACGAATTGATGTGATCGATCCAGCCGGTCCGATCCCGGGCGAGACCGTCGAGCGCATCTTTGAACCGCTCTTTACGACCAAGCAGGGGGGTAACGGGCTGGGCCTGGCGATCGCCCGCAACATCGTTCGCGCGCATGGCGGCGATATCGTGCTCAGCAGCAACGAGCCGGGATTGGTATGCTTTTCGATCGAAATTCCGGCGCATTGCTCCAACTGATTCGCAGGCAGGATCGGAATACACGATGGGTAAAATACTGATCGTAGATGACGAGCCGCACATGCGGCAGATCCTGACCTCCAATCTAAAGCATGCGGGTCACGAGGTAATCGAATCGGCCAGCGTCGGCGACGCGCGGCATGCGCTGGCCGAGATTCGCTTCGACGCGGTCGTCACTGACCAGAAAATGGGCGACGGCGAAGGGTTGGACGTTCTCGCCGCCGCACACGAGACGGACGGCGCGCTATCAGTTGTTTTCCTGACCGCGTTTGCGACGATCGAACTCGCGGTCGAAAGCATGCGTCGCGGCTCGTTCGATTTCATCACTAAGCCGTTCGCACCGGAGGTTCTGCTGGCGTCCGCGGGCCGCGCGGTGGAGCACACCCGGCTCCTGCGCGAGAACGGTAGGCTGCGCGACGCCGTATCGCGCCTCGAAGGTTCCTCCGAAATAACCGGGCGGAGCGCGGCGATTGGCGAGCTTCGCGCGAAGATCGCACGCGTCGCGCCGACCAACGCGACGGTCCTTATCACCGGCGAAACCGGGACCGGCAAGGAACTCGTAGCGCGCGCGATCCATCACAGCAGCGGGCGCGCTTCAAAGCCGCTGGTTGCCGTCAACTGCGCCGCGTTTACCGAGACCCTGCTGGAAAGCGAATTGTTCGGCCACGAGCGCGGTGCGTTCACCGGCGCCGATCGCGCACGCGAGGGGCTGTTCGAAGCCGCGCACGAAGGAACGCTGTTCCTCGACGAGGCGGGGGAGATGTCGATGCCCGCGCAAGCCAAGCTGCTGCGCGTGCTCACGGACGGCCTGGTGATGCGCATCGGCTCGACCAAGCCACGGCAGGTCGATGTGCGGCTGATGGTCGCGACGCATCGCGATCTCCGGCAGCGCGTTCAGGATGGCCTGTTTCGCGAGGATCTGTACTACCGGCTCGCGGTGGTGCCGCTGGAGGTGCCGCCCCTGCGCGAGCGCCGCGAGGACATCCCCGCACTCTGCGAGCTTTTTCTGATGCAGGCGGCGCGCGATCTCAAGGTACCGCTACGCAGAATCAGTGCGGACGCGACGCGCACGCTAATGAACTACGACTTCCCGGGTAACATTCGCGAGCTCAGGAATCTCGTCGAACGCGCATGCATCCTCTCGACCGTGGATGAGATCACGGCGGAGAATTTTCCGGTGGCGGCAGAGCGCCGCGCCGCCGGCCATACGATCGTCCGCGCTTTCCCGATCACTCCCAATGAAGTCGCCGAAATGATGCCCGAGACCCTCGACCTGCGCGAGTACCTGGCCGCGCTCGAAAAGGCGCTCATTCAACGCGCGCTCAGCGCCACCGGCGGAGCGCAGGCCGAAGCGGCACGCAGGCTTGGCCTTTCGCGCAGTGACGTTTCCTACAAGTTGGGAAAGCACAATATCAGAACGGTCACGAGCTGAGTTCGAACTGACTATTGCAGATGGATGTCGTCCGTATATGCAGTTCGATTGAAGCCGCCCACCTGCGGAAGAGTTACGGCGCGCGCGTGGCCGTCGATGACCTGAGCTTCAGCGTGAAGGCCGGCGAAGTGGTGGGCTTGCTGGGCCCCAATGGCGCGGGCAAAACCACTACCCTATCGATGCTCGCGACGCTGATCGCGCCCGATTCCGGCGAAGTCCGGATTGCCGGGATCGATTCGCGCGTGGCTCCCGACGATCTGCGGCGCAAGCTCGGCTTTGTTCCGCAGTCGATCGCGCTCTATCCGCCGCTGAGCGCATTTCAAAACCTGGAAGTCTTCGCGCAAATCCACGGGCTGACACGACGCTCGGCTGAAGCCCGGTGTATCGAAACCCTTGAAGCCGTTGGGCTTCGCGATCGCGCCGATGATCCGGTCTGGACCCTTTCGGGCGGAATGAAGCGGCGGCTGAATCTCGCCTGCGGCATGGTTCATCGTCCGGCAGCGCTGCTCCTCGACGAACCGACCGTCGGCGTGGATCCGCAATCGCGGGAGAGCATTTTTCTTACGATTCGGGCCTTGGCCGATGCCGGCGCCGCGATGCTTTACAGCACTCATTACATGGAGGAAGTCGAACGCATGTGCGACCGCGCCTTGCTGATCGACGGAGGCAAGCTGATCGCGCAAGGCACGGTTGCCGAGCTAATCGAGTTGGGCGGTCGCCATCCGCGCATGGAGATTACCTTCGCCAAGCCGCCGCGTCCCGGATGGTACGATGGGCTGCCCGGCGTCAAGGAGGCCGCACCGGCGAGTATCAAGACCAAGGTCGCGCTCGAACTCACTAACCTCAGGCAGGTCAGCGAATTACTGGAGCTGGCGCACAACGCCGGCGGCCAGCAGGTGGAATTCGCGGTGCATAGTCCTAACTTGTCCGACGCATTTATCGCGCTGACCGGTCACGCGCTGCGCGGTGCGACGACTGAGATTTGACGAGGATTTGGGATGTTGCGCACGGCCTGGATCGTATTTCGGAACGAATTTCGCCTTCTCGCGCGCGATCGCGCCGCGTTGTTCATGCTGGTTCTCGCGCCACTGGTAATCATTACTGTAGCGGGGCTCTCGCTCGGCAATATCTATGGCGCTCAGCCCGGCGCTGAACCGTATTCGATCGTAGTCGTGAACGACGATCACGGATGGCTCGCACACGCGCTGGTTGACGCGCTTGGACGCGACCCCTTGGTGACGGTGGTGTCGGTGGCGAATCTGATTGACGCCCGCGCAATCGTCGGTGGGCGGGCCCGCGCGCCACTTTGCATCCTGATCCCGGCAGGAACAACCGGCGCATTCGAGGCCGGTCGCGACGTCCATCTGAGACTGTACATCGATCCGGTGAAACGGCTGGAAGCGGGGGCAATCGAGCTTAATCTCGACCGCCTGTGCCGTGAGGTCACGACCCGCGCTCACGATCTGGCGCAGGCGCGAATGACGGAACAGTCGTCTCATCTGCGCGATCAACTCGCGCAGGCTTCCAATCAGATGAAGGACGCAACGGCTGAGCTTGGTCAGATGCGCCGGCAAATCGAAAGCGATCGCGCTACTGCTCAAGCGGAGATGACCGCGCGGATAAGCCAGGCAATCGAGCAAATCAGGGCCGCTACCGTGGCGCAGATTGATCTGTCCCTCGCGCAGACCGAGACGGCCGTCGAGGGCGACCTTGCCGCCCGACACGACGCGCTGATTGCGGTCAGTCGCTACCTCGGACAACTGCAGGCAAGCCAGCGTGGTTTCGAGACGTGGCTCGCAAAACTCAAGTCCGCCGCGGGCTCTCATGCCAGCCAAATTCCTGCGCCACCGCAGTGGCCAGCACAGCCCGGTCAAGCGGTGTTGGCCGAACTCTCGAAGCCGCTCGATTTTCCCGCGCCGCGCATCGACGCAGCCGTGCCGATTGCGCTGCCGAATATAGCGATCGGTCTGCCGAGTCTGCCGCGGCTTCCAGATTTTGGCGCGATGCCCGATCTTGGCCACATAGTTTCGCGGACATCGGCACTGCCGGGAACCATTGGCTGGAACGAGCATTCGATCACCGGCGGCGAGGCCAACGTCAATACGTTCGACCAGTATGTGCCGGGATTCGGAATCACTTTCCTGCTGGTGGATATGTTGTGGGGCGTCGGCGTTGGTCTGATGGATGAACGCGACTGGGGAACCCTCGCGCGGCTGCGCGTCAGCGGCGCACCGGCCTCCGGAATGATGCTCGGAAAACTGATGTCGCGTTTTCTAATCGGGCTCGGTCAGATGATCCTGCTGTTCGGCGCTGGCTGGGTGCTGTTTGGAATATCGCTCGGACATAATTCGTGGGCATTGATCTTTCCGGCGGCGGCAATTTCATTCGCGGCTGCCGCCTTCAGCCTCGTTATCGCCTGCGTCGCCAACACTCGCGACGCCGTGCTGCCAATCGGCGCGATGGCGGCGCTGGCGATGTCGGCGATCGGCGGATGCTGGTGGCCGCTCGACTTCGAGCCTTATTGGATGCGCGCCCTCGCCCTCGCGATGCCCACGACATGGACCATGGGGGCGTTCAACAACCTGATGATTCGCGGACTCGGTCCGTCAAGTGCGGCGTGGCCCACCGGGGTTACGTTCGCAATCGGCGTGGTCTTTCTCGCCTTGGGAATTCTCAGCTCCTCGCGAATTTACGATTACTCGGGTCAATGAGCCGGGAGAGCTATTTGTTGGGAGGTCCACTGAAGCATGAGCTGTTTTTGTTCGTCGCTCAGCTTGGCTGACGGATGGAAGAAATCGTAATCTCCGGGCGGCATCGAGCCGCTTTCCACGACGGCCGCAATCGCCGAGGCCATCGCGCTCCGCTGCTTGAGATCGAGATTCGACCAGTTCGAGAAATTCAAGACCGCTCGCGCCTTGTTCGCACCGAAGATATACGACGGCGCGATTTTCGCATTCCAGGGGCCGCTACCCTGCTCGGAATGGCAATCGAAGCAAGAGTTCGTGAGAGTCTCGTTGACTTGCGGGTCTGCCGCGAGGCTAGTCGTCGTCGGGGCAGACAGGCTCTCCGTCGATGCCGAATTGCGGCTACTCGAACATCCCGCGATCAATATCGGGGCGGCCCAAAGAGAAGCCCCGAAACAGACCGCGAACAGACAATCGCGCCAGATTCTGGCCGTACCGGAAGTCAGCCTATGCATCGCAACCTTTCCAGCTTTGAGAGGTGTCGCGCGCGCCACGATGGACGCCATGCCGCGCGGCGTGAGTTCTTCAGAGTGTCATCAATTCCCACTATCCAGACGGCCCTCGACCGAACGACAAACGGCCCGACGGCAACGAGGAGCATCTAGTATGGCAAATTCTCCGCTTGCTCAAAATGCCAGCGATGGAGTGGGGCTGTACGAAAAGTACGTAAATCCGCAGTGGGTCCGACTGCTCGACGTGCTGCAAATGAATGTGCGGTACAGTCGCTGTGTCGGCACCGAGCTGCATACCGAAGACGGGCGCAAAATCCTTGATTTCAATTCCGGCTACTGCGTTCACAACGCGGGCCATAATCATCCGCTGATCAAAGCGGCGATCATCGCGGAACTCGAGCGCGATGGTGCCGCGATGCTCCAGACCGGTGTCCCGGAACTCGCTGGAGTGCTCGGCGCGCAGTTGTGCGCGCAAGCCGGCGGCAAACTCACCAAGGCATTCTTCGCGAGTTCCGGCAGTGAGGGCGTCGAGGCCGCGATCAAATTTTCCCGCGCCCATACCGGTCGCGCGGGACTGCTTTCGGCCAGGGGCAGTTTCCACGGCCTCACCTGCGGAGCACTCTCGCTCATGTCCGATTCATTCTGGAAGGATGGTTTTGGCCCGATGCTTCCGGAGGTCGAGATGGTCAGCTTCGGCGCGCTCGACGAACTTGCCACCAAGCTCGCGACGAAACGCTTTGCCGCATTCATCGTGGAGCCGGTACAGGTAGAGGCCGGCCTGCGGATTCCTGACCCGGAATATCTAAAACAGACGCAGGCGCTATGTCGGCGCTATGGCACTCTGTTCGTGCTGGACGAAGTGCAGACTGGACTTCACCGCACCGGGCCATTCCTTGCCGCGCATCATTTCGGAGTCGAGCCTGACATGATCATCCTGGCGAAGGCGCTCAGCGGAGGCCTGATACCGGTCGGGGCGGTGCTCATGACGGACGCGGTGTACAACTCGACCTACAGCTCTTTCAAGCGTTCGATCGTTCACACTTCGACCTACAGCGAGAATGCGCTGGCGATGCGCGCCGGGCTCGCCACGCTCGACGTGCTGGAAAACGAGCGGCTCGGCGAGCGCGCGACGAGATTGGGCCAACAGTTGCGGGAGATGCTGGCGGCGCGACTCGATGGCTACGAAATGATCCGTGAGATTCGCGGCATCGGAATGTTGACCGCGATCGAGTTCCGCGCGCCGAAGCGCCTTCGACTGAGAATCCCGTTCGAGGCTTTTGCTCGGATTCATCCCGCGATGTTCGGACAAGTGGTCGTGATGCATCTGTTTCGGGACAAGGGAATTCTCACTCAGATCTGTGGCAACAATTTCCTGGTGCTCAAGATCTCACCGCCGCTGATCGTCACGGAGGAGCAGCTTGAACAATTTGTCGATGGCATAGGCGAAATCGTCGAGTTGATGCACTCGAAGGGTCGATTCTGGTCGGAAGCGCTGGGCATGGCGCGCCGTGTGATAGGTGCCATTTGAATCAGTCGGCGCGATCCGGATTGCTCGCGAGCTGAAGCGGCCCGAAACCTCGACGTTTGAATTCTCAATCGAACGAACGCGCCGGGCTCAGACTGCTCCTGAGTCCCATCGCCTCACGAAGACAATTCCTTGCGTGACCTATCGGTGCTTCGTTCCAATGCCATAACTGTCCTGGGGGCTGAACCAAGGAAAGAGTAGCGGCAGCAAGTAAAGCGTCAATATTGTGGCCGTAATGACGCCGCCAATGACGACGGTGGCAAGCGGCCGCTGCACTTCTGCGCCAGTGCTGGTCGCTATGGCCATTGGGATAAAGCCGAGGCTCGCGACCAGCGCGGTCATCAGAACGGGACGCAGGCGGTCGGCGGCACCCTCGCGGACCGCACGATGCATGGGTAACCCCTGATTGCGCAAGGTGTTGATGTGACTGACCATCACGATACCGTTGAGGACGGCGACGCCGAATAGTGCGATGAAGCCGATCATCGCGGAGAGGTTCAGGTTGATACCACGGATCCAAAGGGCAGTGATTCCACCCACCAGTGCGAACGGAACGTCGCACAGGATCAGGAGGGACTGGCCGACTTTTTCGAAGGTGGCATAAAGTAGGGCAAAGATGATTGCGATCGAGACCGGAAGTACGATCGCGAGGCGGCGGTAAGCGCGCTGCTGATTCTCGAACTGGCCGCCCCAGACCAGCGAATAGCCGGGTGGCAGGCCCACCGCCCGGTCAACCTTGGCGCGCGCAGCGGCGACGAAGCTGCCGAGATCGACCCCACGGACGTTGGTCTGGACGACCAAACGACGGCGCGCGTCCTCACGGGTAATCATTTCGGGACCGTTCACGACGTTGAGATCCGCGATTTGGCCAAGGCGAACGATGGCCCCGCTCGGGGCAATCAGCGGCAGATCGGCCAGTGCGGCGGGACTATTACGTTCGCTTTCCGGCAGCCGCAGAACAATTGCGAAGCGCTGCTGGCCCAGGATCATTTCGGATACAGAGCGGCCGCCCACGAGCGTTTCGATCAGCTCCTGAACGTCCGTAACGTTGAGGCCGTAGCGCGCCAGCTCGGCGCGATTCAGTTGAACTTGCAACTGGGGCACGCCCGAGGTCAGCTCCATCTGCGGGTTAAAAGCGCCGGGTGTGGCGGCAACCGCGGCCAGCGTTTTCTGACCCAGCTCTTGCAGTACTCCGATATCGTCGCCGAAAATCTTGATCGCCACATCGCCACGGATGCCGGTTAGAACCTCATCCATCCGCATCTGCATAGGTTGGGTGAAAGTATATGAGACGCCCGGGATAACGCGCAGGGCCTTGGCCAATTTGCCAATCAATTCATCCTTGCTACGGCAGCATTTCCATTGGCTCTGGTTCTGGAGGTTCAGGTACGAGTCGGATTCATAGACGCCCATCGCTTCGGTTGCCAAATCGGGACGGCCAAGCTTGGTGACGACTCCTTTGATTTCGGGAAAGCTTCTGAGCACGCGTTCAATTTCGTGGCCTAGCCGTAGCGATTCGTCGAGCGAGATGCCGGGCAAGCGGCGAGAGGTAACGACGATCGAGCCTTCATCGAGGGTCGGCATGAATTCGGTGCCGATAAAGTGCAATGATCCGATCGTGATCGTAAGTAAGATTACCGAGACGGCCAGTACGAGTGCGCGGCGTCCAAGTACCCAGTCAAGCGAAAGCAGATAGCGGTCGCGCAGCCAATCAAACCATCCTGTCCGCCGTTGCGCATGGCCTTTGGAGTGCAGCAGATAGCTGGACAATGTCGGCGCCAGCAAAAGCGCCAGCAAGAGCGAGCCAAATAGCGCCGAACATACGGTTATCGCCATCGGCCGGAACATCCGGCCCTCCATGCCCTGCAGGGTAAAAATTGGCAAGTACACAGCGATAATGATAACGACCGCAAATAGAATCGGGCGTGCGACCTCGGATGCCGCCTCGCGAATAATTTGCCGATGGTCGAGTGATTCACCCTCGCCGAGACGTTTCACGAAATACTCGACCATCACGACCGAGCCATCAACAATCATTCCGAAATCGATAGCACCAAGACTCATCAAGTTGGCCGACACTCCGAACATGGCCATGCCGATGAAACCAAACAGCATCGCAAGCGGTATGACGACGGCGACGATCATCGCCGCCCGGAAATCACCGAGGAAGATCATCAGAACGACGCTGACGAGGATCCCCGCCTCGATCAAATTGTGCTTGACCGTATGGAGGGTGCCGTCGATGACCTGCGACTGGTCATAGAAGGGTATGAGTTTAACTCCCGATGGCAGGTGCAGCGAGGCGATTCGGTCTTTGACACGCTGGATTACACGGCGAGCGTCAGCCCCTTTAAGTACGATCACCATGCCCGCCACCGTCTCGCCCCTGGCGTCGTACATTACGGCTCCCTGGCGGGGCATCGCGCCGACGGTGACACGTGCAACGTCGCGCAGAAGCACCGGCACGCCGGCGTTGGCGAAGAGGACGATGTTGCCAAGGTCGGCGAGGTCGGTGGCGCGGCCTAAGCCGAGAATGGTGTACTGCTGTTCGGCGTGCTGGATAAAACCGCCGCCGAAATTGGCATTGTTATCAGCGATGCGCGTCAATACTTCGTGGAGTGTCAGGTTATAGCGTCGCAACGCGTCCCGGTCGAGTTCGATTACGTATTGCTTGGTTAGTCCACCCCAGGAATTGACTTCGCTAACGCCTGTAACCGCGCGCAAATCGAAGCGCAGCCGCCAGTCCTGAAGGGTTTTCAGGTCTGTCAGTGAGGATTGCCGACCCTGCAAAGTGTATTGGAAGGCTTCTCCGAACACGCTGGCCAAGGGGCCTATCACCGGCGCGAGACCGGGCGGAAGCCGTTCGCGCGCCTCGCTTAAGCGTTCGTTGACCAGTTGCCGCGCGAGAAAAACTTCAATCTCATCATCAAAAACCGTCGTGATCATCGAGAGACCGAGCTTGGATACTGAGCGCACGGTCTGCATGTGTGGAATTCCCATCAGTGCCGTCTCGAGCGGGAAGGTGACCAGTTGCTCAACCTCCGTGGGCGACATTCCAGGGCATTCGGTGGTCACCACCACCTGAGTATTAGTGAGATCGGGAAAAGCCTCGATCGGGATATTCCACATGGTGTAGGTCCCCAGCGCGACCAAGGCACCCGTCGCGGCGAGGACGAGCCATCGGTAGTCGAGGGCGAAATCAATCAATCGGCGCAACATCGACTTCAGTCCTGCGACAGAGCGCGAGCCAGAAACTGGGATTTGACCACGAATGCGCCATGATCGACGATCATCTCGCCGACGTGGACTCCAGCAATGATCTGGACCAAACCATCGCGGTGTTCGCCTAATTCGATCGAGCGAACCTCAAAGACGGCGTCGCCGCGGCGGACGAAGACCACTGGGTTGCCATTCATATCCTGAACCGCGGCCTCACGCACAAAGATGCCGTTGCGCGAGCCGCCGGCGTCGATTTCCGCAGTGGCAAACATGTCAGGCCGGAGGAGTCCTGTGTCGTTGGGAACGACCACCCGAACCGACAGCGTACGTGTGGTTGGGTCGAGCGTCGGACCGAGTTGTTCGACCCAGCCATCAAATACAGCATTTGGGTAAGCGCGAACCCGAACCGTGGCCCGACGGCCAACCTTGATTGCGTGGATATCGCTTTCGTTTACCGAAGCGACCATCCAGAGCGACGACAGATCGGAAACCGTAAAGGTCTCCGATCCGGGTTGCAGCGCCATCCCGGGCGTCACCATCCGCTTGATTACGACGCCGGCGCGAGGAGTCTTGATGGGCAGTGCGTCGATATCGAGGCTAATCTCCTTAAGACCTCTTTCCGGGAGTTGCAGCATACCGGCGAGATGTGCCCGCGCGGCGCGTAGCATCGCGCCAGCCTTGGCGGAATCGGCGCGCGCGCTTTGAAACTGCAGTTCGGAGCGTTCCGTTTCTTCGCGCGACGCATATTGAATCTCATACAATTTGCGGTAGCGATCACGCATGGTGCGGGTGAGAACAAGCTGCCGGCTGGTACGATCGCTCTCCGCTTGCGCAGATTGGTACGCCGCGACCGCATCGTGAAGGTCATGGCTGTGCATTAGCGCGAGAACCTGGCCGGTCTCTACATGATCGCCGACGTCGGCGAAAATTTTGATAACCGTGCCAGGAAAGACGACGCCGATGTGCTCAGTCTTGCGTTCGTTGAGCGCTAGTCCCCCCACGGTGCGGACGAATATTGGCATCGAGCGCAAGGTCGCGGGCGCGACCGTGATCTCTCCATCGCGCTGCGAAGTCGGTGGAAGCGTGATTTCGGCGCTGGTAGCGGATGAAGCCACCGCATCGACAACCGGCTTCGCGGGGGAGCATCCGGAGGCAAGTCCAAGTGCGACCAGGGCGACGGCCACCGAGAACGAGACCTTCATCGGATCATCATCCCAGTGGCATATTCGAGATCGACGACGCTTTGGTGATATTGAGTAAGCGCCCGCACATACAGCACGCGGGTCTCAATCCGCATTCTTTCAGCGTCAAGGTAGCGGATTAGATCGGTGCCGCCGATGCGGTAGGCTTCGCGCGTAATTTCGAGATTGCGGCCGGCCCGGTCACTCATTGACGGCATGATCCGATCGATCGTGTCAGCGCTGCGCTGATAATCGCTAAGCGCCGATGCGACCTCGGCAAGAATTGTGATCTTCTCCGCATCGAGAGCGCGTCGCGCCATCCGCAAGTCCGCATCGGCAACGGCAATCTTTCCCTGGTTGCGATTGAAGAGCGGCAAGGGCACTTTGACGCCAAAAAAGAGCGCGTCAAGCCCGGTGAACCGGTCGTATCCGCTCCAACGCTTGTAGCCGAACATCAAGTCGGGATCGGGCACCGCGTTGGCGCGTTCGAGCGAAGCGTTGGCTTGCGCCTGGGTCAAGTTTTCGTTCGCAAGACGCATTTCGGGACGGTCTCTAAGCACGACCTCGATCGGCGGCGAAACGGGCCGATCCCTGGATTCCAGCGCATCGACGAAGCGCACCTCGGATGGGAAATCGCTAGCGCCCATCTCGCGATAAAGCGCAATCAGCGCGCGGGCCGCTTCGGCCGCAGCGAGATTTACCTCGGCGAGCATGCGATCGCTCTCCAGTTGGATGCGCAGCAGGTCGGCTTGGGCCGCGGCACCCGCGCGAACCCGCGCGCGGTTGTAGCCAGCCATCCGATCAAGCATGTTCACCTCGTTTTGATACAGATCCCTGACCAATGCCGCGCCGTTCGCGGCCCAATAGGCCGACGCGACGCGAGTATCAAGCTTTCGCGCGGAGATCTCGGCACCGACTCCAGCGACCGCGACGCCGGCCTGTGCCGCCGCGACGCGCCGTCGGCGCTTGCCGCCCAGCTCGATCATCTGACTTGCGTAAATGTAGTCATCAGTCTGATCCGCGAAGGTAAAGCCGGACGTGTCACTCAGCGGTTCATTTTCCGACGTCGCGGTCAGGACCGGATTCGGCATCAGACCAGCCTGAGTTCTGATGCCTTCGGCGGCCGAGACCCGCTCACGTGCGATGTCAGTCGTTGGATTTTGCTCCTGCGCCGTGGCCAGTGCCTGCGTCAGGCTGAGAGCGGGCGTTTGAGCCCAAATTTGTGGCACGAATGCAATCAACGAGAGCGCCAGACCGACCGCTGCCGCGCGATACCGCTGGAGAATCTTCATGGAAAATAAGATAACCGCCGCATAGCCCCAAAACCAACTTCATTCAGCGGCGGTTTGGCATTATCGAAGCACGCCGACCTCGCGGCAGCGCCGCCCGCAGCCGAACGAGTGTACTGGCTACTTTGGTCAGAATGATGAATCGCGGCCGCGGACCGGTGCTGCCAGAAGGCCAGGTTGAGCACTTATATGCGGCACCAGCTCGCGCGACGACGTCTTTCGGCTCGAAATCCGATTGATGGTGATTATTCCGTGCGGCGAGATTGATCCTTTCGGAGTATTTCCGTTGCTCAGTTCAGTCGGCGAAATACTCAGTGTGCGCCGCGGTCGGAAATGGAATTCAGGCACCAGGCTTTTCGGCGTCATGGGCGTGGCCGATCGCGCGGCGCAGCCGATAATCGAGTTTGGCGCAGTTCAAGACGACCTTTTCCGAATGCACGGCTTCGACGGCGCTGATCGGGACGGTGAAATCGCCGGCGTTTTCGACGTAGATGACGAGTTCGGGCCGGCCGCCCGGCGCGACCTGGCGCACGGCGCCAAACTCCTCGCCGCCGTCGGAGGTGAAGGCCTGGAATCCGACTTTAATCTTTTCCTGCATGATGGATTTCTCCACTGCGCCAGTGACGATCATGAACTCGCCGTATCCCTTGAGCATCCGCCTAAATCAGCAACGAGTCGAACGGGCGGATTGGTCGCGCGTCTGGAAGTTCGATCGTGACCACGCCGCGATGAGTTCGAGATGCGGCGCCTTTGCGTCCGGAACGGAGCGCAGCAGCGGGTGTCGCTGGTCACCGGCGGCGGCGATTTGACCGGATTCACTTGGATGCGCATTATCGTGTAATCGAATGACCGGGAGTGCTATGGGAGGTTCTGCGGCATGGCCTACAACATTCGTCCGCTTTCCTTCGGCGAGATCCTCGACTCGGCTTTCGGCGTCTTTCGCGACAACTTCGCCCTGTTGGCAGGGATAGCGCTGGTGGTGGGGGTGCCGGTGGAAACGCTAACGTCGGTCGCCGCCAAGGCACATTCCGGCGCGCTGTTCATTATCGGATCCGTGCTTGCGCTCATCTTCGAACCGGTCATGCTGGTCGCGTTCACGATTGCCGTCGCGAGTATCTATCTCGACCGCCCGGTGACGATTGGCGACGCGTATCGTTCGGTGGGCAAAGTCTTCACGCCCTTCTTCGGGACGTTGCTGCTGGCGGACCTGCTAATCATGCTCGGGGTGCTCGCGCTGGTTGTTCCGGGGATTTATTTCGGAATCTGCTGGAGCCTGGCCTTTCCCGTGATGATCGTCGAGCATCGCTTCGGCATGACGGCGTTGCGCCGCAGCCGGCAATTGGTGACCGGGGTCTGGTGGAGGACCGTGGGGATTTTCCTGGTGGCGGCCCTGATTGCGCGAATACCGGCGTTGGTGTTGAGCATGGTCTGGTCCTTTATTCCGATCCTGGGAACCGTGCTCACCGCCGCGACGTCATCGATTGCGGAGACCTACAGCCTGGTGGTGATCGTGATCTACTATTTCGATCGGCGCTGCCGAATCGAGGACTTCGATTTGCGGTTGCTGGCCGAGCAGATTCGCGCCCAGGGAGCGGTCGATATAGCGGCAACCGCACAACCCGCGCCGGCCAATTGAAGCGGCACGGTGCAGCTTACTGATAGCGGCCGCTCAACGCCGACGATTACAGCGGGGAGCGGCTCCCGTGCGGCTCGATAAAATCGCCAGGATCATTGATCAGCGCGCTGCGCAGTTCACTATGACTGCTGAGAAAATTGCGCAGTTCCGGATGTTTCCCCAAATACTCCGGATCTTCCATTAGCTGCGGATGGTGGCTCAAGTCGCTGACGATCTCCGGATGGGCCGCGGCGAACTTGTCGAACGCCTGGTAGTCGGCCAGCGGCAGATCGCTGCTCGGCGCCGCCGGCGGCGGCGAATCTTGCGCGCGCACCACCGCTGCCAGTGCCAGCGCCATGACCGTTATCGCCGCCGCAGTCGCCATCCTGAGCTTCATCTTCGATCTCCCCTTGCGCTTACCGTAAGGTTCGGTTCGCCGCCGACTTCCTGCGCGCTCGCTCACGAAACGATCACCCCGTTCGCGCCGTCAAGCAACTGCCCGCGACGATATTTAAGCTCCCCACTGCTCGTGAACGCGCCCCTCACGCACAATCGTCCACGCCCCATGACGTCCGCCGCTTGGTGACTCCGCGTCGTTATGGTACAGGGCGAACGGGGATCGAGTGCTTGGGGGCGTTCGATTAATCAACATACTCGGGGGTCTAAATGCAGCGCTGGAGTTTGCTCTATTCGCGCGTCGCTCTCGTGATACTGGCGCTTGGCCTGACGGTCACGGCGGCCGCCTGCTCGCATCCACCGGCACCGGTCGGACCGCACCAACTGCTCTTCGTCACGCTCCCCGATACGCGCTCCGTCGCCATCTTCGCTGCCGGTACGTCCGGCGACGCCGATCCGCTCGGCACTATCCACGAGTCCGCGCCCGACACGCCGGTCGATTCGAGCGTCAACCTGCGCGGCGAAGTCTTCGTCGCCAATCGCAACGGCTCGATCAAGATCTTCGCGGGCCGCGACTACAACTATCAACTCGTTCGCTCAATCGCTGGGCCCCACACCCAGTTGCTTCATCCCTCCTCAATGGCGGTTGATCCGATGGGCGATATCTATCTCGCCGACCGCGGCGCCGCACCAACACCCGCCAAGATCATCTGGCTGCCCGCCGGCCTCAACGGCAACGTGTTCCCCGACCGCGTCGTCACCGGCCCCCATACCGGCCTCACTTCGCCCACCGGAATCGCGATTGACGCCTCCGAGGAGGTCTTCGTCGCCGACCATGACAGCGGCAAAATCCTCGTGTTCTCCGCCGATGCGCGCGGCGACGCCCCTCCAATCGCCACTATCGGCGGCTTCAACGGACCGCAGCGCGTCTTTGTCGACCAGGACCTTAATCTCTATGTGAGCAGCGACGGCGATAGTAGTATCGCCGTGCTCGCGCCCGACGGCCCGCTGCGATGGACCCGGACCGCGACTATCACCAGCGCTACCATGACTTCGCCCAGGGGGGTCGCCGCCGACAATTCCGGACAGATCGCCGTCGCCGTCAACGGGGCCATATTGTATTTCGCCGCCGGCGCCAACGGTCCTTCAACGCCGCTGATGGAATTGCAGGGTCCCGCGGCGATGAATCCAACGGGCCTCATGATTCGCTAACGGATATAGTCAGGAAAAGAGGAGCGTTGTTCAGCAACTCAGAACTTATTATCTAATGAAGCCTCGGATAAGCGGCGGGAGGAGAGGCGCCGGAAATTCGGGCCGCTTCCGGCGCGAATTTATGCTCGGCTCACCCGCATTCGCGTGCTATTTTTGTTGCACGCGGATCTTGTGCGGAGTACACGAAGACGCAATGTTCCGATTCGGCGCCGACTGAGCGAAGTCATTGAGAGCCTCGCAATCACCGGTAATCCGTAAGGCCACCGCGGCCTTGCTCGGTGTGACGCTGGTCGCCGGCGCCCTCATTATGGACGCCGTCTTCGCCCGCATCTATTTTTACTCGAACTGGATTCGCCTCGAGAACGCCGCCGAAGCTGCCACCACCGCGGGCTCGCTGTATCTGCCGGGCGACCCCGCGATGGCGCTCAAAACCGCCGAGCGATATGCCTCGCTCAACGGTGTGCGCCCCAACGAAATCGTCTCGGCCACCGTGACGCCCGACGACTCGACGATCACGATCCGGCTCCAGCGTTCGATGCCCTTTTTCTTGAGTGGCGTCGGTCTCGGCCAGGCCACCGTGCCGGTGGTCGCCACCGACGCGGCCCATGCCCCGCATATCCCGCCGCCGCCCGCGCATTCGCACTCGTTCGAGATCTGATTGTTTCACCGCTTCAATTGGCGAAACGCGCAGGCGTCAATCGTGATCGGGTTCTAACCGGCGAAGCCCGCAGCTTTAGCAAACGGGAAGTCTGAAACCTGATGAGGTTTCAGTAAATGTCGGGCTTCAGGTTGCTGAACAACTTTCCCCATCGTCCCCAAAAAAGCGCGCAGGGCGCAGTCACCTCGATGGCCACGCCCCGCGCCTGTTGGTCGCGAAATCTTCAGTCAGCGAATCTTCACGCGATCGAGCGCAGCTTTTTGTACGCGTCGCGCCCGTGACACTTGCCCAGCCATGCCTGCAGCGCCGGCGTCGCCGAATGGTCGAACTTCACGTAGGTGCCGAAGGTGAGCACGCCCGCCACGTTGAGGTCCGCGATGGTGAAATTGCTCCCGAGCAGATACTCGCGCCCCTTCAGCGCCGCGTCGAGCACATTCAACGGCGCCTTTAGCGCGTTGATCGCATCGTTCGCTTTCTTCTCGTCGCGCTGGTCGGGCGGCAAAAACATCTTGTGGCTGAGCAGCGTCAGGAAATGTCCCTCGAGCTCCGTAATACCCCAAAAGCTCCACTGATACGCGCGCCCGTGGTCCTCGACCGACGCCGGCCACAGCGAATTCTTGCCGTACTTCTCCGCCAGGTAGAGGTTAATCGCCATCGACTCACACAGGATTACCCCATCGTCGTCGAGCGCCGGTATATGCCCGTTGGGATTGATCTTGAGATGCTCCGGGCTTTTCGCCTTGGCGACTTCCGTCGGGATATGCTCGTACTTGAGCCCCAGCTCTTCGAGCGCCCACAGGCTGCGCGCCGCGCGCGACTTCGAGGTTCCATAAAACTTTATCATCGTGACTGCCTCCGCTTTGCTGCATGATCTATCCCTCCTTAATAGCGCGGCATCGGCGCCGCTTACAAACCAGCCAACTCCTTGAGATCGCAAGTGGTGGTGTTAGAAGGGCATGACCATGGCGGACTGCGCCTGGTTAACCCGCCAGCTCGTTCTTTTGATTAACGCTTGGGCGATCATGGTGAGTTTTCGCAGGTCTCGATCGCGAGCGTCAATCGTTGAATCAAACGAAAACGGCGATCGAATTCTCGATCGCCGCAACAGGTCCGCGCTTCGTTAGCGAGCTTTTTTTGCCGGGCTAGGCCTTCTTCGATGCGGCTCCCCGCGCCAGCCGCGCGAACGCGTCCAATAAGGTCGCCACCGCGCAAAACCCCGTCTGTCGCGGCGCTCCTGAAGTCCGCAGCTTCATTAAATCACGCTCGGCCCGCGCCCTCGCCGCGCTGCCTGTTCCGTTCTTTCTCTCAACGGTTCCCATCACCCCGCAACCCCGCGATTCGGGGACTGATCAGCCACCCATGCCCTTGTCACCCTTGGTTCCAGGGGAGCCGTCGCCACGCGTGCCAGGCTTCTTCGTCAGATCGGCAACTTTGCCATAATCGACGACCTTGGGTTCCTGGTACGGTTTCTTGGCCGTTTCCTTGGTGTTCGCCATGTCATTCTCCCTTCGTGGCGGATAGGATTCGAATACATCCGCTCTAGCCGAGTTCACAACCGGAGAGGTCGCCTGTTTCAGCGGTGCAACGCATTTACAACCCTCGCGGCAACCTGACCAGTCGCGCACCAATACATACGCTAAACTACATCAAAATGCTAACGTCGAATCAACAAGAGTGAATTAAGCTAAGGAACTACGGGGAAGCCTTCAGGAATCGATTCGATCCCTTAATCGCGTGGCGTGACTGAAATATAGCGGTTTGCGCGCTCGTAAAACCGCCACTGGCGGGTCGCCCAGGCGCCCGCATAATCAACGTTGATTCGCGCCGACCTGCCGACCTTTACCGGTTTGCCGTCACCTTCCGTGAGATACAGCTCATCGCCGCACAGATCGCACGCGTAATCCGCGCCTGTTATCGCCAACGCTTGCGCGAGTTTTCCCGGCCCGTTGGTCAATTCGCGCGATGCGACCGGCTTGCGCCGCCGCTCCGCCATCAACTCGAACCCGCGCATCGGCTCGACCGCGCGAATCAGCACCGCGTGCGGCTCGCCCGCGTTCGCGACCACGAGATTCATCGCCCAGCACGTCCCATATAGCCGAAACACATACGCATGGCCCGGCGGCCCGTACATCGCCGCCGTCCGCTTGGTGAGCCCGCGCGCGCTATGCGCCGCCAAATCCAGTGGCCCGCGATACGCCTCGGTCTCGACGATTCGCCCCGCCGCCTCGCCCTCGGCCGTTCGATGAACCAGGATCTTCCCGATAGACTGGCGGGCGACGATTAATACCGGGCGGGCGTAAAATTCGCGCGGGAGTTTCTGCGGATTGCTCATCATGCTCGGCGGACTCGCGCGACAATTTGCTTCACGCGCCACTTTCGTTCAATGCCTGGTGCGGTGCCGGCGATTCGCAAGGGGCCCGGCTGCATATGCATATGGAGGCGTATTTTGGATCCAAAAGGTAAAGTAGCGCTAATCACCGGCGGGGCCCGCATCGGTCAGGCCGTTGCCCAGGCGCTGGCCGGGCGCGGATGCGACATCGCCCTCACTTATCGCGGTTCGCGCGATGCCGCCGAGACGGCCGCCGATTTCGCCCGCACGGCCGGTGTGCGCGCCCTCGTCATCCGCGCCGACGCCACCGACGAGGGGCAGGTGCGCGCCGCTGTCCACGATACGGCCGGCCAACTCGGCCGCCTCGATATCCTGGTGAACATGGCCTCGACCTACGTCCGCACCCCGAATCCTTCCGCCGCCGAATGGGACGCGGCGTTCGCCGCCAATGCGCGCGGCGCCTTTCTCTTTTCGATTCATGCCGCCCCCATCATGAAGTCCGGCGGCGGCGGCCGCATCGTCAATACGAGCGATTGGCTCGCCATCAGCGGCCGACCCCACTACCCCGGCTACACCCCTTACTTCGCCTCGAAAGCTGCGGTAACGGCCCTCACCGAGAGCATGGCCCTCGATCTTGCCCCTGACATCCTGGTCAACGCGATCGCGCCCGGCCCTATCCTTCCTCCGCCCGACCTGACCGCCGACGAAGATCGCGAGGTCCTCGCCGCGACCCCGCTCGCGCGCTGGGGCGGGGCCGCCGAAATCGCCAAGGCGGCGCTCTTTCTTATCGAAACCGATTTCGTCACCGGCGAATCGATCCGCGTGGACGGCGGACGCCATCTCGCGTGACCCCGGCGCTCCGTCGAGTGATCGCGCCCCCGCGGTATTCGTCGCCGCACCGCTCAAGATGATAAGGTGGTAGTCACCCCTATGACCGAAATGACCGACAACCAAACCGTTGCGCTGACGATCTTCCTCACCATCACCGCCGTCGGCGTACTCACGATAATCGCCGTCTATCTGATGGTCGGGATGGCCTGGCAGGATTACGACACCAGTTCGGACTCCGCGAGCGCCCGTTCGCTTGCCGCGCGCCCCGGCCCGGGTTCGCTTTTTTATCGCGCACTGGTCGGCAAATGCCCCAATTGCGGCATCGGCAAGGTGCTTAAATCCTACTTCCACATGAACTCGCGATGTTCCTCGTGCGGCTCGGTCTTCTGGAAAAACGAAGGCGAATGGACCGGCCCGATGCTCATCGATTTCATCTTCGCGCTTGGCGCCTCGCTCTACACCTGGGCCGCGCTGGTCTATTTCGATTGTTCGCTGACTGCCCAGATGGTCGTCACCGGCCTCATCGCCGCCCTTGGTGGCATTCTCGTGATGCCGTGGTCGCGCAGCTTCTGGACGATGTTCCTGTTCGTGACCGGCGAGATGGGCGAGGCCACCGACAAGACCGACTGACTAATTCCGAGGCCGGCCTCGCACTAACTAATTTTCCGCCCGGCCGATTAATCCGGCGTCGCCCCAGTACTGACTATTCCCCACAATAGCTATTCCCGGCCGCTATGCCGGTCGTCACCAGGTATCGATGCACGCCCGCTTCTTGCCCGTGCGTGGCGCCGGCGTCGGCGAAGAATCGAGCGCCGCCAGTATCCATCGCCGCGACTCCATCGGATCGATCACGTCGTCGATCTCGAACGCCGACGCGATATTCACCGCCTTGCCATGCTCGTACATGCGCGCGACCATCTCGTCGAAGTAGGCCTTGCGCTGCTGTGGATCCTCGACCGCCGCGATCTCGTTGCGATACCCCAGCTTCACCGCGCCCTCCAATCCCATCCCGCCGAACTCGCCGGTCGGCCATGCGACAGTAAATAGCGGCGTCTTGAAACTCCCACCCGCCATCGCCTGCGCGCCCAGCCCATAGCCCTTGCGCAGGACGATCGTAAAGCACGGCACCGTGATACTCGCGCCGGTCACGAACATCCGCGCGGCGTGGCGCACCAGCGCGGTCTTTTCAATCTCGGGGCCGACCATGATTCCCGGCGTATCGCACAGGAACAGCAGCGGGATGTCGAACGCGTCGCACAACTGCATGAAGCGTGCGGCCTTGTCCGCGCCGTCGCTGTCGATCGCGCCCGCCAGATGCACCGGGTTGTTCGCGATCACCCCGAGCGGACGCCCCTCGACGCGTACGAACGCCGTCACCATCCCGAGTCCGAAATGCCGTCGTATTTCGAGCATCGAACCTTCGTCGCCGAGGGTCTCGATAACGGCGCGCACGTCGTAGATGCGCAGGCGATTCTCCGGGATAATTCCGCGCAGCAGCCGCTGGTCGGCGCATTTCCACTCGCTCACCGCGCCCTGAAAATACGACAC
Organism: Deltaproteobacteria bacterium; assembly: GCA_021780755.1. Lineage (GTDB taxonomy): Bacteria > Desulfobacterota > Binatia > Binatales > Binataceae > JADMIL01. The sequence continues at coordinate 151,123 of JAJXYF010000035.1, read as the reverse complement.
GTACCGCTTGGCAACGCGCACCGCTTCGGCCTCGTCGGCGACCGGGATATCGACCACGCCGTTGGGCACCTGCACGTCCATCGGGCCGACCTCCTCCGGCCGGAAAATGCCCAGCCCGCCGCCTTCGATCATCGCGGGCCCGCCCATCCCGATATTCGATCCCTTGGTTGCGATCACGATATCGCAGCAGCCGAGCAGCGCGGCATTGCCCGCGAAACATCGCCCCGACGTGATGCCCACCAGCGGCACCAGTCCGCTCAGGCGTCCGAACAGGTTGAACGCGGGACAGTCGAGCCCGGTCGGACTCACGCCGTCGGTGTCGCCCGGACGTCCGCCGCCGCCCTCCGCGAACAGCACGATCGGCAATCGCTGACGCGCCGCCAGTTCGAACATACGGTCTTTCTTGCGATGGTTCTGCGTGCCCTGCGTGCCGGCCAGCACCGTGTAGTCGTACGACATCGCGATACATTGCGCGCGCGCGCCGTCGAACAGGTCGCCGTTGACGCGCCCGATACCCGCCACCATCCCGTCGGCGGGGGTGCGCTTGATCAGCTCATCGACGGATCGCCGCCGGCGCTGCGCCGCGATCATCAGCGGTGCGTACTCGACGAACGTACCCGCATCGCACAGGTCTTCGATATTTTCGCGCGCGGTGCGCTGACCGGTCTTGCGCCGCCGCTCGACCGCGTCGGGCCGCGCCGCGTCGAGTCCAATCGCATGGCGCGCGCGCACCTCTGCCAGGTCCGCCCGGATCCGATCCAGATCGACCGCCTCGGCCGCCGCCGTCTCATCGATCTGAACTTCCGACTCTTCGATAAACGCCAGCGGCGCGTCCTCGAACACCGCGTCGCCCGCCGCGACCGCGATTTGCCGCACCGTTCCGCTGATGGCCGCCTTGATGACGTGCTCCATCTTCATCGCTTCCATCACGAACAACTGCCGCCCGCGATGGACCGTCGCGCCTTCGCTTACGTCGATCGAAATAATTGTCCCCTGCATCGGCGCCACGATCGCGATCGTCCCCGCCGGCCCGTCGATCACGCTCGCCCGCGGCATTGCCGCCGCGGCCATTTGCGGCGCGGCCGCCGCGCCGTCACCGCCCTTCCCATGATGCAGCACGGCGAGTGGATCGCGCGTGTCGATTTTTGCTCCGGCCGTCGCCCCCGCTCGCGACGGACCCGCTTTCGCGACCGCCCCATTGGATGCGCCCGATGCCGACTCGAAGAACAATCGCCGATGATCCCCGCTCGCCGCCGCGACGAGCTCGCCGATATGGTCGTCAATAAAGCGCGTGTAAATTTCGTTGGCGATTACGTCCGGATGGCGGAGCAACCCCTGCAAAAATCCGATATTCGTCGCCACCCCCTCGATGCGAAATTCGCACAGCCCGCGATACGCCTTGTTCACCACCTCGGCAAAATCCATCGATGGCGAATGTGCGATCAGCTTCGCCAGCAGTGAATCGAAGCGCGGACTCGTGGTATAGCCCGCGTAGCCGAACGTATCGGTCCGCAGACCCGGCCCCGACGGCGTGTCGAACGCGGTAAGCGTGCCGCCCGCCGGCTTCGTGAGGCCATCCGCGCTCATCGACTCCATGTTGACGCGCACCTGCATCGCGTAGCCGCGCGGATGCGGTACGTCGGCCTGCCGCAGCCCCAACTCCGCTAGCGTATATCCCGCCGCGAGCTTCAATTGCAGCTTCACCAGATCGACCCCGGTGACTTCCTCGGTCACCGTATGTTCCACCTGCAAGCGCGGGTTTGCCTCGATAAACGCGAACAGCGCCTCGCCCCGGCCGTGCGCCGCATCGACCAGAAATTCAAACGTGCCGAGGTTATCGTAATGCACCTCCTCGGCCAGCCGCACCGCCGCCGCGGTCAAACGATCGCGCAGTGCCGGTGGCAGTCCCGAACTCGGCGCAATCTCGATCAGCTTCTGGTTGCGCCGCTGAATTGTGCATTCGCGCTCCCACAGATGGCTCACGCCGCCCGCGCTGTCGCCGATTATCTGGACCTCGATATGGCGCGCCCGTGTGATCAACTGCTCGACGAAAACGTCGCCGATTCCGAACGCGCCGCGCGCCTCCGACTGGCATCGCGCGAACGCCTCCTCGACTTCCTCGACCCGCGCGACCGCGCGCATTCCGCGACCGCCGCCGCCCGCCACCGCCTTGATCATGATCGCGCCGCCGTGGCCCAGCCCGGCCAGGAATTCCTTCGCCTCGGCGAGACTGGTCGGCCCCGCCGTTCCGGGCAACACGGGCACGCCCGCACGCTCCGCCAGCAGGCGCGCCTGCACCTTGTCGCCGAACAGCTTCAAAATTTCCGGCCGCGGCCCGACGAAGCGCAGCCCCTCCTCGGCACAGCGATGAGCGAACTTCGCGTTCTCACTCAAAAAGCCGTACCCCGGATGGATCGCGTCGCAGCCCGCCGCCTTCGCGATTTCGATTATCCGCTCGAGGTCGAGATACGCCGCCGCGCCCGCTCCGCGCAGCGCGCGCGCCTCGTCGGCCATGCGCGTGTGCAGCGATTTCGCGTCGTCCTCGGAATAGGTCGCGACCGTGCGGATTCCCAGTTCAGCGGCCGCCCGTATGATTCGATTCGCGATCTCTCCGCGGTTGGCTATCAGCAGGTTCGTCGGCATCATCGCAACTAATCACGCTCCCCAAATAACTTTTCAAAAGAGTACTCTGGCAAAATCACCGAATCTTCCGATGGTTTCGGCACGCAATGCAACCCGCGCCGCCCCGGCCAAACAACGCGTAAATTCCCCGCGCAAAATCTTTCCCATCGACCGCGCCTCAACTGGTCCATCGCGCCCCGAAAGAATGTAAAGTTGCCGTCGCGATGCCGACTACCAGCGCAACGGCTGATGCCAATGTCTCGACCATCAGCAAGATCTCGACAATCAGAGCAATCCTCGCGATCCCAGCTCTTATCGTGATGCTCACGGTCGCCGCGCACCCGGCGCCCGCCGATGACATCGCCACCCCCATACCCAGCGCCACGCCGACGCTGAGTCCGCAAGCGCGGACCCTCGAGACCCTCGCCAACGCGGGCAGCCTCGCCGAATTGCGCTGGCCCGATTTCGACGACTTCCACGGCCAGGTCGGCGCGTTCTATGAGGCCGGCGGCTACGCGCCGGTGTGGACCAGCGGCGGCAGGCCTACCCCGCAGGCCCTCGCGATCATTGACGCGTTCAAGCAAGCCGGCGTGAAAGGCCTCGACCCCGAAGACTACGACGCCTCGCGATGGGCCGCGCGCATCGCCAAACTCGCGCCCGCGATACCCTCTCCCGCTGCCGACGACATCAATCGCTTCGACCTCGCGATGACGGTGTCCGCGATGCGCTATATCTCCGCGCTGAGCATCGGACGCGTCAATCCGCATCATGTGAAGTTCGGCGTGACGATCGGTACGCAAAACTATGATCTCGCCGGTTTCCTGCGCGAACAGGTACTTGGGGCTGGCGACGTCAATGTCGCCATCGCGACCGTCGAGCCGCATTACGCCGGCTACGGACGCGCCGAAGCTGCCCTGACCGCGTACATGAAACTCGCCGCGCAGGGCGACGGCCCGCCGCTGCCGCCGGTGCAAAAGAGCGTCCGCCCGGGCGACGAGTACCCCAGCGTCGCGCAACTCGCCGCGCGCCTGCGTCTGTTCAGCGACCTCGCGCCCGAGACCGTTATTGCCGCCGGCCAGACCCGGTACTCAGGTCCGCTGATCGACGCCGTCAAGCATTTCCAGACCCGCCACGGCCTGGATCCTGACGGCGTCCTCGGCAAAGGCACACTTGCCGATCTGAACACGCCGCTCAGCCAGCGCGTGCGCCAACTGGAGTACTCGCTCGAGCGCTACCGATGGATTCCGCCGGCCTTCGAACGGCCGCCCATCCTCGTCAACCTCCCCGAGTTCATCCTGCGGACGATGCGCCGGCAGCCCGCCCCATTCGTCACCATGCGCGTCGTCGTCGGCAAGGCCTATCGCAAGCAGACCCCGGTCTTCGCCGGCAATATGCAGTACGTAATCTTCCGTCCCTACTGGAACGTGCCGCTCTCGATTCAGCGGGCCGAAATGGTGCCGAAGCTGCGTCGCGATCGTAACTATCTCGCCGCCAACAACTTCGAAGTGGTGGATGGCAACGAGGTCGTCACCGACGGCAGCGTCTCCGACGACATCTTCCGGCAGCTTCGCGCGGGCCGCCTCAGCATCCGCCAGAAGCCCGGCCCGACCAACGCCCTGGGGCTGGTGAAATTCATTTTCCCCAACTCCTACAACGTCTATCTGCACAGCACGCCGGTGCCTGAATTGTTCCAGCGGGCGCGCCGCGACTTCAGCCACGGATGTATCCGCGTGCAGGATCCGCTCGCGCTCGCGGTATGGGTGCTGCGCGACGATCCGGACTGGACGCAGGATAAAATCGTCGCCGCCATGAATGGCGACCAGACCATCCAGGTGAACCTTCCCAAGCCCATACCCGTCCTCATCATCTACTCCACCGCCGTCGTCGAACCCGGCGGCGAGGTCCGGTTCTTCAACGACATCTACCACTACGACTCCGAACTGCGGGCCGAACTCGCGCACGGCTACCCCTATCCCAGCGCCAGCGCTACCGAGGCTGCCCGCCTGATCAATCACGGGGCGCACAACCCTGCTGAGGACGCCTACTGACTATTCGGCGATTACCCATACTTCGGTTTCCTCAACAACTCTCCACAGGTCTTTCCCTGTCGCGAGCTAATGGGTATGTGAAGCTATAGTCACTAACGCCCGGGCGCGGACGCTCGCCGCACTCCGGTCGGAGGTCCCGATGGAACCGCTCGAATTATTGAACCAGCAGACGCTGCCGTTCGCGCAGCTTCTCGGTATTCGACTACTCAGCGCCGCACCCGATCGCGTGCTCGCCGAGATGACGGTGCGCGACAATCTTTGCACCCGGCCCGCGGTGTTGCATGGCGGTGCGATGATGGCGTTTGCGGATACCCTCGGCGCCTGCGCCACCGTGCTCAATCTGCGCGACGGCGCCGGCACCACTACGATCGAATCGAAAACCAATTTTCTCGGGCCGGCCCCGGTCGGCACCATCGTACTTGGCGAATGTCTTCCGCTGCATCGCGGCAAGCGCACGATGGTCTGGCAGACGCGGATCACCTCGCAGGAAGGGCGCTTGCTCGGCGTCGTGACGCAAACCCAGATGGTGCTTTAGCTGGGTGTTGAGGGGTGGTCATTTCAGCTCCAGCAACTGTTTGCCGAAATTCGCTCCGGTGAACAGCCGGATAATCGTCTTGGGCGCGTGCTCGAGTCCTTTGGCGAGGTCGATTTGATTTTTTATCTGGCCGGCGCTGAACCACTTGACCAGGTCGGCGATCGCCTCGGGATAACGCTGGGCGAATTGAAAGACCAGAAAGCCCTCCATCCGCGACCGATGGAGGATCAGGTTGAAGTAATTCTTCGGGCCCGTCCCGAGCATCCCGGCCTGGTTGTACTGCGAGATCGCGCCGCACAGCACGACGCGCGCGCCGTCGGCGAGCCGGGCCAGCACGAGGTCCAGGATCTCGCCGCCGACGTTATCGAAGTAAACGTCGATCCCCTTCGGGCAATGGCGCTTCAGCGCTTCACCGACGTCCTCATGCTTGTAATCGATCGCGGCGTCGAAGCCCGCCTGCGCGGTCAGCCATTCGCACTTCGCGCGCCCGCCCGCGATCCCGATCACGCGGCAGCCCTTGATCTTCGCGATCATCCCAGCGACCGAGCCGGTCGCGCCGGCCGCGCCCGATACGACGAAGGTGTCGCCCTCCTTGACCTGCCCCACCGCGAGCGTGCCGAAGTACGCCGTCAGGCCGGTGACTCCCAGCAGCGACAGCGCGAGCAGCGGGTCGGTGCCTGGCGGCAGCTTCTGCATCCCGAAGAGTCCGCGCCCGTCGGTGAGGGTATAGTCCTCCCATCCGAAGAGCCCCTGCACCAGGTCGCCCTTGGCGTAATCGGGGCGCTTGGATTCGACCACCTCGCCCACCGCCATCGCGAGCATCACGTGGCCGAGCGGGATCGCCGGGATATAGGTGTCCATCGACATCCATCCACGCTGCGTTGGGTCGAACGAAAAGGCGCGGTTGCGCAGCAGGATCTGGCCGTCTTTGAGCGCCGGCACCGCCGCTTCGTTCCAGCGGAAATCGCTTTCCTTGATCATGCCCTGCGGACGCGCCGCGAGCAGCCATTGACGGTTCTTCAGTTCTGCCATGATGGTTATCTCACTCCGCTAGTCCTACTCTGACGTTGCGCTTGACGGGTCGGGCACGCCGCCGCCGCGCTGCCGGTTACGGCTTCACGCACAGCTTACGGCTTGACGTACAGAAAGATGCCCTCGTAGATGAGTGCCGGTTTGTCCTGCCCGACGACGTGGACGGTGGTCTCCTGCGTCACCTGGGTGCCCTGCGGCTTGGGCTCGACCGCGACCAGGCGCGACCGCGCATGGACCTTGGCGCCGGCGGGGACGGGCGAGATAAAGCGCAGCTTGTTGGCGCCGTAGTTGACCACGTTGCGATAGCCGGTGACCTTGTAGCCCGTATCGATCTCGAACGCGGGGATGAGGCTGAGCGTCAGAAAGCCGTGGGCGACCGGGCCTTTGAAGGGGCTCTCGCGCCTGGAGCGCTCGATATCGATATGAATCCACTGATGGTCGCCGGTGACGTCGGCGAACTGGTTGATCTTCTCCTGCGAGACTTCGACTTGCTGACTCCAGCCGCTGTAGTCGGGACTGATCTTCGACTTCAGCTTCTCGAGGTCGTCAAAACGAATCGTTTCCATTTGGGCCTCCTGATTATTTGGACGAGCGCTGGTCGCTTGCTTTCAAACTGCTCGCCCGGCGCGCCACTTTCAAGGATTGGCGACACCTTCACCCGGCGACGCTTCCGAGTGCGTACGCGCTCGAACATAAGGCTAAACGCTGGCGGGCTCGAAGGATCATAGCACGCACAATTGCGCATTTTTCGGGCTTTGAAAATGGCTCAGCCTTTACAGGGATTAATGCTCGCGTTGAGGGGCCTACCAGTGTCGAGTTGATTTTCGGGACCGCTCGATTTCGTTATCAGCGGATTGCTCAGCCGCGCCATCGCACGCTCGTAGCGGGCGCCTGCAGCTCGCGCAATGGGGGTGAATTCTGGGCACGCGACGATCCAGTCCTGTCTGTTGATTTCGTACAAAAAAGTTTTTCACGCGAATCGATGCGGACCGCATCGAGGGTTACTACAAACTGGAGTATAGCATGACTTGCGGCTATGGCGGATCAGCCTCCGTGGTGAAGCCGGCGTCGGCGAAAGCGGTGGCACCGCAACGGCGCGTCATTGGACGAAATAGGGCGGGGGCAGAAATAGCGGGCGACGGACGACAACGGTCGTCGCCCGCGCGGCGGCTAAAGTGCGTCCATCGCGCGATGGGCGCACTTTGCGTTTGCTGCTACAAATGTGAGCGGATGGTCGGGGAGCAGGCTCATAAGTTTCGCAACTGGACTGCACCTACGAATCGTAATAGATGGAAGGTGGGTGAGGCTGCTGTGAGAGGGTTCGTACCAACACCACCGGAAATTGTTGATCGGATGGTGAACCGGCTCTTTCGGGGCAGGTCGCCGAGCGCGTCCGACAATTTACTCGATCCCGGATGCGGAACCGGGGTGTTTCTGGCGGGCGTCAGACGTTGGTGCCTGAAGAACGGTATCGCGCTGCCGAAAATGGTCGGGGTCGAGTCCGAGCCGGGCCGGGCGCGTCAGGCGGCAGCGGAGGTTGGCGGAATTGGCGGGGTCGAAATACGAGAGAGCGACTTTCTGACCGGCTCAATCGAGCGGTTTGACTATATTATCGGGAACCCACCTTACGTCTCGATCTACAACCTCTCCGAGAAAGAGAAGCGCGAATATCGTGCCGCGTACGAGACCGCACGAGGACGCTTCGATCTTTATCTGCTGTTCTTCGAGCGTGCGCTTAAACGGCTGAAGCCGGGTGGGCGAATGGTATTTATCACACCGGAGAAATTCCTCTATGTAGAAACGGCGGCGCCGCTAAGGCGACTGCTGAGCAAGGTTGAGATCGAAGAAATCGAATTGCTGGATGAGCAAAGCTTCGATGGCCTGGTGACGTACCCGATGATAACGACGGTAGTCAATCGGGCACGCGCCGGAGCGACCTTGGTGGGCATGCGAGATGGAACGCAGCGGTCATGCCGACTCGACAATGCGGCGTCGTGGATGCCGATCATCGGCGGGGTAAGCGACGATCGAATAAGCAGAGAAAGATTGCGCGATGTTTGTGTCAGGGTGAGCTGTGGAGTCGCTACCGGTGCCGACAATGTATTCGTTCGCCGGACCGACTTGTTGGAGCCGGAACTACTTGCATTCGCTCGACCAACGATCGCCGGGCGCGAACTGACGAAGCCGGGTGAGATGAGCCGGGACGCGGCGTACGCGATGCTTATTCCATACAGCGCGAAGGGCACTTTGCTGGCGGAGGGAGAACTAGGCGCCCTGGGAGATTACTTATCGCGTATGCGCGGTCATCTGTTGGAGCGGACCTGCGTTCAACGCAAACCATGGTACGCCTTTCACGAGACGCCGCCGTTGCCTGAGATTCTGCGGCCCAAGATTCTGTGCAAGGACATCACGGGAAAACCGCACTTCTGGATCGACCGCGAAGGTTCGCTGGTCCCGCGTCATTCGGTGTACTACATCGTTCCCGCGGACGCTGCGATTATTGATTCACTGTGCAGTTACCTCAACACGGCGGAGGTGGCGCGGTGGCTGGCTGACCATTGCCAGAGAGCAGCGAACGGCTACCTGCGGCTGCAAAGCACGGTGCTCAAGGCGATGCCGATACCGGACGACCTCGCGGGCGCGCAGCGTCACCGGCCGATTTCGCTTGCGCAACCACAATTGCCGCTGATCATCGATTCGCAAAGTCCCGCTCCGCGATGACGACGCCCTTCGACGCGGTAATTGAGCAGATCAAGCTGCGGGGCTTTCACAATCAGCGCCTAGAGGAACACTCCGACATTGTCAGTCAGGAGATCCTGAAAAATTTACGCGAACGATGCGGGCCGTTCGGCACTGATTACGCGGCAGGCCAGATTACCTCATGGCTAAATGTCCGCACTCCAGGCGCGCGCAATCGGAAGATTGACCTATTGGTTGGCGAAGCTGACGCCGCCGGAAAGCCGGACCTCGAAAAACTGCGTTTTTGCATCGAGAACAAATCGGTCATGACGGCGCATCGTAATCAGTACGCGCGATTCGACGATCTCAATGAAGCCCTGCAGGTGCTGCATCACGCCAAGGCCGAAGCAGTGCTTGTGGCGACGGTGATTATCGGAGTGGCCGAACGATTCTTGAACGTACCTGACAGAGTAAAGCCCTTATATAAAAAGCGCACGGTGGAGTTCGACGATCAGATATTGCCGCGCCTATCGTCGGGTGACCAAACCCTCTGGGAACAATTCGCCTGGGCCGTGAGCGTCAATCGGCCTGGCGATGCGGCGAAGACGGTCGAGAAATTTCGTCAGCTTCCAACGCGCGCGCCCGGTCATACACATGTCGCGGGGTACGACTATGTACTACTGGTGCCCGCCTTTATCGACAATGTGAATCGGCCGTATATACCGGAGGCGGACGATCCGCGAAGTCTCGGCATCGACGTGCGGGGAGCGTATGACGCCATGTTGGAAGCAATTTGCAAGGCGTACAGCGCGCGCTGGCATTTGTGAGCGGCGGACCTTGCGGGCTGGCGGGTTACGGCTGCGACTAGCGGGTTTCTAAGGTATCGAGGGCCGGCGGTGCGCTGAGCAAAAGGGAAGTTTGAAACCTCGATGAGGTTTCAGCGTCCGGAAACTATAGTCCGTGTTCCTCGACCATAGTCTTTTCGCGAGCGAGCGCGGACGCCGTTGCGCGGCCTCTCCCGACGGGGCAGGCCGCGCATGGGGCGGCGGCAGCGGGAGAAAGCACAGGGCGCCCATCGCGCGATGCGGAAGCGCGAGGGGCGACGGGTGGGACGGGGCGGCGGCGAATGAAATGAGCCGCGCCGGGGCGTCGTTAGCGGCGGAGGCCCAGCAGTTGGCGCGCGATCACCCAGCGATGGACTTCGGACGGGCCTTCGTAGATGCGCATCGCGCGGACGGTCGAAGCCATCAACTGCAACGGGAGTTCCTTGGTCATGCCCATCGCGCCGTAGGTCTGCATCGCCTGGTCGATAATATCGGTGGCCATCTCGGTGCCGAAGACCTTGATCATCGACGCTTCGGTGCGGGCCTCGCGGCCCTGGTCGATTTTCCACGCCGCGTCGTAGGTCATCAGGCGGCAGGCATGGATGCGGGTGGCGGCGTCGGCGACCCACCATTGAATGGCTTGGCGTTCCGAGAGCGGCGCGCCGAAGGTGGTGCGCTGTGGGGCGTAAGTGCAGATCATGTCGAGCGCGCGTTGCGACAGACCGACGCACCACGAGGCGATCTGGACGCGGCGCGTCGAGAGCCGCAATTGCATCGGGGCGAAGCCGTGACCCTCTTTGCCGAGCATTTTGGACGCCGGCACGCGGCAATCCTCGAGCACGATCTCGTAGGTGTAGAGGCCGCCGATCATCGGGATGCGGCGCACGACGTTGAAGCCGGGTGTGCCCTTGTCGATCAGAAAGGCCGAGATGCCGCCGCGCACGCCCCTGGTCTTATCGGTGACGGCCATCAGGATCGTGAAGTCGGACTCGGCCACGCGGCTGACCCAGATTTTGCGGCCATTGATTACCCAATCGTCGCCGTGGCGCTCGGCATGGGTCTTCATCCCGGCCGGATCGCCACCCGCGCCCGGCTCGGAAATACCGATCGCCGAGACTTTTTCGCCGCGCGCGTACGGCTCCAGGTAGAGCTTGCGCTGTTCGTCGTTGACGGTCGCCATCAGCATCCGCAGGTTGGGCGAATCGGGCGGCAGGGTATAGGGCGTGACGGTCTTGCCGATCTCCTCGTTGACGCCGATCATCGCCACCGTCGGCAGATCCGAGCCGCCGAATTCCGTGGGCGCGTCGAGCCCCCACAAGCCCATCTCATGAGATTTCTGGTCGATTGAGACGCGCTCTTCCGGCGTCACGATGGTGCCGCCGCCGGCGGCCTCGCGTTCGAGCACGGCAGGCTCAAGCGGAATCAAGTGATCGTCCACGAAACGCCGAACCAGGTCTTTGAGCATCTGATGCTCTTCGCTGAGCGCAAATTCCATCGTCTCTCTCCAATGAGTAAGTCGGGCGCGCGATCGGCCCATCAACCGCCGATCGATTTCGCGCCGCGCAACGCCGCACCGAATCCGCAACGCGGACGCTATGTTCTCAAGCTAGTGGGATGAGCGCCAGAGTTGCGGCACTGGCGTGGGCGTAATTCGGCACCGGCCGCGCGTGGCATGGGAAACCAGGTGGTTATCTTTGGAAAGGAATTGGAGATCGAATTGGCGACGGAAGGTCAGGCATCGACTACACGGCGCGCGTCGTCATCACCGGATTACCGGTTGAAGTCTCGGCCCCGGCGCTCCGAACACGTTCGATGGCTCCGTAGCACCCCGGTCACTCGATATCGATAATCTGGCCGGGTTGCGGACCGGGTACCATGTCCTTCAGGTCGGCGTCCTTGTCGATCGACCCGTCCGGATTGGTGCGCTTTTCGCTTTCGCGCTTGATGCGCCGTTGCTGCTTGTCCTGTTGTTTCTGTTTGCGCGTTTGTTCTCTGCGGCGTTTTTCCAAGTGGTCTCCTTGGGTTGGGCTGATAAATTGGCCGACCGCGCTATTAGCGATCGGCGCACCGGTTCAAGGAGACCGCTCGTGCGCCTGGTTACTGCGCAATCCGAAAGCTGACGTTCGTTCACCTGCACCGGCCGAAACGAAAAGGGGCGGGTCCGAGCCCGCCCCAAATTGGCTGTTACCAGCGGTTGCGGCCGCGATCTCCGCCGCCGCCTCCACCACCGCCGCCACTGCGATTGCCGCCGCCGCCGAAACTGGATTCGCGAGGTTTGGCCTCGTTCACCTTGATGTTCCTGCCCTTGAGCTCGCTCTCGTTGAACTGCGCGATCGCCTTGGACGCTTCGTCCGCATTCGCCATCTCGACAAAGCCGAAGCCCTTCGACTGGCCCGAGAACTTGTCCATGATCACCGCCGCACTCTGAACCTGGCCGGCCTGTGAAAAAAGCTGTTCCAGGTCAGCATTCGTAACCGAGTAGGCCAGATTGCCTACGTACAATTTGCTGGGCATTTGTTGCCCTCCGTAATTTATTGGCCGGGAAGCTCGCGAACAGGAAAACCCGGGCTAATTCCCAGGTTCAGGTGAAAGGAACAATCCAAGCGTTACGCAAAATAGGCTACGCGCATTCGTAGGTAAAAGATAGGGGGTGTTTTTGGCGCTGCCGACCGGCGATCAATGCACGCGTCGCCCACCAGGAAAACAAAGTTTCGTGGAGTGGCGGCGATCCGTCAAGGGACCGCCGCCACGATGGTAATGTCAGGTCACGCGCCGATCGATTGGCGCAACTCCTGCTGCTTCTCGCGCATCGCGCTCATCAGGCCGTCGAAGCCCTGCTGTTCGATCATGCGGTTGAACTGGTTGCGGTAGTTCGCCGTGATACTGATGTCGTCAACAGCTACGTCGTAAACCTTCCAATCGCTGCCGTTGCGCTTGAGCAGGTAGTTGATGTGAATCGGCGGATCGCTCGATTCGGCCGGCTGCACGACGGTCTTGACCTCGCTCGCGTTGTCGGCGATCGGGGTCTGTCCGACAAATTGGACCTGCTGCCCGGAGTACGAATCGATCTTGTTCAGATACGCGTCCTCCATAAAGGCGGTGAACAGCGGGACGAACTGTTGCCGCTGGGCGGGCGAGAGTTTCTTCCAATTGTAACCGAGCGAGGAGCGGGCCATGTCGGCGAAATCAAAACGGCCGGCGACGATCTCGATCACCTTGTGCTGGCGCGAGTCCTGCGACATCCGCTTGTCCTGCAGGATCTCGATCACCTGGCCGACGGTGCGCTTGACGATTGCGGCCGGATCGCCGGCGGTGGTGGCGCCGTATGCGATCGGTCTCAGGTTCAACAGGAGGGCGGTCGCGGTCAGTGCGATCGCGAAGCCGAGGCCGAACGCGCGCGCGAATTGGTGGTGTGCAAGAGCGGCAGCATCGCAATTGCCGGCATATCGGTGTTCAGAGCGGGTCATGTTCGTTTCATCCTCCGTTACATAAATCAGCCATCGCCGAGTTCGCACGCATGCGTGATACAGGCGGGTCGCGCGTTGGCGCGGATACTCGACAGGGGGAGTAAAGGGCAATTGCGATGCCATTTAAGGTCAGTCGCCAATTTGAGGGCTTATCGGTGGATTTCGCGTGATTTTGCGGGATTCAATGATGACGCGCCGCGGATTTCGCCAAATGATCGGTGAAAATCCTACACGGTTTCAGGCTTGCGGACGCCGCTTGCGGTTACTTGCGTGAAAGGAGATGGGGTGGATTGAAAATGCGCGTTTACTGGCGACCGCGCGCGATGGTACGGTCATTCGCAAAACGGAGCGTTGCGATCGATGCCGGGAGAAAAGCGAATACTGGTAGCTGAAGATGACGTCGCTACCGGGCAGGCGTGGAGCGAGCTGATCGCGTCATGGGGCTTCAAGGTGAGTATCGCCGAGGACGGCAAGCGCGCCCTCGAACTGGCGGAGAGTTACGATCCGCATATCCTGCTGCTCGACCTGCGGCTGCCGCAACTCAACGGACTCGAAGTCTTGAGCGAGCTGCGCCGGCGCGGCGCGCAATTCCCGACCATCATGATTTCGGGCGAAGGCGAGATCGCCGATGCGGTGCAGGCGATCAAGCTCGGCGCTTACGACTACCTGCGCAAGCCGGTTGATCCGCCTCATCTAAAGGTACTGCTCAACAACTTGAGCGCCCATCTGACGGTGAGCGAGGAGAACCAGCGGCTGCGGCGGCGGCTGCTGCGCGCGGGCGAGCTTGGGCGGCTGGTCGGACAATCGGCCCCGATGCGCCGCGTGATGACGCTGATCGAGCAGGTCGCACCGAGCACCGCGTCGGTGGTTATCCTGGGCGACAGCGGCACCGGCAAGGAGCTGGTGGCGCGAACTATCCATGAACTTTCGCCGCGCCGTGGAGGGCCGTATATCGCGATCAATTGCGCCGCGCTACCTGAGACCCTGATGGAGAGCGAGCTGTTTGGCCATGAGCGGGGGGCCTTTACCGGCGCCGACCGGCGGCGCGAGGGCTGCTTCGAGCTGGCCAACGGAGGCACCCTGCTGCTCGATGAAATCGGCGAGATGAAGGCCGAGCTGCAGGCCAAGCTGCTGCGCGTGATCGAGGAGGGGAAGCTGCGGCGCCTCGGCGGCAGTGCGGAAATCTCGGTCGATGTGCGGGTGCTGGCGGCGACCAACCGCAATCTCGAAGCGGCGATTCGCGACAGCCGTTTTCGCGAGGACCTCTACTATCGCCTGAACGTTTTTGCCATCGAGCTGCCGCCACTTTCCGAGCATAGCGAAGACATTCCGGCGCTGGTCGAACATTTCATGCGCGAGCTCGAAGTGCCGGCCGGCAAGACCGTCAGCGGGGTTGATGCCGAGGCGCTCGAAGGGTTGAAGGGCTTTCGCTGGCCAGGCAACGTCCGCCAGTTGCGCAACGTCATCGAACGCGCGCTGATCGTCACCAAGGGGCCGTTGATCGGCGCGGCCGATCTGCCGCCCGACTTAAAGCGCGCGGGAACCGGCAGCGATGTGCTCGAAATCAAGCTGGGAGCGTCGCTCGACGAGGTCGAACGCAATCTGATCAAGCGCACGGTGGAGTTCGCCGGCGGCAACAAGTCGCGGGCGGCAGAGATCCTCGGCGTGAGCCTCAAGACGCTCTACAACCGGCTCGAGCGGTATCAGAACCGCGATTCGCACGACGTGGCATAGCGTTGGCAGCCAGCGCCATATTTTTGTCGCTCGCGCCGAAGGCCGACGAAGAATTGGCGCGCACCTCGTTTCGTCAAACCTGCCATAAGCCGTCGGGCAACCTCACAAACCGCTAAATTCGGGGTGCAATCCCACGTCCGCGAGTCATGGACGCAAGCCCCTTGGTGAGCGCATGCGTTCGTGTCTCGGGGCATAGACCTTGCTCGCTCCCTAATACGCGTGGGCGCCGGGTGCGTTGGGGGGGGTGGCTTGGGGGCGTGGCGAAAAGGGGATTCACGGCGAAATTGGAGACGGACGCAAATCATTCCGCAGTCGGCCGATGCGGCAGCGACACCGAGTCGGCGACGACCGGCGCGCCGACGCCGATGCGCTTAGGCATCGCGGAAACGTCCACTCAGGCCATGCAACGCGAGCCTGATCTATTCCGCGCGATCCTCGAAGGGATGGCTGAGGGCGTGCTGGTGCGCGGGATCGACGGGAGCCTGCTGCTGTGCAACCCGGCGGCGCATCGGATACTGCCGGGGCCGTCGTTCGACCGGCAGTCCGATACCGGGACCTTCATCAACGATTACGAGATTTTCAGTGACGAATTTGGAACGCCCGTGGCGCTGGCGGAAATTCCGCTGTCACAAGCGTTGCGCGGTATCCGGGTTGATCACGCCGAGCTGTTTCTGCGCCGGCGCAGTACCGGTGAAAGCCTGTGCCTGGAGCTCTCAGGTCATCCGCTGCGCGACCCGAACGGTGCGTTGTATGGCGCGATGGTGGTCTTTCGCGATATCAGCGAACGCAAAAACGCCGAGCGCGAGCATGCCCGTCTCGCGGCCCTCGTGCATTCCAGCAGCGACGCGATTATCAGCGCCACCAGCGACGGCATAATCGCGACCTTCAATCGCGGGGCGGAACGCCTTTATGGCTACACCGCGGAGCAGGCGATTGGGCGCGATTTCACGAGCTTCGAACCGCCGGATCGGGCGGGCGAGATCGGACGCATCATGCGCGAGAGCCTCGATCGGCGCGAGAGCATCCGCTACGAAACCCGGCGCATGCGCAAGGACGGTACAATTTTCGACGCCGACGTGATCGATTCGCCAATTTACGACGAAGGCGGCCACGAGATCGGATTCTCGGCGATCGTCCGCGACCTGACCCAGCGCATATTGTCCGCGCGCGAACTCGCCGAACGCACCAGCGAGCTGGAGCGGTCGAATCTCGAACTCGAGCAATTCGCCTATCTGGCGTCACACGACTTGCAAGAGCCGCTGCGCATGGTCGGCAGCTACGTCCAGCTCCTGCGCGATCGCTACCGCGGCCGCCTCGATTCCGATGCCGACGATTTTATCGACTTCGCGGTGGACGGCGCCGTGCGCATGAAGCAGCTAATCAACGACCTGCTGCTTTACTCACGCGCGGGCCGCGGGAATTCGCGCGTGCTGGTCGAATCGGGCGCGGCGCTCGATTGGGCGCTCGCCAACCTGGCGCTCAAACTCAGCGACAGCGGGGCGGTCGTTGTCCGTGGCATGATGCCGCCAGTGATGGCCGACGCGGTGCAACTCGGGCAGTTGCTTCAGAACCTGATCGATAACGCGCTCAAGTTCCACGGGACGGCGCCGCCGCGGATCGAAATCGGCGCGGAGCGGCGCGACGCGCTGTGGGAGTTTTGCCTGCGCGACAACGGCATCGGTATCGACCCCCAATACGGCGCGCGGATTTTCCAGATGTTCCAGCGCCTGCATTCGAGCACCGAATATGCCGGCACCGGGATCGGGCTCGCGGTCTGCCGCAAAATCGTCGAACGCAACGGCGGACGGATCTGGATCGATACCACCGTGCGGACGGGCACCGCGTTTCGCTTCACGATTCCGGCCGCACCGCGCGCCAGGGACGTTTGACGCACCTCCGATGGCACACCCGTTCCAAAGTGATCTGATCGATATTTTACTGGTCGAGGATAATCCAGGCGACGTCCGCCTCACCCGCGAGGTCCTTAAGGAAGGCAAGCTGCGCAACAACCTGTTCGTCTGCGGCGACGGCGAGGACGCGCTCGATTTTCTCCACCGGCGCGGCAAGCGCGCCAATGCGGTGCGGCCCGACCTCGTGCTGCTCGACCTCAACCTGCCGCGCAAGAGCGGGCAGGAGGTGCTCGCGGTGGTCAAGGAGGATCCCGACCTCAGGTCGATACCGATCGTCGTACTGACCACTTCGGAGGCGGAGCGCGACGTTCTGCAGAGCTACAACCTGCATGCGAATTGCTACATCACGAAGCCGGTTGACCTGATGCAATTCATGAAGATCGTGAATTACATCTGCGACTTCTGGCTCGAGATCGTCAAATTGCCGGCTCATCAGTAGTTCCTTCAATGCCAAGCGATAGCGTCAGCGAAACCATCAGGGTCCTCCAGGTCGAGGACAACGCGGGCGACGCGCGGCTGCTGCGCGAGCGGCTGCTGTCGGCGCCCGGCCTGCGTTTCGAGGTCGAAACGCTCGATCGGCTGGCCAGTGCGGCCGAGCGTCTGCGCCATCCGGGAATCGACGTCGTGCTGCTGGATCTGTCGCTGCCCGACTCGCAGGGGATTGAGACCATCACCCGTCTGCATACCCATGCGCCCGACATTCCGATCGTGGCGCTGTCGGGGATGGACGACCAGAGCATCATCCAGGAAGCGGTCAAGCTGGGGGCCGAGGACTACCTGGTTAAAGGCGCTTTCAGCACCGATATCCTGCGCCGCACGATCCGCTACGCGATCGACCGGCGGCGGCTGCGCGAGGACCTCGCGCGGGCCCGCGACGTCGCGCTCGAATCGGCCCGCGTGCGCTCGGAATTCCTCGCCAACATGAGCCACGAAATCCGTACGCCGCTTAACGGCGTGGTCGGGATGACCCGGCTGCTGATCGATACGCTGGTCAGCGCCGACCAGCGCGAGATGCTCGAAATCGCCTGCATGAGCGCGGACACGCTCCTCAAGATCGTCAACGACATTCTGGATTTCTCCAAGATCTCGTCGGGCAAGGTGGTGCTCGATGATGCCGACTTCGATCTCGCCGGCGCGGTCGAAAGCGTCGTGCGGATATTTTCGGAAGAGGCCCGTGGCAAGGGAGTGGTGCTCGATTCCTTTATTGACAACAACGTTCCGGCCCGGTTGCGTGGCGATGCGGGACGGCTGCGCCAGGTGCTCACCAATCTGGTCGGCAACGCGGTCAAGTTCACCGCGGCCGGCGAGGCCACCGTACAGGTCGAGCGCATCGGCGGAGACGACGACCACAGCATCTTGCGGTTTCAGGTCCGCGACACCGGCATCGGAATTCCGTTCGACGGGCAGCGCAATCTTTTTCAGGCCTTTACGCAGGCCGACAGTTCAACCACGCGGAGATTCGGCGGCACCGGCCTGGGCCTCGCGATCTCGGCGCAGTTGGTCGAGCTGATGGGCGGCAGTATCGGTTTGGAAAGCGAGTCCGGACGCGGCTCGACTTTCTGGTTTACCGCCCGCTTCCCACATCATCCGGCCGGCGCGAGGGAACCCGGCGCCGACGATTCAAGGCTGGTGGGTGCGCAGGTCTTGATCGTCGATTGCAATACGGCGAGTGCGCGGGTGATCGGCAATCATTTGAGCGCGTGGCGGATGCGCTCGGAAATCGCCGGCAGCATGGCGCAGGCGCTGGCCGTGCTCAAACAGCGCCACAGCGCCGGGGATCCTTTCCGGATTGCGATTGTCGATTTGCAGCTACCGGCGCAGGGCGGGCTGGACCTCGCCCGCGCGATCCAGAATTCGCCGGAGTTGGCCGGTGTGCGGGTGCTTGGACTGTACGCGCTGGGCAGCCGGCCAGAGCAGAGCCTGGCCGGGGTGGCCGGGATTCGCGCGTTGCTCAGCAAGCCGATCAGACAGAGCCAGCTCTTCAATATGCTGAACACGCTGATGACGCCGCAGGCCGAAGGGGCGTCCGATTCGCCGCGCCGGTCGCGGGTGGCGCACGAAATCAGCAGTACGATACCGGCGGAAATCCGCGATCGCATCAGGATTTTGCTGGTCGAGGACAATCTCGTGAATCGGCAGGTCGAGATGCGGATGATCGATCGGATTGGCTACAAGGCGGATCAGGCGAACAACGGCCGGCTCGCCCTCGAGAAGCTGGCGGAGGCCGACTTCGACTTGATCCTGATGGATTGCCAGATGCCGGAGGTGGACGGCTACACCGCAACGCGCAAAATCCGCCGGCGTGAGGGCTCCGCACGCCATACCGCGATCATCGGCGTGACCGCGCACGCGCTTCCCGGCGATCGCGAGGAATGCCTGCGCGCCGGGATGGACGACTATATCGCAAAGCCGGTGATGCCCGAGGACCTGGCGGCGATGATCGACAAGTGGGTGGAGATCATCGGGCGGCCGCGCGAGTTGCCGCCGGAGCCGCGCTTGTTGAACTCGTCGATTGAGGCGGTGGGCACCGGCTCGCGGGTGTCGGCGGCGACCGTGCTCGATGATGCTGTGCTGGCGAATTTGCGCGAATACCAGAATCCAGGGGAGCCCGATTTCGTGACCGAACTGATCGGGATCTTCAGCGATGACCTGACCAATCAGCTCGCGCAAATCACTGCCGGGCTGCGCGCCGGCGATGCCAAACGGGTGTGTCAGGCCGCCCATGCGCTTAAGGGCGCGAGCGGAGAACTTGGTGCGCGGCGGATGCGCGAGATCTGCGAGCGGCTGGAATTGAGCGCGGCGCAAGGTTCGATCTCGGACGCCCCCGCGATGGCACGGGAACTCGAAGATGAGGCCGTGCAAGTGCGAGCGGCACTCGCGATTCATTGCGTCGAGCCGTCGATGCCCACGCCGGTCTCCTAAACCGGGCGGCGGCGGGCGCATCGCTCCGCGCAGGTCTCCACGAACTCTTCAGCAAATCATAATTTAACGACGCGTACTTTGTGATGCAGTATAATATTATTACAACTTTTTAGATGATTATATAATAAACAACACTCTCACTATTCGCACGTAACTGTACTCATTGCTGAATAAGTGTTTGTATTGTTAAGCATTTTCTGTTATGGTATCATACGTAACTTGACTCTTTGACGCTTTCTACAGTGTCCGATGGTTGCAAGGTGTTCGGAAACGGCGTGGCCTTACTGACTCTTAGGAATCTTCAGGGATAAGGGATCGGGGACGAACGATGAGCCTAAAACTTGATGAACTAAGGAAGCGCTTGCTTCAGCAGCAATCCGGCAGCGATGGGGGGACCCCGGAACCTTCACCAAGCGCGGGAAACGCCAGGAACTTGAGTATCGCGACGCCGAAGGCCGCTGAACGCGCCTCAGCACCGGAGGAGCCGATCATGGCGGTCAGCGCCCTCGAACCGCCACAGAACGTCGAAAGCAAGATGCTCGCGCCCGAACCGCCGGTTGTGAATGCGGCGGCGAAGCCATTGGAGGCGAGCATTGCCGAAGGGCCCGAGCACGTGAACTCACTTCGTAACGATCCGGTGCCCGAAGCTGCGAAGGTTCGTTCCGGGGTGGCCGTTGCCGCCTCGCCGCAACCCGCTGGTTCGCATGAACTGGCCGACGCGGTCGGCAAGGTTTTCGAGCAGACCAAGACGTTCCAGGCCCGGTTGGAGGATTTGAACCGAATCTTCGAGCCAATCGATCGGATGGGAAATTCGGCAGTTCGAGCGTTTGCACCGCTGCGCGGATTTCAGAAGCAGATGGCGCAACTCGCACGTTCGTTTGAGCCGATGCGCACGTTCCAGCAGCAGCTTTCGCAGTTGGCGCGAGACTTCGAACCGATGAAGGCGCTAGAGGGTCAGCTTTCGCAGTTGGCGGACTCCTTTCAGACGCACATCGGTGACTTGATCAAGGCGCTTGAGCCGGCCAAGCAGATACGCGACCGGATCGAGCAACTCGGCACGGCGTTCGATCAGGCGACCGAGTTGCATGAGCAGTTTACCGAGCTCTACGACGCGTTCCAGTTGAGCCCGTCGAACGGGCACGCCAACGGTCTCGACGTCCGCGAGAGCGCGGCGCGTTAAACTCGGGCTACGAGCAGCCGTTATCGCGGCGCGGTTTCGCACGAGTTGCGGATCGCGCCGTTTCTTTTTGGGGATGCGGGTGCCGTATCAATAGAGCGGCAGCTTGATGCCGAAGGTGACTAACGCGCCGCCCGCAACGCCCATTAAGGCCTCACCGGCGACGAGGCCGGCCGCAAACAGCAGGCCCGGTCCGCTGCCGGAATCTTCGCGACGAGCATCGATGAGACTGCGCGCGAGAGCGCCGATAAAGATGGCGACTGAGAGGCCGAACGGCAGGTAGAGACCGATCGCGACCGGCATCACCGGCGTCCGCCAGCGCGCCTTGCGGCGTTCGAGGGTCGCATCGAGCAGGGCGAGGAGTGCGGCGAGCATCGCGCCGGCGACCATCGTTCCGATCGGCAGGCCGCCGCGGAAAACGCCTTGCGCAACCTTTGCCATCAGGAAGGCTTGCGGAGCGGCGAGGGCTTGGGCGTGGGCGGACGGAGTGCCCGCGATGCCGTAGGCACGAATCAGGAGATTGAGCACGGGGGACATCACGAACGACGAGAGCACGGCGCCGAAGAGCACGGCGATTTCGAGCGAGCGCGGGGTCGCGCCGACATGGTAGCCGGTCGCGAGGTCGTGGAGCGAATCCCCCGCCATCGCGGCGGCGGTGCAGACGACGGCGCCGGCCATGATCGCGAGTCGCGGTCCGACCGCGGAGCCGACGCCGAGTGCCTCAAGGATTAGCGCGATCGCGAGCAGCACGATAATCGTCACGCCGGAGACCGGATTGTTGGAAGCGCCGACGATGCCGGTGAGGTAGCCGGCGATGGCGGTGGCGACAAATCCGATCGCGACTAGCGTGATCGCCAGGGCCGCGCTCAGCCACGGATTGCCGCTCAAGTGGAAGCAGATCGCGAACACCGCCGGAACGCACAGCGCGACCGCGCCGACCACGGCGGGGGCGGAGAGGTCGCGATCCTCGCGGCGGGTGGCGGTGAGGGTGTCGCGATGGCGCAGCATTCGCGCGCTTTCGACCAGGCCCCGGCCGATTGCGCCGCGCAAACGCCATAGCGTAACGATGCCGCCGACGAGCATCGCACCGACGCCGAGGTAGCGCGTCTGGGTGCTCCAGATCTGATGGGCGGCGTCGGCAGCGGAGAGCGATCGCAATTCGGGATGAGCGGCGCTTGCGAGCGGAATCGCCACCAGCCATCCGATTGCGCCGCCAAGAAAGACCAGGCTCGCGATGCCGAGGCCGACGATGTAGCCGACGCCGAGCAGCGCCATCGACAGGTTGATCGAGGTGGCGACCGCCGCACGCCCGATCCATCGTGCACTGGCGAGCGTGCCAGGGACGAAGCCGAAAATATCCTGCGCGGCTTTGAGCGCGGCAGAAATTATGCCACCCACCGCGAGCGGTGCGGCGCTTGACGATGCGTCGGCGCCGGCGCGCAGAACCTGGGCACAAGCGATTCCTTCGGGAAACGGCAGCGCTTCGTCAAGGATATAGGCGCGCCGCAGGAAAACCACGAGCAGACTGCCCATCGTGCCACCGGCCAGGCTGAGCATGGTGACGTCCCAATACGGAAGCGGGCCGGTATGGCCGAGAATGACGAGTGCGGGAAATGTGAAGATCGCGCCGGCTGCGACCGCCTCGCCCGCCGACGCGATAGTCTGAACGACGTTGTTTTCGAGGATCGTCGAGCCGCCCAGCAATCGCAGCACCGCCATCGAGATGACGGCGGCCGGTATGCTGGCGGAGACGGTCATGCCGGCGTAGAGGCCGAGATAGGCGTTGGCGGCGCCTAGAATTATCGCGAGCAGCGCGCCGAGGATGAAGGCGCGTAGAGTCAATTCGCGAACGGTGGTATCGGCGGAGGGGGTCGGCGATGCGGAGGAAGTCTGCGCCACGGCGCAACTATATGCCATTGCGCGCCGCAAATGGCGAACCCCCGCGCGAGTGCATGCGGTCGCGCGATCATGCGCGGGCGGTGCGGGTCGAGAGCCCCGGGAGTCAGGACTTTCCGATCTTCGATTTCCCCACGGCCGCCGTCGGTTGACCCGCGTCCTTCCAGCCCATGATGCCGTCAACCATCACGCTCACGTTTTTGTAGCCGGCCTTGACCGCCCGCCGGGCGGCCTCATGTGAAGCAATTCAATAAGTATTGGCGCAGTAGAAGACCAGCGCGGCGTTTTTGTCGGCCGGCAACTCCTGCGAGACCCGGTAGCCGTCGGCCGACGGGAGCAGGTGCGCACCTGGGATGATGCCGTATTCGGTGCGCGTGTCGGGGTGATTGGCGTCGTAAATCATGATGCCGCGGCCGGGGTTGGCAATCGCCGCGGCGAGGTCAGAGACGTGGATCAGCTTGAAGGTGTCGAGTGCCTCGTCGTGATCGGGATTACCGAGCATCTTCGAGAGGTCGAATGAGCGGGCGGGTGCCGCGAACATCAGCATCGCGCCGAGTGCCATTATGATGGAGAGGAATCGGATTCGCATCGTGATCCTCGCACGGACCGAGACTGCGGGGATACTAACATTCGCCGGCGGGATCGACCAATGCGCAATTGTTGCGCGCGGGTGGACGTTCGGGTGGTTTGCAGTGGAGACCTTCGGGATGGCAAATTAACCCGACTTGCTTGAACGAATTCATGGAGTAACGCAGATGAGTGATGACTGGCGCGCGCGGGCCAGAAAGCTGCCGAAGGGTAATCTGTTCGACGATTTCTCGGTTGGGCAGGTCTTCGAGCATCATTGGGGACGCACCCTGAACGAGGGCGACAACACGCTCTTTTCCACCTTGACGCTGAGCTACAACCCGCTCTACTTCAACGCGCCGTATGCGCGCGTGCATGGCCATCGCAAGATCGTCATCAACCCGATGCTGGTGTTCCTGACCGTCTTCGGACTCTCGGTCGAGGATCTCAGCGAAGCGGGCGGACTTTTTCTGGGCGTGGACAACCTCACGTTTCATCGACGGATTTATCCCGGTGCGACGCTGGTCGCGCGCAGCACCGTCGAAGACAAGCGAGAATCGCAGAGCCGGCCCGATAGCGGCATCGTCACGTGGCACACCGAGGGCTTCCTCGCCGACGGCGACCAGGGCTTGGTGGTTGATTTCCGCCGCTCCAACCTGATTCCCAAACGAGGCACCGCGAAATGAGTTATCTCACTGAAGAACGCAAGATGATCCAGCAGGCCGCGCGCGACTTCGCGATGAACGAGGTGCTGCCGGTCGCGAACAAGCTCGACCCGGTCGAGGGCGACATCCCGATGGAGTTGCGCAAGAAGATGGGCGAGCTCGGCTACTTCGGAATACTCATTCCGGAGGAGTACGGCGGGCTGGGCCTGGGCGCCTTCGAGTACGCATTGGTGGCGGAGGAACTCGCGCGGGCCTGGATGAGTGTCGCGAGCATCATCGCGCGCGGCAACGGGATTTACGGCGACGTCAGCGAAGAGCAAAAGCGCAAGTACTATCCGCGGATGGCGCGCGGCGAATTCCTCGGCGCGTTTTCGCTTTCGGAACCGGACGCGGGCTCCGACCTCGCGAACGTATCGTGCCGGGCGACTCGCGACGGCGATCAGTTCGTTGTCAACGGCACCAAGACCTGGTGCACCTTTGCGGACGGTGCGGATTTCATACATTTGTTTGCGCGGACGTCGCCGCCGGAAGAGAAGCGGCGCCATGTCGGCATTACTCAGTTCCTGGTCGAGAAGGAACGCGGCAAGCTGCCCGAGGGCGTCAGCGGCTCGCCGATTCGCAAGATTGGCTATTTCGGCTGGAAGACCTGGGAACTCCATTTCGACAATTTTCGGATACCGGCGTCAACCGTAGTGGGTAAAGAGGGTCGCGGGTTTTACACCATGATGGCGTTCCTGGAGATCGCGCGCGTGCATACGGCGGCGCGGGCGATTGGGCTGGCGCGCGGAGCGCTCGAGGATTCGATTGTCTATTCGCATCGGCGCGTGCAATTCAAGCAGCCGATCGCGGACTTTCAGGCAATCCGCTTCAAACTGGCCGAGATGGCGACGAGTATAGAAGCGGCGCGCCAACTGATGTACTTCGTCGCGACGGAAGTCGATAGCAAGCGGCGCTGCGACAAGGAAGCCTCGATGGTCAAGTACTTCGCTTCCGAGATGGCCGAGCGCGTCACCAGTGAGGCGCTGCAGATTCACGGCGGATATGGCTATACCAAGGATTTTCCGATCGAGCGGTACTGGCGCGACGCGCGGCTGACCAAGATTTTCGAGGGCACTTCGCAAATCCAGTTGCGCATCATTTCGGACCGGCTGCTGGGAGGCAACGAATGAGTCTCGATGCGGCGGCGCTAACCGGGCGCGGCAATTACTACGAGGATTTCATCGTCGGCGACGTGTACGAGCATGCGCGCGGCAAGACGATGGAGATGCTCGAAAATGTACTAATCACCAATCTCGTACTCAACACCGCGCAACTGCATTTCAATGAACATCTGGCCGAGACCGCGGCGGCGCAGAAACATCGCATCGTTTTCGGCGGTGTGACGGCGTCGCTGGTGGTCGGCCTCGCGATGCAGGACACGGGCGAGCAGGCGGTCGAGGAGGTCGGGCTGGACAAGGTGCGCTTTCGCATCTCGGTGATTCACGGCGACACGCTGTACGCGTTTACGGAGGTGGTCGCGAAAGACGACAGCGCGGCGGTATGCCGCGGGCACAAGGATGTCGGGCTGGTGCACTTCCGGCACTACGGCATCAACCAGCGCAACGAGACGGTCTTTGAAGGCGAGCGCCGGGTGTTAATCAAGAAGCGATCGTTCACGACGCGCGGGCTTGAGGTCGTGGATTCGGAGGCGGTGGCTGCCGCGCCGGTCGCGTCACGCCAAGGCACCAAACGGCCGCCGGCGCGGGTGCTCGCGCGCGCGGTAAAACCGGCGCCAATCGCAAAGCAAAAGGCGAAGCCAATGAAGCCGGCCGTCAAGGCGAAGGCGGGCACGAAGGCGAAGCCAGTTAAGACGCGCGGCAAGAAACGCAGATAGCTGAGGGCTGCGCTGGGGCCGGTATTTTGGCACTGGCCTGGAATTCTGGATCAACCTTCAGGCGCATTACGACCTCGAAAGTAGGCGCGGCGAGGTCGAAGAGGAAGCTGAACAGCAGGTGCAAGGGCGATCGCAGGCGACCTGAAAAGCGGAGGGCGGCTCGGATAATCCCGCGCCGCCCTCCGCACTGTCATGCAATCGCGCTCGCGTCAGCTCACGACGGCTGCGTCGCCAGCGTCTTGTCGCGCACCAATACGCCGTCGGCGTAAAGCTTCCGAATCTGTTCGTCGCTCAGGTTGGTCAAGTCGTGAAGGATGCGCTCATTGTCCTCGCCGAGGCGCGCCGAGCGCAATTCGGTGCGATCGGGCCACGCCGAGAATTTCACCGGTACCGCTGGAATCGCAATTTTTCCGAGCTGCGGATCCTCGACCCAGCGCACCGTCTGACGCTCGTTCAGATGCCGATGGTTGACGGCTTCGTTGACCGTCAGCACGGGCGCACACGGCACGCGCTCCTTGTCGAGCGTCGCGATCGCGTCATCACGGGTCGGCTTCGACGCGAGCCAGTCCTCGATAATCTTTTGCAATTCGGCGTTGTTGTCGCGCCGTCCGCGTGCACTCTTGAAACGCGGATCGGTGGCGAGCTCCGGCATGCCCATCGCGCGGCACAACTGCACCCACTGATGCGCCGTCGGGACGCACAAATAGACGTATTGATCGCCGCGATAATGATAAATCCCGGTGGGGCCGCCGCCCGGATGCTGCGCGCCGTTGCGCGTCGGCTTGTACTTTTCGCCTCGCAGCGATACCTGCGGCACGGTCGCCTCGTGCATGTGGAAGTAGGTATCGAGCAGCGACGCGTCGAGGTACTGGCCCTCGCCGGTGCGTTCGCGATGGATCAGCGCGAAGCCCACCGCCATCGCGGCCGCGACGCCGGTCGAGACGTCGCCAATCGCCATCGTGGTGACCGACGGCGCCCGGTCGAGTTCGCCGATGCCGTCGGTGATCCCGGCGTAGGCCTGGCCGATGTAGTCGTAGCCGGCCTTGTCCGAGAGCGGGCCAGTCTGCCCCGCCATCGAGATCGAACACATGATGATCTTCGGATTGACCTTCTTCACGTCTTCATAGGAAAAGCCCAGGCGCTTGATCACCCCGGGCGCGAAGTTTTCGACCACCACGTCGATCTTCGGCAGCATCGACATCACGAGTTCACGCGCACCCGGCTGCTTGAGATCGATCGCGAAGCTGAGCTTGCTGTGATTGTGCTGCTGGTAATAGGTGCTGTGGGTGGATTCCTTGAATTCCGGCTTGATCGACCGCAGCCCGCCGGCGCGCACGCGGTCGCCGTCCGGGGCGAGTTCGAGCTTGATCACCTCGGCGCCCATTTCGGCGAGCAGCCGGGAGCAGGTCGGTCCGGCGACGAACTGGGTGAAATCCAGAACACGGTAGCCTTCGAGCATACGCGGCTTGTCAGACATCAATCGCACCTCCCCGTGATCGCCGCGCGAGAGCGACGGCGTCGAAGAACCAGATTGTGGACGTGGTTCGTTGGCTCAAACTACAAAATGCGCGCGAAATTGTCCACGGACCAGTGAAGATGGCTGCCTACAGCGATTACACCACCAGGTCCGGACGGAAAGTGATCTGCCTGTCTGTTTGAAATTGTAATAGAGAATAAGTTAGGTATCTTTGTGCAAGAGTGCGCCTAAATAGGCGGGAAAGAATATCATCGAGGCTGGTTCCGGCGAAGGCAGCAAAACGAGGTCCGTCTTGAGGCTGGCGATCGTAGGCATTTTGGTGGCGTGCTTGTGCGTCTTCGCCGGATGTTTCCAATGGACCGAGGATCCGCAAGGCAACCTGCAATCAGTCGGTCTGCCGGGAGTTCCAATTTGGCAATCGAAAGTACCTCCCGCGCCGATGAAACCGACCGATTTCGGTTTCACACCCGAAGAAGCATCGAAGCTGGGTGGCGCGGTTCTCGTGATGCCAACCGCGAACTCACGAGTCTTCCGTTACAAGTACTACCAAAACGGCCAGAATCATTGTCAGGACGATCTCAAGAAGATGCTGGCCGACCGCGCCCAGCAGGGTGCGACCGATCCCGAGCCCTACTGCACTGACAATCCTACGGCTCCGGCCCCCACCGGAAATGCATTCGTGTTCTGAACGCGAATGGAGCCGCGCTCACATCTGGAACTGACTTGAGATACCGCTGCAACCCGCCATCGCACCAAGCCGTCGGCAGATGTTGAAGCGTGCGCAGGCAGCGCGTCTCCTGGCGATTAATCAACCAGCCAGAGGCACCCGCCTGCTGATTCTCGGGCGAGATGAGGCGTCGATCGGCAGCGCTGACGCCAACGCCTTGCAGATCGCGGAAGCGAGCGTTGCGGAAAGTCATGCGGTCATCAGGCGTAGGCGCGGACGCTACGTACTTTCCGATCTCAAATCGGCCGGCGGCACATTCGTAAACAACCGGCGCGTTCGCCGCAGGCGCATACTCAAGCATCGCGACTCGATCCGGTTCGGCGCCGGGAATCTATATCGATTCATAGACCCGGACGCCTCGTTGCGGCAGCGGCACCGCAGGATCGCACGAGCGGTGGCGCTGGTGTTGATGATTTTCGCCGCCGGGTGGGCCGCTCATTTCATGAGGTTGGATGACGGACTGCCCTCGATAGAGACAATCGCGGACTTCGTCGCAGGGGAGCAGTCGCATGCGAGCCCAACTCAGGTGCAAGCAGCGGCCGGCAGTAGCGCGGTCGCACCCACACGCGTCGCCTCGGCAACGAAAGCGTCCGCGGACTACCAGACGAGGGCGGCGGCGAGTACCGCGGACCCCATCGCGACCCCCAGTGCTCGTCCGGCTTCTCCGCCGCCGAGCGAATCCGCGTCGTTGACTCCGCCATGGCTCGAGCGGCTCAATTATTACCGCTCGATAGCGAGGCTCGCGACGCTGCACGAAGATCGTCAGTTGAGTGCGAGCGTTACGGCGCACGCCCACTATATGCTGGTCAATTTTGGCGCCGACATTCGCAGCGGAAATTCGCTGGGTCCCGCCACTCATGGCGAGGATCCAGCCAAAAGCGGTTACACTCCCGGCGGTTCTTCGGCCGCCGAGAACAGCCAGTTTGCCTGGGGTTGTAGTCCGTTGGACCGCCAGGCGCAGATAGATCAGTGGATTGCGGGTCCCTTTCATCGGCTCGCGATGCTCGACCCGTTCATAACGGAGGCCGGTTTCGGCGAGGCAAGTGCCGACCAATGCTGGGTGGCGGCTTTACGATTGCCGCCGCCGCCCGAGGAGGTAAGACCGTATTCGCACGCAATAGAGTTTCCCCCCGACGGTGCGACGGTGTCGCCCGCATGGCAGGGAATCGAGACTCCCGATCCGCTAACGAGTTGCAGCGATTACAAATATCCCGCAGGGTTCCCGATTACCCTGCAACTCGGCCGGCTACAAAACCTGCAACTGTCCGCGAGTTCGTTGACGGAAGGCGGCAAATCGATCGAGCACTGCGGGTTCGACTCGCATAGCTATCGCAACCCGGACGGCAATGCGCAGGAGTACGGTCGCTGGGCGCTGCACAGCTCAGGTGCGGTGGTGCTTATTCCGCGCGAACCGCTGACTCCCGGCGCGCAATATTCCGTTTCGATTACTACGCGCGGGCAAATCTACACCTGGAACTTCAAGATCGAATCCGGCATTGCGAACCTTCGATCTGCGCCGTAACACCGAACAGCCACATCGAGAGTAACGTCGGAAGCGCCCTCCGGCGAGCGTCCGGCCCATCGGGATCCCCCGTCCGTCGGCATCGAACATATAGGTCGGGGGAGTCAGGCGGGGCGGGGGCGGAATTTTGCCAGCGTGATTTCGGCGGTCGCTTCCTCGAAGACGATTTCGACCGGCATTCCCGCGCGGATGTCCGCGTTCGCGACGCCGACCAGATTGGTCAGCAGGCGCGGGCCTTCATCGAGTTCCACTTCGGCGACGTTGTAGGGAACCTCGCCTTCGAAGCCGCGAAAATACGCCTGATGGAATACTACCCAGGAGTTCACGCGTCCGCGTCCGCTCAATCTCGACCAGGTGAATTCGCGCGACCAGCATCGCGGGCACAGTGGCGCCGGCGGGTACCATGTCGTCGCGCAACCGTCGCAGCGCTGCAGGCACAACTCGTGGCGGCGCAGTCCGTCCCAGTAAGGCTGACTGAGCGAAGAGATCGCCGGCAGCGGTTTCGCATAAGTCGCTTCAGCCATTTGATTTTACCTCGTAAGGAAACCGCCCCTCACCCGCGCTCGCGGAACGAGCCTGCGCTCTCCCTGGCCAAGGAGGAGGGTCACTGAGTCATCGGCGGTAAATCAACGAATCGCCGTATGCATTGGCCCATTGGATAATTTTGGCGTCGCGGATTTGGCGCGGACCGCATTCCCCGCGCAGTTGCCGCACGATTTCCACCTGATGATTCCAGCCCATGATGTGTCCCTCGGAGAGCAGGCCGCCATTAGTGTTCATCGGCAGCGCGCCGCCGAGTTCGATGCGCCCGTCTTGCGTGAAGGCGGCGGCCTCGCCGGGCTTGCACAGACCGAAACGCTCGAGCGCGATCCACGGCAGAATCGAAAAAGCGTCGTAGCTGAAAAACGCGTCGAGGTCGCGAGGCGTTATATCCGCCATTTTGTACACCGCCTGCAAACCCGCGTCGTAATCGAAGGTCGATTGCTGCGCGACGCCGAGCCCCGGGTAGGCCCAGACGAACTCCTCGCGCCCGGCCGGTAGCGGCTGCATCCCGGCGATATACACCGGCGTCTTACGCAAATCGCGCGCGTGCTCGGCGGTGGTGACGATCACGCACGCGGCGCCGTCGTTGATGAGGCAGTAGTCGAGCAAGTGCAGCGGCTCGCAGACGAAGCGCGATTCCTGATGGTCATCGATGCTGATCGGCTCGCGCATCATCGCGTTGGGATTGAGCGCGGCATGCTTGCGGAACGCGATCGGTATCGCGGCGAGTTGGCGGCTGCTCGCGCCATAGCGGTCGAAGTAACGCCGCGCGACCAGGGCCGCTCCGGCGCCGGGGCTGGTCATTCCGTAAACCGGATCCTGCCCGTGCGCGCCGCCGCCCTCGCGCGCCCCCTCGCGATCGCCCGAGCCGCCCATCCGCGGTCGTTTGATTCCCGAGAAGCTGACCGAAGCCAGGCAGGCGACCGCGTTGGCCATCCCCGCGCTCACCATCATCGCGGCCCATTGGATACAGCTTGCGGTGAAGCGGCCGTGCGCCCAGGTCTGCGTGAACGCGCGCAGGTTCAATCCGAGCAGCGGCGCGATACTGTCGCCGTCGGCGCCGATTGGCGATCCGAAGCTGACGGCCAGCCCGTCGAGGTCGTCGCGCGCGAGGCCCGCGTCATCGAGCGCATTGGCGATCGCGTCGGCGGCGAGATCGATCGGGCTGCGCATCAGGCGCCGGCCGTAGAGCGAATTGCCGACGCCCGCGATCGCCGCGCGATCTTTCAGATCCCAGGTGGACATTGCGGCACCTCGCCGCGCGCTCCGCGTCTAACCGTCTGTTTCGTAATCAAGCTTCACGGGCTGCGCGGGTGAACTCGGGCGAGCGTACTGAAAACCGCGGCGCGCTGTCCAATGCGACGCTCGCGGAGGTGAATATCTTGAACCGCGCGGCGAGCATGCGCAGGAAGTGAGCGTCGCAATTATTTGGATAGAAAGGGGAACGCGCGTCAGAATGCGGTGCGCGGATGAAAAAACAAACGCGCCGCGTGACTTGTCGTCACGCGGCGCGTCATCATCCACCCCTTTTCCCGGCCACCACCCAAACCACCCCGGATCCCCGCCACCACCAATAAACTGATTCTAATGTTGAACGTTGGCCTGCGCCGGCGCGACCCCGTTGAGCTGAGCGCTATGTTCGCCGCGGAACGTATCGGCGAGCACCGCGAAATCGTCGGCGAGCTCGGTCGCGGGCTCGAATGCGTGCGCCAACTTGATTAGCTGGGCCTGGAACTCCTTGGCCGGCTCGAGCGAGCGCACCAACTGATTGATATTGATTTCGAACGCGTCCGAAACCAGTTCGAGCTGATGCTGCAAGCCTTTCATCGGCGCGAAGCTCTGGGCGAGTTCGGCGAGCTGAATCTGAAACGCGCGCATCGGCTCGAACGAGCGCGAAAGCTGTGCGAGCTGCTCCTGAAATGAGCGCAAGGGCGAGAACGACTTGGCTGCCGACTGCGCCAGCGCCTCGACCGGCTCGAAGGTCTTGGTCAGCTCGACGAAGCGGTCCTCGAACGCCTTCACCTGCTCGAAAACTTTCGAGACCGCCTGGGCGACTTGATACTGGCTGTTCGCTTCCATTGAATCTTCTCCGAGGCTGGTGTCAGTAGAGGCATTTTCGGCATAGCGCAGGGCGGCCTCGCGGATACTGTTGGGGGTCGAGGCGGCAAAGACCTTGCCGTCGCTGATCCTGGGCGCCACCGGCGGCTGATAGACGCTCGTGCCGGCGGGCGCCGTGACCGGCGTCGCAGCCTGGATCTCTTTGACTTCGGTGGCCGCCTCGCTACGCTTCTGAGTGACGACGGCCAAATCCGCCGAACTCCGCTTATAGACGGAGGTCGATTGGTTAGGCGCAGTCGCAACTGGTTCGAGTAGCCGTCGACGAAGTTCTTCGAGCTTCAGGTTCATTAGTTGCCCCCCATTCACACGATGCGCGGATCGGTGAATAAGCAATCGATGTGCCATCGTGAGGGAGGGGAGAGGATTCGCGGGGCGAAGAATCGACCGCTCCGCTATAGACGGAAGGCGACGTGTCTCGGAAAGGATGAGGATGCGTGAGGAAGCATTAGCATCAATTGCGCAAGGCGGTGCAATCCTGCAACTCAGCGCATCGCGAGCGGACAGATGAAGGTCGAGCACGGGAAATTTGTTGCGACGGCGCTTCGTCTGTAGCGACGGCGCAACATCGGAGTAGGGTCCGGTGGGCGAGTCGCATCATCGGTCCCGACTGTTTCACGAGGGCACATAACCGTCGCTGAAATCTCGACATTCGTTACAAAATTGCCGCAACCTTGAAGGAAATTCCCCGATTCGCCGGGCTTTTTGCCTCCCCCATAAGTGGCATGATGCTCGCTATATAGAAGTCTCATCGGAGGCACCACGATGAATCGACTTCGCAGCATCGCAATCGAAGAACAACGCCAGCTGATCACCTTCGCCTTTGCGGTGGTGGTCTTTCTGATGACGCTATTGGCTTTGCAACTGCACGGCCAAGGCTCGCGACTCAAACGGATCGAAGGAGCGAACCGCGAGGGCGCCACTTTCTCGATTCCGCGGATGGGCGCGACGAGCCCCGAGAGTCGCACGGTGGCGCTCGCGGACCCCGGCTTGATGAATCTTAAGATCGTCAAATAAGATTCGCCGGCGGTTGCCGTCCTTCGCCTCCCCTCCCTCGTCCTGATTTCTTCGGTTTTCCTCAGTCTCTCAAAGCGCTTGTTCTTTCCGCTCCCGCGGAGCTTGGCCGCGGATCCGATGATCGCGAACGTCAATCATGATCACGGGGGTGCGTCGTAATCCTCACCGGAGTTTGACTGGCCGCAAGCGCATGGTACGCTTCGTGCGGATGTAGTGGCGGAACAAAGTCGGCCGAGGTGGGAGATGAGTCGGTTGCGATCGCGCGATCGGAATTCGCAACCCGGCCAGACCATTCGTTCATTTTCAGCCATTGCGAAACGGCGATCGGAGGGTACCAGGCAGGCCCTACCGCGCGGCGCATTTGCGCAGCCGGAGGGCGCTTCCGGAAAATCATGGAGGGCGGTGCACCAGCAGCCGCGGTCTCGGATCAGGCACAACATCACGCCGCCGAGACAGCGCGTAAATGGATCGTTGCGGCATCGGTAATCCTGTGCACGATCCTCGAAGTCCTCGACAGCTCGATCGTCAACGTCGCGCTGCCCCATATGCAGGGCAGTTTCTCCGCGACCATCGATGAGGTCACCTGGGTCGTAACGACCTACCTGGTGGCGGCGGGTATCATGATTCCGACCACCGGCTGGATTTCGGGACAGTTCGGCCGCAAAAGCTATTTTCTTTTCTCGATCGCAACCTTCGTAATTTCCTCCGCGATGTGCGGCGCGGCGCAATCGCTCAACCAGATGGTCGCGTTCCGCTTCCTGCAGGGTATCGCCGGGGCCGCGCTGCAACCGCTCTCGCAGGCCATCCTGATGGAGACCTTTCCGCCCAACGAGCAAACGCTGGCGATGGCGGTGTGGGGCATCGGCCTGATGGTCGCGCCGATCATGGGACCGACCGTCGGTGGCTATATCACCGACAACTGGAATTGGCGCTGGAATTTTTACATCAACGTGCCGATCGGAATCGCCGCCGCCTTCATGGTCTCGACCTTCGTCCACGATCCGCCTTACCTCAAAAAGCTCAAGGGTCAAGGCAGCGCCGATTGGCTCGGCATCGTATGCCTCGTCCTCGCGCTCGGTCTCGGCGAGATCGTGATGGACCGCGGCGACCGCGCCGATTGGTTTGCCAGCGCCTGGGTCTGGTACTTCTCGATCATCGCGGGCAGCGCGTTCATCCTCTTGATCTGGCACGAATGGCGCACGCCGGAGCCGATCGTGCAGGTCCGGATTTTAAAAAACCGCAATTTTTCAGTGCCGACATTGCTGCTCATCCTGATGACCTTCACCGCGTACGGGATGCAGATTCTCAATCCCGCCTTCCTGCAGGATTTGCTCGGCTATACCGCGGCCCGCGCCGGCATGGCGATGGCGCCGCGCGGCATCGGCCTGATGGCCGCGATGTTTTTCCTTGGTGGAATCGCCAAGCGCGGTTTCGATACGCGCCCGCTGGTCGTGTTCGGCTTCGTGCTGATCGGAGTCGCGAGTTGGCGCCTGGGCAGCCTCAATCTCAACATGTCGGAATGGAACTTCATGGCCCCGACCATTATCCAGGGCGTCGGCATGGGCCTGATCTTCCCCAACCTGTCGGCCGCTGCGCTCAGCTCGATTCCACGTGAGCAGATGGGCTACGGGGCCAGTCTGTTTTCGATGTCGCGCAATATCGGCGGATCGATCGGAACCTCGGTGCTCACCACCATGCTGGTGCGCCGCGAGCAAGTCCAGCAGAGCTACCTCGTCCAGCATCTGTCGGTCTTCGACGCGTGGCGCTTGAGCAACGCACCCTCGCGGATGCCCGGCGGCGCGCCGCATTTCAACTACATGAATTCGCTGATCAACGGCCAGAACCGCCCCTTCGCACTGCTCTACAGTTCGGTGCAGACGCAGGCGATGATGATCTCACTCAACAACATTTACCGCATGCTCGCGTATCTGATGATCTTGGGGATCGTGTTGTGCTTCCTGCTGCCGCGAACCCGCGGCAAGGCCCCCGCCGGCGCCCATTGAGCAATCGTCGCGACTCCGTCCGGCGGCCGCCGGCGCAAGTAATCCTTGCTCGCGATATTAGGATCGTTTAGCCTGATTCCCGTGAACGTGTTCGATTTTTTTGCTGCTCTCCACCGCAAACCGGCAGACCACCCCTGACTATCGCGATAAAGCAACTCCGTTCGTCGTTGGCGGGCACGGCGAGTAAGGCGCCCGCGGAATTCGAGCTGATCGCTCGTCTCACTGCGAGGCTGCGACAAAGCCGCCGAACAATTCTCGGTCCCGGCGACGATTGCGCGATCCTCGCGCGGTCGCGCACGCCGCAATTGATGACTATCGATTCAATGGTCGAGGGCGTCCATTTCAAGCTGGGATGGGGCACACCCGAGGCGCTCGGCGCGCGCGCGTTGACCGTGAACCTGAGCGATATCGCCGCGATGGGCGGCGTGCCCACCGCGTGCGTGGTGAACCTCGCGATTAGACCCGGACTCGGCACGCGGTTTTTCGATCGGCTCTATGCGGGTCTCGGCGGCGCGGCCGCAGCGGCCGGCGTCGATGTCGTCGGCGGCAACATCACCGCCGCCGACGCGCTCGCCATTACGATCGCGCTGCTCGGCGAGACCGGTCCGCGTGTCCTGCGCCGCGATGCGGCGCGTCCCGGCGACGAGATTTTCGTGACCGGCACCGTCGGCGACGCCGCGCTCGGGTGGCGGATTCTGGCAGGCAAGCTGCCGGCGCGCGGAGCCGCGCGAAAATTCCTCATCGATCGATTTTTGAATCCAATCGCACGCCTGGCCGCGGGACAAAGGTTGGTGCGGATGAGTCCGGCACCGACTGCGCGAAATCCGCGTTCGGCCCGACAAAAGCCGGCACCGGCCGCGATAGATATCAGCGACGGCCTGTGGCAGGACCTCGGCCACGTGCTCGATCGCAGTGGCGTCGGCGCCGAAATCGAGGCGCCCGCGATTCCGCTCTCGCCCGCTTATCGCGCGGTCAAGGGTGACGACCTCGAACTCGCGCTCGGCGGCGGCGAGGACTACGAGCTTTTGTTTTGCTGGCCGCCGGGAAATTCGGCGGCGGCACTGACGCGGCGCCTTGGTGTCCCGGTCCATCGCATCGGCAAAATTGTCGGTGGCCGCGGCGCGACCCTGCTCGGCGCTGACGCCGCGCTCACCAGGGCCGCGGCGCGCGCCGGCGGATGGGATCAGTTGCGCCCCCAGGACACCCGATGATTCTGCTGCCGATCGCGGTTGGCGTGCTCTTGATAATCAGCGCGTTGCTGGCAGCGTCCGAGACCGCGCTGTTCGCGCTCGTGCGGATGGAACACACGCGCACCAACCTCAACGCTGCCGTGCAAAATGCGCTCGATCGCCTGATGGAGCGTCCCCTCGAATCGCTGATGATGATTATCGGTGTGAACGAGGCCTCCAACGTCTTTGCCGAATGTCTGGCGACCACCTTCCTGATCCTGTGGCTGGGCGATATCGGCGCGTTCGTCTCAGTGCCGGTGATGCTGGTGACGGTGCTCATCTTCTGCGATATCACACCGAAGACTTTCGCGCTGGGCTTTCCCGGATTCGTCGCCGAGGTCACGGCGCGGCCGCTGGCGGCGCTGGCCTCGGTGGTCCATCCGATCGCGAAATGGATCACGCCGGCGGCCCCGGCGCCGCGGCCCGAACCGGTCTCGGAGGCGGAATTCAAGGCGCTCTTGCGGGTCAGCGAATTCCAGGGCCAGGTCGAGCCGCAGGAGCGCGAGTTGATCCACAAGGTCTTCGATTTCGGCAGTCGCCGCGTCGCCGAAGTGATGACGCCGCGCGAAAAAATTCATGCGATCGATCTGGGTACGCCGCCCGATCGGATCGTTGCCGAAGTTGTCGCCGGCCATTTCTCGCGGGTGCCGATCTACCGCGACGGTGCCGATAACATCGTGGGCATCCTGCACGTCAAGGACCTCGTGACGCGCCGCCTCGAGCCGGCGCAACCGCGACTCCAACGCCTGATTCGCCCTGCCTACTACGTGCCGCCCGGCAAGCCGCTGGCCGAGCTGTTCGACGAGATGCGGCGCGGCCGTTTCCAGTTGGCGTTGGTGGTCAACGAATACGGCAAGGTCCTTGGCCTGATCACGCTCGAAGATCTGCTCGAGGAATTGTTCGGCGAAATCCGCGACGAGTTCGACTACGAGGGTCCCGAGTTCACCGCGGTCAGCGCCGGCGAATGGCTGGTCTCGGGTGCGATTCAGATCGATCGCCTGCGTGATGCGCTCGGCGATGGCAAATCGATTGGTGCCACCGGGCCTCACACGCTGAGCAGCGTGGTGCTGCGGCGCCTCGGACGGGTGCCCCGTCCGGGAGAGAAGTTCCGTCTCGGCGATTTCGAGGCGGCGGTCGAGCGCGTGCGCGGCGCGACGGTCGAGCTGGTGAGGCTCAAGC
The DNA here is from genome assembly GCA_021780755.1 of Deltaproteobacteria bacterium. Lineage (GTDB taxonomy): Bacteria > Desulfobacterota > Binatia > Binatales > Binataceae > JADMIL01. The sequence goes on along the minus strand of JAJXYF010000035.1, from coordinate 113,360 downwards.
GATGGAGTTAGTTGCGCTGATCGCCGTCGTTGCCGCCTGTGTCATCTCGCAGGCGTTCTTCGCCGCCAGCGAAATTGCCCTGGTCACGGCCGACCAGCTGAAGGTTCGCGCCGAGCACGAGCGCGGCATCAAGGAATCGCGCGCGCTCAGCGGCCTGCTGGAACGGCGGGATCGGGTGGTCGCGCTGATGCTGACCGGCAACAATCTCGCGACGGTAATTGCGGCGGCGGCGCTCACCAGCTTTCTGCATGAACTGAATCCGCGCACGGTGTACTGGGCGCCCTTTATTCTCGCGCCGATCACGCTGCTGCTCGGCGAGTCAATTCCCAAGATGCTCGCGATCCGGTCGCCGCTCGTGGTGGCGCGTTTTGCCGCGCGGCCGTTGAGCGTGCTCGCCACGCTGCTCGCCCCGCTGCTGGCGGCGGAAACGGCACTCAGCCGCTGGCTCCGCACCATCGCGGGCGTCTCCTCCGATGAGGGAAATGTGTTCTTGAGTCGCGAGGACCTGGCGATGCTGGTGCGGCGCCACCCCGCCGAAGGGGCGCCCTCCGCGCCGCCCGGCCTCGACGCTATATTGCCGGCCGAGCAGCAAATGATCAGCCGCATCTTTCGCTTCACTCGTGCCGAAGCGCGCAAGGCGATGGTGCCGCTGGTGCGGGTCGAGGCGGTGCCCGAGGAGACCACGCTCGCCGGCGTGATCGAATTGGTCCGGCGCGAAGGCTTCACGCGCATCCCGGTGTTCCAGCGGCGCATCTTCAACATCGTCGGCGTGGTCCACGCCTTCGATTTGCTCGAGGCGCCGGACTTGAGCCGCGCCGTCGGCGAGGTGATGCGGCCGGTGAGCTATTTCTCTGAAGCGACGCCGCTCGATGAAATCCTGGTCGCCCTGCAGCGCACGCGCGAAACGCTCGCGGTGGTGGTGGACGAGTATGGCGGCGCCGCGGGAATTATCACGATGGAGGATCTGCTCGAGGAAGTCGTCGGCGATATCGAGGACGAACACGACGTGCTCGAGGAACACGCGCGCTTCGTCGGGCCGCGCACGCTGGTAGTGTCGGCGCTTGCGGGCGTTGCGGAACTCAACGAGCGCTTCGGGCTGAAGCTTCCCGAGCGCGGCGAGTATGCTACCATCGGCGGCTTCGTGGTCGAGCGGCTCGGCCATATTCCCAAGCCCGGCGAGCAGCTCAAGTCCGGCGATCTGACTATCACGGTGGCGCGCAGCGACGCCCGTGCGGTGCGCGAAGTGGTAATTCATTTTGACCGTCAACTGCCCACGGGCGATCCGCGCCGGCGATGACCGAAAAGAATATCCGCGAAATCCTCGACCTCGTCGCCGCCGGCGGCCTGAGCCCGGACCGCGCCTTGGCGCGCCTCAAACATCTGCCGTTCGAGGACCTTGGCTTTGCCCGCCTCGACCACCATCGTGGACTGCGGCGCGGCGCGCCGGAGGTAATCTTCGGCGAAGGCAAGAGCGCCGATCAGATCGCCGCGATCGGCAAGCGGATGCTCGCGGCGGGCGTGAATCTGCTGATCACGCGGCTTGCGCCGGAAAAGGCGCGCGCGATCAAACGCAAGTTGCGCACGCTCGACTATAGACCCGACGCACGAATCGGAATGATAATCCGCGAACGCCCGGAAGTTCGCAGTCATGGCACGGTGATGGTGCTGAGCGCCGGAACCTCCGACATTCCGGTGGCCGAGGAAGCGGCGCTGTGTGCCGAGCTTTTCGGCAATCCGGTCGAGCGCCTCTACGACGTGGGCGTGGCGGGGCTGCATCGGCTGACCGCCAACGCCGAATTGATCCAGCGGGCCAGCCTGTTGATCGTCGTGGCCGGGATGGAAGGGGCGCTGCCCTCGGTCGTCGCCGGCCTGGTCGATAAGCCGGTGATCGCGGTGCCGACCAGCGTTGGCTACGGAGCGTCGTTCGGCGGGGTCGCGGCGCTGCTCGGGATGCTCAACAGTTGTGCGAGCGGAGTGACGGTGGTCAATATCGATAACGGCTTCGGCGCCGCCTTTGCGGCCACCATGATCAATCGGGTCGGGCTCGGACGCGGCTGATGGCGGCGGGCAAGGACCTCACCAGCGGCCGCGCCCGCCGCGCGATGAAAATCGGCGGCCTCGCCTCGCAGGTCGGCTCGAGTTACCTGTGGACTTCGCTGCGGCGTCCGTTTCTCGCGTCGAGCCGTTACGAGCGGGAACTGCTCGATACCCATCTCAAGAACGCGCGGCGCATCGTCGAAGGCTCCAAGCAATTGCGCGGCGCCTTCATGAAGCTCATCCAGATGCTCTCGACGCGCGCCGATCTGCTGCCCGGCGAGGCGCTCGACATCCTCAAGGCGACGCAATCGAGCGTCCCGCCGATGGACTATCCGCTGATCGCCAAACAGATCAAGCGCGAATTCTCGAAGACCCCCGAACAGCTTTTCGCGAGCTTCGAGCACGAGGCGTTCGCGGCGGCGTCGCTCGGCCAGGTGCATCGTGCGCGGCTCAAAAGCGGCGAAGAGGTTGCCGTCAAGATTCAGTATCCGGGCGTTGACGCTACCGTCGAGCAGGACCTCGGCAACCTGAAGTTGCTGCTGCGCACGCTGCAGGCGATCGCCGGCGATATCATGCGCCAGAAGATCGACACCAAAACGATCTTCACGGAACTCGCCGAGCGGCTGCGCGAGGAGATCGATTACGTCACCGAGGCGCGCAATATCGCGGAGTTCAATCGCCTGCTCGGCGGCGACCGCGAAATCCTGCTGCCGCGCGTGATCAAGGAATTGAGTTCGCGGCGCGTGCTGACGATGACTTACATCGACGGCTATCGGCTGGGCGACGTTTTCGGCACCGAGACCGACGCCAAACTGCGGGCGTGGGTCGCGCGCAAATACTACTGTCTCCTGTGGCGCCAGATTCTCGAGTTCGGCGTGCTGCACACCGATCCTCAACCGGGCAATTACCTCGTGACCTATCATCCGAAGCTGGGAATTCTCGACTTCGGGTCGGTCCGCCATTTCTCGGAGCCGGTGCGCAAGGCAAGCCTCCATCTCGCACAGGCGATTATCGCCGGCGACGATCGCGCGATGGCTGCGGCGCTGGTCAAACTCGGCTACCTCGATCGCGCGCAGGAACCGGCGCCGATGGTGAAAATTATCTACATGCTGTTCGAGCCGGTGATCACCGACCGCCCGTACCATCCGGACGAATTCGACGCCATCGGCAAGGCGTCGGCAGTCGGCGAGATCGCCTTCGAGCACAAACTCTACAAATCGCCGCGCCACAGCATTTTCCTGCTTCGCGCGCTGATCGGACTCGACGGCATCATGAAGGGGCTCGGCGCGAAAATGAACTACGCGGCCCTGTTTCGCGAATGTGTCCGGCACGCGGCCAAGGCGCGCGGCGCGGACTGACGCGGGCCAACCATGCAGACGCGATCGGCACGCACCGCTGCCACCTCCTCCAGCGGCGACGATTTCGGCGATACGCTCGCGGCACGCCTCGAAGCCCATCGCGATCGCACGTTTCGCCGCTTGCCGTCGCGGCGCGTGACCGGTGAGGAGAGCGCGCTCGGCTTTATCGAGGAGACCGGCTTTTGCGCGGCGTTCACGCCCGGCCTCGGAGTCCCGTGCCTGCGCGAGGCGATCGAGGGACGGCGCGAACCCAAACTGCCGGAACATATCCAGCACGATCGCGCGATCATCATGACGTGGAACCTTAAGGACGCGCTGCCGGCGCGCAAGGCGGTTTACTACGGCAAGGTGATCGCGGGGCGTCCGAGCTTCATCGCGCTCGAACTGCTGCCCGCGTTCCTGCGCCTGCGCGTCGCGCCGGGCGGTTATCGGAAACTCTACGAGCGCGGCGAACTCAGCCATTGCGCGAAGCTCGTGATGGATTCGCTCACGCGACGCGGCGCGGCCGAAACCAAGGCGCTCAAACTTTCGAGCGGCTACGCGCAACCGAACAAGCGCGCCGATTTCGATCGCGCGATGAAGGAGCTGCAGGAAAAATTCCTCGCCCTCAAGGTTGAAGAGCGTTACGACCCGTTCACCTACGTTTGGGACACCGTCGAGAATCGCTGGAGCGAAGCGCTGCGGGCGGCGCGGACGCTCAGTCCGGGCGAGGCGGCGTATCGAATCGTGCGCCGCTACTTCGAGATCGCGGCTTACGGCAACGACCGCGCGATCGCACGGATCCTGACGATTGAGCCGGCGCTCATCGAGCGGGCGCTGCGGCGACTCGAACGCGAACGCGCGGTCCGACGCGGCCTGCGCGTCCCGTCTATCCGCGAAAAGATTTCTGTGCTCGCGACGCTCAGTTGAAATGGTCCGCAACACCCGCGATTACCATTGCTCGTAGCGTACGGCGCGCCGTTCGTAACCGGCGGTGCGCAGCAGGTCGCGTAGCGCGAGCACACCTTTACCGACCCCGCAAATATAGAAATGACGGCTACGATCGGCGTCAGCAGTGACCCAGCGACGCCGAGCCTCGTCGAGCAGCCGCGGATAGAGCGCTGCCGAATCGAGTCCGCCGGGAATCAGCGGTTCGTAATGGAATTCGGGATGGGCCGCGGCGAGGCCTTCGAACTCGACGGCATAGAGCAGATGTTCGCGACGATCGGCCGCATATAGCAGGGTGATCGGATGCGACGTAGCGCTCGCGATCGCACGTCGTAGTATCGGGCGGAGGGGCGCGATGGCGGTGCCTTCGGCAATCAAGACGGTCTCGGCCGCCGGCGCACGCTCGAGCGTGAAGGCGCCGAAGGGGCCGGTGAAGGTCAGTTCATCGCCGGCGACGCGCTCGAACAACCATCTGGCACCGAGGCCCCCGGGCACCCGGTTGAAGCAGATCTCGAATGGCTCGCCGTCCTCCGGGCTCGACGCGATGGTGTACGGGCGAATCCGCGTTTCGCCGGTGAGCGGAATCGCCACCGAGATAAACATGCCGGGCACGAAGCGCGGCAGCACGCCCGCCGTCATCCGCAGGAAGAGCGATCGCGTGTCCGCGCAATGATCGAAAATGCGCTCGACACGCGCGCGCAGCACCGGGCGTTGATTCGCGCCGGTCACCGGTGGCGCGGGGGCGTCACTCATCGGACAACCGACGCGCCGACTCTAAGCGATCGTTCATCCGCCGTGGCCCTCGCTTACCTGGTTGATCGTGAAGCGCGGCACGACGATTACGATTTCGGCATTCGGGTCCTCGATTATCGCCTGGCATCCGAGGCGTGAAGTCGGCGTGAGTCCCGGCGCGCGGTCGAGCAGGTCCTCTTCCTGTTCGGAGGCCTCGCCCAACTTCTCGAAGCCTTGTTTTACGATCACGTGGCAGGTCGTACACGCGCAGTTACCACCGCAGGCATGCTCCAGATGAATATGATGTCCGAGCAGGATATCGAGAATCGAACCCGGTAATCCGTCGTGCTGGAAAGGGGCCGCGCGAGGGTCGAACTCAAGGGTTCGTTCCGGGTCGCCATTTTCAAAGATAATGCGAATTTTCGCCATCAGGTTCCATAATAGCCGCGGCTTGCCCGTAGCGCCCCCTGGGTCGTGGGCCGGAAAAAGTTGGTGGACGCCGCTTGAATCAAGAATATGCGGCAGATGCGCGGCTTGAAACACCCGTGTTGATCGGCGCGATCGCGAGGAAATTTCCCGACTTGCAGTTTCGCCAGATTTTCGCCATCATCGATCGTGCGCATGCGGAGGGCATCGAAATGGCGACGCTGACCAAGCGGCAAAAACAGATGGTTGACTACCTCGAAAATTTCGTCGAGGAGCACGGCTACGCGCCTACCCTGGCCGAGATCGGACAGTATTTCGGGCTGTCGTCGCTGGCGACCGTGCACAAACATCTGTCGAACCTCGAAGGCAAGGGATACATCCGCCGCAATCATAATCACAGTCGCGCATTGGAAATTTCGGGCAAGGCAGGGACGACCGGCGCGCGCGAGATTTCGCTGCTGGGACAGGTCGCGGCGGGATTGCCGATCGAGGCGGTCGAGGGACCGGACACGATTATGGTACCAGAAGAGTTCGTGCGCCGCGACAGCACGTTTTGCCTGCGCGTTAAGGGTCAGTCGATGATCGACGAAGGGATTCGCGACGGCGATTACATAATCGTTGAGAGCCGCAACGACGCGAACCAAGGTGAGACCGTGGTAGCACTGATCGAGGGCGAGGCGACGGTCAAGAAATATTTCCGCGAGAACGACGGCCGCGTGCGCCTGCAGCCGGCGAACTCGACGATGGATCCGATTTTCGTTGACGACGGCAGCTTGCAGATACGGGGCGTTGTGGTCGGCCTGATGCGGCACTATCGCTGACAGGGCGTGGCGGGAGGGCGAGTTTCGAGATAGCACATGGTCCTCTTTAGTCGCGAAGCCAACCACCCTTGCGCTTCCTAACCTGATTTCCCCGTATCGCCGTCAGCCTCCTAACACCAACCCCCACATCGTCTCCGCAACCGCCGGGATCGTCCCGTCGAGTCGCTATATTAGCAAAAGTCGCCCGACCTAGCCCCGCCCGCCCTAGCCACCCAACCCCGGCCCTCTTCGCAGCCCCGGCTCCCTTCCCAACCCCGGCCCCCTTTAGCGGAGGGTGGTGGGTTTGCGCGAGATCGCGGGCGGCGCGGGTGGAACCATCGGGAGGTTGCGCCGAGCCCGTGCGGCGCGCGCCGCGCGAATCGAGTTGTCGCGCATGCGGACGGGAATCGTTACCAGAAAATGCGATCCGTGGCCTACCAACGCGCGCAGTTCGATTCTGCCACCGAGAGCTTCGACACTGCGCTGCACAACAGTTAGACCGATCCCGAGGCCGCGAAAGCGCCGCGCGCTGGTGTTGGACAACTGCGCGAACGGTGCTTTGGCCTGATCGAGAACTCCTGGGCTGAGACCCGGGCCGGTGTCGCTGACTTCAAGTTCGATCGCATCGGTGGTTGAACCATCATGATGCCGGCGGAGCGCGACGATAACTGAGCCTGACTCGGTAAACTTGATCGCGTTGACGGCCAGATTGATGAGGATGGCTTTGAGCGGGCGACGGGGGACGCAGAAGAGGTCCGGAGCGGCAGCGAAATCGAGCTCGAGTTTGAGTTGCTTCTGCTGGTTCGCGGCCTCGAGGATCGGGGTTATTTCCGCGGCGAGGCTGGCCGGAGTGACGTCCTCGTCGGTCAGACCATCGGCGTAAACCTCGCTCAGCGCGAAGTGCATCAGGTTGTCCACGGTCTGCGCGAGGTCATGGACGTTTGCATTCATGCGATCGAGGATCGCGCTCGTCTCGGGCGAAAACTCGGGGGCATGGTCGTCGCGGAGGATATCGATGTAGCCGAGCAGCACCTGCACCGGTGTGCGGAGTTCGTGGGCGAGGTTGGCGACGGTCTCAAGGCGGAGTCCCTGGCGCCAGGCGTGGGCGTCGGGGACGGCAGCGGCCGGAAGCGGAGTGAGCGACGCGTGTTCGTCAATCGATGAAGGATTATCACCCACCTGGTTACCTTTTGCCCCGCCGCGGTTGGTGTCGTGCCGATATAGGCGAACACATGACGAAGCGGACAGTCGCAGGCTACCCAACGGTGGGAGAGGGGAATATCGGAAATATACCTAGGGGAGCAGGTAAAAGTACCTAGTGAACGGGGTAAAAGTGCCGATTTCATATCAATAGTGCAAATTCACGGCTGGAGGGGTCGATCTGGAGCTTCATAAACGTCCCACGGTAGGACAATCCCGCGCGTACTTTGCGGGAAGCATGAAGATCAGCAGCAACGATCTTGGCGGTGATGGCGCCGGGCGAGCGCGGCCGTCACGAGCCGGGCGCGAGCGCGGCGCGACAGGCCGGCGAGCGTATCGGGGCCGAGGCCGGCGCGATTGATTCGCGCCAGCTCGGCGGCGGCCTCGCGGATTACGCGGTGGACGCCGGTGAGGGCGCCGCGGATAATCCGCGAGGCGTACAGGGCGAATCGCGCCGCCCGCCCGGGGCAATTCGCTCTGCGAGGGGCGCCACGGCGCGGCGAGCGCCGTGCCGCCTGCTGTGCTCCTCGGATTCGCGCGAGCGCCGCGCGAATTTCGCGGCGGGCGCTCACGCGGCAGCCTCCTCGCGGCGGGCGCCGCCGGCGCCCGCCGCGAAGAGCAGCCGCGTCCATGCGCGCAGCGAGTCGCCCAGGATGATCACGACGGCCGCGATGAACACCGCGGTCATCGCGGCGTCAACGCGATCGTTGGCGATTAGCCGCGCCAACTCGGCAGTGCGCGCAGCGGTGGTCGCGGGCGCGGCGAGTTCGCGCGCCAGTGTCGCCGCGTGCGCGAGGAAGCCGACGTTGGCCGCCGGGCTGAAGATTTTTTCGATTCCGGCGGTCATCGTGACCGCCACCAGCCATCCCAGCGGAATCAGCGTGACGAACGAGTAGCGCACCTTTCCCGCGCGGACCATCGCGCTGGTGGCTACGCAGAGTGCGATCGTCGCGAGCATCTGATTGGCGATCCCGAACAACGGCCAGAGCGAGTTGATCCCGCCCAGCGGATCGATGGTGCCGAAGTAGAGGAAATAGCCCCACGCGCCGACGACGATGAACGAAGTCGCGAGGATATTCGGATAGGAGCTGGAATTGCCGAGCGGCGCCCACAGATGGCCGAGCAGATCCTGCATCATGAAGCGGGCGACGCGGGTGCCGGCGTCGAGGGTGCTCAGGATGAAGAGCGCCTCGAACATGATCGCGAAGTGATACCAGAGCGCGATAACCGCGGCGCCGCCGAGCGAATGGGCGAAGATATGCGCCATCCCGACCGCGAGCGAGGGCGCTCCGCCGGTGCGCGCAAAGAGGGAGGTTTCGCCGACCGCGGCGGCAAGCTGTTGCATCTCGGCGGGCGTGACCGGAAAGCCCCAGGCCGAAATTTTCGCGCAGGCGGCGGCGCCTGTGCCCACTACGCCGGCGGGTGCGTTGATCGCGAAGTAAACGCCGGGCTTGAGCATGATGGCGGCGATCATCGCCATCACGGCGACGAAGGATTCCATCAACATGCAGCCGTAGCCGACCATGCGGGCGTCGCGCGCCCGTTCGAGCATCTTGGGCGTGGTGCCGGACGCGATCAGCGCATGGAAGCCCGAGATCGCGCCACATGCCACCGTGATAAAGGCGAAGGGAAAGACCTTGCCGCCGAAGACCGGGCCGGTGCCATCGGTAAAGCGGGTCAGCGCCGGCATCAGGGTGGGCGGATGCAGCGCGACGATGCCGACGGCGAGCGCGACGATGGTGCCGATCTTGATAAACGCCGACAGGTAATCGCGCGGCGCGAGGAGCAGCCAGATCGGCAGCACCGAGGCGAGAAAGCCGTAGCCGATGATCCAGACGGCGAGATGCGGCGCGTCGAGATCGAACCATCGCGCGCACGCGAATCCGGTGACGTATTGGCCGCCGAAGACCGCGAGCAGAATCAGGGCGACGCCGATGATCGACGCTTCGACCACGCGGCCGGGGCGCAGCGACGTCATGTAGAGCCCGACGAACATCGCGATCGGCACGGTCGCGGCGACGGTCGAGGTTGCCCACACGCTATGCTTCATCGCGTTGACGACGACCAGACCGAACACGGCGATCAGGATGACCATGATGAGCAGGACGCCGACCAGGGCGGTGGCGCCGCCGACGGGGCCGATCTCCTCGCGCGCCATCTGGCCGAGCGAGCGGCCGTCGCGCTTGAGCGAGTTGCCGAGGATGACGAAATCCTGCACGCATCCGCCGAGCACCGCGCCGATCACGATCCACAAGGTCGAGGGCAGGTAGCCGAATTGGGCGGCGAGGACGGGTCCGACGAGGGGCCCGGGACCCGCGATCGCGGCGAAGTGATGGCCGAAGGTAATCCAGCGCGGCGTCGGCACGTAGTCGCGGCCATTGGCGAGGCGTACCGCGGGGGTAGGCTGGGCGTCGTCGAGTTCGAGCACGCGCTCGGCGATGAACCTGGAGTAGAAGCGATAGCCGAGCGCGTAGATGCAGAGCGCGGCGACGATGAACCATAGGACGCTCGGGCGATGCTCGCCGCGGGCGAAGGCGATCAGGCCAAGACCGTAGGCGCCGGTGGCGGCGACGGAGGCCCATAGAATGAAGCGAAACGCCTTCACATCCGCACCTCTACGAGCATTCCCGCCATCTCGTTCACGCTCCTCCGCGAATTCACGCGCCATCGCGGTTGTGGAGGAGTGTAGAGGAGTTCGTTTTGTAAAAAAAACATTTTCGAGGTTTCCGCTGTATGGTGCGTCTGAGCGGTTGAAGGCTCGCGTAGGGGCGGAATTCCGGAATTTGCGCGTGTTGAAATTCGACACATTTGCGACGACCTTGCGCAGAGCGGGGAAGTGGTTGCGGAGCGGGGAAGCATGGGTTTCAAGAGCACAGAAACCTTTGAAAGGTTTCTGACTTCCCACAGGGTAAAGGCGGTAAGCAGGTCATGCGGATCGCGTCCTTGAGACCCCTGGTGGCCGCGTACAAAGCGTTGGCCGGCGCAGCCGAGAAAATGCTTCAATCTGTCGATCGCTAGTCGGGCGAACCTCGCCGCGCTAAAATAGTGGCTATCAGCGAAAAAACAAGGGAAGCGGACGAAAAGTTGCGCGAGGAATTAAAGCACGTCGATCCGGCAAAGCTGAAAAAGGTGATCAATACACTGGTCGCCGTGCCAGCGACAAAGAAGTCGCGCCCCAAGAAAAACGACTCGCCCTCAACATCTTGAGGGCGAGTCGTTTCGGGTTCAGTGTTCAAACTTCTGCTGCCTGTGTTATCCCGCTGAGCGCATGGTGGGGTCTCCTTCTCCAATTCCTTCGTTTCCAACGATATTAAAGAATCTTAGCGAGTGTCAAGGGGAAGCACTTCACCCTAAATTTCGGTAAACCATTACTTCTTGAGCGGCCAGCGCGACCAACGACACCCACGGCTGTAACCTCTGGAAATTTCGGACGGTCGGCGTGATAACGGCCTGACTTTTTTGTTCCTTAGCGTGGGAAAGGGCATTGCGAATTTCTCGCAACCGATCCGAAAAGTTTCCCGCAAAGTTCTTATCGAATTCCTCAAATGTCGAGTTCTCCTTAAGAAATTCGTCCAGGATAAACCCTCCGTCGAAGACGGTCTTTTTCACAAATTGCGGAAGATTGCGATTTATCTCACGCCATATCAGATCCGAGGCTACATAGGCTTTGATGAGATTAATGAATTTCGCAGGCTCTCCGATCTTGCTCTCCCCCACCAAAGCGATAACTCGTTCCGTCAATTGATCTACGTCAGCCGTAGCATTAGGGGCGGCCAAGGTTTTGCGCACGGATTTTTTGATTTTATCCTCGATAAAATTGAACGCGCAGTATTCCAAGATTTGGTAGCTGTAGATAAAGCGCCTAACCGGGTCGGTCCCCAAAGTACTGGCGGACAGAAGTGAAGCAGAGATTCATCAATGTGCTTTGACTCGATCAATTTCGGAAACGGCCCGTATCCAAACCTTTCAATGGGCTGATGGTTGATGTTTTCAGAAGGTATTAGATGCGTCACAACCACTGGAGAAAACGCGTCGTAATAACGCATGTAGAAATTTAGATGGCCGATTAGATCAAGGACCGTCTCTTCATTCCACGACGAGATCCCCCTGATCCAAAATGAGGTCGGCTTAAATGTTATGGACGTTTTCGCGGCGCTAATACGAGGAAAGGTGTACGCCAATTTGTAAGAATCAAGATTGCGGAAAAATGTGGTGGTGGGCGCACTAACAGAGCGATAATTCTTGGCTAGAACCGCAAGTTGCGCACTCGTATCGCCGAATTCACATGCGTAGTCCCTTTCACGATGGCGAAATTGAAAAGAGCGGCTATATAGATCCTCCTGCTCACGCAAAGGGAAAGCTGTGTAGATTACCTCGATAGACTGATGGCTCTTGTGCCAGATCGCCGTCAGCCTTTCCGGAAGATATACACTGTTCAGAGCGGAAATGAGGTCGTCGCAATCTTCGGCTATGTCGATCGTCAACGAATCATCGCCCCATGGTGACTTGACGGCAGGCCACTTATCGCCATCGATAATTGATGACACTGGGTTGGCTTCAAGAAAGGGCGCAAGGCGCTCCCTCGCCTGTTCCACCGTCAGACGGTCCACCACGGCTTTAATCGGAACTACCTTTTCATCCGTCTCTGCCATTTGGATAACCTCAACAGAGACGTATTTTAGCGGTGAATACTACGGATCGGAATGGCTTGGCCCTACGACGGTCAACATCGGTCAGTTGTTGGAATCAACACTAGTACAATCCCCGTTTTTCATGGTCAAAGACATCGTGGAAACGATCGCCCCCGCGACTGCCTCGCAGTAGGAAGCGCGGGCTGTCACGCGCTCGCGCCGGATAGAAGGGCTGACGACAGGCGCGCGACACAAATTTCCTTCGCGTCACGTTCGATTCGACCAGCCGCCTTTATTTGTCGAGATTATCCGAAACGGCAACAGATTGAGTCCCTACATCGCAAGCTGAAAATTTTCGTGTCCTTGATGCGGAGAGGCGGCAGGGGGCTCTTCATCGTCGCTGCAAGTGGCCAACGCGCTTCGTTAGTTAGGCAAAGCGCTTTCGGACGGACGGCTACCGGGTCCATTCCCGGAAAAGGGAACGAGAGGAGTGACGGGCGACGCGGAGGTTAGACGGATTTGTCGGGCTTGGGTTCGCCGGCGACCGGCTCGGCCGTCTTGGCCGCGGTCTTCGGACTCTCAGGCTCGTTCATCGCGGACTTGAAGTCGCGAATCGCGCGGCCCAGCGCACCGCCGACATCCCCGAGTTTGCTCGGTCCGAAGATGATCAGGATGATCACCAGCAGGATCAGCAAATGAGAGGGCGCAAATAGGTCCATAATTAGTCTCCGGACGCGCCTTTACGGGGCGCCCAATGGATCAACTCTACTAGGAGCCTCGGGTGAAATCTACGCCTCCAATCGACGCCGGTGAGGGCCGGTTTATTCCCCGGTCAAGGCCCGCCCGCGCTCATCCCGTCGAACAATCGAGTGGAATTTTGTCGAGGAACTCGAAACTTATAATTTTTGAAACCTTTGAAAGGTTTCAAGCTTCCCACAGGGGAAAGCCGGTCAGCAGGTCATACGGATCGCGTCCTTGAGACCTTTGGTGGCCGCATACGCATCGTTGGCCGGAGCGGGTATCAGCGGTTGTGGAACGTGATGATGGGGTCGGCGGAAACGGAACGCGCGCCTCTCGGTGTCTTCCCCGTATGAGGTTTTCTGAGGGCGCCGCCCGCATCCTATTAAAAGGGAAGTCTGAAACCTCACGAGGTTTCAGAAATAATTACAGTTTTGCGTTCCTCAACAGCATCCTGACCCCGATCGCCCGCCGATGCTATGCGTGCTGGAGCGCCGGTTTGACGACGCCGGGCTGGCCGGTGCCCTCGTTTTCCAGGCGGTAGCGCTGCACCTTGCGATAGAGCGTCGAGAGGTGGATGCCGAGCACCTGCGCGGCCTTGACCTTGTCGCCGGCGACCTCGTTGAGCACGCGGCGCATGTGTTCGCGCTCGAGTTCTTCGAGCGTCATCCCGGTGGTCTCGGGGGCGGCGCTCGCGATGGTCGTGGCGTGGAGCTTCTCGGGCAGGTCGTGGGCGTGAATCACGTCGGTCTCGGCGAGGATCGCGGCGCGCTCGACGGCATTTTCGAGTTCGCGGACGTTGCCCGGCCATCCGTAGCCGATCAGCACGCGCATCGCGCCTTTGGAAAACCGCATCGCGGAGCGACCCAGCGGCTTTTCGTATTTGCGCAGGAAATGGTTGGCGAGCAGCGCGATATCGTCCTTGCGCTCGCGCAGCGCGGGCAAGGTGATCGTGATCACGTTGATCCGGTAGAGCAGCTCCTCGCGGAAGCGGCCCTCGCGCGACTCCTTGTCGAGGTCCTTGTTGGTGGCGCACAGCACGCGCACGTCGAAGGAGACCGGCTCGTTGGAGCCGAGCGGATAGCATTCGCGTTCCTGCAGGGCGCGGAGCAGCTTGACCTGCAGGGCGAGCGGCATGTCGCCGATTTCGTCGAAGAAGATGGTGCCCTTGTCGGCCGCCTTGAGCAGTCCGACCTTGTCCTGGGACGCGCCGGTGAAGGCGCCGCGCTTGTAGCCGAAGAGTTCGCTTTCGAGCAAGTTCTCGGGCAGCGCGCCGCAGTTGATGGGCAGGAAGCGTTTGTTGGCGCGCTCGGAGCTGAAATGGATCGCGCGCGCGACGAGTTCCTTGCCGGTGCCGGATTCGCCGGTAATCAGCACGCTGGAATCGGTGCGCGCGACTTTTTCCATCACGCGAAAGACCTGGTCGATCGCGTCGCAATTCCCGATGATGCTTTCGAAGCGGTATTTCTCGCGCAATTCGCGGCGCAGGAAGCGGTTCTCGCGAAACGCCGCCTTGTATTCGAGCGCCTTGCGCACGACCGCCTTCAGATGATCGTTGGCGAATGGCTTGGTGATGTAGTCGTAGGCGCCCTGGCGCAGCGCTTCGACGGCGGACTCGATGCTGGCGTAGGCGGTGACGATCACGCCCATCACTTCGGGATCGAGCTCGTGCATCTTGCCGAGCAGGTCGAGCCCGCTGCCGCCGCCGCTCAGGTTAAGGTCGAGAATCGCGAGGTCGATTTTTTCGCGCTCGAAGATTTGCAGGGCGGCGTCGGCCGCGCTGGCCTCGAAGATTTCGTAACCCTCGCGGCGCAGGAGCTGCACGATGATCGCGCGCATCAGCTCCTCGTCCTCGACCACCAGGACGCGAAAGGGGCCGCTCTGCGCCTGCGTCCAGACCTGTTCGGTGCCGTTATCCTGGTTATTCATTGGGCGCTCGCGACGGCTTCGGAACGGGTGGCCGCCTGAGCGAAAGCGGGCAGGCAGATGGTGACGGTGGTACCCTCACCGGCCGCGCTTTCGACGCCGATCGTTCCATGGTTGTTGAGAATGATGCGCTGGCATAGCGACAGCCCGAGGCCCGCACCGGCGCCGGCCGGCTTGGTAGTGAAGAACGGCTCGAAGACCCGCTCGAGATTTTCCGGCGGAATGCCGACGCCGTTGTCGCTCACGCGGATGCGCACGCGGCCGGCGCCGTCGCCCTGCGGCGCGCGCTGATACTCGGTGGTCACGCGGATGCGTCCGCCCTCGCGCTGAATCGCGTCGGCGGCGTTGAACACCAGGTTGAGCAAGACCTGCTGCAGGCCGTTGTTGTCGGCCAGCACGGGCGCGAGATCGGACGCCAGATCGGGTTCGATGCGGATGCCGGCGAAGCGCTTGTTGTAGGCGACCAGCCGCAGCGTTTCGGTGATCGTTTCGTTCAGATTGAGCGGCTTATGCTCGCCCGGCGCGGGCCGCGCGAAGTTGAGCAGGTCCTTTAGCGTGCGCGAGATGCGTGTGATCTGCGAGAGGATCGTATGCAGCATCTGGCGCCGCTCGACCACCGTTTCGTCGGGCACCAGCGATTGCACCAGCGAGGAAATCGAGGCGAGCGGATTGTTCACTTCGTGCGCGACGCCGCTGGCGAAGGTGCCCGCCGCGGCGAGGCGTTCGGCCTTGAGCAGCGTATCGAGCATCTCATGGCGCTGGCTCACGTCGTGGAGGATCATTTGCAGGAACTGCCGGTTGCCGGCCGTGATCAGCGCGGAATGGATATCGAAGTAATGGCCGCGCAATTCGAGGTCGAGGGCCTGGCCGGAGCCGTTGGCGCGCACGGTTTCGATATGCTTGTAAACCAGTGGCTGCAGTTCCTCGGGCGTGAGATCGGTCAGACGCTGGCCGAGCAGTGGCAGTTCGCGTTCGTAGGGCAGGCGCTGATGGAGTTCGAACGCGGCGGAATTGGCGCTGAGGACTTCGAGCGTGATCGGATCGATCTCGTACATCGGGTCGGGCGCGTGATCGATCGAGTTGCGATATTTCTCTTCGGAAGCGCGCATCGCGTTTTCGCGCGACTCGATATAAAACTGCGCGACCATCAGGCGGCGTTCGTCGATCGCGGCGACCACCACGTCGCGCACGTTCTCCATCCGCCGGCCGCGCAGTTTGCTGCGCACCAGGTTGAGGATCACCTGCTTCAACGCGATATGGAAAATGTTGAACTGGGAGGGCTTGGCACGCGCCAGCATCCCCTCATGGCAATGGCGCCGCAAATAGACGAAGGTGGTGATGTCGTCGGGGTCGCGGAGATGGTCGAGGAAGCGGATCAAGGCATTGGCGAGACTGACCCGATCGGCTTTGTGCAGTTCGTGGAAGGTCTGCTCGACCGCTCGCGCCCAGGTCTCGACCACGTCGTCGAACTGAGCTTCGACGATTGCGGCGGCTTGCGCGCGCGCCTCCATCGCCAGCGGTCCACGGTCGTAAACCGGGCCGAACAGTCCCGCCAGCATCTTCTCGATTTCACACAGCATCGTGCGCACGGTGTCGAGTTCCCCCGGCATCGGTTCGATCGGTTGATCGGTCGGTTGACGCGGCGCTTGCGCACATCGATTGCGTCGCGGCTTGGCGGCATGCATGGAACAGAACGAATCAACCTGGAGGGGCTTTTCTCGATGCTTCAGCATTAGGCTAGGGGTCCAACCTCGTAACGATCGACTTATAACATAAGGACACTTTAGCCAAACCTCGGCTGAAATTATTTTTGCATTTTGCAAAGGCGACAGGGGAACGAGATTGTCCCTGCGCGACCGCATATCGTGGGCAAACAACCCCATTTGGTTGAACGGTCGCCCTCTCGGCAGCTCGTAAGTCATTGAAAATATTGATGGTTCTGGATGGCACGGGATTGGCACTAGATCCGTTACGTGAGTTTGATTTTAACCGCACCGCCATCGGTTCGCGTCCACGGCAAGTTTCTCAGCCGTGACGGCGGTAAATTCCTGCTCAAGGCGACGCGCTTGCGGGGTGTCGATGGGGCGCTCGATCTCAGCGAGAAGCTCGCGCTGCGCAGACGGCTCGACGAGCTTGCCGAGGCTAAGCTCAACACGCTCATTTTGACCGCGGCGCAGGCCGAGAGCGTGCTCGGCGTGGCGGGGCAGGCGGGACTCACGGCGATCGTCGAGCTAACGATTGCGCCCGAGGATCTGATCTCTCCCGCGGCGGTTGGTCTCGCGATCGCGCGCGTCGCGCAGACCGTGAGCGTTTTGCGCGGCTATCCGGGCCTGATCGGCTTCGTGCTCGATTGTACGCATGACGACGGCGTCGCGCTCGCGCCGCCGGTGCTCGAAGCGCTGCGCCGCGGAATCACCGCGCTCGCACGGACGATCCACGAAAGCCACCATGGCAATGAGCTGCTTGCCTTCGAGCGCCGCCTGAGGATGCCGACGATCGGTACCGGCGGTCGCCAACTTTCACAAATACTTGCGCGAACTCTGCGCGAAGACTTTACCTACGTGAACCTCGCGCGAATCGAACCCGCCGGCCTCGGCGACGCGATTTTCGCGATGCACCGGATCGCCGCCGCTCGTCCGCTTGTGATTGAGTTCGGCGAGGAGTTCCCCGGGCAAGTGGAGATGGTGGCTCACGCCTACGGACTCGGCGCCGCGGGCGTAGTGGCCCCGGCGATGCGGCCAGCGGCATCGCCCGGATGGCAGAACGCGCGGACGCTGAGCGCTGGGGAGCTCCTGCCGTTTGCCGACCTACACGGATCGTCGATGCCGCTGCCGAACGCCACTCCGATGGTCTCGGTGGTGGTCACCGCGCGCGACGACGAACGCACGATTTCAGCGTGCCTTGCCGCGATCGCGCGTCTTCATTATCCGAACTACGAAGTGATCGTGGTGGACGCTGGCTCTGGCGATCGCACCGCCGATCTTGCCGCAAACGTCGAGGGCGTGGATCGCCTTCGCGTCATCCGCGAGCGTCGTGCCGGTATTGGCGCGGCCCTGGACGCCGGGATGCGCGCGGCTCGCGGCCATCTGATCGCTTTCACGCGTGCCGATTGTGTGGTCGAGCAGGATTGGCTCGCCTTGTCGCTGCGCGTGATTACCGACGGGCGCCTCGACGCCTGCGCCGGGCCGATCTATTCGTCGGCCGCGGGCGACGGAATAGCGATGCGCGCGATCGCGGCGCTGACCGGCCCGCTTACCACTGACGCGCCCGCTGGTCTGGCACCGCCGCTCAACGATCGCAACATGGTCGTTCGCAAGGCATCGATAGTCGCGGTCGGCGGCTTCGATGCGCGCTTCCTCGACAGCGGCGCCGATGCGGACCTCGCGGCGCGGATGGCCGCGGCGAAGATGACTCTTGGATGGTCTCCGGCGGGCTTCGTCTGGAGCGAATCGCATACCGGGGTCGGCGCATTTTATCGCGGGCGCATCCGCGAGGGGCGTGCGGCCGCGATCCTCGCGCGCAAACATCCCGGCCGTTTCGGCACGGGTATGCGCGCGAACATGCTGGCGGCGGCGAAGCGCGATCGCGTGGATGGCCCCGAGGGGCCGCCCGGCAGCATCATGATGCGCGGCCTTTCGGCGCTGTTTTCCCTGAGCGGTGCGGTCGTGCAGGCGCTGGCCCGCCAGCACTCCATGATCGCTTCCGCCAACGCGCCGTCCGCCGATGCCGCCGCGCAGAGCGCCGATCGCGATTCGATGAATCATCTGCCGATCGCGGGCAATCACGCGCATCCGGCGCACCCCCATCGCTAACGCGCAACGTCCCTTGCCGTTCGGCAGCCGCCGCTCAGGATAGCGGCAGGTGCTCTTATGCCGCTTGACCGCGCCGCGCGGGCGGGCGAGATTTGAGCGGCAGCGTCCGCCAAGGAGCACCTGATGCGCGTGGCGCAGATTCGCGAGCGCCTGATCGCCCGCCTGAAGTTCGAGAATGCGCAGGCCGAAGTTGACCGGCTGATCGACTACGAGCCGTTGCGCACGCTGCGGATGGCGATTCTCGGCTTCAGCCGCAACAACGACATGCTATGGGCGTCGGCGCTGACCTACACGTCGAGCCTCGCGCTGGTGCCGATTCTCGCGCTGGCGTTTTCGGCGTTGGCGGGACTTGGCGGCGCCGACCGCATCCGCCCGTTGATCGAGCGTTACCTGGCGGTTAATTCACCCGAAATCACCGACACCCTGATGGGCTTCGTTACCAATACGAGCGCGAAAGCGTTGGGCGAGGTCGGTGGCGCGGTGCTGCTGGTGACGGTCATCCTGACCCTGGGCACCATCGAGCAGGCCTTCAATTCGATCTTCAACGTGGCGCGCGGGCGGACGTGGCTGCGGAAATTTTCCGATTATCTCAGCGTGATCTTTACGGTGCCGCTGCTGATCGTGGCGGCGGTGGCGATGCGCTCGAATCTGCTCGGCGCGATGCCGCATCTGCCGGGCGTCGGATGGGCCGTATCGACCCTGATGATCTGGCTGGGCTTCTCATTCCTCTACGTTTTTTTCCCCAATATCCGCGTGCGGCTGGGCGCGGCGGCGCTTGGCGGGCTGATCGCCTCGATCCTGCTGCAGGCCGGCCAATGGGGATACGTCCATTTTCAGATTGGGGCGGTGCGCTACCATGCGATCTACGGTGCGATGGCTTCGGTGCCGATCCTGCTCACGTGGATCTACATCGCATGGATCATCGTGCTCTTCGGCGCCGAGTTGACGGCGGCGATTCAGGGCATCGAGACGACCTTCGATATCGATCATCGCACGCCGAGTTTCGTGCGCATCGCGGCGCTGCTGACGGTCTTTCGCGCAGGCGAGCGGATGCTCGCGCGGCCGGGCGCGCGGCCCTGCACGGTCCATGGCCTCGCCGGTGAACTGGGCGTTTCGGAAACCGCGCTGCGGCCGATCGTCGAAAATCTCAAGCGCGGCGGCATCGTGATCGAAGCGGCGGACACGCCGTCGATTTTGAATCACGGTTACGGAATATTTCTCGCGCGCGACTCCAGTGCAATCACCGTTGCGGAAGTGCTCGCATGCCTCGATCGGGCGGCCGCCAAGCCGCGTGGCGACCAGCGCATCGTGGCCATTCTCGACAGCGTGACCGACGCCGAGCGCGAGATGCTCGGGGGCCTGACCGTGATGGACCTGGTGAGCGGACGGATCGCGGTACCGGCGACGAGCACGATGCGCGTGGCGCAGGAACAGTAGCGGAACCATGGGTTTCAAGAGCACTGAAACCTTTGAAAGGTTTCGGACTTCCCACAATGGGTAGACGAAAATAAGTCATACGGATCGCGTGCTTGAGACCTTCGGCGGCCGCGTACGCAGCGTTGGCCAGAGGCGCGTAGCACAGGTATCAGCGCTGACGCGCGGTGTGGTCAGCGGGCGAGTAGTTTGTGCAGGGACTTGAGCTCTTCGCGAATCGCGGCGAGCTTGTTTTGCGTCGAGCGTGAAAGCTCGGCGCGCGCCGGTGCCGCCCGGGTCTCGACGCCGTTGTCATGCGGCGGAGAATCCGCGGCCGGTGCCGTTTGAGCGGCGGCGTTATCGTCGCGCAGGCGATCGAGACCGGCCGCGCGGATATGCTTTTTCGCACCCGCGATGGTGTAGCCCTCGCGATGCAGCAGGCGGCGAATCAGATGGAGCGTGTCGAGACTCTTCTGGTCGTAGTAGCGATGTTTGGATCGTGAATGGCGTGGGCGCAGGAAGGGAAACTGAGTCTCCCAGAAGCGCAGCACGTAGGCTTCAACGCCAATCAACCGCGCCGCCTCGCCGATCTTGATTTGACGTTCGGTGCCGTTGGAGGCGGTCGCATTGGCGGCCGGACGCGGTCGCTGCCGCCGGGATTCCGATGTGTTGCGGGCTCGGGTCATACCGATGATTTCTCACCGTTGCCCACCCGCACTTTCAGCACCTGGCTCGGCTTGAAGGACAGGACGCTGCGGGAGTCGATCGTGATCGACACACCGGTTTGAGGATTTCGGCCGCGGCGAGCCCGCTTGTGATTCACCGCGAAGCTCCCGAAACCCGAAATCTTAACCTTCTCACCCCGGCGCAGGCTCTCCTTGATTATATCAAAAATCGCCTCGACCACATCCCCGGCCTCTTTTTTGGAAGAGCCCACCCGCTCGTAGATCAACTCCACGAGATCGGCTTTGGTCATGCCCTGCGGCGTACCGTTTCCCCCCGAACCGTTACCTTACCGAGTGCCGGCTATTGCCGTAGTTCAGCCCCCAGGAGGGCCTTTGCCTGATCGATCAGCGCGGTGTGCGCGCGATTGACCTCTTCATCCGTCAGCGTGCGATCGTTCGCCCGATAGCGACACGCCAGCGCGACGCTCTTCTTTCCCTGCGCGATCGGAACGCCCTCGTAAACGTCGAACAACTCGACGCTTTCGAGCAGCGGCGAGGCGATCGCGGAAATCTCGCTACGAACCCGATCCGCCGGAAAATCGCGGTCAACCACCAGGGCAAGGTCGCGCCTGATAGCGGGGAACCTTGGCGGTGGCTTTATCGCTTGGCGTGCCAAAGATACATAGGCGAGCAGGTGTTGTGAGTCAAGTTCAAAAAGCACAGCTGGGTCGTTCAACTCTAATCGTAGCGCTTCCGCCGGATGCAATTCGCCAACTACCCCAATGCTTTCCCCGTTGAGCTTTACGGTCGCGGATCGTCCCGGATGCAGGTACGGCGCGGCGGCCCCGGCCGGCTCAAACCGCGCCTGCCGCGGAATCCCGAACGCGTGAAAATACGCCTCGACGATTCCCTTGATGGTCCAGAAGCCGGCCTTGATCGCGGGCTGTCCGACCGCGCCCATCGCATAGTCGCCGTAGCTGACCGCGGCGATTCGCTCGGCCTCTCCGGGCACGCCGTCGCGCGTCCCGAAGACCTTGCCGATCTCGAAGGCGTGAAAGGCGGTCGCCTCGCGATTGAGGTTGAAGCGCAGCGCCGCGATCAATCCGGGCAGCAGGCTGCGGCGCATTTCGGAGAGTTCAGCGGAGAGCGGATTGGTCACGCGCACCGGTTCGCGGTCGTCGAGTCCGCCGTAGCGGGCGTTTTCGGCCGGTGCGATAAACGCGATCGTCTTGGCTTCGACCAGCCCGCATCCGATCATCACGTCGCGGGTACGCCGCGTGAGGGCGCGCGCCGGATTCGGCGGATTCACCACCGCCCCGCGGGTCGGCACGGTCGCGGGTATTTCGGCCAGCCCGGCGAGTCGCGCGACTTCCTCGGCGAGGTCGGCGGTCTCGTTGACGTCGGGGCGAAACGGCGGCGGTAACACTTTGAAGCGGTGGCGCCCGGCGGGCGTGACGGTGGCGCCGATCGCTTTCAGCCGCCGGCGCACTTCGGCGGCCGGTACTTCGACGCCGAGGATCGAGGTCATCGCGCGCAGGTCGAGTTCGATTTCGCGATAGGGCGCGGGGCGCGCCTCGACGTCGAGGATCGGCCCGCTCTCGCGACCGCCGGCGGAGCGCCGAATTATTTCCGCCGCGCGCATCAACGCGACCGCCTGCCCGGCGCGATCGATACCGCGCTCGAAGCGGTAGCTGGCCTCGCTGCGCAGTCCCAGGCGCCGCGCGGTGCGCGCGATCGTCATCGGCTCGAAGTACGCGCTCTCGAGCACGATCCGCGTGGTGGTCGCGCTGACTTCCGAGTTGAGCCCGCCCATCACGCCCGCCAGAGCGAGCGGCTTTTCGCCGTCGGCGATCATGAGGTCGGCTGGCTCGAGCGCGCGCTTGAGGTTGTCGAGGGTCTCGAATTCGCGATCGCCCTCGGCACGCCGCACGACGAGCTTGCCGCCGGCGATCCGGTCCATGTCGAAGGCGTGCAGCGGTTGTCCCAGTTCGAGCATCACGTAGTTGGTCGCATCGACGACGTTGTTGAGCGCGCGCATCCCGCAGAGTTCGAGGCGGCGGCGGATCAGGACCGGCGACGGCGCGATCTTTACTTTCGCCATGGGCAGCGCCGCGTAGCGCGGACATAACTCAGAGGCGCGAATCTCTACTGTTAGCACACTCGCGCCGTCAGCGGTTAACGAATTCGACGGCGCCTTGAGCGCGCGCACTCGCGGCGGTCTCAGCCGCACCCCGAACAGCGCCGCAATCTCGCGCGCGAGCCCGAGGATGGACAGGCAATCGCCGCGATTCGGCGTGATGGCGATATCGAGCACGGTGTCCGCCATCCGCAGGTAGTTCGCCAGATCGTGGCCCGCGGGTGCATCCGAGGGCAGTTCGAGAATGCCCTGATGGTCGCCGGAGAGGCCGAGTTCAAGCTCGGAGCAGAGCATGCCCTCCGACTGCACGCCGCGAATCACCGCGGCCTGCAGCGGCACCGCGTTTTCGAGCTTGCCGGTGCCCTGGCCATGGGCGCCGCCGGCGAGTCGCGCACCGACTTTCGCGAGCGCCGCCGTCATCCCGGCGCGCGCGTTGGGCGCCCCGCAGACGACCTTGAAATGCCCCGCCGGGCCGGCGTCAACCTCGCACAGATTCAGCCGGTCGGCATTCGGATGGCGCTCGACATGGAGCACCTTCGCGATAAACACGCCGTCGAAGGTCGCGGCGCTATGCTCGACGCCCTCGACCTCCAGCCCCGCCATCGTGAGGCGCCGGACAAGCTCGTCGAGGTCGGCATCGATGGTGACGAATTCCTTGAGCCAACTGAGCGGCAGCTTCATGACGCCGCCTCGCTTGCCGCTCGGAACTGACTCAGGAAGCGCAGGTCGTTTTCGAAGAACAGCCGCAAGTCATCGACGCCGAGCTTGAGCAGCGAGGTGCGCTCGACGCCCATGCCGAAGGCGAAGCCCGAAAATTCCGTCGGGTCGTAGCCGACCGCGCGCAGCACGTTGGGATGAATCATCCCCGAGCCGAGAATTTCGGTCCATCCGCTCTGCTTGCACACGCGGCATCCGGCGCCGTGGCAGAGCAGGCAACTGATATCGACCTCGGCGCTTGGTTCGGTAAACGGAAAGAAGCTCGAACGAAATCGCACTCCCGTATCGGCGCCGAAAAACGCGCGCAGAAATTCGGTGAGGACGCCCTTGAGATGGCCCATCGTGATCACGCCGGCACGGTCCACCATGAAGCCCTCGATTTGCGAGAACATCGGCGAGGCGCGCACGCTGAGTTCGTCGCGGCGATAGCAATTACCGGGGCAGACGATCGCGAGCGGCGGACGGCGCCGTTCCATCACGCGAATCTGACCGTTCGAGGTATGGGTTCGCAGCAGCAACCCGCCGGGCAGGAAAAACGTGTCTTGCATCTCGCGCGCGGGATGGTCGGCGGGGAAATTCAGTGCGCCGAAATTATGGAAGTCGTCCTCGACGTCCTGGGTCTCGACGACCTCGAAGCCCATCTCGCTGAAGATGTCGAGCATCCGCTCGCGACTGAGGGTCACCGGGTGGAGCCAGCCGCGCGGGATATGCATCCCCGGCAGCGTCACGTCGAGGCGCGCTTCGCCGAGCGAGCGTTCCATCCCGGCGCGCTTGAGTTCCTCGCTGAGCGCCGCGATCCGGTTTTCGACTTCGCTCTTGAGTTCGTTGATCAGCCGTCCGATCGCCGGGCGTTCCTCGTTGGGCACCTCGCGCATGCGCCGCATTATTTCGGTGAGTTCGCCGGTGCGCCCGAGCACCCGCACGCGCACGTTTTCGATTTGCGCTTCGGTCGCCCCCGCGCCGAGTTCGGCCAGCGCGCGCGAGCGGATCTCCTCGAGTTGTTCTCTCATCGGAATTCCAGCGGCATCCCCGGAACCAGGTCCCGGTCAATCACAGTCCCCCGTCAAACAAATGTCCCACTCAAACAAAGGACCATGTGG
Source organism: Deltaproteobacteria bacterium (assembly GCA_021780755.1). GTDB lineage: Bacteria > Desulfobacterota > Binatia > Binatales > Binataceae > JADMIL01. The sequence continues at coordinate 88,741 of JAJXYF010000035.1, read as the reverse complement.
ATCGCCACATGGTCCTTTGGCCAGGCGCCGCGTCGCGGCGGCGCTTGCAATGAAGCTCAGGCAGCCTGGGCGCTGAGCGCGCTCTTGGCCGCGTTGACCAATTCGCCGAAGAGTTGCTCGCGTTCGATCGCGAGTGCGGCCAACTGCTTGCGGTCCAGATCGATCCCCGCCTTTTTGAGCCCCGCGATGAAGCTGCTGTAGTTCATGCCATGCTCACGCACCAGTGCGTTGATGCGCGTGATCCACAGCGCGCGAAAGTTGCGCTTCTTCTGCTTGCGATCGCGATAGGCATAGGTCAGCCCCTTCTCGAGCGTATTGCGGGCCTGCCGATAAAGTTTACGGCCGCCGACAAAGCCGGAGGCGAGCTTGAGTTGCCGCTTATGGCGGCGGCGGGTTTTTGGCCCGCCTTTGGCGCGTGGCATCGGGGGTCAGTCCTTCCTTAAATTAACTGCGGTGTTGCGAATGGCGAGGGGTCGGCCGGTCCAGGTACTCGAACGCCCCTAGCCGTACGGGATCATCTTGTGGATCGTCGCGCTGTCGGTCTTGTTCAGTATCCCCGGCCGGCGCAATCCGCGCTTGCGGCCACGGTTCTTGCTCGTCAGCAGATGGCGCAGGTTGGTGCGCTTGTGCTTGACCTTGCCGGTCTTGCTGAAGGTGAAGCGCTTGGCGGCGCTGCGCGAGGTCTTGATCTTGGGCATGTCCCTACCGGTCTCTACTTGAAAAATTTTCAGCGCGCTCAGCTTTCGCTCTTGCTCAGAACGCTGACGCGTTTAATCCGTTCTTCGTCCGATCGCTATCGTGCTCAGCCTGCCGACGCGCGTGCGCTTCGACCCGCGCCACGATCATGCGTCGCCGCCATCACCGGCCCCTAGCGCGGGGTGAGCAGAACCGACATGTTGCGCCCTTCCATCCGGGTCTGCCCGTCGGGCTGCGCGATATCGCGTACCTGCTCGACGATCCGGTCGAGCAGAGCCCGTCCGAGCTCGGGATGGGTTATCTGACGGCCGCGAAAAGAAATCGAGAGTTTAACACGCTGGCCGTCGGTTATAAAGCGTTTGATATGGGCAACCTTGAACTCGACGTCATGGGTGCCCGTCAACGCGCCCATCTTCACTTCCTTGACCGCGCCGGCCGTCGCACTGCGCTTGGAATCATGGGTTTTCTTCTTCTGCGCGTAACGATACTTGTCGTAGTCGGTGATCCGGCAGACGGGCGGAGTGGCAGTGGGGGCCACTTCGACCAGGTCGAGGCCACGGCTTTCTGCCACCTTGATTGCATCGCGAAGGGCCAACACTCCCACCTGGCTGCCATCTGCGTCAATCACCCGGACTTCCTGCGCGCGAATCAGGTTATTGACGCGAATGGCAGGTTCCCTTGATGGCGGAGTACGAAAATCTCTACGGATAAACCACCTCCCTCGGCGATTAGGCCGAGAATAAAATTGGCGCGATTCGCGCGCTGGGGCCACGGCTTAAGCACGCGGCGTTAAACACTTCCAAGGTATATCGAAAACGGTTCAAGAATAAAGCCGAATAAGTGTTGCGCGCGAACATCGTCACGCTGGTATGGGCTCGGCGTTGAGCATTTCGATCAGCCCCGCCAACTCCAGCGTCTGGCCCTTGGAGCCGCGCAGCAGGCGCAGCGAGACCTGCCGCGCCGCCGCCTCGCGCTCGCCAACGACCACCATATACGGGACCTTCGCGAGTTCGGCCTCGCGCACCTTGAAGCCGAGTTTCTCGTTGCGGATATCGGCCGTCGCGCGAAAGCCATGTCTCTTGAGCAGCGCCGCGAGCTCGCCCGCGTAGTCCTCGACCTTCTCGCTGAGGGAGAGCACCCGCACCTGCTCGGGCGCCAGCCAGAGCGGCATCACGCCGCCCGTATGCTCGATCAGCACGCCGATAAAGCGCTCGAGCGACCCCAGGATAGCACGATGGATCATGACGGGGCGCGCTTCGCCGCTGGCGCTGGTGGTGTAGGTCAGGTCGAAGCGCTCGGGCATGTTGTAGTCGAGCTGGATGGTCGCGAGCTGCCACCTGCGCTTGAGCGCGTCGGGCACGTAAATCTCGATCTTGGGGCCGTAAAACGCGCCTTCCTTCGGATTCAGCTCGAACGCGATCTCGTTACGGCGCATCGCGCTGGCGAGCTTTTCCTCGGTCATCCGCCACTGCTCTTCGGTGCCCATATGCTGGTCGGGCATGGTGGCGAGCTTGAACTCGACGCGATCGAAGCCGAGCGTCGCATAGACCTCGCGCACCATCGTGAGATTGCTCGCGACCTCATCTTCGATCTGCGCTTCCGTGCAGAAGATATGCGCGTCGTCCTGCGACATGACGCGCGCCCGCGTCAATCCATGGAGCACGCCCGAGCGCTCCGCCCGATGGAGTCGGGAGAACTCGGCGAAGCGCAGCGGCAGGTCGCGATACGAGCGCTTCTCGGCGCGATAGACAAACGTATGCCCCGGGCAGTTCATCGGCTTCACGCCATAGCCGTGGCGCCAGCCCTCGGCGTCGCGATCGACCGCCGAGTCGTGCGCCTCGGGGTCCGGCGAAAGAAACATATTTTCGCGGAAATTGTCCCAATGGCCCGAGGAATGCCACAGCTCGTTCTTGTAAATCTGCGGCGTGATCACCTCGTCGAAGCCGTAGCGGCGATAGAGCCGGCGCATGTAATCGACGAGCTGGTTGAAGATGACGAGACCCTTGGGCAGATAGAACGGCTGTCCCGGCGCGATCGGATCGAACAGGAACAGCCCCATCTCGCGACCGACCTTCCGATGGTCGCGGGTGCGCGCCAGTTCGAGCATCCGCAAATGCTCTTCGAGCGCCTCTTTGCTGGCGAAGGCCGTGCCGTAAACCCGCGAGAGCATCGCGTTGTGCTCGTCGCCGCGCCAGTAGGCGCCCGCCACACTGGTCAGCTTGAAGGCCCGGATATAGCGCGTGGACGGCACGTGCGGTCCGCGGCAGAGATCCATCCAGTCGCCCTGCTTGTAGAGCGAGACGCGGTCCTCGGGAATACCCTTGAGGATCTCGACCTTGTAATGCTCCCCCATCCGATCGAAGGTTTCGATCGCCTCGGCGCGCGGCACCTCGACCCGCTCGACCTTGAGGTCGGCCTTCGCGAGTTCGCGCATCTTCTGCTCGATTCGCGGCAGGTCCTCGACCGTCAGCGGAGTGGGTGGGGCGAAGTCATAGAAAAAGCCGTCCTCGATGGTCGGGCCGATCGTCACCTGGGTGCCGGGGAAGAGCGTTTGCACCGCCTGCGCCATCAGATGGGCGGTCGAATGCCGGATGATATCGATACCCTCGGCGCTCTCGGCCGCCACCGGCTCGATCGTGGCGTCCTCGATGAGCGAGCGATTGAGGTCGTAGAGCTTGCCGTTGACGCGCGCGGCGATCACGTCGCGGCCGGCGGCGCCCTCGAGCGCCTCGCGCACGCGGATACCCGCCGGGACGGCCCGCGCAGTGCCGTTAACGGTAACCTTAATTTCCGAACTCATCTGAATGCGGGATCAGCGGCGAATGCGGGATCAACGGCGATGGCCAATGCTGGATGGGTCTTCAATTCAGTTCGACTGCGCGACGGTGCGAGTTCGCGCCAGATTATAGCGCATCGGCGAGCAGTAAGAGAGTGGTAGGCACGGGCGGGATTGAACCGCCGACCCCTTCCGTGTCAGGGAAGTGCTCTCCCGCTGAGCTACGTGCCTTCAAAAGCGTATCGTTCACTCGATCTCTTCGTTCACTCGATTAGCGACCGTACGATTCACGTCGATCGTCAAGTAACCGGCAAGGTTAAACAAATTCCGCGCCCCCGGCAACCGACCCCCGCAAGCCGGTAGTGTCCTGCACACCCCGCGCCTATGCGTTCCCTGCGGGTGGTGCGGCTGAAAGATCGGGAGGCGCAGCGCCGTTGACATCGCCACGAAAGAAACATTGATCTGTTTTGTCCGCGCGAATCGCTTGACCCTCAATCAAAAAAATCGCGGGGCAAGAAGAGCAACTATGCGGATGCCTGTGACATCCAGAATTCGTGCGGGATCTGCGTCTTTGCGACTCGGGGCCATGCTCCTGGTTCTGCTTTCCGCTACCTGCGCGACTGCCGCTCCACCGGGCGAAGGTCGACCGTTGCCGCCGCAGGTGTTGTCCGAGGCTCCCGGAATGCATCCGTTCGGGAAAGGCCGTCACTCGCTGTGGGGTATCCAGATGTACGAAGCGACGTTATGGATAGTCGGCCCGCAATGGTCTGCCGCCGAGCCGCACGCGCTCGATATCGAGCCGAACCGGACCGTTCCCGCTGACACTTTGGTGAAGAACGCGATCGCCGAGATGCGCGATCTCAAGGTGGGCGATGAGCACAAGCTTGGAATCTGGCAGGCGGAGATGAAGAAGCTTATTCCGGGTGTTAAGCGCGGCGATCAGATCGTCGTCTTCTGTTCGAACGACAACCGGACGGTGGCCTATTTGAACGATTCGAAGTCCGGCGAGGTTGACGATCCGTCATTCTGCCCGGCGGTGATGAGCGTTTGGCTTCATCCGAAAACCAAACATCAGGCGATGCGAAAATCGCTGCTCAGACATTGATCGATTCGCGGCGACGCGGTCTTTAATGGCGGGGGCGCTCGATGGACACGAACGGAGGCGCGCGGTTATGCTTGCGTGGCATCACGCGTCGCGAGGTTGAGGGGAGCAATGGGTCTTCGCAGTCAGGTGGCCAAACGGTGGCCGGTGCTGGCTCCGTTCATCGGCAAAGACCGGGACTGGGTTCTGCGCAAGCAGGCCAATGCCGAATTGCGCGCCCTCGACAGCGCGGCGATGAGTTACGAAGTCAACGGCCGCAAACTAAAGGCCGATCCGACCTGGTATCGAGGAGAGCATTGCAACTTTCTGCCCGATCGCGAGGCCTTGTCGGCGGCCGACGCCCTGACCAGGCAAGTGGGATTCGGATGGCTGCCCGCCGCGCCCTTCATCACGAAGTCTGACCCGATCACCACTTTCGGCAGTTGCTTCGCCGCCCATATTTCGGGCTACCTGATCAAGGCCGGATATACGCTCGCGGACCTCGGCCGCAACCGCGCCTCGTATGTGATCCGCTGCGGCGAGGGGATGGTGAACTCGGCCGCGATCGCGCAGCAGCTCCAATGGGCATACGGCGAGACGGAGTTCAACGAACCGCTCTGGTACGACAAGGACGGCCGCGAGGCGCGCTACGAAGAGAGTGTCCGCGTGGACACGCGGGCCATCTTTGAGCGCTCGAACGTCTTCATCATCACGCTCGGACTGTCCGAGGTCTGGTACAACAAAGAGACCGGCGAGACTTTCTGGCGGGCGATTCCAAAGGCGCAGTTCGATCCCGCGCGGCACGGCTTCAAGGTGCTGAGCGCCGCTGAGAATCGGGCCAACCTGGAGACCGCGTATCGCGTGATCCGCGAGCGCCGTCCGGACGCCGCGATCATCTTCACGCTGTCGCCGGTGCCGCTGGTTGCCACCTTCAGGCCGGTCTCCTGCGTCACCGCCAACAGCGTCTCGAAGGCGTCGCTGCGGGTCGCGGTGGACGAGTTGATGCGCGACCATGCCGAGGACCGGCGCCTGTTCTACTATCCGTCATACGAGATCGTGAAGGACGTGATCGTCGATGCCTACGAGAAGGATTTCCGGCACATCAAGCCGGAAGTCGTCGCGACCATCATGCGGTTCTTTGCGTCGCACTACCTGGTTGACGGCCCCGCGAACGAACAGTAGCCGGGGTGTTGCCGCTACTTCCGGGCGGCGTCGTCGGCGAGCAGGCCTTTGCCGGGGATGTGGTTCACTTCGAGCCGGATACCGTCGGGATCCTCGAACAGAATCGAATAGTAGCCCGGCGCCCAGCGACCGTCCTGCGGCGCGCGCACGATCTTCGCGCCGAGTTCCCGCACCAGCCCATGTACCGCGTCAACATCTTCGCGCGAGCGCGCGCGAAAGCATACGTGATGCATCCCGGCGCGATCCTGGGCGAACGCCGTCGCGCGATGCTCCTCGGCACATCGAGTAAGCCCGAAGCCGGTGCGTCCGCCGATGCAATAGAACGTGTTGGCATCGTCGTGGACGATCCGCGTCAGCCCCATGAACGGCAGCAGGCGGCGGTAGAAGGCGGCGCAGGCCTCGAAGTCCCTTACCGTAATGTAAACGTGGGCGATTCCATTGATTTCCATCGCGGCCGTCCTTTCCCGTTGCGTTCCGTTGCGAGCAGTTTCGCTACCGCCCGCGCGTGACGGCGAGTATCACCCGCGGCGACGCTACCCGTCCTTGCCGCGGCCGGTGAACGCGCGCGCGAGTACCGGCGGCAGGTAGGTGCGAACATAGCGAAGCATGTTCTTGGTGTGCGTCGGATCGAGCCGCAGGGCCTCGCGAAACGCGCGCCGTGCGCCCTCGCGATCGCCCTTGCGCAAGGCCTCCAGCCCCTCGTGGGCGAGCCGGTTACTCGCGAGCCGTTCGAGCCGAATGTAGGGCGAGAAGTCGTCGAAGAACGAGTTGAAGTGGATTTGACTACGCTCCGGCTGCTCCTCGACCGGCTTGCGATAGGCGCTGACCTGCGGGCGCGGCCGCGAATTGCGATTGCGATGGCGTCCGGGGCCCTTGTCACCGCGGTCGCTGTGTCCACCGACGTAGGTGTAGCCCAGGTTGGTCTCGGCGAAGCGGCAGGCCAGATGGACCGCGTCGAGTTCGGTATCGTCCACCGCCATCAGGCCGCCCGGCTTGAGCAGCTTGTTGACGAAGATCACGTCGAGAAAAGCGCCGTCGAAGCGATGGTCGCCGTCGATGAAGGCGAAGTCGAACTGGCGGCCCTGCTCGACCAGTTTGGGCAGGAAGATCTCCGACGGCTCCGAATGATGCTCGACGAACCGATCGACGCCGGCGGCGCGCAGCACGCGCAACGCGCCGTTGTGATAGTTCTTCTCCTGAAACGGGTCCATGATGATGTGCGGCTGGCGCACGCCGCCATTTTCGACCATCGCTTCGAGCATGTGCAGGGTCGAAAGGCCCCATCCCATGCCAACTTCGAGCGTTGCGGCGGGCTTCACCTCGCGCACCAGGTCGCCTAAGAATTTGCCGCGTCCGGGGGTTACGCTGGTCGGATAGAGGCTCCGGCTGAAGCCGTTATCGCCGTAAACGATGCCCTCGCGATAGAGCTTGTCGATTTCGGCGCGGATGCGATTGCACAGGTCGCCTAGCGAGGTCCCGGCCGTCTCGATTGTTCCGCTGGTACTGTCCATGCCTGCCATGATGTCCGCATAATGACTGCGGATAGTGTCTGATTGAAAGACCGCCCTTCGAGATTTGCGGTGCTACCGCGCGCGGCTCCAGGCGCCGAAGGATAACATCCGGCGCACGCGATTGCCGCTTCGGGGCCGCTGCCCGCAGGGACGACCACTGGCCGTTCATCTGCTAAGCTTCGCGCGACGGCGGCACACCATGAATCAGGAGCGCATCGTACAGGTTTTCTTCTTCGGTTTCCTCGCCCTGATTACCTGGGAACTCTACCTGGTGTTCGAGCCGTTCCTGATGCCGATTGCGTGGGCAATCCTGCTCGCCTTCCTGGTACATCCGGTGCTGATCGAATTCGACCGCTACATTCACAGCCGCACGACCTCCGCGCTTTTGATCACAATCGTCGTAGCGCTGGGCGTGGTGCTGCCGGCGGTATGGCTTTCGGATCGGCTCGTGATTGAGGCGCAGAATATCTACGGCGAGCTTTCAAAGCTTTCGACCAAAGGCAGTCTGGACCGCTTCACCGCGTGGCTGCGCGAGACCAGTTGGGGGGCGCGCGCGGCCGACCTGATGGCGCGGCGCGGCGTGAAGCTCGAGGACGAGATCCGGACGGTGTTCGTGCAGGCGGCCAGGTACACGCGCGACTACGCGCTCGAGCACGGCGGTTCGGTCGCGAGCAACCTGGCGGGCTTCCTGCTGCATTTTGGTATCGCGCTGCTGACCTTTTTCTACCTGCTGCGCGACGGCGAGTCGTATTACGAGGGCGTGCGGTCGCTGACGCCGATGCACGAAGAGGACAAGGCGGCGGTTTTCGACACCCTGCGCGCGACGCTGTCTTCCGTGATGCGCGGCCTGATGCTCACCGCGGTGCTCGACGGCGTTACGATCGGGCTGGGCTACCTGGTCTGCGGAGTTCCCTACTGGGCGTTTTTGGCGCTGTTAACGGCGGCGGCGGGTCTGCTGCCGTTCGGTGGCACGACGGTGGTATGGGTACCGGTGGCGATTTATCTCGCGTACGCGAGTTCGTGGGCGAGCGCGATCGGATTGGCGATCTGGTCGATGATCGCGCTGGCCATCATCGACAATTTCATCAAGCCGCTGGCGATGCGTCATGGCACGGGATTGCCGACGGTCGCGTTGTTCTTCGGACTGGCCGGGGGGATCGAGGCTTACGGCCCGATCGGCATCTTTGCGGGGCCCGCGGTGATTTCGGTCTTCGCCGCGCTGCTGCGGGTATATGAACGGACCTATACGAAGGATTTCGCTGAGCGGCCGGCGGCTTCCATAACATCGACCGCGTCCAGGTTGCGGCACGCGCCCGAACCGTCCATGTATCCAACGCCGGCCACGGGGCCGTCGGAGGGGCCCGGCGAACCATCGGGGCGACCTGAATTGAAGGAGGACATACCATGAAATACGCAATCGTGACTGGCGGCGCGCGCGGCCTGGGACTCGGAATCGTGCGCGCGATGCTCGAGGAAAAGACCGTCGAACAGGTAGCGGTAATCGATCTGCGGTTGGTGCCACCGCCGGCGGAGATCGCGGACCGGGTGCATGGCTTTACGGCCGACGCGACGGACGAGCAGCAGGTGCATGCGGCGCTCGAAGCGATAACCGCCAAGCTCGGGCCCAATCCGGACGTGCTCTGCAACAATGCCGGGGGCGGCGAGGCCAACTGGTTCGAAAGCGGGCGGCAGGAGGAATGGCATAGCGTCGATATCTGGCGCCGCTACGTGGAGTTGAACCTCAACTCGGTTTACCTGGTGAGCAAGGAAGTGGTGCCGCGGATGAAGGCGGGCGCCGCGATCTGCAACACTTCGTCGATAGCGGGGATGCTCGCGACGCCGTTTCTGGCCGCGTATGCGGCGGCCAAGGCCGGCGTGATTTCGTACACGCGCAGCCTGGCGCTGCAGTTAGGCCCGAAGGGTATTCGGGTAAACGCGGTAGCGCCGGGGCTGATCTACACCAAGATTTGGGAGGAACTGGGCGCCGCGATTGGTGGCGGTCCCGATCGCGCGCGGCTCGCCTTCGACAGCGCAGTGCGCACATTGGTGCCGCTCGGGCGCGAGCAGACGCCCGAGGACATCGGGCGCACGGTCGCGTGGCTGTGCTCTGAGCGTGCGGCAAATGTGACCGGGCAGGTGATCGCGATCGACGGCGGTATCGTGCTCGGCCGTCCGCCGCTGCGCCCGGAGTAATCGGCGCGCTAAATCCGCGGCAGAAATGCGCAGGACGGCACGGCCCTATTTTTAGAGACCGTGCCGTCCTGCATTCAGAGATTAGCTAAATCCGGCTTTCGGATTCCGGCTTTGACGCGAGCTTATTCGACCTGCAAGGTCTTCACGTATTCGACCAGCCGGTTGATCTTGTGATCGACCTGATCCTGCGACAGCGGCGATCCGCCGGTGCCGGTATGGCTCGCCTGGCGAAACATGAAGGCATAGCCCCAGATCGGCATTTCGCGAGTGCCGTGACCCTCGGCCATCTTGGTGCCGGAGATGAACTCGCGGACTTCCGCTTCCGGAAACACGCCGCCATTGTTCTTGGAAAGCAAGGTCAGATTGGCGGGCTTTTTCTTGAGTGCCGGCGCGACCGGTCCATTGCCGATGCCTTTTGGGCCGTGGCATTGGGCACAGTACTCCCGGAAATCCCCGGAGCCCGACGTAATCTGGCCGCTTGGCCCCATCTCTGGTCCCTCTGCCAGAGCCACCCTCGACGAAAAGCCCACGATAGCGCCGCCCAACACCAAAACGGCTGCCAAGTTCCGGAACCCGAGACGTTTAAGCGCCATTTGTCCTCCCCCACACGGTGAGATTCTAGGGCGGAATCGTTACCATTTCTTAACGATCCCGTCAAATGTTATTGAAATACGAAGCGTCCTTACGGCGCCCCGCGCTACCCCGCCCGGCTGCCATCAGCCGATAGCGCCCTCCCCGGGCAAGCGGTTACATTGGGCGTTATACATGGTGAATAGCGAAAAAGAAAACAAGGCGCTGGCGATTATCGAGCGTCTGCGTGCCGCGAGTTTCACCGCCTACCTGGCGGGTGGATGCGTGCGCGATCGCATCCTCGGCGTGGAGGCCAAGGATTACGACATCGCGACCGACGCGCGGCCTGAAGCGGTGCAGGCGCTGTTCGATCACACGATCGCGGTGGGAGCGCGCTTCGGCGTGATTATCGTGATGGTGGACGGCGACCATTTCGAGGTCGCGACCTTTCGCGCCGACGCCGAGTATCACGATGGGCGCCGTCCGTCGTCGGTGCGCTTTGGCACGATAGAAGACGACGTACAGCGGCGCGATTTCACGATTGGCGGGATGTATTTCGATCCCGCGTCAAACCGCGTGATCGACCTGGTTGGCGGCGTGCGTGACTTGCGCGCGGGAATCGTCCGGGCGATCGGCAACGTCTATGAACGCTTCGAGGAAGATCATCTGCGGATGCTGCGCGCGTTACGGTTTGCGGCGCGCCTGGGCTTCGCGATCGAACCCGGCACGTGGGCCGCGATCAAGCGCAGTGCGGCGGCAATCGCGCATACGTCGGCCGAGCGCGTGGGCGAGGAACTGGTCATGATGATGACCGAGGGCGGCGCCGCGCGCGGCATCGATTTGCTGGTCGAGAGCGGACTGGCGGCCGTGGTGATGCCCGAATTGCTCGCGCTGCCGAGCTGCCCGCAGCCGGAAAATTTCCATCCCGAGGGCGACGTCTATCGCCATACGCGGCTGATGCTTTCGATGCTGCCGGGCGGATGTAGCGAGACCCTCGCGTTCGGCACGCTGTTGCACGATATCGCCAAGCCGCGCTGCTTTGCGGTGGCCGAGGACGGCAAGATGACCTACTACGGCCATACCGATCAGGGCGGCGAGATGGGTGCGGCGATGATGCAACGGCTGCGGCGATCGCGGGCGACGCAGGAGCGGGTAGCCTATCTCGTGCGCTACCATCTGCGTCTGTGCATGGCGCCGCGGATGCGTTCGGCCACACTCAAGCGGATGATCACGGAGGAGGGATTCGGCGAACTGATGGAGCTGGCGATGATCGACGCGCTCGCCTCCAGTTCGGACCTGTCCTTTTATCATTTCTGCCGGTGCGCGCTCGCGGCGCTGGGCGAGGTCAAAGCGCGTCCGCCGCGGCTCATTGGCGGCAACGATTTGATCGCGCTGGGCTTCAAGCCGGGGCCTGAATTCAAATCGATCCTGCGCGAGATCGAAGACCTGCATCTGGACGGCGCGATCGCGACGCGCGAGGAAGCGCTCGCCTTCGTGCGCGAAAACTACACGCCGGCGGCGGAAGCCGGACCGGCCTGAGGCGTGCTTTCAGCGACCGCAATCACGCGGCGATTCGGGCGCACGGTGGCGCTCGATGGCGTTGACTTTCGCGCGCTCCCTGGTGAGATTCACGCGTTGGTTGGCGAAAACGGAGCGGGCAAAAGCACCCTGATCAACATTTTCGCCGGCCGTCTCAAGCCCGACAGTGGTGCGGTCGAGCTCGATGGTGCGGCACTGGCAACCGGTTCGCCGTATGCGGCGCTGAAGACGGGAATCGCGGCGGTGTATCAGAGTCCGATGCTGTTCGAGCGGATGTCGTGGGAGGAGAATCTCGCACTTGGCGGCTTCGGCCCGCGGACCCTGCGCAACGATCTGGCGGACGCGGCGGGCCGTGCCCGCACGATAGCGGCGGGGCTGGGCTTCAAGCTGCCGCCCGCCGGAGCGCCGGTTGAGCGATGTTCCGTCGGCGAGCGGGTGCGCCTGGAGATACTGCGGGCGCTGAGCTTCGACCCGCGGGTGCTGATCCTCGACGAGCCGACCGGCGTGCTCGCGCCGGCCGAGTTGGAGGCGTTCCTGGACACGCTGCGGCGGCTGCGCGGTGAGGGGCGCATCGTGGTGATCGTCACGCACAAGCTGGCCGAGGCGATCGCGGTTGCCGATCGCATCACGGTGCTGCGCCACGGGCGCGTGGCGGCGGTGCGAATGGCCGTGGAGACCAGTGGGGCGGAACTCGCGCGCCTGATGATCGGTGAGGTTGCCGCCGCGAGCATGAACGCGGCGCAGGTACCGACGCGGACTTCCGCCGATGATCCCGCGCCGATCGCTAATCGAGGCGCGCCGGCGCTCGCGGTCGAAGATCTCACGCTGGTGGGTGACGGGCGCCGATTACTCGATCGGGTCAACCTCAGCATGACGGCCGGTGAGATCGCCGGGGTGGCGGGAGTGGACGGCAACGGCCAGCGCGAACTGGTCGAAGTGATGGCGGGCATTCGCCAACCGACGTCGGGTCGATTGCGCGTCGTTCCGGATCGACGCGCGATCGCGGTGATCGCGCAGAACCGCGACCTCGACGGGCTGATCCTGGACATGACGCTGTGGGAGAACCTGCTGCTCGCGGGCGCCGTGCGGGAGCGCTTTGTGTGCCGCGGATGGCTCCGGCGCTCGCGGGCGATAGCGTTTTGCGCCGAGGTGATCGCGGGCTATCCGATTCGGGCGGCGGGAGCGGCAAGCCTCGCGGTGGCACTTTCGGGTGGGAACCGGCAGCGGCTGGCGGTCGCGCGCGCCTTGGCCGGCGAACCGCGCGTACTGGTAGTGCACGACGTCTGCCGGGGGCTGGATTTGCGCGCCACTGCCGAGGTCCATCGGCGGCTGCGCGAGTTTGCCGCGGCGGGCGGCGCGGTGTTGCTCATATCGAGCGACCTCGATGAGTTGATGGCGCTGAGCGGCAGCCTTTACGTGATGACGCGGGGACGGCTGGCGGCGGTCGCGGACGGCGAGCGCGACGCCGAACGGATCGGACTGCTAATGTCGGGCGCGGCGGCGCAACCCTGAGATGGGCGCGACGCTCACCGCGCGCCTCGCCGCGGTCACCCGATCGCTCGGGGCGCTGGCGATCGCCGCCACAACTATCGCGATCGTCCTGCTCTTGCTGGGCGCGTCGCCGCTCGCGGTGTTCGCCGACCTCTGGCGGGGCGCGTTTGGCAACTGGCTCGCCGCGACTGACACGCTGGTCAAAGCGACGCCGCTGGTGTTCACGGGACTCGCGATCGCGATCGCGTTTCAGGGCGCGCTGTGGAATATCGGCGCCGACGGGCAACTCGTCATCGGTGCGCTGGTCGCCGGTGCGATTGGGCCTGCGCTGGGCGGTTGGCCTCATCCGATTGCGATGCTGGCGATGATAGCGGCGGGCGCGGCGGGCGGTGCGGCGTGGGGCGGACTCGCGGGATGGCTGCGGGCGCGGCGCGAAGTCAATGAAGTCATCAGCACGATCATGCTCAACTTCGTCGCGGTGCAGATTTTGAGCTGGGCGGTGCACGGGCCGCTGATGGAGCCGTCGCGATCGTTCCCCAAGAGCGTGGTGATCGCGCCGGTCGCGCAGTTCGGCTTTTACCTTGAACCGAGCCGGCTCAACCTGGGCATGGGGTTGGGGCTGGTGGTCGCCGTCGGATGTCATCTGGGGCTTTTCCACAGCGCGGCCGGATTCGAACTGCGCGCGCTCGGCCGCAACCGGCGGGCGAGTGCATTTTTCGGTATCCCGATCGCGCGTCTCACGATGGGTACGATGATGCTCTCGGGCGCGCTGGCGGGCGTCGGCGGCGCGGTGCAGGTCTCCGCCATCACCCATCGGCTGTACGAGACGATGTCGCCGGGATGGGGCTATGAGGCGATCGCGGTCGCGCTGGTCGCGCGGCTGAATCCGCTTGCGATCGTACCGGCGGCAATATTGTTTGGCGCGCTCGACAATGGATCGCAGGCGATGCAGCGCGCCGACGCGGTTTCCCCGGTGCTGGTCAATGTTATCCAGGGCATGGTGATCATAATTCTGGTGGCGTTTGATGCGTTGGCGGCCCGCGGCATCCGCACGACGCTGTGGGGGGGCGCGGAGGGGGCGGGTGGCACAGTTGCGACGGGCGCGGCGGCGGAGGCGGGCGATGCTTGAGGCCTTTCTCGCTTCGACGATTGCGATGGCGACGCCGATCCTGCTGGCGGCGCTGGGTGAACTCATCGTGGAGCGCAGCGGCGTGCTGAACATCGGGATCGAGGGAGCGATGCTGGTGGGGGCGTTCTGCGGGCTGGCGGCGACCTATTTCAGCGGCAGTATCGCGCTCGGTTTGCTGGCCGCATGCGCCGCGGCGGTGGCGCTCAACGCGCTGCTGGCCCTGTTGGTGGTGAACTTCGCGGTCAACCAGGTGGTCGCCGGCACCGCGATCGACATTCTCGCGCTGGGCCTGACGGGGGTCTTTTACCGCCAGTGGTTCGGGGTGACCGGCAGCGCGATTACGATCTCGCCGATGCGCCCGATTGCGCTTGGGCCGCTCGCGCGGATTCCAGTGATTGGTCCCGTGCTGTTCGATCAGAGCGCGCTGGTCTATCTCGCGTTCGCGCTGGTGCCGATCGTCGCGCTGACTATCTCGCGGACACGCTACGGGCTGGAACTGCGCGCCGCGGGCGAGCGTCCGGAAGCGGCCGATGCGCTGGGGCTCGGAGTCTATCGGCTACGGTGGCAGGCACTGATGATTGCGGGGGTGCTCAGCGGATTGGCGGGCGCCTACCTGACGATGGCTTACGCCAACACCTTCGTCGAGGGGATCTCGGCGGGACGTGGATACGTGGCGTTGTCGGTGGTGATCGTCGGGCGCTGGAATGCGTGGGGAGTAGGTGCGGCGTCGATTATGTTTGGCGCGGCGATCGCGCTGCAATTCGGCTTGCAGGCGTTTGGCAGCGCTATCCCTTATCAGTTCTTTCTCGCCCTGCCGTACGCGCTGACGCTAATCGTGCTGGCGTTCATGGGTGGACAGGCCGACGCGCCGAGCGCACTCGGCGCGCCCTATCCGCGCGCCTGAAGCGCGGTGCGATAGCGCGCGGTTTCATCGTGGCCCGGCTGTAATGGTTCGGGAGAATCCGCCGCATGATTGATTCGCCCGCACTCGCGGCTCTAGTATGAGCCCACTGATTATGCCCGAAGCGGCGCAAATTTCATCTTCCTTCCCGACGGCGCGATGCGCGGTGTGCGACCGCTATGTGCTGACCTACCTGGATTTCGAGAGCGGGGCGGAATTGAGGCGCTGCGTCCATTGCGACGGCGCGGTCAGCGACGATTTGCGTTGGATCAACGCGTCGGAACTCGAGGCCGAGGGCTATCAATTCGGTGCGCCTGCGGCGTCGGGTGGCGGGGGATGCGGGAGCGGTTGCGGCACCTGTTCCGTGCGCAAGCATTAGCGGAGAGCCGGGTATTCTCCTCATATTCGCGCCGCATATTCGCGCCGCGTGAGGAATTCCCGGTAGGGGAACATCTCACGCGGCGCGCACCGAATCGCGGAACCGAAAAAGTGGTTACGAGGCGAGCGGTCCCTGCATCGGGATTTTGCGCAGGCACGGTCCGCAGAGCACCCAGGCTTCCTCGCTCGCCCGGAGCACGATGATTCCGGCGATGAGTTCGTTTACCTCGTCGCAAACATGGCACACCATGATGGTGCCCTGTGCGCGAAACACCGCGGACAGATTTTCGAGAGCGGCCCGATCGGTCATCAACTCGACCTCAGACAAATCCCGCAAATCCCGATCCGCTTCGCCTCTTGATACTTCCGAGAGCATTTGAGTTTTCCTTTCTTTCCTCTTCACGGCCTCGATAGTCCGTGATTCTGTGCTGGTACAGGTCGTGAATAGTCAACCTTGCGTCTGCACAATGTTGCACTTAATCAGTGTGGCTTCCTTACGTTGCCTAAAATAGCTAAATCCGTTTAGAGTGTCAACAAACAATGTTCTGCTAACTTCCAGGTTAGATCATGAACACAAGTAGTGAGCAAGTGCCGCAACGAATTTGATTGAATGGTCATTCATTAAAAATATGGCTTTTTCTTGGGAAATATGACGGAAATTGTTGTGAGCGCGAACCTCCGCCGGGGCCACTTGACGACATTGGAAACGATGTTTGTAATCAATGCGAAATATGTAATGAGAAATCGGTGAGCGAGCGTTCATGAGACCAGGTGACCATCTCGAATGAGCAATCATTCAATTGCGCGGGTCACGCGCGGTCGAAGCCGCCGAGGTTCCGAAATGGTCGAGAACCGACGGACCGAGCGCGCCGCAGATGTCAGCTCAGGTATTTGCGAGGAGGCCGGATTGGCGCAAGGCTTCGTAGAGGACGATTGAAACGGCGTTGGCGAGGTTGAGGCTGCGCACCCCTGGCTCGAAGATCGGAATGCGATAGGTAGCATCACGACGGGTCGCGAGAAAATCGGCGCCGAGTCCCTTGGTCTCGCTGCCAAAGACCAGGAAATCGCCTCGTCGGTATTCGGCTTGCAGATAGTTCTGCTCACCGTGAGTCGAGAAATATTTGAAGTTGGTTGAGCGCTCGGACTGGTAGAGCGCGTCGAAGGCGTGCCAGTCCGTGTAGGTGCGCAGATCGACGAATGGCCAGTAGTCGAGGCCCGCGCGCTTCAGGTAGCGGTCCGCCAGTGAATAGCCGAGCGGACCGACCAGGTGCAGCAAGGTCCTGGTTGCGGCGGTGAGGCGCGCGACGCTGCCTGAGTTCTGCGGAATCTCGGGGCGGACCAGGACGACGTTGAAGGCGGACGCGCGGGTCTCAATCATGATGATGTACTAACCGCGCGCACGGCCGGCCGCACGAATCGGGTGGCGGCGGCCGTCGATCACGATCGCGAAGTTCTCACCGTCATCGGTCACGAAATGCTCGGCGAGATGGTAGTACGTGTTGCGCAGGAAGCGGGCGGGAAACTCGCCCGACTTAACGCGGCAATAGAGGACGTTCGCGTCGCCGACTTCGAGCGTTGACGGGTCGAGCGCCTCGCGAACCTCGTCATTGGTGACGATCACGAAGCCGCCGCGACCGTCGTCGTCGATGCGGATGACGACGTAGGGAGTATCTTCGACCGTAATCGAGGCACGCTCGTCGGCGACTTGCAGCATGTAGCCGCCGTCGGGGTGGCGCCGGATGCTGCGGCTGAACAGGAGCGCGATGCGCGGATTCTCGATGCGCTCTTCGTTGTTGTACCAATTGCCGTCGTGCCGAAAGGAGATCCTGCCCGATTCGACTGCGTAAAAGCCCGCACGTGCCATTAGTCAGAAAGTGACAGAAGTTGTTGAGGAGCGCAAAACTTTGGTTTCTTTCCGAAGCTTCATAGAGGTTTCAGGCTTCCCATTGATTAGGCACAGGTGATATCCGCGGGCCGGTCGAGTTCGTTTATCCGCCATGAAGGCGGCTGTCGAGGATGATCGTGACGGGGCCGTCGTTGACCAGGTGCAATTGCATCTCGGCACCGAATTTGCCTGATTCCACGGTAACATCGCGAAGGCGCGCGCGCGAGAGAAGGTAGTCGTAGAGGCGGAGCGCTTCGTCGGGCGGCGCCGCGCCGGTAAACGAGGGGCGGCGCTGGCTGGTATCGGCGTGGAGGGTGAATTGCGAGAAGATCAGCAGGCTACCGCCGACCGCGCCGAGCGCGAGGTTCATCTTGCCGGCAGCGTCGGCAAAGACACGCAATCCGATGACGCGATCGAGGATGTAATCGGCGTCAGCCTCGGTATCGCCGCGGCCGACACCGAGCAGAATCACGAAGCCCTGGCCGATTTTGCCGAGCGACCGGCCGTCGGCGGTAACCTCGGCCTGCATGACACGTTGAACAATTGCACGCATTTGAGCGTCCTATGATCATCCGACGTTGCGGGCAAGGCCCTGGGTCGGGCGTGGTGTCGCGCAGAAGGGCGCCGTCCTATAAAATCAATTCGCTATGATTCCGGTTTTACTACACCTCGGGCCGATCACGATTTACAGCTACGGGCTGATGATGGCGATGGGCTTTATCACTGGCGACTTCCTGCTGACGCGGGAATGCCGCCGGCGAGGAATCAGCCCGGATTTCGCCAACGCAATCGTGGTCTGGGGCGCGATCGGCGGAATCGTAGGCTCGCGGGTTTACGACGTTTTCGACAACTGGCCGGCCTATGCGGCCAATCCGTGGTCGATAGTTTTTTCGGGCGCCGGGTTCGTCTGGTACGGGGGTTTTATCGGCGGACTGCTCGCGGCGGCGATCGTTTCGCGCTATTACAAGGTGCCGATTTTGCGATCGTTCGACATGTGCGCGCCTGCGTTGATACTCGGGCAGGCGTTCGGCCGGATGGGATGCCTGCTGTCGGGCGACGGCGACTGGGGTTTGCCGTCAACCTTGCCGTGGGCGATGGCCTTTCCGCATGCGATCGTGGGCTGGAACGCGCGCTCGGTGCTGACGCTCGACAGTCACGACAACCTGGTTTCGGGCTATTTCCCTGGGGTGCGGGTGCATCCGGCGCCAATCTACGAAGCGATGCTCTACGTGGCGATCTTTGGCCTGATGTGGTCGATGCGCAAGAAGGCGCCCGAGGGGCGGTTGCTCTGCCTCTACCTGATCCTGGAGGGGTTGGCGCGCTTCCTGGTCGAATTCGTGCGAATCAATCCGCGGGTGGCGTACGGGCTTAGCGAGGCGCAACTGATTTCGATCGTGATGATCACGATTGGGCTGGCGGCATGGCCCTTTACGACGACGCGGCCGGTAGCGATCGAGGCAGCGAGCGCGGTGCGGGCGTAGGCGATGGAACGCGACGCCAAAATACTCTCGGCGATAGCGGCGGGACTGTTCGTGGTCGCGGTCGGGCTGGTGGCGTTCAACGATCGTCAAGCGCCTGACGAAGCCACCTCCGCGCCCGCGTCGGCCGGTGACGAGGTTTCGGTCAATCCGCTGCCGGGGGGAGCGGTCGCGGCCGGCAAGCTGGCGACGGATTTCAAGCTGCCGAGCCTCAACGGCACCGCGATTTCGCTCTCGTCACTGCGCGGTAAAGTGGTATTTCTAAATGTCTGGGCAACCTGGTGCGGACCGTGTCGCGAGGAGATGCCGTCGATCGAGACGCTTTACGAAGAATTCGCCAAGGATCCGGACTTCGTGGTGCTGGCGGTCAGCCAGGACAGCGAGGGGCGCGCGGCAGTGGATTCGTACGTGCATCAGAACGGCTACAAATTTACCGTTCTGCTCGATCCCCAGAACGAGGTCGGCGACGCCTACGACGTGAGCGGAATACCGGAGACCTTCATAATCGATCGCACGGGTCGGATCGTGGCGCATCACGTGGGGCCGTACGATTGGGCGCAACCGGATATGCGCGCGGCACTGCGCGAACTGATCGGCACCAAGGATAATCAAACGGCCAAGGCGGAATAATCGGCGACCGTCGCGCGTAAACGGACGAGCCCTATGTAATTGAGTCCAGGCGGATATTGGATGACAGCAAATAAACGTAACCGATTGATTGTGGCAATGGCGATTGCATTGGGCGTCTGCATCTTCGTGATCGGCGAACTTGCGGTGCAACGCGCACAGGCACTGCCCGACGATACCTACAAAGAATTGCAGACCTTCGCCAATGTGATCGCGATCGTGCAGAAGAACTACGTCGAGCCGGTTTCCACCAAGGACCTGATCAACGGCGCGATCACCGGGATGCTGGCGTCACTGGATCCGCATAGCGCCTACCTGACGCCCGACCTGTATCACGACCTGGAAGTAGAAACGCGCGGCAGCTTCGGCGGTTTGGGCATCGAAATTACGGTCAAGAACGACATGCTGACGGTGGTGGCGCCGATCGACGGCACGCCGGCGACCAAGGCGGGGATCAAGTCGGGCGATCAGATCGTCAAGATCGACAACGACTTCACCAAGGGAATGACGCTGACCGACGCGGTAAAGCGGATGCGCGGGCCGAAGGGCAGCAAGATTCACCTGACGCTGCATCGCGAGGGCATCCCGGATTTGTTCACCGTCACCGTCACCCGCGATGTGATCAGGATCGACTCGGTCAAAGCCAAAGACCTGAAGGACGGCTACGCCTACATCCGTATCTCGACGTTTCAGGACGGCAGCGACACCGACATGGAGCATGCGCTGGACAAATTCCGCAAGGAGGATCACGGGCATATCAAGGGATTGGTGCTCGATCTGCGCGACAATCCGGGCGGCTTGCTGAACCAGGCGGTCTCGATTGGCGACGACCTGCTGGATGGCGGTCTGGTGGTTTACACGCAGGGGCGGCTCGAGAACCAGCAGCAGAAATACTTCGCGCACAAGAAGAAGAACTTCGATGATTACCCGATGGTGGTGCTGGTGAACGGGGGTAGTGCGAGCGCGAGCGAGATCGTTGCCGGGGCGCTGCAGGATCAGCGGCGCGCGATTATCGTGGGCACGCAGACCTTCGGCAAGGGCTCGGTGCAGACGATTCTGCCGCTCGATGACGAGTCGGCGTTGCGTTTGACCACGGCGCGCTACTACACGCCCAATGGCCGCTCGATCCAGGCGGTGGGAATCACGCCTGACGTGGTAATCGAACCGCCGAAGCCGACACTCGCGTCATTGGAGCAGCCGGGGGTTGAACTCGACCAGAACGACGAGATTCATGAGCGCGACCTGCTGCATCATTTCAATAACAATCAGACCCAGAGCAAGAGCAAGACTCCGGTGAACGGACCGGGAGCAAATCAGACCGGTACGCCGGGAAATGCGGCTCCCCAGAGCGCGACCGAGGGCGCCAAGGCAGCCAAGCCGGAGAAGGATGTTCAGCTCGACAAGGCGATCAGCATCCTGGAGCATTGGAGCAAGTACAAAGTGGAACTTGCCAAGGCCGATGACGCATCGGCGCCGGCGGCGAGCGCCGCGGCTTCGAGCGGCCCGGCTTCGAACTCGAACTGAGAATCCAATTGTCCGTCGCGGCCGCCTTCGTGCATGAGCGCGCGAGGGCGGCCGCCGGGTTTGCTCAATTCGCCGGTAACGGCGGCACTCCCGCATGGCGCTCGATAGTCGCAATCATCTCGCGATGTTGCTCCTCCAACCGGTGCAGGAGGTCGAGCATCAGATCGTCCTGCGTCTCCAGGTGATGCATGACCGCCTTCAGTTCCTCTTCGGCCTTGGTGTTGATCAGGTAATCCTGCTCGGCCATCAGGCGATCCTTGGCCGCCACCCGATTCTGCGACATCATGATGATCGGTGCCGCGTAGGCCGCCTGGAAGCTCAGCGCGAGATTGAGCAGGATGAACGGGTAGGGGTCCCAGTGGCGTATCCACGCCATCACGTTGAGTGCGATCCAGAAGAGCAGGATCACCGATTGGGTGACGATGAAGGTCCAACTGCCGACCGCGCGGGCGAAGGCATCGGCGGCGCGCGCGCCAAAAGTCATGTGCTCGGCGGCGGCCAGGTTGATGTTGAGAATCGGCGGATGCCGATGCTGATGGCGGACTCTTTTGGCGGACCAGTTTTCGAGCGCGGATGCCATGCTCTCCTCCTCGTGCGGCAGTCCTTACGATGCGGGCGACAGTCCGGTGAATCCTAGTCATCTATCGAGTGGCGGTCACGCACGGCGCGGCTAGGTATGCGAGCGGCGCATCTGGTAAGTTGCATGAAGATGGACGGCCAGCTCGAGTTTCCGCTCAAATCCGCACGGCGCGTGGCGATCAACGTCACCCAGCTCGTGCGGATGGTCCGCGAGACGATCGAGGCGAACCTGGACGAGTATTGGGTGGTCGGGGAGATTTCCAATGCGCGGCTGGCGCCGTCGAAGCATCTCTATTTTACGTTGAAGGATGCGCGCAGCGCGGTTAGCGCCGTGATGTTCAATTCGGCGTACCGCCGCCTGCGTTTTCGCGTCGAGGACGGGATGGAAGTTCTCGTGCGCGGACGCATCAATTTGTACGAGGCGCGCGGCTCGTTGCAGTTCTATGCGGAAGAGATGGAGCCGCGCGGGGCGGGCGCACTGCAGGTCGCGTTCGAGCAACTGAAGCAGCGGCTCGGTGCGGAGGGGCTGTTCGACGACGCGCGCAAGCGACGATTGCCGTTCCTGCCGCAAACCGTCGGCATCGTCACGGCGATTGGCGGCGCGGCTTTGCGCGACATGCTGCGAATTCTGCTCGACCGCTATCCGAATCTCCATATCATTGTGCGGCCGACGCGAGTGCAGGGGCAGGGGGCCGCGGCCGAGATTGTGGCGGCGATCGGGGACCTGAACGCGGACGGGCGCGCCGAAGTGATTATCGCCGGACGTGGCGGGGGATCGCTCGAAGACCTGTGGGCGTTTAACGAGGAGGTGGTGGCGCGCGCGATCCGCGGCTCGGCGATCCCGATCGTTTCGGCGGTCGGGCACGAAATCGACTACACCATCGCGGACTTTGTCGCCGACCTGCGCGCGCCGACACCGACCGCCGCGGCGCAGATGGTAGTACCGGACAAGGTTCAACTGCGCGAGCGGGTCGAAGAGACCGCGGCCACGCTGGCCGGCGCAATCGAGAGCGCGGTCGCGGCCCAGCACAAAGAGATCGAACATTTCGCGGCGCGGCTGCGCGATCCGCGCAACCTGATCCGGCAGGGCCGTCAACGTGCCGATGAAGCCGCGGCGGAACTTGGTGCGGCGCTGGCGGGGCGGATCGAAGATACGCGCCGGCGCGTGCGCGAACTGGGTGCGCGGCTGGGCAGTCCAGTGGCGCGCGCGGCGGCGATCACGATGCGCCGCACGCGGATCGAGACGCTGATGTGCCGGCTCGAAACGGCGGTCGGTTCGACGGTCGAGACGCGGCGGATCCGACTCGGCGGCATCGCCGGGCAGCTTGACGCGGTGTCGCCGCTGAAGGTGCTAGATCGCGGCTATGCACTCGTCGCGATGCGCGCCGATGGCCGCGTCGTGACGGACGCGAGCGCGGTCGAGCTTGGCGATGAACTCGATATTCGGCTCAAGCGCGGTCGTTTGAGCGCCCGCACAATCGGCCGGGAGGTTTGACGCTGGCAATGGCGAATCAACGCAAGCGATCCGACGACGCTACGGCGACCAGCGGCACCGAGTCGAAATTCGAGGACCAGCTCGAAAACCTTGAGGCGATCGTAACCCAGATCGACTCGGGCGAGCTTTCCCTCGAGGAATCGATCGAAGCCTTCGAGCGCGGCGTCGGGTTGGTGCGATCGCTCAACCACAAGCTCGACGAAGTCGAACGGCGGGTCGAGGTTCTGATGCGCGGCGCCGGCGGTAATCTGAAGAGAACGCCGTACGAGGGCGAGACCGGTGCGGCCGACAACGGCGGCATCACAAAAAAGGGCGACGACGAAGAAGTACCCTTCTGACCGGGCGGCGGAGGCCGGAGTCCGGCGGCTCGCGGCACGCTAACCCTCCAAGCGTTCACGCATGCGTTCACGGCTTGACCTTGAAATCGCCCGGCGCGGCCTGGCCGAAAGCCGTGAGGGCGCCCAGCGCCTGATCATGGCCGGGCGCGTGCGCGTGAACTCGCGTCCTGCGGGAAAGCCCGATCTCAGAGTGGACGAGAGCGCGGAAATTGAAATAATCGGCAGCGCTA
Organism: Deltaproteobacteria bacterium; assembly: GCA_021780755.1. Classification (GTDB taxonomy): domain Bacteria; phylum Desulfobacterota; class Binatia; order Binatales; family Binataceae; genus JADMIL01. The sequence continues at coordinate 65,138 of JAJXYF010000035.1, read as the reverse complement.
ACGAATACGCGAGCCGGGGCGGCTACAAACTCGCGGCGGCGCTGGACGAGTTCGCGATTGCCGTCAGCGGACGCGACGCGCTCGACGTCGGCGCCTCGACCGGCGGCTTTACCGACGTGCTGCTGCGACGCGGCGCCGCGCGAGTGATCGCCCTTGATGTCGGCTACGGGCAGATCGTCGATCGCTTGCGTCGCGACCCGCGCGTTATCGTGATGGATCGGACGAATATTCGCCGCGTCGAGCCGACGAGTCTGCCCTACCGCCCGAACCTGGTGGCGATCGACGCGAGCTTCATCTCGCTCAAGCTGGTACTGCCCGCGGTCGTCGCGCTCGCCGCGACGCCGGCCGACATAGTCGCGTTGGTCAAACCGCAATTTGAGGTCGGCAAGGGCAAAGTGGGCAAAGGCGGTGTCGTGCGCGACGAAAATCTACGGACGCAGGCACTGGCCGAGGTCGTTGCGTTCGCGCGGTCGATTGGACTCGATCACGAAGGAGGACCCGCCGGCGGCGGCACGATTGAGTCGCCGATTGCGGGAGCGGCAGGCAATCGCGAATTCCTGGCGCATCTCCGTTGGACGGGCGGGCGTGACTGATTGGGCGCGGCGGCCCGGCAAGGTCAAGCTCGGGTTCGGGTGTGAGATTTTCAAAAGATCTTTGCGAGATTTCGGCTGGTGGCCGGCAAAATTACCACGTTTGCATCGCGCTGCTTTTGGATTAGGCTATATCGGGAAGCGTATTTGAGTCTCTCATGCGAACCCGCTTTTTAAATCGGCTGTCGGCGCGGCTCCATCAGGCGCTGTTTATCGCCGTGGTCGCGGCCGGACTTGCGCTGGTTCTGGTGTGCCCGGCGAGCGCCGCACCGATTGAGGAGGACATTCCTCAATCGTCGCCGCCAACCCATCATGCGAAGGTGCGGCCGGACGCATCGTCGGCGGATCAGCCAGCCGCCGATACGGCGTCGGAGTCCTCGGCGGCAACCGCGCCGTCCGATGATTCCGCGAGTGCGGCGCCTCGATCCGAGGCGGCGCCCGCGCCCGCCGCTACTACGCCTGTCGCACACAAGTATTTTCCGTACACGATTCGTTCGGGCGATACGCTGGAAACGATTGCGGACATTTTCGGCGTGCAAGTTTCCGACATCACGCGCGCCAATCGTCGAATCGCGGATGGCGACCTGATGGCGGGCGATACGATTCGAATTCCGAATCCATTTGTCACCCGCGAAGCCGAACTCAATAGCGAAGTAGAACGGTTGTCGATCGAGAAGGAAGAGGCTGAACGCAAGGCGGATCAGGCGACCAACGCGCTCGCCTCGGTGCACTCGCAGCTCGACTCAGCGGCGGCGAGCAACGCGCATTATGAGCGCGACCTGCATGCGTTGCCGTGGTGGCGCGCGGCCGCCTGGGCCGCGGCGATCGCGGGCGTCGTGATGTTCGGGATGATGCTGGTGGTGGCGATCGAATGGTGGAATCTGCGTTCGCGCTATCGGGCGGTGGCGGAGATGAACGAATCGCTGCGGCGGCTCGATTACCGTTATCGGATGGTGATGGCGAAGGCGGAGCTGCGTCTGCAGGAACTCTATGGGCGTCGGCGACGCGGGATCGAAGACGGTCAGGAGCGGCCGCGGATTCCCGAAGAGGTCGAACTTGAAAAGCTCGACCTGCAAATCAAGGAAATTCTGGAAAGCTACCTCGAACGGCTGGGTCCGCCGAACGGACGTGCGCGTCGTGCGCGATGGCGCGAATCGATTGGTGCGGTTGGCGCTCCGATCGAGGCGCGCACCGCCCGCCGTTGATCATCGCGCATCCATCGCGACGAAATTCGGCCTCACATTCATCTATGCAATAATTTGGCGCCATGGAGGTGCAATATGAAGAAACTTGCGATTGCCGGTCTTGGCCTGGTGCTCTCCGCGGGCCTGGTGGGGATGGCTTCGGCGGCCGAAAAGGCGGTCACCGGCACCCTCGAGGACAGCTTCTGCTTCGTCACGATGGGGGCGCATGGTCCCGGCCATAAGAAGTGCGCGATGGGTTGTGCCAAGAAGGGTATTCCGGTCGCGCTGGTCGAGCAGGGCACCGACAAGATGTACGTGCTGTTGCCGCCGAAGAATGACTCCTCACTGCCCGACAACGTGATCGAAAAGATGGAGAGTGAAGTCACCGTGACCGGCGATGCCTACGACAAGGGCGGGGTCAGCTACCTCACCGTCAAATCGGTGAAGTAGTCCCGCGATGGCGGGGATGGAGGCGCGCGCGCGCGAGTTGTTTCAGTTCGGCGGCTTCGCGACCGTGCAGAATATCCATCCCCTGGTGGTCCATTACCCGGTTGCGCTTCTGACACTCTCGGCCTTGCTGTATGTTGTAGCGTGGGTATCGCGGCGCGAATCATTGGCATGGAGCGCGCTCTGGATGCTTGCATTGGGGACGCTGGGAGCGGCGTTAGCGGTATGGACGGGATTGCGCGCCGGCGCCGGCGTGATGGTCGCGCAATCGGTGCGCGATCACATCCTGATACATCACAAGCAGTTGATGATCGCCGTCTTCGCGATGAGCTTGGGGCTGAGCGCATGGGCGATCACCGCGCGTCCGATGCCGCGGCGCGGTCGCGCGGGATTCGTAGTGCTGATGGTCGCGATGGCGCTGCTGACGGCGACCGGCGCGGATTACGGGGCATGGATGGTGTACGGGTACAATGCGGGAGGGGAGCTGCCGCAACCGATCGAATTCTCGCAATAGTCCGGAACGGACGGACGGGCAATTTTCAAGGAGCGGCTTAATACCGGCGGTGATGAAGCGGTGGAACTTCGGCGAAGAGCGCCGAATTGGCAGACGGCCATTACTGGCACTTGCGGCACTCGCCTTCACGATCGGATTTGCCGGTTGCTCCTTGCACGCGAAATCGTCGGCGTTGGAGCCGACCGCGTCGTCAACGCCCGACCAGTCCGCGGAGAGCACGCCATTGCCCGGCCCGGAAGCGAAAATTCAAATCAGCTATTCTCAAGCGAACGACTACCTGAACACGCTTTCGATGACCAAATATTCCGGGGCCACCGTGCTGGAGACGGTGCCCGCGGGTTCCAACGACGTCGCGTCAGTGGTGCGATTCGATGGTGGGGAGCCGACCTGGCAAATTAACATCGAGCCGGGCATGTTTACCGAGATGCCATTTGGAGCTACGCCAAAGAACTATGCCGTCAGCGAAGTGAAATACGGCGAAGTGCCGCCGCATTTCGTACAAATCATTCCGGATCTGGGGCCACCGGAGCCGCTCGAGGCCGGACATTTCTATATTTTCTCGGTAACGCGAAAATCAGGCTCGGTCAGCTATGACGCGGTTAAGGTCAATGTCGATGGATCGCTCCAGGCTTACGAGGCCGATCCGCGAGCCGGCAGCAGCTTTCACCTCTGCTGCAACCTCTCGTCGGACTTCACGGTAGCCGCGCCGTCCGCGGCGCCCGACGTGCCGTCGCCCTCCGACGCGTCCGGACCTTAACGATATATCGGAAAGAATCTTACGCGAAGAAATCGCATAGAGAGTTCATGCGGAGATTTTGGCTGTGGGCAGTTTTCGTTTCTATCGTCGCGTACACATCTTTCCGGGTCTCTCGATAAATCTCTCGAAGTCCGGACCGAGTGTGACCGTGGGTGTCCGGGGCGCGCATCTTACGCTCGGCCACACCGGCGTCACGCGCACGGTAGGGCTTCCCGGCACCGGCATCTACTACACTTCGCGCAGCGGTTACCATAGCGGAATCCATTCGGCGCATACGGAGAGCCCGGCCGATCAATCCACGCAATCCATCGCGAGCGGTGTCATCGGCTTCGTCATGATCGCGGTGGTCATCGTGGTCGCGCTCGCAATTGGTATCGCGATCGGCTCCGCATTCGGTATCCACTGACGCATTCGGAATTGCTGACGGATGATCGCGCGGACGGCGGTGCTCAGCCGTACATCCGTGTGGCCTCGGCCGTGAGTTCGGCGCGGAAGTCCGGATGGGCGACGGCGATCATTTCACGCGCGCGTTCGCGCAACGATTTGCCTTTGAGCGTCGCAATGCCGAATTCGGTGACCACGTAATGGACGAAGGTGCGCGGCAGCGTGAAGACCGACGCCGGTGCGAGACTGGTCGTGATGCGCGAGAGCCGCTTCCCCTGCGACATCGCGGTCGCCGGCAGTATGATGATCGAGGTGCCGCCCGCCATCGATGAGCCGATCCCGAAGGCGATCTGGCCGCCCGTGCCGGTGTACATCCGCGGGCCGATCGATTCACTGCCGACCTGCCCCGTAAGATCGACGGCCAGCGCGTTGTTAATCGAGATGAGCCCGTCTTCGCGCGCGATCAGCCGGATGTCGTCGGTGAAATTGAAATCGTAGAGCTGAAAGACCGGATTGCCGTCGGCATATTCGAGTTGTTCGCGCGGCGTTCCCACCGCGAAGCCGCTGCCGACCACCAGGCCCGGGAAGAGCTTTTTGTATTTGCCCGTGATCACGCCGTCGCGGACCAGGTTGGCCGTGCCCCACGGTATTATCTCGGTCTGCATTCCGAGGTCGTGATGGCCGGTGAGGTGCGACATCAGCGCGCCCGAGGTTGATCCCACGCCGACCTGGATGGTCGCGCGATCTGGAATCAGTTCGCGCGCCACGGCACCGCATATCGCCTCGACCACGCGGCGTTCCTCCTCGGGCACCGGAGGCGGCGTGAGCGGAATGGCGGGCGCGTCCGCCGCGCGTTCGACGAACCAGTTGATCTCCGAAATATGCAGCGAATTATCGCCGCCAATTCTGACCGAGTTCGGATCGATTTCGGCGATCACCAGATTGGCGCTGCGTGCCAACAGCTTCGACATGATCTGGATGTCGCCGAAGTTGACCATGCCCTGCTCGTCGGGCGGCGACACGGTAAGCAGATAGACGTTGAAATTTTCCAGCCCCGGCGGCAGCGTGCCCTCGCGGTAATAGGAGACCGGCACGAACTCCCCGGGTCCGGCGCCAAACAATTCGCGTCCGATCGGGGACAGGTAGAATGACTCCAGGCGAAAACGTTCGCCGATACCCGGCAGGTCCCAATTGAAGAGCGCCGCCGAATGGTTGACGACAACGTTCTCAATTTCCATCAGGCGCCCGGCGAGCGCCGCGCACAGCGTGAACGGCGTGCCCTGCGCAATCGACAGCGTAATCCGGTCGCCCGACTTGATATGGGCGATGGCCGTTTCCGGCGCCACCAGTTTCGATCCCAATTGCGCGCGCCAGTTCGGCGCATGACCTTTTCTCACGGCGTTCGCCATAGGTGCTCCATAAAAATTGAAATCCGGCCTCCGGCGAGGTTTGTCAGCCCAGTCGAAATCAATCATCGCACCGGAGGCGCATGGAGTAATAGCAGTACCTGATGCTCGGCGCATCCCGGCGGCCTCGGGTATGACAGCGAGGGGTGCTCTTCAGGCGGCGGCAAAGAAATCGTCGCGAAAAATGCGGTTTTCCGGAATTCCCTTCGCCAGGAGCAAGGTCGAAACCGATTCGCACATCTCGGGTTGACCGCAGATGTACGCATCAAAGGGGCTCGCATCGAGGACTTCGCGCTGCAGGATTTGAGTAACCCGACCAACGGCGCCGTGCCATTCATCGCCGGCTACCGGTGCGGACAGCGCAGGGTTGAACGACAGACGCGACATCCGCGCTTCAAGCTGGTGAATTTCATCGACAAATATCAAATCGCTCCGATGCCGCGCTCCGTAATAGAACTGAAAGGTTCGATCGGGATTCTCCGCCGCGCAGAAGCGAAGCATCGACAGTAGCGGGGCGATGCCGGAGCCAGTCGCGACCAGTAAAACCGGACGATCGCACGTGCGCAGATAACTCATGCCGTATGGGCCGCGAATAGCCAGTTCGAAGCCGCGGACGAGACGGTCGATTTGGTCGGAAAACCCGCCGCCGGCGATCCGCTTTATTACCAGTTCGATGCGATTCGGGGTGGCAGGCGAACTGGCTATTGAATAGCAGCGCCAATTCCCCGGCCGTCCGGGCGCTTCGACCTCAATATACTGTCCCGGGTAAAATCTGATGGGATGTTCCAAATCAAGCTGGAGCCGCCATAGCGCTGCGCTCAGCCGATCAACCGCCGCAACTTTCGCGGTGTAATCTTGTGGGGTGATGATGGCGGCGTCGTCGCGATCGGAAATGTCCTGATCGCGAATCACCAAATCGGATAACGCTCGCGCCTGGCACAGCAGCGCCCAACCCTCGTCCTTTTCATTGTCGGTCAGGCAGTATGGTGAGGTCTTGCCGAAATCGACTTCACCGTCGATCAAGAAATACTTGCAACTGGAACATCGTCCATTGCGGCAGCCGTACTGAAGCAGTATTCGCTGGCGCAGCGCGCAATTGAGCACCGAATCGCCCGCTGTAAGGGAAAATTCCCGGCCGCTGGGCTCCAGCCGAGCTTTGAATACGTTGTCGGCCACGCGATCGCGATTACAGCGTTGAAGGTTCGAGTTCGAGCATCTGAGAGGTGATTCGGAACACGCCTTCCTCGATCTCGACTCGCCCGACATAGGTAGTCATTATGGTTAGCCACTGACCGAGGTCGATCTCACGCCCCAACTCGTCGCCGACGCGGGCAAGATCGATGACCAGTTCATCCTGTGCGCCGATTTGCCAAAACGTGCCGTGCTCCTCAATCTTTGCCGCCGGTTGATCGCGGCGAATCGCGCTGATCGTCGCATCGGCCTCGTCACCCTTCATGAGCACCACGAGCACAGATCGTCCCTTGGTTTTGGGATCTTGAGAGTCCATTGAAATCACCGATGACCTTCGCGGCCGAGGCCGAGACCGTCGAGAATTTTCGTTTGCGCCTGGTTTGCAACCGCCAATTCCTCGTCGATCGAGCCCGAGCGCACCGGCAGGCGTTCATAAACTGGGGCGAAGGCCTTGGCCGCCGCATTAGCAAGTGGAGTCCAGCGCTCGACCCAATTCCCCAGTACTTTTCGATTGCTCTCGGCCGAGGACAATTCCGGCGCGGTAGTCATTCGCACCAGTTCTTCGGTCCAGGCCTGATTGCGCCGGCGATCGCGCTCGGTGGTCAGGATGATCATCGGGGTGACGGGATCGCCATGAGCGGGGCCGTGATAACGGATCAGGCGGCTGACTCCAACCTCCGTCGCGATCGGGTCGATAATCAGATTTACCGCGAACGCAATCTCAGCCCAGTCGTCGGTCGCCATTAGTAACTCAACGAGTTTGCGTAATGGCTGATAGATTGGATCGCCGAGCCAATGGTCCTTGCTCGCATGGTCTTTGAAGCCTTCAATTTGCGCCTCGAGTTCCATCAGGTAGAGCACCGTCGATTGCGCGTGCCGGATGCGATCGACGGCCTCGAAGCAGAGCGCATTGCCGAGGGTGTCGGAAAGGGCTTCGCGTTGGGCACGTGAAAATGCGCGAAAAAGCCCGTATTCGAAGAACGACCACACCCGGTAGTGGACGCCGATGATTTCGTTCAGCCACACCGCATCGAATTCATGAATGGTTCCGGCGATGGCTGCGTCCTCGACGTTGCGCTCGATCGAACGCTCCTGCTCCGCCTGCAGCTTTACATAGTAGCGCTGCCAGAGACCCGAGGGATCGCGGAAATCAAACCAATGCGGGTGCTGCAAGCGGGTCGATTCCGGCCGCCAGGCCGCGCGGCCCTCGGCGGTCAACAGGTACCAGCCCTGACGATCGAAGACGTTCGGGTCGGGCTGCGTATAGCAACTTACCGCCTCATATTCAGAAAGCCGACGCTTGCGCGGCTTGATATAGTTAAAGTCACGCGGTGTCTGTGCAACCGTACTCATTACTGATTCCTCAGTGGATCGCGAATCTCATAGCGCATCGCCCGGATATCATCGATCGTCCACATCCGTTCCTGATTCAGCCAGGGTTGCGCGATCAAAGTCTTGCCGTCGGCTCTGAGTAAACCATTTTCGACGATGAAATCCGCGAGGTCGTAGCCGTCGAATAGTTCGTAGTAATTCGTGTATCCGAGGTACCTCTGCGGCTCCTGATCGAAGAATAATTCACACGAGGCCGAACAGAACGCATGTCGCTTTCCGGCGAACTCTTTGATGCGGACGGTTGAAATGTCGATGCGCGGAAATACGCACGGCATCTGGCATACGCGGCATAACGGTGGGAGGCTGGGAAACAATGAAAGCGCCAACTCACCGTTGCGGGGATCGCATCGGCGCCGGTATTCCTCCCAGAAATTTCCATAATGGCCATGCCAACCTGGATATTTCGCCTCGAACCATTCCATGTCTTTGGCCGTGAGAGGATCGAACCGCCAGAACTGAAGCGGCCAAGCTCCATACGCGACCATCGCGGCCGTATGCCCCAGCCACGGTACGCGTTCGCGCGCCGCTTCATAGCCGGCTGGAACCTTGAGCCCGAAGGGCGCCAGACGTTCGATGTACGATCCGATCCAATCCGCATCGATCCATTCGCGCCATTTCTCCAGGTAACAAGTGGTGCGGTTGGATTGAAAATAATCCCACACGGCCCCAACGAAGGGATCGATAAAGGCGTGCTGGCGCCAGAACGCGCGGTCGAAATCAAGCTGGAGAGCCGGCAGATTGTCGGGGTTCGAAACAACCGCGGCCAGGGTCGAGTAGCCATTGGCCATGTGGCGGGATTCGTCCGACTGAATACTCAGAAATACCGAGGGAGTTACCTGGTCGCCATTTGAGGCGGCGATTTCGGTGAGTGCGACGAAGATTGGATTAGTGTAGGCAGTCTCGGCGACGACCTGAAGATTGAGCGCGCCTTCGATCGGGTCGCCGACGAAGAAGGCTTCGAAGGCCGCACGTCCGGCGCGGTTGAAGAGATTGGTGCCTCTCAGCCTGAAGCCCTGCGCGAAGCCCTCCGGATCGGAGGCGTGCTTCGCGAAGTAGCGAGCGAGGTAGGCTTCCTGATGCGTGTGGCGCACTTCGTCAAGCATCTGTGCGAGATAGCCTTGGCGCAGTTCGGCATTGGCGATCGTTTCGATCAGTTGTCCGGTGGATTTCATGGCGGCATATTCACCGAAGTTGAGGATCGGTAGAACCGCCTTCATGATCTCCATCCAGCGCGGCTCAGCCTTGGACGAGGCCTGCCCACGGGCGAGTGCATCCTCCATCGAGCCGTACTGGCGATTGTCCTTCTCCTCTTCCATCGATAGGTAGTCGCGCACGAGGTGACGGAAAGGGTCTTTGGTCTTGGCGGGAATCTTATACTTGGTCGGGTACCAATTGGTCTTCTCGACGTAGGACGGTTCCCAGTCGAAATCCTTTACCCGATTATGAGCTTCAATGAGGTTGCGCATTTTCTTTTCCCCGGGCTCGATGGCTTTGTTCGTAACGGCAAGCCACCTACAATCTTCAACCAAGCATATCGGCCACGCCTATAGCATTGTCAAACGATGCCCCAAGCATGGGTACGCGCTCGATTAATCCGCGCGTGGCATCCCCCAGTTCCATCCATCGTAGCCGGGTGCATAGTCGATGTTGCTTTGCGCCGGGTTGCGATTTACCAACGGACGCAGATAGATCGGATGCCGCATACTGCGCACTTCGTGCTCGATCGTGAACAGCACTTTTCCGGTCTCGGGATCGACCAGGTCCTTGAAGCGGTACTGATGCTGGTCGCTCTCTTCGCAGATAAGTCCGCGCTTCAGCAATTTGCGATATGGACCGGAAAAGTCAGCGACATAGACCTGGATGTGATGGCCGTCATAGGGCGGCAGCGGACGATCGGTCTCGCGAAAGAGCAGGTGCTGCCCGACGCCGACCGCGACGCGGGCGCAGCGTCCGCGATCGTCTTCGCTGATAGCCGCGGGCGTAGCGATGATTTCCTGGTAGAAGCGGACAATGCCGTCGACGCTGCCAGCGGGCACGTCGAATTCCACGTAGGGAATTCCCAGGGTGACCGGGCCGAAGCGTTCGCCCGGCTCGTAGCAACGGATGCGATTGCCCCATGGGCAGGTCGTATCGACGAATTCCTGATGCTCCTCAAACGCGAACCGCGTATCTTCTAGGTACTTGCGCACCTTGGTCAGACGCCGCACGAGTGCTTCCCGATCGGGCATCACGACGCCCACGTGTCCGCGCAGCACTTGCGGCTTGTTGCCAGGCAGGTGGAACTGGCAGCGGCCCACATTGATCCACATGTTCTGGGTGCCGGTCATCAGAAAAGGATCGCGCGTCAGGCCGAGCCCGGTGACATAGAAGACCGTCGCAATCGCCTGATCGGGAACGGTGACATTGACATGCTCGAGGGCGACTACATTGCCAAGATCCTCGGCCGCGCGGTCGTACTTAGTTTCCATAAACCCCTCCAATCCCGTCCGTATTCGCGAGTCTATAGTAAGTCATGGATTCACTGAGCGATGGTTGCCGAGGACTCCGCAGAGAATCTGGCGTCTCCAGCAAATAAACTTTGAGTTCCGCTTTCAGATGGACTCGCCGGTAATCACTCCTGGTTCATGCAAAGTCAGACTGACGGCGCACCCGACCGCCGGCACCATGGCGATAAGAAAAATCGTGCTACGGAGTCCGTAATGATCGGCGATCGAACCGAACAGCGGCATCACCAGGCCTCCAATCGCCATCGATAGTCCAAGCGTCACGCCCGCGGCCAGTCCTACCCGATTAGGCAGATATGCCTGCGCCATTACTACCACCACGCTGGTCGATGCCGCCAGCGCGATACCGATGGGGATGAGCAGGATGCTCGCGGCGGTCAGGCCGCGCAAACTCAGGAAGAGGAGCAAAAAGGGACCGAGCACGGCCATCGATACCACGATCACGATCTTGCGCCCGTAGCGATCGGCGAGCCGCTGGCCGGTCCGGGTCGATATCGCTCGTGCTGGTCGTGCAACCTTGTGCACCCGATGGCCGCGCGGCCCCGCCAATCCGATTAACAACAGACAAAAGAAAATTATGCGGCGACAGCGCGCCGCGGAGGCGCGCGCGCCAAACTCGCGCGCCGAGGCAGGAGTCTTCGGCGAATGCGGTATATGCACTATGCGCGCCGGTTGTGGCTATTGGGATTGTACCAGGATCGCGACAGAGTCGGGCGTTAAGTCGATCGAAGAAAGGCCTGTCGCGACGCGGTCGTCAGACGTCATCGCGATGCTGTGCGGCATAGTGGTCGCGAACGGAACCGATTGCGCAGCCTGTGCGAGATTGCAGGCGACCATTATCCGTCCGCGAGTGACGGTTAGCCAGCGCGCGTCTTCGTTGAACGCGACGCTTACCAGGTCCATGCGGCCGTCGCGCAATTCCGGCATCCGCACGCGCAAGCGAATCAGATCGCGATACCATTCGAGCATGCCGCGATGTGGTTCGTATCTCCGTTCGGTCCAGTTGAGCTTCGAGCGTATGAAGGTATCGAGCGCTTGCGGGTCGGGAATTTTATCAGGGTTCCAGCCGAAAGCCGCGAATTCACGCTTGCGCCCTTCACTGACCGCCCTCGCCAATTCCGGTTCCTGATGCCCTGTGAAATAGAGAAACGGCGTTGAGGCACCCCATTCCTCGCCCTGAAAGAGCATCGGCACGAATGGCGAAGTGAGTACCAGTGCCGCGGCAATCTTGAGGCGCCCCGCGCTTACCAGATGTGAGCTGCGGTCGCCGGTCGCGCGATTGCCGACCTGATCGTGGGTCTGCGCGTAGCCGAGGAACTTGTGGCCCGACAATCCCTCTGGCGGTCGTCCGTGTCGCCGCCCCCGAAATTTTGAGTAGCGACCATCGTAAATCCACGCCTGCCGCAGCGCCTTGGCAAGATCGGCGAGCGACGCGAAGTCGGCGTAATAGCCCGTGCGCTCGCCGGTTAGAACGGTATGCAGGGAGTGATGGAAATCGTCGCTCCATTGCGCGTGTATGCCGTAGCCGCCGATTTCAACCGGCTGAACAATACGTGGGTTGTTGAGATCGCTTTCCGCGATCACCAGCAGCCGCCGTCCGAGTTTCCGCTCGAGCGCCGCAACTTCGTCCGCCAGCTGTTCGAGAAAATGGATCGCCGATGCGTCAACGATCGCATGCACCGCGTCGAGGCGTACTCCGTCGCAATGATAATCGCGCATCCACATGAGGGCGTTATCGCAAAACAGCCGGCGCACTTCGTCACTGCCGCGTCCGTCGAAATTGATGGCGTCGCCCCATGGCGTCGCATGGCGATGAGTCAAATATGGGCCGAAGCGCGGCAAATAATTTCCCGACGGACCGAGGTGGTTGTACACCACGTCGATCAGCACGGCGAGACCATGCGCATGGCACGCATCGACCAGCCGCTTCAAACCGTCGGGGCCGCCGTAGGTGTGATGCGGGGCAAAGATATCGACGACGTCGTAGCCCCATCCTCGATCGCCTGAGAATTCGGCCACCGGCATCAATTGTATATGTGTCACGCCGAGGTCGGTCAGGTGGCCCAGGCGATCGATCGCGGCATCGAAGGTACCGCCGGCAGTGAAGGTGCCGACGTGGAGTTCGTAGATGATCGCCGATTCGAGCGGGGGCGCGTTCCATTGAGAATCGGTCCACTTGAAGGCCGAATGATCGACGATGCGCGAGCGGCCGTGCACCCCGTATGGCTGCGAGTGCGAACGTGGATCGGGCAGGGGCGGGTCGGCACGGTCCACCACGAACGCGTAATCCGCTCCGGGTTGCGCGAGCGGTGTATCGACTGCCCACCATCCGGAATCGGCGCGCGCCATGGTAATTCGTCCGCCCGCAATCTCGAGTTGGACCTCGCCAGCATTCGGCGCCCACACACGAACAATCATGAAGCACGCTCTGCACGCGAAAGCAGGCCGACGGGAAAACGCGCCAGTAGATTCGCGAGCATGATCTCCCCGCCATCGACGACCTCGCCGGTCATCTCGTTGCGCCAGGGCCCGATGGGGATGGTGATGGTGGTGTCGGCCCAATCGCCGCCGAGTGTAAGCGGCAAGCGGGGAGCAATCACGATTGCGCCGTCGCCGCGGCTGAACGCAATCGCGTGGGCCGCGCGGGTGCCGCGTGCGCGCAGCGGTTTGTAATCGCCATTGCGGCCGAAGAGCTGGGGTTGGCGCTTGCGGAGTGCAAGCGCCTGGCGTATCAGCCAGAGTTTAGGCAGCCCCTCGTCGGCGCGCGCGATTACTTGTTCGACGGTCGCGCAGCGCATTTCGCCGAGGAGACGGCGCCGCAGAACATAATCCACCGGCCGTCGATTGTCGGGATCGACCAGGGTAAGGTTCCATAATTCGCCGCCCTGATAAAAATCCGGAACACCCGGGGCAGTCAGCTTGATCAGAGTCTGCGCAAGCGCGTTGACGCGTCCGGGCCAGACCAGTGGGGCGACAAACACCGTCAGATCGGCCGTAAATTCCGCGTTGTCGAGAGCGCCTTGGACGAAGCCGGCGAGCGATCGTTCGTATTCTTCGTTGGGCGCGGTCCACGAAGTTTGGAGCTTCGCTTCGCGCGCGGCCTTGCGCATGTATTCCAGGATTCGGTCGCGCTCGACCGGCCAAGCGCCAACGAGCGTCTGGTAAAAAAGATACTCGGCATTATGATCGGAAAGTCCGCCGCGCCACCACGGACGATTCATTTCGGACCATCCGCGCACCGCAGCGATCCAGCGGTCAGGAATTTCCGAGAGCAGGCACATCCGCGCACGCAGGTCATCGCTGCGCTTGGTATCATGAGTGGAGGTCGTCAGCATGCGGAGCGGCCAATGCGCCAGCGCGGTTTCGCATTCGCGATGAAACTGAACGGCCCCAACGCCAAAGCGCGCCGGGTCGCCGCCGACTTCATTGAGCGCGACGAAACGGTTGAAGCAGTAGAAGGCGGTATCCTCGACCGCCTTCGCCATCACCGGACCGGTGAGCTGCTGAAAGCGCAGCGCGAGTTCCACTTCGAATGTCCCGCGGTGGCGCAACAGCAGAAGCTCGCGCAGGAAATCGAACAGGCGCTCGTCGATGTCGGGGCGGGCGATCTTGGCCCCTTCGATCGCCACGTCGATAAGGTGTTGATCATCGGGATTTACGTTGCTGGCGTCGCGCGTCACATCCTCGGCTTCGCCCGCGGCATCGGCGGCTTCGCGCAGATAGGTGCGGTAAACCGGCAAGTGCGCGACGGCGGCACAGATCGCTTCTTGCAATTCGTGTCGAGTATAGTCGCGATGGCGCGGGTGAAGTTCGCAAACTTCGAGGAAGAGCGCAGTCAGGCGATTGAGATCGCTGCCGAGGACCTCGCGCATCACGAGGTCTTTCTTCTCAAGGGCGACGCGGGTGAAATCGGCAGGCTCACCGGTGAACTCGGCGTAAAAGCGCGCGAGCGGCCGCTCCGCCGCCGGATCGATCAGCAACCCGTTAACGGTATTCAAGAAGTCATAGCCGGTGGTTCCCGCGATCGGCCATGAGGTGCGCAGCGCTTCGCCGGGTTCGAGGATCTTCTCGACCACGATCCAGGCCTCGGGCTGAGCCCGATGCAACCGCTGCAGGTACTGCTCGGGATCGCGCAGACCATCGATATGATCGACGCGGACGCCATCGAGCGTGCCGTCCGCAAGCCATCGCAGTACCAGGAAGTGAGTATCGGCAAAGACGTGCTCATCCTCCATGCGCAGGCCGACGAGCGTATTGATATCGAAGAATCTGCGGTAGCCGAGATCGTGCGAAGCCGCGCGCCAGTATGCGAGGCGATAGTTCTGCCGCTCGAGTAAGAGGTGCAGCGCGTCGCGCAGCTGATTGATTTCCGCGATAACCGCGTCGATCGCGGGACCCACTTCGCGATGCTCGCGGATGAGTCGGGTCAGGAATGTGCGCAAGACATCCTTGTCGCGATGACGGCGGCGGGTGCTCTCAAGATCGGTCGCGGTCGGCAGCGGCAAACGCCCAAAGGTGTCGGCGAGAAATGCGAGTTCGCCGGAACCGCAGCGCGCGGCGGCGGCGGACAAAATCGTGTCCAGCGATCGCGGAGCCACCGGAAACCGATGTTCATGATAGCGGACGGTGAGTACGGCGCCGTCGCGTTCGAGCACAATTTCGCCGGACTCCAGCACGACGCCGTATTGGTCGCCGAGCACCGGGATCAGGACGGAATTGCGCAGCCGCTTTTCCGGCGTTTCCCAATCGACGTCGAAATACGACGCATAATTACTCGCCGGCCCATTCTCAAGTACGTCCCACCACCACGGATTGTAGGGGCTGACAATCGCCATGTGGTTCGGCACCAGGTCGAGCACCTGTCCGAGCCCGTGTTCGCGCAGCGCCGAATGCATCCGTGCGTGTCCCGCCGCACCGCCGAGGTCCTCGTTGATGCGGCGATGGTCAACGACATCGTAACCGTGCGTGCTGCCGGGAGTGGCCTGCAGATAGGGCGAGCAGTAAAGGTGGCTGATGCCGAGTTCGGCGAAGTACTCAACGAGATTCGCCGCGTCGTCGAAGGTAAAGCCGGGATGCAGCTGGACGCGATAGGTAGCGCGCGGTTCGACCATCTGAAATACCAGCGTAATTCAGATTCGCGGGACTTCCAACCAGATTACCGCGAGTGGCGGGAGTGTCAGCGACAATGAAAAATCGAGGCCGTGATGTGCGATCGACTCGGCCATCACCATGCCGGCATTGCCAATGTTGCCGCCGCCGTAAGTGCTGGAATCGGTGTTGAGAACCTCGCGATAAAGTCCGGCCACGGGAACGCCGACGCGATATCCATTACGCACTACCGGCGAAAAATTGCCGACGCAGATTATCCGGCGGCCGCTCTGCGCCGCGATGCGCATAAACGCGACGACGTTGTCATCCGCGTTATCGGCGTCGATGAAGTGAAAACCGGCGGGCTCTCCGTCAGCTTCCCACAGCGCCGGCTGCTCGCGATAGATGCGGTTCAGATCGCGTATCAGCGCCTGCAATCCGCGATGGTCGTCGAATTCAAGCAGGTTCCAGTCGAGGCTTTCGTCGTGGTTCCATTCGCGCCATTGGCCGAACTCGCCACCCATGAAGATCATTTTTTTGCCCGGCCGCGCCCACATGTAAGCGTAAAGCGCGCGCAGGTTCGCGAACTGCTGCCAGCGATCACCCGGCATCTTCGAGAGCAACGATCGTTTGCGATGCACCACCTCGTCATGGGACAGCGGCAGGATGAAGTGTTCCGTCCATGCGTAAAGAAAACCGAAGGTCACGTCGCGATGATGGTAGCGGCGGTAGATTGGATCCCGCGAAAAGTACTCGAGCGTGTCATGCATCCAGCCCATGTCCCACTTGAAGCCGAAGCCGAGACCGCCCAGGTAGATCGGACGGCTGACGGCGGGCCATGCGGTGGATTCCTCGGCGATCATCATGATTCCCGGGTTGCGCGCGTACGCCGCGGTATTGAGCGCCTTGATGAAATCGACCGCCTCGACATTTTCGCGCCCGCCATACTGATTGGGAATCCACTCGCCTTCGTTCCGTCCATAATCGAGGTAGAGCATCGAGGCGACCGCGTCCACACGCAGGCCGTCGGCGTGATATTCGCCCAGCCACCAGAGCGCGCTGGCGACCAGGAAATTGCGCACCTCGTCGCGGCCGTAATTGAAAATGTAGGTATCCCACTCCGGATGATGGCCTTTGCGCGCATCGAGATGCTCATACAGGGCGGTGCCGTCGAAACGGCCGAGCGCGAACGCGTCGGTCGGGAAATGCGCCGGAACCCAATCCAGGATCACGCCGATTCCGCGCCGATGCAGATAGTCAATCATAAAGCGGAAATCGTCGGGACTGCCGTAGCGCGCGGTCGGCGCGAAATAGCCGGTCACCTGGTAGCCCCACGAACCGGTGAACGGATGCTCCATTACGGGCATCAACTGGACGTGCGTAAAGCCCAGGTCGGTGACGTAATCGGCGAGCATCGGCGCTATTTCACGATAGGTCAGCGATCGGTTGTCCTCTTCGGGCACACGCCGCCACGATCCCAAATGTACTTCGTAGATCGAAAGTGGCAACCGCGGCGCATCGCGCCCTTCCCGCGCCGCCATCCACTTTTCGTCGCCGAAGACGAAGTTCGATTGATAGGTCACCGACGCGGTCGCCGGTGGCGCTTCGGTCGCGGCCGCAAACGGATCGGCCTTCAGCAGCACGTCGCCGTTCCACGTCCTGATCTCAAACTTGTATTGCGCGCCGACTCCAATTCCGGGAATGAACAGTTCCCAGATTCCCGACAGGCCGAGCGATCGCATCATGTGGATGCGCCCGTCCCAATCGTTGAAATCGCCGACCACGCTCACGCCCCGCGCATTCGGCGCCCACACCGCGAAGGCGAAGCCAGTGGCATCGTCGATCTCTCTCAGGTGCGCTCCGAGGTTTTCGTAGATTCGTTCGTGGCGTCCTTCGTTCCACAGATGCAGGTCGAGACTCCCGATGGTCGGCAGAAATGCATAAGGGTCGTGAATCGTCACGACGTCGCCGTCTGAGTAATGAACGCGGAGTTGGTACGGGAAGACTTCGCCGCGCTCCTTGATCAGCACTTCGAACAGGCCGCGCTGATCGATGCGCGCCATGCGCCACGGATGCGATTCGCCGGCGATTACCGAGACCTGCTTCGCGCCCGGCCGAAAGGCCCGGATCGTAATACCATCGGGGCCCGGATGCGCGCCAAGAATCGAATGCGGATCGGGATGGCGCAACGCGATCAGCCGCTCCAACTCCGCGGCCGCTATCCCGTCGCGATTAGGCACTGTGCCAAGGTCATTGACCATCGTTTATCCCGTGGCCCCGGCTTCGCCGACGATCTGCTCGATACTGTGGAGCGCGCTCCCCGCCCATTGCGGTTGTCCGCCGGATTCACGGCCAAGTTCGCGCCCGAGCTCGTACAGCGCGCGCTCTAGGATCAGCGCCTCGAGCATCACCATCAGTTCGTCGCGTGAACGCGGCACGAAGGGCGCGCCGTCCGCGACCACAAGGTACTCCGTCAGAAATGCCCGTGAGGTTGAGGTCTGCCACAGTCGCGCCCACTGCTCCATCGAGGTGAAGTCGCGTTCGCCGAGAGCGCCGCCGCGAGTCTGTTCGGCCAGCGCGCCAAAGGCGGCGCGATGAAACGATCGCAGCATCGTCGCGAGGTCGCGCATCGCCGTGCGTTTGCGCCGCCGTTCGCTCAGGGGCCGCGCCGGTTCGCCGTCGAAGTCGATAATCACGAAATCCTTGCCCGTATAAAGTATCTGTCCCAGATGCAGATTGCCGTGGCAGCGGATGCGGGCCACCGACAGTTTCCGCTTGAGGAATGCCTCGAAGCGCGACTCGATGCGCTCCGGGTGCGCCAGTATGCGTGCCGCGCTTTGCGCGTTCGCGGGCTCGAGTGTCCGCTGCTTCAGGCCCAACGTGCGCAGTGCCTGGCCGGCGATATTGCGCATCGACTGATAGGTCGATCGCTGCCACGAAGGCAAACATGGCTCGGGTGCGAACTCGCGGTCGCCCGGACGCGACGCGAGCGCGAGGTGGAGTTCGGCGGTGCGCCGGCCCATCAAGCGCGCCGCATCAAGGTAGGCGCCGATCATCTGCGCCGCCTCGTCGTTGGGGTGCTCGATATCAGTGAGATCGAACAGCACCGGCACCGTCTTTGCCACGAACGTGCTGCGGGTCGCGGCGCGTTCGAAGTAACGGCTCAACTCGCCGCGCGAGTACTCCCACGCGTCGCCTTGATTCGCGACGTAGCCGTGCAGCACCGCCATCGTATGCGGTCCGTTGTTTGCCGTGCGGTAATCGATCGAGCCGATTAGCGGGGGCGAATGCGTGAACGAAATCCGTTCGGTGAGGAATCGGCCGATTTCCAGGTCAGGACTCTCGCCATTCTCCAGGCGCCGGAACAGCTTGACGATGGCGTGATCGCCCAGCGCGATCGACGCGTTACTGTGCTCGTAACGTAACAGCCGCGGCTCGAGTTCGGCGTCTGTCCCGGCTTTGTGCGCAGATGAACTTCGCTTGCCTCCGGCAAAACTCGCCGCGATGCTCCCGGTGATATATCCCGCGTCGCCTTTCAATTGGCGCCGCCGGCTCATTACGTCGATCAACTCGCGCGCGAATCCCGCGTCCGCCGTGGCGTCGTACAAGATCCGCTCTCGCTCATCGTGGTTGCCGCTGTGCCGCACGTTGGCGATTACCGCATGCGGAGTGTTCGCACGAATCTGATGTGCGCGATGGTTCTCCGCAATCGCCAGCGGCAGCACGTAGGTCTCGGCCTCGCCCTCGGTGAATTCCACTTCGATCAGCGCCAACTGAGCGCCTCCGGTCTTCTCCAACAACGCGATGATATCCGTGATGCGTGCGTTGCGGACTTGCTCGGCGCTGTCCTGCAGCCATCGGCATTGGCGCAGATAATCGGGCAGCACGCTTTCCAATTGCTTGCGATCGTCGCCCTCCGCGAGAAAGTTCCGAGTCGGCGCGAATTCAATGTTCGGTATCGTGCGGGCAACCACTGCGCCGTCAGTCGGGCGTCCTGGCGTCTCCAGCGAGAACCAGTCGAACATATGTGGACCAAGCGTCAGCACGTACGGGTGCTCGCCGACCGTCGGGAATTTCGTTTGGCCGAAAAGCTCGACCGGCACCATTCCCTTGAAGCGTGCGAGGTCCAGCTCGACAAACTGCACGAAGCGCGACAGATTCGCGACCACCAGTATCCGCTCGTTGCCATGCGCCCGGATGAAGGCCAAAACCCGTGGATTGTCGGGGCTTAGAAACTCGATCGTCCCGCGCCCGAAGGCCTTGAAGCGTTTGCGCATCGCGATCAGCCGCCTAATCCACCACAGCAGCGAATGTCGGTTGCGTTCCTGCGCTTCCACATTGACGGTTTGGTAATGGTACTCGTGGTCGATAATCGTCGGCAGAATCAGCCGCTGCGGATCGGTGCTCGAAAACCCCGCATTGCGATCGCCGCTCCATTGCATCGGGGTGCGCACGCCGTCGCGATCGCCCAGGTAGATATTGTCGCCCATCCCGATCTCGTCGCCGTAATAGATGACCGGCGTCCCCGGCAGCGCGAACAGCAGCCCGTTTACCAGCTCGATCGTGCGGCGATTGTTGCCCAGCAGTGGCGCCAACCGCCGCCGGATTCCCAGGTTGATCCGCATCCGCGCCTCCTGCGCGTACGCGCGATACATGTAGTCGCGCTCCTCGTCGGTCACCGTCTCCAGCGTGAGCTCGTCATGATTGCGCAGGAACAGCGCCCACTGGCAGCTCTCGTCGATTGGCGGTGTTTGCGCCCAGATATCGGCGATCGGAAAACGGTCTTCGGTCCGCACCGCGATAAAGATTCTCGGCATCAGCGGAAAATGGAACGCCATGTGACATTCCTGGCCGCCCGCCAGATAGGTCACCGCGTCCTCCGGCCATTGATTCGCCTCCGCCAGCAGCATGCGTCCGTGAAAATTCCGATCGATATGCGCGCGCAAATCGCGCAGGAATTTGTGGGTTTCCGGCAGATTCTCGCAATTCGTGCCGTCACGCTCGAACAGGTAGGGCACCGCGTCCAGGCGGAAACCGTCGATTCCCATCTCGAGCCAGAAATCGAGCACCTTGATCACCGCTTTGCGTACTGCCGGATTATCGAAATTCAAATCCGGCTGATGCGAAAAAAAGCGATGCCAGTAATACGCGTGCGCGATCGGATCCCAGCTCCAGTTCGATGGCTCGAAGTCCTGAAAGATGATGCGCGCGTCCGGATAGCGATCCGCGGTGTCGCTCCAGACGTAGAAATCACGTGCGGGATCGCCCTTGGCCGCGCGCCGCGCGCGTTGAAACCACGGATGCTGATCCGAGGTGTGATTAAGCACCAGCTCAGTCACCACCCGCAGCCCC
The DNA here is from genome assembly GCA_021780755.1 of Deltaproteobacteria bacterium. Taxonomy (GTDB): domain Bacteria; phylum Desulfobacterota; class Binatia; order Binatales; family Binataceae; genus JADMIL01. Next base: position 44,329 of record JAJXYF010000035.1, on the reverse strand, counting down.
CGCCGATGGGCCTCGCGGAGAAATTCCGCGAAGTCGCGCAGCGTTCCGCAATCGGGATGCACCTCGAGGTAGTTCGATATGTCGTAGCCGTCATCGCGCTGCGGTGACGGATAAAACGGCAGCAGCCACAGCGCCGTGACTCCCAGGTCTCGCAGATAGTCCAGTTTCGCGGTCAGTCCCGGGAAATCGCCGACACCGTCGCCCGAACTGTCGAAGAACGAGCGGACGCGCAGTTCATAAAAGATTGCGTCTTTGTACCAGAGCGGGTCGTTGGACAAGGTGGACGAGTTGTTGCGGCCGTTCATGCTTACTTCCCGGCGTAATCCCAGCTACGGATTCGTTCGCCCGTTCACCGCCACGTTCGGAGTTGGCGTGGCGCCGCCATCCACCTCAACCGCCCGGAAGGTGCGCATCCCGGAAACCAGCAGTAGTTCGGCCGTTGATGAAATCTGCCCTTAAGTCTATCAACGGACACGCCCGGTCGCGAGTCCCACGCTGAGACCCGGCATGCCCGCGCGATCAGCCCGCCGCCCAGACGTCCACCAGGTAGCGTCCCCTCTGCCGTCATTCGATCGATCCAATCGCTCGCCGCATAGGTAGGTTGCCGCGCCGGCCTCGATTAACTTCCAGACCTCGTGCTTGCGTTCGAGGTCAAGGAGCCGCTCTACGAAATCATCGCGCTGGTTTCCGACCAGCGGGTTGGTGGGCGGCTGCGGAATTTCCACAAGGTTCGGCTGCGCCATTATCGCATTAAACCTCATTTGAGAGTCTTAGCAGGGTGTCCGGCAACCGCGAAAATGCGAAGATCGTCGGAGGCGTCCAGGCGCTGCTACGCAACGCTTCGAAGTATAGTAATATTTGTCGATAAGATAATGCCGCATTTCAATCCCAACCTGCACACTGGGTATGAAGGACCCCATACTTCGAACGGAACCGTCTCCTGATGCCCTCGCGAGGTAATCCCCGTCTCGTCCCGTTGAGCGGCGCGTCCGCGCCGCTCGAGATTGCGGTGGATGAAGTCGCCATCGGCAGTGCGCCCGGCAACGATTTCCTCATTAGCAATTCCACCGTGTCGCGGCGTCACGCGACGATCGTGCGCCGCAATAACCGCGTGCGCCTGACCGACCTGGGTGCGACCAACGGAACCTACGTGAACGGCCGCCGCATCTCGGATCCAATCGACCTCAACGACGGCGATGAGGTTCGTTTCGGCGCCGCGGTCTATCGCTTTGCCGCGGGTACTCCGGTGCGCGGTGCAAGTTCTCGCGCGATTGGCGGTTTCCTCCTGGTCGCGTTGATTTTCGCGGTGGGCTTTGCGGTGACGCTGTATGTCAGTAACCTTGATCGTCTGCAGGATGCCGCCGAACTCTCGATGACGCCAACTGTGGCCGCCGCCAAGTTACCGCCCGCCGCCTCCTCATCCGCCGCAAGCCCCGCCGCCATCGCGACGGTCGCGCTCGAACCCCCGCCCATCTCCCCCGCGCCGCCGACGATCTCATCGTCCGATACCGCGGCTGACGCCTCCATTCCCGCGAACGACCGGCTGTGGCTGGACCCGCTCAATCGGTACCGCCAGCGCGCAGGGCTCGCCCCGGTCACCGCGAATCCACGCTTCAGCCATGGCGATTACCTGCACTCGCGCTACATCGCAAAGAACTTTGGAGTGCGGCTCGCCGCGCGTGAAAACATCGGCATCGAGATGCATCTCGAAGATCCGTCGAATTTCTGGTACAGCGCCGAAGGCGCGGCGGCCGGCCGGGCCGGCGACGTTGACGAGATGTATAATCCACGCGGCACGGCCCCTCCCTCATGGGCGATCGACAATTGGATGCAGTCGCCATTTCACCGCCTGCCAATACTCAATCCCCATCTGCATAGCGTCGGCTATGGTTACTATTGCGAGGGCCCGATCTGTATCGCGTCACTCAATCTCAATAGCGACGTCGATCCGGTGTTGTCCGCGCCGGCGCCATCCGCCACGCCAATTGAGTACCCGCCCGATGGCGCATCGATCGATCTGAATTCCTTCGATGGAGAGTGGCCCGATCCGCTCGCGGCCTGCCCCGGCTACTCACTTCCGGCCGGATACCCGATTACGATTCAGCTCGGCTCGATGGTTAATCCGGGTATCACGCGCATTTCCTTCAAGCGCAGTGCACCCACCGCCGCGACGCTCGACGCTTGTTCGTTCGACGGCAATACTTACATCAATCCGGATCCGGGAACGCAAAAAATGATGCGTAACCAACTGATGAACTTCGGCGCGATAGTCATTATGCCGCGTGTCCGGCTCACCCGTGGCACCTATGACATCTCGGTCTTTGCCGGCGGCCGCGAATACTCGTGGTCTTTTTCAGTCGCGCGCTGACCGCGAGGATGTTGCTCACGCGCCGCCATTGAGACTGCGCTCGAACACCCGCTTGATCAACGCCTGGGCCTCCTGCTGAATCAGGCGCAGATGCTCGACGCCGCGAAAGCTCTCCGCGTAAATTTTGTAAACCTCTTCAGTCCCCGAGGGCCGCGCCGCGAACCATCCGCTCTCGGTCACAACCTTCAGTCCGCCAATCGCCGCATGGTTGCCCGACGCGGCCGTCAGCGTTGCGGTTATCTTTTCGCCCGCGAGCTCCCCCGCCGGCACCTGATCGGGAGATAACTTCGCAAGAATGGCCTTCTGCCGCGCGGTCGCCGGCGCATCGATACGCTCATACACCGGCGTGCCGAACTCGCGCGTGATCGCGTCGTAGAGTTCGCCGGGATCGCGTCCCGTCGTCGCGGTCACCTCCGCGGCGAGCAACCCCATGATGATTCCGTCCTTGTCAGTCGTCCACACATTTCCATCCACCCGCAAAAACGACGCACCTGCGCTCTCCTCGCCCCCGAAGCCGAGCGTTCCGTCGCTCAGTCCTTCGACGAACCATTTGAAGCCCACCGGCACTTCGACCAGTCGCCGTCCGAGTTTGGCGGTGACGCGATCGATCATGCTGCTGCTGACCACGGTCTTCCCCACCGCCGCACCCTTGGACCAGCTTTTACGGTTCTCAAACAAATACGATATTGCCACTGCCAGGTAATGATTCGGATTGAGCAAGCCCGCCGAAGGAGTGACTATTCCGTGGCGATCGTTGTCGGTATCGTTGGCGAACGCGACGTCGAAGCGGTCGCGCATGCCGACGAGTCCGGCCATCGCGTATGGGGACGAACAATCCATCCGAATCTTGCCGTCCCAATCGACACGCATAAAGCGAAAGGTCGGATCCACGGTGTCGTTGACCACCGTTGCGGCGATCCCGTAGCGATCGATAATCGGCCCCCAATAATGCACTCCCGCGCCGCCCAGCGGGTCCACGCCGATTCTCACTCCCGCGGTGCGTATCGCCTCCATATCAACGACGTTGCACAGGTCGGCGACGTAATTGTCAATGAAGTCGTGCCGATGAGTCGTCGGCGCCTCGAGCGCCTTGATCATCGGCACGCGTGGAACGCCGAGCAGGTTTGCCCCCATCAGCACATTGGCCTGATCCTCGATCCACTTGGTTGCCTTGCTGTCGGCAGGTCCGCCATGAGGAGGGTTATATTTGAAGCCGCCGTCGGCGGGCGGATTATGCGACGGTGTAATTACGATACCGTCTGCGAGCTTTGACTTACGGCCGCGATTGTACGTCAGGATCGCGTGCGATATCACCGGCGTCGGTGTGTAGCCGCGGTTCCGATCGATCATCACGTCCACGCGGTTCCCCGCCAGCACTTCGATCGCGCTGGCGAACGCCGGCTCGGAAAGCGCGTGAGTATCCATCCCCAGGAAGAGCGGTCCGTCGATGCCCTGGCTCTTGCGATAGCTGCAAATTGCCTGGGTTGTCGCCACGATGTGGTACTCGTTGAACGCGCTGTCGAAGGCGCACCCGCGGTGCCCCGACGTGCCGAAGGCCACGCATTGCGCGGCGATCGACGTATCGGGCCGCTCGCTGTAATAAGCGGTTATCAGTCGCGGCACATTGACCAGCATCGCAGGTGTGGCGGGCTTGCCCGCTAATGGACTGATATTCATAACAATCCTGTTCTCGCGTAAATCGAATCCCGGTATCTCAGTAGCCTTCGCGAGGATTCGGTGGCTGATTATCGGGTCTGACCGCCTGCCGCGTTTGCCCGTTCGCCAACCCGGAAGTGCGCTTGAAATCCTAGTACGGCCATCGCCAGTTGGTGATCTCGGGCCGGTCTATCCCATTCTGAAGGGCATAATCCAGGTGTTCGCAAATCTCGTCCTTCAGCCACTCTTTGATATGCGCCCCCGATGTTTGCAGCTTCGGAACCCGATCGATTACATCGATCGCCAGGTTGAAGCGATCGGTTTGGTTGTTGATTGCCAGCTGCAGAGGCGTATTGATGTTCCCTTTTTCCTTGTAACCGCGCACGTGCATGTTGTCGTGATTGCTGCGGCGATACGCAAGCTTGTGGATCAACCATGGGTACCCGTGAAAATTGAAGATCACGGGTTTATCAATGGTGAACAGGCTGTCGAAGTCGGGATCGGAAAGCCCGTGCGGATGCTCGGCCCGCGGCTGTAACTTGAAGAGATCTACGACATTGACGAAGCGGATGCGGAGGGTGGAAAATTTGTCGCGCAGGATCGCCGTCGCCGCCAGCGCCTCGATCGTCGCGACGTCCCCGGCTGACGCGATTACTACATCAACCTCGCCACCCTGATCGGTCGAGGCCCAGTCCCACAACCCAATCCCCTTGGTGCAATGCTTGAAGGCTTCTTCCATCGTGAGAAATTGCGGATGAGGTTGTTTGTCGGCGACGATGACATTCACATAGTTGACGCTGCGCAGACAATGATCGCCGACACTCAATAGGCAGTTCGCATCGGGTGGCAGGTAGATTCGCGTTACCGCCGGACTCTTGTTGGTTACCACGTCGATGAAGCCGGGGTCCTGATGGGTGAAGCCGTTGTGGTCCTGGCGCCACACCGTCGAGCTGATGAGTATGTTGAGCGAGGATATCGGCGCTCGCCACGGCACCGATGTCGTGCTCTTCTCGATCCACTTCGCGTGCTGGTTCACCATCGAATCGATGATGTGCGCGAAGGCTTCGTAGGTGTTCAGCAGACCGTGACGCCCGGTCAGCAGATAGCCTTCGAGCCAGCCCTCGAGCGTATGCTCGCTGAGCATCTCCATCACGCGGCCGTCGGGTGCGATCTCGCTGCCATTGCGGTCCTCGGGCTTGAATTCGGCGAGCCAGGTCTTTTTGCTCGCTTCGTAAATCGCCTCGAGGTGGTTCGACGCGGTCTCGTCCGGTCCGAAGACGCGAAAGCTCTCCATGTTCTCGCGCATCACGTCGCGCAAAAATTGGCCGAAGACATAAGTATTCTGTGCTTCCGAATGGCCGGGGCGCGTGACCTTCACCGCATAATCGCGAAAGTGCGGCAGCTTCAGCGGCTTGCGCACCAAGCCGCCATTCGCGCGTGGATTCGCGCTGATTCGACGATCGCCGGCCGGTGCCATTTCACACACTTCAGACCGCGGCGCGCCGCGCTCGTCGAAGAGTTCCTCGGGACGATAACTCCGCATCCACGTCTCGACCAGTTTCAGATGCGCCGGGTTCGTGACGGGATCCGTTATCGGCACCTGATGTGCGCGCCAGAAGCCCTCCAGACGCTTGCCGTCAACCTCCTTCGGGCAGGTCCACCCCTTCGGCGTGCGCATCACGATCATCGGCCAGCGCGGACGCGTCGCGCCGGTCGCGGCGCTCTTGCGCGCATTGGCTTGAAGCTCGCGAATCTCCAGCATGCAGCGCTCGAGCGTCCCCGCCATCCGCTGATGCACCGCGCGCGGTTCGTCACCCTCTACGACGTAGCAGTTATAGCCGTATCCGTAGAACAAGCTCTCCAGTTCCTCGGGTGGGATGCGCGCCAGGATTGTCGGATTCGCGATCTTGTAGCCATTCAAATGAAGAATCGGCAGAACCGCACCGTCGCGCACGGGATTGATGAATTTGTTCGAATGCCACGAGGTCGCGAGCGGCCCGGTTTCCGACTCGCCATCGCCGACCACCGCGACCGCGATCAATTCGGGATTGTCGAAGACCGCGCCATAAGCGTGCGACAGACTGTAGCCAAGTTCTCCTCCTTCATGGATCGATCCCGGCGTTTCGGGCGTGCAGTGACTGCCAATGCCGCCGGGAAACGAAAAGAGTTTGAAGAATTGCCGCATTCCTTCGACGTCGCGGCTGCGGTCGGGATAAACCTCTGAGTAAACGCCCTCGAGGTAACTGTTCGCGAGGGTCGCCGGCGCGCCGTGGCCCGGCCCCGAAATGTAGAGTACGTCGAGATCGTATTTCTTGATCAGCCGGTTCAAATGCACCCACACCAGCGATTGCCCGGGGTCGGATCCCCAATGGCCCAGCAGGCGATTCTTGATGTGTTCGGCCTTCAGCGGTTCGCGCAACAGCGGATTGTCCTGCAGGTAGAGCATCCCCACGCTCAGGTAGTTGCAAGCGCGCCAGTAAGCGTCGAGCTTTCGCAGTTCGTCGGCGCTCAACGGCGCTTCAGGTATTTTACCGCCCGTGCTCGATGCCATCCGGTTCCTCCTCGATTCCCGTTCGATTACTCACATCGTCGCGAGCGGTTTCGGTTTCGTCCCTGCGAAACAGCGCATCGCCAACTCAAATGCTGACGCGGCCCGATGATCGAGGCAAGCCTGATTTTCCGCCGTGACGGACCCTCAGGCACAATTCATATTGGCGAAATGTTAAAATGTCGCGCGCGCAGCGCGAGCGGCGTCATCGTCGAACGATCGCGCGCCCGAGCGGCGCACCGACCTGGCCGGCACCCCGGTGTGTTACTGTTGCGATTGGCCGCCTGCGGATCCGCCTGAGGAGCCGCCCTGGTTGGTGAATTCGACGCGCAGATTCACCGTCATCAACGACTGCCCGCCGCCGTTGCGATAGACCCCCCGCAAAGGCGGAACGTCCGCATAGTCGCGTCCGATCGCGACCACGATATGGCGCGCATCGACCACACATCGATGCGTCGGGTCGTAGCCGCACCAGCCGAGCCCCGGTAGCCACGCCTCCAGCCACGCATGACTCGCCTGCGCCGTTACGTCCAACCCGGCGCTCGCCGAAGCCGGCGCCAGGTAGCCCGAGACGTAGCGCGCCGGGACTCCCGCCAGGCGCAAAATCCCAATCGTGAGATGCGCGAAATCCTGGCACACGCCGCCGCCGCTGTTGAGGATGTCGTTCAGGCTCGAATGAACATGAGTTGACCGCGTCTCGTATTCGAACTGGTCGCGCACATACGCCACCATCCGCATGACGTACGCGCCGATGTCCTCCTGTTCCTGCGGGCGCGCCATCCAGAAAAACCTGCGCAGCCGCTCACTGAACGGGATGAACTCGCTCGGACTGAGATATTCGCAATAGATATTGTTGCGGACCGCGTCGCCTCGCAAAAATTCCACGAGCGTTACGCCGGTCGCGGGCGGCACCGCGGGCGGGTCCACTTCGACGATCGAATTCGCCACGATCTCAAGCTCGCGATGCGGCCCGCTCACCGAGACCGAATGGGTGTGATTGCCGAAGAAATCGTCGTATTCCACGATTGACGACGGCTCGCTCACGTTGATTTCGAAGGCCACACAGCGCTGACCATCGCGATCCCACGGCCGCATCCGCAACTCGTTCTGCGAGTCGTAGGCCGGCTCCACGTACTCGAAGCGCGTCGTATGGATAATCCGGTAGCGCATCCGGGCCGCCTCAGCCAAGCGCCATGTACTCGCTGTATAACGAGTTGGAAATATTCGAACATTCCTGCTCGACTTTCAGTAGGAATTCGTGCAGCCCTTCGCTTATCGCCTGGCTGGCGCTGCCGGTGCGCAACAGCGCGAGCAGGCTGTCCGAGACCAGTTGATGGGCGATATGCGAGGCGCCCTGCGCGGCCACCCGTTCAATCGCCGACGCCAGTCGCTCCGCGCTGAAGCGCGCCGATCGCGGAAAGTTCGGATCGAACAGCAGGATCTCGACCACCCGATCAACGCTGATCGAATAGCCGTAAAGCTTGCGGAAGGCCTCCAGCGCCGACGCGCTGCGCAACACCGCAGCCCACTGACGCCCGTCGGACGGCCCGCCGATGTCCTCCAGGCGCGGCAGCAAATAATGGTACTTTACGTCGAGGAGTCGCGCGACGTTGTCGGCCCGCTCCAGCATCGTTCCGATCTCGAGGAAATCGTAGGAAAGATCCCGCGGCATGGTGCTGCGGATGATCCCGGTGATCGAGTAGAAATGATTGCGCAGGTCAGTGAAGAACGTTGAGAATCCTTCGCTCGCGAGCAATTTCGGCGACCAGCCCCGCGAGTCCAGGTAGAGCTCGTTCATCTGCAGCCACATCTCGGAAGAGATGATATTGCGCAGCGCGCTCAGGTTCGTGCGCGCCGCCTCGACGCAGCTCCGGATCGACGACGAGTTGCTCCGATCGAACGTAAAGAAATCGACCACCGAAGCCTCGTCCGCATGCGCATAACGCTGCGCGAAGGGTTCGCGCTCGCCGGTGATCCCGAGCAGCGGCTCCCACGGATCGGCCGCGCGCGGCGGCACCTCCAGGTTCAAATGGTAATTGACGTCAACCAGCCGCGCCCGCCATTGCGCCCGCTCCAGGTACCGCGCCGCCCAATATAGTTGATCCGCAATTCGCCGCAGCACTAGTTTTCGAGCACCCAGGTGTCCTTGCTGCCCCCGCCTTGCGAGGAATTCACGATTAACGATCCTTCGCGCAGCGCCACCCGCGTCAGTCCGCCCGGCAGCACCCGCGGCTTCGCGCCCAACAGCACGAACGGCCTGAGATCGACGTGGCGTGGCACCAGGTTCGAAGCGTCGCTCCCGGTCAGCGTCGGATGCACTGAAAGTTGAATCACCGGCTGCGCGATAAACGCCGCCGGATCGCGCTCGATTCGCGCGCGCGTCTCGTCGAGTTCCTGCGCGCTCGCCTTCGGCCCGATCACCACCCCGTAACCGCCCGAGGCGCCCGTCGGCTTGACCACGTAGCGATCGAGGTTGCGCAAAACGTGCTCGCGCACTTCCGGATCGCGCAGCAGATGGGTCTCGACGATCGGAATTATCGGTTCCTCATTCAGATAGTACTCGATCATCCGCGGCGTGTACGCGAACACCGCCTTGTCATCCGCAATCCCGGTGCCCAGCGCATTGGCCACCACCACCTTGCCGGCGCGCAGCACTCCGGTCAGCCCCGACACGCCCAGCAGCGAATCCGGACGAAACACCACCGGATCCAGGAAGTCGTCGTCAACCCGCCGGTACACCACGTCGATTTGCCGCAGTCCGTACACCGTCTTCATGAAGAGTTTGTGATCGACGCACACCAAGTCCCGTCCTTCGACCAGATCGACTCCCATCTGCTGCGACAGAAAAACGTGCTCGAAGAAGGCCGAATTGAACGGCCCCGGCGTCAGCACCACCACGGTTGGATCCGACGATCCCGAAGGCGACAGCTCGCGCAGCGACGCCAGCAAATCCGCCGGGTACTGCTCGACGCTGCGCACCTTCAACGCACGAATCAACTCGGGCATCAGGCGCGTCATGATCACGCGATTCTGGATTACGTACGAAACGCCCGACGGCGTCCGCACGTTGTCTTCGAGCACCATGAAACGGCCGTCCGCTCCGCGCACCAGATCGATTCCCGCGACCGTGACGAACGTATTGTGCGGCAGCTTGATTCCCACTGCCGCGTGGCGAAATTGCGGCGACCCGATTATCAGGTCGCGCGGCACCACGTTGTCCTTCAGAATGGCGCCTTCGCCATAGATGTCCGCCATGAAGGCGTTCAGCGCCCGCACGCGCTGGATCAGCCCCGCCTCGATTCTCGCCCACACGTTTGCCGGAATTATTCGCGGCACCGGATCAAACGGGAAAATCCGCTCGCTGCCGTCCTCGTTGCCATAGACGTTGAAGGTGACGCCCATGCGCAAGAACATCTCGTGCGCTCGCTCGCCTAAGTCCCCCAGACGCCGCGCATCCATCGAGAGCAGGTAATTCACCACGCGCGCGCATTCGGGTCGTGGATGGCCGTCGAGTTCGAACATTTCGTTCATCGGCAGGTCCGCCACTACCGATGCCTTCAATTCCGGCATCTGATTGCTCAAGCGCTGTGCATCCATAACCTCACGACCTATCAGTGGAGCGGCAAATCGCCGCGATCCACATCCCTGAAGAAATACGACAGCAAGTCGTGTGCCCTGAGCCGATCGCTCGAGTGTCCGCTGGCGAACAAACACTCGCAATTTCAGCCTGGCGGGCTGACCGGTTGTAGGGTCGTGTGATTCCACCCCGGACCCGATATTGGTCAGGGCGGCTTTATCGTCAGCATCGCCTATATGCGGCGATGGGGCAATTTACGGGCTGGCCGCGGCGCGGATGGAAGCGACCCGCGGTCAGGCCTCAGAGCTCGATCCAGAAGGTGTCCTTGATCCCGTTCGCGTAGGAAATTCGCTTAGGCTTGATCCGCACCATGCGCAGCGTGTCGTTGCCGAAAAACGGCGCCTCGAATGGGTTCTTCTTGAGGAATGCTGCCTTCATCGATTCCCATTCCGCGGTATCGCGCGCCACTTCGACCGCCTCGCCCTGCACCGACGCGCGCGCGATCTCGAAGGTCGCCACGTTGCCGACATCGCGGGTGTCCACCATCACGGTGACCTTGGGATGTTTTTTGAGGTTCTCAAACTTCTCGGAGCTGAAGCGCATGATGAACAGCAGATCCAGGTCCGCGGTCTCGGCGAACGCCTGCAGCGTGCCGGTTGGCCATTGGTCGCCCTGCGTGATCAGGATCGCCACGTGTTCCTGGCCGAACAATTTCGCGAGTTTTTCTTTCTGCTCAGCGTTCACGATCCCTCCCGCTAACGAACGGCATAATCCTAGAATGCCGTTGCGGGCGAGTCCAACCCGCACGGCCCAAAATCCCTTCCGGCTCCGTCACCCTTGGCCATTCTGAGCTTGCGCAGAATCCCGATGCGAACGCTTGCAATCCGGCAACCGTTCGCGGCGCTCAGGGGGATGCCCTGCGGCCGACCTACTTTTCGATCCACAGCCGCCAGAGACCGTCAGCGGCATCGATTCGCGTGAGCGCGTAACCTTCGGCCTCGGCCGCCCGCGGGATGTCGCGTGCGCCGCGCGGGTCGTCGATCGTCAACTCAATCGTCTCGCCACGGCTCATCGATTCTAGCCGCACCTTGGCGTGCGCCCAGTTCAGCGGGCATTTGAGGCCGCGCAGATCGAGCCTAATGATGTCGTCCTCTGCGTCCACGGGGTGCGTAACTACTTCGCCGCCCCTGCCCGCTGGCTCACGCGCTGCAGCACCTGCCGCATCACGTCCTCGCTCTGCGCGCCCACCAGCGGATACTCGCCGATGAAGAACGTCGGTACGCCGCTGACGCCATTCTGATGCGCCACCAGCGCGTTGTTCTTGAGGCGCAGCGAGTAGCGGTTCGAGTCGAGCGCCACGTTCAGGTCGTCGCGTGAAAGACCGACGTCGGCCGCGAGTTCCGCCAGCACCGCCTGGCTGCCGATATTGCGCCCCTCGTAAAAGTACGCGCGATAGACGCGCTCCTCGAAGGCCTCGCCGGCGCCCGCCTCCTTGGCGAACTCCGCCGCCTCCAGCGCGAGCCGCGAGTTGGTCAGGGTTTCCGGCGGCTTCATCTCGAAGCCGGCCGCCGCCGCCATCGTCTGGATCCGCTCCCAAATCGCGCGCCGTGTGTCCGCGTCCATTCCGTTGCGCCATTCCGACGCGGGCATGCCCTCGGCGGGCCATTCCGGATGGATCTGAAAGCCGCGCCAGTCGAGTTCGAGATCGAACTCCGCCTTGAGCTTGCGGAAAACTTCAAACCCGATGTAACAGAAAGGGCAAATGAAGTCGGAATACATCTTGATCTTGAGCGGCATGGCGGCGACCTCGCCTGAACGATATACCGCCCATGCGCACCCCGTCAAAAGCGCTATCCCGGCCGGCCCGTCAGGCCGTCGGACGGTTTTCCAGTCAACGATGACCTGTGCAAATCAGACGCCCAGTGTAAAGTTAGGTGAGGAGGCCGCAGCGCGGATGCCGTCGGCGCCGCCGAAATGAGGCGTGCACGCACGGACCGCCGAGGAGACCACTGAAATGATTCTCGACAGCTTCAAACTCGATGGCAAGGTCGTCGTGATCACCGGCGGCGGACGCGGGCTGGGCCGTGCGATGGCGGTGCGTTTTGCCAATTGCGGCGCCGATATCGTCGCCGCGGCGCGCACCGTTGCCCAACTCGACGAGACCGCCGCGCTGGTTCGCAACATCGGCCGCAAATGCCTCACGGTGCCAACCGACGTCGGCAAGTCCGACCAATGCAACGCGATGGTCGCGGCGGCCATCAAGGAGTTCGGCCGGATCGACGTGATGGTCAACAACGCGGGCATCGGCGAGGACTCGTTCGGCAAGCCGATCGAACAGATCACCGACGAGGAATGGCATCGCGGCATCGACGTTAACCTCTCGAGCCAGTTCTACTGCGCGCGTGCCGTGATCCCGCACATGGTCGCGGCCAAGCGCGGCAAGATCATCAACGTCGCCTCCGGCTACGGCCTTCGCGGCGGTAAACATAACTATATGTACGCATGCTCAAAGGGCGCGGTGCTCCAGCTCACGCGATCGCTCGCGCTGACCTACGCCGACCACCATATCCAGACCAACTGCATCGTGCCCGGCATCTTTCCGCACAACGAGGCGATGATGAAGTTCTTCAAGGGCGGCAAGTTCATTCCGATCGGACGCCCCGGACAGGACGAGGACGTTGGCCCGCTCGCGATCTTTCTTGCCTCCGACGCGTCCAATCATGTCAACGGCGAAATGATCATAATCGACGGCGGCGGCTTGGCCGGCGGCGTCGTCCCGACCGGCGTCGCGCCCGGCAACCCCGCGTAAGGCGAGCGCCCTAACACGACAAGGTGGCAGGCCGTGCGGACGGCCATTTAAGGATAGCAATGGCGGACACGAAGACGCTCCCCGAAGGATTGAAGGATTTTGCGCTCAACGGTAAGGCCGCGCTGGTCATCGGCGCCGAGAATCCGCTCGGCCGGGTCGCTGCGATCACGCTAGCCGAGGCCGGCGCGCGGGTGCTGATCGCGTCGCAGGACGCCGGCACCGAAGTTGCGCTCAAGGAAGTTGCCAAGACGCTCGAAGCCATCGGGTCCAAGGCCTTGATCCAGGTGCAGCGCGCGGCGCTGCGCGCCGATTTGAGCGCCACCGTCGATCTCGCCGTGACCAAATTAGGCGGCCTCGATATCCTCGTCACCGCGCTTGACGAACCGCTCTACGGACCGGCCGAAACCGCCGACGATTCGGCTTACGACCGGGTCTTCGAAAACAATTTCAAGACCGCCTGGATGGCGTTTCAGGAGGCTGGGCGCGTGATGCTCCAGCGCGGCGGCGGCGTCATCGTCAACATCAATTCGGTACTGGCGGAGCGCGGTGTTCCCAACGCGACGCTCTACTGCGCGGCCAAGGGCGCCGTGCGCAATCTGGTCCGCGCACTCGCGCTGGAATGGGCGCGGCGCGGTATCCGGCTGAACCTGCTCGAATGCGGATGGACCGCGGAGGAGGGCAGCATCGCGCTCGAACCGGGCGACTTCAGCGATAAGCTCATCAAGTACCTGCCCTATCGGCGTCTGCTCAAGCCCGAAGAGATCGCCGGCGCGCTGCTCTACCTGGTGTCGCCCGCCGCCGGCTTCGTCACCGGCGAATCGATCGCGGTTGACGGCGGCCTGCTCTGCCGCGTGTAACCTGCGGCACCTACTTCAGGACCGCGGTTAGTAACAGGGCGCTTTCCTCGATCGCCTCGACCGCATGCGGCGCCTCGCGGTCGATTACGGCGACCGTTCCCGCGCCGAGGGTCGCGCCGTTCAGGCGAATCGATCCCGTCACGATCGTCAACGCCACCGTGCCGCGCGCGCGATGTTCCTTGAGCATGGCGCCATGCTTCAGAAGCAACAGAGTGACACTGAGCTCCGAATTCTTGGCCAGCGATTCCGCGACGCGATCGCCCGCGACCCATTGCGGCCCGCGTTTGAGGCGGGCGATTTCGTCGGCGATTTTGAGGCTCGCGATGCCGTTTACGGGATGACCCGCGGTCCACTCGGATTTCGCTGCGTCCGCCATGACTCACACCTCCAGCGACAGAACCGTCACCCTATCCAAGCGTATGCCCGTTGGGGTTACTCGGCGAGAGGGGACGCGAGCGTCAGGCCGCCGTCAACCATGATGATCTGGGCGGTCAGGTAGCGGGCCTCGGGCGTGCACAGCAGTGCGACCACCGAAGCCACTTCGTCGAGTTCCGGCAGGCGCTTGAGCGCGGTGCGCTCCGCCGTCACCTTGACCGCGCGATCGAAGTCGCCGGCGAAGTAGATCCGCGACGAGTCGCTGTCGATCATCCCGAAGTTGACGCCGTTGACCGTGATGCCGCGCGGGCCGAGTTCGAAGGCGAAGTCGCGCACCATCGCTTCCATCGCGGCCTTCGCCGCGCCGAGCACGCCGTGGCCCGGCAGATAGCGCATCGAATCGATCCCGGAGATCATCAGGATACGCCCGCCGTCGCCCATTAACTTGCTCGCCTCCTGCACCGCGGCGACGAAGCCGCCGACGCTCAGATTGAAGGTGCGGGTCAGATGGTGCGGCTTGATCGCGAGCAGCGGTTTGAAGGCCGTGGCCGCCGCGTTGACGACCAGGATATCGAGCCGTCCGAGCTGCTTGCCCACGCTCTCGACCAGCGCGCGCACCTGCGCGTCGTCCTCCATGTCGGCCTTGACCAGGATCGATCGCGGGGCGAGTGCGCGAACCTCGTCGAGTGTGCGCGTCGCGCTCGCTTCGTCGCGCCGATAGTTGAGCGCGATCGTCGCGCCGCCGCGTGCGAGTGTCATCGCGATCGCGCGTCCGAGTCCGCGCGTACCGCCGGTGATCAGCGCGACCTTGTGGCTGAAATCAAGCATCCGTCGAAATTACCCGGTTGATGGAACGCATGCCAGAACTTGGCCGGAACGCGACCGGCACTCGGCGGTCACGGCGCGAGCGGCAGATTGACCAGCGACGTCACCTGGGTCCACTGCCCGCGTTTAACCTCGATCGGATGGTTGCCGCCGGGGCCGTGGATGACGTACTTGCCCGGCTGCAGCGGAAGCCGGAAACGGCCCGGCTCGGCCGCGGCGCATTCGCCCTTGGCGATCTGACGAGCGTCGCTTTCGTCGAAGACCCAGATACATTCGCCGATAACGCCCTCTTGCGAACCCTCCGCAATACGCGCGCCCGCGAATCCATAAACGCCTGAATCGAGGTTGGCGCCGGACGGGCTTTCCGGCGCCGACGATGGTGTCGGATACGGCGAAGGCGAGGGTGTGGCGACGGGTGTTCGCCGATTGCATCCGGCGGCAATTCCTATCGCGAGAATGAGGCAGACCAGACTGGTGCCACCCATCGCATTTTCGCCCATTTCTGACCTATGCGTAGTCAATCCTGGCCAAAGAGCAACACTCTTCGCAGGCTCGAACTTTCATGCGCACGTCGCGGACTTAGCTCGGCTCGCAGCCTCGCCTGACGTACTGGCCGTGTTGATTGGTTCCGAGAGGTGTTGACTACTCTCGGTTGCGGTGATTGCTCCATAGCCGATTTCCCGTCATCATTTCTCGTCGAATCCGGTCGCACGCTCAAGGGGTGGGTCGCATGGCAGTTCTCGACGAAAGCGCATTTCAGTCTCGTATTGGCAAAGGCACCAAGGTCTCCGGCAAGCTCAACTTCAAATCGCCCACGAAGATTGAGGGCGAGGCGGAGGGCGAGATCACGGGTGACGAGATCGTGATTGCGCAGGGTGCGGTGGTGACGGCGCGGATCGCGGCGACCCGGATCACGATCGCCGGATCGGTGAGCGGCGAATTGATCGCGCGCGAGCGGATCGAGGTGCTGGCGACGGCGCATCTGCGCTGCACGATCAGCACGCCGAGCCTGGTATTGAATGAAGGCGCGGTGTTCGACGGCGATTGCAAGATGCCACGCGAGAAAGCCGCGGCCTAGCCGCGCTCTTTGCGGGCGATTCCGTTGAGACCCTCTCGCGGGCGCGTAAGCAGCGTTTCCGGGGTTGGAGACCTCACGCTTCAAACGCTCCGAAGAATTCCGGAATCCGAGACTCGTTCACTTCGTTCAGAGTGACAACGCCTTGGTTACCGCGCCGAGTGCGGGAGAGCCTGCGGCGATGCTGGCATTGGATCCGTGCGGGGAGCGAAATCAGCCGGCCGCGGGCACGAAATCGACCAGCACCTTGTCGATGCCCCAACTGTCGCGTTGGCGGACGATGCGGCCCGCGCTGTCGAGTTCGATCTCGTCCGCATCGCCCATCCGGGCTTCCCAGGCCCATCGCAGCCCCGCGTCGTCGCGGCGGCGGCAGTTTTGTTTGAGCGCGGCAGCGACCAGCGTATTGGGATCGATGATGGCGACTCTGCCGGTCCATCGGAACTGCCCGCGGGCGCGAATGTGTGCGAGAATCAGCGCGCGGAACAGGACAAGGTCGGCGTCGATTTCGCGGAAGCGGCCGAGTTTGACGACGACCTCGTTGTGTCCGGCGACGGCGCTGACGCTGCCGCGCAGAATTTCGTCGTCGGCGTCATAAACAGCGGTACGTTTGAAAAGCCCGCGATTGTATCGGACGCTTACGCGCGTGACGTTATCGGCGTCGAGGACGGCGTCAACCTGATGGGTGTTGGCGCCATCGGTGGTGCGGCGCTCGCCGGTGATCGCGCCGGCGGCATAACGTTCCTGCTCGACGGCGATGACGGCGCCGTCGCGGCGAATTTCATAGCGGTAATCGCCCGGAGTTAAGAGCATCGCGGACAAATACCGGGGGCAGCGGCGCTGCGGAGAGCGGACGGCATCAGGTTTTTGCGGCGACGATGCAACGCTGTGCGAAACCAGGCCGAGGTTGGGTCGTCATAGAGATTGAAATCAAGCTGCTGCGGCTTCATTGCGTTGCCCCAGAATCATAACGCGATCAGTCAAAATTTGCTTGGCCGAGGATGAGAGAGCTGCGCTACGCACAGTTCTCCATCTTTAGTAGTATGGTCGCGGCGACGAGTCAGAGAAATGCGAAGAAGAAAAAGGATCCGCGGAAGAATTGGAAACTCATTTAAGGAAATTGACCTTTTAAAGTGAATAAAGATAAGGTAAGGTGATGGAAGAGGCGGTGCCAGCTCGTTGCGGCCGATACCACGATAATTGGCGTGAATAAATTTGCCGACTATAGCGTCATAAGGAATAACAGCATCTGGACGTGCGCCGCTCCCGCCGCATTCCTCCGGAATCGACAACGAATTGGCCTTTGGGTCTAGGGTTGGAGGAACCGGCGGTCCGGGAGCAAAGCTTCGAAGTTGGTGTAATTGCGCATGCGAGAGCCCGCAAGAGTATTGCGAGAGAAGCTGTTTAAGTTGGAAGGCTGAAGGCCCCCACAAATTTACCAAGGAACCAGAACGATATGTTGGCAGACACCAAGGTTTTAACCGTGAGCGAACTTTCGGATTATCTGCGGGTCCATCGCTCGACGATTTATCGGCTGCTCAAAAAGGGACAACTGCCGGGATTCAAGATCGGCAGCGACTGGCGCTTCAACGTCGAGGCGATCGACGAATGGCGGCTCCATCAGGGTGCCGCCGCGCTTGAAGAGCTGCGCAACGCCAACTGAGACGGCGGGCGGAGACTTGGCCCCCGGCCCCTTCGCAGAGAAGAAAGGGGTGAAAAGAAGTCGTCGAAAAACGTGGAACCATAGGTTTCAGGAGACTGAGATCTGGCGGAGGTTTCAGACTTCCCGTTGGCTGGAAATGCAGGCTGCGCCCTGTTGAAACCTCATCATTGATCGCCGCTCGCAACGCCCCGGGGCGATGCGGCGCAAATATCGCCCACGGTTCGGCCCGAATCGAACCGATGGGTCTAGCACTCCATCCCCGCCTTCGGCAGGCGAATGCGTCGTTTGCGTTAATCGCCGAGAAGGCGGCGGCGTACGAAGACTTCCGCGAGTAACAGGAAAATCGCAAGCGGCCCGAGGATCGAATCGATCGAGCGGTAATCGGTTACGGTAGCTCCATTGGGATGAGTGAGGCGGGCGACGCTCGCATCGAACCGGCCGCCGGTCTGCGCGGCGATTTCACGCAGCAACGACAGATTGGGCGGTTGGAGACGGAGTTCGGCGCTATTGGCGGACTCGCCACCGGCCACCGCGACATCCCGGCGCATCAGGACGCGTTCGGTATCGCCCGCCTTGATCATGAGGGTGACGACGTACTTGCCCGCGGCCATCGGGGCGGTCTCGCCGCGATAGAGCGTAGGCCCGATCTGGGACATCGCGAGGTCGGTAGCGTGCCCGGGCCCGGTGATGCGAGCGAAGAGATTGCTGACCGGAACCTGGTCAGCCTTGTCGGCCTCGATGGTGAGGGCGCCGTCGGGGGCGTTGGCGACGCGCAACGAAAAGGGGCCGGAGTCGCCGGCACGGGCGACCCAATTGACCAATTGCGACCAGAATTCGGCATAGCGGTCCCATCGGATCCACGCGAGCGAGCCCATCGAATCGGGATCGGCGACGAACACCGCGCTGCGGCCGAGTTCATACTGCCAAGTGGCGAGGAGCGGCGAGGTGCGCGTCGGGCTGCGGATGCGCAGGGGAATTTCGGCGCCATCCTTGGCTGTGGTTTCCGCGAAGAAATCGATGGGCGGAAGCTCGGCGGGAGCAATGCCGTTCATGATCGAGGTGGGCGCGGCGAGATCGACGTGGGTGCGATTGCGGCGCTTGAAGTTCTGCGCCTCGTGAGTCAGGTGGACGAGGAGTTGGGGCAGTTTCTTGATGTCCTCGACGCGGTAAAAGATGCCGCCGGAAGTTTTGGCGAAGTCCTGCAAGAGACGCAGGTTTTCGAGGTCGGGGCCGATGCGGATGGTCGAGACGGGGATGTTTTGCTTGGCGTAGTCGGCGAGCAACTGGTCGTGATCGTGATACTGCCGGTTGGTATCGCCGTCGGTGAGCAGGATCACTTCACGAACCGGGAGGCCGGTCGCGAGGATTTCGCGCTCGGCGATTTCGAGCGCTTCCTTGAAGTCGGTGCCGCCACCGGGGGCGAGGCGCGAGACGCGGCCGATCACCTCGTCGCGGTCCTCGCCGAGGGGGCGCAGATGGCCGAGCACGTAAGGCTCGGAGTCGAAGGCGATGACGCCGGCGTAGTCGGTATCGTCGAGTTGGTTGAGCAGCGCGATGGCGGCTTCTTTGGCGTAGTGAATGCGCTCGCCGTCGCGCACGGCGGGGAAGCGCGAGTTGTAGCTCATCGAGTTGGAGCGATCGATCAGCAGATAAACCGCAATCGGCTCGCGCGACGGCGGCGGCGGCTGCGGCTGGAACTCGATGGGCAGGGTCTTTTCGAGATCGCTGCCGTGAAATTTGGAATCGCGCAGGGTGTCACCGGTGACGATCAAACCGCCGCCATAATCGGCGACGTAGCGATTGAGCGCGTGCTGGACAGCGGGTGCGAGCGCGTCGGCGGTCACGTTGGCGATGATGACGGCCTGGTAGTCGAGGTAATCGGAGGCGCGGGAGGAGAGGCCGTGGGGGCCGGCGTTGGCGACGGCGAAGTGGCGAAGCTCGAGCGCCTTGACCAGGCTCTCGGGCGGCGAATTGGCGATGAGCAGGACGTTGGGCGGCGACGCGACGGAGACTGCGGCGGTCGCGCTGCCGTTGACGAGTGCGAGATCTGGGGCGACCTCGAGGGTCGCTTTGAGGACATAGGCGCCGGCCTGATCGATGCGATAGGGGAGTTCGAAGCGATTGAGGCCGGGGCGGAGCTGGATCTGCTGGCCGCCGAGGGCGCGGCCCTCGCCGAACAGGCCGATACGCGCGTCGATTGGGCGATTAGCCTCGCTCGCGATATCGAGATGGAGCGCGAAACTGGTCTCGGCGTGAACGGTGGCGGGTGCGTCGAAGGCGGTGAGCGCGACGCGCGCGACGGCCGAGGGCGGGGGCGCGGCGGTGAAGACGCGGACGCCGGCGTCGGCGAGCGCGGGCAATTCGTCGCGGGCGCGGTTTTCGGTTTCGACGCCGTCACTCAGCAGGACGATGCGCTTTTCGTCGGCGGGCGGAAACAGGCCGGCGGCGGCGGTGAGGGCGCCGGCGATGTCGGTGGCGGTGGAGTCGACCGCCGGGGCGGCGGGCAGCGTGGGCAGACGCGGGTCGCCGAGGGGGGCGATAAGCTGGGCGTCGCGGCCGAAGGCGACGACACCCAGCTTATCGCGGGGGTCCAGCGCGCGGCGTATCGCGTCGATTCGGCGCGCCATCCAGAGGCGCTGGTCGGGAGCGATCGATTGGGAGTGATCGATCGCGACGACCAGAGCGAGGCGACGGGCCGCGGCCCTGAAGGGAAGCTGCGCGCCCGCGAGCATCAGGATGAGCGCGGCGAACAGGGCGCTGCGGAGCAGCGCCGAGAGGGCGCCCGCGAAGGGGCGTCCCGTGCGCATCGCGAGGACGCCGGGAAGGGCGACGAGCGGCGTCGCCGACAAGAGCCAGAGGAGGAGCGGCCGCTCAAACATGGATCGTCCCCCAGCGGATCGCTCGCCGCGCGAGCATGAAAGATTCAGCGAGCAGGGCGAGCATCGCGAGCACGATCAGCGGAAGCGCGATCGGCTGCATGGTGAGGTGCGGCGAGCCGGCGGCGGCCGGCGCGGACGGCGACGGAGTCGCCGGGGTGCCGGCGGGCGTCGATAGATCGGATTCGCCGGCGTCGTAGTAGTTGGCATAGACGGCAATGGCCGGACCGTCATTGGTTACCAGGTAGCGGCCGGCTTGCAGGGCGCGAAAGCGGACGTGGCCCCATTGGTCGGGCGTGAGTGCGCGAATCGAGCCGTCGGGCGCGAGGAGGTGCGGGTGCGCACCCGCGGCGACGGTGACGAAGGCACCGGTCGGCTCGATGAGCACGTCGCGCGGCGCCACCAGTCGACGGAGCAGGTCGATCGCAAGCACCAGCGCGTCCATCCGATCGGGATCGAGCAATAGATGATCGCGGACATCGAAGGCGAGCACGCCGACGGCGGAGTTGCCGTCGTAGCCGAAAGCGGCGAGCGGGAAGCTTTGATGCTCGCCGACGCTGACGCCGCGCGCAAGCGGTTCCATCCAGGGGGGGGGCGCGAGGACACGGGCGGGCCCGAGGAGTACCGGGGCGCTCAGGCTGCCGGAACCTTCACGCTCCTGCATTTCGGCGAGCGTGACCGAGCCGGTGACGGGAACCAGTTGAGGAAGCTTCGTTCCGTTGAGCGGCGGCTCGGGAAAGATGAGCAGGCGGGCGTCGGCGATGACGCCGGTATCGGCGCTGTCGTGGATCACGGCGAGGTCGAAGTGCTGTGACGGGTTGAAGGAACCGGCGCGGACCGGGTCGGCGGCGGTAACGAGAAAATTTGGATTGATGGCGAGCACAATGCGCGCGAGGTCGTCGCGCACGGCGGCGTCGCGCGAGAGCACGAGGGCGTGCGCCTGGGCGATGCTCGGGGCGAAGGCGAAGCGCTGATTGTCGGCGGCGAGCGCGTCGGGGCTGGCGATGCGCGCCTTGACGAGGCCGCCAGCGGGGAGCGGGCCGAAGGGAACGATGACTTCGGCGCGCGGCTCGGCGATCAGCGTGGAATGGAAGACCTCGCGCCCGGCGGCCTCGATGATGAGGTCGCAGTATTGTGGGCGATTGGAGAAATTGCGCACGACGCAGCGGCCGACGGTCGAGCGCGGGACGCCGGCGTCGAGCGAGACGATCGCGAGGTTGGGCGCGGGTGCGCCGACCTGATGGAAATTGAGACGGCCGGCGAGGCCCGCGTCGTCAATGGCGGCGGCGGGGGGCGGGCGGTCGGCGAAGAGGTCGATTTGGTCGGCGGTGCGCGCACGCATCAGCGCGGCGCGCAGGGCTGCGGGACGCGCGGCAACGGCGTCGGTTGTGAGTGCGGCCAGCGCGTCGCGGGCCTCGCGCGGGCCGGTGCCGGGGGCCCCGAAGGTTTCGGCTTCGAGCGCATAGCCAGAGACGGTGAAGCGGTCGCCGACCGGGGCGTTCGCGATAATTTTTTCAGCGATGGCGCGGGCTTCGTCTAGACGCGAACTGGCGTGCGCGCGGCTGTCGCCGTCGGTCGCACCCATCGCGGCGCCGAGGTCGAAGACGAGGGCACGGCGATGATTGCGTCCGGCGGGTTGATGGACGCGCAGATAGAGGCCGGCCAGCGTGAGCGTCAAGGCGCCGAGCGCTAACGCCTCAAGCCAGAAGAAGCGATCGACGCGCAGCAGGCGACTTTTGGCGACCGGTGCCGGGACCTCCTCGAAGAGCATAAGACTGGAAACCTCGAGCGTCGGGCGCGAGAGCGCGCGCAGATAGATCGCGACGAGGGCGACGAGGCTTAGCGCGTAAAGCAGATTCAATGGATTGAGAAGTCCCACGGTCAGTTGATCACTCCGAGGCGCGGGAATTCGCGGGCCATGATGTCGTCGAGCTTGGAGACGCCGAAGGCGGGAGCGTACATGATGCCGCGGCGGGCGCAGAAGGCCCTCAGGTGCTCCGCGTGATCGGCGGCGCGGCGGCGGCAGGCGTCGGCGGCCGCAGGGCCGAAGACGACGTCGCGAAATTCGCCGCTTTCGGAATCGCGCACGCGATACGCGCCCGGGGGATAGTTGCCGGTCGCTTCGCGATCGCCCATCACGTGGAGCGCCTTGACCTCGTGGCCGACGCCGAGCAGGCGGCCGAGAGCCTCCTCATAATCGCCGGGGCTGACGAGGAAGTCGGAGATGACGATGACCATGCCGGGGGCGCGCCGTTCCTGGAGGAGTTCGCCGACGGCGGCGGAGATGCGGGTTTCGCCACCGGACTTGAGACTCGTGACGAAGGGGCGGAAGTCGCTATAGGTTTCGCGCCGTCGGCGGAACGGCGTGGTCTCGATGCGGGTGCCCGCGCGGCGTCCGGCGAAGGCGACCAGGCGCACGGGGTCGTTTTCGTTCATCCCGATGAAGGCGAGGCCGGCGCCGAGGGTGAGCGCGAGGCCGAGCTTGTCGTCATCGGCCGGCACCGCCATCGAGGCGCTGGCGTCGATCATGATGGTGATTTCGAGTTGGCGTTCGGCGCGGAAGGTGCGGACGGTCAAATCGTCGAGCCGCGCGTATGCGTTCCAGTCGAGGAAGCGGAGGTCGTCGCCGGGGGAATACTCGCGGAAATTTTCGGGTTCGATGCCGCCGCCTTGATGACGGCCGACGACGCGCTGGCCGGCGCGCTGAGTGCGGGCGCGCCGCGTGCCGAGCACCAGACCGTCGAGCTTCTGCAGAAATGCGGGCTCGAATGCACGCGCCTCGAGCATCGGTGGACGCCTCCTTCAGGCGCGCGACACGCGCACGGCCTTGACTACTTGCTGGACGATTTGGGCGGCGTCGATGTTGTCGGTATGGGCGGCGTAGTTGAGCATGATGCGATGGTCGAGGGCGGCGGCGGCGACCTTATCGATATCGTCGTAGGCGATATTGGCGCGGCCGTCGAGCAGGGCGCCGACCTTGGCGCCAAGGATGAGGGCGAGCGCGCCGCGGGGACTCGCGCCGAAGCTGACGTAGCGATTGACCTCGTCAACGACAATCGGTGCGTGCAGATCGCCGAGCACGCGGGAGTTCGCGGGCTGCGTCGCGCGGACCATCCGGGCGGCATACTGCTCGATCGGCGGCGCGACGATGACCTCGCGCACGAGGCGTTTAAGGGCCTCGATGCGGAGCGCCGCCTCGTGCGGCTCGAACACCGGCTCGACGCCGGCCCCGTCGGGGCCGGTGGTGGAACCGATGATGCGCACGAGTTCAGCTTCGCCGGGGTAGCCGAGACGGACCTTGAACAGGAAGCGATCAAGCTGGGCTTCGGGGAGCGGGTAGGTGCCTTCCATCTCGATCGGATTCAGCGTGGCCATCACGAAGTACGGCGGCACTAGCGGATAGGTGGTGCCGCTGACCGTCACCTGCAACTCGGCCATCGCTTCGAGCAGGGCCGACTGGGTCTTTGGAGTTGCGCGGTTGATCTCGTCGCCCAGCAGGATGTGGCAAAAGATGGGGCCGGGCTGGAAGCTGAATTCGCGTCGCCCTTCGCTACTCGAGAGAATGACACGGGTGCCGGTGATGTCAGCGGGCATTAGATCGACGGTGAACTGGATGCGGTTGAAGCTCAGGTTCAGCGCGAGGCCCAGCGTCTTGACCAAGGTGGTCTTGCCGGTGCCGGGAACGCCCTCGATCAGGACGTGGCCGCCGGCAAAGAGGGCCGAGAGCAATTCCTCGACGGCCTGTTCGTGGCCGATGATCACCTTGTGAATCTCAGCCTGGATCCGGCGGAAAGTGCGGGCGAAATCGGCAATCGTCGGGAGTTCGGCGACGGCCGTGGACTGAGCTTCGTTCATCGTTGAAAGACCCGCTTGATGATGTTCTGGTCAGCGGCGGGCACGGCGGCGCGCGCCAGCGGCTGATCGGGGTACTGGTTGGCGTTGAGCGGCACGCGGATGCGCGGCGGCACGTAAGTGGGGCTGCCGGATGCGGTGGATTCGTCAGAGGGGTCGGCCTCGATGGCGATCTTGAAACTGTCGCTTCCGAGCGGCAGCGGACTGGCCGGACCGAAGAGGTTGGCGGGGTCGCTGCCGGAACCGTGATTGGAGCCGCCGCCGGCATTGGGGTCGCCGGCCTTGGGTTGATTCTGAGCGGCAGCGGGCGCCTGATCGGAGCCGGGGGCGGGCGCCGGCGAGGAATCCTTACTGGCGAGTTCGTCGGCCTGCTGAGGTGGCAGCGAGGTCATCGGGGGCGGCGAATTCTGCGCGGCGCCCGGCGGTGCGCTGCCGGGGGCGCCGTGATGCGAATTATCGGCGAGACCGCTGCCGCCAGAATTTCCGGTGGAGCCGGAGTTGGGGCTGTTATCGCTGTCGCTGGGCGGACTCGGCGGCCCGGGGTTGCGATCGGTCAAGCGCATCTGAGTGGGCCGGGGCCGCGCTGGATCGAGGCCGTTGAGCTTGTCCTGGAAGGCGTCCGCGAAGTTGCGCGCCTTGTCGATCAGCTTGGACAGGGGGCGTCGATCGCGATCGGCCTTTTCGGCCGCGGCCAGTTTGTCGGCGAGCTTTTTGAGCGTCGCGGGATCGGCGTAAATCTCCGCGTTGGGCTGCAGCGCCGGATCGGCCGGTCGAATATCGAGATTGCCGATATCCGCGATAATTTGGTTGGGACCGTTGAGGCCGGGCCGTGCCGGACGCTGGCGCGGAGCGCTGGCGAAGCGGGCAGCGGGCACCGCAAGCGTCGCGAGCAGGATCGCCGCGAGCAGTGGATAGAAGGCGCGGGAAAGCAGGCGCGGGGCGACGCGCGAAGGCTCGAACTCCTCGCGGCGTCCATAGGTATCCTCAACCAGATAGGCCCACAAGGGCGAATGGCGCGGAGTCGCGTTGAGGGCGAGCACGGTGGTCAGCCGACCCTTTAGCTGGGCGCGTGTATCGCCGATAGCGGCGGCGCGCGCCGGGGTGATGCGGGTCGCGCGAACGACAATCGTCTCGCGGATGACGCCAAGGAGGGCGACGAGCATCAGGAAAATCGCAATCGCGAGGAAAGTCAGGGGGCCGGAGGTCGCGGCAGCGAAAAAGGTAAGGCCCACGGCTCCGATGAGCAGGGCAAGAGCCGCGAAGATCCATCGTTGAATCGCGAGAAAATTCAGACGCGAGCGCACTCCCTTGATCTGAAACAAGATCAGCCAGAGTTTTTGTTCGTCTCGGCGAGTTTCGGGCACGGATGGCCTCGGCCGGGCCGGCAGGCGGCGCGGCGGTGGTATGTTGACAATAGTTAAGCCGTATTCCGTGCGCAACGTTTAAGTTGAGCGACGGGGCGGCGCGACGGTGCGTGATCCACGATTCGATATACGCACGCCGTACGCGATTGGATTGGATCGGGCAATCGGCTGACAGAAGCCGCCCGAATTGATGACCAGGTTTTCGCAGGGCGCAGCCCGCGCGTCGCTGCCCACAATCGGACACCGGCTACGACGATTTTATTCCCGCGTCGTCGAGCACGCCGAGCGCCAGCGCCGACCAGTCCATCTGATCGCGGCCGTGGGCAAGGCCGGAGATGAGGCGGTCGCGAACGACGGCCGCAAGCGGCATCGGCACCCGTGCGTCGCCGCCGGTTTTCAGCACCAGTTCGACGTCCTTGAGACCGAGCGCGAGAGCGAAGCCGGCAGGCGTATGTCGTTTGGCTGCGACCATCTCGCCGTAGCGCTGGTAAACCGGACAGGCGAAGAGGGTCTTGCCGAGCATCTCGGCGACTTTGACCCGGTCAACGCCGTTGCGCTCGGCCATGGTGAACGCCTCCGCCATCGCTTCGAGTGCGGCGGCGATGAGGAAGTTGCCGGTGAGTTTGGCGACGTTGGCGGCGCCGGGATCCTCGCCGTAATCGAAGACGGCACGGCCGACGGCGTCAAGGATGGGGCGCACGCGATCCTTGGCGGCGGCGGGGCCGGAGGTGCAGACTACGAGCTGGCGCGCGGCGGCATTGTCGGGGCGTCCGAAGACCGGCGCGGCGACGTAGATGCTGCCGTGATCGGCGTGATATGCGGCCATCCGGCGCGCGGTCGCGGGCGCGATCGTACTCATCGATACATGGATGCCGCCGGCGCCAAGACGGGCGGCGATGCCGTCGGCGCCGGTGACGATGCTTTCGACGGCGGCGTCGTCGGCGAGCATCGTGAGGACCATACCACCTGCGGTCGCGGCGGCGCCGGCGGTCGCGGCGAGAGTCGCACCAGCGGCGAGCAGGGGTTGAGCCTTCGAGGCGGTGCGGTTATGCACGCGCAGTTTGATTCCGGCGGCGATGACGTTGGTTGCCATCGGCAAGCCCATCGAACCCAATCCGATAAATCCGGCCTCAGAAATCATCACGAACTCCTTCGATAAGCGTGGTCAGCATGAGCGTGGTCAGAGCAAAAGGCATGGTTATCGGGAACGCGCGACGCCGACGCGCGGGCAGATTTTCGCGAGCGGGCATCGCGAGCACCACGGCGACGTCGGGTGGCACAGGGTCTGCCCGAACGCGACCACGAGGCTGTTGTACTCAATCCAATAGCGCCGTGGCAGGACCGCGCGCAAAGCGGTCTCGGTGTGGTCGGCGGTTTTGGTGGCGACCAGGCCCCAGCGGTTGGAGATGCGATGGACGTGCGTATCGACGCAGATGCCGGGCTTGCGGAACGATTCGGTGACGACCAGGTTGGCGGTCTTGCGGCCGACGCCCTTGAGCGTCACGAGCTGGTCGATATCGTCGGGCACGCGGCCGTCGAAGCGGTCAATCAGATCGCGGCAAATTTCGCGAATGCCACGCGCCTTGGTGCGATAGAAGCCGACCGGATAGATGAGTTCCTCGATTTCGCGCGGTTCCATCGCGAGCATCTGGTGCGGCGTGCGGGCGCGCGCAAAGAGTCGCGGGGCGGCGACGGCGGTGGTCTTGTCGTTGGTGCGCAGGCTTAGGATACATCCGATGAGCGTGAGAAAAGGGTCGTGCTTCTCCGCGGCCATCAGGGTGAGAACCGGGGCATTCCAGCCGCGAGCCGCGCGGCGCAGGACGGTCAAGGCGCGCCCGATGGTCGCGCTCGTGAAGGGCGCGGGCGGAGTCGAATTGGTACGGGCGTGCGGGGCGGATTTTTGGGCGCGCCGCTTTCCATGCCCCGCGTCATGAAGATCTGTGTTTGCCGCTCGCGTCATTGTGATCCCGAGCATCTTTAGCGCGATGGCGGGTGCGATAGAAACACGGGTGCGTCCACGGCGCGCGCGGACCGCGATGACGGTGGCGTAATCATTTGACGATCGGATAGCGATGGGCGCAAATTACGCCGCAGACACATCGGCCATCGCCGCGCGAGGTGAATCGAGATGGATCTCGGCAAAGACCTGCTGCTCGACATGTATCGATCGATGACGCGGATTCGGCTGTTCGAAACCAAGGTCCGCGACCTGGCGACCGCCAACGAAATCCCCGGCTTCGTGCACGTTTCGATCGGCGAGGAGGCGAGCGCCACTGGAGTATGCGCGGCGCTGCGCAAGACCGATCGGATCACGTCAACCCATCGCGGCCATAGCCATTTGATCGCGAAGGGCGGCCGGCTCGACCGCATGATGGCGGAGTTGTTCGGCAAGCGTACGGGCTACTGCAAGGGCAAAGGCGGCTCGATGCATATCGTCGATTTTTCGCTCGGCATCCTCGGCGCCAACGGGATCGTCGGCGCGGGCCTGCCGATCGCGACCGGGTCGGCGTTGGCGGCGGTGATCGCGGGCACCGAGGACGTGACGGCCTGCTTCTTCGGCGACGGCGCGTCCAACGAAGGCACCTTCCATGAATCGCTCAACCTCGCGGCGGTGTGGAAACTGCCGGTGGTCTTCGTGTGCGAGAACAACGGCTTCGGCGAGTTCACGCCGATGCGGACCGTCACCTCGGTCAAGGATATCGCGGTGCGCGCGAAGGCCTACGACATCCCGGGGCATATCGTCGATGGCAACGATGTGCTCGAAGTCTATCGCTATGCGAGTGAGGCGGTGGCACGCGCGCGGGCCGGCGAGGGGCCGACGCTGCTCGAATGCAAGACCTACCGATGGGAAGGGCACGTGGTCGGCGAGCAGGCGTTCCTCGGCGCGGCGTCGTATCGCACGGAGCAGGAAGTCAACGAATGGAAGGCGCGATGCCCGCTGATTCGCTTCGACAAGTTCGCCGCCGAGTCGGGCAAGATCAGCGTCACGGATCTACAACGGATCAAGCAGGAGACCGAGGTCGAACTCGAAGCGGCGATCAAGTTCGCCCGCGAAAGCCCGCTGCCCGATGCGTCCGAAGTCACGGAGGACGTGTTTACCTGAGGGTGGGAAGAAGAGGTGAAGAAGTTGATGAAGAACTCAGAATTTATGGTTTTCAGGAAACTGACACCTCTTGGAGGTTCCAGAAAACTATAAGTTTTGAGTTCCTGAACAATTGGATTGATTGCGCGCATGCGGCGGAGGATCGAACGATGGCGGTCACGACATATATCCAGGCGATTAACCAGGCGTTGGCCGAAGAGATGGCGCGCGATCCGCTCACGTTCGTGATGGGCGAGGACGTCGTGCTGAGCGCGTTCGGGGCGACCAAGGGGCTGATCGACAAGTTTGGGCCCACGCGGGTGCGCAATACGCCGATCGCGGAGGCGGGTTTCGTTGGGGCGGCGGTGGGTGCCGCGATGGCGGGGACGCGGCCGATCTGCGAAGTGGAATTCGCGAGTTTTTTCTATTGCGCGTTCGACCAGGTGTGCAATCAGGCGGCGAAGCTGCGCTACATGTCGGGCGGGCAGGCGCGGATGCCGATCACGTTTCGCTGCGTCTATGGCGCGATGGGCGGCGCCGCCGCACAACATTCGGAGACCGTCTATGCGCAGTTCCTGAGCGTCGCGGGGCTGAAGCTGGTGGTGCCGTCGAATCCGTCCGACATGAAGGGGCTCTTGAAAAGCGCGATTCGCGATGACAATCCGGTGATCGTGTTTGAGCATGGAGCGCTCGGAGGCCATCGCGAGGAAATCCCGGCGGGCGAGCATCTGGTGCCGCTCGGCAAGGCCGCCGTCAAGCGCGTCGGCGAGCATGTGACGGTGGTCGCGATCGGCGCGATGGTGCCGCGCGCGCTGAAGGTCGCGGACCGGCTCGCCAAGGAAAATATCAGTGTCGAAGTGGTCGATCCGCGCACGCTGATTCCGCTCGACGAGGACACCATCCTGTCGTCGGTCGAGAAGACCAATCGCGCGGTGGTGTTCGACGAAGGCCACCTGCGCGGCGGCGCGGCGACCGATATCGCGGCGCTGATCGGTGAGAAAGGCTTCGACTTTCTCGACGGTCCGGTCAGGCGCGTGACGACGCTCGACGTGCCGATACCGTTCAGCCCGCCGCTCGAGAAGGCGGCACTGGCCAACGAGGCGCGGCTCGAAGCCGCGATCCGCGAACTAGTCGGGCGCTGATCGCGCACATCGATCGCATACATGAACTTCGCCTCGGATTACCGCGTCCGCGAATCTTGAAATATGGCTGTTGAATTGACGATGCCCAAGTTCGGGCTGACGATGCATGAGGGTACGCTCCAGCGCTTTTTCAAGGCGCCGGGCGAGGCGGTGGCGGTGGGCGAGCCTTTGTACGAAGTCGAGACCGAGAAGGTGCTCTATGTGGTCGAGGCGCCGGCGTCGGGGACGCTGGCGGCGTGGTTCCACGGCGAGGGCGCGATTGTCGAATGCGGGTGTGCGGTGGGAGTGATCGCGGAGGCCGGCGAGGACGCGGCCGCGATCGCGGCCGCGTCCTCGCCGGCCTCCGGTGGCTCCACAAGAGTCCCCGCCGCGGGAGCGGCGGGGACTCTTGTGGACCCGTCTGCGCCGCGCGCGGCGCAGACGGGGTCCACCTCCGCGGTGGATGCCGCGGAGGTAGACCGGGCTGACGGGGCGGCGTCCTCTGGACGCCGCCCCGTCAGCCCGGTCGCGCGCAAGCGCGCCGCCGAGCTTGGCGTGAATCTGGAGCGCGTGAAGGGCACCGGCCCCGGTGGCCGCGTCACGCGCGAGGATATTGAGCGCGCCGCCAAGCGTGGCGGCGCGCCTGCGGTCGGCAATGGGGATGCGACGGCCTCAGCCGCCCCATTGCCGACCGCGGGCGCCGCGGCTGGTGCGAAGCCGCAGCTTCGCACCGTCCCGATGCGCGGGATGCGCCGCACGATCGCCGCCAGGATGCATCAAAGCCTTCGCGATACGGCACAGCTTACAATTACCACTGAGGCCGACGTGACGGCCGCCACCGAACTGCGCGCGCGCCTCACGCGCGAGTTCGATTTCACCTACACCGACCTGCTGATACATGCGGTGGCGCGCGCCCTGGGCCGTCATCCGCGAATGAATTCCCGGCTTTCCGAGGAGGCGATATTGCTGCTGGCCGAGGTGAACGTCGGGATGGCGGTGGCGCTCGACGAGGGGTTGATCGTGCCGGTGATCGCGAACGCGGATCGGAAGTCGCTGCGCGAGATTGCGGCAGCGACCAGGGATTTGGGGGAACGCGCGCGCGCCGGACAGCTCAAACTCGAGGACGTGAGCGGCGGGACGTTTTCGATCACGAATCTCGGCAATTTCGGCATCGACGCGTTCACCCCGATTCTGAATACCGGCGAGACTGGAATTCTGGGCGTTGGGCGAATCGTCGAGAAGCCGGCGGTCTATCGCGGCGAGATCGCGCGGCGCTCGATGTTGACGTTGAGCTTGACCTTCGACCATCGCGTGATCGACGGGGCGCCGGCGGCGAATTTTCTCCAGAGCGTAATCGATATATTCAATTACGGGGAGCGATGAGCGTTCGTGAAGGTTTGGATTTTCACCTCCTCTCAATGAAGCCGAAATTTATCGCTAACGCGCGCGTCGCAGCGGGCGCGGGAATCTTTGCGGCGCTGGCGATCGGAATCGCGGTCATAGGTCCGATGGCGGCCGAAGCGCGGCAGCATAGGGACCACGCATTGATCGAGGAAGCGCCCGAACCCAGGCCGATCAATTACGATAAGCTGACGCAGGAAGCGGTGGCGCTGCTGCAGCAGTACGTGCGGATCAACACTACCAATCCGCCGGGCGACGAACTCGATGCGGCGAAAATGCTCAAGGAGAAATTCCTCGCCGACGGGATCCCGGCGACCGTCTGGGAGCCGGCGCCGGGGCGCGGAATCGTCGCGGCGCGGCTGCGCGGCACGGGGCGCCATACCCGGGCACTGGTGCTGCTGAGCCATATGGACGTGGTGCCGGCGAATCCGAAGGAATGGCAGGTGCCGCCGTTTTCCGCGCAAATCCGTGACGGCGAAATTTGGGGGCGCGGCACGCTCGACGACAAAGGCCCCGGCGTGATCGAACTGATGGCGATGCTGGCGATCAAGCGCGCGGGAATCCTGCTCAATCGCGACGTGATCTTTCTGGCCACGGGCGACGAGGAGGAAGGCGGTAAGATCGGCGCTGGGTGGATGGTGGATCACGAGGCCGACGTTTTCGGCGACGCGCAATACCTGTTGAACGAAGGCGGCGGGATCCTGAGCCGTCCCAACGGGCGCAAGTATTACGGGGTGTCGCTGAGCGAGAAGACCCCGCTGTGGCTGCGCCTGACGGCGACCGGCGAGGCGGGGCACGCGGCGGTGCCGCCGGACAACACGGCGGTGACGCGGTTGATCGCGGCGCTCGATCGGGTGGCGGCCTATCGCGCGCCGATCCGCGTGGTGATCCCGGTGCGCGACTATTTCCGTGCGATCGCCCAACTCGACGGCGGGCCGCCGGAGTTTACCAACCTGGCGACGGCGCTGCGCGACGACGACTTCGCCAGGAAGTTCGTGACGGTGCCGCGGCAGAATGCGCTGGTGCGCGACACCTTCACGCCGACGGTGCTGGCGGGGAGTCAGAAGACCAATATTATTCCGGCGAGCGCGTATGCGGAGATCGATGGGCGATTGCTGCCGGGCGACAATCCGCAAAAGGTCATCGCGAACCTGCGCAAGGTGATCGCCGACGACTCGATCAAAATCGATGTGCTGCTGAACTTTCCGGCGGAGTCCTCGCCGCGCAAATCCGACCTGATGACGGCGATCGGCGACCTGGCGGCGACCGAAAATGAGGTGGTGGTGCCGATGATGATCGCCGGCTTCACCGACAGCCATTATTTTCGCGAGAAGGGGCTCGACGCCTACGGCTTTATACCGATCGAGGCGACTCCGGCCGAGGAGCGCGGGGTGCACGGGCTGAACGAGCGGGTGTCGGTCAAGCAGCTCGGCGCGGCGGTGCGGCGGATGGTCACGTTGCTGCGATTGATGGGCACGCGCCAGTAAGATCGAACGCGGGAGAATCGACGATGATAAGGGCGGGGACCGGCTATTCGACCGTGGCGAATCCGCGCAACGCGGCGGCCGAGGCGACCGCGGCGGCGCTCAAGCAGGCGGGCTTGCGCACGGCGGACTGTGCGCTGATATTCGCGAGCAGCGCGTACGGCGGCGCGTATCCGATGATCGTGCGCACCGTGGCCGAGGTGGCCGGGACGCGTGAGGTCGCGGGCTGCGGCAGCATCGGCGTGATCGCGGGCGGACGTGAGTTCGAGTCGGGCCCGTCGCTCGCGGTGATGGTAGTCGGCGGCGGCGCGCTCGCCGCGACGCGGCTCTTCGTGCCGCAATTACGCGGACGATCGCGCGAAGTGGCGGAAACGATCGCCGCGGCGGTGCGTCCGCACCTTGGCGCGAACAACCTGCTTTGCCTGTTCCCCGACACCTATAACCTCGACCCCGAGCCGCTGCTGGCGACGCTCGCGCGCGAGCTGCCGGGCGTGACGGTGGTGGGCGGTGGCGCGACCGAGGACGGCTCAGTCGGCGAGACCTTTCAATTCTGCGGTGACGTCGTTAGTTCCAACGCGGTGGCGGGGATGCTCCTGGCGGGCGATTTCGCGATCAACCTGGGCGCCGCCAACGCGTGCGCGCCGCTCGGCCCGACCTGTCGGGTGAGCGCGGTGCGCGACAATATAATTCTGGAGCTGGACGGGCGTCGCGCGTGGGACGTGTTCGCGGAGGCGGCGGGACCGCTGGCGGACGATCTCTCTCGCGCGCTCGCGTTTGTCTTTATCGGAGTGCCGCTGACGCCGGGCGCCGAGCGGATCGGACGCGGAGATTTTTTCGTGCGCAATATCACCGGCGCGAGTCCGGAGCATGGCGCGATCGCGGTCGCTCATCGGCCCAAGCTCGGAGATCGGATCGGGTTCGTGCTGCGCGACGGCGAGCGTTCGCGATCGGAATTGAAGGCGACCCTGGCGGCGATGGCCGATCGAGTCGCCGGATCGCCGGCGTTCGGACTCTATTTCGATTGCGTCTCGCGCGGGTCTGGACTTTACGGCATCCCCGATCACGATTCAGCCTATATCGGCCAGTGCTTCGGCCAACTGCCGGTCGCTGGCTTCTTCACCGGTTGTGAGATCGGCCCGCTGGGCGATCGCACCGGGCTGCTGCAATATTGCGGCGTGCTGGCGCTGATTTCCGACCGTCCGGTGTGAGCTGCGATGGCCGCCGACCCGCGCAACGATCCGGGCGTCTATCTTGCCGCCGAACGAACCTACCTCGCGTGGATCCGTACAGGGCTCGCGCTGATGGGGTTCGGCTTCGTGGTTGCTCGGTTCGGCCTCTTTCTCCGTGAATTCGTCGAGCACGATCGAGGCCAGAACGTCGCCTCGACCGGGTTTTCAATTGCGGTCGGGGTAGGGTTGGTCCTCGCTGGGGTAACCGTCAACATTGCTTCGGCTATCCATCACGTCCACCTGACCCGGCAATTAAACAGCGGTAACTATCAACCCGGTGGCCCGTCGGTCCTCGCCGTCACGGTCGCAATCTTTCTGGCGGCGATCGGCCTCGCGATGGCGATTTACCTCATGGTGGTCCGCTGATCGCATAACCACGCGTCATTTTGCCCACTTGCCAAGCGCTGGGGAGCGCTGTGCCAGTCCTTCCCTCACTCACCCCGCTGCATTTTGCGGCAGATGATGGCGGCGGTGCGCTGGATGAAGCGAATCGCACCATCGCGCATGAACGGGGCCATCCCGGACGCATCCGCGCGCAGATCCTCGTCAAACCTGCGGCGCACTTCGGCGGCGCGGTCGGTAGAAGTCTGGGCGCTCGTGAGCCATCCCTCGAGATTGGTGGTGAGGCGATCGGAGTGGACGCGTTCAACCTCGAGGCCGGCCAGTCCCATTATCGCGATGAGTTCGCTGAGCGCGAGCGCGCGGGTATGCGAAGTGTCGCGCAGTTGTTCGAGGCGGTTACAGCGCGCGGCGCGCGTGGGATTTTCGCTGGCATAGAGGTCTTCGACGGCGACGGTGCCGCCGGGGCGGCATACGCGGCACATCTCCGCGAGGATCGCGCCGGGGTTGAGGAAATGATGAAAGGCGAAGCGGCATACGACCACGTCAAATTCGCCATCGCCGTACGAGAGATGGTCGGCTTCGCCGAGTTCGAAGCGGACGTTGTTGAGGCCGCGTTCGCGGCTGGTGCGCTGGGCGATCGCGATGGGTGCGGCGGTGAGATCGAGGCCGATCACTTCGCGGCATCGCTCCGCCAGCGCCATCGCAACGTAGCCCGGGCCGGTCGCAATTTCGAGCGCGCGGTCGGTGGGTGCGGGATCGATGGCGTGGACCAGGCGCGCTAGCCGATCGGCGTCGGTGATGACGGCGGCGCTGGCGTAGGCCTGGGCCTGGCGGGTGAACTCCTCGCGAACGGCGGCTTTGTGGTCGTTGGTTTCGGCGATTGCGTTTGATGCCATCGGCGGTGTGCCCCCGGGTCGGTTCCGATCGTTGTCGGCGACTATATTGGCGCAGGTTCGTGGTCAGGAGCGAGTGGGAACGGCCATGTCGGGCTGGATCAAAGTTGGTCTCGGTTCAAATATCGAAACCAACCGGCAGCCACCAGGCGGCGTCCGCGAGAAGGCGCAACGCGCGAAGGGCATCAAAGGGCGGGCGGCGCCGGGCCTGAGCGGAGGATTTGACGAGCGCCGCGGGAGGGTGCGCGCTTGCAGCGTCGGGACGGATAATGGTAGCTGAGAACAAGCTAAAATTTGACTGAATCCCAGCCGGAACGATCCGAATTATCGGACGTGAACCGGGCCACGGAGGACGAGAAGTTGGACTTCGGTTTTTCAGAAGAACAAGAGATGTTGCGGGATTCCGCTAAGCGTTTCCTGCTGGACAATTGTTCGACCAAATTTGTCCGTCAAATGATGGCGCACGAGACGGCGCATGACGCGGCGTTCTGGGACAAGCTGGTCGGGCTGGGATGGCCGGGGCTTTTTATCGCGGAGGAGTTCGGCGGGCAGGGCGGCACCTTCCTGGATCTCACGGTAATCGCGGAGGAGGCGGGCAAGGCACTCGTGCCGGGGCCGCTATTCACCACGGTCGCGCTGGGCGGGCCGGTATTTAGCGAAGGCGGATCGGACGCGCAAAAAAAAGAAATCCTGACCAAGATCGCGGCGGGCAAGTTTATCGCGACGGTCGCCGTGGCCGAGGCGGCGGGCCGCTGGGACGCGGGCGGAATCGAGCTGCAGGCGACGAAAAAAGGCTCCGGCTACGCACTGAATGGCGAAAAGTTTTTCGTCCCGGACGCTCATGTGGCCGATGCGATCGTGGTCGCCGCGCGTACCGGCAAGGGCTTGGGCGAAGACGGAATCACCCTGCTATGCGTACCGGCCAACGAAAAAGGTGTGACGGTAACGCAACTGAAAACCGTCGATATGACGCGGCGGATGTGCCATGTGAAGTTCGACAACGTGGCGGCCAGCGAAGTGATCGGCAAGGCGGGCGCCGGATGGCCGGTGCTGCGGCGCACGCTCGAAGTCGCCACCGCCGTGCTTTCGACTGAGATGGTCGGTACGGCGCAGAAGGCGCTCGATATCGCGGTCGAATACGCTAAGACGCGGGTGCAGTTCGGCAAGCCGATCGGATCGTTTCAGGCGGTCAAGCATAAGTGTGTTGATATGATGGTGTCGGTCGAGAATGCGCGGTCGCTGACCTACTACGCGTGCTGGACGGTGGACGAGCGGGTGGCGGAATCGGTGACGGCGGTGCCGATGGCGAAGGCTTACGCGTCGGACATGGCTAAGAACGTGACGTCGGAGGCGATCCAGGTACACGGCGGAATCGGGTTTACCTGGGAGCACGACATGCATCTGTACCATCGGCGTGCGCTGGCGGGAGAGGCGAACCTGGGCAACGCCCCGGTCCATCGCGAAGTCGTCGCGCGCAACCTGCTCGGATAGCGGAGTCGCTGGTTGTTGTGGAGCGGGGAACTGTAGCTTTTCGGGAAGTCTGAAACCTCACGAAGGTTTCAGACTTCCCATCTGATTGAAGTCGTCGGAATCACCGAAAATCACTGGGCCATGTAGCCGCCATCCACGGGCATCGGCAAACCATGCACATAGGAGGCCCGATCGGAACATAGCCAGGCGACCGCCTCGCCGATTTCAGAGGGTTCGCCGATCCGCTTGAGCGGTTCCGAGCGCGCCATTTTCTCTTCGTTGCCGGGCTTCGCGTTCAGGAGTTTACCGAGCATCGGAGTGCGAATGGGGCCGGGGCAGACCGCGTTGACGCGAATCTTGTGCCGGCCGTATTCGATGGCGGCGGCCTTGGTGAGACCCGCGACGCCGTGCTTGGCGGCGACATAGGCGGGCAGTCCGCTGACACCGATCAGGCCCGCGTCGGAGGAGGTATTGACGATGGCGCCGCCGTGCCCCTGCTTGAGCATCTGATCGATCTCCGCCTTCATACAAAGCCATACGCCGGTCAGATTGATCGACATCACACGCGCCCAGTTCTCCTCGGTACATTCGTGGATACGGCCGCCCTTGCCGTCGATGCCGGCGTTGTTGAAGGCACAATCGAGGCGTCCGTAGGTGGCGACCGCCGCCGCAACCATCGCCGCGACGTCGGTCCATTTGGAGACGTCGACCTTGACGAAGATGGCGCTGGCGCCGGCGTCCTTGACGAGCTTTACGGTTTGATTACCGCCCTCTTCCTGGACGTCGGCGAGGACGAGTTTGGCGCCCTCGCGCGCGAAAATCTGTGAAGTGGCGCGGCCGATTCCGGATGCGGCGCCAGTGATGATCGCGACCTTGCCGTCAAGTATTCCCGCCATTGAATGGTACCTCCAGTGTGAGCCCATTACATAGGCGATCATGGCGGCGAGTGACAAGGCGGAGAGGACAACAAGATCAACGTCGAGTTTGGCCGTGCCTCGAAAGTTGAATGCGCGGAAATAATTGCCGCGTCGAGAGGGCACCTGAAACAGGTCCCCAGACGACGCGGTCCCCCTCTTGTGGCCGGGCGCCCCAGGTCGGGGCGTCAATCGGAGGAGATTTCTCGAGCTATGCGACGCGGTCGCCTAGACGCGCCTAGGCCGATCACGATTCGCGCGTCGGGGCGCCCATCTCCGCGGGCCGGCTGCCGCAGGGGGCGGGTCAGCCGAGGCCAAGGAATTTCATGACCGAAAGGTAATCGCTACGGGTGGCGACTGCCGCGTCCATCACCTGCGACCACATTTCGGCTTCGCCGGCGACGACCGGCTGATCACGCATCGAGTCGAAGAAAAGCGGATCGTCGGGGCCGGGGTCGCGGCCGAAGCGCGTGCGGAAGATTTCATAGCGAACGCGGGCGATTTTCAACATCGCCACGCCGATATCGTCGCCGTAGCGAGAGCCGACGCGACGGCATGCACCCATCGCGTGCGTGGGTCTTCGAGCCTGGAATTGCTTTGTACGCATGACAATTGTTCCCCCAATTGTTCCGGAAGGATAGA
The DNA here is from genome assembly GCA_021780755.1 of Deltaproteobacteria bacterium. Classification (GTDB taxonomy): domain Bacteria; phylum Desulfobacterota; class Binatia; order Binatales; family Binataceae; genus JADMIL01. The sequence continues at coordinate 5,909 of JAJXYF010000035.1, read as the reverse complement.
AAGCAATTGCGGTGCCGAGGCGGCTTCGGTCATGCCGTGGAGCTAAGCATTTGAATTTACTGAGAAAACAAAAGCCGTGGAGTGCCAGAAAAATGGCGCCGCCCGACGCACTGTCAAGTTTGGTTGACGCTGAAGGCGCCACGCCAGCTTAGCGCAGGTGGTAGGTCTTCATCTTTTCCTGCAGCGCCGGACGGGAAATGCTCAGCGCCTCGGCGGTGCGCGAGACGTTGAAGCCGTTGCGACGCAGGGCTTCAGAGATATATTTCGCTTCGAACTCGGAGCGCGCCTCGCGCAGGGGCTGGATCGTTGCGGCGGCGTTAGCGGAAAAGTTGGCGGCGTCGGTATCGGAGGGGGCCGCCAGCGCGCGCGCGTTGGAGGACGGGCGCGTGATCGGCGAGCGCGCGGGGGCGCCGCGCAGCGTCGGTGAGAGGTGATACGGTCCGATGGTGTCGCCCTCGTGGGCGAGGGCGACGGCGCGGTCGATCTCGTTACGCAACTGACGGACGTTGCCGGGCCAATCGAATTTCATCAGCAAGTCGATGGCGGAGGGGTCGATACCCGCGATCCGCTTTTGATGGCGGTCGGCGGCATTGGCGACAAAGCGGCTGGCCAGCAGGGCGATATCTTCGCGGCGGTCGCGCAAGGGCGGCACGCGAATCGGAAAGGCGGATAGGCGGTAGTAGAGGTCTTCGCGGAAGGCGCCGCGCTCGACCTCCTGCTTCAGGTCGCGATTGGTCGCCGAGAGGATGCGGACGTCAACTTTGACGGGGAAGCTGTCGCCAACCGGAATGACCTCTTCCTGTTCGAGGACGCGGAGCAATTTGGCCTGCATCCGGGGGGGCATCTCGGCAACCTCGTCGAGGAAGACGACGCCGCCGGCGGCGGCGCGAAAGACCCCCGGACTATCGCGCAACGCGCCGGTGAAGGAGCCGCGGCGATGGCCGAAGAGTTCACTTTCGAGGAGGGTCTCGGGCAGGGCGGCGCAATTCACCGCGACGAAAGGGCCTTCGCCGCGCGCGCTGGCGCGATGGATGCCGCGCGCAACCAACTCCTTACCGGTGCCGGTCTCGCCTTCGATCAGGACGGTGATAAAGGAGGCCGACGCGCTTTCCATCAGATGGAAGACGTCTTCCATCTCGGGACCGCTGCCGACAATTTCGGCGAAGCGGCGGTCACGGGCGAGGTCGCGGCGCAAGACGCTGACCTGGGTGAGGAGGGTGGCTTCGGAGGAGCGCAACTGTTCGTAGAGGCGCGCGTTTTCGATCGCGATGGTGACGCTGCCGGAGACCGCCTCAAGCAGAGCGACGTCGTCGGGGTCGAAGGACAGGCCGCCGCGGCGGTTGAGGACTTCGAGCACGCCGATGATGCCGCGGCCGGAGGTCAGAGGGACGGCGATTATATTGCGAGTCACGGCACCGGTCTCGGTGTCAACGTTGCGATAGAAGCGCGGGTCGTTTTGGGCGTCGGCGACGATGAGCGGTTTGCCGCTAATGAGGGCGGCGCCCGCGATGCCGCGGTCGGCGGGCACGCGCAACTGGGCGAGGACGCCGGCAACTTTGGCGTTTTCGTCGGAGACATAGGGAAAATAAAATTCGTTGCGTTCGCGGTCGAGCAGGAGGACCGACGCGCTCTCGGCGTTGAGTGCCTCGCGGCACTTGGCGATTACAAAGGGGACCAGCTCGGCGAGGTCGGTTTTGGCCACGAAGGCGCAGCCGAGCTCATAGAGCAGTCTGAAACGTTCGCCATCGGCGGAGTCCGTCATTTCGCGGTCAACTTCTATCACACACCCTCGATGCCGCAACCCGAGTGATCTTTGACATCCGGAGCCACAGTGTCCCATCGCAACACGGACAGCGTGGTCATCGGAGCGTTGTTCGTCAGCGCAAAGTTAGAGCGGCCGGAATCACCGCCGAGACGCATTGCACCATGCGAAGTCGCGTGGTGCAACTATACAGTGAGCGTCCGAAGGGTCGTGATGGGTAACTTTGGGATGAATAAGATAGAGGTTGGGCGGAATTGTGGGTTGACGGTTCGACGGTCGCATCGCGATCAATTGTTCGCGATGACGATTTGGGCATAACTCCACGACGCCGGTCGGCTAATGACCGATCAGGCCTATCGGGAGCAAGGCATCCGGGCGACCCGCGAACCCAGGCTTACGGCCTCTAAGCGGAGCGCTTGCGACGCCGACGGGCGCTCACGGAGGCCTGCTCTTCCTCGGAACGCCAGCGATCGATCATGTCGATGCTGAAGCGCCATTCCGAACCGACGCGAAACCCTGGCAACTGCTTCGCACGCAAGAGTCGGTACACGGTGGTCGGATGCACGCGCAGATATTCCGAGAGTTCGCGGACTGTCAGAACCTTCGGCGGAGTAGGCCCTGCACCGTTTTTCTTAGAATGTTTATCATCCACAATTTTACTTTAATAAATTCCTGTCACCAAATACCAGTCCTTCGATACTCCAGCGACGCATAATCGCCAAAAAAAGTGACATGAAAGAGATATGGGAGGATTGCTCAGGAACACAAAACTCATATTTTTCGGTCACACTGACAGCTCACAAGGTCTCACGGCATTACATGGCGCCGTTGGGCGACGCTCTCGATGATCGGCAAGGACGTGCGGGCTGCGTCGTTATGATTGACGTTCGCGATGCGCGAGCAGGGATCCCAGTCGCGCCGGTTCCCTCGACCAGTGAATCAGGCGCGATGACCGCGCGAGACCGTCATCACGCAAGGCCGGGCCGTTGGGACGGTCGAAAAAAAATCTCGCGGACGTGAGGGAAGCGAAATGTTTATTGGTTGCGGGGAGAGGATTTGAACCTCTGACCTCCGGGTTATGAGCCCGGCGAGCTACCAGACTGCTCCACCCCGCCCGCGAATACTAACGGCCACATGGCGGGCTGGTCAATACGATACCGCAAATGGGATAGCGGACGGCGACAACGAGTTAGTCAAATTGATCTGGCGGTCGGCTTCCTGCGTGAGTGACTGTGAACGACCGTGACGAAGCCGAAACGATCGTGCGATGCGTGCGCGTGCGCTGCGACCGGCGCGGAGTTAGTCGGCAAGTACACGGATGTTGCAATCGCGATGGATTTTGCCGAACTCGATAACTTCCAGTTCGATCAGTGTGGGGTCCGGCTTGGGCTCGCTCAGCATGTGTTTGCGGGCGGTAGCAGGATCCATCCCGTCCGCTTCGACGGAAAGATTGTGGTCGTCGCAGAGAATAAAGGCCATCGATGAATGCTCTCCTTGAAGCCCCACAAAGTACACCAAGCGGGGGCGCCTGTCAGCCGGGGTGCGGGGCGGCGCGAGAAGTCGGCCGGCGTTAACCGGCGCGCGGAATTTTGTGCTACTCCAAATTTCAAATCCTCAAGCAGGAGTGCGTGTTTGCCATGAGTCTAAAGAATCAGGCCGCGGCGGTTGGAATCGCCGAACTAAAACCCTGGAAGGAACCGCCACCGGACGCGACGCCGCTTAGCCTGATGGCGCGACTGGCCGCCGAGGCGATTGCGGACGCCGGATTGTCGAAGCGCGATATCGATGGATTTTTGGTCGGCATGCCGACGGCGGACCCCGGGTTTATCTATCCGGCGAGCGCGGCCGAAGTGCTCGGGATCAATCCGCGCATGCTGAATGTGGTCGATATCGGCGGGGCGAGTCCGGCCGGGATGATCTGGCGGGCGGCGGCGGCGATCCAGGCCGGGATGTGCTCGGCGGTGCTCTGCATCGTCGCTGATCTGAACCGGATGGGCGATCAGAAAGTGCCGGTAATCTCGGTGCAGCGCGAGTTCGAGGCGCCCTACGGGAATATCGGGGCGAACTGCGGCTACGCCATGATCGCGCATCGCCATATGTATGAATACGGCACGACGGCGCGGCAGATGGCGAAGGTGGCGGTCGATCAGCGCAAGAACGCGCTGAAGAATCCGCTGGCGGCGTTCGGCGACAAGGCGCTGACGATCGACGACGTGCTGAATTCGCGGATGATCGTCGATCCGCTGCATCTGTTTGAGATCGTGAGTCCGTGCAGCGGCGGGTCGGCGGTTATAATCGCGTCGCCGGAAGTAGCCAAGCGGACGAAAAATACGCCAGTCTGGCTACTCGGGGCAGGCGAGTATTCGAACCATTCGTCGATCACTTACGCGCCGTCGCTGACCGAGTCGCCGATCAAGCCGGCGGCCGATACCGCGTTCAAGATGGCGGGGGTCGAGCGCACGGACGTCGACCTGGTGTGCCCGTACGATTGCTACACGATAACCGTGCTGGTGACGTTGGAGGACGCGGGCTTTTGCAAAAAGGGGCAGGGCGGGCCGTTTGCGGCGGAGCACGACCTTTCATACGCAGGCGACTTTCCGTGCAACACGCATGGCGGGCAGTTGTCGTTTGGGCAGCCCGGCCTCGGCGGCGGCATGAGCCATGTGGTGGAAGGGATACGGCAATTGATGGGCCGCGGCGAGGGGCGGCAAGTGAAGGACGCCGCGCTCGCTTACGTGAACGGCAACGGCGGCATCATGAGCGAACAGGTCAGCCTGATATTTGAGAGGCGGTCATGAGCGATTATATCAAGCCACTACCGAAACCGTCGCCGACGAGTCGTCCGTACTGGGAGGCGGCGCGGCGTCATGAGTTGCAGCTACAGCATTGCGGCGGTTGCGGCGGGTACATCTACTATCCGCGGCCGCGCTGTCCCCACTGCATGTCGGACAATCTGAAGTGGGAACGGGTGAGCGGGCGCGGCAAGCTCTACAGCTACACGATCGTGCGGCGGGCCTCGACGCGTTCGTTCGCGGACGCTCCGTACGTGCTGGCGATCGTGGAGCTGGACGAGGGGCCGCGGCTGACGACGAACCTGATCGCCGCGCAGGAACAGTTGAAGATTGGGATGCCGGTGACGGTACATTTCGACGACGTGACGCCGGAACATACGCTGGTGAAATTCAAGCCGGCCTGAAAATGAGCGGAGCCGCGTACGGTGGCGCGGCTCCGCCCTGCCATCGAGACATTGATTTCTCCTACGCGCCTAAATCTCTCGGGATCAATTCGATGTCTCGATGATTTCGAGTTGGCGGATGTAGTCTTCCGGGAGATGCCAGAAGATTGCTCCTTTGACAATTTGATCTTTGTACTCCTTATTGGGTTTGTAAGTAGCTGACTGCGGATTCCCAACGTAGGTACATACTGTTAATGGCGTTTGCCCGTTGCCATCGCGTAAAACGCGCAATTCTTTGCGAATGTACGAGTTGCCACTAGGAGCGACATTGGGGTTATAGTCCTCGTGAGAGTCGAGCAGACCGAGTTCTAGTTCTTCGATTTGGACCACAATGCCCCACACGGACTCCATCTTTGCTGGCTTTACACTTGCGACTCCACATCCTCGACGTTTGGACTTTCGCGGGAAAGTCAGTTGGTGGTCTTCCAGTTTTGCGATGCAAACGAATCTCGCACTAGGGCACCGTTCACGCATCTGTTTCCAGTCCATATTCGAACCGTATGCGAAGTAGAGCATTAGCTTAAGGAATTAGTTCTTGGATTGTGGCCCAAGCTTCCGCGCTGTCAAAAGCAGCTTTGAAGGAATTGAAGTGGTTAGTTATACAGATGCCGATGTCCGTCGAGACCAGAAGATCGTTCGTCTCGTGGCCGAACAGATGAGAGGTCACGATCCGGGCAAAGGAAGACCACGGCACCGGTTCTCCTCGCAGCATCTGCGTGAAGGCCGTTTCATATTCCGGGTACCGCTCAATAGCGAGGATTGACAACTCCTTGGCCGCAGCGGGTACTAGTGGCTTGTAACAGTGACATTGGTATCGCATTCATGTATCATGAGGCATGCGTGAAGGGGAGTTTCGATTGACGGCGAGCGAGCGCAGAGAACTGAGGGACAGGCTGCGCTCGCGCACGTTGC